>CAWGJM010000046.1:0-622446 GCA_963822795.1 uncultured Alphaproteobacteria bacterium
TCGCGCCGTACGTCTGTTAGTGGCACAAAACGGACCAGCCGGGCCGGTCTCGCGAAGTCCGTTCATTGGGGTAGACCGCAAGTAGCGGGCTGAGCGCCAAACCGACGCGAATGACCCATCTCGGACACCGATGGCTACGCACCTTGAGCCGATTTTATCCGGCTTGAACATCAAGCCTGCTTGCGAGAGCAGATCGTACCCCCGACGCAACCATGCCGATTTCGCATAGGCGGTCACGGGGGAATGGGAAACGTTGCGCCACGACCGCGACCAAGCTGTTGCGATCCGATCCCAAGGGGTATGGTGCGAGCGGTTGCCGGGTTCGGAGGCGCCATTATGGATCTTGCGAATTGGTTACGGAGCCTTGGCCTCGAACGCTTTGAAGCTGCGTTCCGGGATAACGATATCGACCAAGCTGTTCTGCGAGACTTGACGGACGATCACCTGCGCGAGATGGGCCTTACGCTAGGCGCGCTTGGCATTCTGGTTATCGGGCTGCTGATTGTGTTGCTTCGTTGCGAGACGCAGCGCGCGATCGGCTAGCCGCACGACGAGGGCGATTCACGTGAAGCTATCGTCATTTCAGCAAACAAAATGGACGCGGCTCTTTCCGCCCACGAGCTGGCTTGCCAACTACCGCCTTGCCTGGCTTCCCTCGGACGCGATTGCCGGGATCACACTCGCTGCATACGCGATACCGGTGTCGCTCGCCTATGCGGGGCTCGCCGGCTTGCCGCCGCAGGTTGGAATCTATGGCTACCTGCTTGGCGGCGTCGGTTACGCCTTCCTTGGTTCTTCACGTCAGCTTGCGATCGGACCCACCTCTGCCATTTCCCTTATGATTGCCGGAACGGTGGGGGAAATGGCCGGCGGAGATATGCAACGATACGCGCAGATTGCCAGTCTCGCTGCCTTTACCGTGGCGGCGCTCAGCTTGCTTGCATGGCTGTTGCGGCTGAGCGTGCTGGTGAAATTGATCAGCGATAGCATCCTTGTGGGTTTCAAGGCCGGTGCGGGATTGACCATAGCTATGACCCAAATGCCGAGCCTATTCGGCGTGAAAGGCGGCGGTCACAATTTTTTCGAGCGCGCGTTTCTGCTGGCCGGGCAGCTTGGTCAGATGCAGTACCTCGTTCTTGTCGTCGGCATCATCGCGATCGGATTGATCGTAATCGGCGAGCGCTTGTTACCGGGAAAACCGGTTGCGCTCGGGGTTGTCATGTTGGCGATCATTGCCGCTACCCTACTGAGGCTTCCTGCGCTTGGGGTGCCAATAACAGGAGAGATTCCGGCGGGCTTACCCACCTTGGCAGGCCCGACCCTCAGGTTACGTGACGTGGAGGGAATAATTCCGTTGGCCGCTGGCTGTTTGCTCCTAGCCTATATCGAAGGTGTCTCTGCTGCTCGCACTTTCGCAGCGAAGCACGGATACACTCTGGACCCGAGGCAGGAGCTTCTGGGCATCGGCGCAGCGAATTTCGCAGCGGCTATGGGGCATGGCTACCCTGTAGCCGGCGGACTGTCGCAATCGGCCGTGAATGACAAGGCGGGCGCACGCACTGCGCTGGCGCTTGTCTTTGCCTCGGTGACGCTTGCGCTTTGCCTGCTCTTTCTGACCGGCTTTCTCGAAAATCTCCCGAAGGCGGTGTTGGCAGCTGTAGTGCTGACCGCGGTATATGGGTTGCTGGATTTTCCGGCTCTGTTCCGTATGTTCCGGGTGAGCCGATTGGATTTCTCAGCTGCAGCCCTCGCGCTCGTCGGAGTGCTGCTTCTTGGAATACTTCAAGGTATCCTACTCGCCGCACTGGCCTCGATATTATTGATGCTCGCCCGGGTGTCGCGCCCGCATATAGCGTTTCTTGGTCACGTGCCCGGCACCAACTCCTATTCTGACCTGGATCGCCATCCGGAGAATGAGCCGCTGTCCGGTGTGATCGCTTTTCGTCCCGAAGCATCGCTGATTTACGTCAATGCCGACACCGTACTGGACTCGGTCTTGGATCGCCTACGCGAGGCTGGCCCTGCGGCCGTCCGTCTGGTCGCCTGCGATCTTTCCGCCGCGCCATATATTGATCTCGCCGGCTCCCGTATGCTGCACGAGTTGCATACCGAGCTTACGCGTCACGGCATTGCCCTGCGCATTGTTGGCGCCCATGGATCGGCGCGTGATTTATTGCGGGCCGAGGGGCTCGAAGAAAAAGTCGGCGGACTCGACCGCACTAAGACGTTGGACAGTTTACTACGGATCGATAGTTGAAGGCGCGTCCTGCTGAGCAGCCGATTCGAATTGGGCGGACCAGACGAGCATGTTGTGACAGGGAGATTTTCAAATGCCGAAAGACGAGCAGATGGACGAGGCGCGGGCAGCGTCCGGCAAGATAAGCCGCAAGGAATTTGAGAAGGAGCTCTCGAAGCTTCAGGTCGAGCTAACCCGGCTGCAGACCTGGGTCAAAGACAAGGGAGAACGCGTCATTGTGGTCTTCGAAGGCCGAGACACGGCGGGCAAGGGCGGCGCGATTAGCCGGATCACCGCACGCACCAGCCCGCGCGTCTACCGGCACGTGGCACTGCCCGCCCCCTCCGACCGCGAAAAGACCCAGGTTTTCATTCAGCGCTACATCGCCCAATTTCCGGCGGCGGGCGAGATCGTCCTCTTCGACCGCTCCTGGTACAACCGGGCCGGGGTTGAGCGAGTGATGGGTTTTTGCACCGACGAGGAGTACGAGCGGTTCCTAACAATGGTCCCCGTGGTCGAGCGGGAGATGATCGTCAACAACGGCATCATCCTGCGCAAGTACTTTCTCGATGTAAGCCAGGACGAGCAACGGCGCCGGTTTGAGGCCAGGATCAAAGACCCGGTGAAACACTGGAAGCTGAGTCCGATGGACACTGAATCGGTACGGCGCTGGTGGGATTACACGGTGGCCTACCAGCGCATGATCGAGGCGACCCACACGTCATGGGCGCCTTGGTACATCGTCCCCGCTGACAACAAACGTCGCGCCCGGCTAAACCTGATCCGGCATCTGCTCGACGGTATCCCATATAAGAAGGTCGACATAGACTTGCCGAAGATTCCCAAGGCGCAGCGGCGGCCTAAGGATGCCAGCGAGGGTCTGAGCGCCGGCCAGCCGATTCCCAGCCACTACTGATGTTTCGCGCGTTGTGTCTGCCTGGTTGGCGCAGGAAGCAGGGTAGATCGGAAATGGACGACGCGCCGTCAGAATGGCGAGTTTGACCCTAGCCGGACACGCCGCGGACGTGCCAAAAATTGAAGCGAATGAGCGGACATGTGACATTTTTCCGCTTGCCGAGGGACGCAACAGTCTGGACTGGGCTCTAGCTGGGTCAATCGCGGCCAACGCATGCGCGTGGCCAGCGAGCCCGGCCGGGTCTGGAAGTGACCGCCAATGAAGCATTGGATGCACTGGCTGCCGGGAATCGAAACCCTTCGTCGATATGAGGCGGCGTGGCTTCCGCATGATATCTTCGCTGGACTCGTCCTGGCGACGAATGCTGGTCCCGGTTGGAATTGCCTACGCGGTAGCGTCGGGCTTGCCTGGCATCCATGGTCTGTACGCAACGATTGTACCGCTGTTGGTCTACGCGTTGTTCGGCCCCAGCCGCATCCTCGTTCTGGGACCGGACTCGGCACTGGCAGCTGTTATCCTCGGCGTTGTGTTACCGTTGTCTGGTGGCGATCCTCTTCGCGCCGCGACGCTCGCTGCCATGATGGCGATCGTTTCAGGGACGGTATGCATTCTAGCCGGCATCGCGCGCCTGGGTTTTGTCACAGAGCTTCTCTCCAAGCCGATACGGTACGGCTATATGAACGGAATTGCATTGACCGTATTGATCAGCCAACTGCCGAAGTTCTTCGGCTTCTCGATTGAGAGCGAAGGACCTTTGCGGAACCTATGGGCGATCGCCAGTGCAATCCTTGAAGGAAGGACAAACTGGGTCGCCTTAGAGATTGGGCTCGGCACGTTGATGGTCATCCTGCTGCTCAAGGACAACAAACGGCTTCCAGGAATCCTGATTGCGGTAGTTGGGGCAACTGCGGTCGTCGCTGCGCTTGATCTTGGGACCCGTCACGGCGTGAAGGTATTGGGTCCTCTTCCTCAAGGTCTGCCCGGTTTCGCCATTCCCTGGATCGGCTATAACGATCTATTTCCGGTGCTCATCGGCGGTTGCGCAATCGCGCTCGTATCATTTGCTGACACCAGCGTGCTTTCGCGTGCCTATGCTGCACGATTGGGTACGCATGTCGATCCCAGCCAGGAGATGGTGGGGCTTGGCGCCGCTAATCTGGCAACCGGCTTTTTTCAGGGCTTCTCGATCAGCAGCAGCGCTTCGCGTACCCCCGTTGCAGAAGCCGCCGGCGCCCGTACCCAACTAACCAGCGTCGTCGGCGCACTTGCCATCGCCGTCCTTCTGCTGGTGGCACCAAACCTCCTTCAGCATCTGCCCACCGCTGCATTGGCGGCCGTCGTCATCGCCGCCGCGCCGCGAATGGATAATCGCGTCTCGCTACCGCTCGAAGCAATCATAGCCAAAATATAAGCGAAAGTGGGAGGAGAAGTATGTTGATGAAATTCGCGCCAGCTCTACTCGCGATTGCCCTGTCCGCTGGATCTGTCCATGCGATGACACCCCATCGCAGTCACTCTCTCAGCTTTGCCCATTTTCCAACCTGCTCGGAGGGCTTGGTTAAAGCAATTTGTGTATGCCGTGCTGCGGACGAATCACGCCGGTTTGGGCTTTGTCGTTGGGGGCGATATTGCCACACCTTCAATGGTGCGTGCACGCAGTAGTTAGCGCGCAAGGAGGCCCTGCGCCCTGCTGCCCCTGTTGTGTGGCGCCGCAAGTGGCGGCAATCATCTAATCAGGGCTGCGCGGGACATCGGTTGTTGCAGCGCATGAGTCCGGAAATGTGTAGGATGCCGTTCAAGTGGGCCGACTTCCGAGTTTTGACCCCAGCGGACACCGCATTAAAGTGACTGTGCTCAGAAGGCCAATTCAGGCGCCCGGAAATCCTATGCTGAAAGGGATAAGGGTCGGTCGAGGTCGACGACGGCATGTTCGGCGGGACACCGCAATGTCTCTGAAGGTGTTTCCCCGAACAGCGTGCGGTAGGCGACGGAAAAGCGTCCGAACTCCCAAAAGCCGTGATCGGTCAAGATGCTGGTAACGGTTGACTTAGATGGCTCTGCGCCCAAGAGCGCGCGCCGCACGAGGTGCATTCGGCGCAGGGTGAGAAACCGGATTGGTCCCATGCCCAGATGCTCTTCGCAGCAGGCGCGAAGGGTTCGCTCAGCAACGCCGACGGCCGAACAGATTTCAGTGAGATAAAGGGGGCGGTCGCGATTTGACTCCAAAAATTCCTCGAACCGCGCGATGACTGCGTCATGGCGATGGGCACCGCTGGCGGTCTGCACGCCAACGCCTTCGGCAAGGCACCGCACCATGACGTGAATTAGCCGCTCTTCCAGTGACCGCCGCACTTCCGGCTGCTCCAATAGATCGGGCGCGTCGTGGGCAAGCTGTCCCACAATCTTGTGCAGCGTTAGCAGTCGCGTCATGAGAGCGGGATCGGGACGAAGCTTCGAGGTCCGGGGCTTTTCCAAAAATTCTCGACCGATGAGCGCTTTGCACAAGACAGGGAAATCCGCCTTTGGCAGAGACATTGTCCCGAACCGAAAGTTTGGCGCGGATCGTTGGTGCAGCACGTCGTAACCGTAAACGAGAATGTCGTTTGGTGTGACTTCAAGGCCGCAGTGTTGCAAGTTCGATGAGTTTCCTTCGATGAGGAAGCCGATAGACTTACGGTCCGGCGCTATTGTTAACGCGTTTATCTGCGGTAGAGCCACCTCGAAACGCTGCATCCGCAACTTATTCATGCCGATTTGCGTCGCTTCGACTCGAAAGCTGCCCCGCGTGGTGGGAAGGACTTCCGCTTGGCTGGTGGATTGAAGGGCCGCTTGGCATGGAAACGGATCGGTAAAGGTAACCACTTTACTCCAGGGCATTTCGGTCTCCCCTAGGCGGAAAAGTCGTTTGTTGTCGCGAGATTGGTCAGAACGAATTTCGTGCGTCTTTCGAGCCTTAGCGTCCCGCAAGTGCGAATGATTTCATCAAGGTCAAATCTGGTCCAGTTGGCCCAAGGGGCAATGGCGGTCGTCCATAATTAGCGCCGTGGCCGCAGCTCAAACCAGTTGGATATCCTCGGGAACAAAACCGGCGAGGACTATGCAAAAACGGCAGCTACATAAGAATTTGGAAGAGCTTGCCGCATATGCATAGCTTCAGGTGACATGAGTGTGACAAACTGATCCGCGCGGGACAACAAGCCATCCGGGAACGCCTCGGGCCACATTGGTTGGGAATTGCCCAAATCGATTGCCCTGAGGGCCGTGATGCAAGAGGAACACTTAACCGTCGACCAGTGCAACGAACTAGCGAAAGCACTGCGTGAAGATGCTGCTGGCTTACCGCACGGGTCGGAGAGGGAGTCCCTGTTGCAGCTGGCGGAGGGCTACCGCCTCCTTGCCGAGATGAAACGAATGGTTCTTCGTAAAGTGAATTGACCGTGTCCAATGCGCCAATGATGTCGGTTGTCGGCACGAACCGGACCTTCAGCGATGTCCGCAATTCGGTCGCTAACGGGGGTAAACCGGACATCGTGCGGACTGCCCATTTCGGTAGCGATTGATCCTTATCGGACATTGCGCCGCACAATCGGCCGCATCCTTCGTGAAAAGTTCTGATTGCCGATCTGGTGGCCTGTTTCCGGGCTCAAAAATCGCAGTGGTCTAATTTGGATTGTTCACTTCGGAACCGACCGTCGGGCATCTGCATATTAGGATTGGAAGTGCAAACCCTACGGTCAGGACCCGTAAGCACGAGGTTGTATCATGCAGCGTCGCCGATCTGTTCCCCACACGTTCGAGGAAAATATCGCAGCCGAGAAAGCCAAGCTCGAAGCCCAAGTTGCCGAGGTAAAACCTGGTCCTCAGAAGGACGCACTGCTTAGAAAGATCAGGCAACTTGATACCGCGGCCCATATGAGCGAATGGCTCTCCTCTCCGGGGCTTCAACCACCAGAACCAGCCTAAAAGAAGCAAGGCCGCCTCAGTCGGCGGCCTTACTTCCGTCAGCTTCTGGCACCGACATGCCGGGGCGGGTTGATCGGGGTAGACCGGAAGGGGCCGGCCCACGGTCAAAGTGACGCGATTGACCCATTGCGGACTGTCTATTGATCTAGATCAACAAGAACACGCCGCGCCAGGCTCGCGTGGGCTCGGCGAATTTTCATGAGCTGCGTGGTCAAATTTGGGAACGGTCACCACCACAATACTATCTTTTGACAACCTACTTTGCACTGCCGTAGGGGCTATATCGTCGGCATTGATTTGCGAGGCTCGCGTAGGCTCGGCGATAAGCTCTCGCGTGTAAGGTTCATGTCAGCTTCTGGCTCTATGTTCCTCGTTTAATCGGTCGCGATGGGATTTCCCTAGCGGACCTCCAAGACTATCTCGGCGGCGGGTCAGGGATGTCGTTCTTGCCAAATCGGAACCTGGTTTTTGTCGTCGATGATGACGCCGCGATGCTGAGGGGGGTGAAGCGACTGCTGCGGCAGCACGGGTACGACAGCGTGCTGTTTCTGTCTGCGGAGGCTTTCGAAAATCACGGCGATTTCGAAAATGCAGCTTGCATCATTCTCGACATTAATCAGAACGATGGGACGTCAGGCATCGAGTTGCGGCATCGCCTAAAGGCTGCTGGCATTTCCGTGCCGGTCATCTACATGACGGGGAATGACAACCCTGACGTCCGCGTGGCCGCGCAGCAATCCGGGTGCGTCGCCTATCTCACAAAGCCGTTCTCCGCGAAGTCGCTGATCGAGCCGCTCAAGAGAGCATCTGCGGGGCTTACATAGGCTCGCCGTGACGAATTTCCGTCGTGCGTCACTCGTTGGCAAACTCGGCTAGGCTGTCGATCCGTTACCGGACGTACCGCCCGATGCGCCGACCCGCTCGGCGAGGGAGACAAGTTCGGCCAGGGATTGAACTTGCATTTTCTCCATCACCCGATGGCGGTGGGCTTTGACGGTGCGTTCGGTCGAGCCCAACGCGTTCGCGACGTGCTTGTTGGTCTTGCCCCGAACGACAAGCTCGAAGACTTGCCGCTCGCGCGGCGTTAATGTCCCAATATGAGCGCGAACCATGTCCAGCTTGCTGTTCAGCCTACGCGTCACTTCATGATGCGCAATAGCCCGCTCAATTGCCCGAAGAAGCTCATCCGACGATACGGGCTTGGTCAGACAATCCTCCGCACCCGCCTTGATCGTCCGCACCGTGGTCGGAATATCCGGGTGACCCGTGAGAAACACAATCGGCAAGGTCGAACCGAGTTCGCCCAAGCGACGTTGAAGCTCCAGACCGCTTAGTCCCGGTAGCCGTACGTCGAGGAGGATGCACCCCAATTCACTTTCGTTCGGCGAACGATCCAATAAATGCTGGGCCGAGGGATAGGTTGCGACCTCATAGCCAGCCTTCTTCAAACGACGTTCCATAGCGGTTCGGAAGGACGCATCGTCGTCGACAACATGTACGAACCCCGGCACGATCACGGCGCTCCAACAATATGCGGCCTGAACGAGGCGGGCAGCCTATTCCATACCTTGTCTTTTACTCGTGATGAACGGATCAAATGGTCGCACCATGAAAGGTTTTTGCTTATGCAAAACCGGCAGAAACGCACACCGGCTGGCAATAGCCGCTTCACTTCCGCTCATGTGTAGGTTTTCGGACATGGCTGGTCTAACTGACGATGTCGGTTCTTGTGTAGGTTTTCGGACGCCGGCATGACGAGGCTATCCACACGCTGCGGCGCCGGCGTCCGAAAAGCGCCAATGCACGAAGTCGCGGGAAGTATGGCACCCGGCAGTGCAGCGAGTGCTATGGGGATCATATGTTGGTGGCGATCTCGATGGTGGACGCGGCGCGAGCAGAATGCTTCCACAACTTCCGCGTTTTGGCATGAACGTTGCACAAGTGGATTTTTAATGTTTTTGGCTCGTGTAATTTCAAATGGTTGCGCGTAGCAGAAACAGCACATCCCACAACCATTGCGCGATTGATCGGTCGATCGGTGTTCGGTGGCATGGTGCGGATCAATTTCTTGCGAGTAGAAATATCCACGGCACATTCAAGCAAACTTGGTTTGCGCTATTCGTCAAGACAACTTTGTCATTGCGTGATGGCGGGGTCGATGTGACTCGCCGCATCAGGGTGCCGGCCTGCCAGATGATCCTAGCTGTTCTTGATCATGCGTTGCACGCCGACAATATATGAGCTGATCGTGTTGACCTTGCCACCTCGCCATCGCTGTCCTCTCACCTGGCTACCGGCCTCTCGGCTCTTGCTCCCGCGCAGCGGGCTGGAGCGCAGCGACTTCGTGCATTGGCACAAAGCGGACGTTGATCCGGTGAGCATTGATGTCTGCTGTCGAGAGTAAAGGCGAACATTGGCCCGCCACTTCTGACAAACGCTGCCTGATGATCTCCGAGGTGTCGGATATCACGTTCAAAGAGGACGGCGAGACCGAGCGCATCCTGCCGGCCGGAATCACCGAGCGCTTCGCGCGCGGCGCCGATGGCACGCTCGCGCCATTAACGGCCGGGTCGACGCAGTGGCTCAGAAGAGTAACGACAGCCGAGTAAATTTCGAAAGTGAGCAATTCTGAGCAGACGACCGCCGCGCCGTGTGGTGGTTTTCGGCGGCCCAGGAGTCTGCACGAATGACAGCCCCCAATCAGTGGACCGAGTTACTTACATGCTCGACTTGCAGGATGTCGGGATTAGCCAGACTTTCGCAGCCCGGAGAGCGGGCCTTTGATTTTAGTGTGGAAGCCGTTCCAACGGGCTTCAAGGTTGTTCGCTTGGAATTTGGGGATACCTTCTACTGTGAAGCCTGCGATCAGCCGGCGCACACCAGATAGCCGGTGCTGACCCCTCCCATTAATTAGCTAACTTGTTCAATTTTGCTCAGATCAAGCTGAGAAAAGAGGGTATTGTCCGTCGCGTTGGAGAGTGCGCCATGATTTACATGCTCACTGTCATCCTAGTGCTCCTCGGAGCAGCGGTTAGCGCGATCGTGGTCATTGCCATGTGGGACGCGGGTGCGCCGGCTTGGCGCCGATGGCGACAGCGACAACGGGCAAGTCAAGGCCGCCTTAGTTAGCGGCCGCTTCATTTTAGACCGAGCGCACGATGTCGCTTGTTGGCACCAACCCGACATACCGGGGCGGTCCGACGATGTCCGTTGATCGGGGTAGACCGGAAGGGGCCGGCCCACGGTCAAAGTGACGCGATTGACCCGAAGCGGTCATGCGCCGGTCCGAGGGCGCAATGGCCCATTCACACTTGGCGGTCACGTGTTGGAACGTCAAAGCGACGCGTTTGACCCGGAGCCGAAGTAGGATTTATCGATCGACGTGATAATCCCGGCGGTAGCCTTCAGTTAGAGAGGGACGACTTCTCTTGAATCGTTGTCCCTCTCTAACTTTGACAGAGGTCCTCTCAGCAAACCGGTGCCGATTTTCCGGATCATGCTCACATCTAGGCCGCGCGAACGTACCCGTAGCGCAGGTTCGAGGGTTCTTTGGCGCCCAGTGTGTACTCATTTTTAAGCGCCGCGAGGCGGTCCTCGGAAAAGGCTGGCATCTTGCTATTGTCAGCCGCCTTCAGCTTGATCTTGTAGAACCTAGTCGCGTTGCCGGCGAAAATCTGCTGCTTGACGGCGCTGTTGGCGTCGCCGAGCGGCGCAAACGCATACTTCTTCTGCATGTCCTCCGGGATTTCGAGCCGGCGCAGCGCCTCGATCTGCCACTGCGGTGAGCCGTACCAAACCGAGTCGGTGCCCCACATGACATGATCCACCCCCATGCCCTTGATCAGCGTACCTACCAGCGCGGCGCAGAACTTCGGATGGGCGACCGCCGAGTTGGCAAGGGACGTGCCTAGCTCGGCATAGACATTGGTAACGCCGAACTTCTGCGGGATTTCCGCAAGATCAGAGGCCCACTGGATGCGGCCCGTTTGTTCGAAATCCGCCCACGCCTTGTCCGGCAATTCGAGGAACGCCCGTAGCGCCGAGTGATAGATCACGAAGTTCATCTGCGGCCAATCCTTGGCTGCCTTTCCGATATCCCAAGCGCTTGCGTATTCCCAGACGCCGGCGAACGATTTCTCGTAATCGGGCGGCAGCAGTCCCTTGTGGATGCACAGCGTATTGATGCCGGCCTTCACCGCCTTGTCGTAGAACGGATACATCACCTGCTCGTCGTCGAGCCGCCAAGGGAACTTGGAGGGCGCCAGCGGATCGCCGATCGTATAGGACTTCCAGGAATCCGGCTTGTAGACCTCGATCGCCTTGTCAACCTCTTCCATCCAGCCGGGCTGTTTGGGCGCTATGACACTGTGCGCCAGCAGGCGCCGGGAGCCAGCGAAGTCGTTGATGAGCTCGCGCGCCTTGACGATCTGTTCGTTGGATAGGAACCACCAGCTCGGATCGTCAAACGGTGCGCCACTCAAGAGGGCCATATTCGTGTCGCTGTCGTAGTAAATTTCTTTAACGTAGTTCTGGAACTTGTAGCGGGCGAGCGACGAGACGCCTTCCTCCTTCATCTTGGGATTCCAGTGGTCACTCGCAAACTGCGCTAGTCCCAAGAGCTCCTTGTGGTCGAAGTCGTCGCGCACGAAGTGGGTCTGAACGTCAAAGATGAACTGGTCGGCGAGGTTTTGCGCCCGGGCAAGCATCAACTCGGGTTCGCGGGCCTCGGCGGGTGCGACTTGGAAGACGTTACCGTAGATATCGTTCATTGCGAGAAAGGCCGCAGCCATGCCGCAGCTCGTGTGCAAGAACTGTCGGCGACTTAGGCCCAGCCGTTTGCCGTTAGCATCAGCAAGCTCGTTAATCCGGGTCTCGACCTTCTTTTGAATGGCGCTCTGCGGGGGCGGGAGATACTCGCCGTTTGATACGATCTGGGTAGGAATCGGCGTTGCCGCCGATGCTGCTTCGGCGCCGGCGACGAGGCGCTGTTCTCGTTCACTAAGCCAACTGCTCATCGTTCTCCTCCCAAGTTTATGGACCCAGTGCTAGTTGAGTGCATTACCCCGCACGCTTGACACTTCCGATCCGCTAAGGTGGATCGGCTCGGCGCACGGCGTTCTGTCCGCATCGCAGAACGGAAAGACTGCTTCAGAATCTGATAGGACTAGCGGCACCCGCTTATGGTCATGGACTCAACGCCCAAACTTGTGCCAGCGCAAGCGATGCAATTCGGCAGCCTCGCTGTCCCAAAGCTTAGTATTCGGTGCCTGCGAGCAGAGAGGTATGTCCGGATCTGTGCAGGTTTTCGGACGCCGGCATGAGGAGGCTATCCACGCGCTGCGGCGGCCGGCGTCCGAAAAGCGCCAATGCACGAAGTCGCGGGAAGTATGGCACCCGGCAGTGCAGCGAGTGCTATGGGGATCGTATGTTGGTGGCGATCTCGATGGTGGACGCGGCGCGAGCAGAATGCTTCCACAACTTTCGCGTTTTGGCATGAACGTTGCACAAGTGGATTTTTAATGTTTTTGGCTCGTGTAATTTCAAATGGTTGCGCGTGGCAGAAACAGCACATCCCACAACCATTGCGCGATTGATCGGTCGATCGGTGTTCGGTGGCATGGTGTGAATCAATTTCTTGCGAGTAGAAATATCCACGGCACATTCAAGCAAACTTGGTTTGCGCTATTCGTCAAGACAACTTTGTCATTGCGTGATGGGCGGGGGCGATGTGACTCGCCGCATCAGGGTGCCGGCCTGCCAGATGATCCTAGCTGTTCTTGATCATGCGTTGTACGCCGACAATACATGAGCTGATCGTGTTGACCTTGCCACCTCGCCATCGCTGTCCTCTCACCTGGCTACCGGCCTCTCGGCTCTTGCTCCCGCGCAGCGGGCTGGAGCGCAGCGACTTCGTGCATTGGCACTTCGCGGACATAGCGCGATGTCTGACTTTAGTCCGTAATGCGCTCAAGAGCGGGTGTCCGCCAACGCTTATGGATTTATGAGTTCACACCTAGTCGTTCCGCAATTTCTCGCGTTCAAGCTGCTCAAGGAAATCAGCTAAGGCTACGTTGCCTGCGAACCGCGCGGCTTCATAGGTGCTGAATCCCCCAGCTTCGAGCAACACACCCATCGGGTTGCGCCGGCGAATAATTCTCCACCGCCACGAAGGCGGATGGGTTAAATCGCGAATCGCCCTGACGTAATAGCCCCAATCATCTCGCTCGCGAACCATGGCCGTCGAATCAAGGTCTTTAGTCAAAACGCCCTTCAAAGGCTCGTGCATGGTATTGTGAGAATCACATTTAGAAAACCCTGCCACATTGGCATCGAGTAAATCAGGCCTGTCCGGGCGACGTTCCTGCATAACGACGTAAAGCGAGCTGCATTTGGGGCACGCACAAAGATGACGCCAATGAGCGCTCGGCCGAACGTCACACGCGTACGTCCCTGATCTGCATTCGGCGAAAGCAGGCTCTCCGACAGTTTCTAGTAGCAAGGTCCGTAGGGATAGTATCCGCAGCGTTGCGTTCCGTAAGCTCCGTACGCAGCGGCACCGACGGCAGCAGCGCCGACGCCTACTGCCACTCCACGGCGTACCGCTGCGCCACGGTAAACACCGCCGCGATAAGCGCCGCCGTGATAGACGCCAGCGCGGCCAACACCAGCGCGCCCACCGCGATATGCGAACGCATCAGTTGAAATCATAGCAACGCACCCGATGCCGATGATGACCGACGCGGCCAACGAGAAGATCGCTCGACGTGACATGTTACTTGTCCTTCCACGGTTGCCGAAAAAGCGCATTCCTCCAGCCCGCCGACCAGACGATTGTGGGACAGGCCAGAGAGCCGCAACCTGCCGCAGCAGCGTTGCGCCCTGTGTCATTGCTTCGTTGATTTAGATCAACCCAGGCACCTTGGAACCGCGTGCATCAGATCGGCCATCGCGATCTATCTTTGGTCCGACGATCTCTCATGGCGACCAGCACCGGTTCCGCGATGAAGAGCCGGGGCAGTAATGTGCTCACCCAGTTCTCCTATTGTGCAGGTTTTCGGCCGCCGGAATGATGGTCTCTCCACGCGCTCCGACGGCCGGCGGCCGAAAAGCGCCAAGGCAGGAAATCGCGGGTTGGGAACGGCGGTGGTGCCGCAACTATGGGGGTTTCGCCGCGGGCGCAGGCGTCGATGTGGCGGAACGAGGCAGCAAGGTACGCAATTTTGCCACGCGGCACGGGCGTGAATTGGGTTGTGAACGGGTCACGGATATCGCCTTAGTAACGCAATCTTGCGCTTTTGAGTTTTGCCGAACGGCAACATTGACGTGACGATGCAAGGGATAACGTTGTCGGCTGGAAGCCAAAACAGACATTGATCGTACTTGCATATGTCGAGCATCAGTTTCGTCATCATGAGGTGTCGATCCTGATCTTTGGCGGAACTGGCGTGGGCTTGTGTTTCGGCTGTTGCCCGCGCAGGAAGATCTCGATAATGCGCATGTTGCTGCCACAGCAAGGGCATGGATGCTCTGGTGCTTTTGGCTCCTCGGGCTGAGCGCTCGTCGAAATCTTGGCGCTGGCCGCCTTGATGGCATCGAGTGGAATGAGCGGCACGGTGCATTGGCACGAAGCTGCCGAACCGGGAGGTCCGCCCCAACGGTCGCGACCGGGGGTAAACCGGACATGACGCGGACAGCCCAATTCGGTCGAGAATGACCCAAATGCGACATCGACCCGTCGTGGTCTTTCGCATCCAGCGTATGATGGTTATTTCGATTCAGCACCTCCCCCCATCCCTGCCGGATCAGGCTGCGTTATCTCGTCGAGGATCGGCATGGGCATTTCGGTGGCAGGGCCAAGGCGCGGCGAACGCTAGTCACAACCGATAGCGGAATGCCGAGCTGCACTCCGGGGAAGTTCCCTTCGAGGGCGTGATCGCGGCCTCGTGGGAGGGCCGCTACAGGTCACCTCAGCGGCCGAAGTCTCTCCGCGAGATCATGAAAGAAAAGGAAAGCAATGAGCGCGCCTGACCACTGGTAAGTCGTGCGACATGCGGATCTTTCTTTACAGGCGTCTCTGGTTGCTCAAATATCTTCTGCGGTGGGTCAGGGTATCCACTCTGGAGCCCCCTCCACATCTGTCACAGATAGGAAGGCTTCTATGGTCCTATTCAGGATAGTCTTCGCAGTAACCGCTATCTTGCTAACCAGGGATGCATTTGCGGAGCCAGGGATGTGGATCGGGACAGCCCCATTTTGCTTTGGGTCGCCAGCAAACTGCACTGATCTGGGAATGACATACGTGAAGAGTGATTCAAAAGGGGACGGTGGCGAATGCTGGACTGGAACGAAAGTGTATTGTTCAGGTTATCCCGCCCCTGAAATTGCATTCAGGGGTTATGATGCTTGCGACGGTTTTCAATGTCATCGAACGATGTGCGGTAGCAATCCCAGTCCGGGTCCGAGGGTAATCGCAAGTGAGTCTTGGTACTTCTGTCCTATCTGCGGCAGTGCAAATGTTAGAACGATGATGAGATTGAACAAAGTTCCTAACGCACAGATTGCGCGTGCTTGTCCGTGGCGATAAAGCGGACACGGCGCAATGTCCGACTTGACTCTGTAATGCGCACAAAAGCGGACATGGGATAACCCCTTGGCGCCGGCAGTTGAGGAGGTCAGCGGCTCGACCGCCGATCAGTCCGGTAGGTAGAGTCAGTGATCCGCCTATTATCCTAAAAAAGCCTATTCCATCCGCCTCGCGCGCGCGCGTGCGGGCTTCGCGATAATTTCAGGGTACTTTTTATAGGGATGTAATTTCATGTACTTTATGTACTTCACGCACCTGCGCTCTCTATATCCGCTTCCGGCGGCATAGCGGACATGGCCGGGCTTGCTGGCGGCTCGACCCCGTCGCGAATGACTCGGAGCGGACTCCACGCTGCTTTGGTTCAGGCACAAATACCAAGCATGTACTCGTTGCCGCGCACATCGGCCTCCACTATGAGATCCTTTCAGCAATCTCGTCGGTGCCGTTATGATGCAGGATCAGGCGGGCGGCGCGGCCGTCCTCGCCCGGTTCGAAGGTGAATTGCACGGGCGCGCTCTTGTGGAAAAAATGCCATTCCGACGTGGGAAAGACCCGATGCTGGTCGGCGAGCGGAACATGGAGCCGGTCGCCGGTCGATGTCACATCGAACACCCAATCCTTCAGTTGATAACGACCCACCAGACGGTCAAGACAGGCGGGGTCGATCGCGACCTCCTTGGGGTAGGACATCAGGTCGCGGCGCGGATTCAGCACATGGATCCCGATATCGACAACGGCATCGATGCTTGCGTTGCTGAGCACAGCCACTCCGCGTTTCCATTCCGGAATGCATTTGACGAAGCCGCGGGCACCACCTGTACCGCCGGGTTTCGATAGCGCAATTGCGCCGTCCGGATGTGGCTTCGCCAATTCCAGCCCACCCTGGTCGCGCGGGGTCATCAGCGGGCGGATGATGGACGCAATCGGTGAGCCCTGATCGCACACCGCGTCCATGAAACGCAACAGGTCGGAAGGGGTCGAGCGTAGCGCGCCCGTCCCGGCCAGCACATCGAAAGTCCAGTCCGAGGTCGGCTCAAGACTGTCGTCATGGCCTGATGCGACGTTAGTTGCCAGCCGGGACGGGATCGCGATCACCGTATCGTCCATCCGCAGCGGATCCAGGATGCGCGCGCGGATCAGGCTCTCATAGTCGCTGGCCCCGGCGCGCAGCATCAGTGCGTGCCCGAGCAGTCCTGCGCCGACATTGGAATATTCGAAGCTGTCGCCCGGCGTCCGGGCCAGTTTGTGGCTGGCGAGGAACTGATAGAGTCTTTCCGCGCTGTATGCGGCGTAGGGGCCTCCGGACCGATCTGGCGGGTCCCCATTCGTCGCCACTCGCGGCAGTCCGGAATAATGCGAGGCCAGATCGCGCAGCGTGATGGCTTTCCCATCGCGAACCGGGACGCGCGTTCCCGCCGGCAACAGTTCCGCCACCGGTTCATCCAGCCTGACCTCGCCGCGGTTGGCCATGTCGGACAGCAACAGGGCAGTGAACAGCTTGGTGATCGAACCGATCTCGAACAAGGTTTTTTCATTCACCGGGCCTCGGCCGCACGTGTCGCGACAGCCATGGGCGACGAACCGATGGCCGTTGGCTTCGGTGACGCCGACCACCATGCCGACGCTCAAGCAGCACTCATCGACGCGCTCGACAAGCAGCCGGCGAATTGCGTCCTCGGACAAGGCGGGCGGCGGGACAACAGGTGCGGACATGATCATGACCCAACGCAACTCGACCACGCCGCGAGGCTTTCACGACATCGCACAAATTATTATCAACTGGCATCCCTATCGTCTATCGTTTTGGCGCACGCCAGCGGAGCGGGTCGGCTTGTCACGTGGCGATTGGCGATTCAGAACGGCCCTTTTTTCTGGCTGCGAATGGAGGGCACGTCCGTTCCTGTGTAGGTTTTCGGACGCCGGCATGAGGAGGCTATCCACGCGCTGCGGTGGCCGGCGTCCGAAAAGCGCCAATGCACGAAGTCGCGGGAAGTTGGGCACTGGCTGGCAGCGAGTGCTATGGGGATTTAATGTTGGCGCCGATCTCGATGATGAGCGGCACGCCAGCACGACACCAGCTCGATGTCTGCACACGCGAGGTCGGGAGAGTGCAGTAGGCGTTTCGGCGCCCGCTCGGAGCGCATCAACGGGCGAACGGCGGACTGGGGGATGGGATTAGGTCGAGAGAGATCGCCGCCGGCGCGGAGCCAGCGCATCGGAACGGGAAAGCCGCAACGTCGACAGGAGGTCTGGCTCATGACGTGTCGATCCTAATCGGTGTCGGCCGCCAGCTCGGCTCGCAGCCGCGCGCGAAAGTCTCGATGACGATCATGCGAGCGCCACAGCGGGGGCATGGGCAGGGCAGCACGCGCGGGCTATCGGGCGCAACATCCGGCTGCTCTTGGGTATCGGCGGCAGGCGGGGCGACATTGAGGAGTGCGCGGGCCGTCGCGATGCTCTCGGCGCGATTGGCGGAGGCAAAGAGCCCGTAGTGGCGGATGCGGTGGAAGCCCTTGGGCAGCACGTGCAGCAGGAAGCGCCTGATGAACTCGTGCGGGTGAAGCCTCATCGTCTTCCAGCGGTCGGGGCCGTTGACGCGATAATCCTTCCAGCGGAACGCAATCGCGTCGTCGTCGGCTGCAACGAGGCGGCGGTTCGAGATGGCGACACGATGGGTGTAACGGGAGAGATAGCGCAGCACCTGCTCGGGCCCTGCGAACGGCGCCTTGCAATCGACCACCCACTTGATGCGCCGCAGCGGGGCGATGAAGCGCTTGAACGTTCTCTTGTCGGCGAGTCCGGCATGGGCGTTGAAGAACTTCAACTCGTCGGCGTTGTGCGCATGCATGAGCATCGCCAGCATCTTGCCCCGGAATAGGCGCGCCAGCACCTTGACATGCACGAGGAAGTTGGAGCGCGCGGCGACCCATCGCGCGCCGTCAAACGAGAGCCCTCCACCTGGCACGATCATATGCACGTGCGGATGATGGCACCCACGCCCACAATACCCTGAGCGCCGATAATACAGATGTTCGGGTCTTCTACCCCTTTCACCCACTTCATGGTGTTACGCCGCGGATTCTTCGCAGACCGAAGCGAGGAGATGGGGCGGTCTGTGTCATAGATCCAGCCGGGAGGCGATTGAAGATTCCTATCTGGATGCTGTTGCCGGAGTGTGCCGAGTGAAGTGGACCCCGGAAATAGGACCAAATGTTAAGGTGTGAAGCGTCCTGCTCTATCTCAACCGATGGAGCACGGATATGACGAAATCACGCAAGAAGTTTGATGCCACGTTCAAGGCCAAAATTGCCCTGGAGGCACTGCGCGAAGTAGCGACGGTGCCGGAGCTGGCGAAGCGGCACGGAGTTCACCCGAACCAGATCTATAGCTGGAAGAAGCAGGTTCTCGACAACGTGGCGAGCCTTTTCGGGCCCGGTGCGAGCGCTCTCGTGGGTGGCGAGGAGGAGCATGAGCGCGAGACGGCGAAGCTTTATACCAAGATTGGCCAGTTGACAGTTGAAAGGGATTTCTTGGCCAGGAGGCCCGGGCGATGAGTGTCCCCGAGCGCCGGGCGATGGTGGAGCGGCCTGGCGAGAATTTGTCGGTTCGCCGGCAATGTGCGCTGCTGAATTTGTCGCGTTCGGGCGTCTATCGGCCCGGGCCGGTGACCGACGCCGACGATCTGGCCATGATGCGGCGGATCGACGAATTGCATCTGAAGTGGCCGTTTTACGGCTCGCGTCGAATAGTGTTCGAACTCAACCAGGCAGGCCACGGCATCAACCGCAAGCGCGTGCAAAGGCTGATGCGCATAATGGGGATCGAGGCGCTGGTTCCGCGCCCCGGCACCAGCAAAGCCGCGCCCGGCCACAAGATCTATCCCTATCTGCTGCGCGGCGTGAGCATCACCGAGCCCAATCATGTCTGGGCCAGCGACATCACCTATATTCCGATGGCGCTTGGCTTTCTGTATCTGGTGGCGATTATCGACTGGGCTACCCGGGCGGTTCTGGCGTGGCGTTTGTCGAACACGATGGATACGGGCTTCTGCATCGCGGCGCTCGACGAAGCGCTGGCGTGGCACGGCACGCCGAAAATATTCAACACCGATCAGGGGGCGCAGTTCACCAGCGCCGCCTTCACCGGCAGGCTCGAGGCTGCAGGCATCGCGATTTCGATGGACGGACGCGGTCGTTTCATGGACAATATTTTTATCGAACGGTTGTGGCGTTCGATCAAATACGAGGAAGTGCATCTGAAAGCCTATGCTGACGGGCGCGAAGCGCGAGACGGCATCGGATTGTGGATGAATTTTTACAATCATCACCGCCCGCACCAGGCTATGAACAACCAGTTTCCCATGGCGGCATGGCGTGCCGGCATGGACAGGTTCGAGGCGGCGAAGACTGTGGATATGCCGCTTCGCTTGGACAACGCAAACGCGTTGCCCACATACCCACAGCAGACGCAAAAGCAGCAGCAGCGGGAAGCTGCTTGATTTGAAGGACAAAGGCAGGCGCGATTACACCTTAACTTCGGCGATCCCTGGTCCCAGCTCCGGGGTCCACTTCACTCCACCGTCGCCCGGCGCTCGGGGACACTCATCGCCCGGGCCTCCTGGCCAAGAAATCCCTTTCAACTGTCAACTGGCCAATCTTGGTATAAAGCTTCGCCGTCTCGCGCTCATGCTCCTCCTCGCCACCCACGAGAGCGCTCGCACCGGGCCCGAAAAGGCTCGCCACGTTGTCGAGAACCTGCTTCTTCCAGCTATAGATCTGGTTCGGGTGAACTCCGTGCCGCTTCGCCAGCTCCGGCACCGTCGCTACTTCGCGCAGTGCCTCCAGGGCAATTTTGGCCTTGAACGTGGCATCAAACTTCTTGCGTGATTTCGTCATATCCGTGCTCCATCGGTTGAGATAGAGCAGGACGCTTCAGACCTTAACATTTGGTCCTATTTCCGGGGTCCACTTCAGACAGCCAGCTTTCCCCGATCGACAACCGCAGCCTGACACTGGCACAGGTCCGCGGTGATGCCATTGGACCGTTCTTCGCACTGGACCGCGCCAAAACCGGCAAGGCCGCCGCGGCGACGCTGACACATTGGTCTGAGGCCATCCTGGTCGCGTATCTGAAGCGCTTCTGAGCCGAGCTCCTAGACACCGCCCCGCTATTCTGGACGCGCGGCGGCCGTCCAGTGAGCCGTGACGGAGCCACCGGGCGATGGGGTGGCGATCACGGCGGCGGCCGGCATATCACGCCGCGGCCCTACACCAAGAGCTCGCTTAACCAGGACTTCGCCGCGGTCCGGGAACTGGCTTTCGGCAAGAACGAAAAACGGCACCTCCAGGACATGCGGAGGTCCGGGGCGGTCGAGGGCGATGCCGGCGGCGGGTCCGTGGAGGATCAGTCCAACAAGATGGCGAATACGGTGGACCGCAATAAGCGGCTCCGACAGACTTGCAATCCGGTGAACGTCGCCAGCGCTCGGCGGTTCGATGAAGCACGCGCCAAGGGGGCCAGGAAGCTGGAACGGACAGAGACCAAAAGTATTCCGTCCACGCCCCTGGGAATACTTTTGCAGAAGCGGAAGCCAGCTAAGCCATTGAAATAATGGCGCGAGAGACGGGGCTCGAACCCGCGACCTCCGCCGTGACAGGGCGGCGCTCTAACCAACTGAGCTACTCCCGCGGATGTAGTCCGATCCGCACAGGAACGAGGGCTTAAAGGCGCCACCTTTCCAAGTCAAGGAGGTTGCGAATCCCCCCGTCAGGCGGGCCTTTTTGCGATGTCGATGCAAATAATGGGCTGTTTTCAGGCAAAACAGCGTAGTCAGCTCCCCCCCGAATCGTTTAAGGCCTGATACGTCTTAGGTTCCTAAGCATTGTTAACAACGAGGAGGGCCAAACATGGCGAAGAAAGCAGCGACCCCGACGACTGTCACGCTCAAGCATCTTGCAGCCGCGATCGCCGAGGACCAGGAATTGTCCAAGAAGCAGGCCGAATCCATTCTGAACGACGTGGTGACCCGGATCACCAAGCACCTGAAAAAGGGTGAGCGGATCCGCATCGTCGGTCTCGGCATCCTGCAGGTACGCAAGCGCGCCGCCCGCATGGGTCGCAACCCCGCCACCGGCGAAGCAATCCACATCAAGGCCAGCAAGAAGGTTGCCTTCCGCGCGGCCAAGGAGCTGAAGGAAGCCGTCTGATAAGACGCGCTTTTCCCTGACTTTGGCGTCATTCCGGCTGGTTTGCGCGGCCCCGGAATGGCGCTTTCTGTTATAGTGCCTTGCTAGAGTTCCCTCCCCAGCTGCGGTTCCCACAGTGATTTCACCTTCGGCGTTCAAGCACAGCGTGACCGAGCGCTTCCTGCGCTACGTGGTCATCGACACCCAGTCGGACCCCTCGTCTCCGACCTGCCCTTCCACCCCAAAGCAAAAAGACCTAGGTCGCGTGCTCGCGGCCGAGCTGAAGGAAATCGGCATCGCCGACGCACATCTCGACGAACATGGCTACGTCTACGCCACCATTCCGGCGAATACGACCAAGAAGGTGCCCGTGATCTGCTTCTGTTCGCACATGGACACCTCGCCCGACTGTACGGGCAAGAACGTCAAGCCGCAGATCGTCAGGAACTATCGTGGTGGCGACATCGTGTTGCCGGCCGACCCCGCGCAGGTGATTCGCGCCGCGGAGTACCCTGATCTCGCCAACCAGATCGGCAACGACATCATCACCACCGACGGCACCACGCTGTTGGGCGCCGACAACAAGGCCGGCGTCGCCGAGATCATGGATGCGGCGCAGTTCTTCATCCAGAATCCGCACGTCAAGCACGGCACCATCAAGATCCTGTTCACCCCCGACGAGGAAATCGGCCGCGGCGTCGACAAGGTCGACCTGAAGAAACTCGGCGCCGAGTTCGCCTACACGATCGACGGCGAAACCGCGGGACACATCGAGGACGAGACCTTTTCCGCCGACGGCGCCACCGTCACCATCGAGGGCGTCTCTACCCATCCCGGTTTCGCCAAGGGCAAGATGGAGCATGCGATCAAGATCGCGGCCGCCATCGTCGACCGCCTCCCGAAGGACACCTGCTCGCCGGAGACCACCGAGGGCAAGCAGGGTTTTCTGCATCCGATCGCGATCTCCGGGGCGCTGGAACAGGCCACGCTCGGCTTCATCGTGCGCGATTTCACCGACGATGGGCTGAAGCAGAAAGAGGCGCTGCTGGAAGCAATCGTCAAGGACGTGATGAAGGACTATCCGCGCTCGACCTACCGGATGGAGATCAAGGAGCAATACCGCAACATGAAGCGGGTGATCGACCGCCATCCCAAAATCATCGACTACGCGGTCGAAGCGATCCGCAGCACCGGACTCGAACCGGTGCGCGGCTCGATCCGCGGCGGCACCGACGGCTCGCGGCTGTCGTTCATGGGACTGCCCTGCCCCAACATCTTCGCCGGCGAGCACGCCTTCCATTCGCGGCTGGAATGGGTGAGCGTGCAGGACATGGAGAAGGCCGTGCAGACCATCGTACATCTCGCGATGATCTGGGAGGAGCGGGCGTAAGTCCGTCGCCCCCTCGACTTTAGCCTGGGCGCGCGGTGACGATCCAGATTGAGGCTGGCAACGGCACCGAATCGCCGCGCAGAAAAGGCGTCAACGTTTCCCGGATCGATCGGGTCGCGGCAGCACGCACTTCCTGCGGATGCCCGTCTAGCGCCCGGCTGGCCGGGCCGATTTGCAGCGCGGTTTCGACCGCCGCATCGAGCCCGCGCCCGATCGCAATATCGAGCGACAGATTGCAAGGCTCCATCGCCATGGCCGAAAATCCGGCTTCGCTCAGAATCCGGTTCACGCGTTCTGCTGAGGCAAATGCAAATGGGCCAGGGTCCTCAGGGCCCTGCTGCGGCAGCTTGGGGACGTGTTGATAGACGGCCTGCAGCGGCGCCATCATCCAGGGATTTTCGCGCGGCTCGCGCCAGCAAGCGAAGGCGACACGGCCCGATGGCCGCAACGCCTTGCGCAAGTTGGCAAAGGAGACTGCGGGCTCGGCGAAGAACATCACGCCGAAGCGCGAGACCAGGAGATCAAAGCTTGCGGGATCAAAGGGATAGACCGTGGCGTCCGCCAGCGCGAAGTCGAGCGGCAGTTTTTTTGGCGCGAGCTGTCGCGCCCGCGACAGCATGGGAACGGAAATGTCGACGCCGAGCACGAAACCCGACGGCGCAACCCGCTCCGCCAGCGCGATCGAGGTCGCACCGCAGCCACAGCCGACGTCAAGGATTCGCTCCCCCGCCTTCGCCGCCGCGCGATCGATCAAGGCTTGCGAGATCGGCGCGAGCAGGATGTCCTGGGCGGGCTGCCGCTGCGTCCAGTGCTCGCCGGCCGGTCCGTTCCAGAATGCGATCTGATCGGCGTTCCGATCGTGGCCTGACGGCGTTTCCATATGCGCTCAATTGGCTTCTAAATTGTAGTGGCCGCACTGTCGGTGAAATCAGCCCCCATTGCAATTGCCCCCCTCGCCTGCGAGGTCCGGTCTCACGAACATCTTACACGCAACATCGCGGCACGATCTGCATCGGCAGGCCATGTGCGGGGCGCAATGTGATTTTCTGGACGGGCCATACCCTGGCTTCGGGGAGGAGCCGCATTTCGAACCGCTGCACCAGCGTGGCCAGAACGATCGTGGCTTCCTGCAGCGCGAACGACGAACCGATGCAGGTTCGCGGGCCGGCGCCAAACGGCAAATAGGCAAAGCGCGGGATTTTTGCCTTCGCGGGTGGCAGAAAACGCGAGGGATCGAAGGTGTCGGGGTGATCCCAGAGGCTTTGATGGCGATGCAGCACATAGGGTGCGATCACAATCAGGGATCGCGGCTTGATCGGATGGTTTCCTAGCATGTCGGCCTGGTTCGACATCCGGCTCAGCGCCGCGATCGGGGGATAGAGCCGCAGCGCTTCCTCGACCACCGCGCGGGTGACAACCAGCCGTTCCGCCAGCCCCGTCCGATCCGCCTTTAGTTCGCGGTCGGCTTCCTCTCGCAGCCGTGCGCGCCAATAAGGCGCCTGCGACAACAGAAAGGCCGACCAGGCCAGCGTATTGGCGGTGGTTTCGTGGCCCGCGGAAAGAAAGGTCAGGATGTTCGACCTCACCTCGGCCAGACTCATCGGCCGGCCGGTCGAAGGATCAAGCGCGCGCAACAAGAGCGTCAGCAGATCCTCGGGGATGTCGCAACCGGTATCCAGCCGTCGGCGCCTGACCTTGATGATGTCGTCGATGATCTCTTCGAAATAGCCCATTGTCTGCATGAGTCGCCGTCGGCCGGGCCGCGGCACAAAGTTCGGAACTCCCAGCAGATCGAACGCGCCGATACGGCCGAGCGATCCGAAATAGGCGTTCATCGCGGCGCGAAACTCGTCGAGATCGCCGCCGATACCATCGGAAAAGATTGTCAGCGCCAGCACATTCAGTGTGAGCAGCGTCAGCTCTGCTGCGACGTCGACCGTGGTGTTCAGCTCGACCCGACGCCACCGGTCGGTCAGAAGATCACCGGCAGCCAGCATCGCATTGGTGAAGGAAGCGACCGGCCGTCGCGCAAATAGCGGCGCCAGTGTTCGCCGCTGCACTTCCCAGCGCTCGCCTTCAACGCTCAAGAGCCCATTGGCCAGACCTGTCGCGAGGATGCGTCGCTGGATCGGGTCCTTGCGGTAGTTCCCTGCATTGTCCACCAGGACGTGCTTGATACTTGCCGGGTCATGAACCAGGAAGGCTTCGGCGAAGGGGAGTCTGAACCTGGCGATCGGCTCCTGAAAGAAATCCG
The DNA here is from genome assembly GCA_963822795.1 of uncultured Alphaproteobacteria bacterium. GTDB lineage: Bacteria > Pseudomonadota > Alphaproteobacteria > Rhizobiales > Xanthobacteraceae > Bradyrhizobium. The sequence continues at coordinate 25,529 of CAWGJM010000046.1, forward strand.
CGCTCCAGCATTCCAGCGGATTCCGCTTGAGCGTCCTGAGCAACTCGATCAGCCCCAGCCTCGCCGTGGGGGGCATGGGTGCAGGAGGACGAAAAGGTCCTGCGACGCCGGCTTCGGAAAGATGCAGCATGTCACTAACAAAAAGGAGAATGCCTATTACTAGGAAATAACCACTGCAGGCTATGGCTAAAGTTGCCGGTGCGGCCCGCTCGCTCGCGCCCGACATTTTGGAAGCAGTGCAACAAATAGCGCGGCACGCACGGTCCAACCTCAAGGATGGTAAGGGAAAATTAAGGCTACGGCCGAACGATCAAAAATTGAGCAAGAGAATAAACCGCATCGAAGCGGGACATCAGGAAAATGCTTCACTGGATAACGCCCCAACCGCGATTTGCCGAGGTGCGAAGTAGGTCTTAAGTCATGCAGTATCCCCGACTATACTCACGTCAGCGGCCCGGAGGTCGGATCTCCGGCAAGGCCAAAATATTCGTCGGGCCGAAAGCGCCCGCGATCGAGTGCATCCTCATCGACTACTCGGCGGGCGGCGCGTGCCTGCATTTGGAAAAGCTCGTCAATCTCCCGGAACGGTTCGAAGTGCTCTACGGCACCACGAAGAAGCGCTGCAGGGTCGTCTGGAAGCGCGGAATGCGGATCGGCGTGGCGTTCTAGCCCGTCACCACGGCGGCCTTCACTTTGCTAGCTTGCCGAGCCGAACGGCGCCAAAAGATCACCGGCCATATTCTCCGCCCGAGATCCTTAAATTGTACGACAAGGGAGAGTTCGCGCCCTTCCACAAGACGGGCGGCGACGGCCTCGTCGATGAAAAGCAGTACAGTACGACGTGATGATTCAGAAGCCCCAATTTCCCGAAGACCAGCACGGCCCCGGTGCCGATCACCCGATGGGTGCGCTCTAACGATGCCACCTCAAAGCCCTTTTTCGATCACGTCGGCGATAGGTGACGACGAATTGCGCCTGATATTGGCGGAGTTGGCGAAAACCGATCTTGCTCCCGGACCGGGTATTTCTGGAGAAGCTGTGCGCATGAACTACGGCAATGGATTTAACGGCCGCTGCGAATATCGTCCGAGAGGCCTTAGAAAATCTCCCCCGTTGGAGGAGTCAAACCCGTTTGATCCCATCACGGACGATGCAAAACACCGGGATTGGAACCGGCGGCATCTGGTGGATTATACCGGTTTCCGTGCTCTCCGATGATGAACGGGAAGCCAGGGGCGGCAATTGGGATACATCAAATAAAAGGCCCCGGTGACCTGCGTACAGCCCACCGAGGCCCTAAAGGCCTCCGGGGTACATCCGCCCAATCGACCTTTAATGGTACTGATATTAGCGATATTAGCACGAAAAGGGAAAAGGGGCGTAGAGGGCCCTGTCCGCCTTGGCCCGCCTCTCGATTTTGGGAATTCACGCGCCAATCATGGACAAGCGCAATGATTGAACTGCGCGAGAACCTGCTCAATGCGGCCCGGGTCTACTGGCATCACGCAAAGCTGGCACCTCAGTTTCTACCCGATCTAACAGAGCGTCACGGTAGACGCGAGCCTCTTGCTGAACGGCAACAGGCGCCTGCTGCAGCGCAACCTCAATGTCGTCCGAAATTTTCTTCAGCAGCGCGTTCGTCAACCCAAACGTCGGATCATTCTGTGCCGCTGCCAAAGATAGCGACAGAATGCCGGACGCTATCCCCTCAAGAACGACCAACCGAGACATGAGATGGACCCAAGGGTCTCCGGGCTTTGGTCCGGATGCTGCTTTCGCCTTGGAACGACCTGCGGAGTCCACTACTAAGCTGGCCGCGCCAAGCTCGGCCAAGTTCATCGCCAGATGTTCTTGAACCGCCCCGGTGCCAGTTCGGCATAGCGAACCGTTGATTGAATGCTCTTGGCCAGCTTCTCCACTTCTATCTCGGTTAGGTGTTCCTTGGTCTGATCGCGGCATTGGGACGGCGGACAGGCATGACTGTCCGTTTTTCTGTTGCTGGCGACGCTAGACTTAGGCGTGTTTTAGTCATGATTTGCGCTCCCTTTGGATTGGGATTGTCCGGAATGTGGCGGGAAAACGAACAGTCTGCGGGGCAAAAAGAAAAGGGGGCGCATGGCCCCCTCTCTGGATCAAGCGGGATAGACGGGGGAAACAGGGTTATCGACATAGGTGCTCGAAATTGCACCATCGTCGTATTCGATAATGACCTCACCGTCGGGCTTAATGTCGCGGATGGTGCCGAGGCAGAGATGTTTCGTGGTGTCAGAAGGCCTCCATTGAACGCGTTTCCCTATTACCGCATCTTTTTTTGTTAACATTGTTTGCCCCTCTTGGTAATCAGGCGGTAGCAGTGAGCGGGCGATAAGCGCAATAGCGGCGACAATCAATCGTATGACAGTTCTCCGTCGATGGATTTTGGATGAGAGCGTTAATGCGCTTGGGCGGAGGGTTGATTGATCGGCACGACCTTCTAATATCGGCGCGAGGCGACTCGCTATTTTTTGCGTGCCAAAATAGGGCGCAAACAATTATTAGAGGCCCCAGTTGGCGGTCGCTTTCATTGCCACAGCGCTATTTATGCGGGGCGGTTTATTTTTCGGGTCCGCGCTTCGATCGCCCTTTGAAGCTTCCAAAGCTCTACCTCAAGATCGTCGAACGACGTAGCCGTGTCTTGGATTTCGGCCACCGTGAACGTCCGATGCTGATCTTGTTTTGGCCATTCGACCCAGGATTGAACCGTGATCGTGTCAACGTTGAACTCCCACCACAACTCATGCGCAAGCAAGTTACGGTCGCGGCAAAATGAAATTGAGCGCTTGAGGCAGGTGACGATGTCAGCCGTTTCGGGCAATCCCCTGGAATTATGTTCGTTGATGAGCTTCTTCATGAGCTTGGGTCGCTTGTCCGCCGACCACCGGCTCTTTGGCCGTTCGCCGAACCCGATAACGCCTGTGATCACTTCCCTAAAGATCGGAAGCACGATGCTCGAAGACAGCATGAGCAAACATCAGGCGGATGAAAGCCTTCGTAAACGGTTGAAGCGCTGGCCCGTCCGCGTCAGGAAAATAGTGCGTCGTCATCCCGGCTATTTCACCTTGCCCGCATCATGGCCACGATCGGGTTCAATCCAGAACCTCATATTCGAACGCCACCCCTTCCGGATCGTGTTCCGCGAACCATTTCTCGGCGGCGTCTTCGTTGGCGAAGACCTTCAGGTGATCGGGGTCGCCGACCTGCTTGCTGGTGTCGACGCAGATGAGAACTTTCATTTTACGATCCTGTAGCTCTTGACCCGCCTGCGCCGAGGCTTCGCCGCCGCCTTTACGCCGCAATCTTAAGGTGCAGTTCCTTCGCAGCAACAGGGGGCAATCATGAAACCGAGCAGAACCACGACGCTGGCAAGCTGCGCGATCTGTGCAAGCCTGATCTTGGGCGGCTTTTTGCTGATCTCCCCGATGGCCTACGGAGCCCAAGAGCAATGCTCGGCCGGAAAGCTTCAAGGCCGCTACGTCCTCACTGGCCACGGCATCCAGGGCAAGCAGACGTCGCTGCGCCACGCAATCGCACAGCGCGAAAAACTGAGCGGCACATATACGCTGGATGCGGACTGCACGGGCACCATGACCCTCGAAGGTCAACTGGGCGGTACCGCGCACTGGGACGTCTTTGTGACCATTGACGGCAAGAAGGGGCGCATGATCCGCACCGATTCCGGCGCGGCGGGCGTCCGCACCTTCGAACAATAGCGCGAGGGCTCGCGCCAGCTCTATCGCAGCAAATTCCAGACGACAGCGAGCGCCAAGAGCAGCACCATGCAGACGATGGTGCAGCGGCCGATTCGGTTTACTCCAGAACCTCGTATTCGAACGCCACCCCTTCGGCGTCGTGTAAGTTTGCAAAGACCTTGATATGGTCGGCGTCGCTGACCTGCTTGCTTGTGTTCACGTAAACGAACACGGTCATCTGACGATCCTGTAGCCTATGGCGCGCTTGCGGCGCGGTGCCGGCGCCGGATCAGGGTCACCGTGGTTCAGCGCCCTCAACATGGCAATGCGGGCCATCATAACAATGCCGCGCTTCTCGGCGGCAGAGATCAGGCATTTCATCGCAACCCGCCAATGCTGGCGCTCGGCTTCCGTCGGCGGCAGCGCAAGAACGTAGACGCCGGCATCGCGCAGGCTTCGTAACTCGCCGCCATCGCCGGTTGGAATCGGATCGTCAAATTGGCGGGACCAGCCTTTTTGGTCACCGCTGGCCCCGCGCAAGATGCTCATCAGATTTCAAAAAAGGTGCCCCCAGCAGCTTGTCGCCTGCGGCTAAAAGTTTGGGTACGGGCATGCGGGCCGCATAATCCCTGTAGGTCTAAGGTGAGCGCCAAAAGGTTCAGCGATAGCCCATCGCCGCGACGGGTGGCTTAATCCAATGAAAGTCAGACCGCGCGTCGGAGCCCTTCTTGCCGCAGGCCTTGCTGTGCGGCTGCAGATCGGAGAGCCGCTCCTGGTCAGGCCATGGGTCTGCGCTTATCGCGATCGAGTGGTTGCAATGAAAGTCCGTGCAATAGATCAGGAGACCGCGCACGCCGAAGGATCGCATTTCGCCATACGTGATCTTCCGAGGGCGGGTCATGCCCCCCCATTGAAGAGTCGTCACAAGGCTAGGCAAGGCCGTGATCTCGGCGACGTCCCGGGATCGTCGGTGCCGTCAGGTGGTGGGCGGTGACGGGATCGAACCGCCGACCCGCTGCGTGTAAAGCAGCCGCTCTTCCGCTGAGCTAACCGCCCGATAGACGGGACCAACCGGGGTATCCGGGACGAATCCGTTCCAAATTCAAAAACCCCGCTATTCTATTGTCTTTCTTGGTCGGAAGCATCCTCGGTGTAAACGATACGCGGCTGACCGAAAACGCAACATTTTCAAGCTTTTCGTGTCGCGGCATTCTCGTTTGTTCCCCTAAATTCCGGGGTTTCTGATAGCAATCTGATACCGGACCCGGGTCCGATCAGGCGCGGCCGAGCCTTGCCGACGACGCCATGACGTCGTCAAAGCCCCCGGCATGTGGTGCTTCTAGTGCTCGTTGATGATCTGCATCGAGACGCCGCAATAGTCACTGACCTGATGAGGGTTCTTGCCGGAGCGCAGATACCACGTGATCGCCATGTGCCGTAGCGTGTGCGGGATCACCTGATCGTCGAGGCCGGAGGCTTCGCGCACCACCCATAGTCGGAAGCAAGGCGTCACGCGCGAGATCGTCTTCCTTTGGGGCCGCTTTTGTCGACCAGCACCTCGACTCGGAGCGGCCCCTTTATAGCTTAGGTTTGCGTGAGACGTTTGGCCGCCCTCGCTGCGGAGTCTCTTTGTCGACCACAAGTCTCAAGACGCTCTTACAGGTCGGACATTCGAAGGAACGAATTTCGTACCCTCTTGCTGCCTTAGCTGCACCGATGAAGTTTCTTCTTGCGGTGCACGCTATGCATGTAGGTGCGGCGTCCATTGGCGAATCCCTTTGGAGGTGATTATGGCCAACCTTGAAGAAGATACGTTAAGGCGAATCCTTATTTCACCGCCCGTAGAAAACCGGGTGACGCAGCCCGCGCCAGAGCCGCCCATGCGACTAAACGAGATCGGAGTGCTGAGATAGCCGGCGGGGAGAACGTGCAGCAGGCGCCAAGCTAGGCCGCTTTGCTGCCGATTACGGACTCAACTCGAACATCGTGCTAGGTCCGAAAACCTGCACAAAACCTGACCTCTCAGGGAACGACCGCTGTTGGCGCGAAGGCTATCGCGTTATCAGACCTTGGCTGACGTCGACTTTCGATGAGCTGATCGTATATTGCCGAACGACTTTGCTCCTATCGAAAAAAATCACGAGCGACTTCTTATCGCCTTCAGCGCCGCTACGAATCAGGCTCACATAGGGAATAAAGTTCGTGGGCTTCGAGTGCATTCTGGAGAAATCGTATTCCCATATTTCGTTGCCGCTGTCAGTGAAGGAGGTCTTTGCCGGATCACCATATAGTCCGCGCACATTCTCTTGAGTGGTTTTTCCTTTGATCAATTGCGCGGACACGCTCTCAGACGTAGCGTCGGCAATACTTTCATTGCCAACGCTAGCGCACCCGCTCAGCAACGCAGATGAAAGCCCGGCTACCAAACAGACACGCCATGCCATGATACCTTACCCCCCGACACACGATGACAGCCGAATAGCACTCCCCTCCTGGGCCGAACGGCGGCAGTCAATAACATTGGGTGGATGCCAACACATGATTGCGGATAACTGTTGCCGAAACTCCTCAAACCGACCGTTGGTGGCGGTTGTTGCGACGGGCGAAACGGTCGGTGTGGGTCAAACTGAGAAGAGCTCAGCACGAGCATATATTTTCCGCTTTGCCCTCAATTCGGACGCCGTTCGACGCAGCCTGACTGTTCACAGCGGACTAGATTTCTTTGATCCAGATCAAGGGTCGCCACCACCCTGGGCGCACACCGAACCGGGGCCCGGACACGGATATGGCAGCGCACCCGACAGTCGTGATCGTGGTCGATGACAATGCGGGTTTTCTGAAGGGCGTGGCGCGGCTGTTGGCGCACAACGGCATCGCCGGACGTTCGCCTCCGCGGAGGCGTTGCTCGAGAGCGGCAGCGCGCAGACGGCAACCTGCCTGGTGCTCGACATCCACCTCGGAGGAATTTCGGGGATCGAGCTGCAGCGCCGACTTGCGGCATCGGGATCGAAGCGCCCTGTCATCTTCATGACGGCGAACGACGACGAGGCCACGCGCAACGAGGCGGTGGACGCCGGGTGCATCGCGTATTTGCGCAAGCCGTTCACGCGTGATGTCTTGCTGGATGCCATTGGGAAAGCTGTGGCCTAACCGGCGCGGCGTAACAAGAACATGCGGGGTCGTCACGTCCGAGTTGGGTCATTCAGCGGACATTTTCAGTGTCCGTCGGCATGTCTCAAAGGTGCCAGGAACGGACCTCCTGTCGCGAGCAATAAGGGAGCTTGATTGTCGGTTCGCGTTATGAAAGCAGATCGCGGCAGCCGAGATCGTCAATGGCGAGCATGATGCGCTCAAGGTTATTCCACCAGACCCGCGGCGCGATGTTGTTCATGGCTTGCACCACGGGTCTCGTGATCAACCAAAGCGCTGACAAGCGATAATCGTCGTCTAACGCACGACGGTCATAGCCAGTCACCCCGCGATTTACGAGCTCCGCGTGGTAACGGTCGAGGAGTGGCCGCTCCATTCGGCGACGGCGGTCGGGGTACCAGAGCATCGCCATCATGTAAGCGAGGTCATCGGTCGCGGCATTGATGCTCCAGTCTTCCCAATCGATTAATCGAACGTTCTCGCCTCCGCCGTACCGAGGCAAAAAGAAGTTCCATGAATGCGCATCGCCGTGGATAACGGTCAAATTGCGATGTGAATGATAGCGCGCCAGCAGGCGCGGAGCCTGATCGAGCAGGCGCTGGTAGAGGTCGCGACGCTCGGCAGGCAAGAGTTCGCCGAAGCGATCCGTGAAACCTGCCAATTGCCTAGCGAAGCTCCGGAGGGCCCGGTCAAACGCATTGGCGTCGCGCCAAGTCCCTACCGAGCCACCTAGACGAGGACTGTCCCACCACGCGGCATGTAGGTGCGCCTGGGCATTCGCGATGTTGTGGCACTGTTCCAAAGTCGGAGGCAGAGGCCATTCGGTGGCAATGAAATGCAATTCCGTCAGGTCTTCGAGCAGCAGATGCCAAGTGATATTTTCGGTAGCATCGAAGGTCTCAAAACAGCGCGGCACTATTCGTGCCCGCAAGTCCGGCGCGATGTCGCGGTAGAACGCGATTTCGCGGCGGTTCGCGTAAGATGGATGGCCTGCACTATCAAGGCGGCCCATCTTGAGAATCACGGAAGTGGGGGCATTTTTGGCAGGACCTTCATATTGAAGCCGCAGCCGAAAAGTGTACGACCGCAGTTTTGGAAAGGAAGCCATCACCGCGACGTTGCAAACAGATGCCTCGCCGAGTGAGTCGGATCGACGGAGCGCTTCGGTGAGGTGCTCGGCGTCAGCCGCGTTCGGCAAAGGGTCTGCGGTCATATCAATCCACACTGACACAGGTCTTCGACCGCATCTTACCACTTGTTCAACCTTGATGTCGCATTTGGGTCGATCGCGTCACTTTGACCGTGGGCCGGCCCCTTCCGGTCCACCCCGATCAACGGACATGCTCAGTGTTCGTCGGCATGTCTCAAAGGTGCCAATAGACGACATCAAGCGAGAAGCGTAGAATATCGCGGATGGTCCACAACCGCAGTGGTCCGGAGTGCGCTTCGCCTGTGATGCTCCCGCCTAAGCGCTCGAGGAACCTGTAAATGTCGAGGAGCCTTACACGCTTAATTCGGCTCGTAACGATAACGCCTCTTGTTCTTTTGATGCTGGTAAGGGTCGTAGCCGCAGCAGAGCCCAAAACGATCGTCGTACTTCACTCGTACGGTCAGAACTTCAAACCCTGGAGCGAGTACTCCAAAGCGCTCCGACAAGAGCTGGAGCGTCGATCATCCTGGCCGTTAATTATAGACGATTTCTCAGTCACTACGGCTCGCATAAACGATGAAAATGTGGAGCGCGAATTCGCCGAGTATCTTAGCGCACTCTTTGTGCATCGCTCGCCCGACCTGGTCGTCGCGTTCGGCGCTCCAGGAGGAGCTTTCGTCCAGCGTCATAGGAAGGACCTATTCGATGCTACCCCGACAATATTGACTGCGATTGAACAGCGTCGGGTACAGCAGAGCGCACTGACGGAAAACGACACCGTAGTCGCCGTCCGCCAGCAGCCACTCGTGATTTTTGGCAACATCTTACAATTGTTACCCAAGACCAAAACCATAGCCGTCGTGATCGGCAACTCTCCCAACGAGCGGTTTTGGATCGGAGAGTTGCAACGCGAACTGGAGCCACTGAAGGGCCGCGTCACGCTTCTGTACTGGAACGATCTATCCTTCGAGGAAGTCCTGAAGAGAGCGGCATCTCTGCCGCCGAACAGCGCGATCTACTGGAATCAGCCCCAAGTCGATGTGCTGGGGGCAGTGCACGAAGGAGAGCGAGCCTTGAAGGACTTGTACGCCGTCGCCAACGCACCGATTTTTTCTTACGACGATTCCTTCTTCAACGGGGAAATCGTAGGCGGTCCGATGACTTCGGTGTCTGACGGCAGCAGAACAACGACCGATGTCGCTCTTCGCATCCTAGGAGGCGAGAAGCCCGCGGACATCAAATCGACCGTCTTGGCGTATGGCCCGGCAAAGTACGATTGGCGGCAGCTCCAGCGATGGGACATCAGCGAGAGCAACCTCCCACCCGGCAGCGAGGTTTACTTTCGTCAGCCGAGTGTGTGGGAATTGCATCGCTGGCACTTCATGTTCGTCGCTTTGCTGCTCTTCCTCCAGGCGGCACTAATCGCTGGCCTCCTTCGTCAAAGGCAGCGTCGGGTGTATGCGGAGCTTCAGGCTAGGCAGCGCATGGCCGAGCTTGCACATGTGAACCGCTTCACCATGGCCGGCGAACTCACTGCATCCATTGCGCACGAAATAAATCAACCGCTTGGTTCTATCCACATGAATGCGGAAACGCTGGAACTAATCCTGAATGATCAAGAGCCCGACCTCGACGAGATACGCGAGCTTGCCGCCGAAATAAGGCGAGACGACGAGCGGGCCAGTGACGTGATCATTCGCCTCCGTAGCATTCTCAAAAGGAAACCATTCGAACTTAGACCCTTTGAAATTAACGAGGTTATTGACGAGGCGGTCGAATTGCTTTCCGGCTTGGCGTCGACGCGACACGTCGAGGTGAGCACTTTGCTGTCCTCAGAATCTCTTCCGGCAATGGGTGATCGGGTTCAGCTTCAGCAGGTGATCATAAATCTGATAATGAACTCGATGGACGCGGTGTCGTCCATTTCGGGCGAAAAACGCTGGATCACCGTTCGGACTACGCTGGGGGACAGTATGGCTCTGATATCGGTCTCAGATTGTGGTCTAGGCGTTCCAGCTGACAAGCTCAAGGAGATATTCGAACCATTCTTCACAACGAAGCAAGACGGGATGGGCATGGGATTGTCAATCGCCCGCACCATCGTCGAGGCTCACGAGGGGAAGATATGGGCGGAAAGCCGACCGAACGGCGGTGCGTTCTTTTGTGTCGTCATACCGCTTGGTAATTCGGAGAGCCGCAGCTAGCGAGGTTGGGTTGCGAACAGGAAGCCGTTGGGCTTTCTCCACCACGGCATACCCGGTCTCTGGTGCCCAGGCCGCAATCGGAAGCGGCGGCTGATGTCCGAAAGGGGTCAAACTAACAAGAAACTCAGCTGCTCAGGCCATGCCACAAACTCCTCTTGCTGGCGATGCCGCAGACAGGCTCAGGCGGCGAGCGGCTTGATCGTGACTGCATAGCCGAGGTCGGTCAAACGTTTGATCAAGCGCGTTTTCTGCCGATCGGTGGAACGTCGATCGAAGTGATCGCGGCCGAGGTCCTTGTACATCGTGCCGTCTTTGAGCATGTGGTAGATGGCAGTAAGGATCGAGGCCGCGACGGCCATGATCGCCTTTTGGGGGCCACGACGGGCTTTGATGCGGTAGAATTGGGCCTGCAGATAACTGTCTTTCTTTTTTACCGCCGCCCAGGCGCACTGCACCAGCGTGGTCTTGAGCCAAGTGCCGCCCTTGCGCATGCGATTGGATCGACGCTTGCCGGCACTCTCATCGTTGCGCGGGCATATGCAGGCCCACGAGAGGAGATGTTCGGCCGAAGGGAACCGGCTCATGTCGATCCCGACTTCGGAGACGATGACATGAGCGCCGAGGTTCTTGACGCCAGGAACCGACGTTATGAGCTCGACTGCGGTGCGAAAGGGGCCAAGGCTCGCCTCCACTTGCGCGTCGAGCGTGGCCATGGCGGCATCAAGAGCGTCGATCTGATTGAGATGAAGACGAAGCAGAAAGCGATGGCGCTTCGTGACCCGGCCGCGAAGGGCCTCGCGCAGTTCCTCCGGTGATGCCTTCACCCGCCGATCGGCAAGGCCGGCCAGTTTGGCGGGGTTGGTTTCCCCGGCAATCAGTGCCTCGAGCATGGCGCGGCCACTCTTGCCCATCAAATCGGAGAGCACCGAGTCCAATTTAATGTTGGCGTCCTCGAGTGTCTTTTGGACACGCAGAACATGGCTGGACTGTTCACGAACCAATTGTTTACGCGTGCGCATCAGGTTACGCATTTCCTGGGTCTGCGTATCCGGCACGAAGCTCGCTCGTATCAGACCGTGCGCCAACAGTTCGGCCAACCACATCGCATCGTTGACGTCGGTCTTGCGGCCGGACACGTTCTTCACATGCGCGGCGTTTGCCAACACCAACACGAACTCCCCGTCATCCAAGATATGCAACACCGGCTTCCAGTAGACGCCGGTCGCCTCCATTGCCACATGCGTGCAATCGTTTTCTGCCAGCCACTCCGACAAGCGCAAAAGATCCGCCGTGGTCGTTTGGAACGTACGAACTTCGGTCGTGACCTTGTCGTCAGCTACAAGGCGCAGGCAGGCCACCACCGTCTCTTTGTGAACGTCGAGACCGCAACATCGTCGATGCAACAGTTCCATGTCATCCTCCTGGGTTGCGTCGTCGGCGTGGGGCTCCCGTAAATAAGAAGTCTAAGAAGCGTGCTCCGGGGCCGATGAAGGCCCGTGGCAACAGTCTGAGGTACTCCAGGAACCCCGGGTCCAACTCAGAAGCGGGCTCAATCGCACCAAGTTAAAATCGACCTCAGTGCCGACGACGCCGTAGAATAGCGGAGTTTCATGCGCTGCAGGTCCGGCAAGGCCCGGTGAAAAACTCAGAAGATCTCAGTCTGAGCAAATGTCTTCCGGGTTAGCCCCGACAACGGACATCGCTCGATGCAGTCGGCATGTCTCAAAGGTGCCAATAAGCGACATCGATCACGGATCAGCGGGGATCGTAAACTGAAAGAGAGCACCCCGCGGCTCGCACCCGGTCGCCCACAGCCGCCCACCATGGGCTTCGATGATCGAGTGGCAGATCGAGAGCCCCATGCCCATGCCGTCAGGCTTCGTCGTGTGGAAGGCTTCAAAGAGACGCGGCAGGCTCTCCGGGCGCAGCCCATGGCCGGTATCCCGCACCGCGACGCGCGCGCCCTCCGGCTCGATACTCACGGTGCTGATGTGTAATTCGCGGTTGCCGTCCTCAACGCTACTCATCGACTGGATGGCGTTAACGATTAGGTTCAGCATCACTTGTTGCGGCTGGACCCGATCGCCTTGGACACGCGGCAAGCCCTCCGCCAATTGCGTCCGCACGGAGACGCCACTGTGGCAGCCTCCGTACGGGTGAGAGCGATAACCTCAAGGATGGCATCGTTGATCTCTACGGCGTCCTTTCGTGCGGGCACCTTCTTAATGAGCGCACGAACTCGCTCGACGACCTCGCCTGCGCGATTCCCCTCCTTGACAATCAGAGAGACCGCGTCATCCACCTCGCGAAAATTCGGTGGATCCGCGCTTAGGAAACGCCGGGCGGCTAACGCGTACGTGATTGCCGCTGTAATCGGCTGGTTCACTTCATGGGCGATCGAGGCCGTCAACTGGCCCATCGTCGCGACGCGGTTGGCGTGCGCGAGCTCCAGTTGCGCCTCGCGATATGCTTCTTCGGCCCGCTTGCGCTCCGTCACATCGACAGGCGTGCCGACAATCTCTAGAAGTTCTCCGCTTGCCGAGAACACAGGATGGTTAATTGATTCGATGTGTTTGACTGTTCCATCGGGCAGTGTGAATCTGAACGCGTTCGTAAAGCTTCTCTTTTCGCGCAGTCCGCGCTCGATGTTTTCGTTCATCCTGTCCACGTCGTCGGGATGGATCCGTTGCCACACCGCTTCGCGGCTCGGAATGCCCTTCAGCGGATCAAACCCGAAGATGCGGAAAGCCTCCTCGGACCAATAAAGAATTTCCGTCTCGTTATAGGCCGAGGAACCGGTGTGGCTCAGCCGCTGTGCCTCCGCCAGATAGGATTCGCTGCGGCGTAGCCGGTCTTCGGCCTTCTTTGCTTCATCGATGTCAACAGACAGGCCGCACCACTGGATGATGTTTCCCTGTCGATCCCGCAGAGGCTCACCACGAACATGGTACCAACGAAACTCGCCGTCCGCCCGGCGCAGACGCAACACATCCTGGTACGACGTTCCAGTCTGAATTGCGTGATAGAAAGTTCTTGCGATTTCTGCATAGTCGTCTGGGCGCAGCAATGCCTCCCAACCACCATGCTTGAAATCCTCAAATCGCATGCCGCTATAGTCCAAAAAGCGCTGATTGACATGGGTCAGTTCGCCGTCAGGGTCCGTTGACCAGAGGAGGCCCGGTACCGTTTCGATGATCTGACGGAGCTTGTATTCGCTTTCCCGCAGGGCTTGCTCGGCGCACTTGCGCTCTTCAATATCCAGATTCACTCCGACCCACTGCAGTATGGTTCCATCGCTTGCCCGGAGCGGTTCGGCGCGACTGAGGAACCAGCGGTAGCCTCCTTGAGCGTCACGAACTCGAAAACTCCCCTCACCGCCCTCGCCCGTGCGCAGACGGGTCGACCAATTGTCTTGTGTTTCTGCGCGGTCGTCCGGATGCACGAAGGGAAGATGGGCGTCCCACTGTGCACCAACGTCGATGCCGAAACGCAGAGGATGATCTTTCGGAAGACCAAGGTAGTCCGCAGTTCGTTTGTTCACGAAGGTGAGCCCGCCGGACGGAGACGCGTACCAGGTATGCGCGGGAATCACATTTAGAGTGGCTTGCAACTGTGCCACGTATCCGGGGTGGTCTTCGGCCTTCTTGCCTGCATCGACGTCGACAGTCATCTTCCGCCTGCGGTTTTGTGCAGTGACCGAGCGCCGTAGCGGCCTCTATGGCTAACTCTTTCGCTCTGGATAGTTGCGTCAGGCAATCTTATCGCAAAATTCGTGAGAGCCGCGGTCCGAGTACGCGCCGTTCATCGAATGCGGCACCATCTGTCAGCTCCAGCGTCGAGCTTCCGACTTGAATGCGGCAGACAAGGCCTTACGTGCGCCACGCACCCGCGGCCGCTGTCCGCCCTGCAGAAATCTTACTGCATCGCCTGAGAATTGCCAGCCTTCAGTCGATCTGAAGATATCCAGAAGTTGGCGCACGCTTTCCGGATCGCTGGCATGCCGGAATGAGTGCGCCACCCAGTAGCGCCCGCTAGTGGCGATAAGGGTGCTCAGCGCCTAGGGCACGCCCTTGTTCTCAAGCAGGTTTGGTTCTTGAAAGGCTCGCTTTCCAAAAGCTAGGCTATGTCCGAGTTGGCTCAAAAGCACCGCTTTGACCGTCAACCGCTCACATCCGGTGTACCCCGATAAACGGACATTCCGGGGAGAAGTCGGCATGTCGCAAAGGTGCCACATCCGGACTCACGTGCAAGTTGCTAATCAAAGGTCTAGCCCGAAGCGCCGAATTGGTTCATTATTCCGTCGCATTCCCGCTGATCAGGGAATGCCCGCACAACTCAACAAACAGCAAGAAAGCACGGGGAAACGTCATCGAACGATAACGAGGAGGCACTGCCATGACTGCGACGACCATCGCCCTTGGTCCGATGTCGGAGGCCGAGCATCAGTCGGCCCTACGCCGCGCCGTGATCGCGAGCACTGTCGGGACTACCATCGAATGGTACGACTTCCTCATCTACAGCACGGTGACCGGGCTGGTCTTCAACAAGGTCTACTTCCCTGGCTCCGACCCATGGATCGGCACGCTGCAGGCGTTCGGCGTGTACTTCGTCGGCTTCGTCGCGCGGCCGATCGGAGCCGTGATCTTCGGCCACTACGGCGATCGCATCGGCCGCAAGGCGACCCTCATCGTCACCTTACTGATGACCGGGATCGCGACCGCGGCGGTCGGGCTGGTGCCGGGCTACGACTCGATTGGCATCTGGGGTGCGGTCATCCTCACCATGCTGCGCCTGATCCAGGGCATCGGCGTCGGCGGCGAGTGGGGCGGCTCGGTGCTGCTGGCGATGGAGTGGGCGCAGACCAACAAGAACCGCGGCTTCATCACCTCATGGCCGCAATTCGGCGCGCCGGCCGGACTGTTCCTCGCCAACGTCGCGGTGCTGTTCTTCAGCTGGTACTCGGGCGATCAGTTCCTGACCTGGGGCTGGCGCATCCCATTCCTCATCAGCATTGTCATGGTGGCCATCGGGCTTTGGATCCGTCTCGGCATCCTTGAGACCCCGGTGTTCCAGCGCATCCTCGCCGAGAATAAGGTCGAGCGCGCTCCGATAATCGAAGTGCTGAAGCGTCAGCCGCGCGAGGTCATCCTGTCCGCGCTGTTGCGGATGGCCGAGCAGACGCCCGGATACATTTTCAACGCCTTCGTGCTCACCTACGGCACGCTCGTGGTGGGGGCCTCCCGCAATCTGCTGCTCACGGGACTGGTCGCCATGACCGCGCTCGGCTTCATCACGGCCCCGATTGCCGGCGCACTGTCGGATCGCATCGGCCGCAGGAAGGTCTACATTAGTGGCTGCGTGTTGGTTGCCGCGTTCACTTTCGTCTATTTTGCACTGCTCGACACGAAGGTGCCGGAGCTCATTTTCCTCGCCGTGGCGCTCTCGTTCATTCCAGTGATGATAATGTACGGCCCGGAAGCCGCGCTGATCGCGGAGGCGTTCACGCCGCGGCTGCGCTACAGCGGTGCCTCTATCGGCTATCAGCTCGCCTCGATCATTGCAGGCGGACCAGCGCCGTTCGTCTCTACCTGGCTGTTCTCGACATATCATTCCGCGTTCCCGATCGGACTCTACGTCTCTGTCTGCGCGGCGATCAGCATCTGCGCGGCGTTGCTGCTCCCCGACCAAACCAATAAGGACATTGCGCACGAGGTGAACTACGGCAATGCCTGAGCGTCCCGGGCGCCTGGCCACGCTGAGCTGGGCGCCACGCGGCACGAGCGAGATGACCTTTCTTCGAGGGTGACCTCGAACGGTTCCTAATGTCCCATGTCCGAGTTGGGTCAATCGCGTCACTTTGAGCGTGGGCCGGCCCCTTCCGGTCTACCCCGATCAACGGACATCGTCAGACTGCCCCGGCATGTCGGGTTGGTGCCAAGAGCCGACATGGGGCGAAATGCCAATCACCGAGATAAACCGTAGACCGTATCCAAAGCCCTGAAGGTTGGCTCGTACCCGTGTTCCCCGACAGTGTTAATGCGCCAGGGCGACTTCTCCCGATGACTGCTCTCGTTTTGCATCAATACGCAAGGTTAAAACGACGGCTGCGCCAAGCACAGCGCACCCGGCCAGCAGAAGCAGCCCGACCGTAAAGTTGCCAGTCAGATCTTTTAGATACCCCATCGCAAATGGACCGGCGAAACCGGACAAATTGCCCAGCGAGTTGATTGCCGCGATGCCGGCTGCGGCCGACGCTCCGGTCAGGAAGCTCGCTGGCAACGGCCAGAACATCGGTGGCACCGATGAGACGCCGATCTGTGCAAAGCAGAGCAGCGTCATGACAATGATGGGATTGGAAATAAGTCCGGACAATCCTATCCCAATCGCTGCCATCAGCAGGGCCACGGCGACGTGTCCTTTTCGCTCCATTGTGCGATCGGAGTGCCGACCGAGCAACACCATGCCCATGCCCCCGAAGATAAAAGGCAAAGCGGCCAGCAATCCCGTCTGGGTATCGCTCACGCCAAAGTTTTTTATGATTGTTGGCAAGAAAAACGCAACTCCGTAACTCGCCGCATTCAGACAGAAATACACAAGAGCGCAAAGCAAAATGCGGGCATCTGTTAGCGCTTGAAACAGAGAAAGATGTTCGACCTTCTCCTTGTTCCTCTTCTCCGTTGCTTGCACGTTCTCCAGCCATGCAATTTCGTCTTCCTGCAGCCAGCGGGCTTGGCGCGGAAAATCGGTCAGATAGAACAGTACGCAAAGTCCTACCAGAACCGATGGCAGCGCCTCCAGAATGAATAGCCATTGCCAACCTTCCAACCCCCAGCCAGTAAAGTTCAGCAACATCCCGGAGATCGGGCTCCCAACGATAGATGAAATCGGGATGGCCAGCATGAAGAAGCTAACTACCCGAGCGCGATACACCGCCGGAAACCACAAGGTCAGATAAAAGATGATGCCAGGAAAGAAGCCCGCCTCGCACGCGCCGAGTAACAAACGAAGGATATAGAAAACCACTTCGTTCGAAGTTCCAGTCGCTCCTGCTATTGAAGGGATAAAGGCGAACGCAGCCGAAACGATCCCCCAAGAGATCATGATGCGGGCGATCCAAACCCGCGCTCCAACCCGCTCCAGAAAGAGGTTGGAAGGCACCTCAAACAGAAAATATGCAATGAAGAATAGTCCGGCTCCCAGTCCAAAAGCCGCCTCGCTGAAACCAAGCGCCTGGTTCATGTGAAGCTTGGCGAAGCTGACATTGACGCGATCGAGATAGGCGACGAAGTAACATAAGATCAAAAACGGTATCAGCCGCCGCATCACCTTTCCAATTGCACGCCTTTCTACATCTTCCATGGCGTTCTCCTCCGCTTTTGTATCTTTGGGTACCCTTACGGGAACTTCAGACAAGTTTTTGAGCCTAACTGTGACGCTCTCTAGCCAAGAACGCCAATGGTATTTTGCCGATGCCCATATCGAGTGCGGTATGGCCCACTGCAGTTGAACGCGAACATTGCGACAGGAGGACTGCCAAGCCTAGAGGCAACTGCTTGCTTTGCATGAGGTAAGTTCCAACAAGCCGCCGATCCAATTAGCCGGCCTCAAAGGCGTCGGCTGATTGGGAGGTGATGCGCTGATGCTTCTTCACACGGGCTGAAACCGGTTTCAAAATACAGGTCAATTGAATGTTGCCCATGTCTCTTAATGGGATGGTCCGGCCGTGCTCCTGCCCCGCCAGCAAGCTAAGCTGGCAAGGGGCACCAAAGACAATGAGCGCGCCATGTCTCAGACATCCAATATTGCGATCGCCGTGATCGGCATCGATATCGGCAAGAACTCGTTCCACGTCGTGGGCCACGATGCGCGCGGCGCCATCGTGCTGCGGCAAAAGTGGTCGCGTGGCCAAGTGGAAGCCCGGCTCGCCAATGTACCGCCTTGCCTGATCGGCATGGAAGCTTGCGTCGGCGCCCATCACCTGAGCCGCAACCTCGCATCGCTTGGTCACGATGCCAGGTTGATGCCGGCCAAATATGTCCGCCCCTATAGCAAGGGACAGAAGAACGACTTCAATGATGCCGAAGCGATTGCCGAAGCCGCGCAGCGCCCGACGATGAAGTTTGTGGCGACCAAGACCGCCGAGCAACTGGATCTGCAGGCGCTGCATCGGGTGCGCGAGCGGCTGGTGTCGCAACGCACCGGCATCACCAACCAGATTCGCGCCTTCATGCTGGAACGCGGGATCGCGGTGCGCCAGGGTATCGGCTTCCTGCGCATGGAACTGCCCACCATCCTTGCGACGCGCACCGATGCCCTGTCGCCACGCATGTTGCGTGTCATCGAGGAGTTGGCAGGCGACTGGCGCTGGCTGGATCAGCGCATCGATGGCCTATCCGGCGAGATCGAAGCACTGGCCCGTCTAGATCAGGCATGTTTGCGCCTGATGACGGTGCCCGGCATCGGGCCGATCATTTCGAGCGCCATGGTGGCCGCGATCGGCACTGGCGACGTATTCTCCAAAGGCCGCGACTTCGGCGCCTGGCTCGGACTGGTGCCCAAGCAGATCTCGACGGGAGACCGCACGATCCCCGGCAAAATCTCGAGGCGCGGCAATCGCCACCTGCGCGTTCTGTTTGTGCAGGCGGCACGGGTTGTGCTGGCCAGGATCAAGCACTTGGAACGTTATCGGCTCAAATCCTGGATCGAAGCCGCGAAGAAGCGGTTGCACCCCAACGTGCTGGCGATCGCGCTCGCCAACAAGCTCGCCCGCATCGCCTGGGCGGTTCTTCACAAAGGGCGCGCCTTCGAGTGCGTCAAGACCAATGAAGCGTACCGACCCGCTTAATCCTCGCGCCGTGCTTGGGCCTGTCAAGGCGTGGCCTGGCAACGCTGGCGCGAGAGGCAAGGCAAGCGCGACGGCCAACCTTGACGGGCCCTGCGCGCGGCGCATCTCTGCACCCGCAGGTCGGGACGAAGGAACGGCCGCTAGGCACGAACAAAGGAACTGGGCGAAATGAGGAGCAAGCGATGACATAACCCTATCAACCGTCTCCAGCCGAGGTCTGCGAGAGGAATAAGAAGAGATGGAGGATCGGTCTTCCCGGCGCATGCGAACACTGGTGACCCAAATGGTCCAATCGAGGCCTGTCCGTTAATGAGAACGCATGCGCGCTGATATCCATGATGGCCCGGAGCAAAAGCTCCAATCAGAGGCCGGATACGTTGATGCAAGACCGCTTACCACCAGATCGACGAAAACTTCTTGCAACGCGCGGCCGGACCATACATGTGGGGTCATTCGCTACAGAAACGCGATGACCGCGGAACGTCCGTTTTTTCCCCGATAGCGACCGAACTGCGGACATCGCGGCATGTCAGAAACGTGCCAAAGGCGGAATTCAAATTGGCTCAGGTCGAGGGCATGATGCATAAAGCACTACAGATCAAGATTAAGGGTCGTTGGTATTGATCCCTTCATGGATGCCTTCACATGCGGGTTAGACCAACTCAAATTGCCGATGCTGACCGCGCGATCGGCGTCATACGGCGGTCGATACAAGAATTGTGCGAGCTCGACCATAAGAGCGACTCAGCCACTCTATCGATGTGGCTCAGCAACAAGACAGCAGACAAAATGCGGCAATGGATCGCTGCTCACACTGTTCTCGTTGCACTTGAAGGTGAGCGGATGACTGGAGTTGCAGCCGTCCGGGCCGATGGTGAGGTATTGCTGAACTACGTGGCACCGGAGGCGAGATTTCAAGGGGCGAGCAAGTGTCTGATGCAAGGTATCGAGGTTTGGGCGTCAAGCCGTGGCCTCAAGTGGCTTACACTCGAGAGCACGGCCACCGCACTTCGCTTCTATCTATCGACTGGCTGGACTATGACGGGACCGCCGCGGCCTGGTTTTGGCGTGACCACGAGATATCCGATGCGTAAACCAGTGACGGTTCCACCGGCGGCTTAACGTCTCACATGGGTCAATCGCGTCGCTTTGACCGCGCGCTGCTCACTTCCTATCCTCCCCGGTAAGCGGACATTCTTAGAGTCGGCTGGCATGTCTCAAACGTGCCAATTGCGGACATCTGGGTCGCGGCACGATGGGCCGATAGATTGATTTATCTCAAGACTGTATCCGAAACGCGGGCAAGCTTACATTCGGAAGGCAGCGATACGTCCAGACAATCGGGAGGTGAAGCATGTACCGGCATATTCTCATTCCGACAGATGGGTCGGAGTTAGCGGAGCATGGGGTGGCGCATGGGTTGGCGCTGGCGAAATCCCTTGAAGCCAGGGTATCTGTAATCTTCGTTGTGGAACCGTTTTCAGAAATGACAGGGCGGTTCCTTGAAGCAGTCGCAACATATGCTGAGCTGCGCAAGGAACAGGCCACGAGCGCGTTGGATCGCGCGGCAAATGCGGCCAAGGAGGCTGGTGTTTCCTGCGAGACGATTCAAGCGGAGAACGGGCAACCCCATCAAGCCATCATCGCAGCAGCCGAGGACAGAGGCTGCGATCTCATTGTTATGTCATCGCATGGGCGCAGCGGACTTTCCATGCTTCTAATCGGCAGTGTGACAAACAAGGTGCTGACGCACGCGAAAACCCCCGTACTGGTTTGTCAGTGAATGTGCAGACCGCTCGATGGGTCAAATAAATGCGCCGGGAGATGGAGATAATGTCCGGTTGAGGTCATTCGCGACCGAAATGAGCCATCGACGCTATGTCCGGTTTATCTGCAATAGCGAGCAAACTGGGAACGTCCTGGATTGGCGACATGAAGCGATTGGCTGAATAAAAAGAGGCCGCCAACTAATGCAGCCTCTCCTTCCTGGCTAGAGGTGAAAGTCATCACCAATGGCGATGATGCCGCCAACCATGGTGACGGCCCCGGTACCAACCATAGTGATGGCCGCGGTGCCAACCGTAGTGGTGGCCGCGACCGCCGTGATGTCCCCACCCATGCCCATGCCCATGCCCGTGTCCATGCCCGCCTTTGACCTGAATGACTGCCCCATCGGCGCTACCCAGCATATGGGGTGTTGCTGCGGGCATAGCCGATGCCGACATGGTTGGTGCGAGTGCAAGAGCACAGCCGGTAAATCCGATTATCATAAGCCGTTTCATCTTAGTCCCTTCTCCTTTGTGGCAAGTGCTCCTGCGGATTATCAGTTCCACTTTTGCAACGCTGGCTGAACAGCGCATTCACAGACCGTTCAGGACCGTTGCGACGGACTCGTGGAACTCAGCGGCTTCATGGAATTTGGGTGGTGAGTGTTTTGATGGAGGTCGCCGACTTCCGAAATGGGTCAAAGGGCGAAGTACCCCGGCCCTTTAGGCCATGTCCGTTATGGCCCCGGCTCCTGACCTAAGCCAGTGAGATCGCCAAGGCCGCGAGAACGCTGCCCATGCGATGTATGCGGATGGGGCGGGTGCCGGATCGTCGCTCTGTGGGGCCGCGCTGCGGGACTTGAATGCGCCACTGGACAAGCAAGGCCGCCTCAGTGGGCGGCCTCTTTCATTCGGTCGCGGTGGCGTCCGGCCGCCTTCCGGCCTAAGCTGCGATGAGCCTTGGAAAGGAACGGGCGTGGATAGAGCCCTTGCGTATCTAATTTCAGCGGGAATAGTTTCCTTCGGCGTCTGGATCATAGTCCACGCCGTTAAATCGGGTTCGCCCTCGGCTTGGACGCTCTTGGGAATTCTGCCCATCCTAGTTGGCCTGATCAGCCTTTATCAAGAGGCCAGACTTCCTTAGCGGGCCGCGCTGCAGAGTTGATGGCGAGCGAAAGAGACAGCCAACTGACGCGGACCGTCGCGCCGAGCAACCGCGAGACCACGCAATGCCCGCTCTCGTGAGATGCAATGCCGCGAAGAAAGTGACGGCCGGCGGCGTCGAGGAGAATCATCGCCGGCCGTCCTGGTTTCGGGGAAAATGCCAAAACCCGAGGCCGTTGAGCCGGCGGTCGCGACACCGCCGGAGCTGAATTGAAATTGCTCACCCATAGAACACCACGCGGGCGAGCGAGCGTCGTGCATACCGAAGATCGATGAAGCCACCGCCGATGGCGGCCTCGATGCAAAGTTGCGATGATCGATCGCGAGCGTGCCGGTTGCGATGCTATGCGAGCGCTCATCCTGGCGAGGACATCCATGTGCTTCGGCGCAGCCAGATATTCACGGTCGACCGCGCGCATCACCGACCGTCACCATCCGATGCGCAAGGCGCGGCGCGCGATCGTCGTCGCGCTTCATCGCATCATCGAGCATTCGTTGCATGTGCGATCGTCTTGGTGTCGTCTGACCGGCGGCGGCAGGCTGGTCAAAAACTTCGCCAGCTCGGGAATATGCGGATAGTGCCCGCCCTTGCCGCATGCGGACCCCGTCATGCGCACGGCAGCGTCAAGGATCTCCTCGGGCGCTTGCGCGCAATTGCATTTCGTCCTGGCGACGATGCCGACCGTGCGCAATATCCGAATGTGCCTCACGCGCCGAGCGATCCGCTCCGGTGAGTTGGCGGGAAGTGTTTCTTGATGTTGGAATCGTCGGCGGTGTGTTGATGGTGCTTGATAGCTGGGTGTGTTCGGCGTAGTGGTGCTCATGTGGCTGTCCTTCCAAGGGGTCGGCCTTGCTCGAAGATCACGCGCCCCGGTGTTGCCCGCCGGGGCGCTCTTCGTTTTGATCAGCGCATCATGCCATTGCACCGCTTCGGTCGCGAGAAATCTAGTCCACTGGAATCCACCGCGCGCGTCGTCGCCATCATGCCATCACCGTCGCACGGTCGCACGCATCGCAAGCGTCGATTTTGGGCGCGCGGAACCGAAGCGCGATCACGTTGCGCGGCTCGCGCTTTCATCTTCGTCCTCATCGAACAGGATCACCGTCGCAGGTGCCACCACCCCCGAAACGAAAGAGGCCGCCAACAGAGGCGGCCCTGAATAAATCCAAGGAGGCGGCCCAACCCACTTTGCCGGGTCTTATCAAAGTGCGCTGGGCCTAAGCTGCGCCCCTAATCCCAGTGATGCAGCCTGTAGGGGACCAAAGCAAAAGTCGCGCCAGTCAACTGGTAAAAACTTCCAGTAAGGGAAAGAGCCGTCAACTCAACTGAGGCGGCGGCCTCATGTTGTCGGCGTGCCAGTGTTTAGGAGCTGGGAAACCGCTGTGACTAGCTGAGCTGGCGCGAACGGCTTGGCCAGCATGATGCTGTTGGGGACACCCTTTGAAGTCCATTCTTCCGCGTGTTGTCCGCTCATGTAAACGACAGGGAAGGCAGGATCGATTTCTCTCGCGCGGCGAGCTACTTCCCAACCATCGAGCCTGCCCAGCAAGTTGATGTCGGTCACAAGCGCCCGGTAGTCGGTCTTTTTGCCAATCAAAAGCGTGACGGCTTCCTCGCCGGAAGCAGCAATGGCGGTTTCAAAGCCGCCTTCGGAAAGAGCATCTTCAACGATACCCTGAATTGCCTCATCATCTTCGATGACCAGGATCACCGGTAACTCTGCCATGGATACGAACTTCCCGCGCTCCACATAGCAGCCCCCCAGACATCACGCGGGGGCTGGGGATTCGTTCCAGTAGAAATGTTCAAAAGTGAATTTAGGGAGTTGGTTCCAATCCAAGATCGAAATTGTCCTCTGTCATTGATATTCTGCAAGTGCGGGAAAAGTTGCCGGATTTTCGCGCTAGCCAGCCAAAGGAGGATGAAATAGCTTTTCAATATCTTTCTTGGGGTGGGGCGCCTGTGGACTGGTTTGTCAAGCAGGGCGTAATCTTGGGCGGTATTCCCCTCCAGAACTGGATGCTGTTGGCGATCGCTATCATTCTTTTGAGCGTTCTTATTTCATGGTGGGCGCACAAGTAAGGCCGCCTCAGTTGGCGGTCTCTTTCATCGGGTTAGCCGTAGCAGCCTGCCACATGATGGTGCGGCGGCCATTTTTGTCCACCTCGAATTCCCCTCATCGTTTGCTCTCCAGAGTCAGGGCGATACCGACCGCTAAACTAAGGGTTGGTCGCGCGCGTTCGACGAACCGATCTCGCTGCCGGACGGTGGCGAGCTTCGAACGCTGCTGGATGCCGGGCGTTATGTCGACAAATATCTTGTAACGATCAGGCCGGCGCGGTACTCCGCATCGGTCGCGTAGCGTTCGGCGTTGGTCTTGTTGACGAAGTGCCGAATCGGGATGCCGTTGCATGTCACGGTCCAGCCTTGCAGCCAGTCCTGCGACGGGACCACGTCATAGGCTGCGTTCGGATCATTGCCGGGAATTGGATCGGACATACCCTATTGAAGCGCCGCCGCATCGGCTAGGCGAGGCCGTAATCTCGGCGACGTCGCGTAATCGGATCATACCTCGGGTAGTTGGTCGTCGCCCAGATGAGGCTGACGAATATTTCTATTTTGAAGAAGTCCCGCAGTTCTTTCGGCTCATCGTTCGAGTTCGGCATGTGCCAAAGCGCCTTCCTTGCGATCTCGCGTAGCAGAGCAACTTGATCAGGCGATGGATGCGGGCCGCCAGAACGTTCACTTGCCAGGAGAGCGCTGCCGACAACGCGATCAGCCGTCATGCGCGCCCAACTCTCACGCTCGTGTTCATCGCGGCCGAAGGGCGACGTCTGAGGCTCGGGATATTCGCCGCGCGCAAGGGAGCGCACCAGCGCGACAAGCTCCTCTGCGATTATCGTCCGCGCGCGGGAGGCTTTCCATTGCAAAGGAATTCAATTGCAGCGCTGATTTGTCCCTGAGCGGCGCCCCAGCCTTCGATTTGCCATTTGCCTTTGTCCGCCATTGTGCCCTGCCCTCAGAACAGACGTTGGGGGTGTGGTGGGCGGTGACGGGATCGAACCGCCGACCCGCTGCGTGTAAAGCAGCCGCTCTTCCGCTGAGCTAACCGCCCCCGTGGGGTTTCTGATACCGTTTCAGATACCGAAGCGGCGAGAGGTCAAAAAACCCCTTTTCTAACCGGCTGAGCTAACCGCCCGTCCGCGCCTGTTTAGCCTCCGGTCCCCCTCGCCGCAAGCCAGAGCATGATCCAGAAAAGTGGGCGCCGGTTTTCCGAAAAGATCATGCTCAAACAATAAGCTACTCCGTCGGCCGGCCCGGCAATCCCGCAACCTCGTTGATCCACGGCACGGCCGAGCGGCACCAGAGCTGCCGCACGGGCTTCAGGCCGTCGCGTTGGCGGATGCTGCCCCAGCGGATTCCCCACTCGTTCGCCTCGTTGCCCTCGCCGCCCGTAAACAGCGGCGAGCCGCATTCGGTGCAAAAATGCTGGAAACGCGTTCGACCGTTGTCACCGGTCTTGGCGTAGATTTTTGGCGCCTTTCCGGTCATTCGAATCTGCTCGCCCGGGCAGATCACGGTAACTCGATAGGGCGAGCCGGTGAGTGATTGACAATCGGTGCAATGACAGATCGAAACCGCTCGCGGATCGACATCGGCCTCAAAGGTAACGAGGCCGCAGTGGCATCGGCCATCGATATGCATCGGCTTCCTCCAAACAAGAACGGCGCCCGAAGGCGCCATTCTCTAGCATATTCTGCAAGGTCTAATGCGCCGTCAGGCCGCCGGCGGCCTCGTCGCCGGCGTCCGGGGTGACCGGCACCTTGGTGTCCTCTTCCCAGACGATCGGCACCGGCTTGCGCACCAGCGCGCGCGCGACGACGTCGTCGAGGCGTGCGACCGGAATGATATCCATCCCGCCCTTGATCGCATCGGAAATCTCCGTGAGATCCTTGGCGTTGTCCTCGGGGATCAGCACCGTCTTGATGCCGCCGCGGGCCGCCGCCAACAGCTTCTCCTTCAACCCGCCGATCGGCAGCACCCGTCCGCGCAACGTGATCTCGCCGGTCATGGCGACATCGTGCCGGACCGGAATGCCGGTCATCACCGAGATGATGGCGGTCGCCATCGCGACACCGGCCGACGGCCCATCCTTCGGGGTCGCCCCCTCCGGCACGTGGACGTGGATGTCCCGCCTGTCGAACATCGGCGGCTCGATGCCGTAGATGATGGCGCGGGAGCGGACGTAGGACGCCGCCGCCGAGATCGATTCCTTCATTACGTCACGCAGATTGCCGGTGACGGTCATCTTGCCCTTACCGGGCATCATGACGCCTTCGATGGTGAGCAGCTCGCCGCCGACATCGGTCCAGGCAAGGCCAGTGACGATACCGACCTGGTCGTCGCTCTCGATCTCGCCGAAGCGATACTTCGGCACGCCCAAGAACTCTTCCAGCGTCTTCTCGGTGACCTTGACCGACTTCTTCTTGGAGATCATCAGCTCCTTCACCGCCTTGCGGGCGAGTGTCGAAAGCTCACGCTCCAGGTTGCGCACGCCCGCTTCGCGGGTGTAGCGACGGATCATCAGCAGCAGCGCGTCGTCGTCGATCGACCATTCCTTGGGATCAAGGCCATGCTTGGAGACCGCGTTCGGGATTAGGTGCTTGCGCGCGATCTCGACCTTCTCGTTCTCGGTATAACCCGCGATCCGGATGATCTCCATCCGGTCCATCAGCGGCCCCGGAATATTCAGCGTATTCGCGGTGGTGATGAACATCACGTTGGAGAGATCGTAGTCGACCTCGAGATAGTGGTCGTTGAAGGTCGAGTTCTGCTCGGGGTCCAACACCTCAAGCAGCGCCGAGGACGGATCGCCGCGGAAATCCGCGCCCATCTTGTCGATCTCGTCCAACAGGAACAGCGGATTGGAGGTCTTTGCTTTGCGCATCGACTGGATGATCTTGCCGGGCATCGAGCCGATATAGGTGCGGCGATGACCGCGGATTTCGGCCTCGTCGCGCACGCCGCCGAGCGAGACGCGCACGAATTCGCGCCCCGTCGCCCTCGCGATCGACTTGCCGAGCGAAGTCTTGCCGACGCCGGGAGGTCCGACCAGGCACAGGATCGGCCCGGTCAGCTTGTTGGCGCGCGACTGCACCGCAAGATACTCGACGATGCGGTCCTTGACCTTCTCAAGCCCATAGTGGTCGGCATCCAGCACCGCTTGCGCGGCCTCCAGATCCTTCTTGACCTTGGACTTCTTGTTCCACGGGATCGACAGCAGCCAGTCGAGATAGTTGCGCACGACGGTCGCTTCCGCGGACATCGGCGACATCTGGCGCAGCTTCTTCAACTCGTGCTGCGCCTTCTCCCGCGCTTCCTTGGAAAGCTTGGTCTTGGCGATCTTCTCCTCGAGATCGGCGAGCTCGTCCCGGCCCTCTTCGTCGCCGAGCTCCTTCTGGATCGCCTTCATCTGCTCGTTGAGATAGTACTCGCGCTGCGTCTTCTCCATCTGGCGCTTGACGCGCGAGCGGATACGCTTCTCGACCTGCAGCACCGAAATCTCGCTCTCCATCAGCCCGAGCACCTTCTCCAGGCGCGCGGTGACCGACAGCGTCTCCAGGATGCCCTGGCGGTCGGCGATCTTGACGGCCAAGTGCGAGGCGACGGTATCGCCGAGCTTGGCGAAATCGGTGATCGCCTGGACCACGCCGACGACTTCGGCGGAGATCTTCTTGTTGAGCTTCACATAGCTCTCGAAGTCGGACACGACCGAGCGTGCAAGGGCTTCCGCCTCGACGGATTTGGCATCGGTGTCGGCGAGCGCGACCGCGGTCGCCTCGTAATATTCGGTGCGGTCGGAATATTTCTGCACACGCGCGCGCTCCAACCCTTCCACCAGCACCTTCACGGTGCCGTCGGGCAATTTCAGAAGCTGCAGCACGCTCGCAAGCGTCCCGGTCTCGTAGATCGCATCCGGCGCCGGATCGTCATCGGACGCGTTCTTCTGCGTCGCCAGCATGATCAGCGCGTCGTTCTTCATAACCTCTTCGAGGGCGCGGATCGATTTCTCGCGACCGACGAACAGCGGCACGATCATGTGCGGGAAAACCACGATGTCGCGCAACGGCAGCACCGGGTAAGAATGGCTTTCGCCGTGGACGATAGATGGCCGAGGTTTTGGCGTGGACATGGCCTGTTCCTTTTGTTGTGCCCCCTCGCACGCAGTCCGCTAGTATGCGCAACCGCCACGAGGTGCCGAGTTGATCCGGACACGGCCTGCCCCTTAAGTTTGGCCTGCTTTGTCCCAATCGCTGAGGCGAATCTAGAGAGTAAATTTGATCGCCGATATGCTTAAGGTGGCTATCGCACAGAGGGGTGTCAAGTGTTGAGAAACGCCCGTCAATTGCGGCTTAACGCAAAAAATAGCTACGCAACTGCTGCTGCGGAAAACACCTCCGCGAGCCGACTTTCTCGAACGCTCCCTCGCTAAAGAGCGAGCCGGCGCGATCAGGCGCTGGCGCTGCTTTCCACCGCGCGGTCGGACCGGTCCGCATAGATGTAGAGCGGGCGCGCCGTGCCCTCGACCACTTCGCGCGAGATCACGACCTCTTCGACGCCTTCGAGCCCCGGCAGGTCGAACATGGTCTCGAGCAGGATGCTCTCGAGGATCGACCGCAGGCCGCGGGCGCCGGTCTTGCGCTCGATCGCCTTGCGGGCGACCGCGCCGAGCGCTTCGTCGGCGAACGTCAGTTCGATGTTTTCCATCTCGAACAGCCGCTGGTATTGTTTCACCAGCGCGTTCTTCGGATCGGTCAAGATCTTCTTCAGCGAGGCTTCGTCGAGATCCTCGAGCGTCGCGACCACCGGTAGGCGGCCGACGAATTCCGGGATCAAGCCGTACTTCAAAAGATCTTCCGGCTCGACGTGGCGGAAAATCTCGCCGGTGCGGCGGTCTTCCGGCGCCAGCACCTGAGCGGCGAAACCGATCGAGGTCGAACGCCCGCGCGCCGAGATGATCTTCTCTAGCCCTGAGAACGCACCGCCGCAGATGAACAGGATATTGGTGGTGTCGACCTGCAAAAATTCCTGCTGCGGATGCTTGCGGCCGCCCTGTGGCGGCACCGAAGCCACTGTGCCTTCCATGATCTTTAGCAGCGCCTGCTGCACGCCCTCGCCCGACACGTCTCTTGTGATTGAGGGATTGTCGGATTTGCGGCTGATCTTGTCGATTTCGTCGATATAGACGATGCCGCGCTGCGCGCGCTCGACATTGTAGTCGGCCGACTGCAACAGTTTCAGGATGATGTTCTCGACATCCTCGCCGACGTAACCGGCTTCGGTCAACGTGGTGGCGTCCGCCATGGTAAAGGGCACGTCCAGGATGCGCGCCAGCGTCTGCGCCAGCAGCGTCTTGCCCGAACCGGTCGGACCGATCAGGAGGATGTTCGACTTTGCAAGCTCGACGTCGTTGTGCTTGGTCTGGTGATTGAGCCGTTTGTAGTGATTGTGCACGGCAACGGAGAGCACCTTCTTGGCGTGGCTCTGGCCGATCACGTAGTCGTCGAGGACTTTGCAGATTTCCTTCGGCGTCGGAATGCCGTCGCGCGACTTCACCAGCGAGGACTTGTTCTCCTCGCGAATGATGTCCATGCACAGTTCGACGCATTCGTCGCAAATGAAGACGGTTGGGCCCGCGATCAACTTGCGGACTTCGTGCTGGCTCTTGCCGCAGAACGAGCAATACAGCGTGTTCTTGGAGTCGCTCGTGCCGACCTTACTCATTCTTGTCTCCGTCCGCCGTTCGACTTCGTCCGCCCAATCGCTCCATTTGAGGAATTCCCGTCATGGAGATGTAGATAGAGCAAATTCCGTACCAAAAAAGACCCTATCCTTACATACCGTGCGAATCACGGTTTATTCGAATCTCCCGCGATCATATCCGATCACCCATAGCCAACCATGCTGGCACCCGACTATCAAGAATTCGCTAACCGGGAGGCATGCCTCAATCCGTGACAATACCGTGATTTGCGGTTTTGGCACGAGGTAAAGCTGCCGAAATCAGCCAAGCGTTGCGCGATTGCCACGCCTAGCCCAGCACGAAAGCGGAACTTTCTGCCGACGCCGGGGCACCTGCACGCAGACGGGCGCTTAAACCCGACAGCACCACCCCGGCCCCCGTACCATTACTGGGTTTTCGCCGCCGCCGGCTCCTCGGCACGCTTCTCGATCACCTTGTCGACGATCCCGAAATCGCGCGCCATTTCCGCGGTGAGGAATTTGTCACGTTCCAGGGCATCCTCGATTGCCTTGTAGGTCTGGCCGGTATGTTTGACGTAGATTTCGTTAAGCCGCTTCTTCAGATTCAATATTTCTTGCGCATGCAGCATGATGTCGGTGGCCTGACCCTGGAAGCCGCCCGAGGGCTGGTGCACCATGATCCGCGAGTTCGGCAGCGAGAAGCGCATGTCCTTCTCGCCGGCGGCGAGCAGCAGCGAGCCCATCGAGGCCGCCTGCCCCGTGCACAGCGTCGATACCGGCGGCCGGATGAACTGCATGGTGTCGTAGATTGCGAGCCCCGATGTCACCGCGCCGCCGGGCGAGTTGATGTACATCGAGATTTCCTTCTTCGGGTTTTCCGCTTCCAGGAACAAAAGTTGCGCGACGGTCAGCGTCGACATGCCGTCCTCGACCGGACCGGTGACGAAGATGATACGCTCTTTCAGCAGGCGCGAAAAAATGTCGTAGGCGCGCTCGCCGCGGTTGGTCTGCTCGACCACCATCGGCACGAGGTTCATATAGGTTTCGACGGGATCGCGCATTAGTCACCCAAGGGTTTGCAGATAAGTCGTTGGCAGACAGGTTGTTGGCAGAAACATTGGCGGAGACAAGCGTTCACCAGCACGACACAGAGCCTGGATTTCGCCGGACGTTGACGCTCATCCCGCGATGCGGGCTTTTAAACAGAGTTCCACAGATATGGGCCAATTTCCCGGCGACAAGACCGGGCAAATGGCCAGGGAATTGAGGCCTCTTGAAGCCGATTCGCCGCCGCGCGCCTAGCGCGGCAGCGCCGTCGCCAGGCTGCTTTCGTAGTTCATGATTAATCCCGGGTAGACCCGACTAACCCGGGTAGACCCGGTATTAATGCCGGCTGGACCTGGTCAAGCCGCGCTCTTCTCTTCCTCTTCGTCTTTGTAAAGCTCTTCGCGGCTGACCTTCGTTTCCGTCACGTGGGCAAGCTCGAGGATGAAGTCGACGACCTTGTCCTCATAAATCGGTGCACGAAGCTGGGCGAGCGCATTGGCATTGTTGCGATAAAAGTCCCAGACCTCCTTCTCGCGCCCGGGCATCTGGCGGGCGCGCTCGATCACCGCGCGGCTGACTTCGTCGTCGGTCACGGTGATCTTGTTCTTCTCCCCGATCTCCGACAGGACGAGGCCGAGGCGGACCCTGCGGTCGGCGATCTTGTGGTACTCTTCCTTCGCCGTTTCTTCGGTGGTGTTCTCGTCGGCAAAGGTCTTGCCGTTCGATTCCATCTCGGCCTTGACCGAATTCCACATCAGGCTGAACTCTTGCTCGACCAGCGACGGCGGGGCCTCGAATTTGTGGCTCTCGTCGAGGCGGTCGAGCAGCGTGCGCTTGACGCGCTGCCGCGTGGCGCCGGCATATTCGGCCGTCAGGCGCTCGCGCGCCGCCTGTTTCAGCTTGTCGAGCGATTCCAGCCCAAGCGTCTTGGCGAACTCGTCGTTGATCTCGACCGATTGCGGCGCCTCGACCACGGTCGCGGTGGTCTCGAATTCGGCCGGCTGGCCCGCGAGCTTTTCGCTCAGGTAGTTCTTCGGGAAGGAAGCCTTGAGGTTTCGGGTTTCGCCGGCAGCGATGCCCACCAACTGCTCCTCAAAACCCGGAATGAACTGGCCGGCGCCGATCACCACCTGGATGTTCTCGCCGGTGCCGCCGTCGAACGCCACGCCGTCGATGGTGCCCTTGAAGTTGATGGTGACGCGGTCGCCGGATTCGGCCTTCGCGCCCTCGTCTTTCGCCGCATAGGTACGGCTCTGGTCGGCGATCCGCTTAATCGCCTCGGCGACGTCGGTGTCGGTCACCTCGGCGACCGGCTTTTCGAGCGTGAAGCTCTTGAAGTCCGCAAGCGCAATCGCCGGCACCACCTCGATCGCGACGGTGTAGGTCAGATCGGACTTGCCCGAGAGGATTTGCTCGACCTCTTTTTCCTCGGTCGGCATGGTGATCTTGGGTTCGGCCGCCAGCCGAAAGCCGCGCTCGGTAAAGATCTGCGTGTTGGTGTCGCGGATCGTCTGGTCGATGGTCTCCGCCATCACCGAACGACCGTAGACCTTCTTCAGGTGACTAACCGGCACCTTGCCGGGGCGGAAGCCATTGAGGCGGACCTTGTCCTTCAGATCGACCAGCTTCGCGTCGGCCTTGGCATCGAGGTCCGATGCGGGAACGTTGATCTGGAATTCGTGCTTCAGTCCCTGCGAGAGGGTTTCGGTGACCTGCATGGCGTCCAATCTTCTTCCGCTTTCGTCGGGCCCTGTGGCCGCGACACTGACTGACAATACGATCGACGCGCGGCGATAACGCC
This sequence comes from uncultured Alphaproteobacteria bacterium, assembly GCA_963822795.1. Classification (GTDB taxonomy): domain Bacteria; phylum Pseudomonadota; class Alphaproteobacteria; order Rhizobiales; family Xanthobacteraceae; genus Bradyrhizobium. Next base: position 58,149 of record CAWGJM010000046.1, read on the forward strand.
TTGCGCCGGTGTTCGGCGAACCCGATCCCGAAAAAAATCGGTCAAGGGGTTCTCCAGTAATCCCTGATGCAAACGCTGCAAGCGCTTGGTGCGGGCGGAGGGACTCGAACCCCCACAACTTTCGTCACTGGAACCTAAATCCAGCGCGTCTACCAGTTCCGCCACGCCCGCGTGAAGAGCATCAAGCCCGGCCGCGATGCCGCGGGCGGCGGGCTTATATCATGAGCCTACCGGTTCGCAGCAAAAAAATGGCGCTTTTTAAGCCGCCCCGGGGAGCACGACGTCACGGCTGGACACACACCACAAAAAATGGTCCGGATCGGTTCGATGGCAAGTCCCAAGTTCTGCCCCAAGTTCCTGCTGGACCGACGTAAGCTGTTAGCCGGATTGGGCGCAGCCGCCGTGACGCCGATATGGCCCGTGACCGATCTGGCTCAAGGCGGCGCCGCGCTGGCATTGCAGGCCAAGGCCGGTAAACTTGCGCCCGGACGGCTTGGGCCGGCCATCGACGTCTGGTCGCTGGCCGCTCCGGAGATTCGCCTAAGTCGCGGCGACACGCTCGACATCGCCTTCGCCAATGACCTGCCCGTGCCGGCCCTGCCGACCTGGCGAGGTCTCGACGGTATTCCGGCCGCTCAACCATTGCTGGCCCGTCCGGCCGTCGCGGCCGGCGGCCGGGAGGCGCTTCAGTTGCCGCTACGCCACGCCGGCACAAGTTTCTGCGACCTCGGCTTGCTCGGCGACGGCCAGGCAAAGCCGTCGCGCGGGCTCCCTTTGATCGTGCGTGAGAGCGAGCCAGTCCCGGTCGACCGCGACGAGGTGTTTTTGATCGAGGAGTGGCGCGTCCGTGCCGATCGAACGGCGATTGCGCCTGGGACCGATCCGAAAGATACCAAGGCTTTTCATACAATTAACGGCATTACGTCGACCGATCTGATCGGAGTTCCGATCCGCGCCAACGAGCGCCTCAGATTTCGCTTTATCAACGCCAGTCACCGCACTCCCATTGCGTTCAAATTGGAGAACCTGGAGGTTCGCGTCATGGCGATCGACGGCCAGCCCGCCGAGCCTTTCCCAGCCCGCAACGGGGCGCTGGTTCTGGCCCCTGGGACTCGCGTCGATGCGTTCATTGACGTTAGCGGCCCAGCGGGCACCAGATGCAACATGTTCCTGCATGACGGGAAGCAGGCGCACTTTATCAACCAATTGGTGATCTCCGACGAACCGCCGATCCGGCCCACGCCGCTCGCACCGGCCGCGCCGCTACCCTCCAACGGCCTTCCAGCACAGCTCGACCTGAAGAACGCCCAGCGCTTCGACATCGGGCTCGGCGAGGCGCAGACCGGCTGGGTAACCCCGGCAGACTTCACGGCCTCCGCGGCGCCCGCGTTTCAGGTGAAGGCCGGTCGCACTGTGGTGCTGGCCCTCACCAACCGTGCCGATCGGGCAACCGTGGTCCACTTGCACGGCCATCATTTCCGGCTGCTCGACCGACTTGATGACGGCTGGAAGCCGTTCTGGCTGGATACGTTGGCGGTCGAGCCCGGACAAACCCAACGCATCGCCTTCGCCGCCGATTATCCCGGGCGCTGGCTCGTCGAATCCGTCGGCACCGACTGGATTGCGCCGCGGCTTGTGCGATGGTACGGCGTCGGTTGAGTACCTCGGCTTGCGCCGGAGTCGCCGCAACAGCCTCATCGCCCGATCCTCGCGATGACGAGCTCCAGCAGGGCGCGCAGCCGGGCCAGACGTTTGAGATCGCGGTGGTAGCCGACAAAGGTGTCGCGGCCCGGCGGATCTTCGCCGAGATTGATCCGCTCGATTTCGGGAATCGCATCGCCAAGCGGACGCGGCAGCACGGCGACACCCCTGCCCAGCGCACACAAGCGCGCCTGAACCTCGCGGTTGTTGCTGCGCGCGGCAATTCGTGCCTTCGGCAACACGCGCGACAGCCATACGGCATCGGGCATGCCGCCGAAGGCGGTGTCCATGGTGATGAGGTCTGTTCCAGCCCCATTGCCCAGGCCTGGCGGCGCCAAGCCTTTTTTCAGATATTTGCCGTAACTGATATGCACGAGCCGGCGCGCGATGACTTCAGGCTCGTCGAACGGCTGGATGCGGAAAACCAGGTCCGCTTCGCGCCGCGGCAGGCTGTAGAGCCGGGCATCGGTCAGGAGCTCGACCACGACAGTCGGCTGCGCGATGGCAAATTCGGCAATGACCGGGGCCAGCATATGCACGCCAAAACAGTCCGAGCATGACAGGCGCAATGTGCCATCGAGCCGTTGATCCTGACCGCGAAGCCGGCGCTCGAAGGCGAGCGCCCCCTCCTCGATATGCTCTGCATGCCAAAGCACCGCCGCTCCCTCATCCGTCAGCACGACACCTTCGCAGCTGCGCTGAAAGAGTTTTTGGCCGACCGCGTCCTCCAACGCTTTCAGGCGCCGCCCCATCGTCGGTTGGCTCAGTTTCAGCCTGCGAGCGGGCGCGCTCGGATAGGGAACGCATGCGCTGGCGCCGCTGTCGTTCCGCGCCGCGACCTATTCGGGTGTGTTTACGCTGCTTCGGCTTCTGACCGGCGAGGGCCGCAAGCATCACGGCGCTAGCCTTCGGGAAGCGGCGAAGCTCGTTGACGCGGGGAAAATCACCCCAAGGATCGCCCCTCGTCGGTTCACGCTGGAGACCGTGGGCGAAGCCTATCGCGCGATCGAGGCCGGTCCCTAGGCAAGATCGTCGTGGATCTCGGCTAACAGCTCCCGCATGAGGCGCGCACCCAGAGATAGCGCGCGTCAGGCTCGTTCTCTTCGTTTCCTGCGCCGTCGGTTTCTTCGGTCAGCACAAAACCGCGCGCTTCGTAGAAGCGCCGTGCGCGGGTGTTGCGCTGGAGTCCAAAGCTGGAGCCGATCGGACGCGCCTTTCCCGACCTGCAATAATTCGCTGCCGACACCACACCGCTGCGCGTCCGGCAACACATAGAGCTGGTCGATCCAGTCGTTCCGGAAAGCGATGATTCCGGTCATGGCCTCGCCGTGGAACGCTCCCCATAGCGTGCAAGCCTTGAACATCCGCTCGCGATAAAACCATCGGTCTTCGCCGGGCGTGTGAAGGCCGGTCAGCCAGGGCAATGCATAGTCAAACGCCAAGCGACGAACCTGCGCGGCCTGATCCATGTCCGTAAGGTCGAGCTGCCGGACCATCTCAGTAGTCGATGCCGAACTCGTCGTAGAGATGCCGGTGCACCGCCGGGAGCACTTCCGACAGGTCTTCCGCGATCAGTCCGGGGCCGGCCTCGCGCGCCGCTTCGCCATGCATCCACACCCCCATACTGGCGGCCTCGAACGCCGGGACGCCCTGCGCCATCAGGCCTGCGATGATTCCGGCCAGCACGTCGCCGGCGCCGGCGGTCGCAAGCCACGGCGGCGCGTTGGCGGCAGTGGTCGCCCGGCCGTCCGGTGAGGCCACCGTGGTATCCGAGCCCTTGAGCAGGACCACGGCGCCGCAGCGCTCGGCCGCGGCGCGCACCCGTTCAAGTTTGGAGCGGCCGGGATGCTTGTTGCTGATATCGCTGAACAGCCGCGGAAACTCGCCCTCATGCGGGGTGAGAACGACTTGCGGGTTGGGCAAGGCCTTGATCTCTTCGAACAGGCGGTCGGGCGCATCGGCAAAGCTCGTCAGCGCGTCCGCGTCCAGCACGACACGGCGCTGCGCGGACAGCGCGGTTTGAACGAAGTCGCGGGTCCGCTCACCGACGCCGGCGCCGGGCCCGATCACGACAGTATTGAAACGCTTGTCGGAGAGCTGCTCGGCAAATTCGATCGGCGTGTCGACGGCACGGACCATCACCGCGGTGAGCGCCGCGGCATTGACGGCGAGCGCTTCGCGCGGCGAGGCCATCGTGACGAGCCCTGCCCCCGCCCGCATGCTGCCACGCGCCGACATTCGTGCGGCACCGGTCGCGTCAATGCCGCCGGAGACGACGAGGACATGGCCGCGCGCGTATTTGTGGCCGTCGATTCGCGGCACCGGAAACGATTTGCGCCAGTATTGCGGGGTGTTTTCAAAAGTCTGCGGCCGGATTTCCTCCAACACCTTTGCGTCGATGCCGATATCGGCGACGCGGACCCGGCCACAGTGAATGCGGCCCGGCAACAATAGATGCGCAGGCTTCTTGCGAAAGAAGGTCACCGTCTCCGTGGCGCGCACCGCGATCCCCATGACGGCCGCGGAGGTGCCGTTGACGCCGCTCGGCAGGTCGACCGCCAGCACCGGCGCGCTATTGGCATTGATCGCCTCGATCATGTCGCGCGGCTCGCTCGTCACGCTCCGGCTCAAGCCGGCACCGAACAGCGCATCGATGATCAGCGCGGGCTTATTGATCGCCTGCGGGTTGAACGGCAGCACCGGAAATTTCCACCCCCTTGCCGCGGACCCCGCGTCGCCCTTCAGGGCGTCGCGCTCGCACATCAGGATCACGGAAACCTCGCGGCCCTGCGCCGCCAGCTCGGCCGCCGCCACAAAACCGTCGCCGCCATTATTACCGGGGCCGGCGACCACCAGGATCGGGCCATCCTCGACCAGGTCCTGGGCTGCTTCCGCAACGGCTTGGCCAGCGCTCAGCATCAGCGCAAATCCGGGGGTACCGGCGGCGATCGTGAGCCGGTCGGCGCGCTCCATCTCGGCGGTGGTCAGAACTTCCATGCCAAATCCCTAGTGAATCCGCCTCATCCTGAGGCATTTCCGTTGCCGTGCGAAGCCAAGCCGCCGATGGCTGCATACGTTTTGATCTGTTTGCCTATTTCGAAAGCTTCGCTATTCTGTGCCTTCCTCGCAACAGCAAGCGAAACGTCCGTTAAAAGTCTGATAACGTTCTAAAATCAGACCTCTTAACAACTTGGCATAGACCCTGCTTTTGAGGAAGCCGCTTCGATCCGTCGCCCTCGCTGGCTGAGGAAGCGATGCCCGGCCACCGCCCGAGCCGTCAGACGGGGGCCGAAACATAAGGTTCGCGCGACCTGCGCATTATGCGCAAGCCGAGCACAAAGTGGTAATTTTGAATAGGGAATGCCGGGGAGGCGCTCAGTGAAAAAGATCGAAGCCATCATCAAGCCGTTCAAACTGGACGAGGTGAAGGAAGCGCTCCAGGAAGTGGGACTCCAGGGCATCACGGTGACCGAGGCTAAGGGTTTCGGACGACAGAAGGGACATGCCGAACTCTATCGCGGTGCCGAATACATCGTCGACTTTCTTCCCAAGGTCAAAATCGAGATCGTGATCGGCGACGACCTGGTCGAGCGGGCGATCGACGCTATCAGGCGCGCCGCCCAGACCGGGCGGATCGGCGACGGCAAGATTTTCGTTTCCAACATCGAAGAGGCCATTCGCATCCGCACCGGCGAATCCGGACTGGACGCCATCTAGGCCGGCAATACCGGCGCTTCCTATATTGTGTTGAACTCCACCCGAGGTTATTGAGCAGTACCCGCGGTCGCTTGCCCGCGGCCGGGTCGTGACGACTGTTAGCCAAAAGGGGTATCCATGAAAACCGCCAAAGACGTCCTTAAGTCGATCAAGGACAACGACGTCAAATACGTCGACCTGCGTTTCACCGATCCGCGCGGCAAGTGGCAGCACGTGACCTTCGACGCCGGTATGATCGAGGAAGACACGTTTGCCGAAGGGTTGATGTTCGACGGTTCGTCGATCGCCGGCTGGAAAGCGATCAACGAGTCCGACATGTGCCTGATGCCGGATCCGGTCACCGCAACGATCGATCCGTTCTTCGCCGAAACCACCCTGGTCCTGACCTGCGACGTGCTCGAGCCGACCACCGGCGAGCCCTACAACCGCGATCCCCGCGGCATCGCCAAGAAGGCCGAGGCGATGGTCAAGTCGATGGGCGTGGGCGACTCCGTCTTTTTTGGCCCAGAGGCGGAATTCTTCGTGTTCGACGACGTCCGTTACCAGACCACCCCCTACAACACCGGCTTCAAGCTCGACTCCTCGGAACTGCCTATCAACTCCGACACCGAATATGAGGGCGGCAACCTCGGTCACCGCGTCCGCACCAAGGCCGGGTATTTCCCGGTCCCGCCGCAGGATTCCGTGCAGGACATGCGCTCGGAAATGCTGGGCGCGATGGCCAAGATGGGCGTCAAGGTCGAGAAGCATCACCACGAGGTCGCTTCCGCCCAGCACGAGCTCGGCATGAAGTTCGACACGCTGACGCTGATGGCCGACCAGATGCAGATCTACAAATACTGCATCCATCAGGTCGCCCACATCTACGGCAAGACCGCCACCTTCATGCCGAAGCCGGTCTATGGCGACAACGGCTCGGGCATGCACTGCCATCAGTCGATCTGGAAGGACGGCAAGCCGGTGTTCGCCGGCAACAAATATTCCGACCTCTCGGAAACATGTTTGTCCTACATCGCCGGCATCATCAAGCACGCCAAGGCGATCAACGCCTTCACCAACCCAGCCACCAACTCCTACAAGCGTCTGGTCCCCGGCTATGAGGCGCCGGTGCTGCTCGCCTACTCCGCGCGCAACCGCTCCGCCTCCTGCCGCATTCCCTATACGTCCAACCCGAAGGCCAAGCGCGTCGAAGTGCGCTTCCCCGATCCGTTGGCCAACCCCTATCTCGGCTTCGCCGCGATGCTGATGGCCGGTCTCGACGGCGTCAAGAACAAGCTCGATCCGGGCCCGGCGATGGACAAGGATCTCTACGATCTGCCGAAGGAAGAGCTGAAGGCGATACCCACAGTGTGCGGCAGCTTGCGCGAGGCGCTGGAAAATCTCGACAAGGACCGCGCGTTCCTGAAGAACGGCGGCGTGTTCGACGACGACTTCATCGACAGCTATATCGAGCTGAAGATGAGCGAGGTCGAACGCTTCGAGATGACTCCCCACCCGGTCGAATTCGACATGTACTATTCGGGCTGACCGGTCGGGCTGACCGGTTTTCGCGCGGGTTCGCCCGCGGACGTCTTCGCCGAACCATTCGAAAGGCGCTCCTCGCGGGGCGCCTTTTGCGTTGCACGCCTGGTTGGCGTCGGACCGCTCGGGCCTTTTGTTTTGACGCGTCCGATCGGAACAAGGCCCGAGGTGGCCGCCCAGCTGATCCGCGAATACATCTATTTGTACGGTGCGGTCGCACCCAAGGACGGCACTTGCGTCTATCTGATCATGCCGACATCGAATACGGCATGCTTCTAGGCGTTTCTTGATGTCCTCGCGCAAGTTTGCCCGGCAGGACATGCTTCTTGTTCTCGACGGCGCTCCCAACCATTGCTCCGGCGATCTCGCCGTTCCCGACAACATCACGCTCTTGTATCTTCCGCCCTATTCGCTGGAACTCAATCCGAAGGAAAATCTCCGGGACGAAATCCGCGAGAAAATCTTCAAGAACTATGCGCTCAAATCCATCGACGCCGTGCGCGTCAAACTCAAGCAGGCCATCCTCTACATCGAGCGCAACACCAAGCTCGTGCAATCCATCACCTGCCCAAGTTGGTCGCGCAACGGATGCGCCGGATAAAGATGCGCACAGGGTATCCAACCCTCCGGCAAAGGCACGGTCGCCGCGTGGGTGCGGCCATGCGCCAGCAGCTCCGGCAAAACATGGGTATGTGGTCCATCAGGGCTGTTTCCACCCGGCGGCGGGATCGGCTGGAACACTTCGGCCCGCCCGAGACGGCTGACGAACACGCGGTGCGGATTGGCCGACAGGATCATTCGCATCGCATCATTTCCGGGTGCAAACACCGATTTTCCGACCCGGCTTCGAAGCGCGGCGACAACATCCGGGTCGTTGCTACGAACGCAAGCGTCGATTTGCAAGCTGCCGAGACCGAGATCGAACAAAACACTATCGCGATCCCAGCTACGCAATGCGCCACCATCCTCGCCAATTTCCGTCAGCACCTTGCGTCCACTCATGGCGCAAGCCTCGTGCGGAAGGCACAGCGCCACGCGATGGCTCCAGCTCTCGGTAGTCGGCGATTCCGTGGCGATCGGACGCAGGCCGGGGCGTGGCACGATGCGTAAACCGCCCCTCGACGTCACTGCGCTGATCGTATCGCAGGTCTGATGTAGCTCCGCCGGCTCGCCTGGATCGCGGGTGAATTCAGCGATAGCGCCGAACGTGCCGACGCTCCAGCCGGTCTCGATGTCGGCGAGCTGGCCGGCGAGAAAGTCCATGAGATGATCGGTTGTCGTCATCTGATCGTCCCGCCCGTTGCGCTGCCTATTTTACACCATAGCTCGCGACGCGGATGCCGCCAAAAACACCAAAACCGGGCGCCAGGAACCCGGTAGGGTTCTGATAATGCAAGTTGAAGAGGTTATCGACCCGCCCGAATATTTTTACCTGATCGCTGATCGCGTAGTTGCCCCGCAGATTCACGATCGTATAGCCCGGCGCCACGATCCCGGATGCGGAGCCGTCGCGTGTGATGTCGAGCCAGTCGCTGACGTGAAGCACCGTGGCCGACAGCATGAGCGGATCGATCGGCAGCCAGGTTGCGGTCGCGCTCCATTTCTCCTTCGGCCGGCGCAGCAACTGCAGGCCGGTACTGACGTCGATGGCGCGGGTAATGGTGTAATCGGCGCGGACTCCGATGCGGGCCGTTATCTTCGCCGAAACGAAGCTTTCGGTGCCCTCGGTCGTTGCAAGATTTACGTTCGCGTAAGGAGGTGAAGGTGTCGTTGGTCGTGATGAGATCAGTGATGCTATTGTGGAAGTAGGTCGACCCGAACCGCACCCGGTCGTTGAACAGAGGCTGCTCGAAGCCGGCGTCATAACCCTCGCTCTGCTCCGGCTTTAGGTTGGGGTTTCCGAAGAAGCCGAAATCGGGGAAATTTCTGAAACAGATCGCTCAGTGTGGGCGCCTTGAAGCCGGTGCCATAGCTCGCCTTGAGCTTGGTTTCCGTGAACGGGATGATCACGGCCGGTGCGATCCGATAGGTCGCGTGCTCACCGAACTGGTCGTTGAAATCATCGCGCATGTTCGCGACCAGGAAGAAGCGCTTGGCGAACTCGGACTGCAGTTCGACGAATCCGGCCTTGTTGCCGTTCGCGGCCGAGAAACCGGTCGTATCCATTCGGTCGGTTTGCTGCGCGGCGCCGATAATGAGGTTGTGTCCGCCTGCAAGCTCCGTAACGGAATGCCAATCATATTTTATGCGCTCGCCCGTCGTGACGGTCGCGACGGGATCGCCTGGCGCGATGTCGGAACTCCTGTTATTGGCGTAGTTGACGGCAAAGTAGTTCTTGATGCGGCCATCAAGCAGAGAAGAAACCGCCTCTTCACGCGTGAAGAACTGTTGAACCGCGTGGGTGCTTTGGGTCGGATTCGGCGTGCCTGGAAAACCGCGGTCGCCAGTAAACAGCAGCGTTGCGTCGGTGTAGCGGACGACCGAGTTCACCGACCAGTATTGGTTGATATCGGCCCCAAGCTTGGTCGAATAGGTCATGTTGTCGTAGTTGTTTCCGTTGGCCTTCTGGCCGGGCGGCATCAGCTCGAGCGGCGTCACCGGAATGTCGCCGGCGTGAAGATGCGCGACGTTGAGCGCGTAGTTGAAATTGTCTTGCGACCCGCTCAGGCCCGCCGTCTGGTTGAACGTCTTGAACTCCGGTTTCGATCGAGGCGGTCGCGCGAGGCGACCCGTCGCCCTTCTGGGTGACGATCGAGATAATGCCACCAATCGCGTCCGAGCCGTAAAGGCCGCTTTGCGGGCCACGCAGCACTTCGAGCTGCAGGATATCTGCGGCAAGCAGATGAGCGAAGTCGAAGGCTCCGTTAGGCGTGCTGGGATCGCTGACATCGATGCCGTCGACCAGCACTTTGGTGTGATTGGAGTTGGCGCCGCGCATGAAGACCGAGGTCTGCCCGCCCGGCCCTCCGGTTTGGACCACGTTCAACCCCGGAACGGTGTTCAGCACGTCGGGCACGCTGCGGTATTGCTGGGTCTGGATGTCTTGGTCCGTGACCACCGTGACCGAACTGGCAACTTGGCCGGATGGCGTCACGATACCCGTCGGGCTGACGACGACGGGTGAAACAGTATTTGGCGTACCCGCCGCGGTCGGCGGTTGAGCCGGCGCGCGAACCGTTCGGTGCGAGCGTTGCGCCTGCCGAACTGGAGCGAGAGATTGTGCTGTGCCCGCGTTTCTGTTGGGCGGAGAGACCTCGATCGGAGGTAATAGCTCGGGCGAGGCCGATTGCTGCGCACGCGCAGCCGTCGGTCCCCACAAAATCATCGGCAGGCAAGGTGTGGACGTGAGCAGACAGGCGCAAAGGCGCCTGGAATCAAAGCTAGAACGAGACATTGTCAGACCTCGGGCGGACGTCAGTGGCACGTCACAGCGAACGAGGTTTCACGACGGCGCCCAGTGGGCTCCGGTGAAGCTAATGTCTGTACTCCCCGACCGACATCTTCGCGTGTGACCACGGCTGACGGCAGGTCTCCTGGCTCGCGGGTCGTTACCTTGCGTCGCCTTCCCAGGACCGAGATTCCCAGTGGCATATGACGAAAGATTCACCGCTTACAGTTGCGGGGGCAGCTAAGGCATAAGGGAAAATCCCCGCACCGCATTCCCTTTTGATCCCCGTGAAGGGAACCGTCGACGTCATGTAGAAGTTTTCCAAAGTCGGTGTCAATCCATCCTTAGCGTCCGGAAGCGTCCGGACTAATGCGTGCCACTTATACGACGTCCGCTCCGCGTCAGGGGACCAAGCCGCTCGCGTGGCAGAGCGCCACGGCGGGCAGCTCGGCCGGTATGACGATGTCGGTGAAAAGATCGAAAGCGGTCCCGGCTTGGAATCAGGCCACGATAAGAGCAAGAGCCTTACGACCGGAAAGCATGTTGGCCAGACTGCTGGCAAAATCTGGTTCGGCCAGCAACGCCGCCGGGACGGCCCGCTTGTCCCAACTCCCGCTTGAAAAGCGTGCGTTAGGGGCGGCCGCTGATGGCAAACGGAGAAGCGCCGGGCAGCCAGAGCGAATTGATGTCGCTGTCGATGCGCCCGAACTGTTGGGTGTAGCCGAACCCGAGTGACAGGCTGACATTCGGCGCCGGCTGGAATTCGACGCCCGCATGCGCGCTATAGCCGGGCAGTGTGCCGGACGTGGTGTCGAAGGGGGTGAAAGGACCACCGATGCCGGATTTATAATTCAAGGTATCGAAACCGGCGTAGACCCCGACGGGTAACCCGCCCGCGTTTTGGAAGTTGTAGCCGAACTGCACGCCTTGGTAATAAAGCGAGCCAATGTTGCCGAACGCTCCATCCTGGTTGATGCCGTTCATGCTCAACCCAATGCCGCCGCTTTCGCCGCCGACAAACCAGCCGTTCGGAAAATTGTAGCGCTTAAAGCCGCCGCCTCGGGCGTCACTGCCATCGAAGCCCGAAAAGTTGCCGTATGTGTTCGAGCTCTGGCCGGCGGTCAGATTGCCACCGAAGCCGAGGGGCCAGCTTGGGATCCAATATGTCACAGGGGCGGCTTGGGCGTGGGCCGGTCGCCCGCCCAGACAGAGCGCCGCCAATACCAATGCGAGACCTATTCTGCCTGCGAAAATGGACATCCACGCCACCGCCAAGTGTCCTGAAACTATACGCTCCAGGTTTCAAAAACGCCAGTCCGGCGCCGCTGGCTGTCGCGTCACCAAAGGCGATGCGGACTCCGGCGGCAGCCTCCAAGGCGTCACCGATCTCGCCAGCAATCCCGCGACGATCGGCAATCCTGCCGCGGGAACAGGCGCGTTCTCGTCAAGCGACGCGTCGATCGCATTCGATGGTTTTGCCGCGCACGAGGCGAACCCCAGCCAGGCGGATAATGTCCTGTTCAACGCTTCCGCGGCCGCGTCCCACGCGTTCGATTTCCACCCGCTGACGTAACGCCAACCGCCCATTCGGCTCGTCTGGCCGCGGACACAAGCATCCCCCCGCAATGCTTACGGCTTCTTCGGTGGATTCTCCCGCAGGAATCGCCCGAGATCCGGCAACACGGAGTAAGGTAGTGGTGGTATCGGGTCGCCCATGTGGTCTAGCGCCTGATCGAGGCAGTGGCGTAACATGCGCGCAAGCTCCTCTCTCCGATAGGGCTTGCTCAGAAGCGGGATGTTGCGTCCCGGAGAGCTTTGCAAGGGGATCGCCCCATAGGTGTTTCCGGAGGTGAAAAGCACCTTGAGGAACGGCTGTCGTTCGGCAAGCTTTTCGGCCAGTTGCCTGCCGTTGAGATTTCCGGGCATGACGATATCGGTGAACAGAAGATCGAAAGCGGTTCCGGCTTCGTCGATCGCCAGCGCCTCGGCTGCGTTCGAGGCCGACATTACCTTGTACCCCAGGCCCTTGAGCTGGCCTGTGACGTAGGCTCGCACCTCGTTGTCGTCCTCGACGCACAGAATCGTCTCGGACCCGCCACGTAGCTGCTCGGTGGCCGCCCACTGTACCTGCCGGGGCTCGGAATGGGCCTTGGGCAGGAATATCCGGAAACTGGCCCCGTTGCCTTCCTCGCTGTGCGCCTCGATGTTGCCGCCTGACTGCTTTGCAAAGCCGAACACCATGCTGAGCCCGAGGCCGGTTCCGGTGCCGACTTGCTTGGTCGAAAAGAATGGGTCGAAAATCCGGTCGCGGATGGCGTTGGAAATCCCGACGCCCGTGTCGACAACCTCAATGGCGACATAGTCACCCGCACTGACCCCACTGGCCGCCGCCTCTTGCTCGCCCAGATTGATATTGCTCGTCGAGAACGTCAGATCTCCGCCGGACGGCATGGCATCCCGGGCGTTGATTGCGAGGTTGACGAGCGACGAACTGAGCTGGGCGGGATCGACCAGCGCCGGCCACAGATGATCGCTCAGATTGGTCTGGATATTGATCTGTCGCCCCAGGGTCGGCGACGGCAATTCGACGACCTCGTTGATCAACGCATTGACGTCGATGTCCATCGGGCGCAACGGCTGTTTCCTGGCAAAGGCGAGCAGGTTTGCCGTGAGTTTCGCCGCCCGATCGGCGGCGTCGCTGATCAACTTGGCGATGGTCAAGAGCCCCTGATTTTCCTTGACGGCGTCGGCCAGGATTTCGATCGTGCCGGTTATCACCGTGAGCATATTGTTGAAGTCATGGGCTATGCCGCCCGTCAGTTGCCCGACCGATTCCATCTTTTGCGCCTGGATCAATTGCTCCTCGGCCATGCGCTTCTGGGTGATGTCCCTGACAAACGAGTTGATGATCCAGCCGCCCCCGCGACGCAGCGCCGTCAGTGATATTTCCACCAGAAATTCGTGGCCGTCCTTGTGCAGCAGAGGCGTTTCATACCGCGTGCCGCTGATGCCGCTGGAAGCCTCGATCAGGAATCGATTGATCCGCCGGCGATGCGCCGCGCGAAGCGATTGCGGAGAAACCAGGTCCACGACGTTGGCGCCAAGTGCCTCCGCCCGGCGCCATCCGGTCAAGGCTTCCGCATGTGGGCTCCAGTCCAGCACGACGCCGGTTTCATCGGTCTGGACAAAGGCATCCAGCGCGGTCCGGATGATGGCCTGCGCCATTTGCTCGCTGTCGACGAGAGCCTGATGCGCCCGCGGTTGCGATTTCTGTTTGGTGTCGATCTGGGTCGACATTTCCGCGAATGCGGCGGCAAGAATGGCGATCTCCCGGCCGCCATTCGAAGGCAGTTCGACTGGTTCGCCGCGCGACAGGCCCTGTACCGCTCGAGTTCATCTGGGTCAACGGGCTCGACAGCGATCTCGCGATCGCCACCGCGAGAAGCAAGGCAAGAAGGACGGCGATCGCACCTGCGGCCAGAGCCGAACGGCTGACGGCCGAAAGACCACGGTTCAGCGCTGCATAAGGGGCGACCACGAGTATCGTTATGCCGGGGCCGCCGGCCATGCGTACCGCGTGCCAGCCCACACCGCATCGCATTCCCTGGCGATCGCGCCAAACTCCGCTACCGCTGCCTGCGTCAGTCAGCAGCCGATCGAATTCCGGAAAATCTTCCTGTATCCTCGCTGACCCCGAGACGCCGCCCCCCGTATCGGCCCTGAGTGCGGACTCGAGCAGATAATCGCCGGCGGCACTGACGGCAGTCATCCGGTTGTCTTTGGCAATCTCGGCCTTGATACTATCGAACCTTGGTCCGAGGTCGAAATCGATCACGGCCGATCCGAAAGGCTTACCGTCCGGCGCCGACAGCCGCACGCCGATTTGAAGGATCGAGAGCGGGAATATTGCTATGTGGTATCGCATCCCTTTTTGTGCTGCATATCAGGGACACATTTTTTCGGGTGGCGTCGTATCAGCCTGTGGTGCCCGATAGTGGCCTGTACGGTGGCAGAAGTGTCCAGAGAAGTGTCCAGCTTCACACATCATATCCGCGCGTGCGTGTAAGGCACGGTGAGGCACGGTATTGCACGGTGAATAGGGGATTTTCGCTTTTCGGACGTGGCGCCCCACCGTCACCTATCGTCTTACCCACATCTGACCGCGCCATGCCCCGCCCTTACCCGCCGCCGCGATCCGCACGCCCTTCAAGAGACTTGGATGATTTATCACCGCGACGTCCATGTCGGCACGATCGCGCGGACCGGCGGCAATCCCAACGCAGCACCGCAGTGGCAATGGCGCCGCGGCTTCTATCCCGGGATCTGAGCCCGGAGAATGCACGTCCAGCACCGCCGCCACCTTCGACCAGGCGCGGGCGGCCTTTGAGGCCGCTTGGCGCGTGTTTCTATCGCACCGGACTGAGGCCGACTTTCAGGAATGGCGTGAGCGCGACTGGACGGCGCGGAAATATGCCATGTGGGAAGCCGGCGAACGGTTGCCGTCGCAGCGGCCGACCAGCATCATGCGGCACCTGTGGCGAGTCGTTCGACAGCCACCGGCTCGATGAGAGCCTGATCCACGTTCCTCATCTCAGCGCAGCCCATGAAATTCGTCGGACCGAACCCCTTCACTGATCCCGACGCCGCCGCGAGTAAGCTGGTAGAGATCGCGAACGCATCGCTTGGCCGCTGCTGCATGCCACCGGGCGAGACATGAGTGTCCTGCGCACGCCGTCAGTCTGATTGCACCGACTGACACGGAGTGGATTAAGACGTTGACTGAGGGGGGACATCTAGGCCGAGGTCGATAAAGTATCCGCGGATAAACAATAGAAAATCGGCAGCCATTTGATGTGCGGCACGTTTTTGCTCAGCTGGGTCTTTTGGAAGGGAATCCCGGCGGCCAAGGAACCGCTCAATGAACTTCTTATGGCCTGGATTGCGAAAAAGTAGACCTCTCGGTTATTTATTACGATGCAGAAATTAAGATGCGCAAATCCCCAAAGCTTATCGAGGTCCATAGTTTGTGGCAGAGACTTTAGATCGCCGGTAAGTACGAGCGCCAGTGACGGGGTGACGGGGAAAATATAATTGGATTTTGGTGAAGCAAAGCCTTGGGTGGAGATGAAAGGCAATTCGCCTGTGATAAGCAAGCTCTTTTCAGGCTGATGAGGCAGAACGACCCATGTCTTACGCACAAGTATCTCGGCGTCTTTGTCTAAGTTGTGAAGCATCATCTGGGATGTGAACTTGGACAAATCGTAATTGGAGTTAAACCTTTTACGGTAGCGCGGCTCGAATTCCTTAAGCTCCTCCAGCTCTACAGGCGGAAGGTAGGATGCACGTCGAGCGTGGAGCCGAACAGCGAGCACGCTCAACTCGACTGCGGCCCCGATCCCACTTCGCCCGCCCTGCGAGCCTCCAGCGCCAGCTTTGTCAAAATCTTCTTCCCTGCGATGCGTCCCGACTCCCAGGCGCCGGTCATTTGACTGGGGCTTTTCTTCAGGTCCTGCACAAACGCCTCGCCCGCGAACACCAGGTTGCCGATCACCAGCGGATTGCGGCGTTTGACGCCGGGCAGCATGGCCGAATAGGCGGCCAGGAAATTCGGATTGGTTGTCCAGTCGGTGATATGGAAGCGGCCTTCCAGGTTGTTGCGTGCACCGCTCAAATCGGGTTCGCCGACGCGATCGAGCAGATCGAGCATCTGGTTTTTGATGTCGGCGTAGTGCGATTTCTCCACCAGATCCGACATCGCGCCTGAGGCAAAGATGGTGACGAGCGGCTTGCCGTCGGTGAGCAGGTGCAGGAGCCAGGCGTGACGCTGTTCGTAGATCGTGACGAACGTGTCCGGTGCGATATTGCGTTCGGCAAAGAATTCTGGCCGCAGCAGCACGAAAATCTTGGTCATTTTCGCCGCCGTCATGCCCGCCAGGACCGGATCCAGCTGCGAGCGCGCGCTCTTGTCGAATCTGACGCCGTGCGATTTCAGCGCGCCAACCGAGAGCGTGCTGAGCACATAGTCGGCTTCGACCGTGTCCTTGTCGGTCACGACCACAAAGTGCTTTCCGGCCTTTCTGACCGTTTGCACGACGCGGCGGAGCTGGATATCGGCCTTGTAATACCGGGCTTCGTTGGTCATGGCGGCGATGAGCTTTTCGATCCCGTCCTGCAATTGCATGCCGCCGGAACCCGCATCGTCGCCCCAGAATTCATCGCTTGAGACCTTGGCCGCGCTATCGACCGCCATCCAGTTGTTTGCCCGTTCCTCGGCCACAGCAACGATCACGCGCGATTTCGACATGTCGGCCAATTGCCGGAGCGACACGTCTTCATCCCGATGCTGCGCCTTCCAGATCGCATACATCTCGTAAAGCCGGTTCATCGCCCATTCGCGCTGCTCAGGCGCCACTGCGCCTTCCACCGAGACATTGAAGCGCCGCGTGGCGGTATCGATGCCGATCGGCCCCAGATCGTAATGCCGATCGCAGGCCCATTTGTAGAACGGGTTCCTGGCGCCGCCATGGAACCAGTGCGCTCCGGCATCCACCGACACACCCGTAGACAGCTCATCAGTGCGCGCGCGCCCGCCGATCCAGTCCGCGGCGTCAAGGAGCGTCATCTCGGGCCGCGCGATGGTCTCGCCAGCCGCGATGAGCTTGTCGACGCCTTCCCCAATGGTGATGGCAGCGGTCAGGCCGGAAATGCCGGCGCCGATGATGACAATATGCGCACGCATGGGCGGGGGTTTTAGAGGAAAAGGCGAGGGTGTTGCACGTCGTTTGTGAGTTCAACGAGACGGCGGAGCCGACCCGCCAGCACGGCACTCCCTCATCCTGAGAAGCGCCTCGAACGTCTCAAAAGGATGCAGGCCCATGACTTGCAGTTTACTCCCGGGCCTCGCCCTTCGAGACGGCACGCTTCGCGCGGCTCCTCAGGTGAGCGAGCTGGTCGATCTGCGCTGGGAGCAGGTCGACTTCAACCATGCTGTCCTGCGGGTCCGCACCAAGCCACCCCGCCAGCCATCGTAAATCGAACAGTTAAGATGCCACGGCGTCGGCCGAACGCTGAATTAAGGTCGAGGGAACACCTGACCGACGCCGAGATCGAGCGCCTGATGGCGACCGCCTGGAACAATCGCTGGGGGCCACCGCGACGCGACCATGACGGCGATAGAGAGGAGTAAAGGACGCGTTCGCATGACCACGGTCGATGATCGCATGCCCACGAAAGACCTTGAAGTTGAAGTGCGTGAACCGGCTTGGTCCACCAAGGTTCGCTTGGGTCCGTAAGAGCCACAGGTGCTCTGGTGCGCGATGTCCGTGACCGCTGTTCGGCGCATGGGTGCACTTGGGGCTCACAGGCGGTCTCGCGAGCGGCCGGAGCGCACTTTATACGACGTGTCGGCACGTCTGCGATTTGGTCGCTATCAGACGAAAAGCGGACGTAGCGCGGACATCTCGAAACCGTAGCGATTGACCCGGAGCGGACATTGACGGGCCTTCCGGCAAAGCTTGCCCGTCTCAGTTCCTACGGTAGGTGGCAATCTGCCAGACGTTTGCCCAGGAATCCCGGACCGTCGCTCGTCTGTCACCATAAGGCATATCCGCAGGTGTCTCGATCAATTCGGCGCCCGCCGCAATCGCCAGCCGATAGGCCTCGTCTGCATTCTCAACATAGACGTAGAGAAAGGCTGACTTTGGCTCTCGTACGCCTTCGCTGTCGCTAATCAGGATAATCGAGTCCCCAATTCGAATTTCCGTTGGCGCTCCGGACCGAAGTTCGCCTTCCGCGCCGAAAACGGTTTTCAAGAATCCGGTCAAACCAGGGACGTCGCTCGTAAAGATTCTCGGCATTACCGAAGGCCAGCCGATGGGCTTGGATTGGCTCATGTGTCTGCCTCTGACTAAGCAGCGACGCTGCGTTCTAGATCAAAGTTACCACGAGGGCAGCGACGTCGTCTTGTGGCCCGTCGCGGCGATTGTAGGATGTGGGGCGCATATCAGAAGCTAGGGGTGAACCGGAAATCAACGGCCGATGCGCAAGCCGACGCCGATGATCCCGAAGCGGCTGCCCGGCACACTGCTCTAAGATCAACGTTCCGCGTCGCCCGGACAAAAGGTCCCGGCGCCAAAGCGCCGTAGATGGTTGCCAGCCATAAAGGCTGCGAAGTACGGTGACGGAACCAGCTCGTTAGAAATGAGCAAGGACGGGAGGAAATGCATCATGATTGTACGCAGCGCTCTTTGCGCCATGTGTCTGGCCGGCCTCGTCGGTGGCGGCGTGGCCCAGGCCGGAACCAACGATATCTTG
Organism: uncultured Alphaproteobacteria bacterium; assembly: GCA_963822795.1. Classification (GTDB taxonomy): domain Bacteria; phylum Pseudomonadota; class Alphaproteobacteria; order Rhizobiales; family Xanthobacteraceae; genus Bradyrhizobium. The sequence goes on from CAWGJM010000046.1 coordinate 76,789, forward strand.
ATCGGCATTGACAACAAGATCACCTATGGACCCGAAGGCCAGATCAATGGCGCTCCGGGTAACGACGCAGTGCTGGTCGTGGACATCTCCGACCCGGCCAAACCCAGGATCCGCGGCAGCTTGCCGCTGACGAATTCGCTCCTAGGCCCGCCCACCAATCTGCAGATCACACCCGACGGCAAGTTGGGCCTTGTCGCCAATTCCGTGGTTCACGTCCAGGAAGGCAACTCCTGGAAATCGGTCCCGGATGACAAACTGTACGTGATCGACCTCACCGCCGACCCGCCGAAGTTGGTCGACACGGTTGCCGTGGGGCGGCAGCCGTCCGGTCTGTCGATCTCGGGGAAGGGCGACCTCGCGTTGATCGCCAACCGGGACGGCAAGAGTGTCTCTGTCGTCTCGATCCAGGGGATGACGGTCAAGGCCGTCGGCGAGGTCCCGCTGGAGCAGCAGGCTGCGGCCGTTGTCGTCGCCCCCGATGGCAAGCGCGCCTTCGTCTGCCTGAACCTCGTGAACAAGATCGGCGTGCTCGCGATCGACGGACAGAACGTGACCTACGACAAGTCGATGGACATTCCATCGGCCTTCAATCCCTACAACATCGACATCACGCCAGACGGCAAATACGTCATCGCCTCGAATACCGGCGCTCAGAAGAACAACGCCGATGCCGAGGTGATCATCGAAGCGACCGGCCCGCATCCCCACGTGGTCGACGTGATGGCCCCTGGCACCGGACCGGAAGGTTTCGCGATCGCACCCAATGGAAAGATCGCAGCCACCCCGTTGCTGCTCGGCACCGGTGCCAAGGACAGCGACTGGTTCAAGACCAAGGCCGGCGAACTCGTTGTGATGTCGATCGGCACCGACGGCAAGCTGACGGTGACTGCGCGCGCACCGCTCGGCGGACTGCCGGAGGGCATCGCGTACAGCCCGAACAGCGAGTACCTGTATGTGGGCAACTATTTCGATAAGGACTTGCAGGTGTTTCACCTCGCCAACGGGACGCTCACCGAGGCAGGCCCCGGGCTGAAGCTGCCAGGCCAGCCAGCGTCCATGCGCGGGCCAGCGCGGTAGAGCAATGCGTACCCATTCCGCGCAGACTTGATCCGCGGAATGGGAGTTGCGCGAAGCAGCCCTCCGCACCGATCCCAAGGAGCGGAGCAAGCGTGCTTTTGCATGTCTGCTGTTGTGCAGGTTTTCGGACGCCGGCATGAGGAGGCTATCCACGCGCTGCGGCGGCCGGCGGCCGAAAAGCGCCAATGCACGAAGTCGCGGGAAGTTGGGCACTGGCTGGCAGCGAGTGCTATGGGGATTTAATGTTGGCGCCGATCTCGATGATGAGCGGCACGCCAGCACAACACCACCTCGATGTCTGCACACGCGAGGTCGGGAGAGTGTAGTAGGCGTTTCGGCGCCCGCTCGGAGCGCATCAACGGGCGAACGGCGGAGTGGGGGATGGGATTAGGTCGAGAGAGATCGCCGCCGGCGCGGAGCCAGCGCATCGGAACGGGAAAGCCGCAACGTCGACAGGAGGTCTGGCTCATGACGTGTCGATCCTAATCGGTGTCGGCCGCCAGCTCGGCTCGCAGCCGCGCGCGAACACCTCGATGACGATCATGCGAGCGCCACAGCGGGGGCATGGGCAGGGCAGCACGCGCGGGCTATCCGGCGCAACATCCGGCTGCTCTTGGGGATCGGCGGCAGGCGGGGCGACATTGAGGATGAATAACAACTTCATGCTGGTTGACGAGGTCCAGAAGGAAGCGGGTGGAACGGCCACAATCTTTGTTAAGAGCGGCGACGAGTTCGTCCGCGTGGCAACGAAGAAGGATGACGGGTCGCGGGCGATAGGCACGATTCTCGACCCGAAGGGCAAAGCTATCGCGGCTATTGCGAAGGTCGAAAGCTATTTCGGAAAGGCCGACATCCTGGGCAAGCCTTACGTCACTGGCTATGAACCAATCCGCGATGCAAGCAACGACGTCATCGGCATCTATTACGTCGGCTATTTGAAGAACTAGTGGTTCCGATCTGACGCAGAGTGTCCATGAAACGGTCCACAAGGATCGTACTCCTCGGGGCGGTATTCTTTGATCCGACAAGCCGATTCACCATCACCATTGATGGCGGCCGCCACAGTTGGCGGCCTCCTTCATTTCCTAATTACCGGTCGCCTATGAGGAGGTGTGCTGGATCTGAAATCCGGACATCGCACCGCATGGACTCTATTGCACGAAAGGAGCAGCCTTGCGGGCCTTGGGGCCTTAACGTGAGGAGAAGGCCAATGCAAAAAGTAAATCGAAGGTCAGCAGTGGCACTAGGATTGGCAGCCGCTTCGGCCGCCATGGTGAAGCCAGCGGCGGCGCAAACCACGGACATCGTCGGCAAGGACACGACGCCATGGCCGGGCGTTGTGGTGCGCGTTTATAGCGAGACACCAGCCATCATTCCCGGTTTTAAGAACGTCCAGCTGCGTGACGTTATCATCCAGCCGGGATCGAAGACCATGGGTCCCCCGATGATGAATGCCATGGTCTGCCATATCACCGAAGGGGAGCTTCGGATCGAGCAGGAAGGAAAGACTTTTACGGCCAAGAAGAACTTTATCTGGACCTGCAACAAGGACACAAAAGAGCAGGCGTACAATGACGGGAATGTGGTCGGAATTATGCGGATCACCGACCTAATGACCTGATTGAGGCCTGCGGAGGTCGCCTCAGTTGGCGGCCTCTTTCATTTCAGCCAAGCGTCCAATGTCGCCTATTGGCCTTTGAGACATGCCGACTACGTCGAGCAATGTCCGAGTTTGGGGTGCAAAGCGGAAAACATATGCTCGTAGTGAGTTCTTCTCAGTTTGACGCACAGCGGATGTCCAACCGTCAACGGCAAATGGACGGCATGGCGTAGGGCCGGATCATCGGCGCATTGCGAAGTAGACCAAAATGCGCGCTGACGGCCGCGCCCTATTTGGCGGATGCTCGCCGCCATCGGCATATTGGTCTAGACTGCTGTGATGTTCCGAGTGAGAGGGCGAGCATGGAGTGCCCGAGCTGCGGAAGCGCCAATCAGGATGGCAGCCAATTCTGCGGGGACTGTGGATCGCCGCTGCCGCAGTATTGTCGCGCCTGCGGCCACGAGAATCCGAGTGGCAATAGCTACTGCGGCAACTGTGGCGCTCCTTTGACCGGCGCGGCTCTTTCGGAAAGATCATCAGCTGTCGGCACGCCTGCCAAGCCGGTGTCTCCAGGTGCCGAGCGTCGGCAACTCACGGTCATGTTCTGCGACCTCGTTGGCTCGACCGCGCTCGCGTCACGGCTCGATCCGGAAGACCTGCGCGAGGTGATCGGCGACTACCACAAAGACGTTGAGATGGTGGTGGGCCGCTTCGATGGCTTCGTCGCCAAATATATGGGCGACGGGGTATTGGTCTACTTCGGCTACCCGCAGGCACATGAGGACGACGCCGAGCGGGCGATTCGCGCGGGTCTGGAAATTGTGACGACCGCGCGGCTGGTGCCGGTTGCGCCGGGCGGGAGACTGCGGGTGCGCGTCGGCATAGCAACAGGCCTCGTCGTTGTGGGCGATCTTGTCGGTGCCGGCGAAGCCCACGAGCGCGGTGTCGTGGGTGAGACGCCCAACCTCGCGGCACGCCTGCAAACCCTGGCAGAACCAGGCAGCGTCGTCATCGCTGCAAGCACGCACAAGCTGACAGGCGAGATCTTCGAGTACGAGGAACTCGGCGAGGTGGAGCTGAAAGGCTTCATCGCGCCAGTGGCCGCGTGGCGCGTACGAGGCGAAGGCGCAGTCGAAAGCCGGTTCGAGGCTTTGCATTCGGCCGCCGCCCTCGCCCCGCTCGTCGGACGCGAGGAGGAGATTCAGCTACTGCTCCAGCGCTGGACACAGGCGAAGGAGGGTGAAGGGCGGGTCGTGTTGCTCACGGGCGAGCCGGGTATTGGAAAGTCGCGCCTGAGCGTTGCGCTCGAAGAGCGGCTGCTCGATGAGCCGCATGTCCGATTGCGCTACTTCTGCTCGCCATACCACCAGGACAGCGCTCTCCACCCGACAATCGTGCAGCTCGAACGAGCCGCCGGGTTTGAGCGGGACGACACGCCCGAGACCAAGCTCCACAAGCTGGAGGCACTGCTCACACAGACTTCGTCGCCAATCGCGGACGTGATCCTCCTTGCCGAATTGCTGAACATTCCCAGCGGCGAACTGTACGCCCCACGCCAACTCAATCCGCAGCGAAAAAAGGAGGAGACGTTCGAGGCGCTGCTCCGTCAACTCGTAGCCTTGGCCCAGCACGAGCCGGTCTTGATGATCTACGAGGATGTGCACTGGATCGACCCCAGCTCGCGCGAGCTCTTGGATCGGGTAATAGCCCGCGCGGCAGGCCTACCAATGCTGCTTTTGAGTTCCTTCCGGCCCGAGTTTCAGCCGCCATGGAGCGGACGATCGCACGTGACGGTGCTCGCCCTCGGCCGGCTGGACCGGCGCCAGGGCGCGATGCTCGTGCAGTGGGTCGCAGGCAACAAGGCTCTGCCCGCCGATACGATGGAAGAGATCGTCACGCGCACCGACGGCGTGCCGCTTTTTGTCGAAGAGTTGACAAAAGCTGTTTTGGAGGCCCGCGCGGGCGGAGGCAACGCCGAAGGCGCGCTCGCCGAGGCATCCAGATCTGCGCTCGCCCTCCCCGCGACGCTGCACGCGTCGCTCCTGGCGCGGCTCGATCGGCTCGGGCCGGCCGCCAAACAGGTGGCGCAGACCGGAGCTGCCATCGGCCGTGAGTTTTCTTACGAGTTGCTCGGCGCCGTCGCTGCCCGAAACGAGCGGGAGCTGCAGAACGAACTGGCCCGGCTCGTCACTTCTGAATTGGTGTTCCGACGCGGGACGCCGCCGGAGTCCGTTTACACCTTCAAGCACGCTCTGGTGCAGGATGCCGCCTACAGCACGCTTCTGCGCAGCGATCGGCAGCAGCTGCATGCGCGCATCGCCGAAGTCGTGGAGCGGCGCTTTTCCGAGCGGGTCGCGCGTGAGCCCGAACTCCTGGCACATCATTTGACGGAAGCTCGCCAGATCGAGCGTGCAATCGGCTATTGGCTAAAAGCCGGCGAGCGCGCCGCCGAACGCTCGGCTAATCTCGAAGCCATCCGGCATCTGACCCGGGGGTTAGAAGCATTGAAAACGCTTCCGGAAAGCCCCGAACGGGATCGGCGGGAACTCACATTTCAGATCGCGGTCGGCACTCCCCTGATCGCCGTGCACGGCTATTCCGCGGCGCAAACGGGCGCCGTCTACAGCCGGGCACGCGTTCTCTGCGAGCGTCTCGGCGAAGCGGAGCCTCTCATCGCGACGCTGAGCGGCGAGTTCGTCTATTACTTCGTGCGCGGCGACTATCGCATGATGCGGCGGCTAACCGATGAGGCTCGGCAGGTATCCGAACGCCTGCCGAATTCGGTGATTCGCCTTGCCAGCCACCGCTTGGCCGGGATCACGGCCATGCACTTCGGGGCGTTTCCCGAGGCACGGTCCGAGTTCAAGGCGATCCTGCAGCTATACGACGCGCTCCAGCACCGATCGCAGCCGGTGCACTTCGTTCATGACCCGAAGGTCTCAGCCCTCACCTATCTTGCGCTGGTCCTCTGGATCCTTGGGTTACCTGAAGAGGCGCGTCGTTCGAGTAACGAGGCGTTCCGCTGCGCGGCTGAGTTGGATCAGGCGAACCTCACAGCGCACGTCCACAACTTCGCCGGCGCCGGCCTGGACGAACTGCTCGGCGATGTCCCGGGCGTCCGAGCTCACGCAGAAGCGATCGTTGAGCTGGCCGATCGGCACAATCTGGGTTACTGGCGCGTGAATGGCCTGATTCTTCGCGGCTGGGCGATGGTGCAGGAGGGTGCCACAGAGGCCGGCATCGCGCTCATGCGCCAGAATGCCGCTGATCGCGCAGCGCTCGGCGTTGGTTGGTATCAAGCCCGGTATCTCTGCATGCTCGCTTCGGCCTATGCGCGAGTTGGGCAAGTCGAACCGGGGCTGCGCATCATCGCCGAGGCGAAGGCCCTCGTCGCGGCCAATGACGAACACATGTGGGAGGGTGAGCTCGACCGCATCGAGGGGGAGCTCAAGCAGGTGCAAGGCGCGTCGGCCACCGAGATCGAAGCCTGCTTTGCGCGGGCCATCGCGATAACCCGCACACAAGGCGCCAGGTCGCTCGAACTCCGCGCCACCCGCGACTTGGCGCGCCTCTGGCATGATCAGGGGCGGCACCGTGATGCCTGCGCGCTACTCGCGCCCGCCTTCGGCTGGTTCACTGAGGGCTTCGAAACCACCGATCTAAGAGCCACGAAGGCGTTGCTCGACGAGCTGACCTGATGTGCCCAAGCGCGCGTGCGCTGCTCCCAGATCGATCTGGCTTCGCGAAGTTAGGCCCCTCCGCGACCGCTGACTATTGCAAAATCGGCCAGCCCGAAGCCCGCCTGGATGTCCGTTGTTGTGCTGGTTTTTGGACGCCGGGATGACGACACTATCCACGCGCTCTTGCGGCCGGCGTCCAAAAAGCGCCAAGGCACGAAGTCGCGGGAAGTTGGGCACTGGCTGGCAGCGAGTGCTATGGGGATTTAATGTTGGCGGCTGTCTCGATTATGGGCGGGACGCCAGCACGAGGCGACGTGCATGCGCGCATGCAGGTGAGCCCGGGAGAGTGCAATGGACGTCTCGGCGGGCATACGGAATTCATCAATGGTCGGTTGGTGAATTGATGGGCGGCATTGGTTCGAGAGGCGGCAAGCCACATGGCAGAATGCTTCCACCACTTTGGCGTTTTGACATGAATGTTGCTAAAAAGTACTGAAGGCCGACCACACTGCGACCGCCTGGTCGAGCTGCTTCGGATCGATCTTGTCGAGCGTGTCATCGGCGGTGTGATGGGTGTCAAAGTAATCGAGCCCGTCTTGGCGCAGCGATACCGCCGGCACGCCGGCTTTCTGTAGTTCACGGATGTCGTCCCCGCCGCCGAGGGCTGGCCGGCGATCGACGTTAGCGCCGAGCGGCGCAATGATCCGCTCTATCGTGTGGCCGAAATCACTGCCAACGCCGCCTGGAAGCTGCACGGAATAGACATTCCGCGCCCCGAAATCTGCCTCGCCGGCCACCACGATCTTACCGGTCTCTCCTTCGTGGGCTTGGGCATAGGCGGCGCCGCTGAAATTCATCTCCTCGGCGCCGAACAGGACGACACGGATCGTGCGGCTGGGACGCTGCGGCAGGCCGGCGATCAGCCGGGCGGCGCCGAAGACGATGGCAATGCCGGCGCCGTCATCAGTGGCGCCGGTGCCGAGATCCCAGGAATCGAGATGTCCACCGATGAGAACGATTTCATCTGGACGTTCGAGGTCTCGTATATCACGTTCAAGAGGACGGCGAGACCGATCGGTTGCTCGCCGGGGCCATAGTTGAGCGTTTCGCGCGAGGTGCGACGTCTCGCCCTTCCACTCCGGTCCCACAACCATGTAGTCACCTGCCATATTGCCTGTCGCACGGGTGCCAATGTAGCCATAGTTGTAGGTATTGAAATCCGAGAGCATGACCGAGTAGTAACGTCCCGTTTCGACATCGGGGACCGATATTATGATCGGCTCTGCTCGCACGTCCGCGAAGAGAATGGAGTATGGTGTGTCGCTGTTAGGCAACGGGGCCGATGTGTCCTTGTAAGTGAACACACGTGCTTCATTCTTAATTTGATTGATGGGTGCTTTGAATTGACCCGAAGCTCGATCTATGGATGCCTCGTACATAATTCCGTAGCTCATCACGAGCGGCAGTCCATAGACCTTTGCCAAAAGTGGCTGCTTAGCAAGCGACTGTAGGCCAAGCTGCAAGAAGGCGAAGCGACGGTCATCTGGTCAGGGTAACCCATGCCGCTTCGGCGACTGTCGCTCGCGTGCGGTGGGCGGCTCGTGCGCGACGACTGGCACTTGCGGTGCCAACATCTCGAAAGGTCGTATCAGATGCGAAGGCAAAGCCGAGGTCAGGCTTCGGCCCGCAGCGATCACGGCCAAGACGGTCGCTGCGCCGACAATGAGGTAGAAAATGCCATCAATACCAAAAGATTCCTTCAGGCTCATACCGACGAGCGGGCCCAAAACCGAGCCGATACCACTCAGCAGGATCAGTTGCCCGCTCACGGGCACGACCCGATCCGCTGGCATGACATCATGAGCATGAGCGACGCAAATCGGGTAAAGCGTGGATATAAAGCCTCCGAACAAAGCCACTATCGGCAAAATCACGGGAAGCGTGCGTGGAAGATGCACCAATGCGAGCGCCGCGCTCGCGAGCCCTACGCACAGTCCAGCTAGTACCATACGTCGATCGAGGCGATCCGAAAGGTGGCCCACTGGGATCTGAAACGCGAGACCGCCAAGCACGGCCGCGAGCATCACCAACCCAATGGTCTCGCTGTCGATATCCTTTCCCTGCATCCACATAGGAACGAGCGCGTAGAAGACGCTACTAATCAATCCGCTAAGTGCCGCCCCGGCTACAGCAACAGGAACTGCGCGTAGCAATTCGCCGTAGGGAAGAGCGTCTGTAATGATAACCAGCGGGGGCTCAGCACGGGTCGTACTTACGATGGCCAGGGCCATCGCAAACAAGGCGATGATGATATTGAAAGATGTCGGCCCGTTTATGTCGATCTGGCCGATCAAGAGTTGGCCGAGACCAAGGGCGACGAAGGTTCCGACCATATAGATCGCGAAGACGCGGCCACGCTCGGCTGGCTGGGCTTTCGCGTTCAGCCAGCCCTCGGTGGTAACAAAGAGCCCGGCGCAGCCAAACCCAATAATCGCCCGTAGAGCAAGCCAAGGCAGCGGGCTGACAAGAACGGGCATGACGGCTGTTGCGGCAACGACAATCCCGCCGAAAGCGGCATAGGCGCGTATATGCCCGATACGCTCGATGATCCTTGTGCAGAAAACGGCTCCCAACGTGAAGCCAGCAAAGTAGCCACTGAGCACGAAAGCGGCCAGAACTGCTGAAAAGTCCTCGTTGGTGACTCGCAGAGAAATGAACGTGCCAAAGAACCCGTTTGCGAGTTGGACAAGGCTTGTCGAAAGGATTAGTGCTCCGATCTGTGCACCCATACCCGCCTCGCTCGCATAAGGGAACCCGCAGGCGCACAGTATTGCAGTAACAACCTGTCAAAACAACGACAACCCCGCCGACGCCGCGGATGCGGGATGATGGGCTTGCGATCAGCAACTTGGTCCATTGATTACGCGATACTTTGAGAGGGCGGGCGTACCTATCCCAAAGGCGGTTGCGAGGACGTCTTCTTATGACGTACCGATCTATCTTGCCCACTGCGAATATGCTTGGCGAAAATCTCTATCAATACAGGTCGCGCTCTCGCTCGGGTATCGAACTGTGCAGACGAGAGCTCTTCAATTATATCGCGATGTCTCAGAAATTGAATTTGTCGATCGGCCGGGCCTGCTGATCGTCTCTCGCCAGACAGTTGATCCCGGACACTTCCGCTAATTGCACAATCGATGATGCGGGCCGAGGCCTCGACCTTGGCCGGCTTGACCGCCCTCCTGCGCTACGTTGCCGAGCTGCTGCAGGAGGCAGGTAGCCCAGGGCTGCCGATCGAGGTCCCCTTTGCCGGGCGCTGGAGTGCGGCGTTCGGCGCATTCTGCGCGCACGTTGCAGACAGACTGCCGGCGATCCTGACAGCGCCGGAATGCGTCGTCGGTGTCGCCAATGCGATCATCGCTGCGACCGCACCGCTCATCGATGATTTCGAAGTGGCCCGCCGCGCGGCCCGCGCTGCGATCGAGGCCATCGCGATGGGAGGGGCGCAATCATGACTATCGAAAGACCAATGTTCCCGCCGAGAGCGGGCGCGACCAAGGAAGAAGCTTGGCACCGTCGGCACGCGCTCCAAGTCGCGTGTTCGCTTCCCGATTCGCCAGAGGACAGTCCTGATCATTCTCAGGCTGGCAACGCAGCTCGTGACTGACTTCATGATGCAGCCGGGCGAGGCGCAAAAGCCCGCCCCGGTCGTCGCCTTCGTCAGAGCGCCGGGAGATGCATCATGAGGACCACAAGCAAAACCCCGGGATTGCGGATTGTCGCCGGCACGGCCTACGCGCCGGCCGAAACGGAAACCGGGTTGTCGGATAACCCGCTTTTTGGGCGCCCCGGGCAGCCGCGCAATAGCGACGATCCGCCCTTAACTGAAACCGCCAAGAACGGGCGGCTTCGTAAGAAGCGCAAGCAGATTTGGCGGATGGCCGAGGCCGCAACACGGTATTGGCGAGTACGAATAGATTTCGACCATGCGGTTTCGATGTCGGCGTGTCGGACGAGCGGATCGAGCGCGCGATCGCCGAGGATCTGGCATTTCTCGCCGCACATCCGGTGCGTCAATCAAACCGATCGGCAAAGGCAAAGACGATGGGGGCGCGGCATGAGCGAGCTCACCCCGCAACACGTGGTGGCCGACCTTTTCGGCAGTGCCGACTTCCTGGCCGAGGTTCTTGACCCCGAACGAGCGGCTGAAATCGTCATCCAGCGACTGATCGACGCCGGCTTTGAGATCAAGCCGGCCGAGAGGTGTCGGACATGAAGCGCCGGCGCCGATCGTACCGGAAGCGCAACCGGCAAAGGCTTGCGGAACACGCCACAAGGTTGCGAAGGTAGAATCAAATCAAGGCCCGCCGGCGCTCCTACACGTCGGCGGGTTTTTCGCGCGATTGCGCCTCTGCTCGGATAGTTCCAATAGTGTTGCAGCCGCGCCTCTGTTTTCAAAAATCCGGCCTGGTGACATCATTTTTGGCCTCTAGCCGGGTATACTCGATCAGCGGAGTTGGCCGCCTGAATTGATTTGTTTTGTGCGGCAAAGCGGGAAAACTTGAATGAAAAAGACAATCGCGAGTGTGGCGCTCTCTCTAGCCCTGATGTCTTCGACGGCGATGGCCGCGGAACGTGCAGGCGACGCTGCGTTGGGGGCCGTATCGGGTGCCGTGGTGCTCGGGCCGATCGGTGCCGTCGCCGGAGCTGTCATCGGTTATACGGCCGGCCCGTCGATTTCGCATTCGTGGGGCCTGAACCGCTCGAGCGCGCCGCGCCATGCGCGGAGAGCCGCAAGCCCGGACGCTCGTGTCCCTTCAGGCGACAGTCAACCCGTGCCCGCTCAGTCTGCGCCCAAAGATCAAGCAGCTCCTCAAGCGGCCGCCCCGGCGCTGCCGTCTGCCACCAACACGGCTTCCACCGCGCCGCCGGTCCAGCCACTGGAGTGAGCAGATATTATTGTTGAGATAGGGCGCGGGGCTTCGGTCCCGCGCTTTTTCTATGCCTGCGGCTCGCCTGGGTTTAACCTATCCCGACGAGCCAATCAGGTATCGGATCGCCAAGAACGTGCCCACGCTAACGAAAACTGTCACGCCGATGGAGAACACAAGCCTGACAAGTTCAACTTTCTTGGTGTCGAGGCGAAGGCTGCGCATCGTTCGTTGCCAGAGAGCTGCGTTTGCGGCCAACAATACAGCGCGACATTGAGATGGAGAGAAGGCCGCCGGGCGTCGAATGGTGGGCGGTCCCGCGCTTGATTGTTGTCGGGCACCGGACCATGAACCGAATTATGGGCCGCCTCGCTTCGTGCCGGGCGGCCCGTTCGTGCTTCGTCGCCAGTCTGTTGCGGCCGCCCCCTGTGGGCAACCGGTGCATAAGTTCGGCATCAGAACAAAGTATGCCAGTCACATCGCGTGTACGCTGCGAGGAGGCCGACGCGCTACGAAAAGCAAGCGAGGACGGCGAGAGCGAAATCGCGTCCAAAATCTCCCGAAAACAGCTCGAAGAGCATACCGGCACCGAGAACAAGGGCAGCAATTTTGAGCGTAATCATTTTCGCAATCTCCCCTCTAGTAATGATGAAAAATGGCCGACCGGGGAAGGCAAACTAGGCCTCAGAAAAATTACGCCGTCGGGCTCGAAATTCGGTGTCGCGGCGGCGCCTTTTACTGGGCCCCTGAAATCCCCAGTGAAGTGGGGTTAGCAGGCGCCATTACCGAGCATATGTGAACGGGTTCACAATCGCGCTCATTCTTTCCAAAACGGCGCGGGCTTCGGTCCCGCGCTCACCCCGCTGGGGCAGATCTCACGCCCGCCGCTTTAACTTGGCGGGTTTTTCTTTTTTTGGCGGGTGCGGAAAGCTGCTGTTGTTGTTGAGGCTGGCTTTGAGGCGCCGCTGGTGAAACTGGCCTCTCGAATCTGGCGGCCCACCGCTGTTCGAACCTTCTTTGAAGGTCCAGAGGAATGATACTCATAACCCGCCTGCGGGTTTTCAGTCGTCCCAGGGCTCGTTGTGAGCAACACCGTAGCGGACTCCCAAACAGACGGCTTTGATTCAGCGCAAAGCTTTGCCTGCCGCGGCGCCGGACTCGCCCGTGCGCTGGCGCCGACCGGCCGGCACATGACAGCGGCGAGAAGCCGGACGCATGGGCGCCCGTCCTAGGTGAGCGCCAAAAGGTTCACGGCCCGAAGCGGCCTAGACGCGCGGTCTGATCCTTCATCACTTTTGCCACGAATCGGTCGCTACGTCCTATTTCAGCCATACCTTCGAGGGCCAGAGGGAATGGTCAGGCCCGGCGGGTGTTTGTACCAGTCACGCGTCGGGCCACTGAAACTGGACCTTCGCGAGACCGCCCATGCCGAAGCTGCCGCTTGATCCAGATGTCGCCGACACCGCGCCCTCCGGAGCGTTGTTGACCGTTTACGACGAGGAACACGTTATCACGTATCTGCGCATGCTCGACGCGAACGCGGAGGGTGCGGACTGGCGTGAGGTTGCTCGAATAGTGCTGCATCTTGATCCAGGAGCGTGAACCCGATCGCACCCGGAGGGCGTTCGACAGCCATTTGTCGCGCGCCAAATGGATGACGGAGCACGGTTATCGGCACCTGCTACGTGGTGGCGCGTCCGCTTAAGGTGAGTTGTGATCCGTTTCCCGTCGCGATTCAGGGCACGCGTGCGCCGGTAGTGCGGGCATCGGGCGCCGCACGATGCCGTTCATTTCAGTGATAGTCCCACCAGTACCCACAGCCGGGATTCCATTCATAGCGGGGAAGATAGTGATATTGGCAGCGACGGCGTGGCGGAGCGCGATAGCTCTCGTACCCTCGGCGGTGAGGATAATGTCGGCTTGCGCGGACATCGGTTGCTGGAGGGGCCACAGTCACGCCGGACGGGTAGGCAGACGCTCGCGACATGGAAACAGCAGCGCAGATGAAAATGGTTGCTGCCATCGCATGAACTTCTGATCTCATTGCAAGTCCCTGCGTTCTAACCCGCATCAGGCAAACATCTCGGCGCCGCTAGGGGTGAATTTCACATAGGTCCCAGATTCGTGCCGCACCATCCAACCTTTGTCGACCGTCCTGTGGATCCCGGCGCGGAACTGCTCTGCCGTGCCGCCGGCCTTTAGGAAGGCAGCGTTAACCAGCTCGATGTAGATCCGGCCGTCCTGGGCAGGCTCGGTCCCGTTCGCGATCTCCATCAGCTTTCGGGCGGCAACTTCCGGATCGGCGAAGGAGCGCAGTGCAACGAATTTCATGTGCGGCCTTCGAAGCCAGGAGCGCGGCGCGATTGCAAAATATGCCCTAGACCAGGCGAAGCGTGAGCTGGCGCGGAAGGGTTTCGTGCCGCGCGAAAAAGCCCTCGAGGCTCGGCGGGATCTGGCGTGCCTCAAGCTCGCAGCGCCGGCGCAGTTCGTCTGCGACATCGGCAGAGATATCCCGCGACCAGCCTTCCACGGTGTTGAAGCTGACGACGCGCACGGGGTGCCAATACTGCCCATCGAGTAGGTCTTGGATGACGGTCTCGAGGTCCGCAGCCTCGACATCGGTCTCGCACCAGGCGCGACCGCGCCGGCCGAAATCGTTCACTACCAGGCAGGTGTCTCGATCCTCGTCGCCGGGCACAATCGAGGGCGTCCAATCTGTGTCACGCATAACGCTACTCCAGACGCTTGATCCGGGGTGCCTCAGGCGAACAATTCAGCGCCGGCCGGGGTGAACTTCACATAGGTCCCGGATTCATGCCGCGCCAACCAGCCTTTGTCGACCGATCGCTGGATACCTGGCCCGAAACTCCTCGCCCGTGCCGCCGGAATGTCCGAGATCGCGATCTAACCGGACATGTCGCTGACATGTCAAATCCGACGCTAATGACCCGTGCACGAAGTCGCTGCGCTCCAGCCCGCTGCGCGGGAGCAAGAGCCGAGATACCGGTAGCCAGGTGAGAGGATAGTGATAGCGGTGGAGAGCTCCCGTCCTGAGAATCGAGGTGTCGTCAACCTCACTCAGGAAGGAGCTCCCCATGAGCCAGACTAACACTGTCAGTCCGCTGCGTCAGCATATGATCGAAGACATGGCTGCGCGCAAGCTCAACCCACACACGCAACGCAGCTATATCCACAGTTGCAAGCGGTTCGCCGCTTGGCTCAAACGCTCGCCCGGTACGGCAACGCCCGACGAGGTTCGGCAATTCCAACTGCACCTCATCGAAAGCGGCGCGAGCATCTGCAACCGCAATCGGATCATGACCGGGGTGCGGTTCTTGTTCCGCGTCACGCTACGTCGCCATGATTTGGCGGCCGAGGTCTGGCACCTCAAGGAGCCCGAGAGGCTGCCGCCGGTGCTGAGCCCCGGGGAGGTCAAGCGTGTTCTGACTATGGCGACGAGCCTGAAGGCGCGAGCGAAGCTAACGCTGGCCTATGGTTGCGGGCTGCGGGCCAGCGAGGTGGTGCGGCTGCGAGCGGGCGACATCGACAGTGAGCAGATGATCATCCGCATCGTGCAGTCGAAGGGCCGCAAGGACCGGCACGTGATGCTACCGGCGGAGGTCCTCGAGCTGTTGCGGCAATGGTGGAAGGCGCGGCCGACCACGTATGATGACGGCGGCGTCGCGCCGGAACACCGCTGGCTGTTTCCAGGTCGCAGTGATCATCGACCGCTGACTACGCGCCAGTTCGGACGGTTGTTCAAGGAAGCCGCCAAAGCCGCGGGGCTGCGCAAGACGCTCTCTCTCCATGCGCTGCGTCATAGCTTTGCAACTCATCTGCTCGAGCGCGGCACGGATATTCGAGTGATTCAGGCATTGCTCGGACACAAGAGGTTGGAGACGACGGCCCGCTACGCCCGCGTGGCGACCGGAATGATTGCCAAGATCAAGAGTCCCCTGGAGGGCCTGAGCGAGCCGCGCCGCAGGCGTGCGAGGCGGGACAATAAGGAGCCGCCGGCGCCGTAGCGCCGCCGGCCATGGCTCGACCAGCTCTGGAGGTCGCGGACATTCTCCGCGATCACGGTCCTGCTTGGCGCGAGGCCAACCGCGGGCATCTGAGCCACGAGCAATTGAAGGTGATGAGTGCGATCGAGCGCTGTCGCACGGCGGCGCTCGGCGGGCATGTCGCACGCTGCGAGAACGCGGCGTGCGGCTATACGGAGATCGCGTTCAACTCCTGCCGCAATAGGCATTGCCCTAAGTGTCAGGCTGCGGCGTCACGCCAATGGCTGACCGACCGCGAAGCGGAGCTGTTGGCGGCTATTCTGGCGGCGGATGTCGCGGGCTCCTGCCGGCTGATAGGGATCGACGAAGAAGGCACGCTGGCGCAACTGAAAGCTCTCAGAAAGACGCTTTTCGATCCCAAAATCGCTCAGCATCACGGACGTATCGTCAAGAACACCGGGGACGGCGCTCTCGTTGAGTTCGCCAGCGTGGTCGACGCCGTGCGATGTGCCGACGACGTCCAACGCGGCGTGGCAGAACAAAATACCGATGTGCTGCAGGACAAGCGGATCGAATTTCGCATCGGCATTCATGTCGGTGATATAATCATCGAAGAGAGCGATAGCTTTGGTGACGGGGTCAATATTGCGGTGCGTCTCGAAGGGATCGCAGAACCAGGCGGCGTCTGCATCTCTGACGACGCGCAACGATCCGAGGGAAGGTCGATGCCGCCTTTGAAGATATGGGTCTGCAGAACCTGAAGAATATTACTGAGCCGATGCGCGCGTGGCGATTGAGGATCAACGCGAAATTGTCTGCGTTACCGTCACCGAAGCCATCAATCGAGGCCGCTCAACCTCTCCCATTGCCCGACAAACCCTCCATCGCCGTGCTTCCGTTCCAGAACATGAGCGGTGATCCGGATCAGGACTACTTTGCTGACGGAATTGTCGACGACATCATAACGGCGCTGTCTCGTTTCAAGGCGATGTTCGTCATCGCCCGCAACTCGAGCTTCGCATACAAGGGGCACGCCGTAGACGTAAAGCAGGTGGGCCGTGAGCTTGGGGTGCGCTACGTGTTGGAAGGAAGCGTTCGCAAAGCGGCAAACCGAGTGCGCATCACGGGACAACTTGTCGATACCGCCACTAGGGTGCATCTTTGGGCAGACCGGTTTGATGGTGGACTCGGCGACATCTTCGATCTGCAGGACCAGGTAACTGAGCACGTTGTCGGGGCGATAACGCCAGCGGTGGAAAAAGCCGAGATCGAGCGCGCCAAACGCAAGCCGACCGAAAATCTCGACGCCTATGCCCTCTATTTACGCGGTTTGGCCAGTCTTTATCATGCTGGCCGGCAAGCGAACGACGAGGCATTGCGCCTGCTCAACAGCGCGATAGAGCTCGACCCAGATTTTGCGTCCGCCTACGGTCGTGCTGCCTTTTGCTACGCCGTTGCCAAGGCCAATGGCTGGATCTCAAACACAGCGAACGAGATTGCCGGAGTGACGAGGCTCGCTCAGCAGGCGGTTGAGTTGGGTAGGGATGACGCGATCGCACTCGCCGACAGCGGCTGGGCGCTAGCGTATGTTGTTCGCGATCTCGGGGTAGGCGCCGCCTTAATCGATCGCGCGCTCGTGCTCAATTCCAATTTAGCCGAGGCATTTTTTTGCGGCGGCTGGGCAAAGAACTGGCTCGGCGAGCAAGAATTTGCGATCGAGCGCTTCGCGCGTGCCATGCGCTTGAGCCCACTTGGTCCGCTGGTAACAGGAATGCGAAGCGGGACCGCGCACGCACATTTCTTCCTGGGCCGCTATGACGAAGCGGCATCGTGGGCGGCAATGGCATTGCAGGACAATCCAAACAATCAATCTGGACTACGCATCGACGCCGCAAGCAATGCAATGGCCGGACGCCCGGAGCAAGCACATAAGGCGGTGGCTCGGCTGCGGCAACTGAATCCCGCGCTACGGGTGTCCAATCTCGAAGACGTGCTGGGCCCTTATCGGCATACTGAAGATCTCTCGCGATACGAAGAAGGATTGGGGCGAGCCGGGCTGCCCGAATGAGTGCGACTTCCGCTTCTGTGCAGGTTTTCGGACGCCGGCATGAGGAGGCTATCCACGCGCTGCAGCGGCCGGCGTCCGAAAAGCGCCAATGCACGAAGTCGCGGGAGGACGTACCTCGTCGGGCATTGCCGTATCAGGCGAGCGTTTGAGCCAAGCGGCGAACCGCTTGCAACTGTGGATGTGGCTGCGCTGAGTGTGTGGGTTGAGCTTGCGCGCAGCCATATCTTCGATCATATGCTGACGCAGCGGACTGACAGTGTTAGTCTCGCTCATGGGGAGCTCCTTCCTGAGTGAGGTTGACAACACCTCGATTCTCAGGACGGGAGCTCTCCATCGCTATCACTATCCTCTCACCTGGCTACCGGTATCTCGGCTCTTGCTCCCGCGCAGCGGGCTGGAGCGCAGCGACTTCGTGCTTTGGCACCTTTGAGACATGCCGACGGCTCCCGAGAAAGTCGGTTCATTGGCGAGCATCGGAAGTGACAGGCGAGCCGCGAGAACTACGCGATTGGACCCATCTCCGACACTCGGTAAATTTCCGAAGTGAAGTGTCCTTCTGTCTTCTTTTGAATTTTCAGCGTTCGATTGGGGGCCGCCCGCCGGAGCAAGGCAACCGCCGCTGAACTTTCCAGCCAAAGGTACGGTGGACGTGATACTATCTCCGCTACCTGCGGTGATCCGCAGAGGGTATCCCGCGGGAGGGGAACCCGGATGGCTTCGGATCAGGTCAAGCGCAAGCTCGCCGCTATACTCGCCGCCGATATTGCCGGGTATGGCAGGCTGATGGGTGCGGACGAGGCCGGCACGCTCGTGCGCCTCAAGGAATATCGCCGAGAGCTGATCGACCCCAAGAACAAGGAATATCGCGGTCGCGTCGTGAAAACGACGGGTGATGGCATCCTCATTGAGTTTCCGAGCGTCGTGGATGCGATATCCTGCTCGCTCGAGATCCAGCAGGGCAGCCTGGGAGCACTCGGCTGCACGCCCCGCCCCGATGCCCTGGTCGGTACACGACCCCTGGGCGCGCACACGTGTGCGGCTGAGCAAACGCGAATTTCAGCGCATAACAATAACGGGAGGAGGAAACATGGCACGCATCACCCGACGTAGAGTTCTCAAATTGTCCGGAGCCGGTGTTGTCGCGGCACAAACCGGCGGCCTCGCTGCCATCCTAGCCACCGGACGCGCACCGGCCTACGCGCAGGGGACGAACATTCATTGGCTGCGCTGGGCAGATTTCGTGCCTGCATCCGACGTCCTGCTCAAAGGCCAGATCACGCAGGAATGCTACAAGGCGACAGGCATCACGCTAAAAGTGGAAACCATCAACGCCAATGACCTGCAGGCGCGGATCACCTCGGCGATCCAGTCGGGCACAGGGCCGGACATCATTATGGCGATCGGCAACTGGCCGCAACTCTATGCGGAGAGCCTCGCCGATGCGAGCGACGTGGCCGAGGACATTAGCAAGGGTCAGGGCGGCTACTACGAGGTCTCCAAGCTGGTCGCTACCGTCGGCGGCCGCTGGATCGGCGTGCCATTCACTGTCGGCGGCGGGCTGATCGCTTATCGCAAGTCGTGGTTCGAAGAGATCGGGTTGAAGACCTTCCCGGACACCTGGGACGGCCTGCTCGACGCCTGCAAGAAGCTCAAGGCCAAGGGCAGGCCGCTTGGCCAGACCGCCGGCCACACGTTCGGCGATGCGCCAAACTGGTGGTACCCATACTTGTGGTCGTGGGGCGGCAAGGAGGTCGAGGCCGACGGCAAGACCGTGGCGCTCAACAGCAAGGAGACAATCGAGTTGGTCAAGTTCGCGGTCGGCCTCTGGCATGACGCCTGCGACGAGGGCGGGCTTGCCTGGGACGACACCAATAACAACCGCGCTTTCCTCTCGGGCGGCATCTGCGCCACGAACAACGGTGCTTCGATCTACATCGAGGCCAAGCGCAAGCCCGACACGTATCTCACCGAAAAAGGCGAGCCGATGTGGAAGGACATCCTGCACGCCCGCATCCCCAAGGGTCCGGGCGGGCAGTTCAACCTGCCGAATCCGTTCACCGACATGATCATGGGCTATTCGAAGAACGAGAAAGCCGCTGGCGACTTCCTGCGCTGGATCCACTCCAAATCGGTATTCGCCGAATGGTTTGCCTCGCAGCAGGGTTACTCGGACGGCGCCACCAGGATGTGGGAGAAGGACAAGGTGTGGGACGCCGATCCGGTGCTCCTGCCGTTCCGCGACATCCCGCCGTTGGGGAGGCTAGCCGGGTACGCGGGGCCGCCCAACCGCAAGGCCGCCGAGGTAGTGACGAAATACATCATCACCGACTTGTACGCCAAGGCGATCCAGGGCATGCCTGCCGAGGCCGCCGTCAAATGGGCCTACGACGAGATCGCCAAGGTGTACGTGTGAGGCCACGGCTCGATCCTGCATCAACAACGCGAATGCTTGTTGAGCAGATCGTCTGCTTGTGAGCTTTGTCGGCCAAGTCCTCAGGGAGTGCATCTATCGCCCGCGCCAAGAAATCCTGAACGGCAATTGGAAATTCCCAGGAGCGCAACCTTCGTCGTGAGCATGTCGCCTTCTGGCACGTTTGAGACATCCCGCGATGTCCGCTCAAAGGTCGCTAACGGGGGGAAAGCGGACTCTGCTCGGACATCGTCAAATCGACGCCTTTGACCCTGAACGGACCTCAGCGACGGGCGATCCACCGGCGTGCGAACTGACAGTGGTGGTCACCGGGCGGCCACGTAGTTGGTTTCGCCCCAGAACCTCATTTCACCTGCGTGACCCCCGGGGGCGACCAAGTGCCGTCGAGCACCTCAGCCTTGGGCCAATAGAGCCGCATGTTCATCGTGAAAGAGCCACTCGCGGGAGCCGGCAGCCAATTCAACTCTTTGTCTTTGCCTGGTGACTCGCGCTGAATGTAGAGATCGAGTGAGCCATCGGGATTGAATGCGAGCTTGTCGCGATCGCCAATCGCAAAGCGGTCGATCGGATTGGCCGCGAGGAGCTGCTTTTCGTTGTACATCGTCAGCGACCAGAAGGCGCGTACCGGCGGTATCTGGTCCTTGCTGAAATGCAGAAGGTAACGGCTGTCGCTGCTGAATGGCTTGCCCTCGGCATCGATGAACGCGGTCGGATAGACGGCGTCTTCGATCGTGTTGGCGCCGATACCGGCCTCGGTAGCAAGGCGGTCCAGCCCGCGCGGGATCACCGCCTCGGTCACGAAGTAGTATGTGATCAAGCTGAGCGCAAAGGTCGTCACCACGACCAGGAACACCATGGCCAATGCGAAACGGGCCGATAAGGTCATGACTCCGAGCCGTCCGGGAGGATGGACGCGCAGCCGGCTTCACACCTCAAGTCTGCGACGGCTGCGCTTCTTCGACGCTTCCCGGTACACCGGAATGCTTAGACGAGTCCCACCCCGCGATCCGCAATTTTCGACCCCGTAGAATTACGGATCGAGCATGATCCGGAAAAGGCCTGCCCCGCACTTGGATAGCGGGGTCGACACCGGTTTTCCGATAAGATCATGCTCAAACGAAGAGCTAGAGCGCGATGACGAATCATCCCAAAATCATCGCGCTCCAGGACGAGCCGTTACGCACGGCTGCCCGCCGTCAGCGCCTCCCCGAACGCCTCGAATAGCGCGCGATTGACCGGGTTACGCTGCGGATCGTACTCGGCATGCCACTGCACGCCGAGGGCAAATCCCGGAGCGTCCGCGATGCGGATGGCCTCGATCGTGCCGTCCTCTGCCACGCCCTCGACCACGACGCGCTTGCCGGGCTTGAGAATGCCCTGCCCGTGCAGCGAATTGACGCGGATCTTGTCGCGCCCGAGGATTTTGGCGAAGGCACCGCCGGGCGTCAGACTAACTTCGTGCCGGTCGGCAAAGATGACCTTGGGATCGGGATGGATTTCGCCGTTCTCTAACCGTGGCATCCGATGATTCATGCGTCCGGGCAACTCGCGAATCTCCGGATGCAGCGAGCCGCCGAAGGCGACGTTCATTTCCTGCAAGCCGCGGCAGATCCCGAACAGCGGCACGCCGCGGGCGACACACGCTTCCGACAGCGCAAGCGCGACCTCGTCGCGATGGATGTCGTAGGGTTCGTGCTTGACGTCCGGCTCGGTATTGAAGCGGGTGGGATGGACATTGGCGCGCGCCCCGGTCAGCACGATGCCGTCGACGACGTCCAGAAGCGCGCCGATGTCGGTGATCTCGGGAGCGCCCGCGAACATCAATGGCAGCGCGCCCGCCACTTCGGCCACCGCGCGCAGGTTCTTCTCGCCCACCATTTGCGTGGCGAATCTGTTCTCGATGCGATAGGCGTTCCCGATCACGCCGACGACCGGCTTCCTCCTCATACCTGTTCCAACCTCACTGGCCCCCTTTGCGGGACTTGGATCATGCCTGCGGGCTTGCGCCGGATCAACATGTTAGGCCCTCATCCCGCACGTCACAGCCCTGCAAGAACATTAGCCCAACTCGCTATTTCCGGGTAAACGCTTCTCTGGGGTCGATCCCCTCGCCGCCAGGCAATCCCGCGGCCCGCAGCGCAACTGCCGCCGATCCGTCAGGGCGCTTCAACCACGGCAATTTCGCCTCGATTCCGCGGGTCACGGGCTCGCCGAGCGGGCTGCCGAAATCGAGCGGCCACAAACCATTCGGCACGACCTCGGCCGACACCCCATGCAGGTGAAACCCGTTGCCGAGCGCCGCTTCCAGCTCGTCCGGCGACACCGCCCTCGCGGTCGCGGGATCGCCGGGATCGGAAAACGTCACGAGAAGCGGAATCAGCGCGCCTGTCACGGGCACGGCGCCGGTCATCCGGTTCAACTCGTTGAATGACAGGTTGCTGCCGGCGGCCCGATAAGCGCGCAGCGCCACATAGTTCATGCCGTCAAGATCGATCGTCTTGTCGAGATGCGCCAGCAAGGCGACCAGATTCTTGCCGCCACCGAGATCGACGACTACGGCGTCGCCTTTGGTCGTGGTGTGCCCGCGACGGCTATAGCCGCGGTCGGGATGCACGGACATCACGCCGGAGGCCGATTTGACCCCACCCGGCGTCTCGACCTCGACCGTCAGGCGGTATTTGTGCCCGGGCCGGTTGATGCGAATCTGATCGCCGATGAAGAGCACGACCAATAATGCGACCGGGCCAAGCCATTTAAGGTTCATACGCGACGCCCCTCGCCATCCCATAGCCGTCATCGCTTCGCACGAGGAAGGCGACAGCGTCAAACCGGCGCGCCCGCTCAAGCTTGATCCCGGGCGCATTTGACGAAAGAGTGGGGTTCGAAACCAGTGCAAGAAGGAATCAACGTGGACGTTTCGGCTGGGCATCGCCAACAAGCCCGTAGCGATCTGGCATGGGCGATTTCGGTCGGCGGCATCGGCGTGGTGCTGTTCGCGGCGCTGGTCGTGTTCACCTGGTATTACGCCGCGACCCTGTTCCTGATCTTTGCCGGAGTGCTGCTTGGCACAACGCTCAACGCGATGTCCAACCGGCTCGGCCAGCTGATCCAGCTGCCGCATCCGCTGCGGCTCGCCATCGTCTGCCTCGTGCTCGCCGGGCTATTCTCGGGCGTAGTGTTTCTCGGCGGCACCACCATGGCCCAGCAAGCCACCGCCTTGAGCAACACGATCAAATCGCAGCTGGTCAATGTCAAAGCATTCCTCGACCGCAACGGTATCGACACCAGCTATTTCGATCTCGCCAATTCCCAGGGAAACGCGCCTTCATCGGGTACGGCGACGCCGGGCGCCCCCGTGACGCATAACCTGCCGAGTGCCGGCGCGCTTGCCTCCTCCGGCGGCGCGATCGTGAGCCAGACCTTGAAGTTGCTATTGGGCACGCTCAGCGCGGTCGGCAACTTCTTCATCGTGTTGTTTCTCGGGCTCGCCTTCGCCGCGCAGCCGGGCGTCTACCGCAGCGGCCTCTTGTTCATGGCGCCGGCCAGGCATCGCGCCCGCGCCACCGTCATCGTCGACCGTATCGGCGAGACGCTGGAGCGCTGGCTGATCGCGCAGATCGTCACCATGTTCTTGGTATTCCTCGTCACCTGGATCGGGCTTGCGATCATCGGGGTGCAGAGCTCGTTCATCTTGGGGATTCAGGCTGGCATCCTCACCTTCATCCCGACCGTCGGCGCGCTGATCGGCGGCCTGATTGTCGTGCTGGCGAGCCTGGCCTCCGGATGGATCGCGGCGCTCAGCGCCTTCATCCTGTTCCTCGGCGTGCACGCACTGGAAAGCTACATCCTGACGCCGCTGCTGCAGCGCCAGGCGCTCGACATTCCGCCCGCTACGCTGTTTGCGTTCCAGATCCTGCTCGGCGTCGTGTTCGGAATCTGGGGACTGGCGCTGGCGCTGCCGCTGATGGCGGTCGTCAAGGTGATGATCGACTATTTCAAGTCGGATGAGCCGCCGCCGGAAGCTGCGGCGGCGTAGTGCGAGAGAGGTGTGCTCCGCTCAGGCGGAAAGAAACTCAGTTGAAGAGCAGCACCGCGCCGACCACCATCAGCGCGCAGCCGACGAACATCAACATCGGCCATGGATTGTGCGGGCGGCCGTAGCGGCCTTGCGCGCGGCGCTCGGTGATCAGCGCGCTCTCGTATTCGTCCGACGTCGAGAATAGACAGGCAAATCCGCCGCGCGCAGATGCCGCGTCTCTTTCGAGCGACATCAGGATGGCCTGGGCCTCGCGGTTCCGGGTCGGTCTCATGCGACGACTATGACGGCCGGATGGTAAACGGCAGGTTACGATTGCCTGCTCATCATGCGACCACCGGCCCAGGGCGCGCCGGCGCGGCGAGCCCTGCGGTCCTGCGCCGCCAGTTTTCCAGCGACAGCGGCAATTCCTGCGCCGCCTCGACGCGGTTGCGGCCGCCGCGCTTGGCCTGATAGAGCGCGGTATCGGCCGCCGCCAGCAGCACCTCGAGCTCCGTGCCAGCCGGGCCGCCAGCAACCCCGATGCTGACGGTGGTATCGACCGGCCCCTCCTCGCTTGCGATTCCGGACGCGGCAAAGACCTCGCGCACGCGCTCGGCGACAAGCACGCCCTCTTCCAGCGGGCATGGCAACAGCGCAGCGAACTCCTCGCCGCCGATGCGCCCCGAGTGATCGGTGATGCGCAGGTTGTTGATGACAATGGTGGCGAACAGTTTGAGGATCTCGTCGCCGGCCGGATGGCCGAAGCGGTCATTGATCCCCTTGAAATGGTCGATGTCGAAGATCAACACCGTAACCGGACGCCCGGCCTGGGCCTCGCGCTCGATCACCCGTGCGCAGGCTTCAGCAAAGCCGCGGCGATTAAACATGCCAGTCAGCGGATCCATCGAGGCCGCCGTCTTGTGCGCGCTCACGGTACGCTCCGACACCAGCATGAAAATAACGAACACGGTGCCGACCGCATAAAGCACGAGCTCGATCGAAAATGCGGTAACCCAGATGCTGGAAGAGAACTTGTCGTCGTTGGAATGCAGGAGGTCGCCGAGCACGATCGGCAGCATCAGGACGAAGCCGTGCAGCACCGCCACGGCGATCGCAGGCCAGCGGCGTTTCAAAGACTTGCGGCGCTCCGACCATAGTTCGGTGGCGGTCAGCGCGGCGTAGATCGCAACAATGCCGGCGCCGATCGTCATGCGCGTCGCGATCGCGTGTGGATCGAGCGTCATGACGGCGGCGACCCAGGCGATCGCGCCCAGCACCAGTCCAGGCAGGTTGGGCTTGCGGCCGTGAAACACGCGCGAGGCATTCCAGACCATGCCGCAAGCCACGAAACCGACGGCGTTGAGCGCCAGCGACAGCATCTCGCCAAGCGTATTGCTGGCAAGCGTCCATAGCGCCACCGAGGCCGCGCCGAGCAGATAGGCGGTGCCCCACCATTTCAGCGCCGGGTTGCGCTCCTGCTGGCCGAAAAACAGCAGCATGGCCCCGAGCAGTGCCGCGACCATGGTGGCAACGAAATAAAGCGTCATGCTGTCGAGCGACATCGCTCATACCTCGCATATTGATGCTGCGTGTCCGCCGAAACGGGCGCGCCCTTTGTCGAACTAAACTCTAGGAAGTGCCGCGTTCGAAATCCGTTTGTGCGACGGCGCAAGTTTTCAGGAAAAAGAACTGTAACTCTTCGGAAAAATTCCAAACAAAAAGGGCGCCCGAAGGCGCCCTTTGTTTACGTTCATGGATGCCGCTTTCGCAGCAAATTTTAACGACGCGATTAGCGCTTCGAGAACTGGAACGACTTGCGCGCTTTCGCCCGGCCGTACTTCTTGCGCTCGACGGTGCGGGAGTCGCGGGTGAGGAAACCACCCTTCTTCAACACGCCGCGCAGCTCCGGCTCGAAATTGGTCAGCGCCTTGGACAGGCCATGACGCACCGCACCGGCCTGACCGGACAGGCCGCCGCCGGCGACCGTGCAGATCACATCGTACTGGCCGTTCCGAGCGGCCGCGACCAACGGCTGCTGGATCATCATGCGCAGCACCGGGCGGGCGAAATAGACTTCGACCTCGCGGGTGTTGACCATGATCTTGCCGGCACCGGGCTTGATCCAGACGCGCGCAACCGCGTCCTTGCGCTTGCCGGTGGCATAGGCGCGGCCGTATTTGTCGACCTTCTTGACATATTTCGGCGCTTCCGGCGTCGCCGGCTTGAGCTGCGACAACTGATCGAGCGACTGCATGCTTTCGGCCATGTTATGCGGCCCTCATGTTCTTGCGGTTCATCTTGGCGATATCGATCTTCTCGGGGGTTTGGGCCTCGTGCGGATGCTCGGCACCCGGATAAACACGGAGATTGCCGAGTTGCACGCGGCCGAGCGGCCCGCGCGGAATCATGCGCTCGATGGCCTTTTCCACCACGCGCTCGGGATAACGGCCCTCGAAGATCGACTTCGCGGTGCGCTCCTTGACGTGACCGACATAGCCGGTGTGCTTGTAGTAGACCTTCTGCTCGCGCTTGCGCCCGGTCAGCACCGCGTGTGCGGCGTTGATGATGATGACGTTGTCGCCGCAATCGACGTGGGGCGTGTAGGTCGGGAGGTGTTTGCCGCGCAGCCGCATGGCAACGAGCGAAGCGAGGCGACCGACCACCAGACCCTTGGCGTCGATCAGCACCCACTTCTTCGTCACCTCGGCAGGCTTTGCCGAATAGGTTTTCATGTGAGGAATATCCGTGAAGAGGGAAACGGCCGCGCATCGCGCGCCGAACTGCGCGGGTTTCTAGATGCAGCCGCGGCGCGCGTCAACGCCGCACGATAAAAATTAGACAAGTAAAAACAATTACTTATAAATATGGTTCCATAATACCGTCAAAAACCCTATGTCTTTGGAATGGAATAGGTCGCGGTCACATGGGCGATCGGCTCGGGCGACGTGTCCGACAGCAGGTTGATCTCGCCAACCGCGAGCCGGTTGCCGAGCTTCAGAAGCCGCGCGGCCGCCAGCAAATCCCGCCCCGGCGCACCCCGGCGCAGGAAATTAATGTTGAGGTTGGTGGTGACCGCAAGCGCGACCGGGCCGATCGCCGACAACAGCACGACGTACATCGCACAATCCGCCAGCGCCATCAGCGTCGGCCCCGAGACCGTGCCGCCCGGGCGCAACATCTTGTCGCTGTAGCGCTGGCGCAGCAGGCAGGTTTGGCCGTCCGCGCTTTCGATGGTGAGATCGCCGCCCCTGAACACTTGGGGAAATTCGTCGTGGAGGAACCTTTCCAGTTCAGCCACGCTCATTTTCGCCATTGCCATACCGTGCCCTGCTCTCGCTTCTGAGGCTCTGTTACATTAGGTTGGCGCCAGCGCCCATACGGAAGTTCCGATGCCCGCCCGGACTGCCCGCGTTTCGACACCTGAGGCCCCGATCCTGCTCCGTGAGAGCATCGGCAGCATCGCCGTGCTGACTCTCAACCGGCCTGCCGCGCGCAACAGCCTCTCGGAAGCGACGATTGCCGCGCTGCATGCGGCGTTGAACGAGATCGGCGAGGACAAGGGCATCCGCGCGCTGGTCATCGCCGCCAATGGACCCGCGTTCTGCGCCGGCCACGACCTGAAGGAGCTGACGGCGCATCGCACCGGCCCGGATCGCGGCCGGGCCTATTTCGCCGCCACTATGAACGCCTGCAGCGCGATGATGCAGGCGATCGTGCATTTGCCCAAGCCCGTGGTCGCCGCCGTGCAGGGGATCGCGACCGCCGCCGGCTGCCAATTGGTCGCAAGCTGCGACCTCGCGGTCGCCTCGGAGGCCGCGGGTTTTGCCACGCCGGGCGTCGACATCGGGCTGTTCTGCTCGACGCCGATGGTCGCGCTGTCGCGCAACGTACCGCGCAAGCAGGCGATGGAAATGCTGCTCACGGGCGAGCCGATTTCGGCTATGACCGCGCAGAGTATCGGTCTCGTCAATCGCGTCGTCGCCGCCGGCACCGAACGGTACGCCGCAATCGCGCTCGCACAGAAGGTCGCACTCAAATCCGCCTATACCGTCAAGCTCGGCAAGACGGCATTTTACCGTCAGGCCGAAATGAGCCTTGCCGATGCCTACCGCTACGCGGCAGAGGTCATGACCGAAAACATGATGGCGCACGACGCCGAGGAAGGCATCGGCGCCTTCATCGAAAAGCGCGAGCCGAAATGGCGGGATGAATAATTCGACCCTCATCCTGAAGAGCGGCCCTCTTGGCCGCGTCTCGAAGGATGAGGCCTGCGGCGGGCCTCATGGTTCGAGACGCGCGAAGACGCGCTCCTCACCATGAGGAAAGGACTGAGATGAATCACGACGCCTATCCCGACCAGTACATCCGCGAGATTCTCAACGGCATGAAGTCGATCGCGATGGTCGGTGCTTCGCCGGTCAACGTGCGTCCGAGCTATTTCGCGTTCAAATATCTGCTGCAGCGCGGCTACGACATGATCCCGGTCAACCCGGTGCATGTCGGAAAGAGCCTGCTCGGCAGGCCCTTCGTCGCCTCGCTCGCCGACATCGGCCGTCCCGTCGACATGATCGATATCTTCCGTAATTCGAGCCACATCATGCCGGTGGTCGATGAGGCGCTGAAACTCAACCCCTTGCCGAAGGCAATCTGGATGCAGCTCGGCGCACGCGATGATCAGGCCGCCGCGAAGGCAGAAGACGCGGGCCTGAAGGTCGTGATGAACCGCTGCCCGAAGATCGAATATGGCAGGCTGTCGTCGGAGATTTCGTGGATGGGCGTCAATTCGCGCACGCTCAGTTCCAAGCGCGCCCCGATTCCGACACAAGGCATGCGGCTTTCGCTGAACCGGACCAGCGTCGGCGGCGGCTTGACCGCGGCCTCCGACCGCGCCGCGAAAAACAACCGCGATCCATCATGACGCAAATGCGAAACGATTGTTTTGAAAACGCGGCATAGCGAAGCAGCCGCGTTTCGATTTGGCGATCATGCCATCAAGTCGCCTTGACTGCGGATTGCCCGGACG
Organism: uncultured Alphaproteobacteria bacterium; assembly: GCA_963822795.1. Taxonomy (GTDB): domain Bacteria; phylum Pseudomonadota; class Alphaproteobacteria; order Rhizobiales; family Xanthobacteraceae; genus Bradyrhizobium. The sequence continues at coordinate 105,621 of CAWGJM010000046.1, forward strand.
CGATTGTCCGCCATTCGGAGGAGGCGACGCCGCGTCGCTTCGAATATTGAGATCGCTTTCGCATTGCTCATCGCCGAAGTGGTCGTCAGGCCACATTCGACGTGATGACGCCGTTCCAGAGGAAACAGTATGACTGATCGTGTTCCGGGATTTTCCACCCTTGCCGTGCACGCCGGTGCACAGCCGGACCCCACGACCGGCGCGCGCGCGACGCCGATCTATCAAACGACGTCATTCGTGTTCAACGATGCCGATCATGCCGCGTCGCTGTTTGGGCTGCAGGCGTTCGGCAATATCTATACCCGCATCACCAATCCGACAACCGCTGTGCTCGAGGAACGCGTCGCAGCCCTTGAGGGCGGCACCGCGGCGCTTGCGACCGCCTCCGGCCACGCCGCGCAGGTCGTCGTGCTCCAGCAACTATTGATGCCGGGCGACGAGTTCATCGCCGCGCGAAAACTCTATGGCGGCTCGATCAACCAGTTCACCCACGCCTTCAAGAGTTTCGGCTGGAACGTGATGTGGGCGGACACCGATGACATCGAAAGCTTCCAGCGCGCGTTAAGCCCGCGCACCAAGGCGATCTTCGTCGAATCGATCGCCAATCCCGGCGGCACCGTCACCGATATCGAGGCGGTCGCGGAAGTGGCGCACAAGGCCGGCGTGCCGTTGATCGTCGACAACACGCTGGCCACGCCCTATCTGATCCGCCCGATCGACCATGGCGCCGACATCGTCGTGCACTCGCTGACAAAGTTCCTCGGCGGCCACGGCAACTCGCTGGGCGGCATCATCGTCGATGCCGGCACCTTCGACTGGTCGAAGGACAACAAATATCCGATGCTGAGCGAGCCACGGCCGGAATATCACGGCATCAAGATCCAGGAGACCTTTGGCAACTTCGCCTTTGCGATCGCCTGCCGCGTGCTCGGGTTGCGCGATCTCGGCCCGGCGCTGTCGCCGTTCAACGCGTTCCTCATCCTCACCGGCATCGAGACGCTGCCCTTGCGGATGCAGAAGCATTGCGAGAACGCCAAGGCCATCGCGGAGTATCTCGCGGGCCATTCCGCGGTGGAATCGGTGAGCTATGCCGGACTTCCCGGCGACAAGTACAACAACCTCGCCCGCAAATATGCGCCCAAGGGCGCCGGCGCTGTGTTCACCTTCAGCCTCAAGGGTGGCTACCAGGCCGGCGTCAATCTGGTGTCGAACCTGAAATTGTTCTCGCATCTCGCCAATGTCGGCGACACCCGCTCGCTGGTGATTCACCCAGCGTCCACCACGCACAGCCAGCTCGACGATGCCGCCAAGGTCAGGTCGGGCGCGGGTCCCGACGTGGTGAGGCTGTCGATCGGGATCGAGGACAAGGAGGATCTGATCGCGGATCTGGAGCAGGCATTGAGCGCGTAGGGCCTCTCGTTAACGATTGTTCGGGCGTGGCGTGATATCGATCAGGCTTGATGATTCGGAGCACGCCGATGTTGCGCCATGCGACGCTGATCCTGGTTGCGATCACCACCGGCAGCACGGCCTTCGCCGCCGACCAGACGGCGCCCGCGAAACGTCACGTCGCGGCCCAATTGCCGGCCGGGCTGTCCCGGCCGCACTACAATCACGGAACAACAATCGTTTATAGCGCACCGCCGCCGCTCGTCGTCTACGCCGCCCGCGATCCCAACTCACTGATCTCGCCGATGCTGCCGACCACGCCGATTCTGCCGGGTTCCTCGACCCTGCCGGGCAACTACGGACGGGCCTTCGACTACGACTATCAGGGCGCGTATTACGGCGGCGGCCCGTATCCCAGCTATTTCTTCCGCCTGCCCTACGCCTGCGGCGTGCTGGGGTACTGCTAGCCCGCCTGGCCAACCGGCGCGGCGAGCGGCTGCGGTTCCGCCTCCACATGCCGTGCGGCGAGCCGCTCGGCCTGAACCACCGCGAGCGTCAGCACCGCGATCGCGACGGCCTGATGCATGAGCGCTAGCGCCATCGGAACCTGATGCAGCAAGGTCAAGATGCCGAGCGTCGCCTGCAGCGCGATCGCCCCGACCAGCCATAGCGCGCCCTTGACGACGGCCGTGCCTGCCCGCGCGCGCATCGCGTCGAGCGCATGCAAGGCCGCCAGCAGCAAGAGCGCATAGGCGGTCATGCGATGCTCGAACTGCACCGTCAGCGCGTTGTCGGACAGGTTCTGCCACCACGGCTCTTCAAACCACAGCCGTGCCGCGGCCGGGATCAACGCGCCGTCGATCTCGGGCCAGGTGTTGTAGACGAGACCCGCGCGCAGGCCCGCGACCAGCGCGCCGAAATAAAGCTGCACAAAGGTCAATCCCACCAGCACCACGCTCGTGATCTTCAGCCGCGCCGAAACCCCAAGCGATGGCCGTTCGACCAGCCGGGTCAGGGTCCAGACGATCGACGCGAAAATGAGAAGTGCCAGCACCAGATGCGTCGCCAGACGATATTGCGAAACCTCGACCCGTCCGGAAAGACCGGAGGCGACCATCCACCAGCCGACCGCTCCCTGCAGCGCACCGAGACCGAAGATCAGCCACAAGCGCCGCTTCAGGTCAGCGCTCAGCGCGCCGCGCCACATGAACCACAGGAACGGCAGCAGATAGACCATTCCGATCCCACGACCGAGCAACCGGTGAGACCACTCCCACCAATAGATCGTCTTGAATTCGTCAAGCGTCATGGTGGCGTTGAGCAACTGGTATTGTGGGATGGTCTTGTAGGCTCCGAAGGCTTGCGTCCATTCCTTCTCGCCGAGCGGCGGCAGCACGCCGCTGATCGGTTTCCACTCGACAATCGAGAGCCCGGCCTCGGTCAGCCGCGTGGCGCCGCCGACCAAAACCATCAGCGCGATCAGGGCTGCGACCGAAAACAGCCATACGCGGACGGCGCGGTATTGCGAGGCTTGCTGGACTGACAGAGCGGACATCGAGGCCGAGCTTGAACGGATTTCCGAGCCCCTTATAGTGCGCCCCTTCCCGCGCGCAAGCCTTAGCGATTAAGCCTTGGCCATCCCGCAAAACCCTAACTTTTCCGTCATGACCATACGCACCCGCAAATTGCTCGGAACCATCGCGCTGCTGCTGCTGGCGACAGTATGGTCGCTGATGGGAATGACGGTCGCGCAGACGCCGTGGCTCGCCAGTTCCGGCCTGTTGCAGGCGATCTTCTATGTCGTGGCCGGGATGGGTTGGGTGCTGCCGGCGATGCCGATCGTGAGCTGGATGCAGCGGCCGGAGCGAACGAGATAATTTTCAACAGCAAAATCAACGAAAGAGCGTTTGCGGTTCGGCTTATTGCCAGCGAGATTGCCAGCACCGCGTGAGGGTAACGCCCGCTGCCAACAGAAGCGGTATGGTTACCCCTGGTTCGTTCCGGTTGGGGTCCAAGATGGCGCTTCAAAATTGCGCGGAGACGCTCGATTCGAGTTACCGGCGGGTCTCGCAAGATGAGCAGAGTTGGATGAAATGATTCAGACCTGACTCGCTTCCCCTCCGACCAAATACACTTGGCGCCATCCTCCGTAATCTCCTGTACCGTCATTTCGTGGCCGCCTGATTTGAGTTTGACGACCTCCCCAATCGCGAATTTGTCATCAAAGCACCTCTTAGTCGGCCGCCTGGTTGCAGGCTCGCCTGAAGCAGGCAGATGACCGCGCCGACGATGTCAAGCTCGATCCCGATTGCCCGTGTTCGAACCGCGCCGAGGCCGCTGCGGCGTAGCCGCGCTTGGTCGCGCTCCACACCTCGCGGTACCTGTCGTGGCACGTCATCTTGTCGGTCTCTATGATGCAGGTCGCGGGGCCGCAATCATCTCGCCGCTGATATAGCCCGACGAAAATCGGCTTGAGATGCCGCCGGTCCTCCAGCCAACCCATCCGCTAGCTGGAGCAACTCGTCACTATCTGGCGGCACCCTTTTCCTCGTATCGGACGACGGGGAAGCGCTCCTCGCCTCTATCGGCGAGTTGTTGGACGAGTTGGGAAACGGCCAACGCCGAATTTGCCCCCAGGGCGAGTTATCCGGTAAACGGCCTTGTCGGCCGGGTCATGGCGATAGCTGATCGGCGCATGGACCTATTCCTCCGCAAAGAAGACCGGAGCAAGCCGTGTCGAAAGCGCCAGGGCGAATGATTCCGAAGGCGTCGCGTTTGAGTACCGGTGCAGGAATAACACTCCATCACCTTTTCGCGCTGGAGCCATTGACTAAACCAAGGCGAGAGGAGTGAGATAGCGCGTCGTTTCGGCGGGGGCTGGGGCAGTCATGAAAAACAAGGTCTTAAAGAACGATCTCAAATATCTGACGCAACAGAGCCTCGCTTCATCGCTCGCTCGATACGTCCAAGTGGACGACCTAAAGCTTCCGCGCGAGCTATTCCTCCGGAAAGTGCTCGATCGCATCGTCAACGATTTGAGCGCGCCGGTTGCAGTTCCCAGAACATCGCAAGGCCCGGGCCTAGCTGCCCAACAATGCGAACGCGAAGGCGCTTTCCGTCGCGCAACATTTCGCGGTGTTGTTTCACCGTTTTAGGTCATTGTGTCATCCTCCCGCCGGCTTGACCGGCCGCCGCGATGGCGCCGGCATGCGGCGTGTCCGTCACCTTGGCGTGCCTATCGTGCAAATCGACCTTGAACGAATGGAAGGCCATGAGGGCTTGCTCGTCCGTGACGATCGTTCTTTGATCCATGTCGACGATGCGGCGTGGCGCGAGGTGCGTGGTCTGCCCGGTTATCACGGCCGAGAATCCGCCCCGGCCGTAATTGGACGAGGCGGCGCCGGCCATGTCGGCGGGGATCTCGGCGCCATCGCGCCAGAGCGATTTGCCGAAAAGCTCCTGGGCGATTTGTTTCGCCCGATCGGCGCGCTGGTCGAGATCAGGCGGCGACATGATCAGCGCCATTGCGCGCCGCTTCGCGCTTCTGCTGCGGAGCGCCTGGAAGCAATTCGAGGAGATCGATCTCGCTTCTGATCGCGCCCTCTAGCGCGACACGGGCAAGCGTCAGCAGATCCGAACTTTGGGTTGGCCCCGTTTCCCATGCTGCACCGCAAAAGGGGCGGTACCCGGCCGGTGGCGCATCGGGTCACGCACCCCGGCATCGCGGCGATTGACCGGTTCTTTTTCCTGATCGATTAGATCGCGCCCGCGTGGCCCTACCCACGGACGGCCGCCATAACGAGCTTGCGCCGTCATCAGCCGAACCTTCCGACGCGGTCGGAGGCGATCAGGACGCCTGTCGAGCGCGGACTCGAAGCCGAGGCCCGGGGCGAGAAGAAGCTGAAGGGCTGACCTACATCACGAAGCTTCCGAAGGCGGAGCACGAAGCGCCGGAATGGCTGGCGGCGGCCGAAGCGCAGCTCTTGGTCGCCGAGCGCGGCGGGCCGACAATGCTGGCGCGCATCGGCGTCATGAAAGCATTGAACCGGAACAAAGTTCGCGAGTTCAATTCAGGCCGCAAGCCTCATCATTGGGCGAAGCTTAAATGAAGGCCATGAAGAACAAATCAGGACACTCCCAAATTCAACTAAGGACACTTGGGGTTAAATGCGGACAGTACCCACCATTGCACCACTACCTACCATTGCATAGGAACGGATCGGGAATCCCAGAACACTTCCTGAATTTATGGCGCGCGGCGGAATAAAAGGGCCGCGATGGTAGGTGCCGGCATCCCTCAAGGTGGTTAGCTGGCGACCGCCGGGTAGCACGATTGGATCATCGAATTTGCGCGACCAGCCTTTAGCGGTCAGCATATTTCGTCACGATCAGGCTGGCGCGGTACTCCGGATCGGTCGCAAAGCGTGATAGCTGTCTACCTCATGCTATCGCACTAAAGCATGATCTAAAAAAGTCGAGACGCGATGCCGATCGCGTTCTAGATTGTCGGCTTGTTCCGCGTCGCCTGCACCGGCGCGAAAGTAATCCCCGACAGCAGCACGCGCAGCGCGCGCAGCGAGTGCAGCCGTCCGTCCCAGGAGATGCGCGGAAGCGCGTGGAGATTGGTGCGGCCCTCCGCTTCCACGACTCCCGGTATGGTCGAGACCGCGCTCGTGAAACCCGCCTCTTCCGCCATCACGACATGGGCACGGCGAAACGCTGCGCGATCGCCGAACGGAAAGGCGAAATGCCTGATGTCGCGATGGAACGCGGTCTCCGCGACCGCCTTGCCCATCGTCATTTCGCGCAACGCGGCCGGGTTTTTCAGGTTCGACAGTATTGGATAGTTCACCGTCGCGCTGCCGATTGTCACCAGAGGATCGGCGGCGAGCTTTGCCAGATCGGCCCAATCCATCGCAGCCTCGCGCGACAGACGCGCGAGATCGACCGAGTATCGCCTGCAGAGATCGTTGATCCCCGCCGAAATATCCGGCGGCGCGAGCGAGCGCATCCAGTTTTCGAGATATTCGTAGAGTCCGTATTTCTCGGATATTCCCCTGATCGTGAAATGCCGCTCGGCTCGATCGATCATCAGGCTGACGCGATTTTCACGCGCGACGATCGCTTCAAGCGCCAGCCACCAGGCTTCGCCGACGCCGTCGGGGAACGCGGTCGGCACAAAGACGGTGAACGGCACGCCATGGCGCGACAGCACGGGATAAGCCGATGTGATCAGATCCTTGTAGCTGCCATCGAAGGTCAGGCAGACGAATCGCCGTCGCTCCGGCATGATGACGGCGCGCCGGCACGCCTCGTCGATCCCGACAATGTCGTATTTCCAGCGCCTCAGCGCCCGGATGACGCGGTCGAGAAATCCTGGCGTGACCTCGCTTGATTTGAGCGGCTGAAAGCGCCCCGCCCGGCGCGGGCGGACGCGTTCGAACCGCAGGATCGCGCCGGCGCCGCCGACCTCGCGTCCCGCAAGCCAGGCGCGCCCGCTGAAATAGGCGAGATCGAGCTTCAAGCCGGTCAGAAACTGGTTGTCAGATGGCAATTCTCGCCCCTCAAAGCGGTCGGCGCGACGCGCCGCGCCGGTTGTCATTACTTTTTGTTGACACTTCTTTGCAAAGGTCGGTTGACGCTGAAAAGCTTAATTTTTCCCCTTTAACAGGTTTCGCGATGACCATGGCTGCCGCGATCGAAAGCCGGACGGCAGAGGCGCCAGCGCGGTCAAGGGCAAGCCGCATCGCGGACCTCGATATCATCGCCGACATTGGCCGGGCAGAACCGATCTGGCGGGTGCTCGAGGGCCGCGACCGGCTTTCGACGTCCTATCAGCGTTTCGATCTGCTTGCGATCTGGCAGCACGAGGTCGGCAGCCGCGATCATGTCTCGCCCTTCATCGTGGTCGCCTACGACGCCGAGCGCCGACCGCTGTTGCTGTTGCCACTCGCGCTCCGGAGCAGCCATGGCGTCCGTATCGCGTCCTTCATGGGCGGCAAGCACACCACCTTCAACATGGCGCTGTGGGATAAGGATTTTGCCCGAGAGGCAAGCGCGGAAGACCTCGCCGTGCTGCTGTCGAAGTTGCGCGAGCGCGCCGCTGCCGACATGCTGGCGTTGACGCAGCAGCCGAGAAGCTGGCGCGACGTGCCGAACCCCCTTGCCCTGCTGCCGCGTCAGGCTTCGGTCAACGGCTGCCCGGTGCTGTTCATGCCGCTGGGCGCGGCGCCCGCCGCCCTGATCAGCAACTCGCTGCGGCGGCGGCTCAAGACCAAGGAAAGCAAATTCAAGACACTGCCGGGCTATCGCTATCACCTGGCCGGCACCGATGCCGAGATCGGACGGCTGCTCGACTGGTTTTTCCGCACCAAGCCGCTGCGGATGGCGGAACAGAAGTTGCCCAACGTGTTCGCCGAACCCGGCGTGGAGGACTTCGTCCGCGGCGCGTGCATGGCAAAGCTCCCCGATGGCGGCCGCGCCATCGACGTGCACGCGCTCGAATGCGACGAGGAAGTGATCGCGCTGTTCGCCGGCGTCGCCGACGGCCACCGCTTTTCGATGATGTTCAATACCTACACGATATCGGACCATGGGCGTTTCAGCCCCGGCCTGATCCTGATGCGCAGCATCATCGATTACTATGCCGGACGCGGCTATGGCGCGCTCGATCTCGGGATCGGCTCGGACGATTACAAGCGAATGTTCTGCAAGGGTGACGAGCAGATCTTCGACAGTTTTGTTCCGCTCAGCCCGCGCGGCAGGCTGGCGGCGGCTGCGATCTCAGCCCTCAACCGCGGCAAGCGGCTGGTGAAGCATAACCAGACGCTGTTCCGCCTCGCGCAAAGACTGCGGTACGCTTTTCTCTAGCTCAGCTAGCCTAAGCCTAGAGCATGATCCGGAAAAGCATGCCCTCGGGCTACGACCTGAAGGGTGGGAACCGGTTTTCCGAAAGGTCATGCTCAAAACAAGGTTTAGGCCGCGGCCACCCGTGGGCCGGGCTCGACGTCGTTCGACGCCGCCGCCGGCTTGCTCAGCATGGTCACCTCGGAAAAGCCGACCGCCTCGAGTTGCTCACACATCAGCGTGCGCGCGTTCAGCTCCATCGAGGGCTCCGGTACCACCACGGCGCGGGCGTTCGTCGTCAGCAGTTTGGCCGGCAGGTCGGACGCGGTGCCGGCTTCGAGCAGCACGTGATCATAGACCCGCAGCAAGGCATCGATGGCGAGCGCCAGCCGCGGCGAATGCAGAAGCGTGCGGTCAAATCCCGGACGGCCGGCATTGACCAGATGAACGCGCGACAACCGGTCCCTGGTGATGATTTGCGAGAACGTCGCTTCGCCCTGCATCAATTCCGCAAGGCCCGCTGAGCTCGCATCGACCGACACCGCCGAGATCGTCGGCGACGACGCCGCCAGATCGACCAACACAACGCGGGCGTCGCTCGCCATCCGGCGGGCCAAAGTGAGCGCGGTCAGCGCAATGCCTTCGCCGGACGCGGTGCCGAGGATCGTGACCTTGCGCGCCGCTGTGCCGGCACTGCGCAGGTCGTCGGCAAGCCGTTCGATCTCGGAAAGGGCGGAAGCGCTATCGGGACGCGGCGCAACGAATTTCGGCGCGGGCTCGGCGGCCGGTGCGGGCTCGACCTTCGGCGCACGCGGTGCCGCCGGCGCGGAGACGAAGGCGGCAACCGCCCGGGGCGCCGTCATGCGCAACAGCTCGCCGGTCACGATCACGCCAGTCGAAAGCAACAGCGTCGCCAGCGTCGCGATCAGCACGATCGGCAGCTTCTTCGGATAGGCCGGCGTGTTGGAAACGATGGCGCGGGAAATGATGCGGCCGTCGGCGGGCGCCGCATCGATATTCTCGCGGGTATTAGCTTCGCGATATTTCGCCAGATAGGATTCCAGCAAATCGCGCTGCGCCTTGGCTTCGCGCTCCAGCGCCCGGAGCTGCACGTCCTCGCCGTTGCTGGACGTGGCCAGCTTCTTCAACTGATCGAGACTTGCGGAAAGGCTTTCGACGCGGCCTGCGGCGATACGCGCGTCATTGTCGAGCGAACGCGAGATCTTGGCGGCTTCATCGCGGATCTGATGATCGAGATCGGCGAGCTGCGCCTTCAATTCCTTGATGCGGGGATGGTTGTCGAGCAAGGTCGACGACTGCTCGGCGAGTTGCGCGCGCAGCGTCACCCGCTGCTCGGACAGGCGGCGCGTCAATTCGGAATTGAGGACTTCCGAGGCCTCGATCGGTTTGCCGCTCTGCAGCATCTCGCGGATCAGCCGCGCCTTCGATTCGGCATCCGACTTCAGCGCGCGGGCGTTGTTCAGTTGCGTGTTGAGCTCGCCCATCTGCTGGTTGGAGAGCGTGGTGTTGTTGGTGCCGACGAACAGGCTCGACTTCGAGCGGAAATCCTCAACGCGGGATTCCGCGTCGGCCACCTTCTTGCGCAGACTGTCGATCTCGCCCGACAACCACAGGCTCGCCGACTTGGCCTGCTCCTGCCGCGCGTTCTGCTGCAGCACCAGGTAGCCGTCGACGATCGAATTGGCGACGCGCGCAGCGAGATCGGGATCCTGCGACTGGAACTCGACGACGATGACGCGCGATTTGTCGACCGCGTAGGCGGTGAGACGATCGAAATAAGCGTCGAGCACCCGCTCTTCCGACGTCATCGAAAAAGGGTCGCGGCCGATCCCGAACAGCGCCAGCATCGATTTGATGGGCGAGATGCCGCGCAGCACCGGATCGAATTCCGGCAAGTCGGCGAGCTTGTTGTTCTTGATGATCTCGCGGGCGAGATCGCGTGAGAGCACGAGCTGAACCTGGCTGGTGACGGCTTCCGCATCGAGCGCTGTGCGCTCCTCATTGCGTTCGCCGTTCGGCCGCAGGAACACATTCTCGCGCCCGTCGATCAGGATGCGCGCTTCAGATTTATATCGGGGCGTGACAAGATTGACGGCGGTAATCGAGAGCGCGGCGGCGAGCACCGTCGGAACGATGATCCAGCCGCGCTTGCGCTTGAGCGTTTCACCGAGCGCGCGCAAATCCAGATCGCCGGTGATCGTCGTTGCGGCGGGCTTTGCCGGAGCTGGCGCAGGCTGCGCCACGGGCTCTTCGGCCTGCGCCTTCTCCTTACCCGTACACCAGAACGCCAAACGCATCGCACTCTCCCGCGGACGCCGCTACCTACCCGACCGGTGCCCAGTTTCCGGCGCTACGGGCAATTACACTCCATTAAGGTTGCTGCTCGGTTAATCGGGCTGGTTTGCCGCACGAAATCGGAGTTTCCAGCTGGCGCCAATCATGTTTTGTTAACCATGAAAGCCTTTAATCGGAATCAAGATTATCCTAAATAGGCCGCCCGATGCGAGGCGTTCGCGCCGTTAACCGCTGTTTGCTTGCCGCGCTCGGGCTGTCGGGCCGCAGGCGCACGGCCTCGCCCACCCCGCTCGGCCCCGGCGACACCGTGCTCATCGGCGAACGCTGGTTCTGACCATGACGCCGCCTCAAGACCAGCCACTTCGTATCCTGCACGCGGTGCGTACACCGGTTGGCGGGATCTTCCGCCATATCCTCGACCTCGCCAACGGTCAGGTCGATCGCGGCCACCAGGTCGGCATCATCGCAGACACCCTCACCGGCGGGGAACGCGCCAATCGGGCGCTGGCGCAGATTGGCCCGCGCCTCAAGCTTGGCGTTCATCGTCTTGCCATTCGCCGCGAGCCGTCGCTTTCGGACGCGCTGGTCTGGATGCGTTTCCAGCGGCTGATCCGGCAGTTGAAGCCGCGTGTGGTGCACGGCCATGGCGCCAAGGCCGGCGCTTTTTTTCGGCTGAAGACCGCGCCCAACCACACTATTCGGGTCTATACGCCGCACGGCGGTTCGTTGCACTACCCGCTGAACACGCTCAAGGGCGCTTTCTATAGCCGCCTCGAGCGCGCGCTGATGAACAACACCGACCTGTTCCTGTTCGAGAGCGCGTTCGCGCGGGACACCTATCAGCGCACCATCGGCGCGCCGAAGGGACTGGTGCGCTGCGTCTTCAACGGCGTCACCGCGGACGAGTTCGATCCCATCACAAGGGCGGCGGATGCGACCGAGATCGTCTATGTCGGCGAGTTCCGCCACATCAAGGGCGCCGACCTCGTGATCGACGCGCTGGCGCGCCTGCATGCCGACGGCAAGCCGCTCACGCTGACGCTTGCCGGTGACGGCGAGGAAATGGCGGCCCTGAAGGCGCAGGTTGAAAGACTGGGATTGACCCACTCGGTGCGTTTCATCGGTCACGTCCAGGCGCGCTGCGGGCTTTCGCAAGGCAAGCTCCTGGTCGTGCCCTCGCGCGGGGACTCCATGCCTTATGTCGTGATCGAGGCGGGCGCGGCGGGAATCCCGATGGTCGCGGCCAAGGTCGGTGGGATCCCGGAGATCTTCGGACCTCACACCGACGCGCTGTTCGCTGCGAATATCGTGGGCGCCATCGCGGACGCGATCGAGACGGCGCTGGATGATCCGGACGCGGCGCAGGAGCGCGCCAAATCCTTGCGCGAACGGATCTTCATGCATTTTTCGCAGAAGACGATGGTCGAAGGGGTGCTCGCCGGCTACCGCGACGCGTTTGCCAATCGTTAACCGTCATTTACCAAGCTAACAGTTTCTTCCGAATTGTCCGCTAAGTGCAAGGCTGGCAAATACCGCGTTGGCGCTTGCCCGCATAGATTGTGGGAGCGTCGGTGCAAGAATGGGCCGGGACGACAGTGGAACAGATCAACGCACGCTCGATGTCGGATGCCGCCGCTTTCGCCGCAGCGACTGCAACCGCGGATGGCCCGCGGATTGAACGACGACGCCGCCTGTTGCAGGCAGCCCTTGCGGTTGCCAGCCAGAAGGTCTGCCGCGCCTATTCCCCGGTCGTGATCGCGGGCGCGGTGCGCGTCGCCGATTTCCTGCTGCTGAGCTTTGTCGGCATCGCACTCTATCTCGGTTACGTGGTGCCCGTCTCCGGCTTCCACTGGGAATATGTCGGGTCGATCCTCGGCATGTCCGCAACCGCGGTGATCTGCTTCCAGGCTGCCGACATCTACCAGGTGCAGGTATTTCGCGGCCAGCTCCGCCAGATGACGCGCATGATCTCGTCATGGGCGTTCGTGTTCCTGCTGTTCATCGGTGCCTCGTTCTTTGCCAAGCTCGGCGGTGAGATTTCGCGGCTGTGGCTCTCGGCGTTCTTCTTTGTTGGACTTGCGACCTTGATCGCCGAACGGCTGTTCCTGCGCGCGCTGGTGCGCGGCTGGGCGCGCGAGGGCCGGCTCGACCGCCGCACCGTCATCGTCGGCGCCGACCAGAGCGGCGAGCAACTGGTGGAAGCACTCAAGCACCAGGATGATTCCGACATCGACGTGCTCGGCGTGTTCGACGACCGCAACGACGGCCGCGCGCTCGAGACCTGCGCCGGCAGTCCGAAGCTCGGCAAGGTCGACGACATCGTCGAATTTGCCCGCCGCACCCGCGTCGACCTCGTGCTGTTCGCGCTGCCGATCTCGGCGGAGACGCGGATCCTCGAAATGCTGAAGAAATTATGGGTGCTGCCGGTCGACATCCGGCTTTCCGCCCACACCAACAAGCTGCGCTTCCGCCCCCGCTCCTATTCCTATCTCGGCAAGGTGCCGACGCTGGACGTGTTCGAGGCGCCGATCACCGACTGGGACCTGGTGATGAAGTGGCTGTTCGACCACGTCGTCGGCGCCCTCATCTTGCTGATGGCGTTGCCCGTGATGGCCTTGGTGGCGCTCGCGATCAAGCTCGACAGCCCCGGCCCCGTGCTGTTTCGCCAAAAACGCTTCGGCTTCAACAACGAGCGCATCGACGTCTTCAAGTTTCGCTCGCTGTACCACCATCAGGCCGATCCGAATGCCTCCAAGGTCGTGACCAGGGATGATCCGCGCGTCACCCGCGTCGGCCGCTTCATCCGCAAGACCAGCCTCGATGAATTGCCGCAGCTCTTCAACGTAGTGTTCAAGAGCAACCTTTCGCTGGTCGGACCGCGGCCGCATGCCGTGCAGGGCAAATTGCAGAGCCGCCTGTTCGACGAAGCGGTCGACGGCTATTTCGCGCGGCATCGCGTCAAGCCGGGCATTTCCGGCTGGGCCCAGATCAACGGCTGGCGCGGCGAGATCGACAACGAGGAGAAGATCCAGAAACGCGTCGAATTCGATCTCTATTACATCGAGAACTGGTCGGTGCTGTTCGACCTCTTCATTCTTCTGAAGACGCCACTGGCGCTGATGACCGAGAGCGAGAACGCTTATTAACGCATCATCGCCTGGCTTGACCGGGCGATCCAGTAATCCGAGGCAACGGAAGTTGGCAGGCGAAGTCTCCGACTACTGGATGCCCCGCCGGAGCCTGTCATCGGGCTCGCTGAAGGCGAGACCCGGTGGTGCGGCATGACGAAGAGGGTTTAGTCGGCACTCGCGGCAAGGCGCGTTCCGATTTGTGTACGAGTTGCGTAAGTCTGCGAGTGTGTAATGGCGTATGCGGCGACAGCCGGGGAATTTCCCGCTTCAGTGACGGCCGCGCCGGGCGTGCTTGCATTGCAGCGCGCATTAATTTGGCTGGTCGGCGCCTCCGGCGCCGTCGTTTTCATCGAACCGAGCCCCTATGAGCTCGTGACGCTCGTCGCCACCGTGCTGTTCTTTGCCACCGGGCTGCGGCTCAAGCTGGTGTGTATCCCGCTGTTGTTGCTGCTGGTGCTGCTCAATGTCGGCTACAGCATCGGCGCCATTCCGCTGTTTGACGAGTCAGACGTCTTCAGCTGGATCGCGACCTCCTGGTATATGGCGGTGACCGTGTTCTTCTTCGCGATGGTGTTGTCCGAGGATACGGCCGCCCGCCTCGACATGCTGCGCCGCGGCCTGATCGTCGGCGCGATGATCGCTTCGCTGGCCGCGATCGCCGGCTACTTCAATCTGGTTCCGGGTGGACACGACCTGCTGACGCTGTATGAGCGCGGGCGCGGCACCTTCAAGGACCCGAACGTGCTCGGCGCGTTCCTGATCCTGCCATCGCTGTTCGCGCTGCAGAGCGTCGTCACCGCGCGCTTCGGCAAGGCGCTGCGCAGCACGCTCGCCTTCGCCATCATGGCGCTTGCGATCCTGCTGGCGTTTTCGCGCGCTGCGTGGGGCGGATTGATCCTGACCTCGGCCTTCATGCTGGCGCTGATGGTCTTGACCAGCCGGTCGCGCGGCGAACGCTCGCGCATCGTGGTGGTCACGGTTGTCGCGCTGATCCTCGCCGTGCTCCTGATCGCCGTGCTCCTGTCATTCGACTCGGTGGCGGAAATGTTCCGCCAGCGCGCGAGCTTCGACCAGAGCTACGACGAGGGCCGCTTCGGCCGGTTCGGGCGGCACATCCTCGGCGCCCAGATGGCGCTCGATCTGCCGTTCGGCATCGGCCCGCTGCAGTTCCACCGTTATTTGCCGGAAGACACCCACAATTCCTATCTCAACGCCTTTATGTCGGGCGGATGGATTTCCGGCATCTCCTATCCCGCGCTGGTGTTCGTCACGGTCATCCTGGGATTTCGCCACATCTTCGTGAGCGTGCCCTGGCAGCGCGCTTATCTGGCGATCTTCGCGGCCTATCTCGGCACGGTCGGCGAAAGCTTTGTGATCGATACCGACCACTGGCGGCATTTCTGGATGATGCTGGGCGCGATGTGGGGTTTGTTCGCCGCGGCGCAGCCGTACAAGGCGGCGGCCGATCGGCCTGCCAGTGAAGCTGCCGCGGCGACCTCATCAGATGCGGCTCTATCCCTTGGGCAATAGGCCTGCCTCCTGCTCTCTCGATCTGGCGATGCCATGCTTTGCGCACCCGGCCAGTTCTTACGGATTTAGCCGATCGTCCGGGACTCAAAAGACACCCCGGATGCATTCGAGGCTTCGAGCGCAAATCTGGATATGGTTTTTCGGTTGAACCCCGATTTGGGATAGATCGGATCGTCCTCGATAAAGACGCCCTTGACCGAGTCAAAGGCAGGGAGCTCGGCTGCGTCGCGGACCTTGTGAAGGTGGTTTATAATGGCGCAATCAAGCTTCCTGAAAAGAGCATCCTGGCCACCGGTATTTTCGGGGACTGGCACAGCGGCCGTATTGCAATAAGGTAGGCACTTTCGACCGCATGGATGCCCGGTTGAGGAGATGAGATCAAGGCAAAAGCCGAGATCAATCACGGCCCTTACGACGTAGGGCTTGCGTACGTTACTCTTCCCGCGTTTTCCGTTTTTGAAGCTCGCGAGCAAATTCCAGGCCCCGCAGCGGGTTTGTTTCGGAGAAATTGACACCGTGTCGGCGATTTCCTGATGCATGCGATTCCCTACTGTCTCGGTCCCGTGACGACCGGACCAGATCGCTACGAGTTGATGGCTCGCTTCCTCGTGGACACTTTCCCGGATGCCCATGGGGGTCTCGCATACCAGCGCGAACTGGAAGGTCTCCGGCGAGCAGCGTCTTCATCGTAACGCAGGCGATTACGAACGCGTTGTCCTCTGGATGGAGCACGATAGCTGGGACCAACTTGTACTCGGTCGACTGCTCGCGCATTACGCGAATGGGAAGCGGCCGCGGGTGCTCGAGCTCATCGCTGCGGATGAGTTTCCCGTAGCCAGCGTTACATCGGCCTCGGCCAGCTCCCCTCGGAAGCGCTGCGGCTGTTGTGGCCGAGTCGCAAACCGGTGACGCCCGCACAGCTCAATGCGTGGAACGTTCTCGCTTCAGACGACCCGCAGCCCCTCGCCACCATCGCTCGCTCTGGCACGCCGGCCCTGCCCATCATGGCTTCCGCCTTGCATCGCCATCTACGCGAGCTGCCTTCGGTGGAGAACGTGCTGAGACTCACGCAGCATCTGGTGCTGCAGATTCTTTCCGAAGGCGGCACCTTCACGTTAAATCGTGTGTGGCACTTGCTCCAGACAGAACGCGAGCCGCTGCCCTGGATCGGCGACCTCGGCCTGCTTCATGTAATCGAACAGATGCACAAAGCGTCCGAGCCTGTTTTTAACCGGATTCCTGCCGCATCCGGTCAGAGCTCATTTCTTCAGCAGCTCAGCATCACCGACGTCGGCCGCGCCGTTCTTCGCGGCGAGCGCAACTGGCACTCACTGCGGCCTCCATCGCGATCGGTAGGCGGAGTACACATTCAGCCCGGTGTCGCAGGCTGGCGGTGGGACGATGCAAAGCATGACGCAGTTTTTCAACAATGATAACTTGCCGCGATACGGTCGGCGCTTCCGGTACCGACCAAGACTGGCTGCCCCGCGGCAATTACGTCGCTTTGCTGGAAGAAATGAGGGAAGTAGAATACTCACGGGACTCCGCAGAAGCCAGGCTTGACCGAGGATTACTGCCGCGGAACCGCGTCTCAACGTGCCCGCCGAGGCTTGGTTGCGCCTGCGACGTTATCCTTTGTTTCCTTCGACGTTTCCTTTGGCGATCATCGTCTTGAGGTTCGCGGTCGCTTCCAGCATCGTCTGATAGCTCTGGTTGGCGAAGCGTAACAACAGTTTCAGTTCGGCATCCGAATACGCCTCCCACTGCTTCAACACCGCCCGCTGCATTGGCGCGTAGAGCCGGCCGATCTTCGCGACGTTCTCGACAACGATGGCGATGAATACCTTGCGGCGGTCCTCGCTGTCGCGCTCGCGGCGCACCAGCCCCGCCTTCTCTAGCCGGTCGATCACTCCGGTGATGGCGCCGGTGGTCAGGCCCGTCACCTCGGCAAGCCTTCCCGCCGTGACGCGGCCTTCCAGATTGAGGAAATCGAGGCAGTCCATGTCGGAACTCGCGATGCCCGCCACATCGGCGACCGTCTGCGAGTAGATCGCCCCCTGTCCGGACGAGCGCCGCAGCGCGTGTTCGAGTTCCTGCATCAGCGCAGCGCGCGATTTCGCTCTTGACAAGCGTGGCCTCTTATCTTAGTTGATAAATATCTTAGATACTAAGATAATTAGTATCCGTAAGGTTTCTATCACCCGAGCCGCCTCAGGAGCAAGTCATGACCCAACAATCTCACAAAGCGCTCATCATCGGCGCCGGCGTCGCCGGCCCCATCACCGCCATCCTGCTGAAGCGGGCCGGCATCGACGCGGAAATCTTCGAGGCATGGCCGCGCTCGACCGGCATCGGCGGCGGATTGCAGATTGCGCCGAACGGCATGCATGTGCTCGCCGAAGCGGGCTTGGCCTCCGACATAATCCGCCGCGGCTCGGTTGCGGAAGCGATCGAGTTTTACTCCCAGTCCGGCGCGAAACTCGGCGCAGTTAACCGCAACATGCGAGAACGGTTCGGCCAGCCCGCGGTGAACATGCGCCGCTCGGTACTCAACGAGGTGGCGCTGGCCAGGGTGGACGCCAAAAATATCAAGGTCGCCTTTGAGAAGCGGCTGGTGCGCATCGAGGATCGCGCCGACCAGCCGATCGCGGCCCATTTTGCCGATGGCTCCAGCGCCGAAGGCGACTTCCTGATCGGCGCCGACGGCGTGCATTCGGCCGTTCGCAACCATGTCGTTGCCGACGCGCCAAAACCGTTCGACCTCGATCTCCTGAGCTTCGGAGGTTTTGTCCCGCGATCGCTGCTGGAATCCGCCGGCACTCCGCCAAACCTGATCATGACCCTCGGTCAAAGCGGCTTCTTCGGCTATGGCTTTTGCAGTCCCGATTCCGAGACGGGCGCGATGTGCTGGAGCACCATGCCCACGCACGGCATCGACGCGGCGACCTTCCGTGCCATGGACCAGGAGGCGCTACGGCGGCATCTACGCCGCTATCACGCGGGCTGGCACGCGCCGATCCCGCAACTCATCGACGCGCTGCAGGAGATCGTCGTGACCGCAAGCCTCGATCTCGCGACCTTGCCGAATTGGTCACGTGGCCGCGCGCTTCTGATCGGCGACGCCGCGCATGCGACCAGTCCGCATGCCGGCCAAGGCGCATCCATCGCGCTGGAAGATGCGCTGCGGCTTGCGCGCCTCTTCCACGAGGAACCGGAAACCCGCGCCGCCTTTGAGAAATTCGAGAGCGAACGCCGCTCCCGCGTCGAACGGATCGTGGCGCTGGCCCGCCGCAACGGCAACCAGAAGCGCGAGTTCGGCCGTACCGGCGCGTGGTTCCGCGACCAGATGCTGAAACTCGTGCTTCCGCTCAATGCGCGCAGCCAGGATTGGATCTACGGCTACGATCCGCGCGCCGTCACGTCTCGACCTGGAACGAAATTCCCGCACGATCGACTAGCCGCCTGATCAGGCGGTCGCCCATTGCGGCGCCGGGAGTCCAGATGCCGGCCTTGAGTTCCGGCGTGTCGCGCAACAGGCAGATCGCGCATTCGGCGATCATCTTTGAGGTCGAGCCGTAGCCGGGATCGCGATCTCCCTTGACGGCCGCGCGGACCTGGCGCCCGTCGGGCGCCAGTGCCACGAACAGGAGATCATAGGAGCCGTTGTCGCGTTCTTCTTTCGACGGCCCCTCGCCCGGTTTGGGTCCACCGGAGCCCATCTTCTCGGCATTGACGGCCGCGACGATACGTTTGGCGTTGGCTTCGCCTTGCTCTCCGGGGCCGGTAAGCATCATTTCGTCGTAGACGAAGTCCCTGCCGTAGGGGAATCCCATCAGCATGTTTGAGCGATGAACGTTACGGGTGTTGATGGTCGCCATCGCAAACGGTGCCGTCCACGATTTGAGATCCTCATCGAAAAGGGTTTTGTTGCCCGGCGGCTGTTTTGGACCTTCGAATCCGGGGGTCAGAACGAACGGGTCCCGCAGCATCGCAACCAGGCTGAAGTCCTTGGAGGCAGCCGCGAAGCTTGCCCTTGTGCTCGCGGCGGTGCCGCCCGAGACCGCTAAGTTCATGTTGCGGAT
Source organism: uncultured Alphaproteobacteria bacterium (assembly GCA_963822795.1). GTDB lineage: Bacteria > Pseudomonadota > Alphaproteobacteria > Rhizobiales > Xanthobacteraceae > Bradyrhizobium. The sequence continues at coordinate 124,915 of CAWGJM010000046.1, forward strand.
GCGTCCCTTGACGCGGGCGGCGGGCGCACCCCAATCTTTCTTCGCATTCTCCTGGCAGAAGAACACGCCGAGCTCGAACGGTAGCGAGTCGAAGCCGCAGGAGAAGACGATGCGCGCGCGGGAAGATTGCGCGGCGGCCTGATGGGCGTCGATCATCTGCCGCATCCAGACCGGCTCGCCGCAGAGATCGAGATAGTCGGTGCCTGAGGCCGCACAGGCCGCAACCAGATCGGAGCCGTAAAGCTGATACGGCCCGACGGTCGAGATCACCGATTTCGTCTGGTCGAGCATCGCCTTCAGCGAGGCGATATCGTTCGAATTGGCCGCGATCAGCGGCGTATCAGCCGAAGCTCCAATCGCATCGCGAACCGAAGCGAGCTTGTGCAGGCTGCGACCGGCCATCGCCCATCTCAATTGCTTGTCGCCCTTGTAGTGTGCGGCGAGATATTCGGCGACGAGCTGGCCGGTGAATCCGGTCGCGCCATAGACGACGATGTCGAACTTCGACGAAGTGTTCATACAGAGTTCCTGAGGTTATGGCCGTCATTGCGAGGAGCGACGAAGCAATCATCCTTTGCTGGCAGAACTGGATTTCTTCGTCGCTTGCGCTCCTCGCAATGACGATGGAAAGATGGTCATTTCTTGCCGTAGGAGACGCCCATACCGGCACGCACGTCGCTCTGGATACCATAGGGCGCGATCGGATAGCGCAAGCCGTTTTTCGCGAGCTGCTTCATGCCGACGATGGCCTTGGCGAGATGAGACGGCGGCAGCGCCATCAGCATCTCTTCATCCGGCACGCCGCCATAGCGCCGCTCGGCAAAGCACGGCAGCGAGAGAGAGGGCTCGGCGGTCTTCAGCGCCCTGCCCCACGAGTTGGCGCAAGCGGTCTCGCCGACCACGCCCCATTCGAATTTCTTGTAGCCGGTATATTGCAGCCCGTTGATCAAGATGATCATCTGCCCCGGCGTCGCGTAGACGAGACAGATGTCGGGCGGGTTGAGCCTGCCGCTGACAAGCGGGCTCACCGCCATTGCCTGATATTTGCCGAAGGGAACGACGTCCAGCGCCTCCTGGCGCTTGCGCGCGTCTTCCGCCGTCCCGTGCCAGACCCCGACATAGTTCTCGCCGGCGAGCCACTTTTCGTCCTGCGGAGCAAGCCCGATCACGGCGCGGCATTGCGCGCCGACCAGATCGTCGCCGGTGATGCCGACGGTCCAGCCAAGCCGCGAAGCCATGCTCACGATCTGGTCGGTGGTATGGACCGCGTTCGGCCGGCGGATTTTTTCGATCGCCTCCATGTCCTCGACGCGCGCGAACATCTTGATACCGACGACCGTGGTCTTCAGGCGAAGCAGGCTGTTGAGATCGGCTACCATGGCGGCCAAGTCCAGCGCTTGCGGCAGTGTCTGTTGTTGCATGGCGTCAACTCCCAAAGCGGTGCGGCCCGATCGCTGCATCCAAGGCTGCTATCCAAAGACTGCTCGACCGGGATATCGGCCGGTTTCGCTCCACGCAAGAGCCGTTTCAAGTCGCCCGGCGGACAAAGCCCGGGTTGAGTTCGGCAATCGAGCGCACGCCGCATTGCTGCATGGCGGCCCGCGTCTCCGTGCGCAGGAGATCCAGCACACGCGCGACACCTTCCTCGCCGAACGCCCCCAACCCCCACAGATAGGGCCGCCCGACGCCGACCGCCCTCGCGCCCATCGCGAGCGCCTTGACGCTGTCAGTGCCGCGACGGAATCCGCTGTCGACGAAGACGGGAATCTGTCCCTTCACCGCGGCGATGATTTCCGGCAGCACGTCGATCGTGGAACGGCCATTGTCTTCGCCACGTCCGCCATGATTGGAGACGAGAATGCCGTCGATGCCGTTCTGCACGGCCAATTCCGCATCCGCCGGCGTGATGATACCCTTGAGCACGATCTTCATGTGCGTGATGTCGCGCATCCGCTTGACGCTGTCCCAGGTCAAGTTCGAGGCCTCGCCGCTTCCGGTGACGCCGGAAAGATCGATTCCGTCGTAGTTGTGTCGGCGGGCCACCCGCGCGGCAAAGCTGGAGCGATCGTGGCAATCCGAGCAGTTGCGCGTATCGCTGCGCATCAGCCGGAACAGCGTCTCCTGGTTTCTTCCCGCGACCCTGTCGGTCGTGATCACCAGCACCGGGCAACCGGCAGCTTCAGCCTTCTTGATCAGGGCCTGCGCCACTTCCCATTGCGGCGACGCATAGAGTTGGAACCAGATCGGCGCACCGCGCGCCTTGGTCACGTCTTCCACCGAATAGTTCGACGACGTCGACAGGATCTGCAGATGGCTGCCGGCCCGCGCGGCACGGGCGACGGCAAGCTCGCCATCAGGATGGAAGAACTGGTTGCCGCCGGTCGGGCAGACGAAAATCGGCGAGTCGCATCTGGTGCCGAAAATCTCCACGCTCATGTCGACCTTGGAGACGTCATGGAGCCGGCGCGGCAGCAGCTGGAATTTCAAAAACCCTTCGCGGTTGGCGCGCAGCGTCACCTCGTCGTCGAGCCCGGAGGCCATGTAGCCGAAATGCGCCGGCGGCACGTTCTTGAAAGCCGCGGGCTCGAAGTCGAACACGTTGATCGCTTCTTTCGGATTCTTGATCGGCTCGGCTGCCGCCTGCGTCCAGATCATCGGATCGGGCAGCTTTGACGGGGCTTCCTCTCCCCAAGCCGGCAAGCCGCTCGATGCGAACAACGGACTTGCCGCGAGGTATTGCAGAAAGCGGCGGCGGTTGGTCGCGCGAACGATTCGTGACGCCATTCGATTCCTCCCTGAAATTCTTCTTTATTGTCGGAGCCGCGAGCGTAGCACTTCCCGGGCGCAGCAAGGAACGCCGCCACGCGATTATTCCCTGGTCGGCCCTGGAAAAAGCTCGCCGGTTCTGCCCACTACCCGATAGGCGACGAGCCCTATCCATTCGCGCAACGCGACATCGGTTCGCCCCAGCCCATCGACGGCGACATTGGAAAACGACAGGATGCCAGCAGCATCGTTACCGACGCGCCAGTCCACGGGATAAGGCTGGACCGCAAACCCCGCTTTGCGGAACAGGCCGACGGCGCGCGGCATATGATAGGCAGAGGTGACCAGGAGCCAGCGTTCGCCCTCTTTCGGCGATGCGATCGCCTTGGAGAACACCGCGTTCTCATAGGTGTTGCGCGAGCGCCGTTCCATCGTCAAGCGGTCTTTGGGAATGCCGAGGCCTTCAAAGACTTGCCCGGCGTAGTCGGCCTCCCGCGCATCGTTGTCGAACAAATCCGCGCTGCCGCCGGAGAAAATGATGCGGGCATTCGGATAGCGACGGGCGAGCGCAGCGGCGGCGACGATACGGTCGGACGCACTTCGGATCACCGGCGTGTTATGCACCACCGATAGATCCGCGTCGATCGGTCCGCCCAGCACGACAATGCCGTCCGGCGCGCCGCGTGCCGCATCCCACGGCGGAAACCGGCTCTCCAGCGGATAGAGAAGGAGATTTCCGAGCGGCGAAAATGCACAAACGGCGAGCAGCAGGATCGAAGCGGTCACGATCTTGCGGCCGGCTGGAGCAAATCGCGTCGCCAGAAGCAGCGCGCCAACCAGGCCGAGCCCAATGAGGAAATTCGTCGGCAAAGCCATGACGCCGAGCGTTTTGGACAGCACGAAAAACAAGGGAGGCCCCGCGCAAAATCTGATACAGCGTCATACGTTGCATCCGCTCAAACGCAAAGCCCTTCCCATGACGCATCATCATCTGCATTCAAGCCCCGAAACCTGCCACTGGGGGTTTTTCGAAGCCAATCTGAAGCCGGTCCTGACCATCGAGAGCGGTGACGAAGTCACCGTCGAGACTATCAGCGGCGGCCCGGACGTGATCCCGGATCGCAACAAGTTTCACATCCCGCCCGAATTGTTCGAGGTGCACGCGAAAAACGAGCGGATGGTGCCGGGTCATATCCTGACCGGTCCGATCGCGGTGAGGGGTGCCGAACCCGGCGACGTGCTCGAGGTCGATATTCTCGACGTCAAGCTCCGGCAGGACTGGGGCTACAACGTGATCCGCCCGCTGGCCGGCACCCTGCCCGACGATTTCCACGAGACGCGGCTTCTGCACATTCCGCTCGACAAGGAGCGGATGGTCGGCTGCCTGCCCTGGGGGCTCGACCTGCCGCTCGCGCCATTCTTCGGCGTCATGGGCGTGGCGCCGCCGCCGGCCTGGGGCCGCATCACCTCGCTGATCCCGCGCGCAATGGGCGGCAATCTCGACAACAGGGAATTGGGCGTCGGCGCAAAACTCTATCTGCCGGTGTTCGTGCCGGGCGCGCTGTTTTCCTGCGGCGACGGCCACGGCGTGCAGGGCGACGGCGAGGTCTGCGTCACCGCGATCGAGACCGCGCTGCAGGGCCGCTTCCGTCTAACGCTGCGCAAGGACATTCGGCTCGATTATCCCCGCGCCGAGACATCTGCGCACTACATGACGATGGCGATGGACCCCGACCTCGACCAATGCGTGGTCCGGGCACTGCGCGACATGATTGTGCTGCTCGGCGAGAAGCGCAACCTGTCGCGCGAGGACGCCTACACGCTCTGCAGCCTCGCGGCCGATCTTCGGGTGACGCAGACCGTGAACGGCTCCAAGGGCATTCACTGCATGATCGCGAAGAACGTCGTTCACGGTTAGCGGGCGGATGCCAGTTTCGCCGCCTGCGCCCGCAATTGCCAGCCCAAGCAAGGCGGCTGTCCGGGAACCTGTCATAACCCCCGTCAAGTATGACGGGAATTTTAGCAGGGGCATGACAGACGGAGGATGCGAAATGACCGCGCCGGATACCACCCGCGACAAAGCCTTGCGCGAGCGCATCGATGCCGACCTCCGCGACAGTTTTGACGAGGAGGACGAACTGGAGTTCGGCGAAAGCCGGCTCGAGCAGTTCAGGGACACGCAATCCACCCATGGAGCGCACGAGACGCTCGACCGGTCCGTCTACTTCAAGGAACTGTTTCGGCTGCAGGGCGAACTGGTCAAGCTGCAGGACTGGGTCCAGCACAACAAGCTCAAGGTGGTCGTCATCTTCGAGGGCCGCGACTCCGCCGGCAAGGGCGGCGTCATCAAGCGGATCACCCAGCGTCTCAATCCGCGGGTCTGCCGCGTCGCCGCGCTACCCGCGCCGAACGAGCGCGAGCGCACGCAATGGTACTTTCAGCGTTACGCGACCCACCTGCCCGCCGGCGGCGAAATCGTCCTGTTCGACCGCTCCTGGTACAACCGCGCCGGCGTCGAGCGCGTCATGGGTTTTTGCACCGAGGAGCAATGCGAGGAGTTCTTTCGCTCGGTGCCGGAGTTCGAACGTATGCTGGTGCGTTCGGGCATCATCCTGATCAAGTACTGGTTTTCGATCACCGACGAAGAGCAGCAGTTCCGGTTCCTGATGCGCATTCACGACCCACTCAAGCAATGGAAGCTGAGCCCGATGGACGTGCAGTCGCGCGCCCGCTGGGAGTTTTATACCAAGGCCAAGGAAGAGATGCTCCATCGCACGCACATTATCGAGGCACCGTGGTGGGTGGTCGAGGCCGTCGACAAAAAGCGGGCACGGCTCAACTGCATTTCCCACCTGCTGACGCAAATTCCCTATAACGAGCTTCGCCACGAGCCCGTCGTGCTGCCGGAGCGGGTGCGCGATCCGGCCTATCATCGCGACCAGATCCCGCCGGACATGTACGTGCCCTCGATCTTCTGAACCGGTCGCAAGCGAATTCGCGGCTCGCCCATCTGAGCTTTGAAAGGTGCGCGCGAGAGCCTCGCGGCCCGCGCGGCGCTCCGAATATTCATTCCGCCAGACGAATCCGCGATTCCAGCCGCCGCCAGCGGCCGAACCGTGCTGCTCCCTCCTTGAGACAGCGGCGGTCTTATCGCTATTTCAAGATTCTCTAGTTATTTCAATCGATTGTGTCCAGCACTGTACAAACGCCACAAAACTAAATAGAGTCTTAAACGTTACTTTTATGTACCCGAGTTAGAGCATAGTTTTTGCCATGGCCACGGAAAAAGCCGAGACCGACCGCATTCCCGTAACCTTGGCGCTCTCGACCATTGGATATCTCGAAAAACTAGTGAAACAGGGCACCCACGGTACCAGCGTTCCAGGCGTCGCAAGGACATTGATCGAGGAAGGCATCCGCCTCGCCATCAAGGACGGGCTGCTGTCGATCCGCGACAATGGCAGGACGTAACGGGCTGTCAGCGCGCGCGAGGTTCATTTCCGCTTGGCCAAGACGATCCGCAGAACGCGATCAAGCTTGGAAACCAAGAACATGCCCTTCTACCAGCAGACCTGGACTACCGAACGTGTTGAACGCCTCAAGACCCACTTCGCGGCCGGGCTATCCTGCCGCGAAATCGCCGATCAGATCGGGGTCAGCCGCAACGCCGTGATCGGCAAAGTCTCGCGTCTCAATTTGACGCGCGAGAAAACCCGCGCCTCTCGTCCCGCGCGGAAAGAAGCCGCGAGCACACCTCGTTCACGCGCGATCGCGGGGTTGCGGCTTCGCTTGGTGAAGGCCAAGTCCGACGAACCGCCGCCGGTAGTCGACGACGAGCCGATCCACAACGGACACTGCTGCTCGCTGTTTGAATTGAACCGGGAAACCTGCCGCTGGCCAATCAACACGCCGGGAGAAGCGGACTTCTGCTTCTGCGGCAACCCGCCGATCGAGGGCCTGCCCTATTGCGCGGGCCACAGCCGGCTCGCCTACCGGATTGGCTCGCGTTAGCGCGCCAGTCCCGTTCTCACCCCAGCCGCCAGCCGACTTCTTCCGAAAAGCTCTTGAGAAACTCCGGCGTGTAGGCGCTTTCCGGCTTCTCGCGCACGCGCTCATCCAGCTTGTGGGCATCTTCGCCGACCAGGATGCGCCATTGGCCGGCCTTGACGCCGTCGAGGATGATCTTCGCCGCCGCCGCCGCTGTGGTCGGCGCCTCGTCGCGGAAGGTGCGCGCACGGTCGAGCGCGATCTGCTGGATTTCTTCGTCGGACATCACGGCGGTGTCCACGCCCATGCCGTTCAGGCGCTGCCGCGCCTGGATGATCTCGGTGGGATTGAGCCGGTCGGATTCGCTGCCGCTCTGCACCTTGCGGGTGTTCGACAGGATCGAGGTGCCGATATGGCCGGGCATCACCACGGAGCATTTGAGATGCGGCGCGTTCAGCCGCAGGTCGTTCATCAGCGCCTCGGTAAATCCCTTCACGGCGAACTTTGCGGCGCTGTAGGCCGTGTGGGAGACGCCCATGCCGACGGACGCCCAGAAGCCGTTGACGCTGGAGGTGTTGACGATATGGCCTTCGGCTGCCTTCATCAGCATCGGCAGGAAGACGCGGACGCCGAGATAGACCCCGCCCCAGCAGATGTTGAAGGTGCGTTCCCACTGCTCGCGCGTGTTGGTGAACAGGCTGCCGCCGCCGCCGATGCCGGCATTGTTGAACAGGAGATGGATCTTGTCGGTCGCATGCTGCTCGGCGAGTTCGTCGCGGAAGCGCTTGAGCTGATCCTCGATCGAGACGTCGGCGATATGTGTCGAGACGCGCAGGCCCTGCGGCAGCTTCTCGACTTCGCACAACTGTTTGGTTTCGGCCATCGCATCCGCCGACACGTCGCACATCGCCACATTGCAACCCTCGGCGACGAGCTGGCGCGCCAGCTCGCGGCCCATGCCCGTGCCGCCTCCGGTGATGACGGCGATCTTTCCAGCAAAATCCTTCATGGAATCCGCGGCTCCTTCCCTGATTTTCTTGATTTTGATCGGCGCGAGAGGATTTGAGCCCATTCACCCGAGCAAGCAAAGACCATCGCAACGGCGCCCCGCTCACCCATATTTCTTCTGACGCGCCGCTTTCAATGTCAATGGCGGCCGGGCGACGCCGTTGATTTATGATTGTTTTAGAGTGGCTTGCATCCCAAAGATAAGGTCGGACTTTCGATCGCGTGACCCTACCCGGGAAAGTTGTTACCACATTTTTTGAACCTTTAGGCCGCACCGGCGTCTTATTCATGAGAGGCAGGCTGACAGGAGGCTCTCATGCCCCATTGGCACGACACCATGGTCGATAGACCCGAATCCGATGGCGCGCTCTACATCACGGGCTGGACCATCAGTGGATTGGCCGTACTCGGAACCATTGTTGCTGTCTGGATTCTGGGGATTTAGCTATCCGTTTCGGGGCTTTCCCCCGTTCCCGGACCGTTGGCGACCGGACGTCCGATGTGATCTCCCCGGCGGCAATGCTGCGTTCTTGCGTTGGCTTTGTTGCCCGCCTTTTGGACGGCGAGGCCATGACGTGTGCCGGGAGTTCGAGGTATCCCGCAAGAAACCGGGAGATCGACGACTTTCCGCAAGCTTGAAATCTTTGTAGCCGCCGAATTTGGCCGGGTCGACGCTGCCCGTTTCCCGGTGAAGCTTGAGGAAGCCGACGACAGAGCTGATGCTGACGCCGCCTTGCTCTGCAGCTTCCGGGATGGTGGTCCCACCCTCGATCGTCCCGACCAACTCGCCTACGCACATCCTCCGAATACAGCTTGCGGGCCTCCTTCCAGCAGACAGCTTGAATCATGTTCGCGCCGCTATGGGAATCCCCAATTCAGCCTTTAGGGAAACGCTCTAGCGATAGAGAACGGAACAATAGCGGCGTGCTTCTCGTGATGGCCGGATCGCTCTGGATCAGGGCCAATCTGAATCACAACATGATGCCGGTGGATCAGATCATGCAGATGCAGAGATAGTCTCCAGGCCAAGCTAAACGTCTATGAGCGCGATCCCCAGATCCGCACGCTTCTTTCTGCGCAACCAGAACTCGTCATCCCTATCTTCGGGCTTTCCAGCCTGCTCCCAAAGCTCATGCGCGCTGATTCGTATCTGCTCTTCGGTCGGCTTCCCATCCTTAACTTCAATAGCCATCATGACACTCCCGCTAAGGACTCAATCCCATCAATCCCCTGCGCGAAAGGTTGTTCCGGCAACGTCCTGAGCGCAGCCGACGTCATCGAAATCCGCGTGATCAGGCGCGAGTGGCCGGTTATCCGCAAGGCGCGGGCTAGCTATTGGGAAATCCCCAACGACAGCCGAGCGGGTACCGCCCCGCTCGTGATTGCGGCACCCTGCGCGGGTGCCGCAAAACGCCGTCTAGGTCTGGTCGTTATTTGTGAGAATGTGAATGTGCGGTCGTCGTATGTTTGTGGGCAAGTTCACTGTGTTGGTGCGCCGCAGTTGCATGATGCTTTGCGTCCTCATGCTCGCCCATCGCGTGATGGTGCTCAGCCTGATGGTGATGATGAGCCGCGGCGTGATGATGAGCCGCGGCCAAATGATGATGCTCCTGCGAAGGATGCTTCGGTGCTTGTGCCATCTTAACGTTCCTCCGTTTTCTGTGATGCAGCGAGGAAGATAGCATCTGCAGGGATCTTCCGACGGATCAAAATCCGTTCATCCATTCCTATCCATTATCGGGCTGTCACAATGCGGCCAGGGCTGGTGGGACGTCAGCACGCCGGCCGACGTCACTACTATAGCCGGCTGATGCGGGCTATGACTGAGCGGACGTCAGATCGGCCGGTGGGTTCAATTCCCTCGCTCGAAATCCACCTTGGCAAACAAAACGCCTCGGCGGCCCATCGGCGCGGGAGCGGCGCTCGGACAGCTTTTCTCGGTTCCTAAGTTACTTTCTGCACAGACTTTGCCTGCGGGCCATGCCAGCATAACCGTGCTGTGTGACGCAGCAAGTCTCTTTGGCCCCAGCTCTGACCCCACCGGGCTGGGGTTTTTTTAAAATGAGCGTTCAGTGGTCGGTTTGCCGGATCGACTCAGCGAGCGACGCGCAGCGTGGGATAGCGTAAACTCTGGCCCACGGCCTTACGAAATGCGAAAGTAACGTCGCTGGCAATCTTTCTATTCGCACGTCGCGAGCAGTAAGACGGGCCACAAGATGCGCGATCGAAATGTCTGCCGACCCTCCCTTCGCTTCTAGATTTGCCTCGCTGCCATTTGTAAGCTGCATGATGCCGGCAGCCAACGAGGTGCGTGTTAAAGGCATCGCGGAAGGATCAGGCATGCCGAACTACGCAAAATACAAATCCCGCGTTTACACCGCTCAAAGATCAACTGGAGGCACGGCTTGAATGGTGGGCGACGGGATCGTGATGTCGGCGTGGTGGGTTGAACGGCAATATCATCGCCAACAAGATACCGGAGCCAGATCGGCGTTCCAATATTGGAACCATTCCTGTTCTGGAGCGTCATCGGTTTTACCGGAGGGCACAGTTACCATCGCTGGTGCCGACAGCGGAACTCTATGCTCCTTGCCGCCTTTCATGCGCTTCGCGGGCAGCGTCCAAACCTCGCCCTCGATCTCGCCTAGCAAGGCCTCGACCGGGGCCAGCTTGACCTCGCTTCTCAAGGGTATTTGCTTCGGAGGATGACACCATGGACGTGCTTTCTTTGATTGCTGAAATAATCAAAGACCTCCTTATCTTTGTTGTCGTGATGTTCGCGCTTCTTATCGCGCTCATCGTAATTGTCTCCAAAATGCCGGACAACAATCCTCTGAAGCGTGTGCTGACAGCGTTAAGCTATCGCATCGGCGCCACGGCCGCAGCGGGATTGCTGGCCATCCCCATAGAGCCCATTCCAGGCCTCGATGTCCTCTACGACATCGGGATTCCCGTTGCTCTGATCATCTACTGGATTTCGTTTTTCAAAAACACGAGCCGCACCACGACCGATCCGTCTTTGCGGCAGGCCCAGCAGCAATTGAGGCGCGACGATCGCTAAATGTCGTCCTATCCAGAGAACTTCTCACAAAATGCTTGCCAAAAATATTTGAAATTTTAGCATCGATCGATGTGCGTCAATTGATGCGTCGGATATCCGAGGATAGTGCTTATTCGAGCTGTGTCGCGATCAACGTAGATGAATGCCGGTCCCTCGATGCGATAGTGGCCCTTCCAACCGATCGCGAAGGTGGTATCAGTCTCGTCGCCCGCTCGCGCGTGGTGATGCCGGCTCTACATTCGATCCACGGCCCGGTCGCGCTCTGGATGTAGTCGAACACTTCGCCGCTGCGCCTTCGATTGCGGCCGACGATGTAGCCGTGGCCGCCGCCGCGCAGGCTGCAAAGGTCCGGCTCAATCGGGGGACTGGACCGGAGCCAAGTGGCACAGATGTAAGAAGCGCGCGGCTCCTGCTCCGGAGATCGTAGGCATGCCCCTCGCCCGCTTATCAGTCCGACAATTCCTTGCGGACCGCCGACGCTGAATTACCAACCTTGTCGACGGCCTTCTGAAGCTCTTCCTTCGACACGCCGAGTTCTTTGGTCCAGTATTTGACCTCATAGACCTCGTGCATGTTGATCTTGCTCCTGTCTGGAGCGCCCTTCTTCGTGAGGTTGTCCATGTTTCCTTCGTTTCCTTCAAGTTACGAGATCAACGAAGCCTTTGAGAACCGCAACGACGAGACCAGCGGAAAACACCGCAGTACCAAAATCGAGTAATTCGCCTAGGGCTTCGCGCTGCTCTTCATCGAGCAGTGATAACACTTTGCGCATTGGTCGATCCTCCACACGAAGAACAATTTCAGGGGCGACCAGTTCCCCTTGAAAGGCATTTGAGCAGGATCTAGTAATTCCCAGGGCGTGAGAGCTATCGGTGACAGCCACACCAAAGCAACGAGTCACGAAAGACGTTTTGCGAAACGCGGCCAGTTCGCCATCATCTCATAGCCCTGGGCCTTAGGACCCGAGCAACGCAAAGGAACGTTCGTGGCGGACTCCCGTTGACAAGCGTCAATTCGAATCCGGTCAGCCCATGAGTTCCCTCGACTCAACCTCAGTGCCCGCATCGTGGAGGGTCCTGCTGCGGGCCTATGGGCGGGAGCTTCGCGGTTGGGTCGGCAATATTGGCCTACGCTATGGGACGGCAGCATTTCTGCTGATCTCCGGTGGCATCAGCCTCCTTGCCGCCATCGGTGTGGGCATGGCGGCCCTCTTCCATTGGCTGGAAGCCAATTACGGATCGAACCATGCCTATGCGATCGTCATCGGCCTCCTGGTTTTCCTTGGCCTTGCGAGCGCACTCGCCTCCGTCGTGCTGCTCAAGCGGGAATTGCCGCCGATACCGCGGCCCGGGCACCAAACCAGAGCACTAGGCCGCCGCGTGGCGGCTGATGCAATCATCACCGCCTCCTCGTCCCGTAAAGGTCCAATGAAAATGGATGCGGCTACCGCGATGTTGGCCGGGCTCGCTGCGGCATGCCTGGTCGGCTGGCTGGTGTCGTCGCGAATGGGCGCGTCCCGGACCCGGGCCAGGGCAAAATGAGCAAGCCGCAGACCAGCCGTCGTAGCCGTCTCGCGCTGATCGCAGGCACCGTGCTGGCTACGCTCGCCGTTCAACGGCATCTATCGCGCCTTGCCACGCCGACAGCTATCGATGATCGGCAGACCTTGGCGCCGAACCCATGGCAAATGCCACTGGCGGGTTGGAAGGACATTCTTGCTCGCACCTTCGAGCGGATCAACGAGGATAGAATTCTCGCAACCGCAGCCGGCGTGGTGTTCTACGGCTTGCTGGCGATCTTCCCCGCTATCACGGCGTTGGTGTCGAGCTACGGATTGTACGCTGACCCTTCCACGATCGCTGGCAATTTGCAAAGTCTCGCTTTGATGCTCCCGGATGGCTCATTTGCCATCGTACAGGATCAAATCGGCCGCGTGCTGGGCAAGGAGACGACGACGCTCGGCACGACATTTGTGCTCGGGCTGTTGATCGCGATCTGGAGCGCCAATGCAGGCATGAAAGCGATTTTCGACGCGTTGAACGTCGTCTATGAAGTGAAGGAAAAGCGCGGATTCCTTCGGCTCAATCTTACATCGCTGGCGTTCACGATTGCCGCGCTCACCGCAATCCTCGTCATGATCGTCGGCGTGGTCGCCGTGCCTCTCGCCCTGCAAAGGCTCGGCCTTGGAGAGCGGGTCGAATGGATCATCACGCTTGGACGCTGGCCTGCACTGCTGCTCTTGCTGTTGACGGCCCTCGGCCCGCTTTACCGCTTTGGTCCGAGCTGTCCGAATCGGCATTGGGAATGGTTCAGCGTTGGCGCCCTCGCCGCGAGCGTGCTCTGGCTCGTCGGCTCCTCACTACTGTCCTGGTATCTGTCGAATTTCGGAAATTATACCGCAACCTATGGCTCGCTCGGTGCGGCCATCGGCTTGATGACCTGGATGTGGATGTCGGCGATCGTCGTGCTGTGCGGAGCCGAACTCAACTCCGAAGTCGAGCGGCGGACGATCGGAAGCCGTGATCAGGCCGCATGATTATGCAACCTTGGACTTCCGCACCTCCTCATCGCGGTGGCGTTCAATAACCTCGGGCTCCTGCTCGTCGAGCTGGGTGAGTTCAGATCGAGCGGCACGATCAACCCGCAACGGCTCATCGAGCTTTGCATGCAAGGCTAGATTGTCGCGCCGGTTCGCGCGCTGAATAAAGAGTGTCATGACGAACACGGCGAGCGTCGCGACATCCACCTCCGCGTCACGGCCCCTGCCCCGGACCGTCCTGCCCGCCTGGCCCCAGTCGGGCTCGAGCGAGGCATGACGAAGAGCGAGGTCGTCGAAATCAAGTGCGACGCCTGCAACGGCACGGGCTCGCTGCCGGCAAGCCAGCCGGAGCCAGGACGCAGGATCTATCCGGGCCGGTGCGCCAAGTGCCGCGGCAAAGGACGAGTGCCGAGGCCCGAGTATTCGGAGGGCGCTTCTCCTAGGCTCGCGCCGGCGCAGAGCTGTTTCCAGCTTCTCTTTCTGCTTCTCCCAACGAGTCTCTTCGGCTTGCGACCGTTTTTCGACTGCGGCGCGCTCAGCTTCGATGGTGGCCGCCCTTCTGTCGTGCTCCCGTTTGTTTTTGTCGAGTGCTGCCAGCGCCTTGGCGGCTGTCTGCCGGCGCCGCTCGCACTCCTTCCTCCTGGCGGGTCTCTTCATTCCGGCGCCGGCTCCCACTCGAAAGCCAGCGCAGCCTTGCGGGCTACCTTGTCGTCGGTCGCGCGCGGCAGTTGCTACCTTGGCTTCGCGCGAGCCTTCTCCGGTCTGTGGTTGGGCTCGTCGCCGGACAGGTGGGGTGGGCAGGTCGGCATCCTCTCCGAAGGGTCCATCTGATCCCACGGGGCGCCTGAGAATGACGCCGGGTTTTCTCGCCACGAAGCCCGCGCTCGACCAGCTTGCAGTGCTTGTACGGATGCTCGCCGCGGGCCACCGGGTAGCCCCACTTTCTTCGAGGCTGCGCCAGCTCCCACTGGAACTGCCCCACGGCTCGGCCGTTCGAGATTCGGATCAGATCTGAAGGTGTTGAGGAGCCGCCGGTGCGAATACTCGTCGTCGAGGATGACCCGCTTATCCGCGAATTCGTCGTCGAGGCGTTGCGCGAGGAAGGCTACGAGGTAATCCATGCGGCTAACGGGGAACAAGCACTGGCATGGTGCAAGCGGCGGGTCGCGGACGTGCTGGTCACCGACATCAAGTTGCCCGGACGGATCGACGGCTGGCAGATCGCCGAACGCTGTCGCGAACATGATCCCGGGCTGCCGGTGATCTATGCGACAGGCTTCTCGCCGGTCGAGGCTCGTCCGGTGCCGGGCAGTTTGACTTTGCAGAAGCCCTATCATCCGGACCGCATCGTCAAGGCCGTTAGAGAAATGGGCAGGGAAAGGCGGAACTCCGCGAATTAGATGCCCGGTGTCGCCTTTGCGTTGCGGTCGCGAGCCCACATGGCCATCACGACGACCGGCTCCCGTGCGCGCCCTGCTCCGAAAATTGCGAGCACCTTACGTGGCCGCAATTCTTTCGATTGGCGTTCAGAACCGTGTTGGAACCAAAGTTCGCGATCCGTGATTGGGAACCTGGAGGTTGCCGTGAAAAGACGAATGCTTCCAAATCCTTGGTGATCGCGATCACGATGGCGCTCTGGCCGGCGAGGTTGACCTCTTCCTCGTTGGCGCAAAGGAGTCCGGCCAGGCTCGAGCCGATAAGGGCGTGACGACCGAGACGACCGCTGCGGCTGTCGGCGCGCAGGTGGCGCCGACGGACCCTAAACTGCGGGTCGAGCCGAAATAGACACCTCATTCATTGCAAGGATATCCTTAAATGCGCGCAAACCTGCCGATAGGCTATACGTCTGTATCTCAGCTGAAGGGCAATTGGTTCGCTCGCCTGGCTGTCGCGACCTCGCGGATTTCCGGCCGACCGACGACCTTCCTCTTGGCTGTGGCCGTCGTACTTGTCTGGGCGATCACCGGGGCCTTTGTTCGGCTTCAGCGACACTTGGCAGCTCGTCTTCAACGCGGGCACGACGATCATTACATTCCTGATGGTCTTTCTGATCCAGGCGACGCAGAACCGCGACACGCTGGCTCTGCAGTTGAAGCTCGACGAACTGATCCTGGCGACCGGAAATGCGCGAAACCACATCGCCGGCATCGAGGAGTCATCGGACGAAGAAATCGAAAAAGCGAAGGTCGAAGTTCTCGATCGCGCCGGGTAATCCAGACGGGATCCGCACAGTCGGAATCTAGACATTTCCGTTTCGCACAGGTGGTCGACGAACTGAGACTGGCATCGCCCGGACGGGTGATCGAAGTCGAGTTCGGAATCGACCAACCGGTGAACTGCGATCGCACCTGCATCGGCCAGCTACTCTCCAATCTTCTCGGCAACGCTTTGACGCACGGGGCGACCGGCAAGCCTGTCGTCGTTCACGCCGAACGGCGGATGGTTCGTTCAAGCTCTGGGTCGCCAACGCGGGCGGGTCGGTTCAGCCGTCGTCGATGGACAAGCTATTCGAGCCATTCTTTCGCGGGAAGGCGCGCGCGAGCAGGGACTCGGATTGGGCCTCTACATTGCCTCAGATAGCGAGGGCGCACGGCGGCACGCTGATCGTGGCATCGACGCCTCAAGAAACGCGATTCACGTTCTCGATCCCGCTCGCTTAGGTGCCGACAATCGGTGGCGTTCCGTTCTCGAGCCGCTGTCGTCGGCTTCTTCCGAGGCAAGGTTCAGTTATCGGACATGCCCTAGCTTAGCTAGCCGGCCGGCCTCATCAAGGTCAGGCTCGGGCTGTCGGCGTCAACGGATATCCGATTTCGGCCCTGCTTCTTGGCGACGTACAATTCGTCGAGCCTCCTCGGAAGGAGCAATAGGACGGCATGCGATGGAAGGCCTCGCATCGCAAACATTTGTTCGTTGAATTGCTGGCGCGCTCGCCGTTCCTCCTGGTGTCTGGTGGAGGGGCCGGGGAACAATCAAACGCTGAATACCGGCGCGGTTGAAACAACTTGCGAGGCTTTCAAGCTAGGCCGCGATTTCAATTCGTGATTGCAGCATCCACTACACGGCCTCTCTTTCTGGATCCATCGCCGCTTCTTGCGCCCTTGGCGGGTAGATTTTGTTTGCGAGCCTCTTCGGCAGCGGTCTCAACAATGCCTATTGTTGCTGAAGCTCAGATCGATTGTGCTTTTCTCGGAACGGTGCGAGGGGAAACAGCGTTGAAAGGAACGAGTTTAAGCGCGCCCGGGACTTCCCTACCAACACCAGGCTTTCCTTGTTATGGCAATCCCGACCGAGCAGCCCTGGCTGAAGTGAGTATCATGAGGCTATTTTCCTGTCAGGCTTGCGGCAACATTGTCTACTTCGAAAACCGGAGTTGTGGCCGTTGCGGCCACCGGCTGGCGTTCATGCCGGAGCGAGTAACCCTTTCGGCCCTGAAACCCGTAGGCGATCAGTGGCAACCTCTGGAGAAGCCGGGACAGCGGCGCTGGCTATGCACCAACGCCAAGATGGACGTCTGCAACTGGCTGGTCGATGACAGCTCCAATAACGCCTACTGCACAGCGTGCCGCCACAACGGCACGGTGCCCGATCTCTCGGATCCGACACGGCTGATCGGATGGCGAGAGCTGGAGATCGCGAAGCATCGACTGTTCTATTCGTTATTGCGGTGGCATCTCCCGCTTAGAACCCGCGATGAAGATCCACAGCGGGGCTTGACCTTCAATTTTCTCGCCGACGATCCCGCGACCGGCCACAAGGTCATGACCGGGCACGACAGCGGCGTGATCACGGTCGCCTTGACTGAGACGGACGACATCGAGCGCGAGCGCCGTCGCCTACAAATGAACGAGCCATATCGGACGTTGTTGGGCCATTTCCGGCACGAGGTTGGGCATCATTTCTGGGATATTTTGGTGCACGACGGCGGCAAGCTTGATGCGTGCCGCGCGATTTTCGGAGACGACCGGATGGATTATGCCGAAGCCGTGGAGCGGCATTACACGAAGGCTGCGCCGCCAGACTGGCAGCGGCATTACGTCTCCGCCTATGCGACCATGCACCCATGGGAAGATTTTGCTGAAACCTGGGCGCATTATCTCCACATCGTCGATACCTTGGAGATGGCCGCCGAATTTGGACTAGAAGTCCATCCCGTACGCGATCAAGAAGGTGGACTGGCGGCGCAGATCGACTTCGATCCTTATGTCGTTGAATCCTTCGATCGTATCTCGCGCGCGTGGTTACCCTTCGTTTTTGCGATGAATAGTGTCAACCGTGCGATGGGAATGCGCGATCTCTATCCTTTCTTGCTGTCTCCGGGCGTCCTGATCAAGCTCGATTTCATCCATCGGATGGTCCAAAATACAGCGCGGGGAGGCCCGGAAAGTAGGATTGTTTCAGGATGAGACGGCTGTTTGCAACAATTCGCAAATGCAGTCTGAGCAACTTATTGCGCGGGACTGACCTTCCCCGCCCGCTAAGCAAGGTTGCTATCGCGGAGATTCGATCGCTTCTCTAACGATAAAGTATTCCAGGCGGGCGTTCCGTCCAGTCCCGGAATATGCGCAATGATCTTCCACGGCTTTTTCTGCATGCCGGCAAATATGCCCCTGGTTGACATGATTCACCTCGGCGTTTTCAGGCCGGGCGACGATACCCACTCGAGGACGTGGGAGGCTGTTTCGGCCTGGCGGGCCTTCCTTAACAGGTCGTCCCGCGGGATGCCGGCTGGCATTCCTTCCGCTTGTTTGCGCAAGTTCTGAGATTCTTGGGCGAGGCGTTGGTCAAGAGAGGAAGTTTGGCGGGATCGGCGTCGCTGTTGCATGGTGAGGCTCCGCTTAAGAGGGGGCGGGAGCGCGACCGGCGTTCTCATCGCCGATAACGGCCATGGGACAATGCGGTGATGACGTATTAATCGCCCGGGACAGGATTGGTTTCAACTAGGTGGCAGTACAAATCAGGCGGGGCCCGATTCATTTTGAGAGATCTGCCCGCACCTCGGAGCCCGTCCTCCAAACCCGCACCCAGCGGCCGTCCTAAACTCGCCCGCTAGAATTCAAGGATGAATTTTCAACGTTTGCTTCTGGGAGCCAATTTCCATCGACCTCAGCCATACAGCCCACGCGTCGCGTATATCGGAAGCTCAGCGCCCTATCGCCCCGTTTGTTCTTGCAGCGTGCCGTCATGGGGCATTCTGGTGAATTGCGAATGTCAACGCAGCCCAGAAACACCATTTGACGATTTCCCACATCGCAGCCGACCGCCCGTTCCCGCCCGACAAATTGTGTCGGGCTTATCATGGGATAATCCCCTTCAATCGAATCAGCTGCAGGCTGTGATCGTCGCACCCTCTCAGGCCGGCGAGCCGTGCTGCGGCGGGGGTTGAACGGCACTCATGGTATTACCGCAACCACCGGCAAAACCCGCACCAGCGGGGATCGCCAGAGTCCGGCAAAGGCCCATCGCCAAGGATCCCGGGCGGCCCAGTCCCGCGCTCTTAATGAAAAGGCCCACCGAGACGGCCTTAAGGATGCATGCCGACCTTTCGGGCCCGCAGTTCTTCGATCAGCATCTTGATCCGATCGATCGTGAGTTGATCCGTGATCGACGCTGCAATTCTTTCGTAATGCTCGATTTTTCTATCGAGCTCGACGCACTTGTCGCACATAGGGGCAGTTCCGCCTCTAGGGGGGACCAACCCAAGAGATCGAGATTTGTTCGCACCCATCGGCATTGCCAGGCCCCGCCCGTGTCACGGCCGGGATTCATTTTTAGGAGCCGATCTGCAACTCCGAACCCTCGAGCGGAACGTGAACCAGAGGGCTCCATAGACTCAGCAAAGGGGCTATCCCTACCGCAAATCGGGGTTCGGTCCCAATTAGGGCACCCAAAAAACTAATTTATGACACCTTGCTCGGAACGGGCTTCCAATCGGCGCGTTTGGAAAGCGTGCCGGGCCGCACCCGGCATCGTACCCCAAGGCCAACCTTCCCCGCACAAAGGATTGGGGGCCGCTTTTTACGCTCACATCAGATGGACCCAATGGAGCGCATCTTTGTCGCACTCACCGTGGTGGGTTCTTTGGGCGTGGTCGCCATCGTGATCTGGATGATGATGCATTGACCAGGCGAGGCTCGGCAAACGGTTATCCTGGCCAGTCGTCGCCGGCGACCAGTGCGTCGAGGCAAGCGACCGCGGCAGGTGGATCGGTTTTGCTTGGGTTTGTGGCGGCGGCTTAGATGCGTTCGATCGGTAGCGGTTTTGTCAGCAGCCTTAGCGAACGTTCGATGACGGCGCCAAGCACGAGGCCGACCACGACGTCTGTAACCCAATGGGCGAGCAGGACGATGCGGGTGCTGACAAGGGCCGCGCCCGCCGCCCAGATAGCATTGCGAACTTTCGCGGGAAGCAACGTCGCTGCAGATGCGAGAGCGCCGATATGTAGCGCGTGGCCGGACGGGAATGCGTCGGCCGATTTACCTGATAAGGGCACGCCGCGAAGATGACCTTCAAGTGTAAGCCGATCGGGGCGTTCCTGATCGATCGCGGCCTTCATCGCATGTGGCAAAACCGCTGTCGCGAATGAACAGATCAGCAAATGGTCGCCAAATCGCCGAGCGGCCTCGTTCGAGCGGAGGGTCAATAGCCATGTCAAACCCGCTAGTGCGATCATCACATGCTCGTCGGCCCCCCACGTCAGGACCTGCGCATTGCGCTCGAGCCGCCGGTCGGTGTGCGCTGCAATCGCGTGGGCTACCGCCTCATCGATCTTGGTGGGGCGTACGGTGAATAGGGCCATGACTATCCGGGTTCCATTTTGACTTTAATAATTGCGTCCTGTCGCAAAAGTTTCATATATGCGCACCCTCTCATGGAGAGCAGCGCCGCACCTTCGGTCGCGCTAGTGACACTCATCAAGCAAGGCCCCAATTATGTCAATCTCGAAGGGCGGTCGATGGTGCTAGGCGCCGGGGCCCTCGCTCTCGCTCTCTACAGCTTCGCCGTTTGCCAATTATTGATGCGTTTTCGCTGGTCGGCGCAACGAGCGTGACGCTCATCTTATGGATGGCAGTCGCGCTCGGTGCGCAGCAATTGCTTTCGGGTTGAGGAATGACGGCGCACGCAAAATGATCGGCGCTGCGGCAAGGCCACTGGTACGAGTATGTCTTGCGTTTTGTTCTAGGCGGACTGGCGACGATTGTCGCGGGACTCATTGCCGAGCATTGGGGGCCGCTGGTGGGCGGTCTTTTTCTCGCCTTCCCGGCGATCTTTTGTGCAACTGCCACGCTGAGCGAAAAACACGAGCGCGAGCGCAAACAAAACTGTGGCCTTGCTGGCCATCGTCGCGGGTCTGACGCCGCCGGACTGGATGCAGCGGTGCCGGTCTTGGCAGTCTCGGCCTTTCCACATTTGCAATTGTCGTTTGGTTGGTAAGCCCTAATTATGGGCTTGCGGCACTCGCCATCGCCGCGGTCACATGGCTCCTTGTTTCCATCGCGAGTTGGCGATTGCGGCGGGACCTTCGCCACACACGCTAAGGATGAAGTCGAATAGTGGGCAAAAGCGCTGGCTTCGGTACCTGATATCTGGCTTCGGTGCGTGATATTAAGGCTTATGCTTCCCCTTCTCTGAGCCGCGTTGCTCGGCAACGTTGTGCCCCTGTTCAGACTCGGGTTTGAAGATTTCGGCGGGTTTCCCCGACTGATTACCGGGGTTGTAGTGATACTTTCCAGGCTCCTTCTCTCCCGGCTCCTTGTGTGGGTTCTTATTGTCGGCCATATGAGCTCCTATGTCTTCGGGGCAACGGTCTCGAGCGATGGCAGTTCCGTGGGATTGGATACAACTGATGCCTTCGGAGGTGCCAATAGCGGATAGCCGGATTAGAGACTCGAAAGTTGCAGACAGGCGGAACACAAACCAGCGTGTCTGGTTGTTCTGCCGGAGACAGAATCTTCGCGAGGAGCGGGACAGTCACCCCCAGGGCCCAGGTGGTGTAGCGCCCGCCTGGACCTGTTAACCTTCCAAACCCTTAGGGAGAGAGAGAACCATGCAACGACGCCAATTCAGTGGCGAGCGCAATAAGCTTGACCTCAACGATCGCGTTCAGGTTCGGATCGTGCGAAAGCGCTTAAAAGTCTCTAGCGAGCAACTCGCCAGCCTGGTTCGGACAGCCGGCGGTTCGATCGCGGCAGTCAGCAAAGAAGCCGGCCATCGACGGCGCCTCACGCTGCCCGGCAGCCGGATGCCACCCGCTGAAGTGATCCCTTCGGTCAAAGAGGCAGAAATCACTCCCGAGGCGCTATCCTAGTTCGGCTGGCGCCACGCCGCGGCGCAGCGACAATTCCGAGCGCGATAACAGCGACCGCGATCAGCGTCAAATCCATGACCGGGGACGCATCCTAGCACTTTGCGACCATCCAAACCGCTTGCGCGAATACTACCGGCTGCAACCATCTCAAACTTGAATAGCAATCATCTTGGTTATTGCGTTAAGTCGCACTCAGTTCAGTGGCGTCGCTCGCAGATTGGCATCGAGTGATTTCTCGCTCCCGCCAGCCGACTTAACATTCCTCTTGAAATCCGATTTCAAGATGAATTTCGGAAACTAGCCCTCCGGCGCAGGGAGCATTGATTGGAACGGCCGTTGGGTACCATTTTAGTTGTCGAAGATGAAGCATTCATCAGTTTGGCCGCATCCGATGAATTGCACGACGCTGGCTACAACATCCTTACCGCCCGCAATGCCGACCAGACGGTTGGACTGCTTGAGAGGAACAAAATACGTTGTATATTTACTGATTGATATGCCCGAGGGATCGATGGACGGCATTGGCCGCGCTGACGTCCGGCGCCGGTGGCCATCGATTGACCTCATCATCACCAGCGGCAAGAGCCATCCCAAGCCAAACCAGATGCGCGTCGGCAGCGCATTTTTATCCAAGCCTTACAGGCTATCGGATGTCATCCAAACCGTGCGCGATTTCCGATAAAGCAGGCCTCCCAACAGCGCGGCAGTAGTACTAAGCAAGTTGAAACTGGTCGGGTTGCTTATTTTTTGGATATCATTTCCTTAATCTTGGCGGTCAGCACATCCATCGCAAATGGCTTGGCGATGACTTCCATGCCGGGGCCGAGTTTATCGCCGCTCGCCACGGCCTTTTCGGCGTAGCCGGTGATAAAAAGTATTTTTAGAGCGGGCCGGGCAACCCTGCCAAAATCAGCCAACTGGCGGCCGTTCATTCCGCCGGGCAAACCGACGTCCGTAACCAAAAGGTCGATCCGCGTGTCAGACTGAAGCACCCGCAGCGCGCTCGATCCATCGGCTGCCTCAATAGCCCGATAGCCGAATTCAGCGAGCACCTCGGCAATGAGCATTCGGATCGATGGCTCATCATCAACGATGAGAACTGTTTCACCTGCGACTGCGCGGGCCGACTCAAGCTGATCCATAGATGCGTCGGGAGCCCTCTCCATTTCGTTGTGACGAGGCAGAAAAAGAAAAATCCTGGTGCCGCGCCCGACAACTGACGCAATCCGAACCTGGCCGCCTGATTGCTTGGCGAACCCGTAAATCATGGATAGGCCGAGACCCGTACCCTGCCCGAGCGGCTTCGTGGTATAAAATGGATCGAAGGCGCGCTGTGCGACCTCTTCCGACATTCCCGTTCCCGTATCAAAAACGGTCAATGAAACATAATCGCCCGGCCTCATTTCACGCTCGCGGGCCGCGGCGGTATCAAACGAACAATTTGCGGTTTCGATCGTAATTCTACCACCGTCTGGCATGGCGTCGCGGGCGTTGATGCATAAATTCAGTAATGCGTTTTCGAGCTGATTGGAATCGACAAGCGTCGTCCATAAATCTGCCGCTTCGTTGACTTGCAGCTCAATCGTCGGCCCAATCGTATTTTTGATCAGCATCTGCATGTCCGAGATTAGCCGATTGACGTCGGTGGCTTTCGGATCAAGCGTTTGCCTCCGCGAAAACGCGAGCAATCGATGCGTCAACGAAGCGGCTCTGTTCGCCGCGCCTTGTGCAGTCGTTATATAGCGATCAACGTCTTTGAACCTACCTTGAGATATACGCAACCGAAGTAGTTCGAGGCTGCCAGAAATGCCGGTTAGTAGATTGTTGAAATCATGGGCGAGACCACCGGTGAGTTGCCCGACCGCTTCCATCTTTTGGGATTGCCGCAGGGCATCCTCGGCTTCGATCAAGGCTTCTTGCTGTCGCTTTTGGTCGGTGACATCGCGGGCCACGCAATACAACAGACCCTCTACATTTACCGCCGTCCAGGATAGAACGCGGTACTGGCCAGATCGCGTCCGAAAACTGCTGTCGAAATTTGCCGTCTCTTGCGTAGCAGCGAGGCGTGCGAATCCATTGCGCGTAATCTGGCTCTCGTCAGGTCGTTCCAGCCATTCCGACGTCTTGCCCAAAATCTCGTTCGGATGCCATCCCAGTATTTGGGTCCACGCTGGGTTCACGCTTATCCAAATGCCGTCCGACGACGCCACGCCGAGCATATCGCGACTAACCTGCCAAACGCGATCTCGCTCCTGGGTGCGTTCGGCAACACGCCGTTCCAAAGTTTGGTTCAGGTTCCGTAAGACCACTTCCGCCGCGTGCCGCTCGTTCACATCGCGCAAGATCGCCGTCACAAAAATGCGCCCTTGATCAGACCAGCGCGAAGCGGAAACACCCAGATGCGAGAGGGAACCGTCCTTCCGTACGGCTACTAAATCAACCGGTCGAAGCAGCGGTCCATCCTCAAGGATCTCGCGCCAAACGGCTTCCCACCTCGTCCGATCGTTAAAAAGATCCCGTACCGGAAGTCCGATCAATTCCGACTGAGAATAGCCAGTCTCTCTCGCGGCTGCTGGGTTTGCGAACTGAATTTTCCCGAAGGAATCGAGTGTTAGAATGATGTCCGGCGCGCTGGCCATCACCGCATCGTAGCGGGCATTCTGCCGCGCGCGGAGAACCTGTTCGCGGTGCGCGGCGCCCGTGACGTCAGCCACCTGGATAAGACATTCCTTGTATGGAAGCCGCCCAAGCGGACGAACGGACACGTTGTGGACCAGAGGTAACCCAGCGCGCGTTCGAAGTGGCAGCAGACCACGGTTTAGCAAAAAGGTTAGAAAGCTCGATGCACCCAGGTTCAATGCTTCAGATATCGACGAGTTCAGCCGGTCAAATTGTTTTCCTGGGAAGATTTCCGCCAAAGTCTTCCCCCTCGCCGCTTCCGCTGAAACGCCGCTCGCCGACGCAAGCCATCTATTCCATCCGATAACACGTTGCTCTTCGTCAACGATCGCCACGCCGGAATCCAAGGAGTTGAGCGTCGCCGCAAGCAGTTCTTGTCCAGGCTCGATCATCTGCCTACGGTGCCAATTCTCCCGCCGTTCGGGCAATGAATTCATCGAGAAGGTGTGTCAACGCCGTCAACGACGGAAGGTCCATGATCATGGCGATATAACCGCTGATGTCGCGCTCACGGATCGCAAAGTTGATGTAGAGGAACAATACGGCGTCGCCGGCATGCGGTGGCGGTGCCAAACTGAAGAGGGCAGTCGCATCACCTCGGAGTACTTCTGGTAACGACATTCTCAGGCTGCGATGCAGCATGTTTGCGATGGTGGCGAGGCAACTGTTGAGCAGGATATTGCCCGTCTCAGCAAGCGCTTCCTGCTCCAGCTCGATGATATCCTCCAGTGGCAGATCACCACCTGTGATGGCGCGGACCAGCTCGAGGCTCTTGGTTTCGGGAAAGATCAGCAATGCTCGGCCCGTGATGTCTCCTTCGAACACCTGATGAACAGCGACCAGGTTTTTAACTTCCCGTTGGGCGAGGATCTCAATCGCGCGCAGGCGATCCACCAGCTGAACGGACGGGACCGACAGATGCACCTGCGCACGGACCATCTCGCGTAGGCTGGACGCCGCTCGACTGACGCCGATGTTCACAAGTTCGGTCAATGCGTCGATCTGAAGGTCAGACAGCAATTCGACTTTCTTCTCGCTCATGATTTCGCCGACTTAAGCTGCCTGACGGCTTCTTGAAGGAATTCGTTGAGCGACTGCTCCGAAAGAGGCTTGGCCAGAAATGCCGCTCCAATTGCCTTTGCACGGGCAACGATTTCATCCTGGTGATTGGCGGAGACCAGAGCTAGAGGCATCGAGGGATTGTACGACTTGAGGTCGGCAGCCAATTGCAGCCCGTCGCGCCCGGGCATGTTGAAGTCCACGAGCGCGACGTCGAATGCTCTGTCCTTTGCAAGTGCGAGGGCCTCGTCGGCATTGGACGCCTCGACGCGGCCCCAATCCGGATAAAGCGCCTTCATCGCCTTCGCGGCGGCCATTCGGGCCAATTTGCTGTCGTCAACGATCAGGAGCTTATATGTCATGCGGTTCCCGTTCCAGACGCCTTGTGAGGCCTGCCTTGATCGACTATTTCGCACCTCTTAGCGGGCCGGGAAAGGTCGAATTTGGGTCCCAGGCCCGGCGAAGCGCCACTTCGATATACCCCTTCAGGAAGCTTGCCCTCGGGGGCCCTTTAAGCTGACATTCAGAGGCCAGCAGGACTTGAATGACAGCGGTGTGGGCCTGTTCGCATTTGGTCCAGTCGACGGTCGCTGAACGGTTTTCCAGTAGACTTTGAAATAACACCTCGGCATCCTCTCGCGGACAGTTCCCGGAGAGTTCAACGTTGCCTTTGTCGACAAGTTTCACCGTCAATTGAATAGCTCCTGCACGTCCAGGACGATGAGGACGCGGCCGTCTCCGAGCAGCGTCGTACCAACCACACCCTTCATCCCGCCGAGAAGCCCGTCCATGGGCTTGAGCATGACATCCATACGTTCTCCCAGCCGTTCAACTTCGATCGCTCCAAGCTGACCGTTCATTGAAGTTATCACGACCCGCGCCTGCCTCGCGTGCTCGGCGTGACCGGGGAGCCGAAGAGAAGCCGCCAGGTTAACCAGCGGAACGGTTCGGTCACGCCAAGCGAAAGCCGCCCCAATGCCAATCGGGACGATCCGATCGCGAGGAATCATGGCCGTCTCGATTACCGTGTCCAACGGCAGTCCGAAAACCTGACCAGCGGCCTCAATCGTCATCACCCGCGTCATCATGACGGTAAAGGGCAAGGTAAGGCGGACGACCGTCCCGAGGTTGGGCCGGCTCTCAATGGAAACCCGACCTCCCAGCCGTTCAACGCTTGTGCGTACCGCGTCCATGCCGACACCTCGACCCGAAAGACCCGTCACCTCCCGCGCGGTTGAGAACCCCGAAGCAAAAATCAGGTCGACGATACCGGCATCCGTCATCTCGGCCAGCGTATCCGTGGTCACCAGATCCTTCGCGGCCGCGACTTCCCGCACACGGGCTACGTCAACGCCGCGCCCATCGTCTTCGACTTCGACGATCACATTATCGAGCTGACGGAATGCGCGCAAAACGATCGTTGCCGTCGGCGGCTTGCCGCTGGTGCTTCGTTGCACGGGGTCCTCGATACCATGATCGATTGCGTTTCGAAGCACATGAAGCAATGGCTCGAACAGCGATTCCACGATCGCCGTGTCGGCCTCGGTATCATCGCCTTCGACGGTAAATGTTATCGATTTTCCAACACTGGTGGAAATCTCCCGCACCGGCCTTGGAAAGCGCTGAAACATCTGGCGCATGGGAATAACCCGGATGCGCAGAACCGCCCGCTGTACTTCACCCACCAGACGATCGAGCCGTGTGTGCAACTTACGCAGATTGGCAGCGCCAGCCTTGGTGTCGAGGCTGTCTTGTACCTGCGTCACGAGGTGCCCGAGTGCATTTTTAACGACTGTCAATTCGCCGGTCAGATTCACCAGCGTGTCGATCCGTGCAGTGTCCACGCGCAACACGCGCACGGCCGCAAGTGGCGGCATTCGCGGCGGCTCAGATTTCTTGTCTGGAACGTCGGCTTGTTTCCCTTGCAGAGCGTGCTCAATCGCCTTGATGATCGAGGCGATGTCGTCATCGTTCAGCGCGCCCGCGATTAAATCCGCCGCCGGAGCAATACCGGCACGCCGCAACACATTGATGGACACCTGGCCAGCGGAAGCCACCCGCCCGGCACCGCCGCTTTGTTCGGGCTCGCGCAGCAGCATAATTTGAGCTTCGAGGATCGATCGCGCGAGCGGCGACAGCGTGTGATCGGAGGCATTGCGCGGTCCGCCATCGACAGAGTGGACCTTGATTTGATCGCTTACATCGCCGAGTAAGCGCCTGACCGTCTCGGCATCCGCGTTCGACAGCGCGAGGATTTCTACGGCACAGGTGAATGGATTGATGGTATCGAACGGCTTCGCAGGATCGGATAGTGCAAGGTCGATCGAAATCAACCCCGGTAGTCCCTCAATGAGGGCCAGCGGATCCTCGCCGCGGAAAAATGCATCCGCGCGGGGTATGTAACGCAGTGCGGTGTGGGCCTCGGAGAAGCGGCTGGGACTTCCTTCGCGCAACCGTGCCAGCCAGTCGCCGACCGGCGGAGCCGATGTGTCCGGCTTCGCAGTCCCGGAAAAGCGCTGTACGATGGCATCGGCGGCCGGCCCCGTCTCGGATGGGACTTCTCCGGTGGCTTCCATATCATCTAGCCATCGCGTCATATGGTCCAGGCACGCGAGGCATTCATCGACAATCGTCGGCGAAATAGTGCTCGCTTTTGAGCGAAACCCAACCAGGGCGCTTTCCACTGCATGGAGCGCGCGTCCCATCGGCTCGAACTCAACAATGCCTGCCGCGCCCTTCAAGGTATGAAAGGCGCGAAACACGCTGTCAATCCTCTCCGGATCGTCGGGCCGCGCTTCCAGCGCGAGCAGATCGCTTGTCGCGAGCTCGATCAAATCCCGCGCTTCCACGAGAAATTGTTCGATAAACTCGTTCATGCCACCACACCGCACAGCATGCCGGCAAGCTCCGTCAAGGTTTCTTGCTTGAGCGGCTTTACGACGTAGTAGTTGGCGCCCGCGGCTCTTGCGGATGAGATGTCCTGCTGGCCCGCCTCCGTGCTCGTGACAAGAGCTGGAATCGCAGACAACGGAAGTTCCTTGTCCCGAAGGGTTCGCAAGAACGTCAGGCCATCCATCTGCGGCATGTTCACATCGACGATCAAAAGATCGAAAGAATGCGACAAAACCTTCTCCAGCGCTTCCAGGCCATTTAGCGCTTCGTCGATGCGGTAGCCGGCGCGTTCAAGCGCCTGGCGATAATACACCCGCACCAGTGCGGCGTCGTCGATAATCAGGACACGCTTGGTGTTCGCCAATGTCACGTAAACTTCTCCCGCGGCCTTCGGTAAACGATAGCATTGGAAAAACGACAGATTTCGAACAACGGCGAAATTCGGCTCATGGATTCGGTGTGGCCCAGGCAAATGTAGCCTCCGGGCAAAAGACTGTCATAGAGATTTTCCGCCGCAACGCGGCGGGACTCGTCGTCGAAATAGATCAGCACATTTCTGCAGAAGATGACGTCGAATTTTCCTTCGAGCCGAGTCTCTTTGGTCTCGATCAAATTGACGCGGGAGAATCGCACCGACACCCGGAGATCATCGAGGATTTGCCAACGCTCCTCATCCAGCGGATGAAAATAACGTGTGATCAGCTCTGGAGAGAGACGCATCAGCGCACGCTTGCCGAAGATGCCTTCGGCCGCGGCTTCAAGCACGCGGGTGTCGATGTCGGAGCCGACGATCTCGATGTTATAGGTGTCCGCCTGCGGCCAGTTTTCCAAAAGCCAAATTGCGATTGAATATGGCTCTTCCCCAGTCGCGCACGGTGCCGACCATATCCGGATTGTATCGCCAATCGGCTTGACCAACGTCCGCTCCCGCAGCAAATCCTTGCTCATGCATTCGAGCTGATGGTCCTCGCGGTAAAAGTACGTTTCATTGATCGTAAAGGCGTTGATCAGGTGCTCAACTTCGCCTTGCGCCTCGCTGCGCAAGTGGGCGAAGTAATCCGAGAACCTGGTGTGCGAGGTCGCGGCCATCCGGTCTGAAATCCGGCGTTCAACGAAATAGCGCTTGCTTTCAGAGAAGACCATGCCGGTCCGCCGATAGAGAAACTCGGCCAGCCTGCGAAATTCCTCCTCTGTCACCTGTGCAGGTTCGGTCACGGCTCAACGCTGCGCGCCGAGGCGTTCGCCCGCGACGCGGATTGCGAAAGCAAGGAACGGATCACCGGGAAAACGCGCGGCGCACTGTTCCAGTAGTGGCAACACGTTAGGACCGCCGGTCTCAGCCAGCACTTCGACAGCCGCGGCGCATACGTTGGCCTCGCGGTCTTGGGTGAGCACGTCGCCGAGCAACTGGCCAGCGGCGGCCGCCGGCTGGCCGCGAACGAGATCGCAAGCCAACAGCCGTACATCCGGGTCGGCGTCATGCAGAAGCCTCGGAAGATGCACTGCCGCAGCCGCCGGCATGGCGCGCAGGGCATCGAGCGCAGCTGCACGCAATCGGGAATCGTCGGAGCGTAAATCCGGCAGCACCGCTTCGGCACATTCAGGCGTGCCGATCCGGGCAAGGCTCGTCAAGATCGCTTCACGGATTCGGGGGTCGCGTTCGATGGACATCGCCCGGCGCAGCAACCGCAAGCCGTCCGGTAGGTGAGCGGCAGCCCGTGCCGCATCCCAGCGCTGATCACTCGTCCCGTGTTCGAGATCGCGTTCGATTGTTTCCGTACCCGACTGGGGCGACGGCGGCT
Organism: uncultured Alphaproteobacteria bacterium; assembly: GCA_963822795.1. GTDB lineage: Bacteria > Pseudomonadota > Alphaproteobacteria > Rhizobiales > Xanthobacteraceae > Bradyrhizobium. The sequence goes on from CAWGJM010000046.1 coordinate 155,013, forward strand.
TGATCGGTGAGCTTCGGATCAACGGCACGCTGGCACCAACTTCATCAAATTTTCTGCGATTTCAGGAAGCGGAAGAATGTAGCCAGCCCCGTTCAATTTGACCAATTCACCTGGCATGCCCCAAACCACCGCGGTTTCCTCAGCCTCGGCTATGACACGGCCGCCTTGTGCGTTCAGGAGCGCCATCGCCTCAGCCCCATCATTGCCCATTCCCGTCATCAACACCCCCACCAACTGGCTGGGCGCAAAATAGTTCAGGGCGGTTCTCACCAGTCGATCCGTGCTCGGATGCCAGGGGTAGTCGGCCTGGGCTGGCGCAGCCATGGCCACCAGTCCTGCCCCGCGACGGGAAACGATCAGATCGGCGTCACCCCGCCCAATATAGGCAAACCCCGGCTGCAGCGGGACCGGTTGACTGACCTCCGCGATCGACAAAGAACAGAGGTTGTCCAGTCGCCTTGCGAACTGCCCGGTGAAGTTCGCGGGCATATGTTGGGCGATAAGTATCGGCCAAGGGAAAGACGCGGGAAGCCCCGTGAGAAGGTGCTCCAATGCCGGCGGGCCCCCGGTCGATGTACCAACCAGAACCAATCCGTCACCGGTGGCAGCCACTCCCTTTTTTGTACCCCTACCCGGCGGGCCCGCCGATTTACCGATCCGATGACGAACCCGTTCCCTGAGCCGCAAGCTTGTTTTCAATTTGGCTTGCGCCGCTGCTCGGACCTTGGTTATGAGGGCTGGCGCCAATTCGTTGATCCGAAGCGACACGGCGCCGGTGGGTTTTGCGATAAAATCGACCGCGCCCAGCCGAAGCGCCTCAAGCGTAGCGTCAGCACCGTCGGCTGTCATCGAAGATACCATCAGCACCGGACAGGGATGCTCGATCATAATCCGGTCGAGGCACGCAAGGCCGTCCATTTCCGGCATGTGAACGTCAAGTGTGATCACGTTAGGCTTGAGCTCGGGAATGGCATCGAGGGCTTCGCGCCCGTTGCGGGCAAAATGAACTTCGAAATCCGGCTGCGTCGATAAAACCTGGCCAATCAGTTTACGGACCAGCGCCGAGTCATCCACCACCAGCACTTTGATCACGGTCACACCTGCCGTGGTTTTTTGCCGCGCATGTCTTTGGTGAAGGTATCCAACAGGCCGCGTTCGGCCCTGCTCAACAACTCTGATGGATCGAGTAGAAGTATAATTCGCCTCGCGGATTCAAGGTTGATCACGGAGCGGACCAGGGCCAAGGCTTCGCCCGTCAGATCCGGCGCAGGTTTGAGTGACTGCGAACCGCACCGCAGCACCTCCGAGACGCTGTCTACGATCAGGCCGGCACGAAGGCGCTCGGTCCGAACAACCACCAGCCGCCGATCCGCGCGTCCTTCGCGCATCGGCATGTCAAATCTACGCCGTTGATCCACTACAGGCAGAACGTCGCCGCGCAGGTTAACGACGCCTTCGAGGAATTTGGGGGTCTTCGGCAGACGAGTAATTTGATCCGGTACGCGCGCGACTTCGTCAATCGCGTCGATCGGCAAGGCAAATTCATCCTCGCCAAGGCGAAAAACCAGAAATTGCAAATCCTGCTCTTTCACACCGCCGGACCTATCCATGGCCTTCGACCTCTTGGGAGCGTCAAGCTGCGCCAATCTCAGCATGACTTCTTCCCGGAACAGTTGCTCGGGGGCTAGAATAGAGACCAGCCGTCCGTTTTCGGCGCGGTAAATCGTTTTGATCTTGGTCTCGCCGCCGGCGCGGGCGTTGAGCAAGGATGGCGTGGGTTCAATCAAGGCCGAAATCGACTGAAAAGATCGCGCGCGTTCGGTCAGCGACCAGTCCGACCTGAACCCCGCCAATCGCCGTGACCAGAACCTTTTCACGCAATCGGATGCCAGCTGGCAGCCCCAGCAGCGCCCGCAGCGAAAGTAACGGCAACAGCGCGTCACGATAGGCCATCACGCCCCTTACCGCGTCATCGCTGCCTGGTATCGATGTCAATTCGTCCGGCGCCGGAACAATCTCCCGTACCGCGTCGAGGTGAAGCGCGTACTCTTGGTCAGCGACATCGAATGTCACCAGGCGCTGCCGCACATCTTCGGCGGGTTTCGTCTCAACGACCCGAGAGGCAGATGCCAAAGACTTTCGCCGGGAAACATCGAAGGTGAATGCTTGTCGGAGGAGGTTTTCGATGTCCAGAATTTTGGCGACATTCGAGTCCAGCCGAAATACGCCCTTTAGTAGCTCCCCCGTCTCGGCCGCAAGCTCCGCATCCGCAGAACGCACCTTGGTTTCATCTACGTTGACGAGGGCCGCCACTTCGTCAACCGACAGAGCAACCGGCGCTGTGCCATCGAGAACAATCAGCCGCGAGGACGGCGTGGCCGCCGTTTCGGCGCGTCCAAGAATTGCCCGGACGCTTGCAACGGGGAGAACGGAGCCGCGCAGGTTCGCAAGCCCCAGCAGGCATTTTGGACCCTGCGGAACGCGAGCGATAGCCGGCATGCGGATGACCTCGGCGATCAGTCCGGCAGGCAAAGCGTACAGCCGTCCCTCCGAGCGGAAGGTGAGAAAGCGATGCAGCGCCGTCTCCGCGGCCAATGCGATTTCAGCCATTCTGCTTTTTCAACTCGTCCGAGAGCGACGCGATTTCCTCGATCGCCGCTGCAAGATCATCCGAGCCGCGGGCCTGCTCCGCGGACGCGGTCGCGGCCTGACGTGACGCCGAACTCGCTTCTTCGGCAGCCGCCGCAATCTGCCTGGCCGCGGCCGAGGTTTGCGTAGCGCCCGAAAGCACCGCCTCTGCCCCTTGCAAGATGGCCTGATTGGCCTTGCCAAGGGCTCCGATTTCACTGGTCACGCTTTCAAGCATCTTGAGAACTGCCCGATTGTTTTGAACTTCAAGTTCGGCAGCGCCGATGATCTGTTCCAGATCGCGGCGCAGAACCGCCATCTGGTCGAGAATCCCGCGCACCGTATCCTTGACGCGCTCGACACTTTCCGATGCCTCGCGCGCCAATGCGCGGATGTCGTTCGATACCAATGCAAAACCACGACCAGCGTCTCCGGCGCGCGCAGCCTCGACGGCGCCGCTGACTGCGAGCATGCTCGTTTGGACGGTCACAAGCGTAATTGAATCGACAATTTTTTCGATCTTGCGGCCGACGGTTTCCAGCTGGATGATAGTTTCCAGGCTTTCGCGCGTTTGTCCCAGCGCGTCATTGACGCCGACGACAAGTTGTTCGATCGAGTTGCGGCTCTCGCTCAGCGCCTTTTCCATCATCCCAACGCGTTCGTTGGCGAGTTTGCCCTTTTCTTGCGCCACCTGTGCGCTGCGCTCGATTTGGCCCAGGGCGGCTGATGTTTGCTGGGCGGCAGCGGCCTGCTGCTGTGATCCGCGATTGATCTGCTCGACCGCAGCCGTGATCTCGCTAGCAGCGCTTGAGAGTTCCTGGATCGTTGCTGACAACTCTTCCGCGGTGCTTGCGATTTGTTCTGGCGCTGATCGGTTCGCTGTGCCGCTGCGCAACTGCTCCGACAATGACGCGAGGGCCCGCGCGGCGGATTGGCCTTGATCGAGCGATTGGGCCTGTTGCCCGATGGCGGACTGCGCTTCGTTGGCAGCCGAGGACTGCTCTTCGGCGGCGCTCGCTACCAGCTCAGCGCCTTTTTGGACTTCCAAGATGGCGCGTTCTGCCTCGATCGCCGCTAGAAGCGTTTCCTGACTTCCTTCCGCCAGCCGTCCCATATCGTCGCGGATTGCGACCAGGGTTTCGACGGCCTGAGTACCTGCCTTGGCTTGAGCGACGGCAACGCCGGCCGACTTCGTGACAACCTCGACGGCAGTTTTGACGTTGGTTTGGATTTCTTCTGCCAGATCTTTCACCTCCAGTGCGCTCTTGTCTGAAGCTTCGGCGAGCGCGCGGACTTCCTCGGCCACGACGGCAAAGCCACGTCCGTGATCGCCGGCACGAGCTGCCTCGATCGCCGCATTCAATGCGAGAAGGTTCGTTTGATCCGAAATGCGACTGACAGTGCCGGTGATTTCGCTAATATCCTGGGCGCGATGCAGCAGTTCGCCGATGATCTCTCCCGACTTCACGCGCCGCTCGGCGTTTCGCTCGATGGCTTGCACCGATCCCGTTATTTGTGTGGCCGCCTCCATTAGCGATACCTGTGTCGCCTCGGTTCGACGCCGTGCGCTATCGGCCTCGCTGCGGGCGACTTTCAGGTTCGACGCGACGCTTTTTACGGCTTCAAGCTGCTCGTGAGACGCTCCGGCCGCTTCATCCGCGCCCGCTGCGATCTGTTCCATCGACCGGCGAAGTTCCTCGGCCGCCGCAGAAGCCTCAGTTAGCCCGCTGGCAAGTTCTTCCGTCGCGGCCGCGACCCGTTCCGAAACCTTGTCAGATTGCGATCCGTTTGTGGTTTTGCCCGCTCGTAGTGGCGGCGCCTTGGTCGGAATCGCAGCCGCTGGAACACCATACGGCCGCTTTGCTTTGGTGCCGAGAATCTTCGATGTTTTTACGAGGGACATGGGCACTCTCTCAACTCACAGGGCAGTAGACGCGGTCAGTCGCAGGTTCCGGCAACGATGATCCCTAATCATACAGTGAAGGGCCTGCTTTGTCCGGCTGAGGCATATCAAAAGCTCAGTTTTTGGCGTTTCGGTTGCGATCAGCGGGTTTGAGGTTAACGCGGCGGCCGGACGGGACCTCGCCCTCGGGAAGGCCTTGGCTGGCGCAACGCTGGGACCGCGGGTCTCATGAGGCTAGCCGTGTCAGGCGCTGCCTCAAGGGAGACGCGCTTCGCACGACGCCGTGCACGGATTACTCCCAAGAGGAATGCGACCGCGAGCGAGTGGAGAGGCGCTTCAAGCTTCACTTGGCGTCGATTCTCGAAAACCCGAACTCTGGTAGATAGGACGGCATTTTCCCCCAGCGTCCTAGAGCCGCGGGTAGCCTTTCAACGATTCCCTTGCAGACGGCGCCCGCTATGAATGCGGTTGATTTGAACATCAAGCATCAGAATTTCCAACTTGTTATTCGCCGACGGCGTCGCCTAGCGACGGGCGGTCACAAGACGAGCTTTCACAATCTTTGCTTCCGAACCGCTGTTGCGCAGACAAGCGGTGGCGAAATCCGGCCAAGTCTGTTTGAAGCAATTCTGGGGAGGTGATCGGACTGCGAACCGATCGGACTTTGCCAATGCAAGTCCTTCATTGGCCTCCGCTTTGGGAGCAAACGACGGTAAAGCGATCATTGACGCTCCTGAGACGGCGAGTATCGCGAAAGGCTGCACAACATCGCGTTCCATTCTCTGTATTCCCGGCCCGGGTGAGCTCGACGAAGCTGCCGCGTTTGCGTTACCGCAGATGCTGCGGCGGAGAGGATACGGCGCCTCGGCAGAAAAAGCCGATGCCCTGTCGATGTCAAAACTCTTTTCGCTCGACCTGTCCAAAACAGTGCTGGTCTGCATCTGCTACATCGACCGCCCATCGAGCGCCAAGATCCGCTATGCCGTCCGGAGACTTACGAAGAAGAGCGCCGATGCGGTGGTGGTCCTCGCTTTTCTGGGCGAAGATTCAACGAGTTCAACCGAGAGCATAGGCGACGCGATCGTAGTACGGGGAAACTTTCAAGCTCGCCATCGAAGCGATTTCCGGAGTGGCCGCTTCCGTCCCTCGATCGTCCCTAACGGTCAATAATCTGCGGCGTTGCGCATCGGCCGGGGTGACGTTCCTCTGATTGCCCTATCTGGTTCTCTTTATTTTGCCTTCTGGCCGTATATGGAATCTAATTCTATGTACCGCCGCCCGGCCCGTGGCATGCCTCGATTCAAGGAAGCCCTTGCAGCTTCCAGCTTCGAAAACAAAGAGACGATTTTGCAGCGATGCTGGCCCAAATTCCCACTTCCTGCAGCTTCTTGCGTTCCAGGCATGTTGCAATAGTAAGCAGCGGACTTGCCGAGCGCGTTATGCAACCCTCATCATTGGTAAGCGGAACTTAGTTACCGGTACGCAGTTCCCTCTTGAGTCAGTATCAACTAGGGAGACTCTCCTATGGAATTGATCCTTATCGTAGTTGTTTTGGTGCTGTTGTTCGGCGGCGGCGGATACTGGGGGCGCCGCAGAGGTCATTGGTAGGAAAAACACGGCTGGGTCCGCAAGGCGAGCGAAAATTGAAGTCGGGCGGAGCGTGGGTCGCGTCACGCCATTATATATCGGATCCGACGGATGTGGCGTGGCCCGTTTTTATTTGCGCGATGCCGGTATCTTGACGCCGGCCGCGGATTGTAGCCAGAGAGCTCCTCGTTCGAACAAGACGAAGCTTCCGACTGTCACCAAACCACTCTTAATTATCGGGCGGCTCATCGGCGAAGGGCTCTCCCCTCCTGAACGTCGATGCGCTGCAGACAGCAGGTCTGATGAAGTGAGGGTGCTTCGCAGACTGAATTAGCATGGGCCGCATTGATCAGTTAAGGCAATTCAGGCGACATAACACTTGGACCGTAAAGCTGACTTCGTTCAGGCTTCCATCATTTCCTCAGACCTTCGCTCCAAAATCGGTCACGTTAAATGGCTTGGCAATCACGTGGATTCCGACATCGAGACCGATCGGGTTACCTCCGCCCTGGTCGCATGACCCCATGCCAGCACCCTTCGAACAGGAACTGACCAGCGACAGCGATCTTGGTTCGTCGGGCCATGGTACTCGCGTTCCACGGCCTGGCGCGGCCTCGCTTGCACCCAAGACATCCCGGGCGGGGTCGCGTCTCATTGCGGCTTAAAGCTGACCGATCTCGATGAGCGCCTGGTCGCTCGGTAGCTTGGCATTGACCGGGGAAGCAGTGCGTCCAGCCGGGCGGCGCTGAAGCGGTTGCTGTCGGTGTTGCGCGAGGCAGGCATGATCGCGCCTGCGCCACTGCCGCCGAGGACCAGATATTCGAGGGGTTCAGTGATTATCTGCGGCAGGAACGCGGGCTGGCGCCGAGGTCCATCATCTCCCATCTGCCAGTCGTTCGCCGCTTCCCGCGCGAGGTGCGCTCTGCCGGAACCGGCGATCTCGGCAACATCACCCAAGAGGGCGTCAACCGCTACATCCGAGCGCCACGCCCGGGATTGCAGCGCGGCATCCGGAAAGCGGCTGGTCGCTCCGCACATTTCTCCGAAACCTCATCATAGAGGGTTGACCCCGCTCGCTCTGGCGGATTGCGGATTTGCGTACCCTCCATCAGGCGATGGAAGCCTGCCGACCTATCTGTCCGCCGCGCAGGTCCAGAAGGTCCTCGATGGTTGCGATCGGGCCACCGCGATGGGACGGTGGGATTGGGCCATCCTGATGATGCTGGCCAAGCCCGGTTTACGGGCTGGCGAGGTCGCGCCCCTCACCCTGGATGATTTCGACTGGCGATCCTCCGGCGAGATGCTCATTCGCGCCAAGCGTCGGCAGCGAGCGCGAATGCCGATGCCTCCAGACGTCGGCGCGGCCGTCGTTGCCTAGCTGCTTAATAGCCGCCCGACGTCGTCGTGTCGCCGGATGTTTCTGTGCACGCTCGCGCCTTATGTCGGCTTTGCATCCAAGTTGCGCGATTACGATGATCGCCAAGACCGCCTTGGAGCACGCCGGCGTCTGTGGCTACGCCCGCCACGGGGCCGATATCTTCCGAGACAGCCTTGCCACCGAGCTTTTCCGATCCGGCACGACCTTGTCAAAGGTCGGCCAGTTGCTGCGACGCGAGAGCCATGACACCACGCGCATCTATGCGAAGGTGGATATCCAGAGACTCCGCACAATGAGCCTGCCGTGGCCGGGAAGCATGCAATGACCACTCTGCGAACCGCACTCGAGCAGTATCTGAGCATGGGCCAAGGGCTTGGATACAAGTACCAGCATCAGGCCCGGCGGTTCGCCGATTTCGTCTCCTTGATGGAGAAGCGCAGGGCCAACCATCGCCGTCCTTGCGATGTCGCCGATGACGCGCAGGTCGAAGCCATGGTTGCGCAGACGGTCAGACGGTCGCAGCTTTCGGCAGGCTCGATGCCGCCTATAACAACGCGGTCGTCCGCGGAGACTGCCGACGCCGCCCGAGATGATTACGACCGCGTCATGGCGATCAATCTTCGCGGCGAATGGAGCTGCATGAAGTACGAACTGCAACAGATGTGCGCAAACAGGGAAGTGGTGCGATCGTTAACTGCTCTTCTCTCGGAGGGACTTGTGGGAGACGCCGAGCGCGGGATCTACCACGCCGCCAAGCACGGAATCCTTGGACTCACCAAGAGGGCGGCTCTCGAATATGCGGCACGCGGCATCCGTATATGCCCTTGGCTTATCTGGATACCGATGGTCGACCAGATGGTTGCCGCTCGTCATGGTGATGCTCCTAAGGCAGAAAAGAACGTGCCTATGAGACGGGTCGGTCGCCTCGAGGAGATTGCGAATGCGGTTCTGTGGATCTGCTGCGACGCAGCCAGCTACGTCACTGGCCAGCCGATCTCGGTGGACGGCGGTTTCGTCATGCGCTGAAGGAGACGAAGAGAACCATGCGAGGAGCAATTCCATGCGGTGGGGCAAAAGGGCTCCGCGAAGGAGAGAAGCGCCCTGCCCGCCAGGACAAGGCAGGCTAACGCCTGCGGATCGCGCGCTACTTCTCTTCTTCCATTGTCACAGCCACGGCACCGATGGCGGAAAGCCGCACCTTGTTGCCTTCCACCTCCGCGACGAGTGTCTTTTCGATGAAGTGATGGTGGCCCTTGTGGCTACCTTCGCCACTATCCATCTTGGTCAGCTTGATACGGTTACCTTCGACCTTGTCGACGGTACCGATGTGAACGCCGTCGGCGCCGATAACTTCCATGTGCTCTTTGATTTCAGTCATTGCATGTCCTCCGAAGATCAGCCCTGCTTTAGGGCCGTCTTAACCTCGCGCACCGGCCAGCTTTCGCCGGCCGCGATGACGCGTACCTTTGTACTGCCACCGACCAGGACGTGCGAACTGAGGTTGTCCTCGGCTGATGCCACAGTGATCTCCGTCTCTGGCTGCCAGTTCAGTGTGAGATCGAGGTCGCCTGGGAATATCTGCCATCGCGAGCCGTCATCCAGTTCGACGAGGTGACTCTCGGAATGGGACCGGATCCGCATGGGCGCTTTGTCCACGAACTCAATGGCATAAGCCAATCGGCTACTTCTGCCTCGACGGGGCTTGGGCATTCGCGTTGTTGGGGTTCGGCTTGTTGGCCTCGTGATGGCCGATTACGCAGCCTGCAGCGGCGCCGAGCTTGCCATGCCCGGCCATGTGGCCGGCGACGCCGCCGACGACGGCTCCCTTAATGCATCCCTTGGCATCCGCCGGCGAGATTGAGGAAAGTGCCAACAGCAGGCAAACGGAGGCTAAAATCGCTTTCATGGTCGTTCTCCAGGCCAGGACGGTCCGACGAGTCAAGTCGTTGGAGCAAGGCCAGTTCCGTCACGCAGCGATTTTGCTGCGCTGTAGCGGCGACGGGTGACTCGTCACCGCCGTAGTGCTGGCTACGAAGTGCCGGTGTTTGCCTCCGGTGGAGGGCGGGCTGCCGAGCTGCCGACCGACGGCCCGCGTCTCTGTCCGCGAATTCGTCGTCGAGGCGCTGCGCGAGGAAGGCTACGATGTATTCCATGCGGCTAACGGGGAACAAGCACTGGCATGGTGCAAGCGGCGGGTCGCGGACGTGCCGGTCACCGACATCAGGCCGCCGGGACGGATCGACGGCTGGCAGATCGCGGAACGCTGTCGTGAGCACGATCCCGGACTGCCGGTGATCTACGCGACAGGCTTCTCGCCGGTCGAGGCTCGTCCGGTACCGGGCAGTCTGCCTTGCAGAAGCCGTAGGAACTTTGAGCTATCTTCCCGGTTTTAAGTCTTCACCGTTCCTAAGGAGATAATAATGAATAGAATTATTGCCGCTGGGTGCGTGCTATGCGCTGCTGTAGCCTCAGGCGCGTATGCCGCCACCGCGATGTCGTCGGCTCCTGCCGAAAGTTGGACTGTTACCAACTACTACAAGCAAGCCGTTTACGATCCCAAGGAAAGTAGAATCGGAGATATTGACGACGTTCTTGTCGATAAGTCCGGAAAGGTTACCGGTCTCGTCCTTGGCGTCGGAGGATTCCTGGGTGCGGGAGAAAAAGACATCATCGTTCCATTTGCGGCCGTAAAGACGATGAAGAAAAACGACAAATGGTGGCTGACGCTCGACGAGACCAAGGACGATCTCAAAAATGCTTCAGGTTTCAAGTACGATAAAGCCAGCACGACGTGGGTGCCCGAAAAGAAGTAAGTCGAGCTAAGAAGGCACGCCGCTGGAGCGCGTGCCTTCTTCGTCATCCTGATCATGGCCTAGCGGGCCGCTGCACGGTAGCAGATCATCCGGTTGGTTCGCCACAGTCGAGCACGCTTTATGCCGTGCCGCTGTTTTCTGCGCTCTCGATCAGCATCGCCGCGTGCCACTTGGAATTGCGCGTACTTCGATCAACTCAATGATCGAACGTCGCTGCGGGAACAGCATCCCGTAATCCGGGCTGCCCACCCCAAGCTGTTGCTGAACGACCTTCGCCGTCAGTCCGATCTTGCGTCCAACCAAGCGCCGGCTGGCCGCCAGCGAATGCGAGGTGTTTTCTGCCTGAACCCGGTAAGCGCTAACCTCGTCGGTCAATTCCGGAAACAATGTTCGTATCGGTGAGCACGGCTGCAAGTTCAATTCAGCTTCGCGCAATCGTCGCGCAGCGGCAGCGACCTGCGATGGCGAGGATCTTAGATTCCGTCCTCGTCGACGATGAACGTGCCGACCAATCCACAGAACTCGATGAGCGTATACCAGTCGCGGCCATTACGGGCAAGACGCGACGCCTCGATCGCGAGCACAGCGCCGACACGGCCGTCGCAGATCGTTGCGAGCAGCCGTTCGAAGCCGGGACGCGCGATGCCGCCACCGGAGCGGCCGAGGTCGTCGTCGATGACATCGACGTTGCTCCAGCCAAGCTGCTTGGCGCGATCGACGAGGCCGTAGTGGCGTCGTCGGCTCTCATGATTATGCGCGAGCTGGTCTGCTGTCGATTGCCGGATGTAGAGGCGGGCGCTGCGGGCGAGATGCTCAGTCGTGATCTTGGTCACCGCCGCTCCCCCCGCTTGCCGCTTTTGCCAGCGCCGCCGCGATCTCGCGCAGCAGCACCTAGACCCGTATTTGACCTCAATAGCGCGGCTGCCGTTCGTCCGCTTCCAGGAGGCTTCACAGCTAGGATCTAACAAGCCGAAGATCTGAGCGACCTTGGATAACACTATATTTCGACTTCGAGGCCAACCTCCACGACCTGGGTGGGCGGAACTCCGAAATACGCCGCCGGGAGGTTGGCGTTGAGATGCATCGTGGCGAACAGGGATTTTCTCCAGACAGCCATGCCTACTACCTTATCGGTTGCGATCACCATCACGCGCCTGAAATAGTATGTAATGTTGTCGGGATCGATGCCGGCAAGCTCGGGGTTACGGCAGGCAAGCCTCAGCCCCTCCATCACATCAGGCGTTTCCATGAAACCGAAATGGAAGAGGACGCGCGTGATGCCCGCGCCGACCGGAACAAGCTTGACCCGCTCACTGGCTTCGACCCGCGGCTCGTCGACAACGATGGACGCGATAAACAGCACGCGCTCATGCAGCACGCGATTATGCCGCAGGTGATGGGTCAGGCAGAGCGGGATCCCTGTGGTTGCCGCGGTGAAGATCGCCGCCGCCCCGGGCAGCCGTATGGGAGGCGTGTTGATGACCCACTCGATGAACGCGTCCTCCGGCTGGCGAAGCTTGGAACGCTCGTGCTCGAGCAACTGCCATCCGGTGCGCCAGGTCAGCATGAGGAATGCGATGATGCTTGCCAGCAGGAGCGGGAACCAGCCGCCTTCGACCAGCTTCGTCATATTCGCCGCAACGAAAACCACCTCGATGACAAGGAAGAACCCGTTGACCGCCACGACCAGAAGCGGGTTGTAACCCCATCTCAGGGCGACGAGAGCCGCCAGCACCGTGGTGATCGCCATCAGCATCGCGACGGCGATGCCATAGGCCCCGCCGAGGGCGTCGGACGAGCCGAACAGGAGCACGGCGGTAAGCGTGCCGGCCGCCAGCAGCCAATTCACCACGGGGATGTAGATCTGGCCCTTCTCATGGCTCGCCGTGTGACGCACCCGCATGCGAGGCAGGAAGCCGAGCTGCATTGCCTGTTGGGTGAGCGAATACGCACCCGAGATGATGGCCTGTGAGGCGATCACGGTGGCGATTGTCGCGAACGCCACCATCGGGTAATGGGCCCATTGCGGCACGAGCAGGTAGAACGGGTTCTCGGCCGCATGGGGATCGGCTAGAAGCAGCCCTCCCTGACCGAGATAATTGAGCATCAAAGCGGGTGACACGATCGCAAACCATCCGAGCTGGATGGGCAGCCGGCCAAAATGTCCCATGTCGGCATACATGGCCTCCGCGCCCGTGAGCGCCAGGAAGGCAGCGCCGAGCACTGCGAAGGCGATACCGGGTCCCGCGTGACTGAGGTAGAGAACGGCATGATGGGGGCTGATCGCGGCGAGGATGGCTGGGCTCTGCATGATGCCCTTGAGGCCGAGCAAGCCAATTGCGACGAACCATACGAACATCACCGGCCCGAAAATGTTGCCGACGAACTCAGTTCCCTTGCGTTGCACCAGGAACAGGCCGACGAGGATCGCGATGGTGATGGGAACGACGATTGGCGCCAAGGCAGGCGCATCGATCTTCAGACCTTCGACGGCGCTAAGCACAGAGATCGCCGGCGTGATGACGCCATCGCCATAGAGCAACGCGGCCCCGATCAGGCCGACGACGAGCAGGGAGGCGCGCGCGCTCCCGCGCGGTGCGTGCCTTGCGTCCAAAAGTGCGAGCAGCGCAACAATGCCGCCCTCGCCATGATTGTCGGCGCGCAGGATCAGAATGGCGTATTTGAGTCCGACGATGAGAAGAAGCGCCCAGAAGATAAGCGACACGGTGCCTATCACCGTTTCGGGCGTAGGCGCCCCACCGGCGCCGACGGCCTGTTTCAATCCGTACAGCGTGCTGGTGCCGATATCGCCGTAGACAACTCCAAGTGCCGTCAGCACCGCGGCGGCGGGCAACTTCTGGGGATCTTGCCGCGGCCTCCCCTCAGCCTGAAGGACCTGGGCCATGCGCACGTTCCTTCCGACGGTTGCGCAAAGTATGCACGAAAATGCTGCGCTGAAAAGGTACGAGCAATGACGGTATTGGGCTAGTAGGCGCATTGGCCAAGTACTGTCTCGCGAATGCGAGATGGGTCAGTCACAGCGCGCGAAAGGCTTATCATCACGTACTGCGGGCCCGCGAAGTGGCGAAGCGACGCGAAAATATGGTACTATCGCTGGCTTGGCACCGACACGCGCGTCCGCGCGCCCCCGTGACGGGCCGTTGCCAGAAACGCCGCTGCTTTTTCGCGTTGGTGTCGGGTGGTTCGGTACTCACCATGCTCAGTCCTGCAGAAGCCCCAAAGGAAATTCAGGATCTGAACGCGGCTGAATTGGGCGCGATCGCTCACCTCTATCGCGGAGAGGTCTATCGCAGCACAATCTGGCGAACGCGTCTCGACAACACGACTAACTGGTCGATCGTGACCATGGGCATCGCGCTTTCGACAACGTTCTCCTCGCGAGAGGCCTCACCGTTGCCGCTGATCCTGATCGGCATGCTGCTTGCGGTGTTTCTCGGGCTTGAGGCGCGCCGCTACCGCTATTTCAACGTCTGGCGCGCGCGGGCTCGCTACATGGAAACGCATTTCTATGCGCAGATCCTGAGCGGCAAACGCGCCAACGACGATCCCGGCTGGCGGTTGATCCTCGCGGATGATTACCTGCATCCGCGTCATCATATTAGCTTCTTTCGCGCCGCCGGCCGTCGTGTTCGGCGCACCTACATCTGGATCATCGTGATTCAAACATCTGCGTATTTTGGGAAGCTGGCGATCCATCCGCAAATGGCAGCTCACTTCAACGAATTCGTCGAACGCGCCGAGATTGGGCCAATTCCTGGTTGGGTCGTGCTTTGCTGCGGCCTCATTTATAACCTCGGTTGGGTTGTCCTTGCGGTAGCCAGCTATTGGCTTGATCGGCGTGCACATGGCAGCCGCACCAGCGCGGCAGCTATGGGTTGATGAATCTCACTGGCCGCAACTCTGACCTCATCGAATTGCGAATAGACTAGACTACAATCGTAGAGGTTGAGACACAGAAAAGTATAGGTTGTGCTCACCGCAACCGATTTTCCGAGTCTGACGTCGTCCTGCGAAAACGGTGTCCTTGTTCGGCAAACTATCACGCGATTTCACTGCACCGAGCGAACCAGCTATGCGATCGGCTGGCTCAGGGAATCGATCGACATCAACCCGCTGCCACCGGCCTTGGCCTATCTCGCTTCCGCTTACGCATTGCAAGGCGATGATTTGCGTGCCCACCGAACATTGAGCGAGTTCGCGCGGATGCGGCCGCATGAGACGCTCGCGACAATCGGCCGGCGCGTGCTTGCCGATCACTAGATTCTGCCAGGCTCGCGCGTGTTCGAGGGGCTAAGGAAAGCAGGCTTGCGGGAAACCAAAGCGAACCGGGATCGCTGCGCTCGTGAGCGCGTTGCGCAGCGCCGAATGCATTGCTTCCCTGGTCAAAGCGGCCGTCGCGCCGCGAGCTAGTAACCACTTTCCTTGGAGCGTGAGTCGTGATTCAAGATCGGGATGATACCCGAAGCAAGAGAAGTCCACCCTTCGAGGAAAGATCACAAAGTGCTTGAGGCATGTTGCCGCTCATTGACCCAACAGCGACATTGGCTGTGCACTGCAGCACTGGTTTTGGGACCGGTTTTAGCGCCTATTAGGTAGTGGTTTGAGCGGATAAGATGCCGTCTCCTGAGGAGCGGACATGCAACGGCGCGAGTTCATCACGCTTGTCGGTGGTGCTGCAACAACGTGGCCGCTTGCGGCACGGGCGCAGCGCACCGACCGGATGCGGACGGTCAGCGTGCTGCTTGGCGCCGAAAAAAGACCCCGAAGCGATAAACCGCGTCCAGGCATTCCGGTTGGGTATGCGCGATTTGGGATCTGCTGATATCGCCTCCGGCAGGGCGTAGCCGATCCTTCATTGATGATCGCGAGCACGCGCGAAGTACGGAACACCGGACGATCCGCAGCAGATGCTGAAGTAGTCGCAAGCCCATGTTCTCACTTAGCCAATCCAGAGCTTCAGAAGCTGATCGACGGAAACCGGGCCAGCACCGGCCGTAATAAAATAAAGCAGCATCAATGTGTACATCACTTCCGGCTGGTAAAGCCAATCGTCGACACGATCTGCCGGGTCAATCGGTTTGTAGCTCGCAACCACCGTTGGAGAGTTCGTCAAGAGGGCTACCGAACAAATGACCAGAAGGCCAAGGGCGGCCAGCGGCGTGAGAAATCCGACCGCGACGCCAAGGCCGCCAAGGAATTCAACTCCCGGAACAAACCATTGTAATATGCCAATGTATGGGATGCCAAGGACCCTAAGCGTCTCTACAAATGTCTTATGTCTTTCCGTATTCGTGAGCTTATGAAATCCGGATAAGACGAAGAACGACCCAAGCGCAAAGCGCATCGCCGCGATCGCAGGCAATGTTCCTCCAATTCCGTCAAGCAAGATATCTCGCACGGTCAAATGCCTTTGCGCTTCGACGACCCGAACATCCGGTTTCCTGCTGCGTCAATTCCCTCCATCACAGTCCCCTTCTCCAATCCTCCATATGAGACCATACTGAAAGACGGTTTGCCAACTCGCCCCACGATGACTCTTTGTTCGGCCGAAACATGATCTTCATCCGATCGAAATCTATGTCTCAACTCCCTGTTGATGCGGAACGCCTCACACCGTCAGAGACGACTAGGGCTCAACCGATCGCGTCGGCGATCGGTCGACTATCCATGGCCACCATCCGCTACTTGTCCTGATATTTCATCACTTCCGGACCGCCATACGCGGCCACCACAGATGCTTTCATTTGTCGTGCCGTTTAGCCGTAAGCGACGCCCGGCTTGCTTTGCCCAACTTCTATAATATAACCATCAGGATCGCGAATGTAGCAGCGCGTCTCGCCGTACTTGTCCTTTGGCTCTGTGATAAACTCGGCTCCTCGGCTTCGCCATAGTTCATAGCAGGCTTGAATATCGGCAACGCGGATATTCGTAAAGCTGTTGACTGAATCGGGGTTGGCGGGGACGCTGAGCGTTACAGATGGTTTGTCGGGTGTCGGGCCGCCCCCGACGTTGACAATGAGCCACGTGTTCGCGATCTGGATGTAACCCGGCGCGCCCTTGCTATCGCCTCTGCTCAGAATGGGACTACCGAAGACCGTTTCGTAAAATCGAAGCGATCGCTCGATGTCGGCGACGGTGAGAAAGTGTGCGACGGTAATGCCGTCCTTCGGCGGCATCTGATAGGTTTTCTGCTCGACTTGGACTTGGTTCATAGACGCCTCCAATTCGGATATGGTACTCCTCCGCTCGCCAGAATACGTCGGGCACTGTGCTTTAGCAATGAACTGAAGGAGGCAGTGTGCGGACGTCGTTGGCGCAGACAATGCAGGAGCGCCGCGACCAATTTCACACACTGCGACTTGGCGAGTCCCTCGATGCTTTCAACTCGGTGTGGTTTCCTTCCTCGGAGGCGGCTCTTACGGCCGGTTTCAGCGTCGTAACGACGAGAAAGCAGAGAACGAGGCTAGCGTCATGGAAAACGACATTAACGATGGAGTCATTCTCGCGGCGCGCCTTCTTCTCGCGGCACTCTTTTTGATTTTCGGTTGGAGAAAACTGACAGACTATTCTGGCACAGTAAGTCGTATGGTGCAGGATGGCGCTCGGATTCCGGTACCGGCTACTGTCGTGGCGATCTTCGTGGAGCTTCCGGTTGCGTTCGCGGTCGCTGTTGGAGCGTTCACGCGTGCTTCAGCTGTTCTCTTGGCGTTATACACGCTGGGAACTTCGCTCATTGCGCATCACTATTGGACAGTGACAGGTGCGAATAAAATCGACAGCATGGAAAGCTTTTACAAAAACCTCAGTATTATGGGAGGCTTTCTGCTGCTTTACATCACAGGTGCGGGAAAATATTCGATCGATGCCATATTGGGATTGTAAGAGGTCTGTTCTCTCCGGGCAAATGTCTAACTAATTTCTGTCTAACTAATTTCTCGCATGGCGCCGCGCACGTCTGATCCCTCTGACCGTCGCCATTCCCAGCGACGAGGTCAATCCTGACCTGCCTCTCAAGCTCCAAGCGGAATGGCCCGGTATCTTGGCGTGGGCGGTTCTTGGCTGCCTAAAGTGGCAACCTGCATCCGCAAATGTCTCTTGTTGTGCTAGTTTTTTGGACGCCGGCAATAACGAGACAGCCCGCCAAAAAGCGCCAAGGCACGAAGTCGCGGGAAGTTGGGCACTGGCTGGCAGCGAGTGCTGTGTAATGTTGGTGCCGATCTCGATGATGGGCGGGACGCCGGCACGACCCCACCTCGATATCTGCACCCACGCGAGGTCGGGAGCGTTCAGTAAGCATTTCGGCGTGGGCTCGGAGCGGATCAATGGGCGATCGGCAGACTGGTGGATGTGATGGAGCGCCATGGCACCTTTGCGACGTGCCGACCAGCTCTGAAATTGTCCGCTTATCGGGGTGGAGCGGAAGTGACCGCCACACGGTCCTCGGGCTTGTCTCCTAGACTTTATTATTCTTCGCCAATGGCTCAGCGAGCGAGTGAGCGCAATCGATGAAGAGGCGCGCCAGCGGCTTTAGTGTTCGATTTTTCAACGTCACGATTGCGACGGGGCGGAAAACGGCAGGGAATTTGACCGACAACAATTTGAGGGGCAGGTGCTGGTTATGAACCACCATCGATAATGGCAGAGTTGTCAAAAAGCGGCCCGTAGAAAGCAGATGTTGGTGCAACGGGACGGAAAACGAGAGCACGTGAGCACGTGGAGGCTCCAGCCCAGCCGCACGAAATCCCGCCGCGATGTATGATCCCACCGGGCTGTCTGGCGGCGGGAAGATCCATGGCTCATCGATTAGATCCGCCAATGCAATATTCCGTCGCCGTAGCCATTTGTTTTTTCCACCGGCTAGAACCACGTGTCTGTCATCGAACAGAAAGTCAACCGCGGTGTCCTGCTCCAAAGCTAATCCGGTGATTGGCATGATCGCCAGGTCAATGTGGCGCTGAGGCAGTTCGCGAGTTCGAAGGATGACCGGATCAGCCGATATGACATGAAATGTTGCCTTCGGATATTGCCGAGAAAGCTTGTTGATTACGACCGAAACAAATCCGGCCGACAGCGGCTCCGAGCATCCGATTGATAGTTCTCCGGCCGATGGATCGGCTAAGAACTCGATCTCCTTGACGCCTTGCTGAAGGTCGTCGAAGACGGCAGTCCCACATTTCAACAAGGCACAGCCGTAGATCGTTGGCTCTATCCCTTGCGGGCTGCGGTCGAGCAGACGAACGCCGAGGGCTTCTTCGAGATCGGCGATCGCTTTGGAAATCGCAGGCTGGGAGACGGCCAGATCTGAAGCCGCTTTTCCCATGCTCCCGGAGTTTGCGACGGCGAGCATAATATGAAGGTCTCGGAGCTTGAGACGGCGCCCAATGCGGTCGGACCACTGCTTAGCCATGGCTCATCACCAACTGGTTATGACGTAAGCAAGCAATCGTATTACAGCATTATGACCTTGTGAGCTAGTCTATTCGCGGTTGATCCAACGACTGCCCGCGACCCGAACGAGGTGCCGACGAAAAAAAGCTGGTTAGAACCTGGGAAAGGAATTTGTCATGTCCATTTCAAGGCTTCCACAAGCGTTGTACCTGATTTTTTCCATCGCGGCCGGCATGGCCGGACCAGCCCACGCACAAATCTCCGACGGCATCATTAAGGTCGGAGTCATAACCGATATGAATGGACCGCTTTCCAGCGCCACCGGCCGTGGGTCGGTCGAGGCGGCACGCATGGCGGCGGAGGAGTTTGGCTTCTCGATCAACGGCCGGCGCATCGAAATCCTTACGGCGGACCACCAAAACAAGCCGGACATCGGTGCGTCCATCGTTCGCCAATGGTTTGATGTCGAGCACGTCGATGTAGTGGCGGATATCGCAAATTCCGCCGTCGGATTTGCCATCGTAGAGATTGCGCGCCCGCGCAACAAAATCGTTCTGATCGGCGCCGGATCCTCGGACTTTACCGGCAAGGCCTGTGCGCCGACTAGTATCCACTGGACGTGGGATACCTACGGCGCATCGACGGGTACGGTGAAAGCGGTTTTCGGCCCTGAAGCCGACAAATGGTTCTTCATTAGCTCGGACTTCGCCTTCGGGCATGCGCTGGAACGTGACGGCATGGCGGCGGTCGAGAAACTCGGCGGCACGGTTGTCGGCCATGTGCGAGCTCCGTTCGGAACTTCCGATTTCAGCTCCTTCCTGCTGCAAGCGCAGCAGAGCAATGCGTCGGTGATCGCGTTTGGGACCGGAGGCGCCGATACGGTAAACCTGCTCAAGCAGGCGGCGGAGTTCCACTTGGCGAAGCGGGGCGTCCGCGTCGTCCCACTGCAGCTCATGATCGATGAGGTCAAGGCGATCGGGCTCGAACTCGGACAGGGCAATTTCGCGCTAATGGCATTCCATCACGAGAGATCGCCGGAGGCAAAGGCCTGGTCCCAGCGTTTCTTCGACCGTGTAAACGCGATGCCGACGGCGATTCAAGCTGGTACATATTCGGCGGTACGCCACTATCTGCAGGCGGTCAAAGATACCGGCACCGATGAGCCTCTTGCAGTCGTCGCAAAGATGCGCGCGACGCCGGTCAACGATATGTTTGCGACCGGCGGCTACCTGCGAGGGGACGGCCGGATGGTCCATGACATGTATTTGACCCAGATCAAGACCCCAGCGGAATCGATTGGTCCCTGGGACTTGATCAAAATCCTCAAGACGGTTCGTGGTGACGAGGCGTTTCGACCGCTGGCGGAAAGCGAATGTCCGCTCATCGGAAGACAGGGATGACAGGGGTGGCCGACCTCGGTGCCGCACAGCTTTCGCAAATGATCAAGGGCTATTGGGTCAGCCAGATCGTCGGAACGCTGGCGCAGCTTGAAATCGCCGATCATCTTGCTCACGGTCCGCTCAATTACGATGTCCTCGCCGAAGGCATCGGGTGCGATCCGAACGCCACATATCGACTGCTGCGCGCGTCCGTGGATGTGGGGCTCGTCGCGGTGTTGTCGGACGGGCAGTTCTATCTCACGCCCTTAGGTGAACTGTTGCGATCGAATGTACCGGATTCGATGCGCAATCCGGCGATCGCATTGACGGCGCCAGGCCACTGGCTGCCGTGGGGCCGGCTCGCCGAGGCCGTGCGTCACGGTGAACGGCAAACGGTGGCTGCGCTCGGTCATGAGCTGTTCGATTACTATGTGGCCAATCCGAGCGAGGGCAGCGCGTTCACCGGCACGATGGCCAATCATTCCGATGCGATTGCCGGGGAGATTGCGCAGGCGCTTGACACCTCCGCGGTAACCCACGTGGTCGATGTCGGAGGTGCTTCCGGCACAATCATTGGAGCGCTGCTTGAGGCGAACGCGGCGCTGCTCGGAACAATACTCGAGCGAGCGGACGTGGTGCCCCGAGCCGAGGCCGTGCTCGCGCAGCGTGGGCTGTCATCGCGCTGCCGGGTCGTCGAGGGCGACTTCTTCAAGAACGTGCCTGAAGCCGACCTCTACATCCTCAAATCCATTGTTCATGACTGGGATGACCAGCAAAGCATCAAAATCCTCCGCAACTGCGCCCGCGCCCTGCGACCGAACGGACGCGTTATTCTCATCGAATGGATCGTGCCGGAGCACGGGAAACCGGGCGCAGCGGCGCTCTCCGACCTAAATATGCTCGTTCTCCTCCCAGGACGCGAACGAACAGCAAGTCAATTTGAGGAGCTATTTCGTGCCTCCGGATTGCGGATCGATCGGATAACCGGGATCGCCTCCTCCATGCAGGTGATCGAAGCGTCGCCTGCAGCATAAACCGAGACTCGGAGCATTTGCTGGGGTCGTGCGCGGGAGTCATGGGGCTCGAGAAGCAAACGAAACTCGTCATTGACCGGATCGGCTCGACCGCCATTAGGGCAAGCGGCCATTGAGAATTGCCGGTGCAACCCACTGGCCCGCTTCGAACGCCTGAAGAATGCCGCCTGGTGTCTCATGCTTATTCCCGTATGTGGTCGCGATACCGGAGGCTAAAATCTTGCTCGCTAGGTTTGAGCCAAGCCAGCATTTCTCTTCCAATCATCTCGCTTTCTATACCAGTTGCCCGGCTCGGCTCCAGTCGGGTGCCCTGGTTCAAAAGACCATGGATAGCGGCGAAAAGTGGTGGCATTCACAACAATGACGGCACCACGTTCGGTCAAATCGTTCTTGAAATCATCGAACGAGTAATTTTTCGACCCTTGTATAAGACCGGCTTTCGCCATTTGTCCGGCGATAGCGAGTATGGCGGACGACTTGTGTTCGTCGTCCACGGCATATACGAGGTCGGCAGCATTTGGATGGAAGCGCGCGGCCCATGCACCTCTCTGCGGCCGTAGTCCGGTGTCCCTAATGGACGGAACATTCCGCCGAAGGGTGCCGTGATAAAGAAAGCGGTTCGGATCACAGTCTATTTGCGCCATCCCCAACGTTCATTGTCCAACGCCTCAGCTATCCCCGCTTCAGCCCCCCGGGCTGAACCTGGCTGTTCGGCAACCGCAGTTCACCATTCTGAATCTCAAACAGCTCTCTACTGCCCCGATAGCACTATCAGCACACGACGGAGCCGGGTGCCCGAGCTCCGGCAACATCCGTAGCGGTAGCGAGCCAAACTCCGCGATGCGCCTAGCTGCTCGCGAATATCGCACCGATGTCCCGTATTATTACGATCCCCCATCTTAACGCTAATGAATGGTATTAGCCGCATGTTTCAATCAAAGCGTGCTTGCTGTGTTCTTCCAAAACAGATTTTGAACTCCGTCGGTCGTCGACAAATTCTGCGATTTCACTCCCCCGATAAGGATGATCAATGTCGTTTCTAAATCTACGTATTCGAGGCCGACTCTATGGCGGATTCGCTGCGCTGCTGCTGTTTTGCACGGGCCTTGCCGGTTTCGCGGTTTGGCAGTTGGGAGAACTCCGCACCCAGGTTGCGGCGATGACGCTGCAGTCTGAGAACACGATCCGGGTCGGCGAAATCGCCACAAACCTCGAGGCGATTCGGCGTGCGGTCCTGCGCTACGCGTTCGATCATGACGAGAAATCGTACGCCGAAGCCGAGACGCGGTTGAAGACGGCGGGCGATCTTCTTGTGGAGGCCGACAAGACGACCAGGTCCGAAGAACGGCGGGCGGCCTATAAAGAGATCGACAAGGATATCGAGGAACTGAAGGTCAAGCGCCTCGCGCTCGGCGAGGCCGTCAAGCAGGTGGCCGCCGGCCGGGCATCACTGTTCAGTGACGGCGACAAGATGGCGGAGGACGTCCAGAAATTCGTCGATGCCGCGACAAATTCCGCTCCCGGCGCAACCTTCCTCGAAGCCAAGGTCCTTCTGGTCCGCGTCGCGAACTGGCGGATGCTGGCGACCCGCGACCCCAAGGGGATCGCGACTTTCAAGGCCAATACCGAAAAGGCCCAGGCGCAGATCGCGATTCTCGAGAAGGCAGACCTGCCGCCAAACCTCTTGGCGCTGCTGGCAATCGTCAAGACCGGTGTCGCTAAATACGCCGAAGCTTTCGACAAGGCCGGGCCCAATTTGGTGGCGGGCGATGACCTTTACTACAAAGCCATCACGCCCCTGACCATCGACGCAGTTGGAAAACTCGACCGGGTGAAGGAATTGCTCGGGAAAGCCTTCGCCAAGACGACTGCGGATACCGAAAGCCTCATCAGCACGACCGTCACCACGCAGGAAATCGTAGCCGTTGCCGCCGTAGTGCTCGGTCTGTTGATTGCGTTCTTGATCGCGCGCGGCATTATCAAGCCGCTGTCCGGCCTGACTTCCGGCATGCAGGAACTCGCCGCCGGCAATTTCGGTGTGGTTCTTCCCGGGCTCGACCGTAAGGACGAAGTCGGCGACATGGCGCAGGCGGTCGAAAGCTTCAAAGTCAAGGCCGCGGAAAAAGCCCGCGACGAGGCCGAAGCCAAGGTCCAGCACGACCAGATCGCGGCCAAACAGCGCAATGCCGACATGATCAAGCTCGCCGACAGCTTCGAGGGCGCTGTCGGTGAGATTATCGAAACCGTGTCGTCGGCCTCGACCGAACTCGAAGCGTCCGCCGGTACGCTGACGTCGACCGCGGCGCGGGCGCAGGAACTGACCACCATGGTCGCTGCCGCATCCGAGGAAGCCTCCACCAATGTGCAGTCGGTGGCCTCGGCGACGGAGGAACTGACGTCATCCGTCAACGAGATCAGCCGCCAGGTGCAGGAATCGGCTCGGATGGCTGGCGACGCTGTGGGCCAGGCCCGCAAGACCAACGACCGGGTTGGCGAATTGTCGAAGGCCGCAGCTCGAATCGGCGACGTGGTGGAACTGATCAACACTATTGCTGGACAGACCAACCTCTTGGCGCTCAATGCGACCATCGAGGCGGCGCGCGCCGGCGAGGCCGGTCGTGGCTTCGCGGTGGTGGCTTCCGAGGTGAAAGCGCTCGCCGAGCAGACCGCGAAGGCGACCGGCGAGATCGGCCAGCAGATTACCGGCATCCAGGCGGCAACGCAGGATTCGGTCAACGCGATCAAGGAGATCAGCGGCACCATCGAAAAGCTGTCAGAAATCTCCTCGACGATTGCGGCTGCGGTGGAAGAACAGGGCGCGGCAACACAGGAGATTTCCCGCAACGTTCAGCAGGCTGCCCAAGGCACCCAGCAGGTCTCCTCTAACATCACCGACGTGCAGCGCGGTGCTAGCGAAACCGGCTCGGCGTCGTCGCAGGTTCTCTCGGCGGCGCAGTCGCTCTCAAGCGACAGCAACCGCCTCAAGCTCGAAGTCGGCAAGTTTCTCAATGCCGTACGCGCCGCTTAATGCATCGAAGCCCGGCGTCGAGTGCGAGGTCGGGCTTCGTCAGCAGCTGCCGAGGGTCTAGTGGCATGCATAGACAACGTAATAGATTTAACGTCCCGCAAGGGCAAAAACGGGACTGAGCCAGACCAGGCATTGGTCTCTGCCGTTGTCGATTTGTTGTCTTCGAACGCGAACTAGGCGCGCGCAATTAAAGAACCGTCAGCCCGCTTCATCGCCATTGATTCGATCATTGCGAGTGACGTCCTAAAAGGCCGCTACCGCCGCTACATCGATAGTGTCGCGGAACAAGATCGGCAGAGGCTGCATGCGGGAATGGCCGGAGTCCTCGATGCGATTCTTGAGTACACAAAGGGAGTGCAACGTAGAGTTCGTGCGCCCGATGACTGCCCGGGCCCCGTTCGTAAAACGCCCGTGACCGCGCGCCCTGAAATGAGGAGGAGATTCGGGCACCGCGACGTCCGGTGTTGTTGAGGCTTTCGAATGAACAAGGACGCCCCAAGAGAATTAGCTCACGATGAGGGCAAAGAGATTCCCGTCCTGATCGCGAGCATTCCGGCTAGCGTCCAACAGCGCGGGTCTGCGTTGGCATTGTTATTTTCTTTTCGGTCGTGTTCGCCCTAGTCATACCGTTCGCGCCCCGACAGGTAGGGCGTGTTGACGCTTTCATTCCGGTTGTTCAATCCATCATTTGCGTAACCGACCTAATCACCGCAGTTCTTCTTTTTGCTCAGTATTCGATCCAACCCCAGCGCGCCCTTTCTCGTTCTCGCAAGCGGCTATCTATGCGGCGGCCTGTTCGCATTTTGGCAAACACTCGAATTTCCGGGCGCCTATAGCGCGACCGGCGGTCTGCTCGGCGGTGGACCGAGCGGTGCAGCGTGGCTCTTTAATTTTTGGCGCATAGTATTCGCCCTCGCTGTTATTGCCTATGCGCTCTTGAAGGGCACGAGTGATACCGCCAGCCAGCTTACAAAGAACGAGCCGAGCCGGGCTATCA
The DNA here is from genome assembly GCA_963822795.1 of uncultured Alphaproteobacteria bacterium. Taxonomy (GTDB): domain Bacteria; phylum Pseudomonadota; class Alphaproteobacteria; order Rhizobiales; family Xanthobacteraceae; genus Bradyrhizobium. The sequence continues at coordinate 180,169 of CAWGJM010000046.1, forward strand.
TTATCGCCATCACTTGCGCACTCGCGGTGACCGCCGGACTGACGTGGCTTGGCACCGCAGGCAATGGATATTTGCCAAGTCTGTACGTGGACACAACGCGACAGGCCTCCTCTAATCAGCAGTTGGCCGGGGCGTTGTGGTTACTCAACGCCATAGCGCTCGTGCTGCTGTTCTCACGTATGCGGACCATCCTCGACGTATGGTTAGCTGTGACGGTTTTTACGTCATTACCCGATTATTCATGGACGTTCTTCTTTTCAGGGCTCCGGTTCTCTCTCGGTTGGTACATGGCGCGTAGCTATCCACTGATCGCAAGCTTCACGGTGCTGGTCGCATTACTTGTGGAAACAACGATGCTCTATGCGCGACCTGCCAGCGCGATCGCATCGCAGCTGCGTGAGCGCGCCCATCGGGTTATGAGCGTGGACGAAGCGACAGCCGCAATCGCACATGAAATCAAACAGCCACTGGGTGCCATGTTGCTAAACTGCGACGCAGCGTTGTAGTGTCTCAAAACAACGCCGCTTGACCTCGAAGAATTACGTTCCTGTCTAACGGATATGAAGAACGAAAACAGCCGCGCGAGTGACATAGTCGCAAGTGTTCGCGCGCTGTTCAAAACGACCGCTCCTCAGAGAACGATGGTTGAAATTAATTGGCTTCTTCGGGAAGTGTTGAGGATGGTTGAGAACGACCTACATGTTCACGGAGTATCTGTTTCAACCGAATTTCAAGAAGACATTCCGCAAGTAAGGGCTGACCCGATCCAGCTACGGCAAGTGATCCCGAATTTAGTCAAGAACGCGATTGACGCAATCGCAATTGGTCCCACGACCATAAAGGCTATTCGACTGATAACGACTCATGACGGAAAATCGGCGGTCTCACTTTATGTCCAAGATACAGGACCTGGCGTCACTCTCGACAATGAAACCCAAATATTTGGTCCATTTTTTTCGACGAAACATTCCGGAATTGGATTGGGACTTTCCATTTCTCGGAGGATCATCGAGGATCACGGCGGCAATCTTCGGCTCACCGAGACAACTTCAAAAGGCTGCACTTTTGAAATCACTCTGCCGGTGTAGCAACCGGCGACAGTGCGACAAGGTTATGTTGGCTTAAGGTGCGGCAATGATCTGTGGCGCCGATGGACGCAGCTCGCACGATGGAAGCCGTGAGGACGCCGCGCCCTCGGTCTATTTTTTGGCCAAATGTGTCGTCAACGCATTAGCTTGCCGGATGCATCAAGCTCCTTGCCCTGATCGAGGCAGGTGCCGAGGATGTCAGAGAGCACCTTCACGTTCTCTCCGCGCGTGGCGTCGCAGCGAACCTTGCGATCTGATTGATCGGTTTTCTTTGCGGTGTCCTTCGTGAATGTCACAAGCTGGCCAACTTGGCCACCTTGGGAGCGCTTCTTTTTGCCGCGCCCCGCACCCGGGGCGCCACCCTGCAACGGCGCGGCTAAGGACGAGTTCGAACCAACACCTACTAGCAGCTGATGCTTTGAGGATGCTGATCCAGCAAACACCGAAGCTAGAACAAGAAGCCAAACAGATAGCTCATGTTGGAGCCAACCCATGGCTGCTCGCCGCGTTCATCAGCAAAGTCAAACCTCTCAAAAGGGAACCACAGCGGCAGCCACGCGCCGTCATGCACCCCGGGCTCCAACAAGGCCTTGGGCGAGACATATACAGAGCTCCCGCGGAGGTGCTCGAGGTTAGAGCTCGGTTCCAGTGCCCTGTAGATAACCTTTAACTTTAGGATCCGGCATCAGGATCGAAGCAACAAACGCGATGGCGCACATGAACGTGACGTACCAATAGAAACTCGTCTCCGCGCCGCTGTTCTTGAACCACAGCGCAACATACTCGGCGGAACCGCCGAAGATGGCGTTGGCAATCGCATAGGCGAGGCCGACACTCATTGCACGGACCTCGGGTGGAAACATTTCTGACTTCACCAGTCCGCTAATTGATGTGTAAAACGACACAATGGCGAGCGCTATGATGATTAGTCCATACGCCACAAGCGGACTTTTGACGTCAGCGATCGCATACATCAGCGGCACCGTACCTAGCGTCGCAAGGCCACCGAATAAAAGCATCGACGTCTTGCGGCCGAAGTGATCGGAAAATATTCCGAATACCGGCTGCATAATCATATAGGTAAGGAGCACGACGGTCATTACCACGTTCGCAGTGCGATCGTTCATGTGTGCCGTATTGACTAGATACTTCTGCATGTAAGTCGTGAAGGTGTAGAAGATCAACGATCCGCCGGCGGTATAACCGAGCACTATCAAAAACGCTCTTGTGTGATGCCTGAAAATCTCACCCAAGGAGCCGGCCTCCTTGCGTGCGCGACTTTCGGCAGACGAAGTTTCGGTAAGTGAGGCTCTCAGGAACAGAGCAACTACCGCGAAAATGGCTCCTAAGAAAAACGGAATGCGCCAACCCCACGTCCGCAACTCTCCGTCGGAAAGCGACTGCTGCACAATGAGGACAACCAGTGACGCGAGCAATTGGCCACCGATTAGCGTGACGTACTGGAAAGATGCGTAGAAGCCACGCTTGCCCGGTAGCGCTACTTCGCTCATATAGGTCGCGCTGGTTCCGTACTCGCCGCCGACCGAAAAGCCCTGAACCATTCGGGCGAGAAGCAGCAGAATCGGCGCCCCAGTTCCTATGGTGGCGTAGGTCGGCATTATTGCGATGGCAAGTGAGCCCGCGCACATCATCAGCACGGAGATCATCATCGAATTTTTGCGGCCGTACTTGTCGGCGATGAAGCCAAAAATGTAACCGCCAATTGGTCGCATCAAAAAACCGATCGCGAACACAGCGGCGGTTTGAAGAAGCTGTGTAGTTTGATTCCCGTTTGGAAAAAACGAAGGCGCGAAATATAGCGCTGTAAAAGCATATGCATAAAAGTCGTACCATTCGACGAGATTGCCGGAGGAGCTTCCGAATATTGCCCAAATTCGGCGGCGGCGATCGGCGTAATCGACGGCGTCCATCGTTACAGCGGTCATTCAACCATTCTCCCTCAAGATGTTCTTTTTAATTTCAAGGATGGTAGATCTAAAAGTACAGCTCAACAAGGACAGGCCTACGGACATGGTTCAGGATCGACGCCAGATCGAGGTGCTTGCCCATTTCTTTCTGCTCCAATTGTCTAGAAGATTGACGCTTGGTGATACGTAGAATTTCTTCACTTGAGCGCCCTAAACCGCCAGAGATACGAAGCCCCCAAGGGGGCCATTCATCTTTGGCGGCTTCGCCCCTGCCACCGGGTCCCAAGAAATTGTGCGCATCCACAAAATGGGAAGACTGATGAACAACCCGCCTGCTGGCGAGTCCGAACGAGACTTCCGCTTTGCCACGGATTCGGCGAGTGGGGGCTATATCAAGATGAGCAGTTGTCCCTCATGTTAAATGATTAGCCGTCGCCGCAATCACTCGTCCAGAAGGTCGAGGAATTCTTCGACTTTTCTGAGTGGTCCCTCGCGACCCTTGCTGAGATAGACGACCCGGTCGCCGTCGCGTTGCAGCGATCGGCCCCTTGATTTCCCCAGTCTTCCTGGTAGCAGGGTTGCGGCTACCGCCTCAGATCCGACATCGAGTCTTACAATTCCTCTTCGCCTGCAATTAATTCTGAGCCTTGCTGCGGCAAAGAAATCGCAGGCCGCCGGCGGCAATTTGCCGAAGCGACGGGAGGTCTCCTCCTCCAGGTCGTTCAGTTCCTCTTCGCTTCGGCACCTGGCGGCGCGGGCGTAGATTTCCAGCCGAACCGCCTCCGATTGCACGTAGCTTGCCGGCAACATGTCCGCGGCAGGCAGATTCACGTCAGGCACCCACAGGTCGGCTGTTCTGTCGTCCACTTTCTCCGAGGCCAATTTCAGAAGGTGGCTGTAGAGCACCGGTCCGAACACCTGCACATGGCCCGACTGACGCTCCGAAAGCAGGTCGCCCGCTCCTCTCACATCCAAGTCCCGTACACTGATGGCAAAACCCGCGCCAGGTCTGTTGAATTCCTCCAGAATGGCGAGCCGCTTCTCGGATCGCTCCGCCCCTGAATCGGTCAACAAATAAGCAAACGCACGTATTCCACCGCGCCCCACCCTTCCTCTGAGTTGATGGAGTTGCGCAAGGCCGAACCTTTCGGGCCAAGAGACCACAATAGTGTTCGCACGCGGGATATCGAGACCGCTCTCCACGATGTTGGTCGCCAGCAGAACGTCCGCCGCGCCTTCGACGAAGCTCATCATTCGGTCGTCTATTTCATTGACGGGCAACTGCCCATGAAGACACACGATGCGAAGATCCGGGGCCACCGATTGCACTCGCGCCAACATCGGGTCGAGATCCTGAATACGCGGACAGATCAAGAAGCTCTGTCCATGGCGCCTTTGCTCGCGCAACAATGCAGTGGCAATAGCCGCATCCGAAAGCGGAGCGACCTTCGTGACCACCGGAAGTCGTTGAACGGGCGGCGAGGCAATGACGCTGAGATCCCTAAAGCCCGCGAGACCTGCCGCGAGCGTCCGCGGAATCGGCGTGGCGCTCATCCAAAGAGCATGGATACCCTTGGCCAGCTTTGAAAGCTTCGCCTTCTCAGCCGCCCCAAAATGCTGTTCCTCGTCGATGATTACCAAACCGAGGTCGGCGAACTTCACATCCTTCGAGGCGAGAGCCTGCGTTCCGACCACAACTTTCAATCTTCCGCTCTTGAGCCCTTCCTTCGCCTCCCTTGCCTCCGAGGCCGAAGCGGTTCTCGACAAGCTTCCCACTTCGATACCAAACGGACCGAAACGTTTATGGAAAGTCGCGACATGCTGTCTTGCCAAGACGGTCGTAGGCACGGCAATCGCCACTTGTTTCCCTGACAGCACGAGGGCGGCTGCCGCTCGCAATGCTACCTCAGTCTTGCCGAACCCGACGTCGCCGCAAATGACCCTGTCCATGGGGTGGCCTGACGCAAGATCATCTAGGACATCCCGAACGGCCTTCGCTTGGTCAACCGTCGTGAAATACGGAAAGCGTGCGACGAAGCTCTCATAGATGGAGCCCGGAGGTACAAGTTTCGGTGCCCGCCGGCGGCGTCGCTGGCTGATGTGTTTGGAGAGTTGCTTACCGGCGATTTGAATTTCTTGCTCGGCCTCCGTACGTCGAGCCCACCATGTACTTCCATCCGCTTTGTCCAGGGTCAGCTCGCCAAGCTCCGATGCGTAAGGCCAGATCAGGGCGAGGTCAGCGGGTGGAACCAGAACGGCATCTTCTCCCGCAAATACGAGCCGGATCATTTCGCGCGACGACACGTCTCCGGTTGCCACCGACTGTAATCCGTCGAGCAAGGCCAGTCCCCGCTGCAGATGAACGACTACGGAGCCTAACTCCGGCACATCTGTGTAGTCGAAAGCCGCATTCCAAGCTCTGGCCATCGGCTGCGGATGATGAGCTCTGCTGCCAAGCACGTCGGAAGCAGTCACGACGACAAGAGGTTTCCGGCCCGGCACGACAAAACCCGCATCGAAGTCGACCAGAAGCGCCGCTTCTCGGTTGCGTTCGGTCGTTACCTCGCTCCAGTCATGAAATCGCTCCGCCTTGACCCCGCTCATCCGCTCCATAGCGCGCAGGTCCTCCTCCTGCGCCGCAACAAATACTAGGTTGGAGCCGACGCCTCGCGTCTCATCGACGAATGCACGCAGCTCCTTCCTCGGCGATGCGGCCCTCGAAAAGTCCGGCGTAGGACGGAAAGCAGCCTTATGGGACAACACCTTCATACGCTTGCTTAAGTGTTCCCAGTCTCGTCTCCCAAGGTATTCGCGCTCTGTTTCTGTGCGACCGGCTGCCTCCTCGATCGTGCTCAGCCAGCTGTCGGCGTGCGCGGGAACCCCGGCATCCGCGATCCACTTGGATCGCTCACAATAGTCGAATAAATTCGACCGTTTTCCACGTTTCCCGCCGAATGCAAGTCGCTCCGACATGGGATCAATAAGGAGCTCCTTCACTTCGGAAAGAACCTCTTGTCCTATAGGATCGAACGCGGCAATCCGGCGTATCACCTGCCCGGAATGTTCTATTCTGAAAGGACCGAGTGCACCTGCCGGAAAGATCTCGAACGTGTTTCCGTGAAACAGCACGCCACCTGGATAATCCGGCTCGTCATCGAGGTCGTAGCCGAGGGCTTCGAACCGCGCACGAAGATCCCGTTCGGAAAACGCAGAGCCCACCTTCAGACCAAAGCTTGCGCGAGACCAGCTCGCCGAAATGGGCAAGCGCTCCATCACGGCCTCTGCCGTGGACACGAGCAGTATCGGCTTATTTGGCTTAGCGAGGCGCCTCAAGACCGAACTTCGTCTGCCCGCGATTTCGCGTGATGGCTCCAACTGGTCGAACGGCAGAGTATTTAGTCTCGGGAAAACAAGCACATCGCACGAGGGATCGAGGGCATGAATGACGGCACCTAGCCGCTCGGCTCTATTTTCGTTTTCAGACAGAAAGACAATACCGTTGCGGCCAGCCTTCCTCCATTGCGCCAGCAAATGGAGAGCCATCATCCCCAAGGGGGATGAAGAAGAGATCGTTATCCGCGATGAAGATTTCTTTCGCTTTGTTGCCCTGCTGGCGACGTGCGCTTTGCTAGATCGGCCCACTTTGGCCCCGTCGTTGAATCGCGACCACTAAGGCTGATGGCGAGTGTTCCTTCGATAAGCTCACCCAGATGCTGGGAGCTTTGCCTAGGGCTGCGTGCATACGCGAATCTCGTTGCGGATGCACGTCTCCAATCTAATCGTCCCGCGACAAGTCGCCTAGGGGTGGAGGCGTCTCGGCGGCCAGCCGACGTGGAGCGTTGCGTCATTTCGATCACACGAAACGCACCAGGCCTCTCGATGGCCTCGAAGGTGACCCCGTCTACCCCCGGCGCCCCATCGTTCCTTTTGGCCATCTTATACGCAGCGCGCAGGATCTCGTGTGGTCAAAAAATTCGAACGGTGGACGAACCTGTAGGTCGTAGCGCGTCGGCAAGCTTACCGGGCGCGTGAGTTGGGACAACGGGTCTTAAAGATCTTCCGCGGCTTCTCGATCTCCTAATCGCTGCAGCGGAGTCGGAGTTGAGGATTGAGCGTTGGGCGCGCGATCAAGCCGCCTCTTGATGGTAATAACGCAGGAGCCCACCCAATCGCTCACGGCATTGCACAGGCCCGGTGCGGCGGACGCTTGTATCGCGGGGGAGCAGCAGGACGTTGTCCTTCCCCTGATGATTGCGCTCAGCATGGTTTGCTCGACGAATTCGCTCAGGGCGCGCCGCAGAAAGCGCTCGCCGAAGAGGATTACCTTGGACAAGCACTCCTCCTTTACCGACCTGACCCAGCGCTGCGCGCGGGCAGCACGAGCGGTTCAACGCGAGCTGACACAATAATAGCCCGGAACGACTGGGTGTATTTGGTGTCCCGATCGTGCAGGAGATAGCGACAGTCGCGCAGGGTGCCGCATCCCTCCATGGTCACGTTCCGGGCAATCTGCCGCATCCACGGCTCGTCCGGGTGAATGGTGATGCCGGCGATGTCGACCCGGCGGCTCTCGAGATGGATGAAAAAAAGCACGTAGTAGGTCACCAGCCCGCGCAGCGTCAGCACCTCCGCCGTGAAGAAGTCAGTCCCAGCCAGCAGCGCTAAGTGGGTCCGAATGAAGGCCGGCCATGTGGTCGTACGGCTGCGCTCCGGCGCCGGCGCTGCAGGATATTGCCAACCGTTTGATCGGAAATCACATACCCAAGATTGGCCAAAGCGCCCACAATCCGGTCATAGCCCCAGTCGCGGTTCTCGCTAGCCATGCGAACGATCAGCTGCTCGACTTCTCGAGTGACCCGCGGTCTGCCCGGACCTCGACGTGCTTTTGAGCCATCGAACTTAACTTATCCGTTTAAAACGAAACGAATACTTTAGAGCGATTTATTCGATTGGCTGGCGCGGCGAGGGATAGCGATGCCGGCTCCGAGCGCGCTAGCGGCCCCCTTCGCCCCGCAGTACGCGCGCACGCGCGAGGCCGCCATGGAAACCCGCACCCGGCCCGCCCTGCGTTGCCCCAGCCAGCCTAGCGCCTCCCGCAACGTCTCGGCGTCGCCATCGTGGCGATTATGCGAATTCGAGCTCGAGCTTGGCTTCCTTCGCCGATTTTGCGGGGGTCACGCGCCGATCGCGTCCGATCTCGGAAACCCTGATACGCCGGCGTCCCAGCGCCGCGGCGAGATGGTTAGCAGTAATTAATGGCACGCTGATCGCAATTCAGAAATTTGAAATCTACAGCGATGGCTTTGCTGTGGATTGCACAAACACCGATGATGCAAAGCTGGTTTCAGATGACATTTTTAGGTGGGCTCAGACTGATCTTGGATACAGGGAATTTATTCGACAGCCGAGGCTAATTTATCAAAGCCAGATCACCGCTGAGTTTGATCCTCAGTTTGAAAATATATTCAAAGGTTGGCGAAAACTTCAAAACCTTTTGAATGCAAGCGTGCAGCAGCGTTATGGATTCAACCAGGATGTGAATGTGCATCGCCTGCAGTGGCGCGGCGATTCTCATACAATTGTAAATAACACGCTTGTTTCAGATTTCTGGATTGAGCGAAAAGTTGCCGAATCGTATTCCTCTAATCGATGGCACTGCCACGGCGTTCTTCCGACAAATGAATGGATAAGCCTACTAGAGGCCATCGAGAAGTTGGCGGTCGATAGTTAGACGCCGCCATGACGGTGGCTATATCGAGCCGGCGATCCGGTCGACAGAGTGCTCGGACGACGCGAGAGGAAGATCGCGCAGCGGCGCAACAGCCCGAAACTGCGCGATGGAGCCGCGAATCATGGCAAGTCCCCGATCGTTGCTACGTCGATCCAAACATCGCATTAGCGTTGGAAAGGAACAAATTCGTAGTTCCTGGCGAAGATGGGTTCATTACTATCACAGACATCAGACTCTACTCGCTTGGACACGCGACTACATCTGCAATCAACGCCGTAACAAGATGGCTCCTCGCCCCCGGGTAACTCCCCAAACACTGCGACGATTGAGCTATCTAATTCCTTCTGGTTTAACGAACAGACGCAGGCATTCGCGCTAGCTTGCGGAGTTTCACGCGTATTCTTGGGAAACGATTGGGTTGAGAAACACGTCATCTCTGACACTAGGAAGAAAGGCTTTCTCTCGGTTAAGGAACAGAACCCGATCAAGCTAGAAATTTCGTTTTTCCGAGTGATGGATTTAGCTGAGCTTCTGTATAGTCTTCAGTTCACGCCTGGTTTTGATGAATGTATCCTTAGAATGAGACAGGGCGACATTGAAGGCACATTGGCTCAATTAGATGTTGCCCGAATGCTCTTCCTGAACAAGGTCCCATTTCGTTTTGTCATTCCTCAAGGCGTGACGATTTCGACATTCTTTGTCCGAACGGCAAAGTTGCTTGCGCAGATGCAAAATGCAAAATAGACGAGACGACTTTTAGCGAAAACGGGATTCGGAACGCTTTAAAGGCTGGGAGAGAACAGCCACCAAACGACAAACCGGGAATTATCTTCATAAAGACGCCGGAGCATTGGTTGGCTGACGAAAATTTCCGCAACAAAGCATTGTTGGTCGCTCGAAGGTTCTTGGGAGGAGTGCGGCGTATCGTATCTGTAAAGTTTTACGTGGAACCGATCAGCTTTGCCAACAATGTGATGCGGATCGATTTGGCGTACAAGGAAGTATCAAATTCGAAAACAGATTTCGGAGACAACATTGACTGGAATTTGTTTAAGAAGCACGATTTGCCGCCCGAAGCGAATGGCATGCCTCAGCACTATCAACGCATCATCCTTGGTCGATTTCGAATAGGAAAGCCCGACGAAAAGAAGGGATGAGTCATATAGCAAGCCGGCGCAACGCAAGGCCCTACGATGAAGTTCATCGAGCCCAGCCCCTTCAATGATCCCGACGCCGCCGCGCGCAAGCTGCTGGAGATCGCCAACGCTATCGAGCCTGCCCAAGGCGGGCGCATCTATATCGAGCTGGTCAACGCCGCTTTCCTAAAGGCCGGCGGCACGGCAGAGCAGTTCCGCGACGGTATCAAGAAGGCGGTCGACAAAGGTTGGATGGTGCGGCGCGAATCCGGGACCTATGTGAAATTCACGGATGCGGGAGCGGCGCTGTTCGCCTAACCCTCACCGCAAACCCTAACGGAGATTCTCTATGCCGAAGGTCGACGATGTAGCTTGGATGAGCCAAAGACACGGCTTTTTGGTTCGCCAGGATGATGATCAGCCGATCGCCTCATTCGAGTTCACTAGCGAGGCCGCGGCGCAGGCCGCGCAAAAGCAGATGCAAGAGATCTTGGCGACCTGCGTTAAGGCGATGGGCTACGCCTGAGTCCCGAGAGCGCGCGATCGACAAAGGCTGGCTGACGCGGCATGAATCGGGAACCTATGTGAAGTTCACCCCGGCCGGCGCTGAGCTGTTCGCCTAAAGAACAGCCCCATAGCGATGCGGTGACGTCCGGTTTGACGCGCATTCCGGACTCAAGTCGGACATCGCGCCGTGTCGGAAATGTGCCAACAGGCAGACATTGGTGCTCTATGCGATGCGCGTCTCTAAAAAGAAGTCTGCGTCGGGTGTGACCAATGAGTTCATCGCTACATGCAGCGAGTTTACCTGCTCGCCATGCCGTTTGACGTATTCGTACGCGGCATGCTCTCGCTCCAGGTCTGGATAGATGAGTTCACCTCGATACGTGAAGGCCGGTAGCGTTTTGCCAAAACCGTCTAGTGCCTCGCGGCGCATAACGCGATAGCCCGTGGCAAATCCCATATCTATGAAATGCTGGAGGAAGGCGTGCAATCTCGGCAAGAATTCTTTTTCATTGACGCCGTCCCGCAAAGCAAATACGCCACTAAAACTGACTAGCGAAATTCCCTGCATCTGTTGTGCCGTGTCTTTTCCGGGCCGACAAAAATCTTACTACAACATGTAAGCCTGTCGCGCAAAGCTTGACTGAGGCGGCTGTGCCGGACGCCATTTAGTTCCTGCGGTGCGGAGGCTTCTTCTTACGATGCTGTGTCGGCTGCGTTGCCTTTGGAGGCTGCGGAGGTTGCGGCCAGTAGGCACAGCCGAAGCTACAGGCACAGCCGGCACCGGCTCCGAAGGCCAGCCTTAGTTTTTGGAAGAGCGGTGGTGGTCCAGCATTTTCCTTGTCGAAGACATAGAACGTCGCCAAACTGACGTCGGAGATTTCCTCCTCACCAAGAAAGATTTCGTGCTTTTGCGAGGGCGGCGATCTATTCGCCGACGCTTCGCTAGTTGAGGCGCACGCACCGCTTGCCATCGAGAGAGACATGCCGGCAAACCCTAAGACGGGTAAGGCTTTGCTCCGACGCTTGCCTATGGAAGAGCGCTTCGGCATGGCACAATTCTCCCACTTGCTTGGGCATACTGAACTAAACTGGCGTGATGAAATCCGACCGAGCTAGTTTCAGTAAAGACCAATGATGGCGGTGGAGGCTATGCCGACCCCGGCGGCGGTCAGGCCTTTTGGCCAAGCGGGAAGCCGACTTCAGCGACGATAGATGACGGCCTTGATCCGATCTAGCTAAGTAGCCCCGCCCCGACCGAGTGTCCGGTGTATTCCTCATTGATGCCCGCCTCTCGAAACCTCTTGATCAGCTTTTCTTCAGGCACGATCCCATCCCAATTGCTCGTCTCACAATGATTGCAAATCATCTTGCCGAGCCATTCGTGGACTACGCGCCCGTGATAAGCGTGTTCTCCGAATTCAAACATTTCACCGCAAACGAAGCACTGATACAGATTGCTCATTCTATATCTCCCCTCGTGATTGTCGGGGATCGGATCGAACACATGCGCCATCAAAGCGCACTTTCCCCGCGAAGGGGAATTGCTTTTTAACCAAATCAGTGATTGCATGTCCGTGGGCGTAGAAAGCCGGACCGAGATATAGCCGCTCGGCATCGCTTAGCGATTCCGCTGTTCTAATATGATGTTCGGCGCCGGTTGCAGCTGATATTTTGCATCGCCGGATCATTGGGGAGCAGGCAATTAAAGGTAACTGCGTAGCCGGTCGGGCCATACGGGTTTGCCAGATTTCCTGATTGCCCCATATTATTAGGCACAAACTGCCGCCCTTGTTGGGCGTAATAGTCGTTCGCTTTCGTCAGAGCGTCGCGCTGGGCTTCGTCACCTCCACCGCGAACGGTGGCAGTATAGCTGTGCTCTAGGCGCAGCCGCCTAATGCGGCGCACAGCGCCACGATTCCCAGAACGCGCATTCTGCTGATCCCCCCAGACCAGCCGGCATCCAAGCGGAACCGCAAGGCGATGGCAATAGGGGCCGCGCGCTGTCAACGCTTTCAGCCCGAGCTCGACCAGACGGCGCTTAAAACTGAATGCGGGCGGCGCGGCTCCGACCTCGAGCGGCACAAAGGCCCCCTTTCCCCGCCAACTCATGCAGCGGGCTGGGGCACGGACTCGCAATTCCTGCAAAAACGCCCATCTTTGCAGTATGTTAAAGGCATTTGATTTTTTGCATCCCCACTCGCGGAACGAAGGTCCCCGACCGCGCCGATTGGCTCCACGAGATCAAGTACGACGGCTATCGCCTGCGCCTCGAGCGCGATGGCGATCCCGTGCGGCTGATCACGCGCAACGGATATGACTGGACCGGGCGATATCCCTGGATCGTGGAATCCGCGCTCAAGAACCGGATGAAGCAATTCGTCATCGATGGCGAAGCGGTCATCCTCGGCGTCGACGGTATTCCCGACTTCAACGCCCTGCATTCACGCCGGCACGACGACGAGGTCCAGCTCTACGCCTTCGACATCCTGGCGCTCGACGGCGAGGATTTGCGCCCCCTCCCTTTGAGCTTGCGTCAAGACCAATCTGGCGCAGCTGCTTGCGCGACGGCCCGACGGCATGTTCGTCGCGCCGTTCGAGCAGGGCGAGATCGGCCCCGACCTGTTTCGCGCTGCCTGCAATATGGGACTCGAGGGAATGGTGTCGAAGCGTGTTTCTGTCGAAACGAACCGAGGTTGATTTTCTGGAATGGCGAGACTGGACCGCGGAGAAATATCGGCGCTTAGATCGAGGCGAACGCATGCCGTATGATTGGCGGGCTCGTGCCCGAAGGGGCCGCTCCTTCTATGATCGCTCACCCGGATGATATTTCGACCCCGAGACTAGTCCTGCGCCTTATGGAGCGCGAAGTGGTCGACGCTTGCTTGGTCGGCAACCTCCAGCGCGCGGAGCATTTGCTGGGTATTGGGATTCCAACGGAATTACTGGACGAGCCCACCGCCCTCAAGTACGCGCAGGCCCAGTTTGATGCCGATCCGCTATACCGGCCTTGGTCCGTTCGAGCGATCATCTTACCGGCCGCGCGAACGGTGGTCGGCCATATTCGTTTTCATAGCCGGCCCGATCCCGACTATCTGCGCCCCTTCGCGCGCGACGCAGTTGAATTTGGCTACTACGTCTTCTCGGACTATCGACGACACGGCTATGCCATCGAAGCCGCGGGCGCGGCGATGGATTGGGCGCACGCTGCATTTGGCATCAGCCGGTTCATTGTGTGTGTTTCACCGAACAACACGCCGTCGCTCGCGCTAATCGCCCGTCTCGGCTTTGCCAAGATCGGGGAACACATGGACGAGATCGACGGCAACGAGCACATCTATTTGCGCAGCGGCAGCTAGTGGCCGATCGCGGGTGGAAGCGAGCATTCGATGATCCGATCCCGATGCCCCGTGGGCGCGAACTCGCCACGCTTGAAGATGCCGGGACCTATATCACGAGGCTTCCGAAAGCCGAGCACGAAGCGCCGGAATGGCAAGCTGCGATGGAAGCCCTAATCCTGGTCGCAACGCGCGGCGGGCCAACAATGCTTGCGCGCATCGGAATGCTGCGAGATGTTTAGCGGATTCGATGGGACTACCAACGCGGTTCGGGCTGGTAAGCTATTTGTTGCAGCGCTTTGTTTGCGTCGCCTCGGCCTTGGTACGTCCCCAAGAGGTCTCCGGCATCTTCGAGGCTATTGTTAGTAATTCGGTAAAGCTTCCAACGCTCGTCTTTCCCCGGGAAATTCGAAAAGCTCGACCGTTGCCAACCGGAGGCGCTCTGCTTTCCTGTTGCGACGGTAGGTCTCGCCGCGCTCACGGCTCAGGCGGTCTTCCTCAAGCTCAATGTATTCTCGAAGCGCGCCAATGATCGCCGGCAATTCTGACCCCTGCGCTTTCTCAATCTCGTAAGGAGCCAGGCAACATGCCTTTAGATTCTTCATTAGGATATTCCGCCCATTGCTCTTCGCAAAAGGCGCGCAGGCGTTGGGCCACATCAGTGTGGGTCAAAGCTGGCCCTAGCAAGCGATTCAGAAATGCCATCAGATCATCAGTAGGTATCCAACAGCATGCCGCTGCTTTCGCTATTTCTTCCCTGCGTCCTTCCCACTTGCCCCACACGGCGCCCGTCCTATCGACCGATTGGATGATCTCCTTGGCGAGCTTTTGAAGACTACGAGGATCTCGGATATGCTTTAATGACGGACTTTTGAGGTACTCGGTAAGCTTTGAAATTACCGCGTAGAAGCGATCGTTATCCATGATCTAGGCTCCAACGGAGTCGTGATGTACGACCTCCTATAAAATACAATTATTGCGGCTTCAGCAGAGATTCTTTTCACCACAATTGCCCTCCGAAGGCATGTGTCAACCCAGTTGGTGCAAAAAAGGAGCTTGAAAGAGGTCCGAAGTTCAAAGACTTGCGAGAACGTTGGTCGTCGCTTCACACTCGCAAGAAATCCGCGTAGGCACTGCGTAAGCAGCAGATGCACCCGTAGCTCAGCTGGATAGAGCGCTTCCCTCCAAGACGTTTTCGGCATACGCCTTTTGCAGGAACTCGACCGTCAGGCCAGGCGCCTGCCAATTCATATAACATGGATGGGACTGAGGGACTGAGACGGGCGCCACTGCGGCCTTAACTACGGAAGTCTTTTTGTCGCCGTAAAAGGATTGAACCCCCGTTCTGCAAGGGCAGCCCACGAAGCTGCGCCAAGATGTGGCAATCGGAAATAGAGTCGTGGCTTGGCCGGATCGGTATCCAACATGAACCCAGTCGGTAGCCCTCGGACACTTGTGGCATAGAACCCGCCATCCGGCGACCTCTGGGATTCGATTACAGCGACCAACGATTTTGCCTCCCCAGTCCTGCCGAGCAATTCCAGCAAGAGAGCCATTTGGCCCGTCCCTTCGGTCCACACACCATCTCGGTCTTCACCGTAAGAAAAGCCCTTGTCGACACTCATTCGCTGTTCGGCGGTAGTAATTGCCGATGCAAATTTCTTGGCCGCTCCGGGGAGCGCCGTTAAGGGCCAGACTTGAGCATCCAGGGCCAAAACCGGATTGCGCGTGACGCCGTCTTCGGCGGTGCCTGCGGCGAAACAGGCGCATGCCGGATCCCACATCGTATCTACGAAGTGCTCAGCAGCCGTTGCCATATCACGCCAGCGCGAATCGCCTGTGCGGATTGCAAGAACGCCAAACGCGGCGGCGAGGTCCGTATTGTGTTCAGTCGATTTCCATGTCCGTAAGTCGGGCGTCGGTTCGTGCCCAAAAGTACCGCCCGTGAAACCGCCAGCACCGCGCGTGTCGGCCCATTGCGCGACCCAGGTGCCAAGCCGTGCCGCACCATCGCGGAACTGAGATCTGGCGCTCAAATCGTCAATCGACAGCAAGGCCAACATGGCCCATGCAATGTTGCCATTATCGCTGCCCACCTGATATCGATCTTCTAACCATTTGTTCTGAGTATTGTCCCACCAACCCGGAAGTTTGGCGGAGCCATTCGCCACCACACCCGCAGCGTAAGCGTTCCGGAGCCGTCCATCATGCCAGGTGCGGTCGTTATCGATGGCCCAGAGAATCGCCGCGCCGATCCGACATGCTTTGTCTCGCTCACCGCAACCGACTAATGCGATGGCGGCCACCGCATTGTCGTAAAGGTATGCGGCGCCATGGAGAGGCCCCGATTCCACGGTCGGATAGCTGGGTAAAAACAACGGCCCTGGCGGTGCCTTATCGATTAGACCAGCGAGGTACCCGCACGCAGACGCTTCTGGTGTTGCTAAAGCCTGTAGTGGAGCGGCGGCCATAGTGATTATGAAAGTCGTAACGATCCATGTGTGAAAGGAGAGCCTGCGATAATGGTAGAAACAATAAGTGAATCGCTCCAGTAGCATTTCGCTGCCTCTCGTGTCTTCTTCAACCAGGATAGACTTTTGGGGAGGCATCGGGAAGAGCAGGTCAGGATCGAATACAAAATCGAGCCGTCATCTTCAATGGCAGCTACTGGCACGAAGCGTAAGTGCGGGAACGCACGGGCATTTCCGGAGCTGGGGGGAGACCGGCTGTGCCATTCGCCTGTCGGCCACAGCCGCCCTTGACCCGGAACCGACCTGCCGCGCCGTGTTAGTGTCGTTGGCGGTGAGGTTTGATCAGGCCACGAAGTCGAGGCAAGATCAGCCTTGCGAAACTCGCGGAGCACCCAGCACGCGCTGTCGACCGCTAACTGACAACATATCGCTCGCCGAAGGCCTACATTGAGAGGAGCCAGAATGGCCAAGGAGAGACCGCTTGACTTGAATGTGGTACGGACGTGGATCGCAGCGTGGAAGGAAAAGGATCTCTATTCCAACGCCGCGGTTCACCACCTCCACAGCTTGATACCGGACAATAATTGCGTGGTCGTCATTACCTTCGGGGTCGGCCGCGCCCCACGCAGCCTAGTGTTTAGCTGTTGCAGGTTTGTAGCTCCAGCCTCGCAAAGCAGAGCCCAAATCTCGAAGATAGAAGTGGCAGAGTGTGACATCAATCAAATCTTCGCCGGCCCGGTTGCTCCAGTGGCTCCAAGCGATGGGCAACTCTGGCGCCAGACCGATATGAGCGCCCCCCAGAATGTTCTCCAATGGGACGGCACGCGTTGGGTGCAGTATGGCTATTTCCGCGAGGTCACTACAATAATCAGGCAGGGAGAACAAGAGTGTGGCTTCATGGAAGCGCTCGCCTCTGCTCACCGGTTTGCAAAGTTGAATGGCTGCGAAGTCATTTATACGTTCGATGATTCGACCTGGGGGAACGCGTAGTCGCATCCAGCGTGAAGCGAAAAAGACGCGTGGCCTGAATGAGTTCCGCTAGGCGGCGAAGCCATAAGGTCATCGCCCATGACCGCTCCAGTGAAGGGTTTCGGATGACGGACCATCGCGACGGTTCGGCGTGCGTTGGGGCCGTCGTCCGGAAGCCTCCGGGGAAAGAATCCGCGGAAGATGATGTGGTGACGATGATGTGGTGACGATGACGCGCGCGCTGTGGCGATTTGATCGCGCGATGTTCGCTCAGCGCTTTGGTCTACTCACCCTGGTTTAGTCGCCTTGGAAGCCAGGCTTTGCGATGTCTGGATTTGGCACGAAGCTGCCGACTTCAAGCGGGGGATCTGGGACGACAGCTATTGATAGTGCAACCGACACGCTCGTAAGGCAACAGATGCTTGGGGCCGTGGCTCTCCGCCGCCGATGGGGAGCCGATGGCGGACTGGATCGGCATCACGCGGCCTTGATCGTTTCGCTGGTATCGGCCGGGGGCGAACCGTCATCTGCGGGCAGCAAGGTGAGAATGCAATCGACCGCCTTGGTGGCTTGCGCCGCCTTGCGTATTGGCACGGTTGTCCGCGCGCAGTAGCTCAGATCTGTGCATTGCTTGATCTGGCTGAGCAAGCGGAACCGCGATTGTGTCGATGTCGACGCTATCGCCCGTGAGCATGTGGCGAGTCTGCTGCGCGTGCATCCAATCAGCTGCAGCCTGCGCCTTGCCGGCCGCGGTGAAGATTGCACGTGGATCATCCTTTAGGATTTTGATCCAGGATGCGATGTAGGCGGCATGCTCAGCGCGCGCCCTGTGGGCGATGCCGAGGTCAGCCATGATGAAGCTGCTCGTGAGCTCGACGATTACCTCGTCCATGGCGTACTTTGCCGAACCGAAACGTCCAGTGAGGTCGCGATCGAGACGATGCTTTGCGCCAGTGGCGTGGGTCTTATGCCGATATCGGCATAATGAGGCGGTGCGGTGCCAGTTGATCGGCTCGAAGTAGGCCTGCGGCGGCGGGACCTGCACAAAGTCTTCGGCCGGCGCGTAGAAAGCGCGATGGCCGCCAATGCGGAAATTGATGCCGGTGGCCTTAATTAGTGCTTCGACCCTCGGCTCGATCACGCCTGGCGGCGGCGGAGGCGCGGCCGTGACGATGTCGGGGGGCAAATCCTCGCATTGGTCGGTATTAAAAACCGTAAAGCGTTTGAGAAATGGAATTACCTGCGCTTCCTCGCCGGTCTCGGCGGCGCGCTGCTTCTCGTCGCTCGGGACGAAACGGTCGGCGTAGACCACAGTGGTGCCGCGCTCACCTTTGCGGACGTGCCCTCCCAACGAGAGCGCCTGGCGAAAGGTGAGCCAACTTTGTCCAGTGAATCCGCGCTCAATCACCCCTCCCCAGAGTATCAGAACGTTTACGCCGCTGTAGTGACGCGCCGTGGAAGCGTTTTTTGGAATCGCCAGCGGGGCCTTTGCGGCGGCGGTGCCCCAAGGCTGGACCCAGGGCACGCGTCCCGCCTCGAGTTCCGCAATGATCTTGTCGGTGATTTCGTCGTAGAGGCTCGACCGGTCCTCGCCGGTGCGCGCACGATAAGCATGATTTACATCGCGGATCTCCGCGACGGGCACCGCGAGCCTTCTCGCTGCCATCAACCCGTCACGGCAAACCCGGCCGGCACTCTCACTCTTTAAATCTAGTACTGCCCACGCAGCGCGGCGCAGTCGGAGATCACCGGCGGCGATGCTTGCTCCGCGTCAGGGATGGAAGCCCGGTAGGGTGAAAGCCCGGCCGTCAGGCGCGGGGATTTCAGCGAAGCCGACAGCCCGGTCCCCGAAGGGGAGACGCCCATACAGATCTGTCGACTAAGGCGTGAACCTATAAACGGTAACGACCGAACTCGGGGCAAGCCGAATGTCCGGTTTCCTGACAACTCGGCATAACAGCGGCCATGAAGCCTGATTCGCAATGTCGGCCCTCAAGACAAGGTCTCTGCAAGAGCAATCAAGGCGACAAAGACACTAAGTGGCACAAGGTGCGAAAGATCGCGGTGGCGTAGAACGGTCATAACCGCAGCCGCAATGATTACCGCCCCAAGCGCTAAGCCGACAATGCGACTGGCAGGAAGCGCAATCAGAACGGCGCTCATTATCTCCAGTCCACCAGTAAAAAAGCTCCACCAGCGCGGGTAGCCCCACCGCGCGAAATCGCTTTGCGTCCCGGGCGTGCCGATCGCGTTGAACAGGCCTGCGCCAAAGAATCCGGCAACGAGTAGCCAGATTGAAAGAGCATGGACCATCTCAGGACGCACCAATCATCATGGGGATGGCTGCCAAGACCATAAGCACCGCCGTGAGGCCGTGAATGCCGAAGGCGCTTTTAGTGGAGCCTTTCGCTGCAAGAATGAGCAGCATGTCGCCCACCGGGATGATTGCTTCAACAAGCAGTATGATGCCGACCCCGCGCGGGACGCCCAACGCCATGAACGCCAGTACGGCCAATCCCGATGCAATGTCGCGCCCCCCCTTGAGGCGAAGCCACCAAGCGACGTTGGCGCCGTTTTCAGGAAGCGGCAGGCCGAAACTGCGTGTCGCGGTCGTGGGGTTCACGACATATTGGGTGCCGATTGCGATAATCGCGAGAGCCACGAGCAACGCCATTCCGAGGGGAAGCCAATGCATCACACTGTCCTATTCTAGCGAAAAAAGATAACCTGCGTTGCTAAGCGAAATAATCTAGCATTGCTAGATCGTCAAGCGTCGGTATGATCACGAATATGTGGGCGTTCCGGGTCTGGGAGATTGAGGATTGGGTATCGCCGAGCGGAAAGGCAGGGAACGGGCTGAGCGCGAGTATCGCATTGTCGCGGCAGCGCGAGTGATCGCAGAGCGCGAAGGATGGGATGCCGTTACAATCCGCCGCCTGGCCGACGAGATCGAACATAGTCAGCCGGTCCTCTATTCACATTTCGAGAACAGGAATGCGATTGTTGCAGCAGTTGCAGTCGAGGGTTTCCGGGAGCTCACAGCAGCTCTTCGGGAAGCAGCAAGCGGATCGACCGGACGAAAAAATGCTCTCAAGAATGTTGCAATGGCCTATCTCGCCTTTGCACTACGTCATCCTGCACTCTACGAGGCCATGTTTATCCTTCCAACGGATTTGCGGTTCGCCGAAGCTGGAACCAGACCAGAACTACGGGCCGGTTTCGACGCACTTGCGGCAGTCGTGACGCCGTTTTGCGTCGACGTTGCTGTCGTGACCGAGACTTTTTGGGCAGCCCTTCATGGGCTCGCTGAACTCGAACGTTCAGGCCGAATTAGGCCCAGCGCGCGCGGCGAACGCATCGCACTTGTTGTTCGGGCGATCGTTAGTTTCCGGAAATAGCTCGCCTGCTCGCGGCTCATGTCATTCAGTTGAATGACTGCTTTGGCCGATCATCCGACCCACCCTTGAGGTCTGATATGGGTCATGCTCCCGCGAAATTCTATGCGGAGGGTTCAGCGATGCGCGTTGGCGTCATCCGAACAGGCGGTCGGCTTTCCATTCGCACGGATGCAGGCGCGATAGAGCCACGGCTCGACGTAACTGCCCTTCCAGATTCCCGGGCCGGCTCGTTCGGCCTCGCGCTGAGCGCCATCGTATCTGCCTTTCGAGTATTGAGGCCAATCCAGGGCTAGACCCTTGCGTACAAGCCATTCGCCGAGGTCGATGGCACCGACCGAACAGGTCGCAACCGTCCGGCCGTATGGATCGAGGCTGAGGGGCGAGCAGTTAACCGGACGCCGGGCAATGAATGCGTCGAGGTCGTTTGCTGCCAGCGCACCACAACGATATTGCAGACTGTCGCCGCCGCGGCATAGTTGGCTGCTTTCGGGCGCGTCGATACCCCAGAGCCGAATGCGGATCCCATGAATTTCCAGCGTGTCGCCATCAACAACGCTGGCTTGGCCAACAAAATCGTCAACCGGGACCAACGGGGGGGGGCTTCGTAAAGTCCGCCTTGGGTCAATCGCGTCACATTTGTCGTCGGCCGGCCACTTCCGGTCTACCTCGGACAACGGACATCATCAGACGGGCCCAGCCCGAGCAGGGCTACACTCAACTTCGATTGCTGGAAACAAGGCGATTTCATCGCGATTAATCATCACCAAAAAGCGGAAAACGTTTGAAAATCGGAAAGCGCGATCGGCGTGATAGTCGATCCGCATTAGCGGTGAATAAATTGTACCAACTGGTCAATGACGAATTCTTGTTTACTGATTATGCTTTTTACCAGATCTCCAATCGATACAATTCCGATCAATTTGCCCTGATCAATAACGGGAAGGTGGCGAACTCTCTTCTCAGTCATAACGGCCATGCATTCTTCCACAGTTTGATCAAGGTGAGCGTATAAAACCTTCGCCTCCGTGCTCGAAGCACCTAGCGACAGATTTGATGAGCTGGTCAAGGCCACAGGCCTGTACCCAAAATGTGACCTACGATATGGTGATTGGCGTGGGTTTGATTTTACGGGAAATGATCTTCGTGGATTTGACTTTACGGGGGCTGATCTCACCGGTGCGCGCTTCGACAATGCTCTAATTGCTGAAACAATTTTTGACAAAGCGATTTATGACGCCGCCTCCCTCTCACGTGCTGTGCTCGGCCGTCGCAAGGGGGCGGTGGACTTTCAATCAACAGTTGTGCGTCGACCGTACTTTCCACTTCATTTCACGGCGACCGACGATCAAGAACTCGCCGAGATCAAGCGACCACTCTCCATAGACGAGCTGATTGCGCGTGTGCGCGCCGATGAGGAGAAGATCTTCTTGCACGCGCGCGAGCGAGCAATCGATCCGCTGGCCCTACGTTCTCGGCTTCTCCTGAATCTCCCTCGGCTTGTCACCGCTGACGGTCTGCCCGGCAAGCGCGACATCCAACAAGAAATTCGAGCCGTCTCTGATTTTCTCGAGGCGAGTTCACACAAAGCAGCGCAATGGAGGGAGTTCGCTTACGAGGAAGGTACACGCTATATGTACCTTAATGGCCGTTATCGAACGATGCGGTTCTTTGTAGAGAACTACGGCGTGAGCGATCCGGATCAGCTCAAAGAGAAGCTCGGCAATTCGTTTGAGGTCTCGATCATCGATCTCCGTCCGATGCTGATCCTAGCGATTCCGCTTCGGCGTCGGGCGCGAAAAGCGATCCCGATGAAACCGTACCTGTTTGAACGTCCAGCTTTGTTCTAGAGCAGATATACCAGCGAGGCTTCGCCTCAGACCGACGAGCCATGTTGCGCCGCGCACTTGACACATCTACACCAGCTTTGGTCACTCAAGTTAAGCTAGTGCGGCACTAAAGATCAGTGCTCACGTCGACGAAGCTCGCGTAATCGGTCAGGCAGCGACTAGCGCGCGCCTCTGGCGCGGTGCCTGCGCTGGCTTCGGCCCATGCCGATTGAGCGCTCGATTCGGGCCAGCATCGTCGGCTCGCCCGACTTCGCGACCAGGAGCAGCGCTTGCATCGCTGCTTGCCATTCCGACGCCTCATGCTCGGCCTTCGGAAGCTTTGTGATGTAGGTGCCGGCATCCTTGAGCGTGACGAGCTCGCGGCCCCGCGGCAGCGGGATCGGTTCGTCGAACTTGCGCGACCAGCCGCGATCAGGCATGGCTTCAACTTCCATGCCGCCGATCGTACCGCGCGAGCGCTTCGGCGCCGACCGCCGCGATCTGCTGCGCGTCGGCGATATCCTGATCGGTCAGGCGCGCGCGAATCCGCGCCCATGCCTTCCTGAATTTCAGTTTGCAGTCGTCCAGGTCGGCGCCGTTGCCCCGGTCGTCATTACCCTGCGGGCGGCCGGGGACGTGGCAGGACCATATCCATTGCGGCCGGTCGTGCGGTGCCCCGTTGCCGAGCATGATCCGGCCGACTGACATGCCGCGCCAGATCACGGCGTAATCGTCAGCGTAGCGCTCTCCGGCGATTGCGGTGGCGCGGAGGGTTAGGGTTTCGGGGTCCGTCGGACATGCCCCATGATTCCGCCGATCGGGCCGGGAGGGAAGCCACCAGGGGTTGGGGGGCTGCGCCAAGAATGACGCCCAGGTCGGATGGCCTAGCCGCACGATGGCAAGGAGTCCCGCGGGCTCGGAAAAAGGTATAAACGTTCTGAGATTGCTGGTTTAGCGACTTTTTTCGTGCCTGAATGACGAATCGGGGGCGCTGAGGGCGGGGCGCCTACCATTTGTTGACCTATAAATCAACTAATTTGTTGACCTAAATGACAACACCGGATAAAATCGCTACGCTCACACGGATTCGGGTTCCCCTAAAAACGGGCGAATTCGATGAACGGGAGTTCCATGCAATGCCTTCCCTCCTCAGGTTCCTTGAAGAGATTCTACCTGGCGCGAAGGCAGGAGTTTTGGGAGCGACCGAAAGTCCAGCAGCGCAAATGGATACGCTTTTGCGAAAGCGGAATGCTGGGAAACCGTTGGCTTATAGCCGGGCGTTTTCCAATCTCAAACCCACCGGCCGCGGCGTTTGGGAAATGAAAACTGTGGACCTCCGGATTTTCGGATGGCTGTGGCGTCCTAAGATTTTCATCGCCACTTTTGCTGGTCTTGCTGATGACTACAAATCGCAAGACGGAAAACCGCCAAAAGAATCATATGACGAAGCACGTGACCGCGTAGTGTGGATTCGCGCTCGCCTTGACCTTGATCCGCCAACCTTTGTGACCGGAGAGTACAATGCCCTCGTATAACTTCGATATCGGTGAAAAGGAGCGTTCTGGATCACGGTTTTTATCGGATGTGCGAGACGAACTGCAGCGCGCTCTTGCAACCGAGAAATCACGTAGAAAAATAACTCAACAGGATATTGCAAATATCCTTGAGACGAGCCGCGCCGTGATTAATCGACAAATAATAGGCTTTGAAAATATTGGAATTAAGCGTGTGGCCGAAATCCTTTGGGCAATTGGATGGGAGCCGCACTTCGAAGCGCGTCGCGTGTCGGATGAAAATAATCAAATAATCCGCCCCACGGCTGCCGCCCCGCGAGAATCCGATAGCGACAATCGCAAGGCCCGTGCCAGCGCGTTAGATGACAAGAAAAAGGATAAAGAAACCAAGGCTCCCAGCGCAGCTGATCTAGCCTACGGCGAAGCAGAGGCCGCCTAATGGAAATCGTATCCATTGATACTGGTCGAGCTACGTGGCTTTTCCCAACAGAGGAATTTGTACCGCTTGGCGGCGCGGATGGAATGGCAATCATCCGGAAAGTCGTCGAACGTTATGAGTTCAAGAATTTTCCTCAAAATCCGACAAGAGAAGAAATTGATAAGAACGGTCTCAAATTTTCTACGGGGGTATTTGAGACGAATGGTAAGAGAGCTGGCGTCGGCGAATTTGGACTGTATGGTGATGGAATTGTCGCTATTTCTAACACGACAGAGCATTCAGAAGCCTTCATCGAAGACATAGTCGGTTTCGCTATTGATGAGTTTCAATTCAGGGAACCCGTATCCCCGATCAAGAAAATTTTTGTAAGCACCGTGACCGTCGAATTCGAAAATTCATTGAGCAATGTGCTTGCCGACCAAGCTGCCCTGATGTCCCTCGTTGGTAGTTATTTGAACGCTCCGCAAAATACTTCGTACAACGTCGAAGTTACCCGTCTTGATCTTTCACTTGATGATTCCAAGGTGGCGGCGAGCGCTAGGCCAAGACTAATTTTGGAATCTCGCCAAAGCGTACCTCTTGCACGCAAGAGGTACTATTCCAACGCCGCGATACACACGGAAGCGCATCTTGAATTGCTGAGACAGATTGAGGGGATGTTTATGCGTCCTTCGACCGCTGGCTCTTAGCGGCCCTTCGCCTTCAGCCCGAGCTCGACCAGGCGGCGGATGGCCTCAGATCGGACGGGCTCGTCGTCCTGAGCCGCAGCCCACGCGTCAACCTTCGCAATAAATTCGTCAGAAAGCCGCATCGTGCGCACCGGGTCCTTGCCCGTTGCTGGGCGCCCAGCGCCAGCGCGTTTGCCTCCGACCGTTTTGGGTATTGCCTTTTTCACAGCTAGGTATTACCCTATTCAGGCTTGAAAAACAAGCGGCCCGCCACGGTGTTGGACGCACCATGACGAGCCTGGCCCAAACTATGAGGTGTTTCATGGCTCAGGTTGATTCTGAGAATAGCACAGCTACGCCCATCGAACCGACGCGGGTCGTTACAAAATCCTGCCAACCGCGATGGAAAGGATCGCCTGGCCTATGCGGTCGCAACGTGATGCCGCCAAGGCTCAGGGCACGGACTTCGACGAGCAGCACGCGCGCCAGCTTGCCAACGATCCGGATTACCTGAAGCGCATCGCGGAGACGGCGCTCGAGGAAATCATCGGCGCAGATCCGGCCGCGCCCGTGGTCGACCCGATCCATGCCGCGATCGAGGCGCACCGGGCTGCTTACGCTGCCTACGACGCTGCCGCCGAAGGGCCCGACGACGAAAACGAGGAAGCATTCCGCGAGCTCGATCGAGCGTCTCAGCTCGTGATGCGGGCCGAAGCCTCGACCTTGGCCGGATTGATTGCGCTGCTGCGCTACGTTGCCGAGCTGCTTCAGGAGGCCGGCGCACCAGGGTTTCCGATCGAGATCCCGTTCGCCGGGCGCTGGAGCGCGGCCTTCGGCACATTCTGCGCGAATGTTGCGAACAGTTTGGCGGCGATCGTGACCGCGGGCTCTGCAGCCATGCCGGAGCGCGTCGACCGTGTCGCGAATGCGATCGTCGAAACGACCGCACCGCTCATCGATGATTTCGAAGTGGCCCGACGCGCGGCCCGAGCTGCGATCGCGGTCATCGCATCATGAACCGCCGGCGCCGATCATGCCGGAAGCGCAACCGCCAGCGGTTGGCGACATGCGGCTGAGGCGATAACCAGGAACAGGCCCGTCGGTTAGCCCGGCGGGCCATCCCTTTTATTTCGGATAATCGGTAGAGCGGTAAGGCTTCTTTTAAATATTTGCGCAAAGCTTTGATGACCAGCGCGGATACCTGTTCGGAGGTCCGCAATTCCGGTTTCAAACTCAGAGGACCACGTTGCCAACCGGCTCGGCGGCTGGGAGGCGAGGTCGGATTAATACGGTCGTATTTGTGGGGTCCGTAGCGCTGATTGCGCAGATACCTTCTGCATGCTCCAGTCAATCCGCTCCGGCAACTAGCGCCGCAGCGCAATACCCGGACTTGACCGACCCGCCGCCAAGCACTCGACGAGTGCGCGCAGATCAAGCGGCCCAGATAAAAGCTGAGCTGATCCAGCTTCGCGACGACCAACTGCGCGCCGCAGCTCAGCAGCAAGCAGCACTCCATTAGACCGGTATCGTAGGCGGCGGGGCTTCGGTCCCGCGCTCTCAGCCCGAAGTATTTAGCAACCGCGGCAAATACCTTTGACCATGCGGTCAAGCGCCGCGTTCTCGCGATTGATTGGATCGTTCGGATCACCCAGGTTGTCTTCCGGAGGCACTTGATTGACCCGCGGTTGGCGGTGGCCGACCGGTGCCGGCAGCACTCGACTGTCCGGGTTCGTTGATGGAGGTTGTGCGGATGGATTTCCCAAACCAACCGTCTGCGCAATCGCCCCCGAGGTGTCGATCAGGGCCAGCAACGCTATCGTCGTGATGAGCTTTCGCATGATGGATCTCCCGGAGTTGGGGGCCCCATTCGCAATTCATGGTAGCGGGGAGAACTCGACCACAAGGTGCCCAAACCTCACGTTTCGTTTCAGATGTTCCAATCGCGGCCGGCGCGCCGTGCGGTGGCTAGGGGCCACTGACAGCCCCCTAAACCGAACCGCACCAGCGGGCTCCTCAAAGTCGGCAAGGGGCATCGGTCCCGCGTTTTCTTTTGATGATAGATTGTTGGGCGCGAATCGATAGCGAACCTCCCCCCGGGGGCCAGACAGGCGCCGATGACCAAACACGAACCGGAAATAAGACTGGCAAAGGCCAAGCTCTATGCCGAATCGCGCAACAGCCTAGTGCATGAAGCGCCCTGGACCACGGGTCGCACAAAGGGCCCGGGAGCCGGCGGTCTTTACCAAGCCCTCGAACTCGCACAGATCGCGTACGAGGCTCATGGATTGTCCTACAAACCCGGCCTTTCAAACATGCATCTGTATGATCCCCGCCGGTTCACCTGGGTCTACGATGAAGGCGGCGACGCCGATGACTGTGTCAAGATCCGCGACAACCACACAGGGCGCTTAGCCATCTGTCCGCACTGGGCCCGATAGCGATCTGCGGCGATCGGGCGACACGCTCGAGCCCGCGTGGCCTTCGTGGCCTCATCGCCCAGCACCATTCCCGGGCCCTAGCATCTGGGAAAAACGACAGGCTGTAGACCGGCCCCCTGTTGAATTCCAGTAGATCGTTAACCACCGCAGTTTCTCAAAGACCCCAGGGTCAGAAATCGAACTGTTCAACTGATCCTGGATGTAGGCTCGGCAACTACCCGCAATCATCTGTAAGCGCTCGTGTGAACCAAGAGAGGGAGCGCGGAAGGGCGAGAAAATGTCCAGAAAACTGACCTCGCAAGAATTTGCTACGCCTATGATCCGATTTGGAATGGACTTCATCCGGCTTCGGTCTCAGAGTCCGGCTTATGAGAAAGCCCGACCCAAGCTTGCTCAAGTGCCCTAACTGTGGGTTGCCTATGATCTTTGCGCCGACACCGGACGGCGAAAAGAATCCGCCATCCTTTTTGTGTGAGGACTGCGACCGCCTCGATCCCCTCACAAGCCGCCTCGCTTCCGGCTGGCTGCAAAGCGAGCTAAAGCCGCCGAAGTGATGTGGCGCCCGATGCAAGTCATTTCTCGTCAGCTCCGATCACCGGATATTCAAACGCAACGTCTTCCGGATCATTTTCCGCGAACCATTTTTCCGCGGCCTCTTCGCTGATTCGCTGGCAAAGACCTTAAAATGGTCGACGTCACCGACCTGTTTGCTGGTGTCGACATGGCCGGGTTCTATCGCCCGATTGATGGTTAGTCCGGCGCGCTCGACAGGCAATCAACTGCGGCACCTGCCCGCAGTTGAAGACGACGATCGACCGACGATCGACAAGCCGCCGAAAGGCGAGCTTTGGAGCGACCCACTCATCGCTTCTGACTTTGCCAATCTGGTCGAATATCCTCCCCTCTTGCCGCACGCCGTGCAGGTGTAGCGTCCCTCCAGATCCGACAGCCGAACATCGTCCGGCCAGTCTTCGACGCTGACGGCGACGACGTGGCTGCAATGATGGTCCGCGCAGTAGATCAGGACTCCGGTGACGCCGGACGATCGCATCTCGCCGACCGTTATCTTCTGCCGGAGGTCGACCACGTTGCATCCTTGGGCCCGCGTCATGGCCGCCGAGTTCGGATTTCTCACCTTGATCCAATCTGGACTTCTCCCGGCGCGATAAGGACGACGATCGCGGCGCTTCGACACCATGCCCTCGAGTTCGAATTTGCGGGCGTGGCGGAAGAGATGGGGACCGATCTCGCCCTGCTCGAACGGCGCGACGAAGATGGCCTTCGGTACGCCGCGCCAGTAGCCGGGCTAGGCTGGTCTTGCGCATGGTGAGAGGCAATCCTCATCGCCGTCGCCCGGCCAGCATGTCGAACGCGTGCAGCTGCACCTCTTCGTCGTGCTTGCCGGGAATGCAGGGCATCAAAATCGGAGCGGCCGTCGACGCCGAGGATGACCGCCTTCGCGATCGATGGTGAATTGCTTCATCCAATTCTTGAGTGCAGCCTTCGACAATCCCGGGATGGCGGTTCGTCCAGTCGTAGCCGTTGCGGGACCGCTGCGGTTTGCTGATCAGCATCGTCCGCATTGGCGTTCAGCAAGCGGTCGACCGCAACGATGATGGTAAGCGGTCGAAATTCGACGTTGATCAGAGCCGCAACGTAAGCTGGCGCGGCGAGGCGGCTTCACACGCTGAACGAACTGACGGTTGTTCAACTCTTGAGGGGCCGCCGACGAACGCTTCCCTTCTCAGCATTTTCTTTGACTATTTGGGAGACGACCTGGTTCTGTTCAGAAACTTTGTCAGTAAGCGCCTGGATCGCTTTCTCAATACCGGCAAGCTGACTTTCAAGCGATTTTGCATTCGCGAGATACTCCGCAAGGGCGCCGATAACGACAGCGTTCATTGTGCGCCCCTGGCTCTCAGCCACTTCCGCTAGGCGTTCTCGCATCCCATCCGGAAGGCGGAGTATGAACTTATCGGAGTTGCGGCTCGTGGGGGCCTGAAGGAACGTATCGATTATGCCTTTCGGGAAGGAAACCTCGGGGCGCTTTGTCATCTGGTGATATCCCGGTGCCATAAAAAGACTTGACGACCATATGGCACGGAGATATCACAGTCAACAGATGGCACGGAGATATCACAGTTAACAGCCTAGCTAGAGCCGAGGCGCGTCGTTGGCGGACCCACCTTCAATCCAACGCGAGGTTGAGGTGTTGCGCGATGTACAACTGTAAACCGCGTTCCTTGAGAGGAGATTGAGACATGAGCTGCCCCTTCCCCACCTGTCGAGCGACGCGAGCGTGGCAAGATTCAAGGCGCTGTCCATACTACGAGCGCAGCGTGCGTAACGGAGAGAGCCGTCGAACCAGTGGGCCCATGAGAGACGACACCTTGATCACGCTCATTCTTTCTCAACGGGAAGGGCTACGGCGGACACCTTGAAAGGTGAGCACCGCCGCGATCCTATTTCACCCGACTTAGAAACATGAGGGACCAATGCCTCGTAGAAGCTCCGGCCCAAAGCTCTGGTTCGATAAGAAGCGAGAAACCTGCACGATCATCGATGGGACGAAGGCGCCATCGCACAGGATTTACTCATCATGAAGCTGGAGAAGCTCATGAAGCTTGGAGAAGCTGAAAAGCCCCAGCTCCGACCCATGCTCAGCATGAAGCAGGTGCTCAAGATCGTGCCGGTGAGCCGGTCGAACTCTGGGGCGTATGATCAACGCCGGCCGCTTTCCGAAGTCGCATCCCCTGTCGGATGGCCGGGTCGCGTGGTTCGAGGACGAGATCATTGCCTGGCAGGAGAGCCTCGTTGAGGCAGCTTAACCACCATGACGAAGCTAGATTTGGGGTGCCCATGGGGTGCCCAGATCTTTTTTAGTTGATTGGTATTTTTGTAGGTGCCTATTAAAGTGTTGATTTATTTTAGAATTTTGGTCGGAGCGAGAGGATTTGAACCTCCGACCCCTAGTCTCCCAGACTAGTGCGCTAACCGGGCTGCGCCACGCTCCGATGCCGTTCCCTTAGCTTCGATCCCGCCGCCGCGCAAGGCGCGGCATAGCTCCCACTCGTGGCTCCGCCCGGGTGCGCAATCAGGCCGCGGTTCTGGCCACTCGGTGCCTAGCCGTCCTTCATCGCCCGGTCGAGCAACTGCCGGCAGTCGATCAGGTCCCGCAGCACGCCTTGCAGGCGCTCGCGGTCGAGCGGGTTCGGCTCGGCCGCCGTCGGGCCGGCACCCCCGTTGCCACGGAACGTCGCCAAGATGTCGTCTTCGGTATCGACGAAACGGAAATCGATCCCCTCCCCCGCCGGGCCCTCATGCTCCTCGTCCTCGCCATCGAGGTCGGCGCTCAAGTCGTCCTTGTCGTCTTCCATCAGGCTTTGCCCGATCGCCTCCTCGATCGCGCCGAACGAGACGGCGGCCGAGCCGTCAGCGAGGCTCTGCACCGATTTGATGCCATGCTCCTTCAGGATGCGCTGCACCCCGCGGATGGTGTAGCCCTCGCTGTAAAGCAGCCGGCGGATCCCCTTGAGCAGATCGACGTCGTCGGGGCGGTAGTAGCGCCGGCCCCCGCTCCGCTTCATCGGCTTGATCTGGGCAAAGCGCGTTTCCCAGAACCGCAGCACGTGCTGGGGAATGTCGAGATCGCCGGCGACCTCGCTGATGGTACGGAACGCATCCGGCGCCTTGTCCAAATGCTCGCTCCTCTCTGGGGTCGTCCTGCCGAATCAACCCAGGTTAATCCGACATGTTGATCTGATTAATCTGATTTGTCTTCGCCGTTGGCCTGGCCTTCGGCGTGGCCGTTGATCCGCTGCTTCAGGATCGCGGACGGTTTGAACACCATCACGCGGCGCGGAGAAATTGGTACCTCCGTGCCGGTCTTCGGGTTACGGCCGATACGCTGGCCTTTCTTGCGCACCATGAACGAGCCGAACGACGATAGCTTCACCGTTTCGCCCTTTTCCAGGCAATCCGTGATCTCCTTCAGCACCAGTTCCACAAAGGCGGATGATTCAGTGCGCGACAGTCCAACCTTCTGGTAGACGGCTTCGCAGAGATCGACGCGTGTAACTGTTTTTCCGGTTCCGGTCATCGCCTTGCCCCAACTCACGGCGAACAATTTGTATCTGAAATTAAGAGCTTACCATACGACGGTCAACAGCGCTCATCAATGCAGGGGCATCTAAAACACAGCTAAATCGATACAAACTTTGTCGGAGGCTCACCAGCGGAGCAGCGCCGAGCCCCAGGTGAAACCGCCACCCATGGCTTCCAAGAGCACCAGATCGCCCTTTTTCACGCGCCCGTCCTTGACCGCGACCGCAAGCGCCAGCGGTATCGATGCCGCAGAGGTATTGCCATGCAGATCCACCGTGAGCACCACCTTCGGCGGCGCAATATGCAGTTTGTGGGCGGAAGCGTCGATGATTCGCTTGTTGGCCTGATGCGGAACAAACCAGTCGATGTCTTCCGCCGAGAGCCCGGTGGCGTTGAAGGCGTCGACGATCACGTCAGTGATCATGCCCACCGCATGCTTGAAGACCTCGCGGCCTTCCATCCGCAAATGGCCGACGGTTTGTGTCGAGGACACCCCGCCGTCGACATAGAGTTTCGACTTGTGCCGCCCGTCGGAGCGGAGATGCGTCGTCAGCACGCCGCGGTCGGAGGACTTGCCCGGCTGCTCTCGCCCCTCGAGCACGACCGCGCCGGCGCCGTCGCCGAACAGCACGCAGGTACCGCGGTCGTTCCAGTCGAGAATGCGCGAGAACGTTTCGGCGCCGATCACCAGCGCACGCTTGTAGGCGCCGCAGCGCAGGAAATTGTCGGCGGTGGCGAGCGCGAAGACGAAACCGGAGCAGACCGCCTGCAGGTCGAAGGCCGCGCCGTGGTTGATGCCGAGCCCGTGCTGCACCGCGACCGCGGTTGCCGGAAAGGTGTTGTCGGGCGTCGAGGTCGCAAGCACGATCAAGTCGATCGCCTGCGCGTCGATCCCGGCATTGTCGAGCGCCGCGCGCGCAGCATTGATCGCCAAGTGCGAGGTGAACTCGCCGTCGGCGGCGATGTGGCGCTGCCGGATGCCGGTGCGCTGCACGATCCATTCGTCGGAAGTGTCGATGCGCGCCGCAAGTTCGGCGTTGGTCAATATCCGCCGCGGCAGATAGGAACCGCAGCCGAGCACCACCGAACGTAGCGTCACGAGACATCCTCCGGGGCGTCCTGCGCCTGAGCCAGCGCGCCGCCATCGCGATGAAGCATCTGATTGATCTTGGTCAGGAGATCGTAATGGACCATCTCATAGCCAACATCGACCGCATAGGCAAAGCCCTCGGCGTCGGTTCCGCCATGGCTTTTGACCACGATGCCATTCAGTCCCAGCAGCACGCTGCCGTTGGACTTGCCGGGATCCATTTTGTCGCGGATCGCCTTGAAGGCCTTGCGGGCAAAGAGATAGCCGACACGCGAGCTCAAGGTGCTGGCCATTGCGCCCCGCAGCAACTGGAGCAGCTGCCGCGAGGTTCCCTCGGCGGTTTTCAGCGCGATGTTGCCGCTAAAGCCCTCGGTCACGATGACGTCGGCCGCGCCTCGGCCAATTCCGTCGCCCTCGACAAAGCCCGTGTAATGCAGCTGCGGCAGGTTCATCGCGCGCAGCAGTTCGGCGGCTTCCCGAATTTCCTCGTGGCCCTTCATCTCCTCGACGCCGATGTTGAGCAGGCCCACGGTCGGCCGCTCCAGGCCGAAGCGAGCGCTCGCCATGGCGCTGCCCATCACCGCCAGCGCCACCAGATGACGCGCATCGCCTCCGATGGTAGCGCCGAGATCGAGCACGACTGAATAGCCCTTGATCGTCGGCCACACCGCCGCAAGCGCAGGGCGGTCGATCCCGTTGAGCATGCGAAGGCAGAAGCGGGCCATGGCTACCAGCGCCCCGGTGTTGCCGGCGGAGATGGCGACGCCGGCCTCCCCCTTCTTGACCGCGTCGATCGCCAGCCACATCGAAGACGTCTTCCGTCCGCGCCGCAACGCCTGGCTTGGCTTGTCCTCCATGCTGACGGCGACGTCGGTGTGTATGACGCGCGAAGCAGCCTTCAACGCCGGATACTTTTCCAACTGCTCCTCGATGACCGCGCGATTGCCGAACAGGAGAAATTCGGTGCCGGGATGTCGGGTCAACGAGATCGCCGCGCCAGGAATGACGACGGACGCGCCGACATCGCCACCCATGGCGTCAAGCGCGATTCGAACCTTTTGCGGCATGAACGTCCCGGAAACCACTCAAGTCGCAGCCAGGATAGCGGCGAACCGCCGGGCGCAACCTGCGCCCGGACCGGGCGGCGACAATAGCGTTTCCCGGCCACGAGACAACCTCTTGACCACAGACTTTTGCCCTGAACCACGCCACCACGCGGATTCGCTCCGATCCAAAAAATCCAATTATTTCAAGTCGTTATTTTCAATTCTCAAAGCAACCTCCGATCGACCTGCCGCGAAATGCTAAAGCGCACGCCGTTCCAGGCACCTATCGTTTGCCCTTGGGTTTGCTCACATCCGACGTTTTCGGCTCGAGCTGCAGCGCTTTCAGCGCGGCAAAAGGATGGTCCTCGGTATCGGCGGTTGCGACCGCGGGCTCGAACACCGCGCCCGGTTTGCGGGGATAGGGATCGATCGCCAGCAACAGCACGTCGGTCGCGAGCCGCCCGAGATCGATCACGCCGTCGACGATCGGCTCCGGCGCGTCCGGAATTTCAGCCTCGCCCGCGAGGGCTTCGTGAGCGAGATCGGCGAGTTGCGGAATTTGCTCCGAAGGCGCGAACATCACGTCGACCGTCTCGTCGATTTCATTGTCGATCGGATCGAGCGTGACCACACAGGTCTGCCCGATCCGCGCCCGCACGGTGCCCGCCACATGGACGCGGCCGCGACGATCCAGCGTCAGGTCGAACGAGGCGCGCGCCGACGAAATCTCCCGCAAGCCGGCGAGATCGGCCATGGCCTGGCGCACCGCGACATCCGCTTCGATCTCGCGATGCAATCCGGTCTCCGGGATCTGCGCGACATTGACGAATGCGCGCCAAGGGCCTTGAGATGGATCACGAGAATGACCACGCGAAGGATCGCGGCCCTCGGTTCCTTCGCTCCTTTTACTCATCACGGCACATCTTCTCCGAGCGGCAAGGGAAATCTCCACGCCGCCGCCAGCAGCGTCGCATCGTCCAGAATTGACAGCGCCGCGATTGCGTTCTCGGCATAGACCGCCAGTCTTCGCGCGTTTTCGTTTGCCTCGCTGTTCAAGATATTCCTGGAAAGCGCCCGCGCCAGTGCGTCCGCAGTATCCGTCAAGGCGAGATCGTAAGCTGCCGCGCGGCCGTAAAAGGCCTCGCCGAAAGCCTGCATTCGCTTCGGAACGGTCAAGTCGCCGACCCCCATTTCACGCAGATTGGCGTCCATATCCTCGCAAAAGCGGTCGAACAGCGCCTGAGCCAGGTTCGTCGCACCCGCGGTTCCCTTGAGCCGCCGCAATACCATCCACAAATGCAAAAGCAGCAGATCGAAACGGCCATTAACTGTATCCGGCACGCCGAAGTCCCGATAAAATAAGGGTTCTCGCGCTTGCGCCACGATCATGCCATAGATGGTCTCAATGGTGCCGCGCGGGGCTAGCCGGGGTTTCCTGAAGTGATTAAACGGCCAAAGCATTGGGGGTTCCGCGAAGCGAGCCCCGATTGGAGCTGCCGGTTGCTGTCTCAACGATCGTCCGGTACGTCAACGAATAGCGCGATGCAAGGGTTGGGAACTGTTCTGCGATGACTGAGACGATCCGGACCCGTTCCCGCGTGGACACGCCGCGCGGCTTGGCCGCGTGCTGGCGGACCGTGCGTGCGACCACGGCGGTTGCACTGGTGTGCGCCCTGCTTGGCGCCTGCACCGGCGAGCAGTTCCAGAAGGGCTACATCCTGCCGCCGGGCGCGCTCGAACAAATTCCGATCGGGGCGAGCCAGGACCAGGTGCTGATCGTGATGGGAACGCCATCGACGGTGGCGACGCTCGACGGTGAAGTGTTCTACTATATCTCCCAGCGCGCCGAGCGGCCGGTCGCCTTCATGAACCAGAAGGTCACCGACCAGCGGGTGATCGCCATCTATTTCGACAAGAACCGGCAGGTGCGCCGGCTCGCCAATTACGGGCTGAAGGACGGCAAGATCTTCGACTTCATCGCCCGCACCACGGCGACCTCCGGCCAGGAATTGAGCTACCTCACCCCGCTGTTCAAGTTGTTGAGCTTTAATTAAAGCGTGATGAGATTAGGTTAAATCACCATCGCGCTTTAGGTTCTTGATTGCGCATGATCTTTTCGCAAAACCGCTGCGCACTTTTCCGGATCATGCGCTAGACGCAGCCTGGCTTCTGCGCGCGAGCGACGAACCAATCCAGACTTTGCTTGCTGCTTCCGTCGTGCAAAACCCCGCGGCTCACGCCGCGGGGTTTTCTGTTTCAACGCGTGGGCGTTACCGGCTCAATGCGCGAGGACCGCGAGCAGGAGCAGCGCCACGATGTTGGTGATCTTGATCATCGGGTTGACGGCAGGACCGGCCGTATCCTTGTAAGGGTCGCCGACGGTGTCGCCGGTGACCGCCGACTTGTGCGCGTCGGACCCCTTGCCGCCGTAGTGGCCGTCCTCGATGTACTTCTTGGCGTTATCCCAGGCGCCGCCGCCCGAGGTCATGGAGATCGCGACGAACAGGCCGGTCACGATCACGCCGAGCAGCATCGCGCCGACCGCCGAGAACGCGGCGCCTTTCGCAACCGCCTTGGCGGCGGCGTCCGCGCCCAACCCGCCGGCGATGACGTAGATCACGAAATAGACCACGATCGGCGACAGCACTGGCAACAGCGACGGGATGATCATCTCCTTGATCGCCGCCTTGGTCAGAAGATCGACCGCCTTGCCGTAGTCCGGCTTGTCGGTGCCCTGCATGATGCCGGGCTTTTCGCGGAACTGACGCCGCACTTCTTCGACGATCGCACTGGCCGCGCGGCCGACCGCCGTCATGCCCATCGCGCCGAACAGATAGGGCAGCAGGCCGCCGAACAGCAGGCCGACCACGACGTAAGGATTGGTCAGCGCGAAATCGAGCTTGACGCCCTGGAAGTAGGTATGTGTCGCGGCGTTCTCGATGAAGTATTTGAGGTCCTCATTGTAGGCCGCGAACAGCACCAACGCGCCGAGACCGGCGGAGCCGATCGCATAACCCTTGGTGACCGCCTTGGTGGTGTTGCCGACCGCATCGAGCGCGTCGGTGGCCTTGCGAACTTCCTTGGGCAGGCCGGCCATTTCGGCGATGCCGCCGGCATTGTCGGTGACCGGGCCGAAGGCGTCGAGCGCGACAATCATGCCCGCCAGCGACAGCATGGTCGTGGTGGCGATCGCAATGCCGAACAGGCCGGCAAGGCTGTAGGTGGCGAGAATGCCGGCGATGATGACGATCGCGGGCAAGGCGGTCGCTTCCATCGAAATCGCCAGGCCCTGGATCACGTTGGTGCCGTGGCCGGTGACGGACGCGGCGGCGATCGACTTGACGGGTCGGAAGTCGGTGCCGGTGTAGTATTCGGTGATCCAGATGATGAGACCGGTGACGATGAGGCCCACCACGCCGCAGAGAAACAGCGACATGCCGGTGTATTCGACGCCGGCAAGGTTGTCAAAACCGATCAGCCAGTAGATCACCGCCGCAACACCCACGAGCGACAGGATGCCGGTCACGATCAGGCCCTTGTAGAGCGCGCCCATGATCGACTGGTTGGCGCCGAGCTTGACGAAGAAGGTGCCGACGATCGAGGTGATGATGCAGATGCCGCCGATCGCGAGCGGCAGTGTCATCATGTTAACCAGAATCGGCGTTTTGGCAAAGAAGATCGCGGCGAGCACCATAGTGGCGACCGCGGTCACCGCATAGGTCTCGAACAGGTCGGCCGCCATGCCGGCGCAGTCGCCGACATTGTCGCCGACGTTGTCGGCAATGGTGGCGGGGTTGCGTGGATCATCCTCGGGGATTCCGGCCTCGACCTTGCCGACGAGGTCGCCGCCGACGTCGGCCCCCTTGGTGAAGATGCCGCCGCCGAGACGGGCGAAGATCGAGATCAGCGAGGCGCCGAATCCGAGCGCAACCATTGCGTCGACGACGGTGCGGCTGTCAGCGGCGAGCCCCAGGAAGTGGGTGAGAACGGCGAAATAGATGGTGACGCCGAGTAGCGCCAGACCCGCCACCAAAAGCCCGGTGATGGCGCCGGCCTTGAAGGCGAGTTCAAGTCCGCCGGCCAGCGAAATGGTCGCGGCCTGCGCGGTACGCACGTTGGCGCGCACCGAGACGTTCATGCCGATGAAGCCGGCCGCGCCTGACAGCACCGCGCCGATCGCAAATCCGATCGCCACCAGCGGCCCCAGGAAGTAGGCGAGCAGCGCGAAGATCACGATACCGACCATGCCAATGGTGGTGTACTGGCGGCGCAGATAGGCCTGCGCGCCTTCGCGCACCGCGGCCGCGATTTCCTGCATCCGCGGATTGCCGGCGTCCGCCTTCATGACGGAAGCCGTCGCCCAGATGGCGTAGACGATCGAAAGCGCCCCGCAGAGCACAATCATCCATAATGCTGTCATTGAATTTGCCTCAGATTCCTAGCTGGCCCCTCGCCATCGCCGCGAAAGCAGCGGGCGCACAAAAAGGAGGCCCGCCCTGCCCAAAAGGGCGGCCTCAAATCGGCCGGGACCATGCCAAAATCGCTCCCCCGGTGCAACGCCGCGAACCGCAAAAATCGTCGATTTTGCAGGAATCGGCCAGAATGTCTGGTTCAGTCCTGGAACCACGCCGAAAAGCCCAAACCGTTCCGGCAGGCGCCGGCAATCGATCGGAGGTGACCTATCAAGCTCCATCTATCAGTGCTCACGCAGGCTACGGCCCGCCGCAGGCGAATAATCGACGGAAGCGAGCAGCCTGTCCTCGATCCTGCCGACCAAGGCCCCGTGCTCGGCTGAGGTGATGCGCTTGATCTCGGCCCATTCGGCGTCG
The DNA here is from genome assembly GCA_963822795.1 of uncultured Alphaproteobacteria bacterium. Lineage (GTDB taxonomy): Bacteria > Pseudomonadota > Alphaproteobacteria > Rhizobiales > Xanthobacteraceae > Bradyrhizobium. The sequence goes on from CAWGJM010000046.1 coordinate 218,686, forward strand.
CTCATGAAGGCAGCCCACGCCGCGGTCTTTGCCGCCTCATCGCTCCATTCGAGCAAATAGACGAACTCGGTCCTTGCCTCGAACTGGGTTTCCCACATCGCGACAATCCGGAAGCCGTATCTCACTCGCATGATGCGCGCCGCGTGATCGCGGAAGCGGGCATGAAAGGCGGTCTTGTTGTTTTCGAAAATCTCGTAGATGCGAAGCTGGTGAATCATGAATGGCGTCCTCCGAGACTGGAGAGATAGGAGCTCGCTGAGATAGGAAGCGATCACAGCGATTGGGAGGGACGGCGTTGCCGACTTGAAGAAGGTGTCAGAAGTGGCTCCACGATAGACGCGGGAGCGCAATCTCCCTGCCCCGCGCGTCCAAGAACCTTGGAATGGATGAGCCCGCGATAATCGTGCCGATCGAGGCCACGGCCACGCCGGCAAGCCCTGCCGCGTGCACGAATGCCTCAAGGCCGCTTTCGGGGATCGCGCATAAAATCTCAAAGTCGTCCCCGCCGGAAACGATAGTCTCGATGCCGACGATGCCGTGCTCGAGCAAGGCTGCGGCCGGCGCGGACAACGGGATGCTCGGCGCGTCGATCGCGGCGGACACGCCGGACGCCGCGCAAAGTTTGGCGAGATCACCGGCGAGCCCATCCGACACATCCATCGCGGCGCTGGCATGATCGCGCACGGCATTCGCGAGCGCGTTGCGCGGCTGCGGTACGCGGTAGCGTCCCACCAGAGCCGCCTTTGCCGCGGCATCCTCGGCGAGAGCAGCGGCAACCGCGCCATCCCTGAGGACATCAAGACCGAGCGTGGCATCACCGATCGTCCCCGTCACCACCACACGATCGCCGGGTTTCGCGCCGCTGCGATGGACCATCTTGCCCTCCGGTATGCGCCCAAAGGCGGTGATCGATATCGTCAGCGGACCCGAGGTGGAGACCGTGTCGCCGCCAAGCAACGGGCAACCGAACAGACCGGCGTCGGAGCCGAGCCCGCGCGCGAATGATGTGAGCCATGCTTCATCGGCGGCGCGCAGCGCCAGCGTCAGCACGAAGCCCGCAGGCGTGGCACCCTTCGCCGCGAGATCGGAGAGGTTCACCCGCAGCGCTTTTCGCGCGATGGTGTCGGCGGGATCGTCGGGCAGGAAGTGCACGCCTTCGACGATGGCATCCGTCGTGACCACGATGTCCTCGCCGCGCGCTTTGAGGATCGCGGCGTCGTCATTGAGGCCGAGCGCACCCGGGTCGGTCGCGATCGGCGTGAAATATCGCGCGATCAGCGAGTCTTCGCCGGAGGTGGGCGCGCTAGCCACGCGAAAACTCTTCGCCGCGGAACTGGCGGGCGATCTGGTCCAGCACCGCGTTGACCATGCCGGTCTCCTCGGTCTCGACAAAGGCGTGCGCGACGTCGACATATTCGGACACCACGACGCGGCCCGGCACGTCCTTGCGGTGCTCCAATTCGTAGGCGCCGGCGCGCAGCACCGCGCGCAGAATCGCATCGATCCGCTTCAGCGGCCAACCCTTCGACAGCGCCTCGTCGATGATCGGATCAAGCTTGGCCTGGTCGCGCACGACACCGGAGACGATGTCGCGGAAGAAGGCGGCCTCGGCCGGCAGATACTTTTCACCTTCGACCTCGCCGCCAAGCCAATGGCTCTCGAACTCTGCAAAAATGTCATTGATGCCGGCGCCGGCGATGTCCATCTGATACAGCGCCTGCACCGCCGCGAGCCGCGCCGCGCCGCGCCGGTTGGCTTTCTTGTCCGTGGGCCTGGCCGGCTTTTTGTAGCTCTCGGCCATGGTCAGGACCGCGCCAGGCGGCGTTTGATGCGCAGCATGGCAAGCGCCGCGCGCGCGGCATCGCCGCCCTTGTTGAGCTCGCTGGCGCGCGCCCGCGCCCAGGCCTGCGCCTCGGTATTGACGGTGAGGATGCCGTTGCCGAGCGGGAATTTTCTGGCCACCGCCAGATCCATCAGCGCGCGCGAGGATTCCATCGAGACGATTTCAAAGTGGATGGTATCGCCGCGGACGACGCATCCGAGCGCAATCGCGGCATCGTAGGGCTTGCCGCTCTTCTCGGCGGCATCGAGCGCGATCGCGATCGCCGCCGGTATCTCCAGCGAGCCGGGCACCGTGATCACGTCGTGGGTAACGCCGGCGGCATTCAGCTCCGCGACCGCACCCTCGAGCAGCGCGTCCTGGATATCGTCATAGAAGCGCGCTTCGACGATCAGCGCCCGCGCGCCGGAAATATCGGTCAGGTCTTTTAGCGGGGCGCGTCGCGCATCTGCCATGGTTCATTCCGTCTAGATCGGTGCCCTCATCCAGCACCATGAGGATTGGTCGGCGTTGTAGGCGCGTGAGCGTCTAAAGCCAAGGGGCACTACTAAGGGTCGCTACTTCATCTCCGCAAGCCGCGCGGCGTAGCGCGCCATCAAATCGACCTCGATATTGACTTCGCTGCCGGCACGCCAGGCGGAAAGCGTCGTCACAGTGAGCGTGTGCGGAACGATCAGCACGGAAAACGCCACATCCTGCACGGTATTGACGGTCAGCGAGACGCCATCCAGCGTCACCGAGCCCTTGGCCGCGACGAAACGCGCCAACTCGCGCGTGGTGCGTAGCTCAAACCGTGCCATGTCGGGAAGATCGTCGCGGCTCTGGATAGTGGCGATGCCGTCCGCATGTCCGGCGACAATGTGGCCGCCGAGCTCGTCGCCGATCTTCAGCGCCCGCTCGAGATTGAGCCTGGTGCCGACAGCCCAATGCGAGGCCGTGGTCATCGAAAGCGTCTCGGCGGCAGCATCGACGTCGAACCAGGTCTTGCCGCCTTCCACGCTAGATGCGACCACTGTCAGGCAGACGCCGTTACAAGCGATCGAGGCGCCGTCCGCAATGGTTGCGCGGTCGTAGCGGCAGGCAATGCGCAACCGGTGCAGCTGCCCCTGCGCGGTGGGCGTCAGCGCAACTATCTCGCCGATATCGGTGACAATTCCGGTAAACATCAGGTGTGCTCGTAGATGGTCAGCGTGTCCTTAGTCAGCGTCTCGGTAGCACGAACCTTGAAGGCGGGCGACTGCGTGATGGCGCCAAGCGGCAATGCGTCGAGCGCAGCAACACCGTCGGCGCCGATCGCTTCACGCCCGCGCAACAGCCAGATCTCATCGACAAGGCCCGCCGCGACGAAGGACGACGCCACCCTGCTCCCCCCTTCGACCATCAGACGAGTGATGCCCCGCTCAGCTAGCGCGCGGAGCACGGCCGGCAGATCGAGGCCGGAAGCAGCTGGCGGTACGCGGATGACTTGCGCGGCGACAGCACCGAGCTTCATGGCGGCCGGTGCTTCCGCAAGCTCTGAAGTTATCACCCACAGCGGCGTCTCGCGCGCGGAATGAACCAGCCGGCTATTGCCGGGAATGCGTAAAGCCCGGTCCAACACCACTCGCACCGGCGAGCGCGCCTCCATGCCCGGCAGCCGGCAGGTCAAAAGCGGATCGTCCGCCAGCACGGTGCCGATCCCGACCAGGATCGCATCGCTCTGCGCGCGCAACAGATGCACCCGCGTCCGCGCGGCTTCGCCTGTGATGGCGACCGGCCTGCCGCCGCTCGCGGCGATCTTGTCGTCCAAGGATACCGCAAGCTTCAGGATCACATGCGGGCGCTTGTCACGCATGCGCCGGATATGCCCGGCGTGGTCGTGTGTGGCTTCCGCCGCAAAAAGCCCGACATCGACTGAAATCCCCGCGGCGCGAAGTTTTGCAAAGCCGTTTCCCGCCACTTCCGGATTTGGGTCCTCGATCGCGGCCACCACGCGCGAAACGCCGGCGGCAATGATGGCGTCGGCGCAGGGCGGCGACTTGCCGAAATGCGAACAGGGTTCCAGCGTCACATAGAGCGTGGCGCCGCGCGCGGCGGCACCGGCACGCTTGAGCGCCTCCGGCTCGGCATGGGGACGGCCGCCTGCTTGCGTCCAGCCGCGCCCGACGATGACGCCGTCCTTGACCACGACGGCGCCGACGGCGGGATTGGGCCAGGTCCGCCCCAGCCCGCGCCGCCCGAGCGTCAGCGCAAGCTGCATGAAGCGCCGGTCTATTTCCTTGGTCGCCACAGATTTTGCCCGCAGCTGATCTTCCAGGATGCGGAAGATCATTTGCGTATCGCGGCCAGCCGCGCGTCCTCCTCGCCGGAAAGCTCGCCGAGCACGGCCTCGAAATCCTTGGCCTCGCGGAAATTGCGATAAACGGACGCAAACCGCACATAGGCGACGTCGTCGAGCTGACGCAGATGCTCCATCACGATCTCGCCGATCGCCTCCGACGAAATCTCGGCCTCGCCCCCGCTCTCGAGCTCGCGCACGATCGCCGAGACCATCTTTTCCACCCGCTCCGGCTCGACCGCCCGCTTGCGCAAGGAGATCTGCACCGAGCGCATCAGCTTGTCGCGATCGAACGGGACGCGGCGGCCGTTGCGCTTGATGACGGTAAGTTCGCGCAGCTGCACCCGCTCGAAGGTGGTGAAGCGGAAATTACACGCCACGCACACACGCCGCCGCCGGATCACGGAAGAGTCCTCGGTGGGACGGGAGTCCTTCACCTGCGTGTCGAGACTGTTGCAGCTCGGGCAGCGCATTCCACTTAAACCTTACTGATAAATCGGGAAGCGGTCGGTCAGCGCCTTCACGCGTTCCTTCATCGCAGCTTCCACCAGCGACGCCTTGCCGTCCTGCGATTGCGCAATCGCATTCAGCACTTCGGCGATCATGCCGCCGATCTGCTTGAACTCGGCCACGCCAAAACCTCGCGTGGTCGCAGCCGGCGTGCCCAGGCGAAGGCCCGACGTGACGAACGGCGTCTCGGGGTCGAACGGGATGCCGTTCTTGTTGCAGGTCATCGCCGCGCGCACCAGGGCCTTTTCCGAGACGTTGCCCTTCAGACCCTTGGGCCTGAGGTCGACCAGCATCAGATGGTTGTCGGTGCCGCCGGAGACGATCTCAAAGCCGTGGGCGCGCAAGGATTCCGCTAGCGCCTTGGCATTTTCGACCACGTTCTTCGCGTAGATCTTGAAGTCCGGCCGCAGCGCCTCGGCGAAGGCGACGGCTTTGGCCGCGATCACATGCATCAGCGGGCCGCCCTGCAGCCCTGGGAATACCGCCGAATTGAATTTTTTGGTCAGCGCCTCGTCGTTCCAGAGCATCAAGCCGCCGCGCGGGCCACGCAGCGATTTGTGCGTGGTCGTGGTGGTGATGTGGGCGTACGGCACCGGAGAGGCATGCACGCCGCCGGCGACGAGACCGGCGAAATGCGCCATGTCCACCATAAAATGGGCGCCGACGTGGTCGGCGATCTCACGAAACCGCTTGAAATCCCAGGCGCGCGAATAGGCCGAGCCGCCGGCCACGATCAGTTTTGGCCTGACCTGCTCCGCCTGCTTGGCCACCGCATCCATGTCGATGATCTGGTCCTCGCGCCGCACCGTGTAGTGCTGCGCCTTGAACCATTTGCCGGAGATGTTGACCGGCGAGCCATGGGTGAGATGTCCGCCGGCTGCGAGATCGAGCCCCATGAAGGTATCGCCGGGCTGTAGCAGCGCCAAAAACACCGCCTGGTTCATCTGGCTGCCGGAGTTCGGCTGCACATTGGCAAAGCGGGCGCCGAACAGTTTCTTGGCGCGCTCGATTGCGAGCGTCTCGGCGACATCGACCCATTCGCAGCCGCCATAGTACCGGTTGCCCGGATAGCCCTCGGCGTATTTGTTGGTCATCACCGAGCCCTGCGCTTCCAGCACGGCGCGGCTGACGATGTTTTCCGACGCGATCAGCTCGATCTCGTGGCGCTGTCGGCCGAGCTCGCCCGCAATCGCAGCCGCGATCTCGGGATCGGCCTCGGCGAGCGTTGCCGTGAATAAGGAATCGGGCGTTGAGGCAGTCTTGACGCTGGAAGAATTGGTGCTGGAGGCAGATGCGCTGCTTTGGGAGGTCATCGGCGAAATATCTCCACCGCCGCAACCGGTTAGGCAGAGTGCGGGCGGTCATACAGTGGGGTCGGAAGCTATATCAGCCAACTAGCACATTGCCCCGTTCCGGCCAAGCACTTGCGGTACAAGCCTGATATTTATGCAAGATATGGTGGATAGCGGCGAGTTCCAGCCCCGGGGACGCCTCGTGCGCGCGTCCGAGCGTGGGTCTCCGTGTCCAGCGGCGCAATACGCCCGAGTTGTACCGTCACCCCCCCTCGAAAAACAGAGCAACTGTGCTGAAGTAGACCGGGTGATTGGCCGGCCTCAAGGCTGGCGCGAAGCGCGCCCCCGCCTGCGGTGGCTTACGGCCTTGACCCCGTCCGCTCACCGGTCTGTTGGCTTTGCATGCGCTTGGTCGAGAACCGAGCGGCGGCGAGACGCGCTCGCTCAGCTCACTACGCAGCGGCTGGGATCCCATTTTTTGGCATCGTGCCCTGCAGCGAGTTGTCAACGTCCTTTGCGGCGCTCCGTATGGCTACCGATATATCCGTAAGACTGAGCAAGCGCCGGCATCTTACGCCATCATAGACGCTGAGGCGAGCGTGGTGCGCTAGGTCTACGAATACTACACCGTCGCTGGTTTGAGCGTCGGTGCCATCACGCGTTTATTGAACGAACAAGGCGTTCCTACGCGCAAGCGAATCTCTCGTTGGGAGCGTTCGGTGGTTTGGGCGATGCTGCGCAATCCGGCGTACAAGGGAACGGCCTGCTTCAACAAAACGAAGACGGCGAAGCGACAACGCATCACGCGGCAAATCCGTCTGCGAGGCGGATTCGCATCACGGGACAGCGCCCACCACGAGCGGCCACGAGAGGAATGGATCGAGATTGCGGTCCCACCGATTGTCACCGAGGAGACCTTTGCACTGGCCGCGGGGCGGCTTCAGGCGAACAAAGACCACGCGCCTCGTCGCACGATCACACCAAGCGTCGTGCAAGGCTTGGTGTCGTGCCGCAAATGCAGCTACGGTCTTTATCGCACTTCGACGCGGACCAGTGCGCGTATGATCTACTACTATCGTTGCCTCGGCTCCGACGCATGGCGCCGTCTTGGCGGGCCGGTGTGTGATAGCAAGCCGATACGACAAGATCTTCTTGACGAGGTGGTATGGCGCGAGATCCTCAAACTGCTAGAGAGTCCACACCTCATTCAAGAAGAACTGGAACGGCGATTGGCCGCGGCACGCAATGCCGGCCCCGTCAAACGACGTGAAGAGCACTTGCAGCAGGAGTTGGCACGCGTTCGAAAGAGCATGGAACGTTTGATGACCGCGTATCAGGAAGACCTGATGTCATTAGATGATCTACGCCGTCGCGTGCCCGAGCTTCGCAAACGTGAGCAGGCAATCAGCGCCGAGCTAAATGCGATTGACAGCCAACTTGCCGACCGCGCTGGCTATTTGCGACTAGCAGAAACGGTGACAAACTTCCTAGCACGACTACGTGAAACGGCAAAAACGCTGGATGTTGCGGAGCGTCAGCGCATTGTGCGACTCCTGGTGAAGGAGATCTTGGTGGACGATGACACGATTGTCATCCGACACTCGATTCCAGCTCCAACTGAATCAACTGAGTGGGCCGACCTCGCGCCCCAAAGGTCGCCAACGGCCAAGCGACGCAAGTTACCTTTTGCGTAAGGGGAGTCATCACCGAGCCCTGTCCCGTCCCCTTGTCACTTCCGCTCACGACTCCGTTTTCCAGGATGCCCGCCTTCAGCCATTTCTGGATCAGGCGGACAATACGCGGGTCGCCGATCCGATGCTCGACAAAGCGAATCAACCAACGGCATCCAGTATCCAGCTCACCTTCTTGCTGCTGATCCCGACCAGTAGCAACAGCAGTACTGACACGGTCGCGCGCGACCGCATGGCCCAACCGACACACACGTCTACTGTGTCTGCTCGGAGAGGTCGCCGCTACTTGACTCGCGTCATAAGCTTATCCAGTCTCTCAAATGGTAGTGCCCGTAAGGGCTAATCAAGGGAATGCGGTGCGCCTGTTACAACGGGCAATGCCGCGGCTGCCCCCGCAACTGTAAGCGACGAGCCGACAACCATAAATACCACTGGGGTCGATTGATCCTGGGAAGGTGGTTGAAGGCGACGACCCGCGAGCCAGGAAACCTGCTGCCAGTCATGGTCATGCACGCACGCGTCGGGCGGGGTGTCCCGAAGCGCCGGAAGAGCCGGGTCGATCTGCCGCAACAGGGGCGAAAGGCAGATTGTACCGGCAGACGTGCTGACGGTTTGGACGTTCGCCGTCGAGCATCGTCATGTCTTATCTCAAAATCCCTGAATTTCATGGGTCGTCGCGACCTCATGTGCATTCGTCCGAACCAGTCATTGGCACACGGCGCTGGTTGTCCCGGGCCGCATGGCCTTTCAGCCTGATCCTATTGTTGTTTGCCGGAACGCAATGGTCTGCGTCGGCGCAAACTGGCACGGGCGGACAATCCCCGGGAGCACTTGAGCCGGTTGTGGTTTCACCGCCCAAGCCGAAGCACGCGACGAGCGCTGGCGCCGACTCACAAAGAGTGCCGAAACGGGCAAGGTCCGCCCGACGCGCAAAGCCTACCACGCCGCCCCCACAACCGGCGGCCAATGAGGAGGTCACACAAACACCCCTTAACACCAATGTCGTGGCGAACGTTGGGAGTAGGCTCGGCCTGACCGTCCCGCAGGCCCCGGCATCCGTTGAAGTCGTCAACCAGCAGACGATGCAGCAAGAGGGCTACCGAACCACCACGGAAACCGCGGCAGGCGCGGTCGGCGTGCTTTCCGGCGATTCTGCCGGTGCGCCTGGCGCGTTTTCCATGCGCGGCTTCAGCTATAGCGAGGTAAACGTCCTCTACAACGGAATCTGGATTGGTCCTCAAGACATCACGTCACGCGTCCTGGATACGGCTAATTACGACCGCGTTGAATTTCTCAAAGGTCCGTCTTCGCTGATGACCGGACTGGATGCGATCGGCGGCTCGGTCAATTACGTGACGCGGGCGCCGACCAGTGGCCCGATCAAAAGCGAGCTGGACACCTCGATAGACACGCTGGGAACCTATCGGACGCATTTCGGCTCGGGCGGCAGCACTGCGGTTGACGGACTGGACTATCGCTTCGACATAAGCCAGTCGCGATTCGACAGCTTCATCGACGGCGATTATCAGAATCTCACGAACTTATCGGCGCAACTGAACTACCGGGTGTCCAACACGTTCAAGGTATTCGCGGCTGTCGAGTACCTTAACGATGAAGGCCACGCCTATTGGGGAACTCCGCTGGTCCCCATGTCGTTCGCCGGGTCCCACGCCGTGAACGGCGTCGTCTCGGGCACTGCGATCAATACGTTCGATGGCACCACCCTCGGACCGCTGACCGTGGACTCGCGGACCTTGACAACCAATTACAACGTAGCTGACAATTCGGTCGGCGCTCAGCAACTTTGGCTGCGCGGCGGATTCGAATGGGCGCTTAGCAACGACGTGACACTCAAGAATCAGGTCTACGAGTACGGCGCCCAGCGGCACTGGTTCGACAGCGAGACCTACGCCTTCGACCTGGCAACCTCGACCATTGATCGCGATCGCTTTTTCGTCACGCACAAGCAGCAGGTGACCGGCGACATCACCGATCTCACCTGGAACAGTTCGTTCTTCGGCATGGAAAACCGTCTCGCAACGCAACTCCTGGTGAGCCGCAATGACATCACCTTTGCTGAGGAAGGAAATCCGAACACCTACCCGGCCGACACGGTTACCGTGGTCAATCCCGATCCCGGTGTCTATAGCGTACCGGCTGGCCCGCCGGAGCCGGATATCCGAAACAGCCACCTCGACACCGTCGCCGTAGCATTCGAGGACCACCTGAAGCTGACGCCGATGTTCGCCTTGATTGGCGGCGTCCGCGTCGATGATTTCACGCTGGCGCGAGACGGCATCAACTTCGATGGCACAATACCCGATGGCCAACCGTTCACCAAGAATTGGACCCCGGTGTCCTATCGCGCGGCCTACACCTTCGAACCCGTTCACAATCTCGTCTTCTACAGCATGTATGCGACAGCGTACGATCCGGCGGCGGCCGGAATCTTCTCCGTGACACCCGGCACGTCGCTGGATTTGACAAGCTCCCGCATCTACGAGACCGGCGTCAAGCAGCTGTTCTGGGGCGGCAAGGCCGAGTGGACCTTCGCCGCCTACGACATCCTGCGCCAGAACGTGTACGTCCAGGTCAACGATACGACGTCGACGCTGGCGGGCGAGATCAGAAGCAAAGGTGTCGAAATGGCCGCCGCGGTGCGACCGGTCGAAAACATCAAGATCTGGGCGAACGTCGCGCTAACCAATGCGCATTACGGCAATTTCGATTTCGAGGGGTCGTCGTGGAGCGGGAATACGCCGTCGAACGTTGCGCCTCTCATCATAAACGCCGGCGCGTCCTATCGCTTCGACAATTGGCGCTGGCCCGTGGAGATCGGTGGCTCGGTTCGTCATGTCGGCAACCGCTACCTCTTCGAGGACGACGCGACGACCATGCTGGCTTACACCACGGCCGATCTGTTCGCATTCGTCGATATCCCGAAGTATGACCTGCCGTGGCAGGGCATCGACAAGATGCGCGTTGGGTTCCGGGTACGCAACGTAACGAACGCTGTGTATGCCGCATTTTCCGATCCGGGCTATCCCGATCAGGTGCTCCTCGGTGCACCGCGAACCTTTGAGCTGTCCGCCTCGGCGAAGTGGTGAGGAACAGAATCCGGCATGCGCATCCTGATAGTGCTGCACCGCTGGTGGGGCGTCGTGTTCTGCCTGCTGTTTGCGATGTGGTTCGCGTCAGGGATCGTGATGCATTTCGTGCCGTTTCCGGCACGCAGCAAAGCGGCAACGATAACTGGGCGTATCGAAGCTCACGCTGAGGAAGCCGCACGGAACGTTGCAGCTGACTATGCGCGCTCGCATGGGCTCGAGGTGTCGCATGCAAGAGCTGAGCGCGTGGACTACGATCAATGGACGGTGTCAGGCGATTACGATTCCGACCGTCCGCTTTATCGCGTCGCACTGAACGACACGGCCGGAACCCTGCTCTACGTCTCGTCGACCGGGGGCGATATTGTTCTCGCAACGACACGGCGGATACGCATGTTCAATTATTTGGGCAGCATCGCGCACTGGATTTATCCGGCGGCGCTGCGCCACCACGCCGAGGTCTGGCGCGCGTTCGTCTGGTGGCTGTCGTTGATGGGAACAATCGGCGTGGGCCTCGGCATCGTCATCGGCGTGGTTCGGCTTGGCACCGCGATCTGGAAGAAGAGCCCCGCCTATCAGGGCCTACAGTTCTGGCATCATACTCTCGGCCTCGTCTTCGCGCCGTTTATCTTCGCCTGGATTTTCTCCGGCTTTCTGTCGCTGGCGGAGAACTGGCCGCTGCGCAGCTTTCACACGCTCGACTTCGCACTGCTCGCGTCGCGTCCGCTGCTGCGGTCGATCGTGATCGTGGCGCTCTGTCTCTGCGGCCTTGCGTTTAGCATGACCGGTGCGGTGCTGGCATGGCGGAGGTTGCGGATGACGGTGCGCTCGCTTGAGTCCTAGGCAGCGACCCGATGGCAGACATCTCCCAACTCCTTACCGCTGGACGCGTCGATTTTGTTGCGACGTTTGAGTGAACATGCGACTTCCGCCTTTGGCACATTTCGGACCTGACGCAGTGTCCGACTTGAGTCAGTAATGCGCAAAGCGGACATCACCAAGGATGAAGTTGCATCGCGAGCGCGGGCTCCCCTGAGCGCGGTTTTGATCCGCCGCCAGGTCAACACGCAGAGCCAAGCCCTCCGCACGGGCAAGGCCAGCGAGCGTCACGATTCGTTAATTCTCGGTGAATTGTTTTTGAAGTGAGCAAAATGGAACAGCGCCGGAGATAGCGTTGGTTCCAAGGTGGCTCCATCGTCGGGCCCCATAACGGCATCTATCGGTGACTGAGAGTTTTGCGCTCCCGCCTGATCCAAGGCGAAGCATCATGATCATGTTTTACAGGTCGCCATGTCCAAAGTGCAAAGCAATGATGTTGCTGGCACGGATCACCCCTGGTCCCTCCTCGGACTTTGACATCCGAATATTCGAATGTCCCACTTGCGATCACGTTCATCAGCGCGTGGTCGCGCTAGCCGATCCGATGAAATCGACTCGAACGGCGGGTTGGTTCCGGGGGTGAATTGCGAGCACCAACGTAAGGTGACCGACGACTGAAAACTTCTCTATCTTGCAACGTAACCGAACAGAGGAGAGCCCCATGCCGGCCAAGCCCAGGACGAAGCGCGCCGTCGTTGCCGAGACGTTCGGCATCCCGTCTGATCCTGACGACATCAGCTATGTGAATTTTCTCTATGCGCGACGCCATCTCTCGACCATTGCCGAGCGGGACCGTCGCGAGCTTTGCTACATCACCGAGGTCGACGCCGTCGAGCAAACGTGGTTGGCAAACTGCTTGAAGGCAAAACGTTCAGTGTGACGGCGGCTAGTCCGGAAGAAATCCGGAAATACATCGCTATGGCGCAACAGATCGGCGCAACCGTCGAGGACAACGAAGGCAACCCATGGGCGTCGGCGCTCGACGGCTTGCGCAGAGCGGATCGCCTGAGATCGATCACGATCACACCGCCCTCGCATCCGGTGCAGTGAAGGCGACACGATGAATGTCAAAGCTGATCGAAATGTCGGGCCTACGTTTCGGCAAGCTCGTGGTGACCGCGCCGGCCGGATCGAAATATCTCGGCCGTGCGAGCCGCGCCGGGTGGTGGTGCCGGTGTGATTGCGGCGAGATGATCGCGGCGACCGGAGCGAAACTTCGCGAGGGCAAGGCAACGTCATGCGGCTGCCGGTGGGGGTGGAAGAATGCGCCGGGCCGATCGGCTCGAACCGGCCGGGGCCAATGACCGGACCGCGCGCGAAGGCCGTAGGCGCGTAATTTCGGCGGGGATGAAGCCCCAAGGGTGCCCGGAGCGGACGGCGCCTATACGGGCGTCCTGCGCGGGTCGATGTCATCTGAGTTTTAGTTGTGCGCGTGAGAAAGAAAAAAATGACGATCAAGAGCAAGAACCCAAACGACCGTCGCTTTGCGACGCGCCGCCACTGCGACCCGATGAAGATCGCCCCTCGGCCGGGCCGCGCCGAATGCTAAATGAAAAACAGGTGTTGGAAATTATCCCCGTCTCGCGCTCGGCGCTTTGGAGGCTTGAGAAGCAGGGCAAGTTTCCGAGGTCGACGTACATTTCGTCGAACCGCCGCTTTTGGTTCGCGGATGAAGTCACCGAATGGCAAAACAGGATCAATGGCCAAGGCCGTCATGGCCGCCCAAAAGGCTGAAACAATGTGAAACTAGGGACTATCCGGGACCGCTCCACTTTGGCGGTCCTTTTTCGTTCTAGTCTAGGATCATACCCGACAAGCCATTGGTTTTTATTGAGTTTCCGCGCCATTTTATTTTCAAAAAATATGCTGGACGAAAGGACCACACGACTTCGCCGTCCGCGTCTTCCGTCTTCGCCAAGAGGCTTCGCCGGACTTGGAGCCCACCGCAACTCTAGCGAAGGCGGTTAAAAGCGTCGCCCGTCTAGCGCCGACGCCGCGTCCACCGCATCCCATCCCGCGTCCGTGACGTTCTCGAGCCGCCCCTCTGAGGGGTGGGTTGTAAGTTTGATTTGGGCCGCCGGCAACGCGAAACATCCTTGCGCGGCCATCTGGACAGGGCAAATCACGTTGATCCGCCTCACGAAATTAGTTTTTAGGCGCACGGCCGTTGGCTGGAAAAATGACCGCGGCGTACCTCGCAAACCGATAAGCCCCGCCTCTCCCAGCTAAACGCTCAGTTTCGTGAGCTTGGACATTTCTCTTTAGTACGTGTGATCGCATCGATAGCGGTGCAAACGAAGCTAGCATCACCAGTCTCACGCGTTTCCCTGATATCTGCGGCAATTTGCGCCGGCGTCTTTCAGATGCCGCCTCGAATTTTTTTAAGGCTCTGCCATCTCTCATCATCTTTCAAAGCTCGGCGACAAATTCCTTCGTAGAGCCGCTACGGTTATTTGGCAAACCGGTACGCCCCGCCCTTCTCAACCGAGCGCTTGAACGCCGGGCGCGCGTGCATGCGCGACAGCCACGCGCCCAAGTTCGGATATAGCGCCAGCCGGTCGAACACTTTTGCCATCTCGGCGACAAAGCTCATCTGGATGTCGGCACCGGTCAGCGCGTTTCCGACAAAGAACTCGCGGCCCTGCAGTGCGCGCTCAGTGTAGCCGAGGTGGTTCTTTATCTCGCTGTCGATGCGCGGATGCAAGGGCGAGCCTGCTTCCTTCAAGCGCGAGACGTAGAGGTTCAGCATCAACGGCAGCATCGCCGACCCTTCGGAATAATGCAGCCATTCATTGTAGGCCTCGTAGTCGGCGCTACCAGGTGCCGGCATCATGGTGCCTTTTCCATAGCGGCGGATGACGTAGTCAACGATCGCGCCGGACTCGGCGATCCGGATATCGCCGTCGACGATCACAGGCGATTTGCCGAGTGGATGGATTTTCTCCAACTCTGGCGGCGCCAGCCGCGTCTGCTCGTTGCGCTGATAGCGCATCATCTCATAGGGCGTGCCGAGTTCTTCGAGCAGCCAAAGGATGCGCTGCGAGCGGGAATCGTTGAGGTGATGCAGGGCGAGCATGGGGGGTTCCTCAGGCGCGATTGTTGTCCCCAAGGTGTATCAGACATCTTCGCCGGACGTCAGCAACGCGCAGAGCTGTCATCGCCCGGTCAAGCCGGGCGACCCAGTATTCCAGAGACGCAACTGATCAATCGAGAAGCCGCAGCGTACTGGATACCCGCTTTCGCGGGTATGGCAGCCGAGTACGCGGGCTTGACCCGCGTATCCATCAAGCTTCATGAGAGTCCTGGCAAGGTGACGGATGGCCGGGTCAAGCCCGGCCATGACGAGGGACGGCCTGCCCCTCACAGCCCCGTATATCCCGCCTTCACCGGATCGTTGCTGCCGTCGAGCTCGCGCAGATAGGTGAGCCCGCACACCGTCAGCCGATGGGTATCCCGCTGGCCGGCCTCGGACAGCGTGGTGAGGTAATCCCTGAGCTTGGCGCGCGCTTCCGCGCTTGCCGCGGCAGGACGGTTCAGCATGAGGTCGTAGGTCAGCATGATGCGGTCAATGACGGCTTCCATGGAATCCTCTGGTTTGATCGCAGGCAATTCAAGCAGCTTCGAACTTGGCGATCGCCTTGTTGGCGAGCCTGATCTTATTGTATTCGCCGGCGTCGAACAGTTGCAGAATGATGTCGAGCAGCCGGTCGCAAGTCACTAGATTGTCGGGGATCGCGCCGGTGCGGCGAAGATAATTCGAGGCGATGGCATAGGCGTCGCCCACCACCTCCGCATTCATGACCCGCATTCCGCGCTCGACCAGCATGGCCTCAAACCTCCACGATGGATGGATAATGCCGGTTAGCGGGAACTGGTTCCAATTTTGGAAGGCGATTTTTGGGCGCTGCGCTAAAGTAGCACAATCATTATCGCATTAGCTCGTTGTTTGGCACGATCGTTTCGGAAAACCGGTGCGCCGGATCATGCTCTTTGTTAGAGCATGATCTTTCGGAGAACCGGAGCCCACTTCTCCGGATCATGCCCTAAAAACAGAAGCGCACCGGTCCGGAAAAATCCGGCCGATGCGCCATGGGGAAGTTTTGAAGAGAGGGTCCGCCGGTCTTCTTCAACCGCGCCGGCTTGGCCGAAAATTCAGAGCCGATATCAAAGCCGATAGAGGATCTGGTCGGTCCAGAACCGCTCGAGCCGGTGCAGCGACTTGTTCAGCGTCGCGAACTCCTCGTTCGAGATGCCGCCGACCTGCTCGACCGTCTTGACGTGTTTCTGATACAGCGCATCGACGATGCGGCGGATCTCCTGGCCCTGCGGGGTCAGGCGGATGCGCACCGAGCGGCGGTCGACGCGCGAGCGCTGATGATCGAGGAAGCCGAGCTCGACGAGTTTCTTCAGATTGTAGGAGACGTTGGAGCCGAGGTAGTAACCGCGCGTGCGCAGTTCGCCCGCGGTCAATTCCTTATCGCCGATATTATAGAGCAGGAGAGCCTGCACCGAATTGATATCGGAGCGGCCGCGCCGATCGAATTCATCCTTGATGACGTCGAGCAGCCGGCGATGCAGCCGCTCCACCAAGGTCAACGCTTCCAGATAGAGCGGCTGTACCGGCGCCTGGCCGGCAGCCCGGTCAGCGGTTTCCACCGCTGTCGCAACGGCTTTCATCATGACACTTCCCCTGTCGTCGTTTTTAACGACTTATTCGACGAAACTTTTGTCCCGCCTGATAGCCTCAACTTAAGGGGCCGATTTGAAGATCAGCTTAAACAAGAGAATAAAGAGAGAATGAATTTAAGACAGTGAATCGCGGATTAAGCCTATGGACAAAGGATTTTTCGCAACTTTTCGTTGACGGTGGCGGGGTGGTTGTTCACGCTTCGTCTGCATCTGTGTCGCATTCCAAAACACTTCTCGGCCGGTTCGAAAGGTTCGCGTAACGGGTGTGGCGGCGGCCTTAACGCCGGCAAAACCTTACCGCAAAATTGCCGAAAACTTTAATGGCCCGAGCAGGCTCGTCTTGCTGCGTCATGACCGGCTCTATCCCCTCTTCCTGAGGAGCGCGCCGCAGGCGGGCGTCTCGAAGGGTGAGATCGTGTGAAATCTGCACGGGCTCCTCATGGTTCTCACGGCGATGCGTAGCATCGTCCGGAGACGCGCGGCGACGCCGCGCTCCTCACCAAGAGGGGTTTGTTGACCGAGCCGGCCTATGGTGGGCGTTCGCGGGCTGCCATCCAGGCGAGCGCGAGATAGGCCGCGAGCATCAAGGCTTCGCCTCCCACCACTATGAGGCTGCCGCCGTAG
This sequence comes from uncultured Alphaproteobacteria bacterium, assembly GCA_963822795.1. GTDB lineage: Bacteria > Pseudomonadota > Alphaproteobacteria > Rhizobiales > Xanthobacteraceae > Bradyrhizobium. Next base: position 235,635 of record CAWGJM010000046.1, read on the forward strand.
ATTCCCGGGAACATCAGCTCGATGACCGCCATCGAAACCACGGTGGTGAGCCACACCACCGCGCCCCACGGCGTCGCGAGCCACAGGCCGACCGCGGCGACGAGTTCGATCACCGCGAAGTAGACGGTCGAGGCCTGCCAGGCCATCGCCTGGTTCTCGAACGCGTCGTCCTCGCCGCCGACAAAGCCCGTCACCTGCGCCCAGTGGTAAAGGCCCTTCAGGATCGAGACCACGGCCATCACGCGCAGGAACAGCACCAGCCGCCGCGTCCAGACATTTTCGTCGGTTTCGCTGCGCTCGGAGTTGATCGCCGCCACCGACACGCCGCCTTCCCGCGTCTGGTCGCGCGATGGGGTCTCAGACATGCAGCTTGCCGCTCGCGGTCAATAAAAACGCCTTCATGGCCAACTCATGACCTCTCGGCGCGGCAAAATCAATCTGCCGCGGGTATAGATCCTTCGGGGCCATAGCCGTCCGAAGGACGGCGTCGCTTCCGCTCGCCCTATAGCCGTCCGAAGGACGGCGTCGCTTCCGCTCGCCTATTGACCCAGCTCAAGCGTGCGGTGACGGGGACTGTGCAAGGTGCTAGAACTGGAAAAATCCAAGTCTGCGGCCTTATAAGAGATAAGGGCCTTTGGGAGATCAAGTCAGATGGCGATCAAATTCGGGCGTCCGATCGAAATGCGCGACGTGTCGCGGCACCAGGCGGCTTCCGCCACCCCTGCCCTCGATCTGACGGTCCGCCCGCGCCGCAACCGCAAGGCGGAATGGGCGCGGCGGCTGGTGCGGGAAAACGTGCTGACCGCCGACGACCTGATCTGGCCGCTGTTCCTGGTCGACGGCCATAACGCTCGCGCCCCGATCACCTCGATGCCGGGCGTGGAACGGCTCTCGGTCGACCAGGCGGTGCGCGACGCCGAGCGTGCCATGCAGTTAAGCATCCCCTGCATTGCGCTATTCCCCTATACCGAGCCGTCGCTGCGCGACGAGCAGGGTTCCGAGGCGGTCAACCCCGACAACCTCGTCTGCACGGCCGTGCGCGCGATCAAGAAGGAGTTTCCCGATCTCGGCGTGCTCTGCGACGTCGCCCTGGATCCCTTCACCAGCCACGGCCACGACGGCCTGATCGAGGACGGCCGGATCCTGAACGACGAGACGGTCGCGGTGCTGGTGCGTCAGGCGCTGGTGCAGGCCGAAGCCGGCTGTGACATCATCGCGCCCTCCGACATGATGGACGGCCGTGTCGGCGCCATCCGCGACGGGCTCGACCGCGAAGGCTATCTCGATGTGCAGATCATGGCCTATGCGGCAAAATATGCGTCCGCGTTCTACGGCCCGTTCCGCGACGCCATCGGCTCGGCGAAAACGCTAACCGGCGACAAGCGCACCTACCAGATGGACAGCGCCAATTCGGACGAGGCCTTGCGCGAGGTCGAGCTCGACATCGCCGAGGGCGCCGACATGGTGATGGTGAAGCCGGGCATGCCCTATCTCGATGTGCTGCGGCGGGTGAAGGACACGTTCGCGATGCCGACCTTCGCTTATCAGGTCTCCGGCGAATACGCGATGATCGCGGCTGCCGCCAACAACGGCTGGCTCGACGGCGAGCGGGCGATGATGGAGAGCCTTCTTGCCTTCAGGCGCGCCGGCGCCGACGGCGTCTTGACCTATTTCGCGCCGCAGGCGGCGGAAAAGCTGAAAATCCGGTAGCCTCTTGTTTTGACGCGTTTGCTTAACGCGAACCGGTGCCCACTTCGCTGGAAAACGCGCTGGACGGCTTTTCGACCGCCGAATCGCCGGATTGTTGCCCTTTCGTAATCCCCGAAAGGCCTTGCAAGGACGTGGGGGGTTCCCATCTCCTTGTCCGTGACGGTTTGGGAGGTCATCATGTCATATGGCGGCTCGGGCAATGCCGGCGGCGGCTGGCGCAATGACGGGCCGGATTTCCGGCCGCATGCGTTCGATCCCTATTTGCAGCCGGAATTGTTTCGCGGCGTGCTGACGCGGCGGATCATCGCCTTTGTGATCGACCTGTTCGTGCTTGCGGTCCCCGTGATCCTGGCGGTGATCTTCATCGCGGTGTTCGGCCTCGTCACGCTCGGCCTCGGCTGGACGCTGTTCTTTCTGGTGTCGCCGGCTTCCGTAATCTGGGCCCTGATCTATTACGGTGCCTCGCTGGGCGGGCCGCATTCGGCTACCATCGGCATGCGGATGATGGATCTGGAACTGCGCACCTGGTACGGCGCACCCTCTTATTTCGTGCTCGGCGCCATCCACGCGGTGCTGTTCTGGATTTCGATTTCGATGCTATCGCCGTTTATCCTGTTGATCGGGCTATTCAACACCCGCCGGCGGCTGTTGCACGATATCGTGCTGGGAACCGTGGTCATCAACACCTCCGTCCGCGCCCAGTACGGGCAGCCGGCACGGACCTATTGAGCCCGGGTATAGTGAACCCGGGTATCTTGAAGCGATGTAAACAATTGACCGTTAGGCTCAGCGGGGCGATGCTGGATCGCCCACTTCGCCCGGAGGCCGAAGAACTTTCGTGACCCAGCATTCGCGTGACACCCCCCAGTTCTACCTGACGGCGCCTTCGCCCTGCCCCTACCTGCCGGGCCGACACGAGCGCAAGGTGTTCACGCACCTGGTCGGCGACAAGGCCGGCGATCTCAACGACTTGCTCACCCATGGCGGCTTCCGGCGCAGCCAGTCGATCGCCTATCGTCCGGCCTGCGACCAGTGCCGCGCCTGCGTGTCCGTGCGCGTCGTCGCCAACGAATTCCGCCCCTCGCGCAATTTCCGTAAAGTGCTAGCCCGCAATGCCGATATATCGGGCGAGCAGCGCAGCGCGGTGCCAACCTCCGAACAATATTCAATCTTCCGCGCCTATCTCGACGCCCGGCATCGCCATGGCGGCATGGCCGACATGACCGTACTTGATTACGCGATGATGGTGGAAGATAGCCATGTCGAGACCCGCATCATCGAGTATCGACGGCGCGGCGAAGGCAGCGGCCTCACCGGCCGCGGCGAGGAATTGGTCGCGGTCGCGCTCACCGACGTGCTCAGCGACGGGCTGTCGATGGTCTATTCGTTCTTCGATCCGTCGGAGGAAAGCCGCTCGCTCGGCACCTTCATGATCCTCGATCATATCGCCCGCGCGAGACGGCAAGGGTTGCCTTACGTCTATCTCGGCTACTGGATCGAGGGCTCCAAGAAGATGGACTACAAGGGCCGCTATCTGCCGCAGCAGCGGCTTGCGCCCTCGGGATGGCTGCGCATCGACGCGTCAGGCGAAGTGCTGGCGGAGCCGCAGGATTAGCCTCGGTCATGATGCCCCGCGAATGCGCGGCATCCAGTACGCCGCGGCTTCTCGATTTATCATCGGCGCCTCTGGAATACTGGGTCGCCCGGTCAAGCCGAGCGATGACCTGTATTCACCCGCTCACATAATCGAATACGAGCTTCGCGTTCAGCGCGATGATCAGCGCCGCCGTCGCTGTCGCCAGCACCGTGAGCCAGCGTGGCGCCACGAACGGTCCCATCTTGGACTGGCTTGCGGTGAACATCACGAGTGGCACCACCGCGAACGGCAATTGCAGGCTGAGCACCACCTGGCTCAGGATCAACAACTGCCCGGTCGCTTTCTCGCCGGCCCAGATCGTGACGACCACCGCCGGCAGGATCGCGATGGTCCGCGTCACCAGCCGCCGCAGCCATGGCGCGAGGCGAAGAGCGAGAAAGCCCTCCATCACGATCTGGCCGGATAGCGTCGCCGTGATCGTCGAGTTCAGCCCACAGCACAGAAGCGCGATCGCAAACAACGTCGGCGCCAAGGTCGAGCCCAATAGCGGCGCCAGAAAACCATGCGCCTGATCGAGCTCGGCGACGTTGGTCTTGCCGACGCGGTGAAAGGTCGCGGCCGCCAGGATCAGGATCGAGGCGTTGATGACGAAGGCAAAGCACAGCGCGATGGTGGAATCGATGGTCGCAAGCGTGATCGCCTCGCGCTTCTCGGTTTGTGTCTCGCCATAGCCGCGCGTCTGCACCAACCCCGAATGCAGATAGAGATTATGCGGCATCACGGTCGCGCCCAAAATGCCGAGCGCGAGATAGAGCATTTCCGGATTGGCGAAGAGGTCGCTACTCGGCACAAAGCCCCGGATCACTGCGCCCCAGTCGGGATCGGCGAGCGCGATCTGCACCGCAAAGCACGCCGCGATCACGCCGAGCATCGCCACCACGAAAGCTTCGATCCAGCGGAAGCCGAAAGCCTGCAGCGCCAGGATGAGGAAGACATCGAGCGCGGTGATGATCACGCCGATCGCGAGCGGAATATGAAACAACAGGTTGAGGCCGATCGCGGTGCCGATCACTTCCGCAAGGTCGGTCGCGGTGATCGCCACCTCCGCCGACAGCCATAGCGGCCAGGTCACCCAACGTGGAAAGGAGTCGCGGCAGGCCTGTGCGAGGTCGCGGCCGGCGCCGACGCCGAGCCGGGTGCACAGCGACTGCAGCACGATCGCCATCACATTGGAAAGCATGGCAACCGTGAGCAGCGCATAACCGAACTTGGAACCGCCGGCGAGCGAGGTCGCCCAGTTGCCGGGGTCCATATAGCCGACGGCGACGAGATAGCCAGGGCCCAGGAATGCGGGCAGCTTGCGCCAGAACGATCCGCTCCTCGCCGTGCGCACCGAGGCGAACATGTCCGCCAGCGACGGCTCCCCGCGCTCGCCGCGCCAGCCCGTTGCGGCCAGCAAGGGGCCTGGCATCGCGTCATCGATGACATCAGGCGGCAAATCGGAGGTTCGTGCGTCCATGTTGGGAAAATGGGGGAGAACGTCCTTTATTGCAACTCATTTGCAAGTGCATCTGCGTATCACGAAAATGATACCTAGGCTGCGTCTAGTAAAGTACTGATGAAGTACTTTATGATCCAGCGTGATCAAACTGCCCGAGCCAGCTGCCACTCTGCGCTATGTCCTCGCCCCCGACGCGGCCGGCGCTGAAGCCATTGCAGCGACGTTTGCGGCGTACGACCGCATGATGTCGATCCTGGCCGAAGTCGCACCGGTTGGCGCCAACCTCGTCTCGCTTCATGCGCAGGCCTATGAGCGGATTCGCTCCGAGACCGGGCTTCCGGCGCGACTGGTAACGCTCGGCCTGCGCGACCGCGCCACCTATGTGGCGGGCGCGTCGATCCGCAAACTGCCGCTTGACGAGAAGTTGTTTGCGATCAAGGGACCAACTTCACTGACTGTTAGCACTGTCAGCGGACGCGTCTTGGTGCCGTTCGAAGTCCCAGGTTACCTTGCAGGCTGGGATAGTCCCTTCCCGGCTCACTTGGTCTTTGACGGCCACACTTGCGAGATCCACATCGCCGTCAAATCGAAATCAGCACAACCGGAGAAGACCATGCTTCATGAAGGCATCCTTGCGCGGATGGGCCGGCTGCTTGCAGCCATCGCCAGTCAGACCATCGACAACGCCGAGAACTCCAACAAGGTCGCCCTGATCAAGCAGGCGATCCGCGAAATCGACGCCGGCGCCGACGAAGCGCGCTATGCACTCGGCAAATCGCGCGCCGAGGAATTCCGTCTCAAGCGGCGGCGCGAGGAACTGGACGCCGAAGTCACAAGCCTGACCGAAAAGATCCGTCTCGCACTTGCGGAAAACCGCGACGATCTCGCGCGCGCCGGCGTCGCACGGCAAATTGATCTGGAGTCCCAAGCAATCGCGCTCGAACGCGCGATGGATTTCATCGAGCTCGAAATCGATGAGCAGACCAAGGCCTTGCAGGCAATGCTTGGCGCGCGACGTGAAGCCGAAAGCCGTCTCGCCGATCTCGAGCTGAGCCTTTCGCAGCATGCGCCGCAGGAAACCGGACGCACGTCTGCGGCGACCAAAACAACAAATGCCGAGCGAGCGATGGCGGCGATTGCGCGAGTCACCGGCGTTCCCGCTTCCCAAGTGCTCGGCGACAAGGAGCTCGATGAACTCGACCGCCTGCACCGCGAGAAGGAGATCGCGGCGCGGCTGGAAAGGATCAAGTCGCAGCAATGAGTGGCATGTGAGTGTCATGAGTGACATCCTGCTGGCGCCCGACGTGCGGCCGTTCGCCGTCGCGGCCGCAATCATGGCAAGCCTCGGCGGCATCGAATTGCTATCGATGCTGGTCGGCTTCTCGATTGGCGAGTTGTTCGGCAAGGACGTCGAGGTCGAGGCCGACAGCCACAACGCGCTCGGCGGCCTGTTTCTCTGGATCAATGCGGGGCGCCTGCCGCTCCTGATCCTGATCATCCTGGCGCTCGGCATCTTCTCAATCGAGGGATTTTTGCTGCAAGGCGCTGCGCAGTTGCAGGCACCGCGGTGCCGGTCTGGATCGCCACGCTGATCGCCATAGCCGGCAGCATCCCCGTCATCCGCGCCACCAGCCGCGGCATCTCGCGCATCATCCCCCGCGACGAAAGCTATGCGGTGGACGAAGCCGATTTCGTCGGCCATGTCGGCGAGGTTTCGGTCCGCTCGACCAGGGATTGCCCGGACGGGTTCGTCTCAAGGATGTCTTCGGCAACTGTCACACGGTGTCGGCGCGCGCCAGTTCCGATTCGCAACCGTTTCTCGTCGGCGCCAGCGTCTTGCTGGTCGACCGCGACCAGAGGTGCTTCATCGCCATTTCCGCACCCGCCGATCTCATCGCACAAAAACGATCATCAACCAGGGCATAAAAACGTGAGCTTGCAGTACCCGTCGCCATTGGCGTTACCGTCATTCTCGTCATCGGCCTGATCTTCTCGAGACTTTACAATCGCTCGACGCGTGACGAGGCCTATGTCCGCACCGGTCTCGGCGGGCAAAAAGTCGTTCTGGACGGCGGCTCCTTCGTCCTGCCGATTTTCCATTCCACGGCCGCGGTGAACCTGAAAACGCTGCGGCTGGAGGTCACCCGCGGTGGCCCGGATTCGCTGATCACCAAGGATCGCATGCGCGTCGATATCGGCGCCGAATTCTATCTCCGCGTCAAGCCCGACACCTCCTCGATCGCGCTCGCCGCGCAGACACTCGGCAATCGCACCAACGACGCCGCCGAGTTGCGCGAGCTGATCGAGGCGAAATTCGTCGACGGGCTTCGTTCAGTCGCCGCCACCATGAACCTTGAGGAACTCCAGGAACAGCGCGCGACCTTTGTCAAGTCGGTGCAGGACGCGGTCGGGGCAGACATCCAGAACAACGGCCTCGAGCTCGAATCGGTTTCGCTGACTAGGTTGGACCAGAGCGACATCAAGCACTTCAATCCCAGCAATTTCTTCGACGCCCACGGGCTCACGACCCTGACCAAGATCACCAAGGAACGCGAGCAGGAGCGCAACCAGATCGTCCGCACCACCGAGGTCAATATCGCGCAACAGGACCTGGTCGCGCGGCAGACGACGCCGACCATCGAGAGCACCAAGCGCGAGGCGGAACTGGCGCAGCAGCGCGACATCGCCAACAAGACTGCGGCGATGCGCGCGGAGACCGCGAAGGTCGAACAGACGGCGCTGCAGAACGAAACCGAATATCGCATCCAGCAGGAACTGGCCGTCGCCAACAAGCAGACCGAAGCCAACCAGGGCCGCGATACCAGAAGATCGAGGCCGATCTCGCGGGTCAAGCGCCGGACCACCGAGGCCGAACGCGAACTTCAGATCGTCGCGCAGGAGAGTGCGATCATCGTGGCGGCCAAGAGCAAGGAACGGTCCGAAGCGCAAACCATCGCGGAGGCCGCACGCGCGCTTGCAATTGCCGCGGAAGAAAAGGTCACGACCGCGCGCGCCGTCGAAATCGCCGAGCGCGACAAGACCATCAATGTGATCGCGGCACGAAAGGCCGCCGAAACCAACGCGATGCCGATCACGGTGATGGCGGAAGCCGAACGCCAGGCCGCCGCCAACAAGGCGGAGGCCACCAGCGTCTTGGCCAAGGCCGACGCCAATGCCGCAACCACCCGGGCCGCCGGCGTCAAGGCGCTCGGTCAGGCCGAGGCGGAAGTCGCGACCTTGAAAGCCGAAGCGCGCAACAGGCTCAGCCCGTCGATGGTCGATTACGATCTCGGTCTCGCCCGCATCAACATCATTCCGAACGCGCTTGCCGAAGCCGTCAAGCCGATCGAGGAAATATCCGACATCCGGATCTTCGATACCGGAAGCCTGATGGGCCGGGGCGGCGCCAATGGCGGCGGCCATGGCGGAATTGGGCTCGGCGACGGCCTTGCCGCGCGGTTGCTTTCGGTCTCGGCATTCAAACCGATCATCGACAGGATACTGGCCGAGGCAGGTTTTGCGGGCGGCCCCGACGCCCTGACCAGCCTGACCAATGCCCTCGCCGCGAAGCAGCTCGCCTATCCCGCCACAGCGCCTGCAGCGAGGGATGACCCTGAAGCGTCAAACGCAAAGCCGCATAGCGCCAACTGAGGTTACGCCGGCCATCCGACGCGGATGATAGCCGGCACGACCAAGCGGATCGCAAACCAAACCTCCTCCGCGCTCGCGCGGAGGCATTTTTTGCCGCATGCACGATCCCGAATCGGGTCGGTTTGGCAGATACTGGGTTTGGGTCGCAGGACAACGACCTTGTGGCGCGTTAGTCTCTGACGCATTCCGATTCGCAAATCCCAAGGGATATGGAATGGTCGAGAACAGCGTCCCGAAGATTGGACCGACGAGCGCCAACGGCCCGCTATTGATAAGGCCCGGCATCGGCGGCGGCACCTCGCTTTCGATGCAACGACGAGCCCATGACAGTCGCTTTGCGACGCGCTATTTTGTGGGACACGGCATCGACGTCGGTGGCGGACACGACTCGCTCGCGCTATTCGTTGAATTTTTTCCGCTGATCAGGAATGTTGTCATCTACGACGCGCCTCAAGGCGATGCGCAGAAATTGGCGAATGTCGACGATGGGTCTTTCGACTTCTTGTTTTCGAGCCATTGCCTGGAACACGTGCGTGACCCGGTTGAGGCGCTGACAAACTGGATTCGCGTGATCCGCCCCGGCGGCCATTTGGTTATTTCCGTCCCGGATGAGGATCTGTACGAGCAGGGCACCTGGCCCTCGACCTTCAACACCGATCACAAGATGACCTTCACGATCTGCAAGAAGTCGTCCTGGTCGCCCGTGTCGGTCAATGTGTTCAATCTTCTTGCGCAATTCTGCGACAAGGTGAAGCCGCTGAGCGTCGTCACGACCGACCACACTTACCGATACCAGGTTCCGCGCTTCGACCAGACATCTACGCCGCTGTCCGAATGCGCGATCGAGTTTGTCTTGAAAAAAGGTCTGACCGGCGGCTGATTTCAAATCTGCTTATCTGCGGTCGCTTTCGCAATCACGCCGGTCGATCTCGCGTATTCCTCGTGGTACGCGCTCGAGAATTCATGTCGGAAAGCGGGTGGGATCGGCTCACGCGTAGTGGGAGTGTGGCGGTCAAAATCGACAATTCAGGGAACTTGTCATGACCGCTATCGAGACCCCTCGCCTGCCCCCAACCTTCAACCGCCTTGCCTGGTCCAACCTGTCGGCGCAGTCGGCCGAGCAGATCGCGCTCGCGGCCGCACCGATCGTCGCGGTGCTGCTGCTTGGCGTCGGCGAAGGCCAGACCGGCCTTTTGCAGACCGCGCTGACGCTGCCCTTCATCCTGTTCGCGATTCCCGCGGGCCTCCTCACCGACCGCATCTCGCGGCGCAAGTTGATGGCGGGTGCGGAAGCCTTGCGCGCTGCAGCGCTTGCCGCAATCCTGCTCCTGATCTGGCTCGGCGCGCTCACGCTGCCGCTGCTCGCGCTGCTCGGCTTTGTCGCGGTATGCGGAACGGTCGCCTACAGCGTCGCGGCACCCGCGCTGGTGCCATCGCTGGTGTCGCCGCAATCATTGCCGGCGGCGAATGCACGGATCGAGCTCGCGCGCACCGTAGCCTTTGCTTCCGGCCCCGCGCTCGGCGGCGTGCTGGTCGGCTGGGTGGGCGCCGCGCCGGCGTTTGGATTTGCCGCCGCACTTTCCGTGGTCGCGGTGATTCTGCTATCCGGCATCTACGAGCCGGCGCGCGCGGCCGCAGCCCGGCGGCATCCGCTGCAGGAGATCAAGGAAGGCGCCAGCTTCGTGCTGCACCACGCGCTGCTGCTGCCGGTCTTCATCACCCAACTCATCTTCAACACGGCGTCGTTCCTGGTGCTCGCGGTATTTGTGCCCTATGGGGTGCGCCGTCTCGGCCTTTCGGCGACCGGCATCGGCGCGACGCTTGCAATGTACGGCGTCGGCATGGTGGTCGGCGCGCTCCTGGCCACCCGGCTGATGCGGCGTCTTGCTTTCGGCACTGTGATCGGGCTCGGGCCGGTCGCCGGCCTCGCCGCCGCCGCGGTGATGGCGCTGACGACTTTTATTCCGACGCCGTTTCTTGCGGCGTTGAGCTTCTTCCTGCTCGGCGTCGGACCGATCCTGTGGGTGATCTCGACCACGACGTTGCGGCAATCGGTGACGCCGCCGCGGCTGTTGGGGCGGGTTTCCGCGATCAACATCCTCAGCTACGGCGCGCGGCCACTGGGCTCCGCGCTCGGGGCTATCGTCGGCGGACTTTACGGCGCCGAAACGTGCCTCTATCTCGCGGTCGCGATCTTCGGCACCCAGGCGTTGGTGATCCTGGTCTCGCCCGCGGTTTCGCTTGCACGGCAGCCGGAGATGGTGACGGACGCGACGGCCGCGCGCACATGCTGAGATTTGCGAGCCAACGGGTCGGGGCAAACGCGCCGACCCGTTGGCGTGTTCAGCGAGGCCATCCGGGGTCCTCCCGCAAGGCTTGGCGAATGGCAATTTCCACCGGCGAGTAATCGCCATCCTTCCGAAGCAGCCTGAAAGGTTCGGCCGGGGCGAGTGGCGGTTGCGCCAGGAAACGCGGCACCGAGCCGCGATGGATTTGCGCGGCGTGGACAAGGAAAGGATGACACAAATAGACCGTGCCGGCTTCGCCAGTTGCCAAGGCTTGAGGCCGCTCGGCGCCCATCTGGTCCAGGACCAAACGCGACATGCCCGCCTCGCCGGCGGGTGCAAGGAACCTCGCCATATCAAAGTGCGAGCCTACGCGTATTCTCGTCGGCGCGTCTTCTTCGCCAGCGTCAGAGAACAGGAACAGCATCAGCAGCGCGCGTCCCCGTGAAGTTATGTTCACGCGCCAAGCGGAAAAGTCCCTTTGTTCATTCGGATCGCAATCTTCGCCGGGAAAGCTCACATCAACATGCCAGCCGGCATCGCCCGGATCGTCGGGATGCGGAAACCGCACCGGGAAGATGCCAAGACCGTCGCGCGGAAGCCAACGCCCTTTGCCGACGATCTGATCGAACGCGGCATGGAGAATAGGCGTATTGACGGCTTTCCTGAATGGCTCTTGTCGATATCCCGGCAGTCGAATGACTGGTTTGGTCCAGGTCGCTGGGTCATTGGGATCGCACGGCAGATCGCGCCACATGATCTCGCGAGCTTCGTCGGCGAACTCCCGGGGAAAGGCCCGGTCGACCCGGACAAACCCGTCTTGAATGAATTGCTGTATCTGCGCGTCGCTCAGCGCGCGCACGGGTTCGCGTTCATGGGTAGGCATGAAAAATCCTCATATCGGTTAGCCAACGACAATCGCCTGCTCGAAAGCAGGATCGGTCAGGCTCATCAGGTCCAAAGGGAATGCTTCCGGCCGTACGGCCATCGGCAAATTCAGCTTCCAACCGCCAAGGGCGATGCCGTCAGCGGCTCAGGAAGAAGACCGAAGCGATATTGAGGATACGGATCATCATGGTGGATCGAATTTACACAGTGCAATGCCAACTTGGCAATGGAGCAACGATCATTGGAGCAACGATCATTGCCGCGTCACCCGTGGTCTCATGGTTCGAGACGCGCACCGTAGCCAAGTTTACGAGGCTGCGTACACTTGCCTGCGTGACGCGCTCCTCACCATGAGGGTCTCGGATTCATCCTGAGGAGCATCGCGAAAGCGATGCGTCTCCAAGGATGAAGTCATTGAAGCGGCAATTGCGCTAGCTCGCGAGATATCGCTCATAGCTTCCCGTCATCGCTTCATTGGAGGCAACATCCGGGTCGAGCGTATAGAGATCCTGCGCGCGGCCGATGCCGCGCAGCACGTAGCGTCCGGTCGAGACCAGATAGCGGCGGCCGGCCGTATCGAGATCGGCACGAAATTCCGACGACACCAGAGTTGCGCGATCGACCGATCTGCACATCGACGCGATGCGGCTGACCTCGTTGACCGCAGGCCCCACCACGGTGAAATCGAGCCGGTCCTCGCTGCCGATATTGCCGTAGAAAACCTCGCCGACATGCAACCCGACATAGGCCGAGGTGACCGGCTGGCCTGCCGCGGAACGCTTTTTGTTGACCGCCTTCATATTGAGCCGGAACCGGTGCTCGGCGCGCAGCGCCGCCCGCCGCGCCTCCGTCATGTCTTCGCCGGTGAACATCGCCAACACGCCATCGCCGATCAGCTTCAAAACGTCGCCGCCGGCCTCGTGGATGGCCTCGATGGAAGCTTGCGCGTAGTCGTTGAGAAACGGGATAATCTCGTCGGGCGCTATGCTTTCCGAGATCGCGGTCGAGCCGCGCAGATCGGAAAACCACAGCACCGCGCTGATGCGCTCGGTCACGCCGCGCGAGATGCGCCCGCGCAACACCTTCTCGGACGCATCGCGCCCGAGATAGACCCGCCCCAGCGTACGCGCGATATCGACCTGCTGGGCCGACTTGATCGCAAGTCCCAATACCGGGACGAGGTCGCGCAGCGCCGATAATTCCCGCTCGCTGAAGCCGTGATTGCGGCGGGTCACCCAATAGGAATAGAAGCAGTCCATCTGGCCGAGCGTGCCCGCCTCGCCGAACCGGTGCACGAAGGCCAGGAGATGCCGGTGCCCGCCGTCGGCGAGATCGCCGATCATCCCGAACTTAAGCGAGGCGCCATCGCCGAGGTCGACAATGAATTCGTCATGGCCGTTTTCGAGCATGTAGTGGAACACGGAACGGCGCCAGTTCTGCGCCGTCTCGCCCTGACTGCTCGAACCATATTCGAAGCTGTCGGCTTCGTTGGTTTCGACGTCGTTCCAGCGAAAGCCGCGCCCCTCATAGATCGGGTGCAGGGTGTCGATGAAGACGATAACCCGCGACAGATCGAGCCCACCGGTCCGGCAGCGCTCGCAGAAGCCGCGAAGCATTTCGTTTTCGGGAAGGCCTGTGAGCCCCTGGCCGACCAGCCAGTTCATCAGGTCGAAGCGGGAAATCAGTTCCATACGCCATTATGCCGCGCAATGGCGCGGGAAGGAAGCGTGCTGCCGGCAGCCGACTTGACGCTTCCCAAGTCATCAAGGCAAATGCGACAGAGATGCGAACACAGCCAGAAATAATCATGGCGCCCATGGCATGAGCGGGCGTCAATATCCGATCATCCTGGCACTCGGCGCAACCCAGACGCTGGCCTGGGCGTCCAGCGTCTATTTGCCGGCCATTCTGGCCGATCCGATCGCGCACGACCTCGGGGTTTCCTCGAACTGGATCTTTGCCGCCTTCTCGGCGTCGCTGGTGATTTCCGCAGTGCTCGGCCCGCGCGTCGGCCGCCAGATCGACCTGGTTGGCGGCAGATCGGTGCTGTCGATCTCCAACCTGACACTTGCGGCCGGCCTGGCGCTGCTCGGCATCACCCACTCGATTCCGGTCCTGATCACAGCCTGGCTCCTGCTCGGGATCGGCATGGGATATGGCCTCTACGACGCAGCATTCGGCGCGCTCGGGCGCATCTATGGCGATGCCGCGCGCGGAGCGATCACCGGGATCACGCTGATCGCGGGCTTTGCCTCGACCGTCGGCTGGCCGCTGACGGCGCTCGGCCTCGAGCACATCGGCTGGCGCGAGACCTGCTTTGCCTGGGCGGCCGCCCATATCCTGATCGGCCTGCCGATCAACTTCCTGATGCTGCCTTCGGTGAAAGACGGAAAGGCAACGGCGGAGGCTTCAGTCAAGCCGCACATCCCGATTGATCGCACCATGATCCTGCTCGCCTTTACCTTTGCCGCGGCCTGGACCGTTACCGGCGCGATGGCGGCGCATTTCCCGCGCATCCTGGAGTCGGCCGGCGCCACGCCGGTGCAGGCGGTCGCGGCCGGCGCACTGATCGGCCCGGCGCAGGTCGTCGCCCGCATCTTTGAAGCGAGCTTCCTCAGCCGCTATCATCCGCTGGTCTCGACAAAACTCGCCTGCCTGACGCACCCGCTCGGTGCCGTCATCGTCGCGCTGGCGGGCGGCGCAGCGGCAAGCGTGTTCGCGATCTTCCACGGCGCCGGCAACGGCATTTTGACCATCGCGCGCGGCACCGTGCCGCTCGCGATCTTCGGCCCGCAAAACTATGCCTATCGGCTCGGCCTGATCGGCGCGCCGGCGCGGATGGCGCAAGCCGCGGCCCCGCTCGCGTTCGGGCTTCTGATCGATGTGATGGGAAGCCGCGTCCTGATCGTCTCCTCCGCGCTCAGTCTCGCCGCGCTCGCGGCACTGTTCCTGCTGGGCGCGAAGCCGCCGAAATCCTGATTTTCCCTTCCCTTGACGCGCCATTTCGCGCACAACGGCGCGATGGAAAACGACCCTGGCCCGCCGTCAAACTTCAAGAATCTGGTACAGTGGGCAACCAAGCCGCCGCAAGTCTATGCGGTCTATCTGGTCGGCCTGATCCTGGTCTGGGGAGTTTCGTTCTATGCGGGCACGCTGAATCCGCGGAAGACCCAAGGCCAGGGGCCCCCAACGGTCTCCGAGCCGCAAAAATAGACTTTTCTCATCAGCAATCATTGCGATGACAGCGCCATCGATCGCCCGCATCAACCCGCCCGAACTCGGCACGCCGCCCGGCTATTCACAAGTGGTTGAGGTGAGCGCCAACCGCGTCATCTTCGTTGCCGGCCAGACCGCGCTCGACCGCGACGGCAACGTGGTGGGGGCAAAGGCGATTTCCCCAAGCAGGCGGCGCAGGTGTTCGACAATCTTGCGATTGCACTTCGCGCAGCCGGATGCACGGCCGCCAATCTGGTCAAGCTGACGGTGTTCCTCACCAATATGGATAATCTCCTAGCCTACCGCGAAGCGCGCAACCGCTTCTTCGCATCGGTGACGCCGCCGGCCGCACCGGCGGTGACACTGGTGGAAGTATCGAAACTCTATGGTCCGGATTTTCTCATCGAGATCGAGGCGATCGCGGCGATTTAGGCTGGCGGTTACTCTAGGGTCAGGTTTCGCCGGTGAGGCGAGTTAGTCGCGATCCGGGGCTCCGAGCGGGAAGAGGCGGCGATAAGGCTGCGCCTCGTCGACCGCTCGGGCAAAAGACGGCCGGGCCAACAGGCGCTGCCGATATGTGCGCAGTTCGCGGAACCCTTCGACAATGGGATGTACCCAATCGGCATAGAAAAGGGACGGCGCCGCGGCGCAGTCAGCCAAGCTGAACGTCTCTCCAACGGCCCATTCGCGCCCGGCCATGCGTTGGTCGAGCCAACGGTAGGTGGTATCGAGCACCGAGCGGCCTTGCGCAACGGTCTGCGCGTCTCTCGCCTGCGGTGGACGCAGCGCATCCTGCACGATCCAGCTCATGGGCGTCATCACGTAGTTGTCGAACACGCGATCCATCGTGCGCACGTCGAGCGCAATCCCCGGATCGGCCGGTATGAGAGAGACGGGCCCTGGATAATGCAGCGCCAGATGCTCGATGATGCTCGTTGCCTCAAACACGACCGCGCCATCGTCGTCCAGCACCGGAAACTTGCCGAGCGGCCATAGCTTCTTCAGTGCTTCGAAATTCTGTGGCGATTCCGGTCCAAGCATCTTCAGTTCGAACGACGTGGCGTTCTCGTAGAAAGCGATCAGGGCCTTCTGACTGTAGGACGAGAACGGATGGGCATAGAGTGCAAGGGTCATGGGGAGGCGTCCGTGCTCAAGACGACTTGCTCAAGATGACTTGCTCAATCATCGCGTATTGTAACTCGGTGCCGTGCTGGCGGTCCGCGGTGCCGTCACGGCCATCGAGAAAGACAATCTGCTCGGTATAGGTCACGCGTGTACGACCCTTCTCGGGCTCGAGATGCAGGCTTGACAGCGTCACGGAATGAAAACTGCCGCCATGGTGCAGATCGTAGGCGTAGACCAGCCGCCGATCCGGCTCGATCAGATGAAAGCGAGCCTCGAAGCGTGTCACGAGACCGGTCTTGTTGAACCGGCCTTCAAGCACTTCAACCCCACCAGGCCGGAAATCGATCGATCGCTGCAGAGGCGTCCACTCGTCCGGTGGGCCGCTGAACCATTGCGCCTTGATTTTCGGATCGGACCATGCGCTGAACACGCGCGTCGGAGAAGTCGCCCAGGCGCGCGTCAGTGTGAAGGTCCCGTGGACGAATGGCGAGGTTTTCATGGCGCTGATCTCCTGAACTTCTTGGTGGTTTTGGTCTTGGCACGCGTCGGCCGAGCCTCCGCGCCTTCGAGCAGTGTTCCGAGCCTGTCGAAGCGGCTCTCCCACATCTGTCGACGCGCGCTCAGCCACCGTTCGACGCGCGCGACCGCGTCCTTGGAAATCCGGCAGGTCCGTGTTCGTCCGACCTTTTCACTTGTGATGAGCCCACTCGATTCCAGCACCTGTATGTGCTGAACGACAGAGGCGAGCGTCGTATCAAACGGCCTAGCCAACTCACTGACCGATGCCGGGCCCCTGGTGAGCCTGTCCAGAAGAGCCCGGCGCGTTGCATCAGACAGCGCGTGGAAGGCACGATCAAGCGCGTGGGATTGCTCAAGCATGTGCTTTAGTATCATGACGCCACTAAAGACTCAAGCATCCGCTTGACTATTATTCTGTCCTGCCGATTGTTGGAGCAATAGCGGACGTCGACCGACCGGATCAGGATAGGCCAGTTTATGAGTACACGGCCCAAGCACTGACCTGACCGCTCAATCATAAAACTCCGGCGACAGCTTAAGCCCGTCGCGCTGCGCCTTGTCGTGGTTGATCCAGAGCTGCGCCTTTTCTTTCGTCAGCACGTCCGAAAGCTTCTGCATGGAGGCCAGCGTCTGTTCCTTGCTGAAATTGAGCGCAGGCACGCCGCGGTTGTCCCAGTTGCTCTTGAAATGAACGGCATCGCCGGTGAGGATGATCTCGCCGCTCTTGGGCAGCTTCACCAGCAGGGATTGGTGGCCGGGGGTGTGGCCGGGAGTCGAGAGGATCGTCAGGCTGCCGTCGCCGAACACGTCGCGATCGCCTTCCAGCAAGGTGACAGGATGTTCTGGCTTGAACCGGGGCTGATTGTTGGCGCCGGGCCACTCATATTCGGTCTTCTGCACGTACAGCATCGCGGTGGGAAACATTTCGACATTGCCGATGTGATCGGGATGGGTGTGCGAGACCGCCATTGCCGTGATGTCCGATGGTTTGACGCCGATCTGGTCGAGCTGGGAGGCCAACGTCTTGGGTCGGTGCCAAGTGACCGCTTTCGGATCTGCCGGCGCCAGACCATTGGGCATCGCGGCCACCGCGTCCGGGATCCCGGTGTCCCAGAGGAACCAGCCGCGTGCGTGCTTGATCAGATAGCAATTGTCGACGAAGTCCATCGACTTGCCTTCGTTCACGCCGGGCGACCAGCGGGAGATGTCGCCCGCAACTCCTTCGCCGCAATTGAGGATGTAGAGCTTTTCGACGCCGGATTGCGCGTGGCCGGCTCCGACGGAGAGAAGCGCGGACAACAGCACTGCCGCAAGACCGATTGTTCGTTTCACGTTTCTTCTCCGCTATTCGCCTCGCCGAAGCATCCGGCTCGATAATGGAGGGATAGTACTACATGCGTAGCGCAACGGTCGCAGGTTACGGCTTTTTGATCTCCGTGGTCGCGATCCAGATCCCCGCAAATACGGCAAACAGTCCGAACACGAGGTTGGGCGTGATCGGCTCGCCGACCAATTGGGTTGCGAGCAGCGCGGCCGCGATCGGGTTGACGGTCATGGTGCTGGCGACGCGGGTTGGTGTGGCGCGTTCGAGCGCCAGTGCCCACAGGATGAAGGCAGCCGCGCCGCCGCCGACGCCGAGATAGATGCCGGCGATCCTTTGCGAGGCGCCAAAACTCTTCAGCGCCGCGATGCTGCCGGTGAACAAGCCGACCAGCACCAGCGCCGCTGCGCCGGTTCCCATGGCGACGGTGAGAAAGCCGAGCGCGCTCGAGCGCCGCATGAACGGTCGGGACAGGACGTTGTAGAACGCCATGCAAAACACTGCAGCCGTCATGATGAGTTCGCCGCGCCACGCGCCGACCGGCGCTGCCGAAAGCCCTGCGGCAAGCGCGCCCATCACGCCGAGCACGGCCACGCAAACACCGGTCGATTTCCGCAGCGTCAGCGGCTCGACACCGAGCAGCGCCGCCACCACCATGGTGTGCAGCGGCAGTGTGGCCAGGGCAAGGCTCGCGCGCGCCGCGGTCGTAAAGCCGATCGCGATGTTATAGAGGATGAAGAACAGTCCGAAGAAGGCGAGCCCCAGAAGCGCGACCGCCGGCCAGTCCCGCCACGGCGGCCATCGCACTTTCAAGAGAAACGCCGCCGGGAGCAGGCAAACAAAGCCGATGCCCCACCGCAGGATCGCGAGTGAAATCGGATCGGCACCGGTGACGAGATAGCGGGTGATGGCCGCGGCCGTGCCGCCGAGGCAGCTTGATAGCAACGCGATCGAGACGCCGACCCACTCGCCCATCCCAATTCCCTGTGTTTTGAAGCGCGTAGCTGTGCCATGTTGCCGGTCCGCGCCGTCCCGGCAACTACTTGGCAGGTATTCATGTTGCGGCAACAAGGCTTTGCGGCCAGCTTGCGCCGGTGGCGCCGGCTCAGGGGCCTATCCCAGCTCGATCTGGCCGGGCGGGCGAACATCTCGCAACGACATCTCAGTTTCCTTGAGCTGGGGCGCGCCTCACCGAGCCGGGACATGGTGATCCGGCTTGCGATCACGCTCGACGTACCGCTGCGCCAGCACAACGCGCTGTTGATCGCGGCGGGCTTTGCCCCGGTCTGGCGTCAGACCGACCTCGCCGCTCCCGAGCTGAGCCAGGTTCGCAGCGCACTCGATTTCATGCTGGGGCAGCAAGAGCCCTTTCCCGCTGTCGCGGTCGACCGGCACTGGAATCTTCTGCAGAGCAATTCGGGCACGATACGGCTGGTCGAATTCCTTGTTGGCCCCCTGGCACCGGGCGTTCCAGTCAATCTGGCTGACGCCCTGGTCAGGCCAAACGTGTTGCGGCCCTATCTCGTGAACTGGACGGAAGTGGTCGGCTATTTCGTCCGAAGCGTACAGGTCGACGCCGAAGCGGACGGCACGGCGGAGACCGCCGGTCTTCTAAAAAGGCTGCTCGCCTATGAGGGCGTGAGCGCAGCGCTGGAGACGCCGCCGGCGGAATTGGCGCTCGCGCCCATCCTGCCCATGCACTTCCGCAAGGGCAATATAGACCTGAAGCTGTTCACGACCATCGCGACACTTGGGATTCCGCAGGACATTACGCTGCAGGAGCTTCGTATCGAGAGTTTCTTCCCGATGGATGAGGAGACCAACCGCGTTCTGCGCGGCTGGGTCATGCCCAACGCGCGATCAGTTGCAGGGTGAGAACCACGCCCATCCACACGAAGCTTAGCATGTGATCGCGACAGACCGCGCGCGCCAATCTCGATTGCTCTTCCGCCGAATCCTTCGCCGCTCCCAGCCGGCGTGCATTGGGGACGGTGCGCGTCATGGTGGGGCACGAATCCGCTGCCGGCGAGAGCGAGCGACCCCCATCCAATCCACCAGGCATATTCGCCCCACACGATCTCCGCACAAATGACAGCAAGTGTCAGCAGCATCACCAGCGCCACCAGCCGGTTCATCGGATAAGCCTCGGTGGTGACGCGCCGGTAATAGGCCCCGAGATCGACGCCAGCAGCTCCGGCCGCAGCGGGCCAGTGATGGCCTTGCGCGTCTGCACATCGAACATCAGATCGAACCACAGCATGGCCAGCGGGAAACCGGCGCCGGCGGTAGCGAATGCATGCATGACGGGTGCTCTCGCGCCGATACCGGGTCGGGCGCTAGTGCGTACAATATTCGACATCGACCGACACGCGGTCCGGCACCCTACTCCACCGCCCGACCGAACCTGTTCGACTTCGGCAAGCCGTGCGCGAGGCGGCCGGCGTCGGCGCGGTTGCCGCGCCAATCGGCCAATTCCTTGAGAGTCATGCTCTGCTCGCGGCCGGCGGAGTCCTTCCAGGAGAGCCCAACCTTGGAATCGAAGGTCGCGATGTCGGACAGCGACGCGCCGGTATATTTCTGCAGCCGCACGCCGCGGCCGCGCGCCATCTCTGGCACCTGGTCGAGCGGGAAGATCACCATCTTGTGGTTGGTGCCGATCACCGCGACCGTGTCGCCGGTAACCGTCGTGATCGCGCGAGCTTCATTGGGCATGTCGACGTTCAGGACCTGCTTGCCCTTGCGGGTATTGCCGACGCAGTCTTCCTCCTTGACGATAAATCCCTGGCCTTCGCCGCTGGCGATCAGGAATTTGCGGCCGCCCTTGTTGACGAACAGCGACACCAGCGCCGCGTCCTGGTCCATGTCGATGAACATGCGGATCGGCTCGCCGTGGCCGCGGCCGCCCGGCAGCTTGGCGACATCGAGCGAATAGAATTTGCCGTTGGTGGCAAACAGCAGCAGTTTTGAGGTGCTCTCCGCGAAGAAGGCGTGATCGAGCTTGTCGTCGGTCTTGAAGGTCAGCCCCGAGAGATCGTCGACATGGCCCTTCAACGTTCGCACCCAGCCCTTCTCGGAAACCACGACGGTGACCGGCTCGCGCTCGACAAAGGCCTCCTCGATCGCCGCAAGATCGTGCTCGGGCGCATCGGCGAAGTTGGTGCGGCGTTTTCCGAGCGGCGTCTTCGGCCCAAAGAGGTCGCGAACCTTGCGCACCTGCTCGCCGACTTTCGACCATTGGTCGGCCTCGGAGGCGAGCACCGCCTTGATGTCCTTCAATTCGCCGCGAAGATTCTTGTCCTCGGTGCGAATCTCTATTTCCTCGAGCTTGCGCAAGCTTCGCAGGCGCATGTTGAGGATGGCCTCGGCCTGGACTTCCGTGAGCTTGAACGCCTTGATCAGCGCCGGCTTCGGTTCGTCCTCGGTACGGATGATCTTGATCACCTTGTCGATGTTGAGGTAGGCGATCAGGTAGCCGCCGAGCACTTCCAGCCGGTTCTCGATCTGCGCCTTGCGGTAGTTATAGCGGCGCACCAGCACGTCGCGCAGATGGTCGAGCCATTCGCGCAGGCACTCGGCCAAGCCCAGCACCTTGGGCACGCGGCCCTTGACCAGCACGTTGAGGTTTAAGGGAATCCGGCTTTCGAGCTCGGTGAGCCGGAACAGCAATTCCATCAAGAGTTCCGGATCGACTGCGCGCGATTTCGGCTCGATGACGAGGCGGATGTCCTCGGCCAACTCGTCGCGGACGTCGCCGACCAGCGGCAGCTTCTTCTCGTTCAACAGTTCGGCGATCTTCTCGACCAATCGCGATTTCTGCACTAGCCACGGAATTTCGGTGATCACAATCACCCAGGTGCCGCGGGCGCCCTCTTCCTGCACCCATCTGGCGCGGGTGCGGAACGAGCCGCGGCCGGTGGTATAGGCTTCCGCGATCGCTTCCTTGGAATCGACCACGATGCCGCCGGTCGGGAAATCGGGGCCCTTCACCCACTTCAATAGCGCGCGCGACTTGGCCTGCGGCTTGTCGATCAGGTGCAGCGCTGCTTCGCACAGCTCGGCCGCGTTGTGCGGCGGGATCGAGGTCGCCATGCCGACCGCGATTCCCTGCGCGCCGTTGGCGAGCAGGTTTGGGAACCCGCCCGGCAGCACCACCGGCTCCTTCGACTGCCCGTCGTAGTTCGGGCGGAACTCGACGCCGTCCTCGTCGATGCCGTCGAGCAGCAGCCGGGCGACCTCGGTCATGCGCGCTTCGGTGTAGCGGTAGGCGGCGGGGTTATCGCCGTCGATGTTGCCGAAATTGCCCTGGCCGTCGACCAAGGGGTAACGCGAGGAGAAATCCTGCGCCAGCCGCACCATGGCGTCGTAGATCGCTTGGTCGCCGTGCGGATGGAACGAGCCCATCACGTCGCCGACGATTTTGGCGGATTTCTTGAACGCCGTGCCGGGATCGAGCCGCAACAGCCGCATGCCGTAGAGGATGCGCCGGTGCACCGGCTTGAGGCCGTCGCGGGCATCGGGCAGCGCGCGGTGCATGATGGTCGAGAGCGCGTAAGCGAGATAGCGCTCTTCCAGCGCATCGCGCAGCATCACCTCGTGAACCTCAGCCGGTTCAGGCGGAATCAGTGATTTTCCCATGGCACCGGGTTAAACGCTGATCGTTGCTCCGGCAAGGCGCGAATCGGGGTGGCCGGAGGATTGGAAGGGCGGTTCGAGGGAATCTCGCGGGAGCGGGCCAGGCGGCCCGCCGCTTTTGCGATTGAAGTTCCGGAAGCCCGTACCTTGCATTGGAACGGCCTATGGCGGCGCTAAAGCGCCGATGCACCGAGGTCCACGCCGCAGTGGATCAGGACGAGGGAGAACAATAGTCCGGCGGCGCAAAACAGAATGATCTCCTTGAGATCATCGCGTTGAGAAAATGAGCGGGAGAGAACTGCAACTAACTCGGTCATGTTAATTCCAATGCTGGCAGTTGATCGCAACTAGCTGTGTAACCTTGGCCCCCTTCCGGATGATTTCTTGCGAAGCACAATTTATTTCGCGCCGCGGGAGATTGAGTTTCATTCCTGCTTCATCGGAACGCAAAGCACGGCATGAGGCGGCGCCCCGCGGGGGGCGATCCAACGGGGAGAGACTTTTTGAAGAATCAACCGATAGAGATTGGGCCGCTGACGGGGGATTGGGCGACGAGATATCGCCGTGACGCGCGCGTGAGGCGTCTAGAACGCTGCGTAGGCGTTCCTGAACGCGATGGCGCCCGCTAGCGATCGCGGACGCGTCCGAACCGTATGGCCGTCGTTGCCGCTCTGCACGATCCACTGACCATTTTCCTGGCCGACAATTTTGCCGACGTGGTGAGACCAAACCACGATGGCGCCAACCGAGGGACCACCGGCATTTGAGCCGAAGTGAGCCCATGATCTCGCCAGGTTATAGGATGGGCCGGGATCGCTGCCGACTTGGCCACGCATGAACCAGCCGCACCACGCATAGGGCCGGCCCGTACCGGAATAGTGATGACCACCACCGGCATAGTGGTGGTGGCGGTAATGATAGTGCGACCGAGCCTCTGCGCTCGATCCGATCAAACAAAGCACTGCCGTTGCAGCCATGAGAATACGCATCATGGATGTTCCTTGATTGGGGGGAGATCGCGCTGTGCGATCAAGGAAGCCGCTGTGATGGGGGCACCAGGAGGTGCCAAGCGGCGCGGTGAATGAGCGGACTAAATTCCGCTCGCCGCGTTAAAAAAAGCGCGCGTGACCAAAATGGGGCAGACCAGAGGCGGGAACCCGCAAAAACGGGAGGCCCAGGCTCCATTTTGCATAGCTAGTTCAGATAGATACGCAACCTTTGCGCCACATCGGGCGATCTGGCCGCGCCGCGGTTGAAGCAACCTCGGCTATAGCGAGCTGAAAGTGGCACGCCGCATTGATCCCGCTGCATTTTCGTCGCGTCCTGTCTCACTTCGTTCACGGTCATTGCGCCTGTTTCTGTTGCGATACTGTTGCGCGGCCTCGACCGAGCCGATGCGACGCCGCTAGGACACCATCGAGCCCGCCAGGTATGTGATGCTTGTAAACCCTGCGAATCGTCTGAGCCGAAACGCCGCAATAATCGGCGACCTGTTCGATCGGCACGCCGTCATGCAGATACAGCGTGATCGCGGTGTGCCGTAATGTGTGCGGGATCACCTTTTCTTGCTTGATGTCGGTCGCCAACCCAGCCTTTGCGACGACGGTCGTCCAGC
Organism: uncultured Alphaproteobacteria bacterium; assembly: GCA_963822795.1. Classification (GTDB taxonomy): domain Bacteria; phylum Pseudomonadota; class Alphaproteobacteria; order Rhizobiales; family Xanthobacteraceae; genus Bradyrhizobium. Next base: position 259,695 of record CAWGJM010000046.1, read on the forward strand.
CATGATTAATGGCCAGCACAGGCTTGCCGCGATACTCGACCACGGCGCGCTTCGAGATGCACTTTCGACCGCAGCTTTAGCGCTGATAGCAATGCTCTAGGCGACTGCTTCCATTGCAGTGGCAGAGCGGGCGGATTCCGCGATGGGTTTTTCCATGTCTTCGGATTGTGGGCGGCCGCTTGGACGGTTTGGCGCAATTTCCAAGCTTGATAGCCGAAGACCAACAATTGCAACGCTCCCACAATGGCGAGCGCTCCCGTCAATTTTACGAGCGCCCAATCGCTATCCGCCTTCTCTGCTCGCTCCTTGCGGTCTGCCTCGGTTTCCTCGGCAGTCTTTGGGGTTGGCAATATTTTGACAACGGCAGGAAGTTGCTCGGTGCCACGCTGATCGGCGGGGGCAGTTTGCTGGGGATTGGGGGTTTTTTGTTTTGGGGTTTCTGGAGATGATTGAGCTGTCAACGAAGTTAGAAAGAAAAGCACAACCGCCAGCAAAATACGCATCACAACCCCCGCTAAATCTCCTCCAACACTACTCCCTCGAGTTCCAAGGCGGCAAGGCAAGGAGAAAGAACGTTGCGGAAAACGTCCTGCGTTTTCATTGTGATTCCGGCGTCAACCTCCTTTCGCGATTCCCCCTCATCGTTTGCTCTCCTGCAAGGCTAGAGTCAGGGCGACTTGGTGATCATCAGATCGGCGCCAGCACATATTTCTTCGCCGTCAGCCTGACCAGCGGCATGGCCTCAAAATAGGCGTTGCCGGCCATTATTGCGAATCGAATGAGGGCCTGCTGAGTTGGCCTCTTCCTTATCGGCGAAATCCTTCCCTGTTCCTCTGGTTGCCCGATCGTAACTTTGGGGGGCCAAAATGTTCTTCGGACGCATTGTCTCGCTCGCGATGGCTAACGCCGCGGTCGTGGGAGTCTTTACTGAAATTCCGATACTTAGCGACTACGCCTTTTGGGTCCTGGTCGGCGCTTATTTTATTTGGCTCGCCGTTCACCGCCTGGTCAAGGACCGTTTCAAGCCGTTGGTTATCGTATCCATCGTGCTGATTTTGGTTGCGATTGTGGGGGTCTTCGTCGAAATCCCGATAGTCAGCCGTTACGTTTTTTGGATTATGGAAGCCAACTATCTCATGGTAGTTGCCGCCACCGGCTCCATAGTCATAGTGACCACATAGACAGACCCAGGGGGATGATTTCATCAGGTCCTCTTCACCTTCAGCCCGAGCTCGACCAGGCGGCGGATTCCCGATAGGGCTTAATCGGTCTCATCAGCGCCGTGGCCCTCTCGTCGGGCCGCTTTCCTGCAGGGCTAGCGTGAGAGCAATTCGCAGCAAGCTCACCGGCTCGCGGCCTTCAACCGCCCATGGCAGGACTTCCATCACCGCTTGCCACTCCTCGCGTTCGTGCATGCTGCTAGGTAGCGCGTCGACATAACGTCCGGCATCGAGGAGCGTTCAAGCTCGCCACCGTCCGGCAGCACGATCGGCTCATCGAACTCGCGTGACCAATTCATCGAAGCCGCTTCCGTCATCGGTCCCTCGCTAGCTTGCGCTTTCCCCAATGATGGGGCTTCCGATCCGTATCGAACTTGCGAATCTCGTGGCGGTGCAGCGCTTGCATGATGCCGATCCGCGCCAGCATTGTCGGCCCGCCCGACTTCGCGACCAGGAGCAGCGCTTGCATCGCCGCTTGCCACTCCGGCGCCTCGTGCTCGGCCTTCGGAAGCTTCGTGATGTATTTGCCGGCATCCTTGAGCGTGACGAGCTCGCGACCGTTGGGCAGCGGGATCGGCTCGTCGAAGGGCGGGACCAATCGGGCCGGGATTTAGTCACGGTCGGCTGGAGGTCTAATTTGGTGTGCCGCCGGGTTTGACCGGTGACTTCTTCGCCTGAGGGGTCTTTGCTGCGATCTTGGGTGCATCCATGCTCCGCGCGGTGCCCCAGGGGTCGGCGGGCGGTTGATTGGGAATGTTGCTGAGCGATTTCTTGTAGGCCTGTTCGGCCGCCCGCTCGGCCTCAATTTCCTGCGGTGACTTCGGCGGATCCTTGCTGTTCTGGCTCTGGGCGTAAGCGGGCACCGCCAACATTGCGATCATCGCGACGGCGAATACAAGTTTCATGCAGATACCTCCGATACTGTCTGAGTGCGACACCGATCGGATCATAGAGACATGTGGTGGGCGGGCAAAGGTCGAAGGCTGCCGCGATCAGGGCACGCGGCCGCGGGGAAGTGGGATTGGATCAGCGAAAGGTCGCCGCCAGCCCTTGTCAGTCGTCAAATGGTGCCAGTCATTTTTTGTCCGCCTCGATTTTGAACCGTTTCCGACGACAACCGAACATCGTCTGGACATAGTGGGCGCTTACGGCCGCGTCGGAATCCCGATGCTACTGGAGGAAGGGCTCATGATCGACGCTCTCATTTGGTACACCGTGTGGGTCTTGATCGTGTCCAGCATGGTCGCAATGCTCATCGGTCCGGTGGGATAGGAATACGCGCCAGGCGGCGAGAAAGCCCGAGCGCACCGCCTCATAGCTGGCCGCCGTGCCGTTCTTGCATTCCCCGGGCCCGGATCCCGGATAGAAGCCGCAGCGCCATTGCCACTGCGGCGCGGTATTGGGATTGCCGACGCACCGCATGATCGTGCCGGCGTGAACGTGTACGTCTCTTGCGAAAGCCGCCCGTGAGGGCTTGGGCTACTGACCGCGCGGCAAAGTAGCGCGTCGACATAACGCCCGGCATCCAGCAGCGTTCGAAGCTCGCCACCGTCCGGCAGCGGAATCGGTTTATCGAACTCGCCCGACCAATCGGGCGGTTTCACGCTCTGCCCTTGCGGTCATATCCCGCCACCGCCTCCGCGCTGATCTCGGCGACCCGCCGCGCACGAGCGATCTCCGCCTCGGTCAGGCCCGAGCGGATGCGCGCCCCGGGCCGCCTTGAACTTCGCCTTGGCGTCGGCGAGATCGGCGCCGTTGCCCCGGTCGTCATTACCCTGCGGGCGGCCGTGGACGTGGCACGACCATATCCATTGCGGCCGGTCATGCGGTGCCCCGCGGCCGAGCTGCGCGGAGGGTTAGGGTTTCGGGGGCGGACATGCCCCCATGATTCCGCAGATCGGGCTGTGAGTGAAGCCAAATCAGCCCTTGGGTTTTGCCTTCAGCCCGAGCTCTCGGCGCAGTCTCGCAATCTCTTCTTCAGCCTCGCGCAGTTGGCGTTTCAGCCGTTCAATTTCAGTTTCGGTCCTGAGATTATCTTGATCATAGGCTATTCCGCCAAGGATGCTCATGGTTGCTTTACCTCACCGCAAACGAAATCTATTCTTGGGCCGACAGCGTTCGCGCCGACTGGAAGTTATCGGCGACGGAGCCACCGATTGTCGGTCTCCTATGGATGAAGGTCCTCACGGGCCCTTTCGCTCGTGCGAGGCCGTCTATATGCATGCAGACGGCGCAGACCTCGGCCAGCGTCCACCAAGGCTCCCCATCAACGTCACGTGCCATGACGTTCATCCCCCATATGCGGGCGGCAACCTACCCCGCAACCTTCCAGAGATTCAATCCCCGATCATCGAATCGCAGTGCAGCAATCCGCGCGGTCGGCGGACGGTGCAAGGCGGGACGCGCGCCGAGGGCGCCCCGAAAGGGATGGATTTTTAACCAAATCAGGCACGCTGCCGCAATGCATTCACACCGGGCGCAAAGAGCTGAAAGTCCGCTGAACAAGGCGGCTATTCTGTTCATTTTCGCAGAAGCGATCAGCGCCGTGTAAAACGGATCGTCCGCGGGCGTCTTGTCCCAATAGGCCTGTAACTCGGGAAGCTTCCCGGAGGCCGACAAAAACCAGAATACTGCGGCAGCGAACGCGAACGCCGCCGTTCCGAAATTAAGCCAGCGGGTCATTTCCCCTTCGCCTTCAGCCCGAGCTCGACCAGGCGGCGGATCATCATGAACCGCACCCCTGGCGACGACGCAGCCGGTCTGCTGGCCCTGCTGGCGGCCCGACTGCATCGCGTGACGCGTACGCGACGACCCCGACCCGTGACGTGGGCGTCGGTAAACCGGACATGGTCCAGACGCGGGCCAATCGCGCAACTGGAACGGATTCACCATGTTGCGAGATATCGCGAGATAGCGGTCGGGAAATCCCAGCTTGTGCCTTGTTTGACGTCTCGGTTGGTAAACAATTCATTAACGGAGACGTGTCATGATGCTGAAATTAGGCAGGATAGCGGTCGTGTCCATGGCAGCTTTCACATTCGCTGCCGCCACCATTCCTACCAAGGCCGAAGCATTTGGCTTCCTCCTTGCTCCGGCGTTGCTCGGTTCCGCGTTCCTTGGCGCGCTGGGCTCCGGTGGCGGCTATTACGGGGGCGGCGGTGGCTATTACGGGGGCGGCTGCTGCCAAGTCTATGCTCCGCCTCCTCCGCCGCCCTGCTGCCAAGTCTATGTTCCGCCGCCTCCGCCGCCGTGCTGTGTCTATGGCGGCGGTTGGGGCCGCGGCGGCTATGGCGGCGGTTATGGCGGCGGTTATGGTGGCGGTTATGGCGGCGGTTACTAGTGGCTGACGCAGAATCCTGAGATTCTGCGGCCCCTCGGGGTAACGATCATGGGTATCGCCTTGATCCGCCTGACTTTAAAGCCGACACGGCGGGGCCGCGTTGGGCGCCAGGATCGAGTTTCCGGCGGATGGGGACAATCCCACCCCCGCGGGCAATCGGCCCTCAGCGGCCTTCCCGCGGGCTCGCGGAACTCGCAATCTGGTCGACCTCGGTTCCGGTCAAGGTGCGCCGCCGCATCAGGGCCTGGGCCAGGGCGACGACGATGTCGCGATGGTTGAGCAAAAGCGCGCGGGCCTCGGCCGCGGCATAGGCCAGATAAGCGTCCACCGCGGCCGGCGATCGGACAATGACCTCGGCCAGGGCGCGGGCGTTGTCGGCGTCGACGTTCGGCAGCATCGGCCCGGTGGTGAACAACGCCTCGGCGATCGGGCCGCTCAGCGTTGCGACCGTCCGATAATGCAGGGTAAGCAGCTCGCCGGCGATCTCGGCGCGATCGTCGAACAGCGGCAGCTTCATCTCGTGCAGGGTGCCGCAAAGATCTTCAAATGACGGACCGCCGACAGGCTCAAGCGTTCGCCAACAAAAGCCCTCGCAAGTGAATCCGTCGATCGTCACGCGCTCGATCGTCACCCGCGCCACCGGCATGCCGGTCAAACGATAGCAGGTAGCGTGGCCGCTTTCGTGGTAAGCAATGTTGCGAAGAAAGCGGTGACCGATGCGGCTGGCACCGGTCACCGCGTCGGGCCAAGGAGACAAACCCGACCTTCCGGAAGGGGCGTCGTCCCCTCCAGGGATTCGTACAAGCGACGTCATCACGCGAACGGTTCTTGATCGCGCGCCAAGCTTCAGCAGTAAGGCCGATCGCCCTTGCGACACTTCAAGCAAGGTAGAACGCACCGCGCAAAAGATCAGATCAGGATCGTCCTGCCGTTCGAGCGCTTCACCGTCGTCAAGCTCGCGACCGTCGCTGTCGAGGATCGCGAGGCTTGTGATGTCGAGCCGAGCAGAAACACCGGTCAGCTCCTCGCGCAAACAGCATATCATAGGCGCGGCAGCCGGCGCGGCTGTCATCGAACGCCAACTCTGCCTGCACGGTGTCGTCCTCGTACTCTCACATGCATCACGTCCGCTTGCTCGGCCGCGCGCATCAGGTCTGCGATCGTGATGCTCGGAAACTTGTTAAATGCTTCTTTAATGCGCTGCTCGACGGTGTTGCCGGGGCAGTCGCAAGCGCTGAGCAGATAATCGACAACCTGTCGCGTGGTGTAGTTGGTCATGGTGTCTTCCTCTCTTGTTGATCAGCGCCCGGCCGATCGCGGTCGTTACTTATCGTCCCCGTGCTTCTGTGCGTTGTTCGGTGGGCCATCCTGCAATAGCGCGAGGATTTCTTGCGCACGGGCCAACCGCTCGGCGCGGCTGCCCTTGCCATAGAAACCACGGTCGCTTTCCAGCCCGGCGACTTCGGCATGCAGAAGCAGGATCAACCGATCGCGCAACCGCGCAAACGAGTTGCTCTTCCACAGATCGGGATCGGTGAGGTCGATAGCGTCGACGATCGCCTCATAGAGCGGCTCGTCATTTTCTGCTTGTCGCACCTGACTTTCGGCATCCCAGGAAAGCCGCAACAAGCGATCTCTCTCCGCACGCTCTTGTCGCCGCTTGATCTCGCTCGGCTGCTTCGCTCGCTGCTCGCGACGTTTTTTGAGTGCAGCCCTCGCCTCAAGCTCGGCCTGTTCCGGCGTCGGCATCCGACCGTCGCGGATCATCGCCTCGGCGAGCGCGACCGCGCCGGCCTTGTTCTTATCCTCGCCGTGACCGTCCCAGCGGACCGTGATCGGCCTGCCCCGCCGCGGGTCGGCAGCGGGTCGGCTGAGGTGTCTTGATTGTCGGGGGGTGGTCCGGTTATCATGAGCTTGCTTGTGTGTTGGTGTTGTCCGTGTCGAGCCTGCGAAGCTCGGCGCAAAAAATCAGGCAAACCCCGTCCTCACCCAGAGGGCGGGGTTTCGCGTATCACCACACCGTTCTTGAACGCCTCCCAGGCATCCGCGGCCACGCCCGTTCCAACCAGCGCAGCCCAATGCGCCCGCTCGGAATCGGTCAGGCCGTTCCACCAGGCCATGCCGAGCAGGCCGTCGCGCGTATCTGTTGGGGTTTCTGTTGCGCTCGGCGATGCCGATGCAAAAAACCCTTGTTCTAAAGGCTTTTCTGTTTCAGCCGAACCTCGGCTATAGCGAGCCAGCCTTTGCCCGCAGCCGCGCCACCGCGTTGATAAAGCCGTCGCGGGCGTCGGAATGGCCCTGCCCGCGCGGTTCCAGCACGTGGCGCAGCAGGAACAGGCCGGTCAGCTTGAAACCATCCGTCAGGTCCTGATCCGACCAGTCATTGGCGTGGTCCTGGGCGCGGTCCTCACCCTCGCGCAGGAACGGCGGCAATCGCAACAGCCGGTCGCGCCAGGGCTCGCCGGCCGCGCGAGATACCGCACCGCCGGATTTCGGCGAAACGTAGACCAGCTCGGTGGTCTCGCCGGTCGCGGCGCAGTTTTCCAGGTCGAGCCCAAAGCCGAGCTCGGCGAGCATGGCAAGCTCGAATCGCACCAGATGCACCGCGGCGGCGCCGGTGTCGTCGAAATCGTCCAGCGTGCGCTGGAGCATATCATAGATGTCTTGATGCGGATCGCGTTCCGGCAACAGCCGCGCCAGCGACGCCAGGTGCGTCACGCCATAGACCGCATGCGAGGATGCGAGCAGGCTCGCTGCGCGCAGCCGCGTGCCTTCGACGGCGTAGGTGCCGAGATGCTCGTCGAGCCGCGCCCGCCAAACCGCGCGCACGCTGTTTCCCGGCTGCAGCAATGGGCGCATCCGCGAGCCGGCGCCGCCGCGCACCAGGCCCAAATGGCGGCCATGCTCGCGCGTCAGTAGCTCGACGATGGCCGAGGATTCGCCATGCCGCCGTACCCCCAGCACGATGCCGTCGTCGGTCCATTCCATGGGATGGGAGTGTACAGGATTCCGCGGATGGCCGCAGCGGTCCCGGCAAGAGCTCGTCCGGCAAGAGCTGGGCTTTTGCGCCAACCCAACAACCTTTCGGATACAACTTAAGAGAGGTGTATTTTTTAAACTGCAATCAGTAGTTACCGGCTGGATGGCGGCCAACCACTGTCGGAAGGACAATCGATGTCGCGTCGTTCAACGACCCTTGCGGTGACAGTGCCGGAGCGGCGATCCTGTTGGTTCCGGAGATCGCATCGTGGGCCCAAACTGCGGCCGACGGGCGTCAAGTCGATCTGGTCAGGCAGGATCAATCGGACTGCACGAACACCACTGATCCCGCAAACCCGCCTGTTATCAGCGGCACCGTGTCGCTCAATCGGGATAGCGACGGCAATACAAGCGTTAAAGTCGCCATGACGGTCTCGCCCGACACGACCTACCACTTTTTCCTCAAATGCGTTCGGCAGCTCGGCGATATCACAACCGGCGACGAAGGCACGGGATTCGGAAGTTTTACGTTCCAAACCAGCGAAGTCGGCGCCGCCTATGGTTTCGACATGTATCCGGAGGGGCCGCCGCTCGGAAACAAGTTTCAGAGCGTCACGGTCAAGTTCTGACGATCAAGGCCGGCGAGACCGGGCCGCGGTCGCCGATACCGCTCACCCGATGAACCAGCCCTTGGCGTCGCCGGTGAAGGAGAAATAGAGCCCGGCCGCAGTGAGCGCGCAGGACACGATCTCGATGCCGCTGTCGAGCTCGACGCCGTTGTCGCCCAACGCCTGGGCCAGCGAAATCACCGACAGCATAAGGGCCGCGGCCAGCGCCCAGCGCGGCCAATTCTTGCGTTTCCTCGCGGCGAGCCAGACGAAGTAGACCATCAGCAGGATTAGGCCGGCCGCCATCGTGGTCGAGGCCAGGATCATCGAGTCAGTCATTTCCGCGTTCGGCGTGCGGTCTCCAAACGCAACCGACAGTGCGTCCAGCATCAGCGACAGATAGAGCAGAACCTCGAACCACAATACGTTTTTGGGAAAGTTCATTGATTTTTTATTCCCTGGGGAACTCTAACCCCATTTCACGGTAGCGATCGGGATCGTCGCCCCAGTTCTCGCGCACTTTGACGAATAAGAACAGGTGCACCGGTACGTCAAGAATCTCCGATATTTCTTGGCGCGAAGCCGCGCCGATCGACTTGATGGTTGCGCCATTCTTGCCGAGCACGATCTTGCGCTGGCTTTCGCGCTCGACAAAGATCGTCTGCTCGATGCGAACGGACTTGTCCTTGCGCTCGGTCCAGGTGTCGGTCTCGACGGTGGATTGATAGGGCAATTCCTGGTGCAGCTTCTGATAAATCTTTTCCCGGGTGATTTCGGCCGCCAGATGCCGCATCGGCGCATCCGACATCTGGTCCTCGGGGTAGAGAAACGGCCCCGCCGGCACCACTTCGCCGAGCGTGCGGCGCAGGTCGTCGACGCCGTCGCTGGATAGCGCGGAAACCATGAAGGTCCCTGCGAAAGCCAGCCGATCGTTGGCTGCCTTCGCCAGCGCCAACAGCTTTTCGCGCGGCACCAGGTCGATCTTGTTCAGCACCAGGATTTTCTCGTGATCGACGCTTGCAACCTTGGTCAGGATCGCGTCGGCTTCGTCGTCGATCCCGGCCTTGGCATCGAGCAGCACGCAAACGAGATCGGCGTCATGGGCGCCGCTCCACGCCGTCGACACCATGGCGCGGTCGAGCCGACGCTTCGGCAAGAATATCCCGGGCGTGTCGACCAGAATGATCTGCGCGTTGTTCTCGATCACGATGCCGCGGATCAGCGCGCGCGTCGTCTGTACCTTGCGCGAGACGATGGTGACCTTGGAGCCGACCAGCGCGTTGACCAGTGTCGACTTGCCGACATTGGGGGCGCCGATCAGCGCGACGAAGCCGCAGCGCGTCGCGGCCGCGATGGCCTCCGTGCTGCGCTCATCCGTCATTGCTGCCGCCGCCGACGCCTTCGCGCGCGATCATCACCGACGCCGCAACCTTCTCCGCGGCACGCTTGCTGCCGCCGACGCCTTCGGCCGGCGCGAGCCCTGGCAAATCCACGGCGACACGGAACTGCGGATCGTGATGCGGCCCGGTGCGCTCGACCTCGCGGTAAACCGGCGTCGGCAGTCCCTTGCCCTGCGCCCACTCCTGCAGCACCGTCTTCGGGTCGCGCAGCGGCTGCCGCGGCTTGCGCATCCGCTCGGTCCAGTTGCGCTCGACGAACGCCGCAGCAGCGGCATAGCCGCCGTCGAGAAAGATCGCGCCGATCACGGCCTCGCAGATGTCGCCGAGCACCGACTTGCGCAGGCGGGCGCCGGCGCCGGCGCCGACCGCGCCGAGCTTGATGTCGTCGGTCAGCCCGAGCGACTTGGCGACGTCGGCGCAGCTTTCCTTGCGCACGAGATCGGCGAGCCGCTTCGACATTTCGCCTTCATCCGCGTTCGGGAACGCCCGATACAGCATGTCGGACACGATCAGTCCGAGCACGTGATCGCCGAGGAACTCCAGGCGCTGGTAGCTGTCGCCGCGCTTGCGCTGGGGTTTCAGCGCCGACACATGGGTGATCGCCGTGGTCAGCAGGTTGGGATCCGCGAATTTGTGCCCGATCCGCGCCTCGATCGCGGCGTGCTCGACGGTCGCGGCCTTGCCCGCCGTCTTGACGCCGGACTTGGCGCGCTTCTTCTTTGCCGCTTTGGCTGTGCGACCAACCTCAGGCCCCGCGCTTGCTTCGCCCGATATCGCCGCCGTCAGGATGTCCAGTGTGTCGTCGTTCATCGCACGATTTTGAACAGGCGATTCCAGCGCACCGCGACCGGCCAGCGCCAGAACATCCAGGCATGTTCGCCCTCGGCAATCGAGAAGAAGATCATCTGGGCGCGGCCGACCAGATTTTCGGATGGCACGTAACCGACCGCGGACAAGACGCGGCTGTCGGTCGAATTGTCGCGGTTGTCGCCCATCATGAAGAAATTGCCTGGAGGCACGGTGTAGACGTTGGTGTTGTCGTAGAAGCCGTTATCGACGCAATCGAGCGTCTCGTAGCTGACGCCGTTCGGCAGGGTCTCTTTCCAGCGCTTCACCCGCGCGGTTGCGTCCGACCCGCAGGGGTCCTCGCCGATATAGTCGCTCAGCCGCTCGCGCTGTACCGGCACGTCGTTGATGTAGAGCAGCCCCTCCTTCATCTGGATGCGGTCGCCGGGCAGGCCGATCACGCGCTTGATGTAGTCGGTGGTGTCGTCCTTGGGCAGGCGGAACACGACGACATCGCCGCGATTGGGTTCCGAGCCGAAGATGCGCCCCGAAAACAGAGGCGGCGACAGCGGTATCGAATAGTGGCTGTAACCGTAGGAATATTTCGAGACGAACAGATAGTCGCCGACCAGAAGCGTCGCCTTCATCGAACCGGAGGGAATGTTGAAGGGCTGGAACAGGAAGGTGCGGATCACCAGCGCGATCAGCAGAGCGTGAATGACGACGCGGATGGTCTCGCCTATGCCGCTGTCAGATTTTGTCCCGGATGTCACGCTCATCGCTTTCCCAATTTCCCGTCGCGGTCGCCGCGCGGTGGCAGAACATCTTCCTCACGCGAACAGCGCTTCGCTTCGCGGTCGGAAAGGAATCGGTCCTGAATTTGATAGTGTGAGAGCCAATCCCGGCGCAAACCCGAATTCGCTCCGGCTGAAGTAAATATCCGCGCTAGCTTTTAGACGTTTGTCCGCAGCCGCGCAATAAACGGCCGCATCAAAACTTCATAAACTATTGACGGATATGCTATTTTTAGTTTTCCCCGAACCGGAACGCATCAGCGCGGCTGGTGCCGGGTTAACCCCGGCTCACCGCCGAGATTATGACAAAGGCCTGCGCCAACGGCCAGTCGTCGGTAATGGAGAGGTCGATTCGCGCCTCGAAGCCTTCCGGCGTCAGCGCCTGCAGGCGGGCGAGCGCCCCCCCCGTCAATTGCATGGTCGGCCGTCCCCCCGGCAGGTTGACGACCCCCATATCCCGCCACCAGACGCCACGCCTGATCCCAGTGCCGAGCGCCTTGGAGCAGGCCTCCTTGGCGGCGAAACGCTTGGCATAGGTTGCGACCACCATTTTCTCGCTTTTGGCGCGGCGGCCGGCCCTGGCGCGCTCGGCATCGGTAAAGATGCGGTCGAGAAAGCGGTCGCCATGGCGCTCGATGACCTTGGCGACGCGGCGGATATCGATCAGGTCGGAGCCGATGCCGATGATCATGCCCGGCTCCGGCCCCGGTCCATCGCCGCCCGCATGGCGCGAACGGTCTCGGCAAGGCCTACGAAGATCGCCTCCCCGATCATGTAATAGCCGATATTGAGCTCGGCGATTTCGGGCAGCGCTGCGATGGTTTCCGCGGTCGCATAATCGAGCCCATGGCCGGCATGGACCTCAAGGCCGGCCGAACGGGCGAGTGCTGCGCCCGCCACGATCCGCCGCCATTCGGCGTCCGCCTTCGCCGTATGCCCGTCAACTACGGCGTCGCACCAGGCGCCGGTATGGATCTCGATCACGGGCGCGCGCAGTTTCGCGGCCATCTCGATCTGGCGCGGGTCGGCGGCGATGAACAGCGATACCCGGATGCCGGCATCGCTCAATTTGGCGATGAAGGGGGCGAGCACGTTGTGCTGGCCAACCACGTCGAGGCCGCCCTCGGTGGTCAGTTCCTCCCGCCGCTCCGGCACCAGGCATACCGCATGGGGTCTTGTGGCCAGCGATATCCGCAGCATGTCCTCGGTCGCCGCCATCTCGAAATTCAAGGGCTTTGAGATTTCGCTCCTGAACCGGGCCATGTCCTCGTCGCGGATGTGCCGCCGGTCCTCGCGCAAATGCGCGGTGATGCCGTCCGCACCCGCCTCGATCGCCAATAGTGCGGCGCGGACCGGATCGGGCCTGGCGCCTCCCCGCGCATTACGCAGGGTCGCGACGTGGTCGACATTGACTCCGAGGCGCAGCGGGGGTGGTTTGGACATTGGGACTCGCCAGAAAACTTCAAGAGACAAGCACTTATCGGAACTTCCTCATCCTGAGTAGCGGCGTCTTCGCAGCGTCTCGAAGGATGTGGCCGCTATGTGGCCTAGTGGTTCTCCAAGCGATGCGAAGCATCGTCCGGTGACGGCGCAAGGGCGCCTCCTCACCATGAGGAGCGTGGGCGAATCCAACCTACCCATTGACGCGCTCGACCCGTGCGACGACGGCCTTGGCGCGCAACTGGGCGATGATAGCGCTGAGGTGCTTGAGGTCATAGACCTCGAGATCGATGGTCAGCTCGGTGAAATCCGGCGAGCGCCTGGACATGCTGATATTGTCGATATTGCCGTCATGCTCGGCGATCACGGTTGCGACCTGGGCGAGGCTGCCGGGCTCGTTGACATTGTCGACCATGATTCGCGCGGGAAAGCGCCGCGGCGTGGTCTCGTCGACGTCCCAGCGCACGTCGAGCCAGCGCTCCGGCTCTTCCTCGAAATCCTTCAGGACCGGCGACTGGATCGGATAGATCGTGATCCCCTCGCCCGGGGTGACAATGCCGACGATACGGTCGCCCGGCACCGCGCCGCCGTTCGGCGCGAACTTGACCGGCAGGTCGGAATTGATGCCGCGGATCGGGATCGCCGACCGGCTGCGCGAGGGATCGGGCGGCGATTTCAACTTGAGCTTGTCGGCCAGGCTCTTCTTGGCGCCGTAGCGGGCGACCCGCTCTTCCTTGTAGTCGGGATACATCGCGCGGGCGACGTCGGATGCCTTCATCTCGCTGCGCCCGACCGCGGCCATCACGTCCTCGATCGAGGCGCGCGCCAGCCGCGGCAGTGCGCCCTTGAGCTTGTCGTCGGCATATTCGATCTTGGCGCGGTCGAACAGGCGCTCGACGATGCGCCGGCCGAGCCCGGCATACTGATCGCGCACCGCCGTGCGCGTCGCACGCCTGATCGCCGCGCGCGCCTTGCCGGTGACGGCGAGCGACTCCCAGGCCGAGGGCGGCGCCGACTGCGCCTCGGAGGTCAAGACCTCCACCTCGTCGCCGTTCTGCAGTTCGGACGACAAGGGAGCGAACTTGCCGTTGATCTTGCAACCGACCGCGCTGTTGCCGACATCGGTGTGCACCGCATAGGCGAAGTCGATCACATTGGCCTTGCGCGGCAGCGCGATCAGCTTGCCCTTCGGCGTAAAGCAGAACACCTGGTCGTGAAACAGTTCGAGCTTGGTGTGTTCGAGGAACTCTTCCGGATTGGCGCTTTCCGACAAGATCCCGACGGTGCGGCGCAGCCAGGCGAAGGCGTTGGATTCGCGCTTCAAGAGCTCGGTCGGCGAGCCCACGCCTTCCTTGTAGAAAACGTGCGCGGCGATGCCGAACTCCGCGATCTGGTCCATCTCCTCGGTACGGATCTGCAATTCGACGCGCTGGTTGCCGGGGCCGATCACGGTGGTGTGGATCGATCGATAATCGTTCTGCTTCGGCGTCGAGATGTAATCCTTGAAGCGGCCGGGCACCACCGGCCAGGTGGTGTGCACGACGCCGAGCGTGCGATAGCACGATTCCACGTCGCTCATCACGATGCGGAATCCGAAGACGTCGGACAATTGCTCGAAACCGACCGATTTGCGCTCCATCTTGGTCCAGATCGAAAACGGCTGCTTGCGCCGGCCGTAGACATGCGCCGTCAGTCCGTTCTTCTTGAGGTTCTTGGAGAGCTGGCTTTCGATCTCGCTGATCAAATTGCGGTTGCGCTCGGCCTGCGCGTCGAGCCGCTGCGTCACCACCGCATAGGCGCCCGGATCGAGGGTGCGGAAGGCAAGATCCTCAAGCTCCTCCCGCATCTCCTGCATGCCCATGCGCCCCGCGAGCGGCGCGTAGATGTCGAGCGTCTCCTCGGCGATGCGCTGGCGCGATGCCGGCGGCACGAATTCCAGGGTGCGCATGTTGTGCAGGCGGTCGGCGAGCTTGATCAGGAGCACACGGACGTCGTCGGCAATCGCAAGCAAAAGCTTGCGCAGGTTCTCGGCCTGCTTGGCCTCGCGCGACACCAGCTCCAGCCGCTTCAGCTTGGTGAGGCCCTCGACCAGCGCGCCGATCTCCGGCCCGAAAATCTGGTCGATCTCGGCCCGTGTCGCCTCGGTATCCTCGATGGTGTCGTGCAGGAGGGCGGCAACGATGGTGGCATCGTCGAGCTTCAGGTCGGTGAGGATCGCGGCCACTTCGAGCGGATGCGAGAAATAGGGATCGCCAGAAGCCCGGGTCTGCGAGCCATGCGCCTTCATGGCGTAGACATAGGCGCGGTTGAGCAGGTCTTCGTTGGTGTCGGGGTTATAGGAGCGGACGCGTTCGACCAGGTCGTATTGTCGCATCATCCGCGACCGCGACACCTTGGCGGTCTTGCCCGGCACCGGCACAGGCGGAGCAGCCGGCGCCACGGCGACCTGCTCGGTCGCGGCCTGCATCTGGGGTGGTCTGTGGCGCCAATACGCCATCGAATCGCTGCCTTCGGTTGGGACCTGGGCGGGTCGGCATCGCTTCCAGGCGGAGTGTAACGCCAATCCGACCGTCCGCCGATCAAATCGAGGACAGCCCAGACTCAACGCTTCCGCGCTTGCGAGAGGCGTAAGGTAACCATGAAATCACCGGTAAAAGCAAAGGCCCGGACGTTTGTCCGAGCCCTTGGTAAATTAACGGGTTTTCCGGGCCGCTAGGCCCTCAGTAAGGAGGCTTTTACTCGTCCTCTTCGGGCTGTTCTTCGGGCGGCGCCAAGCCCTCGAGGCCCTTGAGGAGTTCCTCCTCGGTCATCCGCTCGACCGCGACCTCGGTATCGTCGGCATCGACGCTGGCCCCGGCCGAGCCGATCAAGGGCACGGTATCCGGTTCGGGTTCGTCGACCTCAACGAATTTCTGCAGCGAATGCACCAGCTCCTCGCGCAAATCCTCCGGGGAAATGGTCAATTCGGCGATCTCGCGCAGCGAAACGACCGGATTCTTGTCATTGTCGCGATCAATCGTAAGTTGTGAACCGGACGAAATCATGCGGGCGCGGTGTGCTGCCAGCAGGACCAGGTCGAACCGATTGTCGACCTTATCAATGCAATCTTCCACGGTGACACGCGCCATCGACTGTCGCTCCGTTTTTGGGGTTGTTTTAACGGCTTGATCTGCTGAATATGCGGGCTAGTTATAGTGGGCCATGGCTTTTCGCAAGACTAATTTGTCATTTGGCCTTCCCGATATGCTCTGCTAACTCCGACCGGGGCCGTAGCCGGCCGGAGCGTCCGAAAGCCGCGGGTGGCGGCCTTGGACAAGAAAACGCTTCATTGACTTGTTATACTGACAGCTTTGTTGCCCGACCTTACCCAATTTGCGGTAGTGTCTGACAAGACCGACCCGCCGGGCGATGGCAGCAATTTGAAATGCGCGGTCCGCTGCCGCCGTGCCAAAAAGCGGTTACCAACAACGCGAGAGACTGAATGTCATCACCTTCCAACAAGATCGCCCTCTTCATTGACGGCGCCAACCTTTATGCGACGGCCAAGACGCTGGGCTTTGACATCGACTACAAGCGCCTCCTGAAAGAGTTTCAGAGCCGCGGCACGCTGCTACGCGCATTCTACTACACGGCGATTATCGAAGATCAGGAATACTCGTCGATCCGTCCCCTGATCGACTGGCTCGACTACAACGGCTACACCGTCGTCACCAAGGCGACCAAGGAATTCATCGACGCCAGCGGGCGGCGTAAGGTCAAAGGCAATATGGATATCGAGCTCGCGGTCGATGCCATGGAGCTCGCCGAGCATATCGACCAGATGGTGCTGTTTTCCGGTGACGGCGACTTCCGTTCGCTGGTCGAAGCGGTGCAGCGCCGCGGCGTCCGGGTGACCGTGATCTCGACGATTTCAAGCCAGCCGCCGATGATCGCCGACGAGCTACGCCGCCAGGCCGACGTGTTCACCGACCTGGTCGAGCTGCAGTCCAAGCTCGGCCGCGATCCGTCCGAACGCCCGGCCCCCCGAGAGCCGCGTCATCACGCGCCGCAGTTCCTGCAGCGCGCGACCACGATGGCGCCACGAGGGGCCGATGACGACGATTTCGACGATTGAGGATCGGGCGGCTATCGCTCCGCCACGCACCGATCCCGATCGCGATTGTCCGCTTTGCCCGCGGCTTGCAGAGTTCCGCGGGCAGGCGCGGGCAAAACAACCTGACTGGTTCAATTCGCCGGTTCCCTCCTTCGGCGATGCCAGCGCGCGGTTGTTGATCGTTGGGCTGGCCCCGGGCATGCAGGGTGCCAACCGAACCGGGCGTCCCTTTACCGGCGATTACGCCGGCGATCTGCTGTATGCGACGCTGCTCGACTACGGGTTTGCCAAGGGCAGCTATCAGGCACGGCCGGACGACGGCCTCAGCCTGGTCGATTGCCGAATCAGCAACGCGGTGCGTTGCGTGCCGCCGCAGAACAAGCCCTTGCCGGCGGAGATCAATAGCTGCCGGCCATTTCTCGCGGCCACCCTCGAGGCCATGCCGCGCCTGCGCGCGGTTGTCGCGCTTGGCCGCGTCGCGCATGACTCCGTGGTGAAGATGCTGAAGCTGCGCAGTTCGGCAGCACCCTTTGCCCACGGCGCCATGCATCAGGCCGGCCACCTCAAGCTATACGACAGCTATCACTGCTCGCGCTACAACACCAACACCGGCGTACTGACGCCGGAGATGTTTCGCAAGGTGTTTGCGAAGGTGAAGGCGGATTTGGAGTAAGCCGTGTCGCAGGGTGGGCAAAGCGGAACGCGTGCTCACCATCACTGACAATTGTGAAAGATGGTGGGCACGGCGCAAGTGCGCTTTTGCTCACCCGTCAAACCGGATTTTCCTTCAGCCACGCCAGCACGTCGCCCGCGTTCCTATCCGGCGGAAACACCGGATAGAACACGTGGGTGATGTGCCCATTGTCGACGATCAGCGCCAGCCGCTTAATCAGCGTCAGTCCCACCACTTCCATGGTCGGTAGCTTAAGCGCGCGCGTCAGTGCAAGCTTCTCATCGGACAGAACCGGAAACGGCAGATGCAGCCGCGAGGCCATCTCGGTCTGGTAGGCGTTGCTCTGCGTCGACAGGCCGAACACCTGCGCGGCTCCCGCGGCCTTCAGTTCGGCGAACAGGTCGCGGAAGGCGCAGGTTTGCGGCGTGCAGCCGCGCGCGCCCGGGATCATGTCCCAGTCGTCGACCAGCGCGATCTTGCCGGGCTCGCCGGTCCGCGGATAGGCGAACACGACGGTGCGCCCGGGCAATGCGGCCAACGTGACCGAGGTATCGTCGGTCGCAAGCAGGCTGACCTCTGGGATCGTCATTCCCTCAAGATGCGCCGCCCCGCCATCGTCGGCCGGTGCCGGAATCTTGCTCCAGTCCACTTCAAGCAGGCTTTTCTGGTTCATCGTACAATTCTCCATCGGTCGTCATTGCGAGGAGCACTCGCGACGACGCAATCCATTCTTTCTTGCCGCGGTGGGATAGATTGCTTCGTTGCGCTCGCAACGACGAATAGGTATGAGGCAATTCCTATCCCCGCGCCCGCATCAGGCGGCCCTTCTCCCTGCCCCAATCGCGCTTCTTCTCGCTCTCGCGCTTGTCGTGCAGCTTCTTGCCCTTGGCGACCGCGAGCAGAAGTTTCGCGCGGCCGCGTTCGTTGAAGTAGAGTTTCAGCGGGATCAGCGTCATGCCTTCGCGATCGACCGCGCCCAGCAATTTGTTGATCTGCTTCCGGTGCAGCAACAGCTTGCGCGGCCGCTTCGGCTCGTGGTTGAAGCGGTTGGCCTGCAGATATTCGGGAATATTGGCGTTGATCAGCCAAATCTCGCCATCTTTGGAATCCGCGTAGGATTCCGCGATGGTGGTCTTGCCGCTGCGGATCGATTTGACTTCGGTACCGGTCAGCGAGATGCCCGCCTCCACCGTGTCCTCGATCGCATAGTTGAACCGGGCCTTGCGGTTTTCGGCGACAACCTTGATCGGGCGCTCGTTCTTCTCGGCCACGTCAAGCCTTCTTCAGGAGATCGCGGATCTCGGTCAATAATTCCTCTTCCCGCGTCGGCTTCGGCGGCGCGGCAGGAGCTGCTTCCTCGTGGCGCTTGAACTGGTTGATGGCGCGAATCACGATGAACAGCACGAAAGCGATGATGAAGAAATTCAGGGTCAGCGTCAGAAAACTGCCCCAGGCCAAGACCGCACCCTGCTTCTTGGCATCCACCAGGTTGCCGGCGGTGACGGCTTTCGACAGCGGCGTGAAGTAGTTCGAGAAGTCGAGCCCGCCGGTGACCGCGCCGATGATCGGCATGATGATGTCGCCGACCAGCGATGTGACAATGCCGCCGAAGGCCGCGCCGATGATGACGCCGACCGCGAGGTCGACGACATTGCCCTTCATGGCGAAATCGCGGAATTCCTTCAGCATCGGCTCGTCCTCATCCGCGCACCTTGCGAGCTCAGTTGATCAGGCCGGCATGTACCATGGCGCTGCGCACCGCGACGCGGGTGGGCTCAGTCACGGGAACCATCGGCAGCCGCAGCCGTTCCTGGATCTTGCCGAGCAGCGAGAGCGCGTATTTGACGGGCGCCGGATTGCTTTCGATGAAGAGATTGGTGTGCAGCGGCATCAGCTTGTCATGCAGCTTCAGCGCGGTCGCCACATCGCCCTTCTGCCAAGCGACGTGGAATTCCGAGCACAGCCGCGGGGCCACGTTCGATGTCACCGAGATGCAGCCGTGGCCGCCATGCGCCATGTAGCCGAGCACGGTCGCGTCTTCGCCCGAGAGCTGATTAAAATCCTCGCCCATCGCGGCGCGCTGCTGCGACACCCGCACCATGCTCGCGGTCGCGTCCTTGACGCCGGCGATGTTCTTCAGTTCGAACAGCCGCTTCATGGTGTCGACCGACATATCGATCACCGAGCGCGGCGGGATATTGTAGATGATGATCGGAATTGTGATCGCATCGTTGATCGCCTTGAAGTGCTGGTACATGCCTTCCTGGGTCGGCTTGTTGTAGTATGGCGTTACCACCAGGACGGCGTCCGCGCCCGCCTTCTCGGCGTGCTCGGCAAGCTCGATCGCTTCCCGGGTCGAATTGGAGCCAGCACCCGCAATGACGGGAACGCGGCTCTTGGGCTGATTCTTGGCCTCGTCGATGCACCATTCCACCACGCGCTTGTGTTCGTCATGGCTTAAGGTCGGGCTTTCGCCGGTTGTCCCGACCGGTACTAGGCCGTGGGTTCCCTCGGCGATCTGCCAGCTCACCAGCCCGCGGAAAGCCGCCTCGTCCAACGAGCCGTTCTTGAATGGCGTGACCAAGGCGGTGAAGGAACCCCGGAAATTCGTCTTGGCTGCCATGGAACTCCTCCGAACGCGCGGCTGGCGATTTTGTCGTTGGCTGAACGGCCAATTCATACCGGGTCTGACGGTGCGGCGAAAGGCCCGATCCCGGCCGGACCCCAAGCGTTTTTAGCCGCGATTTTGCCGCGGTGCGGGCGCAGAGGGGTCGGCAGTTCCGGACGCATTTGCTATTTTTTAGGCCTTTTCCAGCTAACCCTGAAGCGATTTAAGTGATTCGCCGCGAAGGAATGCCGTGTCAGCTATTGCCCGCGCCCCCCTCCTGCGATCGACGGCTATCAGCACCGTCTTGACGGCAGTGTTGGCGACGAGCCTGACATTTTCGGCGCTGGCGGAGACTCACCCGGCAAAATCAAAAACTCCGCTGCCGAAGCCGCGGCCGATCGCGCGCGGCGTGGCGCCGAAAACGACGCCAGCGACCACGGCGTCCACTGCGACGGCCAAGGATGCTGCCAAGGACAGGACCAAGGATAGGACCAAGGCCGCGGCGCCGGTCCCGACAGCGGCCGCGCCCGCGACGCGCCAGCGCGCGGCCCTGCCTCCGCCGCGCAAGCCGGTGACGCCCGCCGCGGTCGCCGCGACATCCTCGACGTCGCGCGCCGACATGGATGCGCTCGAGAACGTCATCGAGCTCATCCGCAAGCACAATCCGGCGGATGCGACCCAGGCCGAATCCGCGATCACGGATCCGGTCGCAAAGAAGCTTGCGGAATGGATCATCCTGCGCAGCGATGACAACGGCGCCTCGGTCGAACGCTACCGCGCGTTCATCGCGGCCAATCCGAGCTGGCCGTCGCAGACCTTCCTGCGCCGGCGGCTGGAAGCGGCGATGTGGGACGACCATCGCGAAGACGGCGTCGTGTGGTCGTGGTTCGAGAACGAATTGCCGGTGTCGGCGAAGGGCCGATTTTCGCTGGCGCGGGTCATGCTCGCGCGCGGCGACCGTGCCAATGCCGAGCGGCTGGTGCGCGAAGCCTGGCGCAACGATCCGATGTCGGAGGACACCGAGAGCACCGCGCTCGACCTGTTCGGCGCGCTCGTGACGCCGGCCGATCACGAGGCGCGGATGGACACGCTGCTCTACGGCAGCGAGCACGAGGCGGCGTTGCGCGCGGCGAAACGGCTCGGCGCAGGCTACGTCGCCCTCGCCAAGGCGCGCATCGCGTCCTACAAGAAGGCGCCCAATACCAGGCAATTGCTCGAAGCCGTTCCGCACGAGCTGCACAGCGATCCCGGCTATATCTTCAGCAAGATCCAGTTGCTCCGCCGCGAGGAGAAATTCGCGGAGGCCGGCCAGCTGATGCTGAGCGCGCCGAGGGACCCTGCCCGGCTCTACAATCCGGACGAATGGTGGATCGAGCGTCGGCTGGTAGCGCGCAAGATGATCGACCTCAACGAACACCGCACCGCGTACCTGATCGCACGCGACGCCGCGCTGCCGACGCGCGACATCTACAAGACCGAGCAGGAATTCACCGCCGGTTGGATCGCGCTGCGCTTCCTCAACGACCCGCAGGCGGCGATGCAGCATTTCGCGCGGATCGGCGTCGGCAGTGTCAACCCGACGACGCTGGCGCGCGCCGGCTATTGGCAAGGCCGTGCGCTGGAGGCAGCCGGACGCTCGCAGGAGGCGCGCGCCGCCTATAGCGCGGCGGCGGAGCAATCGACCAGCTATTACGGTCAACTGGCGCGCGCAAAGCTCGGACTGCCGCAAATCGCGCTCAATGCCGCGCCGACCGGCCGCGGCGCCGAACGGCTGGAGATCGTCCGCGCCGTGCAAGTGCTCTACGATCTGGACGAAGGCGAAATCGCCGTGCCCATCCTCGCCGACATGGGCGAGAACGGCGATCCCGAAGCGCTGGTGGGGCTTGGCGAGCTCGCCTCGCGTCATAGCGACGCCCGCGGCATGCTGCTGGTCGGCAAGGCCGCGCTCAATCGCGGGCTGCCGTTCGATTTCTACGCGTATCCGGTAACGGGAATTCCGTCCTACCAGGCGATCGGTCCCGAGGTCGAGCGCAGCGTCATCTTCTCGATCGCGCGGCAGGAAAGCGCGTTCAACCCACGCGACGTCTCCGCGGCCCAGGCTTATGGCCTGATGCAGGTGACGCCGGATGCGGGCCACTATGTCTGCAAGCGCGCCGGCGTCGGCTTCGATCTGGCGCGGATGAAAACCGATGCGACCTACAACGTCACGCTCGGCGCGGCCGAGCTCGGCGGGCTGCTCGAGGACTATCGCGGCTCCTACATCATGACGTTTGCGGCCTATAATGCCGGCCGCGGCAGCGTCAAGAAATGGATCGACCGCTACGGCGATCCGCGCGATCCCAAGGTCGACGCGGTCGACTGGGTCGAGCTCATTCCGTTCTCGGAGACCCGCAATTACGTGCAGCGGGTGATGGAGAACCTGCAGGTCTATCGCGCCCGGTTCGGCGGCGGGACGCGGCTGCAGATCGAGGCCGACCTGCACCGCGGCGCGGTGGAATAGATTTCGTAAAGATTTTGCGTCACGGCCAAACCCATTACACTACCATTTTGCAAATGGTCGTCGCGCCGCATGTCGGATGCGGATGAGATCGATTGTATCAACCCTATAGAAGATCTTGAAATGATGCCTGACGCACGATCTTTACGCCCGGCACCGGTCGGGATGTTATTGATCTGCAACGCAGCCATCGCCGAACCGCCTAGCTTCGAGTCGGGATGATCCGACGGGACCGAAGCGGTCGTTAGTACGTTGCCGGTGCCAAGCGTGTTGCAGGTCCCATCTACGTCGTGCAACGCGCCCGACAACTGGAATAGAGCCCAAACCTGGTCGACACGGACGTTGGCGACGAGGTCCGGCGCGACGAAACCGCTATAAGCGGTGGTGCCGAAGCCGCCGGCACCAATACCCGTGGACAGGCTGTACAGCCAGGTGCGGTTGAACACGGTCGGATCATCGAGGCCGATGGCGCCCGACACGCCGTTGCCGAACTGCGCGGTATACTGGATGTTGTTCACGCCGGTGACCGTATCGTGGCCGCCGATCAGGTTGGAGGTGTTGTTGCGCGGATAACCATGCCAAGGCGTGGCATAGGCGGACACCGACTTACCGAAGGTGAAACCGGATGAACGCCATTTCGACTGCGACATAGCCGCCGCCCCGGACTATCGAGCACACTGCCGCTGAGGCCGGCCAGTCGAACCGAGCGCTGCGCCGTTCTGCGTGATGAAGTCGTTGAACTGGAAGTTGGCCTGACCGAAGGTACGGACGACGCCATATTCAGTGGCAGTGGGGGTATCAACAGTCAGTGCCAAACGGGAACGGCCGATGATCTGGTCGATGAACCGGTTGCCTTGACCCGCGTCACCGGACCATGCCGGAGCCTCATAGACATTGGAGCCGTTGAACGTCGTATCAACGCGCAGATAACCACCCAGCTTGATGCGGGTGTCGGTGCCCGGAATGTAGAAGAATCCGGCACCATACGGGGAGCAGATCCTCACGTATTCGACCACCTTGGCCTTTACGGGAAGATCGGCTGCCTGTGCCCACTCATGGCGAGCAAACCCGCCGCTGAGCCGAGGATTAGGTTCTTAACCATCTTCCCTCTAACCACCGCTTAGTCGCTTCGCGCCTTCGGACACACCCGCAATAAAGGAACCGCGCAGATGAGGCTGCTGCAGCGCGTTTTTGGCAAATAACACGCAGCCGTGATCAAGACGTAATCGCAAGTTATTGTTTTTATTCGCGGTTTCCCATTGGTCGTATTTGACCTCGGATTCTCATCGGCGACCGATCCAGGGTTTTCCCGGTGCGGTGGAGCGCTCGAATCGAATGGCACGCAGAAGGATTGGCGTGACGGCAGTTCGGCGACGACGAATCGTCGAAGCGTGTCCTGCTTCGGATTCGGCCATGGATCGCGGCATCGCAAAGCACGATGCGCCGGCTCCGCGCATCGAGCAGAACATGACGGAAGTCCTTATTTTCCGGGCATCAAATGAATTCGAAACGATCGGCCTGAACCGATTCCGATTTTGCCACCCCTGTGATTGCATCGACATGTCGAAACATATTTGTGACGCATCGACGCGGGCGAATGAAGACGCGCGATGGGCCACCGCGCTTCCACCGGCACTTACACGACGATGTCGGGATTCTGGTTTCGCTAGCACCGCCAGGCATCCAATCCAACTCGGAAAGCTGGTCTCCACTTCCTGCTAATGCGGCCGTTAGGTTCCCGATCATGCTCCCGCCGGATTATGGCTGGTCATAAAAGCACGGCGGCCGAGAATCTGCCGCTTGCGGCTCACCGCCGTGTCAGGCATATCGGCCCTACCGGAGACGTGGCCGAGTGGCTGAAGGCGGCGGTTTGCTAAACCGTTATAGGGTTGTAAAGCCCTATCGAGGGTTCGAATCCCTCCGTCTCCGCCAGTTGCCCCGGCCACACGCCGCCAGACTAAGCCAACTTCCCCAATAAAACCAGTTATAACCCACAAGCCCCAATGCGCCCTGTTGGGCCACACTTGCCACGGTGTAATTAGGGGTAGCAACAGGGAAGCGTCGTGGCCAAGATCGATTTGCTCAGCGCCACCAAGGTGAAGTCGCTCAAGAAGCCCGGTGACTACCTCGACGGCCGCGGCCTTTATCTCCAGGTCCGCAATCAATCCTCGAAATCGTGGATCCTCAAATATTCGATGCAAAAGCGGGCCCGGGAGATGGGGCTGGGCTCGGCATTTGACTTTGATCTCGCCGACGCCCGCGACATGCGGGACCGATATCGGAAGCTGGTCAAGCTTGGCGTCGACCCGATCGAACACCGCAAAACCGAGACCGCCGAGCGTACGGCCGAAAAGGCGAAGGCCGTGACCTTCAAGGACGCCGCCACCCGCTACATCGCGGCCAACCGATCCGGCTGGAAGAACATCAAGCACGCCTCGCAATGGGAGGCGACACTCAAGGCTTACGCCTATCCGACGATCGGCGCCCTGCCCGTCCAGGCGATCGACACCGCGCTGCTGATGAAAGTGCTCGAGCCGATCTGGTCGACGAAGCCGGAGACGGCAAGCCGCGTACGCGGTCGCATCGAATCGGTAATCGCGGCCGCCAAGGCCCGCGGCGAATTTAAGGGTGAGAACCCGGCGACCTGGAAAGGCCATCTCGACAAGCTGTTACCCAAGACGTCGAAGGTGCGCTCGGTCGAGAACCATGCCGCGCTACCCTATGCAGACCTGCCGGCCTTTGTGATCGAGCTGCACAAGCGGGAGGGCATCGCCGCCTCCGCACTGGAATTCCTCATCCTGACCGCTGCGCGCACCGGCGAAGTGCTCGGCGCGACATGGGATGAACTAGATCTCCGGAAATCTGTTTGGACGATTCCGGACGAGCGCATGAAGAACGGCAGGGAGCATCAGGTACCGTTGAGCGCGCC
Organism: uncultured Alphaproteobacteria bacterium; assembly: GCA_963822795.1. Lineage (GTDB taxonomy): Bacteria > Pseudomonadota > Alphaproteobacteria > Rhizobiales > Xanthobacteraceae > Bradyrhizobium. The sequence goes on from CAWGJM010000046.1 coordinate 285,062, forward strand.
GGCGGTTGCCGTGCTGGAACGAATGAGCAAGATCACCAACGGCGGAAACTACGTTTTCTTCGGACAATCCAGTGGCCGCTCGCTGAGCAATATGGCTTTGCTGGTCCTGCTGCGCCGCATGGAGCGCCACGACATCACCTCGCACGGCTTCCGGTCGACGTTCAGGGATTGGGCCGCCGACCGCGGATACCAGGATGCTGTCGCCGAGGCAGCGCTTGCCCATACCGTGCCCGATGCCGTGGTCGCGGCCTATCGGCGGACGACGTTCTTTGAACTGCGCAAGCAAATGATGGACGATTGGGCCACGTTCGCCACGAGCGACCCGACCCGGTCCGCAGATGTGCTGACGTTCGCGCCGATCGCAACAGCGAATTGAGGGCCGCGAGCATGACAGACGAAAACTCAATCGCGCCGGCCATCTCGGAAAGCGATGTCCGCCGCCTCGCCGAGCTCGCCCAGGTTCCTGAAACTTCTATCGGCCAACTCTGCGAAGGGGGCCGCGATCTGCATTCCTGCCGACGTGATGCACCAGGACGACGACGCAGCCGAAATGCCGCTCTATCGCATGGCAACGGTTCACCTAAGGGTTACACCGGAGCATATGCGCCCGCCGGTACAGCGCCAACCCCATGCTCTAAGGGTCCGCTGCCACAGGTGGACAGCGGCCCAGGCTTGGACGTTGCGACGCCTGACGGCTCAACAAAAACGGTCAAGGCAGTACCTTGCACTCCCTATGCCACGGAGACCGACGGCACGACAACCCGTATAGGGATTCCCGGCCCGGTTAGACGCGGCGATTCCCGCGAAGGCACTGCTGTTGGCAGATCACGTAGGTAGAGAGTGTCATCGGTCGCGCGCGAGCTTGCGGCGTCCCCAATGATGCTTTTTGCCCGACGGTTCGAGCACGCGATGGCCGTGACGGTTTAGTGCGCGCATCACGCATATCCGTGCAAGCATCGACGGCCTGCCCGACGTCGCGACCATTGCGGTGTGCTGTAGGATTTCGCGGCAATCATGTTTCGGCTGGAATCTGGAATGGTTTTCATTCAACGATGGCAGACCGCGGCTTTGAACGTTTCCTCTTTGCGTACTTGCCTTGCTCCAGAAACACGATGCCGACCTCATCACCGTCAACGCGTACCAGTTCACAGCGGCGATAGACGAGGCCCGTCGACGACAGAAGTAAGAAAAACTCCTTGAGGTTTAATCCTTGCAGCGAGCCTTCGATGCGCAACCGTGCACCCGTCTGTGAGACGTCTAGCATCACGCAGTCGCGGCGCCAGGTTCCATCAATTCCCATCATCCAAACCGGGATGCCGCGATCGAAGCTGACGCGCTCGTTATGTCTGTCGCCGTAGGCCAATGTGCAATCCGATCTTCAAAAAAATCGAAACGGCGGCTGCCGCTGCTCGCATTTACCTAACGCGGATTTGCAAGACCAGGCTGTAATCAGTCCACAACTCAAACTAAAGGGCGATACAGTGCTCTTTAAATGATAACTTTCAGTAAACGGGTTGGCGAGGCATGGACGCGCGCCCGCGCGGCAGCGGAATCGGCATCGGATCGGCGCTTCCGGGCACGCATCTTTAAGCTTCTGATGCTTTCATCAAAGTGGCCGCGCGGCCGGCGGCCGGGCGCCGTGCCAATAACCACCTACCCCAGGGCACGTGCGCTCGGCTGCTCTAAAGGTTTGGTTCCGAGGTGTCAAACTTGCTGGGCGGGGCCGCTGCCTCCAATCAAAAAAGCGGCGACGACCCCCTGATCGTGCGGTACGCATGGCAACATTTAATCCTGCACGACTTCGAAGACGATAGAATTTTGCGCTGCACCGCAACGAGACGCGCTTGTTAAGCTTTATGTCTGAGCGGCGGGTTAATTCTGGAACCACAGAACAAAAAGACCGCCCGAAGGCGGTCTCTCTGTTCTGTAGCGCTGATGGGGATCTGATACCGCAGCCCCGCAACTCAACCTATGCGTGATTCTCGCCCCGGCTGAGTTACAATTCCTGTTCCATCGGAGAAACCAGACTAGTGTTGTGCAGGCGACACAATTCCATCGCGCTAGATTTAATTGGGCCGGACCATCGGCGTGTCTATCTCGCGGTCCCAACCGACGTACAGCATCCGGTCGACGGCGATGACCACGCCCAAGACCATCAGATAACTCACGATAGAGCAGCGCGATCACGAAGAAAGCGATATAGCGCCAGGTGAAGTTTTTGAGCATTTTGCCAGGAACCCCAACTCGGCTTACAACCGTCATCAGCCGACTTGGTTCCTATGCTGGTTCAGCGCCCGCAGCGCAGCACGCCGATCCGCGCAAGCATCGTCGGCCCGCCCGACGTTGCGACCAGGATCAAGGCTTCCGTCGCTTGCTAAGTCATCCGCTGCCTGGTCGAGCTCGGGTTGAAAGGTGAAGAAATGACAAAGACACCGGGCGAGTTTGAACCACCTAAGCCGATCAGCAAAGCGGAGCGCGATGCGCGTAAGACATTTCGCAAACTCGATGCCGAAAAGGCAATGACTGAGCACGAGATCGAACAGAAGGCATTTTCTGCCAACCGGGAGCGGCTCAAGGCCGAGCGTCTGACGAGGGAGGCCGCCGGGCCGCCGGTTGCCGCCAAGACAGCCAAGACCAAGAGGAAGGCGCGTTAAAAATCCATCCCCTTTCGGGGCGCCTCGGCGCGTTCTTCCTTGCGCACGCGCCCGCACCGGCGGTCTTAATAGCGTTGACGTCCTTGATAGCGTTGACGTCCTTGCTGTGCGAAAGCCACCCTCGGATTGATACCGCAATATGCGCCGGTGCCGGACGCTGAAGCCAAGCACTGCTGATAGCTCGTAAACTCGCAGTTGCCGGGATATCCCCACGTTCGTCCTTGAAGGCAATAGGCATAGTCGTAGGCCGCAGCCGGCGAAACTCCGCCCGCCAGAATTGTAGATGCTGCGAGGGTCGCAAAGATCAATGATCTTATGTTCGGTCTCCTATATTCAGTCTCCCTTAGATTATAGATAGTGAGGACCTGACAAGCGCTCCTGCCGCGCCTGCTGAATTGAGCTGGGGTGAATTCGCGTGACCGGCCGTTGGATGAGTTAGGCGTTGAGATTGCGCGGTGCGCTTCAGCGGCCGCCCTGCTTGCCATTCCGGTGCCTCGTGCTCGGCTTTTGGAAGCTTCGTGATGTATTTGCCGGCATCCTCGAGCGTGACGAGCTGGCGCCCGCGGGGCAGCGCGATCGGACCATCGAAGCCAGTAGATCAGCCCTTGGCCGCCATTAGGCGAACCTCTCGGCGCCGGCGGCGGTGAACTTCACATTCCGAGTGTCATCGGGATTCGCAATCGCTCGCTTCGCAGATTGTAGTAAGCTTCTGAGCAGCGCAAACGTCATTAATGAAAGCAATAACGCCTGCATCGAAGAAGAAACGCGACTCGTCGAGTTTTACGCATAGATTTCTGACGCGTGAGGTGTCGATAGGCGCATCGGGGTTTGATCCGGTCGCACACTCAATCAGCTGCTTAACTGACGCGTTGATGCCATACCGCATTTCGAAAAGATTAAACTTGAGCTTGTCGCCAGCAATGTCCGCTTGGGATTGTGCGATTGCAGCTTGATTGCGGCCCAGGCGAATGCTGATCCATGCCGCAACCGTCGAGGCGATGATTGTTGCGATGACGCCGCCAAAGTCTTTGAAAAAGTTGTAAGACTTCTCGCAGCCATTCGCTCATTACTTCCCCACAGCCAGTTCCCCAACAGGCAGGGAGGTGTTCCGCAACCTTGTGGCGAGAGCAAGAGGGAAGTTTACTGCGTAAATAGAAAGGCGACGGCGAGCATCGCGATCAAGCCGGCGATCAACAATAACGAGATTGTCGCCGCAATCCTCTTCGCTTTGGGACTATCTTTCCACGATCGACGGCCACGACTTGCGGCGGTCATTTCTTCACCCTCAGCCCGAGCTCGACCAGGCGGCGGAGTGTTCCGTAACCTCACGGTGAGAGCAACTGGAAAGTCGCGGAGAGGCTCGTCGTTGGGGTCGTTACGATCATTCGAAATCATGGCGCCGGGTGCGCCGGCGAGCTCTCGCCCGACGTCTGGCGGAAATAAAGGCCCTGATGACGTAGCCAACTAGAACGCCGGCAAGAAAAACGCCCGCCAAATAGAGAGCTGGTGGAGGCATCTCCATTTGATGAGGCCCTGCACGGTCATCGACAAACTGACTAATGGTTTACGCGCGCCGATATTCCCCGCGAAGGGGAATTGTTTTTTAACGAAATCAGTGATTGCATGTCCGTGGGTGTGAGAACCCGGACCAGTGATAGGCCGCATTCCTTGGTCAGGAACTCACTCGATTGGCGTCGAGCGATCGCGGCTGAATAAGTGCAGTACCGCGATGGTACCGGACGCGCTTGGCGGCGCGGTTCCGACCCGACGTTTATTGCCTATTCGGAATCGAATGAGCAAGGCCGGGGGGGGGATTGTGCTGTCCAAGGCTGCAAAGCGTCCGACCTGTCTCACTGGCAGGTTGTCACCCCCCGGGCTGCCTCGTCCGCCACGAGGCACGGCTGTGACAAGCCAAACCAGTGAGCACCACCATGACACTCGAAAGAACAATGTTCCCACCGCGCGATCGTCCCGTCGTGATTTTCTCTCCGTTGTCGCCGGCTCGACCGTCGCCGCGATCGCGCCGACCGTCTCGGCGAGCGTCTTCGATAGCTTCCCATGAGCCAGGATATGCGCACCGCGGCTGACGTTCTCGTCGACACCCCACCCGGCTAGGTTGATGGCCCACGCCCGACGGCTGAGGCGGTGACAAACAAGGGCGCGGGGCTTCGGCCCCGGGCTTTCTTTTGTGGAGTGGAAATGGACGAGAACCAGCCAATCCGCAAGAAGCGCTCCACAGTTCGTTACGTGCTCGCCGAGCCGACGCTGTTCGTGACCGACGCTGAATTTATCCGCCGCCTTGGAGTGCCGGAGAAGTTTGCCTATGCGGCGATCCACGTGCTCGACCATTCGCGCGATTCCGGCTTTCCCAAGAAGCAAGCGACCTGGGGAAAGAGGCGGTATTGGCCGGCGGTAAAGCAGTGGTTCGGTTGGCGCAATGGTGTGGGCCCGGTCAGGACACGCGAATAGGTCTCGGCATCGGACTCGCCCATCTGCCGGCGCCTTTTTTCATCAGTTCGAAACGAAGGACAGCGAACCAACGAACAGCGCCGCAAGCAGCAGCGCTGCCCATACAACCGAAATTGAGCCACAGACGATCGCTATTGTGGATCATGAACCCCGCTCCCCAGCCGGCAGCAGCATTACTCAGGGAACTCGCTTCTGTCCGTAGAATCCCGGACTCCATTTTCGGACAGGGGTGTTCTATTAAAGGAACACTCGGCGGGATTTGAGAACCGAGTTTTTTTGTTTTGTCCGGGAATGGCGGAGGGTGTTAACCACCTCCTCGACCTTTTTCGTAGTCTGCCAAGCGCGAAGCCGCGTGAGGCCGCCTAGCTATAGATTGGCTCAGCGCCATGTATCAGATGGATATTTTCGAGCGTTGCTTTGTAGCCTTCACCTTCGTGGGATCTTTGGGTGTGGTCGGTGTCGTGATCTGGATGATGATGCATTGAGTAACGACGGCGCCTGTACCGGCGCGCCGGGACTTTCCATGCGGCGATCGGGATTGATCAGTTCCCCTCCTTCCAGCCGTCAGAGGCCGCACTCGCCAGCGGCTTTCCTCGTGCAGAGGCACCAAGTCGCTCGCCCTTAATGCGCGCGATAAGCGTCCACCGCATGAGCTACAAAGATGCCCGCGCAAAACAGACGCAGGATTACTGCGATTTCAATCAACGCCCCCATTTACTGTGGGTACGTCGATAGTCGATGCTGGTTTCAGGCCGGCTCCTTTGGGGCCGGAAAATGGCCTCGCCCTACGCCGCCGCACCCCTGGTCCGACGGCTAGCCCGGCCAGTCGTCGCCGGCGACCACCGCGGCCAGGCGGCCGAGCGCGGCGGCGGTGTGCACCAGGGCGACGGTGTAGAGCGGCAGCGCGATCGCTTGGCGCAGCCTCCGGAGAACAGGGACAGGATAGTCGTCAAGCATGGGCACCAGCACGAGCAACGCTCCGCGGTGGCCCGGGGTAGATTTAGGGGTAAATCGGAGGAAAGCGAAAAAAGTGATGCTATTTCAATAGCATTTGGCGGACTCCGTCTCCGCCAGAATCACCTAAAAAGCCCGGCTTCGCGATATATCCGTATATCTTACCCACACCTGTGCCTACCAGCACTCGGGTCAGGCGGGTGATCGCATCTCCGCTCTATGTTGTCTCGCTGATCCTCGGCTCAGCTTCGGCTGCAACAATTTCGCACGCCCGCACCCCTACCCGCCGCCGATCGAAAAAAAAGACGCCGGGTGCGGAAACTTGGTGCACTTATCCGGCAGCATAGAGCAGCGATTTTCCACCCTAATCCACAAGGCGTAGCGGCTTGCTGAGGCTGGCCGGTTCGGCGCATTCTTCGGCGATGGGAACGAAAAGGCGCAAGAGGCCGCGAAGCGCGATTATCGATGTTGATGCTTTCACGGGATGCAACATGACGGCCGCACGGGCGAGCGGCTCGCCCGACTATGACCGCATGGCGAGGCAGGATCAGATCGAGCGCGACGAATACCGGAGGCGGTTCGGGATTAACTGACTGAGACACCGCTAAGATCAACGCAAGCAGAAGCCCCGAGGCGCAAACCCTGGGGCTTTTTCGTTGTAATCAAACTCAGCGATTGAGCCCGGGATTTTGTTTAGGCGTTTTTGGCGCCTATCAGTGACTGGTAGAACTCCGAAAATTCTCTCCACGCGGCCGATCTCAGAGGTGATTTTTTCACAGTGGCCCACCGGTTCGGAAATAACTTCTTGTGATGGGCGCACGTCTTCAAACTCTGAGGGCCCAAAACCAACTGTTGGCGGGAATGTTTTGCTAGCTTTGGTACCCACATGGGCGAAGTTGTACGATTTATCCCGAAATCTGAGCTGGAGCGAGCTCGCCTCATTCGAGAGGCCCGCGCGATTTACGAGAGCATATTCCCGACTGAGAAGGCAACGAGCAGCTCGGCAAAATAGAGACGCGAGCCGACGTCGGGCATCTGATGTTTGATCTCGCCGAGCTTGATTGTACGGGCCTGGCGCGGTGCTTGCGATGCTGAGACCCAGGGCCGCCGTCCTGTTTCAAATCAGGGCATTGGAGTACCCGGAATGAAACTTGGTCACTTTGGGAGTGCGAATGAGATCGCGTTAAGGGAGGCGGCACGGATCGGAGCATTGATTGGCGATCTCGAAAGACGCGTCCAGATTCTCGACTGCGACATTGCCGCCGATGAGGAACACCCGCTGGTGTTCAACCCCTCCGATGCTACCTATCCTATCCGCGCTAGTACGCTGGCGGCGCGCCGAGACAATCCTAAAGCCACCATCGCCACGCTCGAGAAACGGCTTGCCAGCCTACAGTAGCACGCCGACGGGGTCCCCGCTTAGTGACCCTGGGCGTGGGCTGCCCGTCCTCGAGTCTGAGCACGCCGCTGGTGCGGGTTCTGGCCGCGAGCTCCGAAGTGCGTTCGGCTCCTGAAAAACGAATGCGGGCCTCTCGGCAATGATTGCAAACGAAAAAGCCCCGGCTCAGCGGGCGACTGAGAACCGGGGCTTCGTGCGCCGGTGGGGCTGGTAGCCGGCACCGTCACCGAACGTCACGCAGCTAAAATCGTTTCGGACCTGGTTGGCCGTAGAATTACGGGCGCGACACTTCAGGCCGCTTTAGCTGGGATGACTAGTCGCTCCAGTCCAGCTTCAATCACCGCGATCTCTTCGTTGATCTGGCGGATTGGCAAGCCGAAGTCGTACCCTGGTCGTGCCCGGGCCCTGAGCTCGAGCGCCAGCTTTTGCCGATGCTTCCTGAGATCTTCAAGCGCGCGACGGTTCAGATGCCGGACATACACTCGAACGATTTGCTCCATCGCTTTTGACATTTGCCAGTTCCGGTGGAGATCGCCGCGATACGTCGCGATTGGAATCAGCTTACGCGCTTACCCCATGGCGGCACGATTTTTCCCGCGATATTCACAGGTTTGCTGAGTCCGTCGCTCACGCGCTGTGAGCCAAGGCTTGAAAGGCCCGCCGGTAGGTTCAGCCTCTGATTGTTGTTGTGCACGGAGCTGTGAAAAAGCGAATCCCGCGGCGTTAGCTGGCCCGGAATGTGCATTCTTCTAGTGGCCCCAAAAAGGCGATCATGGCCGTCGCGGCCTCGATCCTTACCGCGATCTACCACATGCTCAAAGACGGCACGATGTACAAGGACCTCGGCCGCGACCACTTCGATCGACGTTCCACTGATCGACAGAAAAAGCGCTTGATCAAACGTTTGACCGACCTCGGCTATGCAGTCACGATCAAGCCGCTCGCTGCCTGAGCCTGTCTGCGGCATCGCCAACAAGAGGAGTTTGTGGCATGGCCTGAGCAGCTCAGTTTCGTGTTAGGGCCTGCCTTAGCGGGTTCCTCCCTAAACTTGGGCCGTCGCTCCACCCGGTTGCGACGGTCACTCTTTTTCAGAGTTCGATGGGCCCCGGGCTAACCCTCTCCGGGCCCGCCTTGGGGCTAGGGTGGAGAACAAACTTCAACCTCGGGAGTTGCTTCAGTTTGAGACGGCGGAAGTGCCATGTGCGACAAGTGCGTCGAACTCGTCAAAAAGATCGAGCAATACGAAAGGATAGCGGCGTCGATCACGGATCAACTCACGATCGATCGGATCAAGATGCTCATCGAAGAATTGCAAGCCCGAAAGGCCGGCCTGCATCTTTAAGGCCGCCTCAGTTGCCCTTTGCCGAGTTTAGCGAGCCCGCTGGTAAGCGTCCGTAGGCTCCCCTGCGGAGGTAGCGACTGATCCCACGGTGGTGGACCTTTAAAGGACCCCGCGCGTTGTGGGCCTATGAGACCGGGGCGACAAACCCGGAGTTTTGGTTATGAGCAGTATCCCCCTCGACCTTCAAAGAAAGTTCGAACGGCGGTGGGCCGCCAGATTTATCTCGCCGGCCACATCAGCGACGCCCAAAAGCACCGACTTGAAAGGTGCCGTCAGCAGCTCGCCGTCCCCGGCAAAGGCAAAAGAAAAACCCGCCGGGCTGAGCCGGCGGGCCAGATCTGTCACATCGGTTTGAGCGCGGGACCGAAGCCCCGCGCCCTGGTCACTTACCACCTCAATCGCCTTAATGTGCGACCAGGCGCTGGCGGTTGCGCTTCCGGACCGATCGGAGCCGGAGCGCGGGCGAGTCCGGCGCCGCGTCCGACGCACGAAAAAGGGGGGGAGCGTCTCAGTTGGAAATTTTCCGCCCTTGACCGCCGGTCGTGCCGTTCCGGTACCTGTGGTATGCCTAGCGCAAAGCAGGGAGTGGACGCCATGACGGTCGAGAGCCCCAATGTCAAAGGCATCTGGACGACGATCGAAATAGACGAAGAGGGTGTGGAGACAGTCCTGATAGTGGAAACCGATCTTGAACTGAATGCTGCTCATGCCGCCTTTGATGCTGCTAAGGTGGATGCCTTGATCGAAGCGGCAACGAAGAGTTTCGCCGCGAGTGGTGGAACGATCGACCGCATTCACTTGGTTCCAACCCGGCGAGGCACTACCGAATAGGCCGCCCGCCTGGGAAAGCGGACGGTCCGATAGCTGGATAGCTAGACGGCCGAGCGACACGAAACCACGGCTAGAAATGCCGCGACCTGGGCCGCTCGGCCGCCTCGCCACCGGCGACGACTGGCCGGGATAGCGGCTGATCACGGCCCACGCGGACATCAGACGAAATCATTTTTCGGCCCAGAAGAAGCCGGCCCGAAACCAGGATCGATTATCGACGTACCCGTTGTAAATGTGGGGGCTTTAAAATGATTGAAATCGCACACGCACTAATCCTGGATGTGTTTTGCGCTGGCATCTTTGTAGCTCATGCGGTCGACGCTTATCGCGCGCATTAAGGGCCAGCCATTTGGTGCCTCTGCACGAGTTTAGCCGCTCGTGCGGGTTTGGCCGGGGGGCAAGGGCCGCGCTCACGGAAAAGGCCGCGGAGCGGATGCGGCGTCCCCACGGCCATTCCCGGAATAACAAAAAACTCGGTGCTTAAATCCGCCGGTGTTCCTTTAGTAGAACACTCCTGTCCGAAAATGGAGTCCGGGATTCTACGGAAAGAAGCGAGTTCCCGGAGTAAATGCCGCGGCCGGCTGGGGAGCGGGGTTCATGATCCACAATAGCGATAGTCTGTGGCTTTCAATTTCGGTTGCGTGGGCCGCGCTGCTGCTTGCGGCGCTGTTACTTGGTTCGCTGTTCTTCGTAATTTCGAACTAACGAAAAACGGCCCCAGCGTGGGCAAAAATCGCTGGGGCCGTTTCTTTTTGCTTACCGCCTCAGCCGTCTTGCGAGCTCTCTATTTAGCGGGCGTTTTTCTTGCCGGCGTTCTGGTTGGCTACACCATCAGGGCGTTGATTTCCGCCAGACATCGGGCGAGAGCCCTCCGTCGCGACCGACGCCATGATTTCGAAAGATCGTAAGCGCCCCAACGACGAGCTCTCTTCGCGACTTTCCCGTTGCTCTCACCGTGAGGTCGCCGAACACTCCGCCGCCTGGTCGAGCTCGGGCTGAAGGCGAAGGGGAAATAGTTTGGAGACAGATACGGAGCGCATCGCTCGGCAAAACGCGGAGCGCGCAGGGGAGCTGCGACGGGTACCGCTCAAACGATCGACGAGATGTTCGCCCGATCGGGATGTCAGAAGTGGATGGCCTGGGCACCGATTCCGACGGCCGCTTGCACTGGAACGGAAAACCGGTCGAGATCATCGGTCGGCGCATCGATCTCTTATGGAACAGACAGTTGTCGCGATCGCCGTCGCTGTCTTCACCGCGATTGGAGCTCTAGGAACGCTGGCGCAGGGCGGGGGTCGCCTACCACGATTGGGCCTGCAGGAATAAAGGGGCCTTCGATCATTGCTTGTCCTACGCCAGTTAGCTAGCCGATCGGGCGCTCACCGTCTGACTCGGATTGACCCCGCCAGCCCTCCCGGGCGGCTTTCGCGCGCTGTGCTGTCCCAATTAGCAATACAGTTGCAGTCCCGAAGAACAATAGTTGTCATCGGCGCCGCGGCCGCCGATGGCCATGCGCGTGCACTCTCTTCAGGGAGAGCGGAGATGATCAGGTAGCGCGGAGCGGCTTGCCACTGAGCTAAACGCATGTCCGCTTTTGAATTGCGGACGAGGTCAATCGCCTCCCGTGCCTTCAGAACGACGTCCGTTCCCGGGAGATACTGTTGCAAAAGTCGAAAATCGAGGAACTCCGAAAATCTCGCGAAAGTCTCTCTCTTCGATGTTTTCATTGCTGCAAGGCCCTGTAGGATCGATACGGCAGCCGATGGTCGATTTAGTGAGGAACGATGATGTGGTCCCTCACGTCGCCGCGTGCAGAACGCACCAGCGGGCCTGAAAAATTTTCGTCGGTCAGTCAAAAAAGACTTTTTCAACACTATCGGCCCGTTTGCGGCATGCCGACGGACCCTGAACGAGTTTGCTTATGGGGGAAGATCGGAAGCATCCGGGCCAAAGCCCCGCGCACCTGACTTGGGCCCCTCGATGGACGGCTCAATGCGCCAGAAACCTGTAGGCAGCGATCAGAGCCACCATGGCTGCGAAAATCAGCAGAGCCGGCACGGATTTTCGGGCGGCCGGCCTGGCGGAAGCCCCCGCGGGCTGAGGCTTACGCGGCCTCTGAAACCGCGCGCTGTCATCCACCGATGTACTGGGGGCTTCTGGTTCAGGCGCCGCGCCCGCGCCTCCCATCTCGCTATAATAGGCGGCGTAGACCTCGCGAACTGCCGCCACTTTCGACTCGGCCTCGCCCATCCGTTCGAGCCTGGCTCGATAGTTAGTCAAGAACCCCTGCGCGTTTGGAGGCAAGTCATCGAAGCTACCGAGCTTGGCCATCATAAGCCATGTGGCAAAATCCGACTCAGCTTTGGAGCGAGCTTTTCGGGCGATACGGATGCTCGGGCGTGAGGCCATAATTGTCCGATCGATTTGCCATGCAAAATCGCGGGCATTCATGGCGATCGTTGGACGGTCATCTCGGCACAATTCCTTTTGATGCAGTACGTGCGGTCTAGCGGCCTACGGCTTCGCTCTGGCTTGTGGCGCCGGAAGCTTCGGCGCGGGCTTATGGGTGGCGGGGGTAATCTGTCGTGGCGCAGGCACTGATGTCTTGGGCCGCAGGTTCGGCTCCGAAGCTCTAGCGATAAGGCGTGTCATTTGTTCATGGCTTGCCTTGAGCTCCTCGGCGGCCTTCGTATTTTCGCGGGCCGCTTGTTCTTGGCTCGCCTTGAGCTGCTCCACAGCCATTGCATTGTCGGTGGCCATTTGCTCCTGGCTGGCCTTGAGCTGCTCTATTCCTTGCGCCACGGTTGCGATATCGCGCGCCATCGACTGGAGCAACTGCGTCAACTGGGGCGACAGCGCGGTCGGCACGACGATTTCCGATTGAGTCAGAGGTGCTGGTTGTGGAGGTGCTGTCTTCGCCGCAGCCGCCTGAACGGTAGTTGGGCTCGGCGGCGCGGGGAGGCTTTCGAGCGTCAGCGATGAAGTCGGGACGAGCTGCGGCCCCCATCTCGCGATAATCTGCCTAGCCGCAACGCCGTAGGACGGCGACTGCCAAACGTAGGCCGCGCCGAAGATGCACGCTGCAAACGCCAAGCCCGTGAGGCCGCGTACCGCCCGCCCGCCAAACGACCGTCGGTTGCCCCTGCGCGCGGCATCGTGCTCGAGCTTGGACAGCTGTTCCTCCGCGCGTGCGATCTCCTCATCCGCACGCGTAATCTGTTCATAAGCGTGCGCGAGCTCCTCATCCGCCTGCGCGATCAGGACATGGGGCGGATCGGCTTGCTTCGGGTTCGGCGTGGTTTCCATTAGCGCTCCCTACCCGGACCGATCTCACCCCTGAGGGCAGTCCGCGCGGATTTACGCTAGGTGGACTACGTTCTGCCGCCGGTTTGACCAAAGCAAGGCCGTACGATGGAAAGTATTAGGCCACCCCAAGGAACTCGCCTCAGAGAGAGCCGGGGGGTTGCAGGAAGAAGAGTGCGCGGCGGCATTCGGCAGCGCGAATAGGTCCCGATCCAGTTGCGCGTCGTTAATTAGCGGTCATTTCCTCCCGCGGACGAACTGCTCGGCTGAGTTGCCAGCAAGTCCGCCTCTGTTTCGGCCGCAACACGAAGGATTCCGCCGTGGATTTCAGCCGCAGGTCCAAGAGCGTCAAACCACTCCGTGAGCGATATCAGTGCAGGGGAAGGGGCGGTCTCTCGGCGCGTGAAGTTGTGCTAATACCGCGCACGTCGCGCGACTGGCCTCGTCATCCGCGCGGTTGCGAGCATTGTTGGCGAGAGAAGGACCGCGTTCGGCGCATTCCATGAGGATCGCATCTCCCGTATGCGCCAGCACCCGCGCCGCGCCCTTTCCATTCCACCAGACCATTAATAGGCCGCCGAGCCTCTCCTCCCTGAGAGACGGGCTATTTTGAGCATGGCGGGTGAACCGCGCCACCGAACCGGCAGAAGTCTGCTGGTGGGAGTTGCGATCGGTTCGCCGTCTGGCGTTAACTTCCACCGTTCCAAGTATTCGCCGAACATGAGTGCAAGATTACCGCGCGTGCGGTGTGACGCGATAGCTCTAGCTGCGAACATATCTGTTTCCGCCCCTTTCGTTCGGCAGTGCCTTACTCGTTCGACCGCGTCCCCGTTTTCACACCCCGCTCATCGGTAGGGTCGAGGGCTGGCGCGCTGTTGTGGCCCCGGGGGTCCCGATCCACACCACGTCTCCAGCCCCTCCATACGCAAGAAGCGTTCGGCTCCTGCTCAATTGCTTTCCTCGTCAGAAATGCGATCAGATGCGAGATTCCGGATCGAGTTACTCTGCAACCGCAAACGCGCCGCAAGTGCGAAAGTTTTCTAACTTCAGATTTAATTTCTAACTTTAGATTTAATCCGGCGCGGCTCGCAAAGACTTGAGCAATAGGCTCGTCGAAACCGATAGCGATTTTCCGAAACGATCGCCATTTGCAGTGAGCTTCGTGATTGGGAGCGGTATCTCTGACGGAGAATGGTGATGTTGAGCAAAACGGTTATCGCGTTATTGGCAGTTGCATCCATTGGCCTGGTTTCGCCAACAATGGCGTTGGCACGTGGTGGTGGCGGCGGCGGCGGCGGAGGAGGAGGAGGAGGCCATGGTGGCGGCGGCGGTGGCCGTGGAGGCGGTATGGGCGGCGGCTTTGGCGCTGGCCACGGTGGTGGCTTCGGAGGTGGAGGTTTTCACGGTGGCGGCTTTGCCGGTGGCGGAGGCGTGGGAGGCGGCGGCTTCCACGGTGGCATGGCTGGCGGATTCCATGGTGGTGGTTTCCATGGTCGCGGCTTTGCGGGTGGATTCCACGATGGTCGCGGATTCCACGATCGGAATGGATTCCACGACCGCGACTTCAGGCACCGCTTCGGATTCGGCTACGGCGGCGGCTACTACCCGTACGACTATTATGACGACTACGGCTACGACGATACATACTCTGACAACGGCAATTGCTATGTGGTTCAGCGGCGCGTGCATACTACGCATGGCTGGCGCCGGCAACCCGTTCAAGTCTGCGGTTGATGGACGATCGTTCGTAGATCGATGTCGATCTGGAACGGTCGACCGACAGATTGAATGCCGCCAGATGACCTCAGCGCGTTCTCTCGGGCGCTGAGGTCAATTCTTTTGGATGCGGGTAGTACTCCGTGCGATGGACAAGACCGTAAACATTGTATCCGTGATTATTGTGCTTGCAGCGATCTACTCGATTTGGGCACTGAGGCGGAAATGATCTCCATCAGCTGGGCGGCATCGGCGGGCACGGGACCGAGCCATAAGAGCAGAATACGCATGGCGATTTCGCCCGATGCCATTACCCGTTCCATTGCGTTCGCAGTCGAGCAGCCCGCCGATGTCGATGTCGGCAAATTATTGTCCGCCCTATAGCGCAGAGTTAGCTCCGGGCTTTTTGGTTACGGCGAACGGCGACGCTGCTGGGCTACGCAGGCGAAGTAATCAAATAAATCGTAGGGATGCCTGAGATTGGCACCTTTGGGACTCGCCAGATTTCTCGCTTCCGTGCTCGTGGTCTGCCGAGCCAATTCCGCTCGGCGCTTGATACGATCCTGACCCAGGCGGGTCCACTCCCGGCTACATTCGCTGGGCTTGACGCGCGGCTCTGGCGGCGGTTGCGCGCCATCGTCTGGAAACAGTGGAAACGGGGAAGCGCACGGTTTGTAGAGCTGCGACGCCGCGGCGTCGGCCCGGGACCTGACGGCACAAACCGCCGGCAGCCCACATGTGCCTTTGCGGCTCGCGAACAGCCGCGCGCTCAGCATCGCTCTGCCAAGCAGCTTCTTCGGTTCACTCGGCTTGACTTCCGTCGCGGCACCGCGACCCGCATAGTCCGCGGAGTGGTGTGGGAGGGCTGAGATCGCAAGACCTCCCCTATCCCGATGCACCAACCATTGCCTAGCCCCCGAGGCGGCGCTTCCATGGGGCATGACCCGGCCGCAGAAAATCACCTTCGGAGAAATGCGCTCCTCAGGCGTGCGTGGTCTCCTGATCTATGCTCGGACCATCATTGCAGCCACTCGATCGCGATCAGCGCGGATCCATGGCCTGATCACGTTCGGCTCTCGAATCTGGAACCGCGCTTCGTGTGCAAAGGCCTGCGGCAAGAAGGGCGCCGACGTTCGGCCGAACTTCCATTGGAACGGGATGGTTGAGGGCATGGTGACGGTTGCTGCTCTGCGAAAATCTTCCTATCTCGATACGCGAGACGAACGGCCCCAGCGTCGCTCGGCGGGGGGAAGGCGACCTGGGGCCGTTTCAGCGGGCTGCGGGGCTGGGGGAGGATGCAAATTGCCCGCTACCCATCCATCTGCGTTCAGGCGACGAGACATCCAAGATGTAGCGGCTTCACGATCAATCACATCGGCGGCATCATGTGCCCGCCCTCACCCGCCGCCGCGATCGTGACGCCCTGCAAGAGACGAGGCTGATCTACGGCGACATCCATGCTGGCACGATCCGGCAGAGCGTCGGCACGGTGTCGCTGATCGGCTTCGCCGTGCATCACCGCATCAAGGGCTGACTGTCATGTTCGGCGGATTTTTGCACGGCTACGGGAGGCGCGGGATCGGACATCGCAGGGGCAGGTGTCGCAAGAGCCGGCCGGCGCGGGTGAGACCCCGCTCCAGCTAGCCTTGGATTACCAGTGAAGCGTCTCACCTTCGTTGCCATAGTAATTGCGGAAGCATTCGGCATTCTGGCCCTTGACACTCACGCGAATGGACCCAGGGTGTGCTCATTTTTCGGACCCACCAACCTGGTGCGCTCTGGCGTGTCTCCCTTGGGCATCCTCGCGCTGGACACACTCCAACGTGGCCGTCGGTTGGCCGAGCGTGGCTGGGTGATAGTCCCTTGTAAAGACTGGCCTTCGGCCACCGCCTACGGCGGCTGCGGTCTTGACAAAGGACTATCACCCAGCCCTCGTTTGCCACCAAGAGATCGACGGCAGGGGACCGTTGGCGCGCGCCAACGGTGGGTCCGCTAATTTGAGCACACCTGGGTCCATTCTCGTGAGCGTCGAGGTCTGGCCGGACGCCGTGGCTTCGCACTGCGCTTTGCTGGTGAAGCTGCAGTCGCTGCCGCCGTGGCCGTACTGGAGGCAGTAGTTGACGCTGGCCGGCCTCGTCGCTGCCGACGCGGGTCCGTTGATTGACATCAACGCCACGCCCGAAACCGCAATCGCCGCAGCCAGCCTGTAGATAGTGCTCAATTTCATTCTCCTTTGGTTCGGTCACCCTCTACTTACTTAGGCGGCGGGCTTTCGAACTCGATTATAATTTTTGTTAGTCCGACGTCTGCGGTTGCGCGCCGGGCACGCCAACACGGACAAAGACGCTCGCCGATTTTTTTGGCGCGCGGCTTTGGTTCGATGCCGGTGAACGGGAGAAAGGAGCCGGCCAGTCGCGCCAGATTGAATAAGCGTGATGAAAACGTTCGCTGTATGCGGTCGATGCTCTCCCCACATTTCTCACGAAATACAACTAGAAAGAACACAGCCATGAAACTCGCGACAATCGCACTGGCCGCTGCCATCGCGCTCTCGAGCACGGCCGCGCTGGCCCAAGCAACCGGAACTGCGGGATACGGAACGGTGACGGCGCCATCGGTGGGGACGTACAATTGGCCGTCGGTGGGCACGACAAATGCGGTCCCCACCTGGCGGAACACTACAATCTCCGGGCCTTCAAGCGCACCAACCTTGCCTAGCGCTCCGACTTTCGGTGGCGCACCGGTCGGTGTCGCGGGTGGAGCTCCCACGATTCGCAGGTAGGCCCCCAGGGGCGGAACCCGACCGCCACCGCTCTCCCGCCGGTCGCCACGGCGCGCTGGTAAATCTCCCAGTTGGCGGTCGGCTTCTGTCCCGCCACCATCTCGGCGATCATTTCGTGAAGTTGCGGACCGTGGTGCGATCGCGCCTGAGCAGGTGGCCAAAGCCCTCCAGGCGAAGGCGCAATCTAAAATCACATGCCCGAGCGAAACGCGTCCATCGCGTGGGCCATCAGAATGCCAATGCTTAAAAGAATGAAAGTCCCTGCAAGAGCCGAATACATACGCCGTCCCCCTTCGCTGCGGACTAAACGGCGTGAGGGCTTACACAGTCAAAATGATTCACCAGGGTCGAGCTGGGTTCGCGGCCGGCTGATGAGTTTCTGCCACAGCGGCCCGCTTGCAACATCTGGAACGATCCCTTGCCTCGCCGCTCGGGCAGATCGGCTGGCCGCTTGGGCCCCGTCTTGCGCGGCTCGCGGGCTCGGCGGATGTCGGTGGTGCCGATGGACTCGCCTGCCAGGATCCGCGTTTCAATGTCCTGTCGAATCGCTCGCAGCATCGAAGGCGACGACAGCGCCAACAGCGCGTGCCATCACGGGCGGCTGAAATCTCGGGCCTCGTGCCATAGACGCGCGCCACCTTCATCACCTTGCCGGCATGTTGCGCGTCAATGCGAACCGGCGCCGCACCTGGCGGTCGAAGGTTGCTGCGCGTTTTAAATTGAGGCTTGGCGCCCGGCAACCCGCCAGCACTGTGGGCTCGCCGATCGCGGGCGTACCGGTCGGCGACCCTGCGACTAGAAAATATGGCGCCGCGCTTAAACTCTTCGAGCAGCTCGCGATCGAATACATCCCGTCAAGGGAGGCGCAGCGCTGCGGTCCGCGGTCGACGTGCTGCGGCAACGTCGTCAACCGCCTGATCCTAAAGCACGACCTTGAACTGCCACCGTCGTGCTGCGCACGATCGTGGCGAGCCGGCAACGAAGGCGAGTTGATCGGCGACGTCATTGGCGCGATCTCAGACCTGGTGCGCGCCCATCTGCGCTGGGTAAACCTCGGCCTGGCCTTCATCGAGGCTTTCAACAAGGTCTGCCCGGCCCAGGTGCGCAAGACGGCGAAGGCCACTGGCGTGCAGCCGCTGCGCGCAGCGGGTTCATGTGTTCGGCGATGGCAGGACAGAGCCGGTTCAACGTGATCTCTACAGCGCGTTTCTTGCGACATGCTGCGATACGAATTTGCTCGACATTCCCCAAGTCAAGATCGCTTGGGCCAGTGCGGAACCGCTCCTGAGGACGGCGATGTCGAGTGTACTTCAACCTGCAAGCGGGAAGGGCTTTGCCCAACCCCACGTCCGTAGTGGCGTTAGAGCGGGTCGCCGGATCAAGAGAGTTGGGCCGGCCGTCGAGGCCGGGGATGATGTAGCGCCTCTGCAAACAGAGACCGCGAGAGCCCCGGAAAGACTGCCTTCTGCCTCTCTCAGAACCCCCTGGCTTTAGCCATGGGGAGGTTCAGGGTACAGTCTTTAGGATGGCCCATGACTGCCATCATCTATTTCGGCGAAATGCTGGTGGCGTCACTTCTCGCAATTGTCCTGCTAGCGATTTCGCGACTGCCGATGAGTTCTGACGCGGTGCTTTTCACCGATGGTATCGTTGGATGGACGGCTGCATCATGCCAATCCCGACGACGAAGACGACTGGACCTTTTGTTCCAATCGAGCGTGTCGGTCGCGTCATGTTCGCGGCAGAAAGCGACTTGGGATTCACGCACTCCGGTAACTTCCAGGTATGCGTCATGCCGCAGTCTTGCCGCGCCCTACCGTCTGGCGCACCTCAAACCCCTCGAACTGGGGGTGATCCAGATACAGCGGCTTGTTGTCCCCTGCTCGACTATGCGCGGCACGGAACGCCTCCGATTTGGTCCACGCTTCAAAGACCGCACGGCTTTCCCAGACCGTGTGAGAAGCATAGAGGGTGTGATCCTCGGCCTCGGGGCCTTTGAGAAGGTGAAACTCTACGAAGCCCGGTACCTTGTCGAGATGACTTTCGCGCGACATCCAGACCTGCTCGAAAGCTGCTTCGGACCCCTTGGCTACTCGGAAACGGTTCATGGCGATAAACATTCGGTCGTCTCCTACTCTCGATGGCGCGATGGACACATAGCACGAAGCCGGCGCGAGATTGCGATCCGCTGGGTAGAACGACCTCACCGCTCGGTCCTCGACTAGCTCTCACTGGCGGTAATTGGAATCAAAATGTTCTTGCGAACACACGAGACGATCGCGCTTCCACTCGGCGGCCAAGGGCGCGACGACAAGCCGCGTCTCGCAAATCGATCCTCCGATATGTCGCAGCTGGGACGTTAGAGTCAGATAGAATAAAGCGTGGAAAACCTACGCCACGCCGGCCTTGAGAATTGAGATCGGCGATGAGTCGGTCTTTTCGGAGAGGCTCCGCGCGGCGGCGCTGAGAACATCGCGGTAGCGCGCATAGTTCCGCGCGGCGTCTTCGCGGGGCGCAATCAGGCAGAGGGTCGCCGCACAAATCCCGTGGCCCTGGTAGATCGGCGCAGCGAAGCAATGGGTGAAATTATCGGCCAGCGTGTCGAACGAGAAGAACCTGTCCTCTCGGGCCTTGTGAACCTCTGCAAGAAAAGCCTTCGGGTCCAGCTTGACGCCGCTCGGCAGAACGAAGTCCTCCTTTGGAATGAAGGAGAGGATCTGCTCGTCGCTCAGATGCGAGACCAGCAGGCGACCCGACGCGGTCCAGGGAATCGGAATTCTTTCGCCGACATCCGAGCTGATTCGGAACGGTCTGGCGCCTTCGCGCATCATCGCGACCGTGTATTTGTCTCTGTCGAGCATGCATAACTGAGACGTCTCGCGCGTCGTCTCGGCGAGCTCGTCGAGATACGACCGGCATTCGCGGGTCAGGTCGAGCTGCGATTGATAGGCAAGGCCAAGGAAATACAATTTGCGGCCGAGAAAGACGCGACCCTCTTTGTCGGCATATTCGAGAACGCCGGCCTTCAGCATCAGATTGACGAGTTCGTAGGTCGTCGACTTCGGCGCTTCGACGCCGACCGCAATCTCGTTTGGTCGAGCCGGCCGTCGCAATTCGCGCAGATAGTCCAAAATCTCGAAAGCCCGATCGAGCCCGCGCGCGCGCCGGCCGACGCCTACGCCCTCAACTGCCCCCGAAGCCATCTCAGCGCCCTTCGCCGCGAACCCCACGGTCCTCATGTCATTCAGTCTCTTGCCTATTGCGCGATTTTTAAAACGACGCTAGCGTCTCAAGGTCCGCTATAGCGACAACATGTCCATTATAGCGGAATCCGATCCGAGAGCAAGGCGTTGCGATCGGCCTTTGGAGGCCCTGCCGGTCGGTCGCTAAGCGACAGGTCTTAAAGGCGCCGCGCGCGCCGCGCATTGGAGGGAGTTCGAAGGATGATGAAGTCGTCTTTGTCGGCGGTTAGCGCCGTTTGCCTTGGCCTATTCGCCTGCATCGGCATGGCGAGCGAAGCCGCCGCCGCGGCCAAATGCATGAAGGGCGACCGCAAGCCACCGTTCACGATCGGCTGGGCCGATATCTATTCGGTGCCGACCTGGATGAAGGAGACGCAAGGGACCATCGAGAAAGAAGTCGACGAACTTAAGAAACAGGGTCTTGTCTCGAAACTCGTCGTGACTGACGCCCAGGGCGACGCCAACACCCAGATTCAGCAGATCCAATCGATGATCGACTCCAATGTCGATGCGATCATCCTTATTGCCGGCTCGTCTTCCGCACCAGGCCGCGTGATCGCCGAAGCATGCACGAAGGGCATCGCCGTCATCAATTTCGACAGCCTTGTCGATACCGATGAGGTCACCGCCAAGATCAACACCAACTCGTCGCAATGGGGCGCGAGCGCGGCGAAATCCCTCATCGACGCGATCGGCGGCAAGGGCAAGATCCTCGTGCTGAACGGCCCGGCCGGCATCTCCGTCAGCGACGACCGCCGCAAGGGCGCCGAGCCGGTGCTCAAGGCCAATCCCAATGTGACCATCCTCGCCGAGACGAATACCGCTTATAACGTCGCGCCGGCCCAGGAAGCGGTGACCAACCTTCTCTTCGCTCATCCCGAGATCGACGGCATCTTGTCGCTCGGCGGCGCTCTCTCGGCTGGCTCGGTTCTCGCCTTCGACAAGCAAGGCCGCGCGCAAGTTCCGATCACGGGGGAGAACGCGCGCCAATTCCTCGAACTGTGGAAGGCAAAGAACCTCAAGGCTTGGGCGACGATGCAGCCCAATTGGCTCGGCGCTTTTGCGACCTACGCGGCGGTGCAAGCCTTGACCGGCAAGGATGTCCCGGCCTTCGTCAAGATTCCTCTGCCGGTCATCGATAACTCGAACCTCGACCAATATCTCGCCAAGGCAAAGGATTTCCCGGCTGACGGCTACATCTACTCTCCTTACGATCAGAAGCTCTTTGACGAGCTTCTGGCTCAAAAGTGAAGAAGAACCGGGAACGGTCGCAACGATGACGCCTACTCCGACCCTCGCCGCGCGCGGCGTGTCGAAGTCGTTCTTCGGAAATCCCGTGCTGCGCGACGTATCCGTCGCGCTACAGCCGGGCCGGATTCACGCGCTGCTCGGCGAGAACGGAGCGGGCAAATCGACGCTCATCAACATCTTGTCGGGGGCGTTGCTCCCCGACCAGGGCGTCGTGGAAATCGACGGCCGCTCTTTTCGCGGCCTTAATCCCCGCGACGCCCATCGCGCCGGCGTCGCGGTGGTTCAACAAGAGCTCGGCCTCACCAGCCAGCTCTCGGTCGCCGAGAATATCGGCCTTGGCGCGTTGCCGTGCCGCTACGGATTGATCGACTATCGCGGCCTCGCCAAGCGGGCGCGGGCAGCGATGGACCTTGTTGGACTCGACGAGGATTTGGCGACCCCGGTCGGCGACCTGCCGCTTGGCCGGCGCCAGATGGTCGAGATCGCCAAGGCTTTGTTTCGAGAGCCGCGCGTTCTTATTCTCGATGAGCCGACGTCGTCTTTGTCCGCGCACGAAGTCGAGACGCTGACGGGCCTGCTCGATCGCCTTCGCGCGAAGGGCGTCGCCATTCTCTACATCTCTCATCGGCTCAACGAAATCATGCAGCTGTGCCAGTACGTCACCGTACTTAAGGACGGCGTCGTAACCGCGGATCGTTCAATCGAGGGCGTCGAGGCCGCGGATCTGGTGCGGCTTATGGTCGGTCGCGACACGGGCCACCTCTTCCCCGCCTGGACGCCGACCGCCGATCGCGATCCGATCGTGTCGGTCTTGGGTCTTTCCTCCGGCGTCTTGCGTAACATCGATATTTCGATCCGGCGCGGCGAGGTTCTCGGCGTCGGCGGATTGGTCGGGCAAGGGCAAGAGGACCTGCTGCTCGGTCTCTATGGCGCCCTGCCCGCCTCCGCGCGGACCGCTGAGTTCAATGGGCGGCCAAACCTTCCCTCGTCCGTTCGCAAGGCCAATGCGCTCGGCCTCGCCTATGTGCCGGCTGACCGCAAACGCGAAGGTCTTCATCTCATTCACGCCATCGGCTGGAATCTGATGCTGCCAAGCCTCGCGCGCGCATTTAGGCTGTCGTTGCGCGACCGCTCGAAGGAGCGCGCGCTCGCCGCCGCGCTCGCCGACCGCTTCACGATCAGAGGCGATCTCACGCGGCAAGTGCAGGCTTTGTCCGGCGGCAACCAGCAGAAAGTGGCGCTGGCGAAATGGACGCCTGCCGAGCCGCAAGTTCTGTTGCTGAACGATCCGACGCGCGGTGTGGATGTCGAAACAAAGCGCGAAATCTACGCGCTGCTGCGACGTCTCGCCGGCGAAGGAAAGGCGATCTTGCTTTCAAGTTCCGACACGCCGGAGCTCGTTCATCTTTGCGACCGCGTCGCCGTGATGCGCGAAGGGCGGATCGTCGCCACCATTGAACGCGAGGCGCTGAGCGAAGAGGCCATCGTCGCCGCCTCGATGTGCGCAGAACCCATGAGAACCGCGGCATGAGCGCGGCTGAAAGCGCACCGCCGCGGCTCTATTGGCCGGCGCAACGACAGCGCAACCGAGGCGTCAACGGCCTCTTGATCGTCGTAGCGGCGTTTCTCGCTCTCTACGCCTATCTCTTCCCTGGCCTCATCAGCGTGGGCGGCGTCGCGAAATTCTCGCAGAGCTGGCTTCCGCTCGCGCTTGTGTCGATGGCGCAAGCAATTCTCATGCTCGCCGGCGGAGTCAGCCTGGCGATCGGCGCGATGGTCAGTCTGGGCGCCGTCATCGCCGCGACGACGATGGCTGGGCCGCTCGGCGTCGCGGGCGGCGCGGCTTTGGTGATTGTCGCAGGCCTCGGCGTCGGCGCGGCCTGCGGCGTGATCGTTGTGCGTCTTGGCCTGCCCGCCATCGTCGTCACGCTCGCTGCCTCCTTCATTGTTGGCGGCGGCGCCCTGCTGATCTTGCCAAGACCGGGCGGCGCTATCCCCGCGTGGCTGTCGGATTTGCTTGCCGGCGACAAGCCGGTGGCCGCGTTGCTCGTCATCGTCGCCGTTGTTTTTTGGAAAATCTATCTCGCCACGCCCCTTGGCCTTAGTCTCTACGCGGCCGGCGAAAATTCGGTCGCGGCATACCGCGCCGGCGTGCCCGTCGACGCGGCGCGGATCGCCGCTTACGCCGTCAGCGGGCTGCTCTCGACTTGCGCGGGCCTCTTCGTCGCCGCGCAAACAGGTTCGGGCGATCCGGTGATTGGCGAAGCATTCACGCTCAATTCGATCACGGCGGCGGTTCTCGGCGGCGTCGGCTTTCTCGGCGGCCGCGGGGCGATGCGCGGCGCGGTTGCCGGCAGCCTTCTGCTCAGCGAGATGATCAATGTGATGTATTTCCTCGGCTTCCCGCCGGTCGCGCATTACATCGCGCAAGGTCTGATCATCGTCGGCGCCGTAGCGCTGCCGGAATTTACGGCGCGCAGGAGTTCCCTATGAGTCCGAGCGAGGCGGTCCGCTTTCCAAAATTCCGGGCGCGCGCGCTCCTGACGAGCCGTCCTTTTCTGACCGTTCTGATTGTCGCCGCGGTATGGATCGCCGCTTCCTTCGTGAAGCCAGGTTTCGGCGCTTTTGGCCATCTTCGTTATCTCCTCGAGCTCGGCGCCGTCGTCGGCCTCGCCGCCATTGGGCAGACATTCGTCGTCATTGCGGGCGGCATCGACCTTTCGGTCGGCGCCATCATTACGGTCAGCGCTGTCGGCGCGCCTCTTGTCTCATTTGCTGGCGACGAGAGCGGCGCTTTCGCCGCTCTTATAACCTTGGCCGCCGCGACCGTGATCGGCGTACTCAACGGAATCGGCGTCGCTTTTTTGCGCGCCCATCCCATGATCATGACCTTAGCCATGGCGACCTTTCTGCAAGGCCTTTTGATCTTGCTTGCCGGCGGCAGCGCGATTTCAGCGCAGAGTCCGTTGCTTGAATGGCTCGGCTCCGCCCGGCCGGGTGGCGTCCCTGCTGGCGTCCTTGTTTGGGCCGTCGCGTCGGTCCTTTCGCTCCTCGCGCTACACGCGACGCCGTTCGGCGCGAGCGTCTTCGCGCTCGGCGCCAATTCGCTCGCTGCGACCCTCTCCGGCGTCAATGTCCGGGCGACGACTGTCGCTGTTTACGCGATTAGCGGCCTGACCGCCGGGATGACAGGCCTTCTCCTCCTCGGCATGAACGGGCAAGGCTACGTCGGGATTGGCGATCCGTACCTTCTTTCATCGATCGCCGCGGTCGTTCTCGGCGGCACGTCGATCCTCGGCGGTTCGGGCACTTACGCGGGCTCTATTCCCGGCGCCGTTCTTCTGGTGACGATCACCGCCCTCATCACCGTGGTCAACGCCTCGCCGGGTTGGCGAAGCATTCTCTTCGGATCGCTCATTCTCGCGCTGCTCCTGATCTCAGGTCGAGAGTTGCATCGAAGATGAGGGGTCATCGAGCCGACAGAGGCGCGCCCGCATTGGCGAAGAACAGAGCCCTTTGCTCATCCGCGGAAAGCTGGGAGGCGATGGCCTTGAAGGCGTCGTACACTTCATCGAACGAAGCGTGGAGCCCCGCGACCGGGAAGTCGCTGGCAACGCTCGCGCGACGCCGAAACACTCAAGGCAGTGGATGACCACTTCGGCGAGCCTTTCGAGCGTCCAGTGATGATCATGGACCACGAGATCGGAAATCTTGATCGACACATTGGGCACGCGGCCCAGCGTGCGGCGCGCTTACCCCACTACTTCGGTTAATTGACCAATTGTTTGACCCCACAGCGGCGAGAGCTTGCAATGATGAAACACTACAAGGTTAGCCCGCGCATGGCGCAAGCGGTGACGCACAATGGCGTGGTTCATATCGCCGGCCAAGTCGCCGACAATCGCAAGGCGGGCATCGAGGATCAAACGCGCGACGTTCTCGCGAAATTGCGATCTGCGTCATTCGCAATGGCGCGGGTCC
Organism: uncultured Alphaproteobacteria bacterium; assembly: GCA_963822795.1. Lineage (GTDB taxonomy): Bacteria > Pseudomonadota > Alphaproteobacteria > Rhizobiales > Xanthobacteraceae > Bradyrhizobium. The sequence continues at coordinate 310,986 of CAWGJM010000046.1, forward strand.
GTCCGTCTTGCTCATGGCGGGAAATCACAGCGACGAATATGAAGGCGAGTTGTCCCTGGCGCGGCTCATCGGCAAGCTTGAACCGTCTCGCATGCGAGAGCGCGTTACCATCTTGCCGCTGGCGAATGCGCCGGCGGTGATGGCGGCGCGCCGCTGCTCGCCGCTCGACGGCGGCAATCTCAATCGGGCGTTTCCGGGCGCCCCGAACGGCGCGCCGACGCCGAGGCTAGCGCATTTTCTCGAGACGTACCTTTTTCCTCGTCATGATGTCGTTTTCGACATTCATGCCGGCGGAACGTCCATGGCGCATTTGCTGTGCGCGCTCATTGAAGCGAATGCGGACGCATCACGCCATGAGGCGGCCTTGTCATTGATGCAGCGGCTGGGGCCGCCTTTCGGCTTCGTCGCGGACAACGGTCGCGGCACGCCGACTTCGATGGGTGCGGCGCGACGCGCCGGCGCGATCGGCGTCAGCGGCGAATTCGGTGGCGGCGGGGCGACGACGCCCGAGAGCATGGCGGTGACCGAAAGCGCGATCAACAATTTGCTTCTGACGCCTGGAGTAACCGAGACGCCGGTTTTTCAGAGGTCCCCCACAACCGCGGCGCCGATGCGTCTGCGCTCGCTCTCGAGGCAAAGTCAGGCCATTTACGCTGTCCCGCGGGGATGGTTCAAGCCCGCCCATCCGCTCGGCGCGTTGGCGGCGGCTGGCGAGGTCGCGGGCTGGATGCATGATCTAGAGCGCTTGGACGCCCCCCGAAGAAGAGCTCTGCTTCGCCGAGGGCGGCGTCGTGCTCTCGCATCATCTGCACACGATGTGCGAGGCCGGCGATTGCCTGATTCAGCTCACCGAGACCCTAGAGTGAGCGACCTTGGCTTGATGATGAAAGATCATTCGGCTCGGAGCGCCGACGGTATCGACGCGTCCACACCCCATTTCCCTGGAAAAGCGCTTCCGTGCTGAAAGGCTGTCGATGCATCGCTCAATGTGGACTTACGCTTGGGACATATTGGACCTTGGCTTCGATCGCGTCATCGACGAATTGCGCGACCGCGCTGGCTTGAATAGCGTGAGCCTCGCGACGTCGTATCACGCGGGCCGCTTCCTTCAACCGCGCAGCCCTGTACGTAAGGCCTATTTTCCTGAAGATGGGACGATCTACTTTCATCCGACGCCGTCGTGTTGGGACGGGGTGATGATCCGACCGAAGGTCGCCGACGTCATCGCACAAGGCGGGGACGTTTTGCGCGAACTCGTGCGTCGACGCGACGCCGGCGGTTTGAAAGTCTGTTGCTGGACGGTATGCCTGCACAATACCCGCCTTGGCCTCCTTCACCCCGGCGCCGTGACGCGCAATGCGTTTGGCGATCCGAACTATTATAATCTCTGCCCGTCCAATCCCGACGCACGCGCCTATGTCTGCGCCTTGGTCGAGGACGTCACTCATGCCTATCGTCCGGACATCGTCGAACTCGAGAGCCCATCCTTCATGAGCTTTGCTCATGAATTCCATCACGAGAAGGACGGCGTCGGCCTGACGGCTGAGGATGATTTTGCTTTGTCGCTTTGTTTCTGTGAGTCCTGTCGCGCTGGCGCCGCCGCGGTCGGCGTCGATGTCGAGGCTGCGCGTCGTCTGGTCGCGCAATGGATCGTCGAGGCGTGCGAGCGCGAGGTGCCGCGACCGCGTTTTCCGGAGTTTCCCGCCAGCGGTTTCGATAGCTTTCGGCAATTTCCAGCGCTCCATGAGTATCTTCTTTGGCGAATGGAGCCGGTGACAAGCCTTATCGCCGAAATAAGGGCTCGCGCGCACGCGGACTGTCGCATCGTCTTGATTGATCTTGCCGACGGCTGGCTCGGAGGTTGCGATCTCGAAGCGATAGGCAAGGTTTGCGATGGGGCGATTCTTTGCGTCTATGGACGTTCGCCGGACGAATCCGCCGCGATCTTGAGGCAGGGCAAGGCAGCGCTCGGAAATGAGAAGTTTCTTGGCGCTGGGCTCCGCGTCTTCCCGCATGACGCCAATGGCGCCGAAGACCTAATAGGCCAAACCAACGCTTGCGCAAAGGCTGGCGTCGATGGGCTCAACTTTTACAACTATGGTCTCGTTCCAGCGCGCCGGTTGGACTGGATCCGCCGGACGCTCGAACACGCCCCAGGCGAGTGAGCTGATGCTCGCCACGGAGACGCGGCGCGCGAGGGAGTTCGGCCTGGGTTTTTCCGCGTGACGCCAAGGATCGACCAGCGGTCGCATCGCCGTCACGATGTCGGCGGCGAGCTTGCCGCCGCGGGCCCAATGTCAAATCTGTGACCGCTGAAGCCGGTCGCAAGGAAAAAGCCCAGAATTGTATCGATGGGAGAAATCACCGGAATGGTGTCGGGCGTACGATCGATCGTGCCGCCCCAGGCCTCCGCGACTTCGATGTCCTTCAATTCGGGATTTGACTTGATCAACGCCGCGCTGACGAGCGACATGTCTGGCGCGGGATCACGCACGCGCGCGGTCTCGAACGGTGAAGGTTTGTCGAGACTCCAGTTCGTACCTCGCACGAACTGATCGAAGAACGACTTTCCAAAGCCCCTTCCGGCGGTGCTTGTAGGTCGGCCAGAAGGTCCGGGCATAGCGAAACAGATCCGGCGACAACTCCACCTTGCCGCGGTTGCGCAGCGCCAGCGTGAAGCCGCCATCGAGGCGGCGGCGAATGCGAGAGCACCCATGGTGATTCCGGCGCGGGCGTTGTGCGGCATGCGGTTGCGTTGACGATGCCGATCGGAAGCTCGATGCCGTGGCACCGGCAGAACAGCGACGACCACGCACCTCCCGCAAGCAGCACGGACGGCGCGCGAATGGTCCCCTGCTCCGTGACGATCGCGCTCACCCGTCCGCCCTGGGTTTCGAGCAAACGAGCGGCACAGCCTTGATGAACGGTCACGCCGTGCTTGCGCGGCGGCAGCGAGCGCAGGCACGGCCATGGATGGCTCGGCGCGCCGGTCGCTCGGCGTGTAGAGGCCACCGATCCAGGCGTCGACGTTGCCGGGCATGCGCTTAGCGATCTCGGCAGGTGACAAAAAGCTCACTTGGGCATTTAGGCAAATTCGCAATCAATCAGGAAATACGATTTTGAAGCAGAACAAAAACGCTGGCGGTAGCCAAGCACTCCATTTACCCATTCGCCGGCAGCGTCGACATAGGTTGATCACGATTTCATCTCGCCAAGATAGGCTTGCTGCACCATTTCGTTGTCGCGCAAACTCTGGGCCGAGCCGTGCAGCACCACTTGGCCGGTCTGCAGGACGTAGCCGTAGTTGGCGATCGACAGCGCCATGTTAGCGTTCTGCTCGACCATGAAGATGCTGGTACCCTGGCGATTGATCACCTGAATGATGTCGAACACCTGTTCGACGAATGCGGGCGACAAGCCCATGGACGGCTCGTCCATGCACAGAAGCTTCGGACGCGCCATCAGCGCGCGACCTATGGCGACCATCTGCTGCTCGCCGCCCGACAGCGTGCCCGCCTGTTGCTTGAGGCGCTCCTTGATGCGCGGGAACAGGGCGAAGACGCGTTCCATGTCGGCCTCGATCTCGACCACGTCGTCGCGTGTGAAGGCGCCCATTTCCAGATTTTCGAGCACAGTCATCCGCGGAAACAAGCGTCGCGCCTCCGGCACCGGCGCAATGCCCTGCTTCACCCGCTCGGCGGTCGGCAGGTCGTTGATCCGCGCACCCGCATAGGTTACCGCGCCGCTCTTCGGCGTCACAATGCCGAGGATCGTCTTCATGGTCGTGGATTTTCCGCAGGCGTTGCCGCCGAGCAGGCAGACGATCTCGCCTTCGCCAACCTGGTAATCGACGCCCTTGAGGACGTGAAGCTCGCCGTAGTAGGTGTTGACGTCCTTGAACTCAAGAAGCGGCGGCGGCCGCTGCGACGGCGTCTGTTGTTCGTCCAAGATAGGCACGCAGCACTTCCTTGTTTGAATGAACCTGCTTGGGCGTGCCCTCGGCGATCTTCTCGCCGTGATCGAGCACGATCACCTTGTCCGCGATTTCGTTGACTACGTTGAGCTTGTGCTCGATCAAGAGGATCGTCACGCCACGTTCGCGCAGATGCTGGATCTGGTCCGTCAGTTCCAACGTCTCCGTTGGATTCATGCCTGCCGTCGGCTCGTCGAGCAAAAGAAGCACGGGCTCCGACACCAGCGCACGCGCGATCTCCAGCCGCCGCCGGTTGGCGTAAGACAAAGAGAATGCGAGGTGCTGGAGACGCGGCATCAGCCGATTGCCGAAAATGCCCAATATTTCGAGTGCGCGGGCGCGCGCCGCCGCTTCTTCGCGCTTAACGCGCGGAAGGCGCAGGACAGCTCCGATGGCGCCCGTTGAGGTGCGCGTATGCGCTGCCACGAGCGCGTTCTCCATCAGCGTCATGTTGGAGAAAAGGCGCAGGTTCTGGAAGGTGCGCGCAATACCCTTCTCGACAATCCGGTGCGGCTTCAATCCGGTAACGTCCTCACCTGCGAGCAGTACGCAGCCGTCATCCGGCTCGATGAGGCCGGTGATAAGATTGAAGAACGTCGTCTTGCCGGAGCCGTTCGGCCCAATGATGCCGACGATCGAACCCGGCATGACGTTGAGATCGATGCGGTTCACGGCCTTAATGCCGCCGAACGACTTCGCCAAGCCCTTGATCTCAAGCAGCGGCTTGCCCGGGTCAATCGTGCGCCGATGAAAGGGGACAAGTCCGGCCTGGACAGCATTTCGCGATGGCATCGCGTTCTGCTGCTCATAGCTCAGCGCTGCCACCGCGGCGCGTTCGGGAATGATCCCCTGGCGGCGATAGAGCATCATCACCACAAGAATGATGCCGAAAATCAGTTCGATCGACTGCACCAGATCAAGGTTTTGCAGAAAGACAATGCCTGTCAAATCGCCGAGGGCGTGAATCCACTGCGTCAGGTCCTGCAGGAACCATGATTGCAGCAACTGCAGGCTGAGCGCGCCGACCACCACGCCGGCGACGCTGCCGATGCCGCCCAACACGATCATGACGAGAATCATGATCGAGACCGGGAACATGAACATCTCCGGCGAGGCCGTCTGCAGCTTGGCCACGTAGAAGGTTCCCGTCACACCGGCGAAGCTCGCACCGATAGCAAATGCGAGCAGCTTGAGTTTGGTGCGGTTGATCCCCATCGCCTCGGCTGCGATTTCGTCCTCGCGAATGGCAAGCCAGGCCCGGCCGACGCGCGAATGTTTGAGCCGTGTGCTGATGAAGATCATCAGGACGATAAGGGCGAGCCCGAGGTAGTAGTAGGGTGTGGACATCACACCGAAGTTGTAGCCGAAGAACTTCGGCGTAGTGACGCCGCTGAGGCCTTGCGCGCCATTGGTGATGTAGGGCGTGTTGCGCGCCACGATTGGCACGATCTCGCCGAAGCCGAGCGTCACGATGGCAAGATAATCACCTTTGAGCCGGAGTGTCGGCACGCCGAACAACAGGCCGAAGAAAGCGGCGACCAGAGCCGCAATCGGCAGCACCAGCCAGAACGACACATCAAGATGGACGGTGCCGATGCCACCCCCCGCCTCGAGATGCTTGACAAGGCCGAGCCACTGGAAGGGCTCCCAGAAACTGCTCCACTGCGGCTGGATCTGATAGGACGCCAGCGCGCCGTAAGTGTAGGCACCGATTGCGAAGAACGCCGCATAGCCGAGATCGAGGAGGCCGGCAAAGCCGACGACGATGTTGAGCCCGAGCGCCAACATGGCATAGGCGAGCCCATTCGCCGCCGCATCGATGTCGCCTTCGTTGCCGTCGAGATAGGGGAAGGCGAACGCCGCCACAAGGATGACAGCGAGCAGATAGGGACGGAACTGCTCACTCCTGGCCAGATCCCGCATCACCGAGATCCAGCTGTGCGAGCGCCCCATCGCCGGGGGCGCTACCTCCTGCGCGCGTTCGAGATGTGGTTCTGGCACGCCGCAGCCCTAGGATTTCGTTGGCGCTGCGCGACCGAGCAGCCCCGTGGGGCGTAGAACGAGCATCAGCACCAGAAGCGAAAAGATGATGACGTCAGTCCAGCGCACGGCGATGTACTGGCCGCCCAGCGATTCGATGAGCCCGATCACCACGCCTCCGAGCATCGCCCCCGGTATGTTGCCGATGCCACCGAGAACCGCCGCAGTGAATGCCCGCAAGCCAGAGGTATAGCCGATCAGGTAACTCGTATAATTGTAATAGAGCCCGAAGATCAGCCCAGCCGCGCCGGCGAGCGCAGATCCCAGAAAGAAGGTGACGATCACCACGCGGTCGACGTCGATGCCGACCATGCGCGCCGCCTCCTGATCCTGCGCCATCGCCCGCATCGCCTTGCCCATTTTCGTCCGTTGGACGAAATAGTTGAGCGCCACCATGAGCAAGAGCGAGATAGCCCACAGGAGCACCTCGCGCAGGCGCAGCGTGACCCCGCCGAGAATCCAGGCGGTATTGGGCATCGGGTTGGAGTAATTCTTGGAGTCGGCGCCGGCGCCGAGCAGAATGACGTTATACAAGATGTAGGACATGCCGATGGTGGTGATCATCGGCGCGGTGCCCGATACACCGCGCAGCGGCCGTAACGCGAACCGTTCGATTGCGACGCCGAGAATGCCGGATCCCAGCATCGTTATGATGAACGTCGCGACGAGGATGCCGGCTAACGGCAGCCCGTGGAGAACGTGCGACTGACCAGCAAAGCCCATCGCCTCCAGCGCCCACATGGCGATGAACGAGCCGACCATGAAAACATTGAAATGCGCAAAGTTGATGAGCTCGATGATGCCGTAGACCATGGTGAAGCCAAGCGCGAGCAGCGAGTACATCGCGCCGAGGCTTACCCCGTTGATCACCTGCTGGAGCAGAACATCCCAATGACTCATCGCCAGTTCTCTCGATGCAGCATCACGAGCTGGGAGCTCACGACTGCGGAGCTGCTTCGAGATACTTCAACTGGTGCGTGATGTCGTCCGCGGGGTATTTTTCATCGTGCCGGTATTGGAAGACGCTGACCGTGCGGTCGAGAATGTCGCCATTCTGGTCGAAAGCAACGGTTCCCTGCAGCGTGTTGACGTGCGAGCTCTGGATCGCGTCGCGGACATTTGAGCGGTTCATTTCCTTACCGCTTTTCGCCACTTCCTCGACGGCCGCGAGAATGACCTTCGCCGCATCATAGGCGGTTATCGAATAATCGTCCGGGGTGGCGTGATATTTCTCCTGGAAGGTCTTGACGAAACTGGCCGCGGCCGGGCTTTCCGTCAGATGCGGGCCGGCATTCGTCCCGTACCAGCCCTCAATCGCCGGGAAGCCCCCACCCTTGAGGAAGCTACCGCCGGCCACGCCGTCGCCGCCACCCTTGATCATGTTCGGAATGGTCTCCGAGGCCTGCTTGGCGAGCTTGACGCCGGCTTGCGCGACGCCGCCATAATAGATGGCGTCCGGATTGAGCGCCTTGATCTTGGTCAGGGCGGTCGTGTAGTCGGCTTCCTTGGGATCGAGCTGGTCGTGGCCGAGGACCTCGATGCCGATTTTCTTCGCCTGATTTTCGAATGCATTGGCGAGCCCGACGCCGTAGGCACCCGAGTCGTCGAGGATAAATACCGTCTTCACGTGCAGTTTTGCTTTGTAGTAATTGGCCATGTTCGGCCCCTGGTAGGCGTCCGTCGTCACGGTTCGGAAATAGACGGCCTTGCCCTTCGGCCGGAATTGGCCGGCCATTTTCGGATCGGTAATATCGGGGTTGGTCGAGGATGGCGTTATCGTCGCCATGTCCGCTTCGCTGAGGATCGGCGACATCGCCTTGCCGCTGCCGCTCATTTCCGGCCCGACATTGGCGACGACCTGCGGGTCGGCGATTAGCTTCTTCGTATTGGTGGCGGCCTGGGCAGGATCATACTGGCCGGCCGTGGCTGTGCCATCGTCGTAGATGACCGGGACGATCTTATAACCGGCGACCCCGCCCGCGGCGTTGGCCTCGTCGAAAGCGATCATGACTCCGTTCTTGATCAGGGTGGCGTCCTCGGCGTCGGCACCGGTGAACGGCAGCGTAATGCCGATCTTGACCACCCTTTGATCGGCCAATGCTGCGGCGCCTCCACCAACCGCGGCGATCGCGACTATGGCAACGGTCCCTACATTAAAAGCACGCCGTGTATACTTGAACGGTTTCATGGGGTTCTCCTCTTTATCTTTAGGATGAGAGCGCCTCACTCAGAGCCTACATCCGATTTGTTCGCTCGTACATTCGCTCAAACACCGCATTATGCTTCAAGAATGGCAAGCAACATTTAGGCCAGATGGCGAAGCGCGGACCTCGTCGGTATCGCCAGAATGGCGAGATTAGCCCAGTTTCCAAATTGGGACGCCGAGAAGCGACAGCGCCTCTGCTGCATAGTTCGACCGCCCTATGCAGAGCCGATGAAATTTTAGGCGCTCGCACAACTACAATTTTGGAGCTGAGCCAGCCAGGGAATAACGGACGTTCCACGGTAACGCCTCGGTGCGGTACCGGAGATGCCTCAAACCGCGTTGGTCGTATCGATGGGCGTGCGTGCTATGCACGCGATCAGCTTCGATCTTTGGATTCGACTCCTCCTGGTCGGGGTTAGAGCCGGGGCGGAAGTCGTGAGCTTCCCCTCGGCTTGCATTTATGCTAAACAGAAATTATGAAGAAAACAATATCTGCTAAACAAAAATCTCGCGGTCGACCTGCGACGGGTATAACGCCCATGGTGGGATTTCGGGCTGATCCCGCCACGCGCGCGGCAATCATCAAATGGGCCGAAAGCCAGCCGGATCAGCCTACGCTTTCAGAAGCCATCCGCCGCCTGGTCGAGCTCGGGCTCACAATCAGGTCGAAGCCAAAGCAATCCCCCGCCGGCCGATCAACCCGCGCAAAAGAATTGGCATCAGCGACGATCGATAGCCTGACAGCCGGCGCGCCCAACAATGATGAAAAAGCCAGCCGAAAGCGTCGCTTGATCAAGGGGCCTGAGGAATTTCAAGAGATGCGCGTCGACCGGCCGAAGCCGAAAGAAAAGGCGTAATTGCGCTAAAAATCCACCCCCCTTCGGGGGCGCTTTCGGACATGCACCACTGCCTTCGCGCTCAGGTTGCGCTTGGATGCTGCGGGGAATCATATGACAGGAGCACCAGCTCGAGTGAGGGGCCACGGCCGGCTCTCCAAAATCTGCATTTTTGATTGACGTCCGCCGACCTGCGGAACCGTGGGGGTCCGCGCGCCCCGCAACAGATCACCTGCGGAGAAATGCGCTCCTCAGGCGCTGCGTGGTTTTCTGATCTATGCTCGGACCATCATTGCAGCCCACTCGATCGCGATCAGCACGGATCCATGGCCTGATGAGGTCTCCGATCTCGAGCCAGGTTTCGTCTGCAGGGACTGCGGCAAGAGAGGCGCTGATGTCCGGCCATTGGAACAAGCCATCCGTCGCGGCGATGGGCTATCGGTAGTGGCCCTGGTCCGCTCGCTTCGATCGCGGCGAACGGATGCCGCCGGATTGGAAACGAAGCCGGCAGTCATCACAATTCGATAGAGATAGCGGATGCTCAAAGCTTTCGCGCTTCGATCATAGCGTGGGTCCTTGGGGTGACACGGCGACGTCGATCACCTCAAGGTGTTCGCGAGCATTGAAGTCGCGGAGTCCTGGCTCGAGGAAAACGACCTGGAAGGCGTCGCTTTCGAATATCAGGTTCTTGAGTAAAACCGCATCGGCCGCCAAGTGCATGCTGCTGATAACGGTGCTAGCGTTCTTCTGGAACGTGTTCGGCCGCCTCTGACGTATCGTCTGAATCTCGCGGCGTTTGCCGTATGTGAGGATCGAACCGCTCCAGGCTTTCTTCAAACGGCTCCTGCAACGAGGAAGGTTCGCGTCCTACAATCCAAAGGAAGATCACGCTGGCGCAGATGGTGATCAGGCCGCAGACAATCAGTGCGATGCCCAAAATATTCATTTTGAAGTCTTCACCTTAGGCCGGTTTCCAGGTCTCCGTGCATCACAGGTTAGCGACCCGATTGGGTCACGTCCGCGACGGCGGATCCAATCGGTCGCATAGAGGGATCTGATGAGATCCTCCGTAACCGGAAGACGATGGGGCTCGCCGCTTTTTGCAATCTGGACATCAGTGCACAACGGCCGGCCAGCGTGGATCGAAGGCGCCGGCCGATCGACCGCCCATCCGCTCGATTTCCTCGTGCAATCACCCGATCGTCGGCACGCCGCTTGCGCTACAAGCAGCATTTGACGAAAGCAGGCCAGCAAGCACTGCAAGACGTTCTCGTAAATCGCTGAAAACAATTGATTTTCGGATTTCGGTAGCATCCGGAGAACGGCTCCAATCATTCCGAGGATGACCGAACGGACGGCGAGGTCACCCGGCTCGCGAGCAGTAGGAAGGCCGCAGGTGAATCCGCCGCGGGCGCCGGGCTGATGAGGGCGGAGCGCCACCAACGAATCTAGCGGCCCCGTTTCTTAAGTCGGCGCGAGGCGCGCCGCTTGAAATCGGCCCCAGCTCGGGGCGGGGGGGCTGGGGGTGAACTGGGGCCGATAGGCACCGGAAGGGACAACGCCGGCACGCTTGTGACGTTGGTTCGCGGGCCGCCGATTCCCATTAAATTCTATTTTAGAAACCAGGAGTTCGCGTTTCGGTTGGTCCCAATTTCCAACCGCTCCAGGGCCGCCCCGGAGCCATCCGCCGTCCGATGGAGGCTCGGACTGAAGGCGAAGCGCCGACAAAGACCATCCCCTTTCTGGGGGGCCGGCGATGAATTAGCTTAGCCAATAACCTCCAGCAAAGCTGGAGGTTTGATTGGGAACCGCCAAAGGCGGTTTTAAGGGATGTTTGGACGATTGATTGGATTTTGGACTGCTGAAATCTTCAGCTCAAACTGCTCCAATTGCCGATCGGCCAGTTCTTGGTTTCTGAAAGTAGGCCCGGATCACTTCCTCGTTCTGGTCAACGGTCGTCACAAAGTACCCGCGCCCAGGATTTGTGGCCCAGAAAATTCCGCATCTTGCGTTCGACATTCTGCGCGATCCATATCGAGCTCTTCCCTTTCATGTATTCGATGATCTGCGCCACCGAATATTTGGGAGGTATCGAGGGTTCTTGGCGTTCCCCAAGGAGACTTCATGACTTCATTCCCGCAGCTGTAAAACTTCCTGTTTTCGCCCCGCCATAGGCGGGGGCTTAGCAGGTTTGGTTAGGACGGTCGCTAAACACTGAGCAGGTCCAAGCTCGACGCGGATGCATGAAACCAATTCCTAAACCCAATCAAATATGTAAGGGTTCGAAGGGGCAATTCTCATGGCCGGGTTCGCGCAGAAGGCCTCAATCTCCGGCTACTATCGCCAGGGGCGACTTTTGTTAACTTGCGCGGAGCACTGATCCAAAGCGGATCGGCTATGGTACGATAAATCTGAGCTCGGCAAGAAACACGACGGGGAATTATCAGTTCGTGGGTGTCTTGATCGGCAATCACTGCTTTGAGGATGGAACGTGTGGACTGCTGGCATGCCCTGCCATCTTGATCAAAAAGCCGATTTCGGTCTCGATTGATGATCTTTGTAAGGATCTTCCGAGCAGCGCGTGTTCTCGATAGTCCAGCAACTCATCGGTGAGCACCGGATAACCCGGAAGCACGCCGAGGAATCTTGCTTGTGCGCGCTCAGCTCCGACAACTTCCTTTCGCTTGGGTCGAGCTGGACTGAAGCGACGACTAAAAGGCTGATTTTCCGATCTATTGTTGGCGCGTTCTGGTTGTGCAATACTTTCTGCACACCAGAGGTCAACGATGGCCCTGACAAATTTAGAGCGCAACTTCCTGCCGCGGCTTTCGACTGCGCCCTGGGCCAGCCCGCCCCTATTCGATTCACGGTCGCCCGCCTGGTGGAAGCCGGCTACGTACAAACTGAGACGTTGCCGACGGACGCGGTGCAGTACGAAATCACCGGGGCCGGGCGGGACGCTGTCGCCGATCTCTTAAACTTAGGCCAACACCCATATGCCATACTGGATCAGGGAATTTAAGCATCGGGATACGGGCCAGCGATATCGGGTTGCCAGCGACGCGAAGGACATTCCAACGCTGCGAAGGTTGATCGCCGAACAGCGGAACGATGCCGAATGGCTCGACGACATAGTTTATCGGTATGACCCGAGTTTGAACCTTGAGATGCCGGGAGAGTGTTCGCTCTCTGTCCAGCTCGTCAGGTGACAAGACTTTGAGAGTCCATGGAGCGGTCGCCTCGCGACGCGTCGAAGGATCAGGCTGCCATGGTTCAAACCGAAGGCCGAAGGCTGATCTGCCAAGCCCTCTCGGCCGGCTTTCTCCTTTGCCGTCGACCTCGGGTTGCGCTTGGATGTCTGTAGCGGACGAAGCCACAGCCCGCAGCCTTGAGCGGTATTTTAAGTCGGGTTCGGGAAAGGCTTTTGCCAACAAGCGCCTATCGGGCGCGAAAAGCATCTCCTCCTCTGTATCAGAGACACATAGAGAAGACGACGGCATCGCGCCCCGCCCTTACGCGATCTTGCGCTCCAACAGCCACCAATGACGGATCACGGCCTGACGCGTCGAGGCCGGGCCGGAAGGCCCAATTTCGGTGGGATAGCGAGCTCCAGCCGCTCGACCGCGCGCGTCACTTCGAGCGCGTGCGTTTCGCATTCGAAGCGCCGCGTCTCGACGCCGCGATCGCGGGGCATCATCCGCGCGACTACGACCGATTCCGATCCGATCCGCCTATTCCCCGGGGGGATTCTTCCTCTGCTTTATCCAACTATGGAACTCCTCGAACAGCTGCTTGGTCTCGTCGTCGTTCAATTGGCGCCCACTGTTTTTGACCCACTCGTCGAACTGCTGCTTGGTCAGATTGTCCGATGCCGGCAGACGGGATGCCGCCAGCAATTCTTCTGCAGCCTGAAACCGGGTCCAGCCCTGAAGCTGAGAGGCTAGATTGACCTCGTTCCATTTGGGATGGAACGGCGGCTGTTTGAACTGGTCGAACCGCTTGAAGAAATATTCCACGAAGCGGGCGACGCGGCGATACCGATCGGTCTCCGGAGGCCAATTATACACCGCCAGGACTTGGGGCACCGCGATCGTGTCCACGGTTTCGCCAGGCTGAAGAAGATTGGGATAGTCCTTCGAGGTAAGTTCGGTCGGAACATAGTAATCCTGCAAATTCGGCGTGTACGGCACCGGCAGGAAGTGGAATCCCGGCTCCGGCTTGAACTTCGTGAAAAGATCTGTCGGCTTGCCGGTGACATGCACGACACCCGCGATTTCGCCTGTTCGCATCTTTTCCAGTGCGACCGAGTTATTGATGAAGACCTTCTCCGCATTAATGTGAAGGCGATCGAACAGAATGCCGCCGGTCAGGTTCGCCGCGCTCCCCACGGTGTTGAAGCTTACCTTCTTGCCCGCAAGATCTTCGAGCGTCTTGATCTCGGGACAAACGTAGACGTGCACCTCATTGAGGTAGAACGAGCAGATGTAACGAATTCGGTTCTTGATGTTGGAGATGGTGCCGTTGCGGATGAATTCGTCGAGCACGTCGGCCGACGTGATCGTGACGTCGACGCCCTTGAGATAGAGCTGGTCTTCGACGTTGCCGAGAGCCCCCTAAGTCACTATCGGCAGCACGCGGAGGTTAGGTCTATCGTCCAGGACCTTGGCCATTTCGGCTGCGAAACGAATGTTGGTGCCTTCAAGCAGCCCGCCGGCGATGCCGACCGTCCACTCATTCGATTCCTGCACGCCGACGGCGACGGCTGTCGCGCCACGCCCGGGTTCGGGCGGTCCGTGCGAAGGCTGGCGCGATTGACGCAGCCGCCATCCCCAATCCCGCTGTAAGCACGCCTATCAACATCACGCCCCGCATGGCTGATTTCCTCCTTGGTTAAGCCCACGCGACGGTCGTCCGACGTGGTTCATATGCCTTGCGCTCTTATGTCAGACGCTCCCGAACTTGGTCGTCAGTCCGAACCATCCTAAGCGTCAGCCGACAACATAATAGCCGGCAATCGGGGACGCACGATGGTGGTGAATGCCGAGTCCGCATCAATGCTGCCTGCCGTCCCCGAATGCTTTGGTGCGATGTCATGAGAAACCACAGCGGGTTTGCTCACGTGCGCGGGTGAAGATGCCCGCATGATCGGCGGCCCGGTGGCTGAGGCCGGCATCCGTGCAACATCGGCGGCCCGACGCGCGACAATTCCGGACGACACACGTCGGGCCTGACCAAACCAATAAGGACCAGATAGCGGTAGTACGGCCGATCGGTCTCAAATTCTCTCGCCCCGTTCAATGATTTTTGCAGCTCATGCGGCGAAGGCCCGGCTCTGCAGCCGGGTGATCACAAATACGGTATTGCAGGGAGCCGAAGCGGCAGGATCGCTGTTGCGCTTACGCGATCTTGCGCTCCAGCGGCCACCAATGACGGATCATGGCCTGACGGGTCGAGGCCTGGCCGGTAGGCCTCATCTTCGGTGGGATAGCGAGCTCCAGTCGCTCGACCGCGCGCGTCACTTCGAGCGCGTGCGTTTCGCCTTCGAAGCGCCGCGTCTCGATGCCGCGATCGTTGGGCATCATCTTCCTGAACCCGAGATCCGCAAGCGAGGCGATATACTGGAGATCATCGACCGGCATGTCGATGCGGATGCGGCCCGGCTGCGGCGTCATCTCCTGCCTGCAGGTCTGAAATCCCTTCCGCCAGCACGCGGAGCCGACCGCATCACCGAATGTCCAGAGCCGCGTGTGGTAACGAAGGATGTCTTTCTCGCAGGACGCGCGTTGCGTGAAGGTATTGATCGCCTCGATCGCTTTCGCGACGTGGTCTGGAGCAGCCTTACCCGCGACCTCATAGTGCGAGCCAATGCCGCGGATGATCTCGCGCGTCGCTTCCTCCATGCCGGCGAGCCGGCCCTTGGCGAAATACGACCGCGCCGAAGACCAGGCGGCGGCAAACAACAGAAGATGCAGGACGATGATTACGGCCAGGATTTCCATCGCGGGGACCCCCATCCCATCAGAAACAAACCCAACGCCCCGGCCTGAATATCATCCGCGCGACGTCGGGCGTTACCGATGGCAATCGGCCGCTTTCGTCTTGTCCGTTAAGCGCGCGTTTCCCCAGACCTCGATCATCGCAGATTGAGGTTACCCGCGCGTATACATCCGCACCGCAAAATTACGGAACGCTGCCAAATTCGTGGTTTTGCGAACGTTTTAGTGCGCGGTCATCCAGGCGCGGGCTTCGCGCTGCGCAGTGGCGATCTCGGCGTCCGACATCAGCTCGGCGACCTCGCGGCGCAACGCGACCGCGTCCACGCGTCCCTTCGAGGCCGCGAGATTGAACCATTTGTGTGCGGCGACCAGATTGACGACGCCGGCACGCCCGCTCGCCCAATAAAGTCCACGCTCGAACAGCGCGTCCGGTATGGCGGTCGCTTCGACCGGTGTTGCCGCGTCGAGATCGAATTGTCCCTGAAACATCTTCCGCTCCCTTGAGGAGGCGGCTCGGTACGAGCGCGGCCCCCGTCCACTTGTTTAAACGCCGATTTCCCCACGCCGTTCGCCGGCTTGTGGGAGCATCATGACCGATAAAACTTGAACGGCAGTTTAAGCATCGCGATGAATCGGGGGTAAACGGCGGCAAGGGCCTTTCGCCGAGGGGACTTGCGAAACGCCTGATTTGCTGGGGTTTGCGCGCGATGATGAGGTTCGGTTTACCCTGCCGCTTGGCGGAACGATAACCATCGCGGAAACCAGGCGCAGCCATCTTACCCGCTGCCGGGTTGCGCCGAAGGTCTTAAGCCGGGTGCCGGGTACGGGTGCCGACGATGGCGACACGGCTCACGCCATCGAGCAGTGACCGTCCTGCCATGGCTGATCCGGACAACGGCTGATCCGGACAAGGCTCAAGACGTTTGGGCTTGGAGGATTTTGGAAATCGGAAATGCCGGGCGGCGCTCCGGCTGAGGAGGAAGCGAGGGCGTCGGCGAACACGTCAGGACCAATTTCTAACCGGGGCAACTGACCGCCGGTGAAACTGCGGAGCGCGAGCGTCCGCACCGAACGAAGAAAACTCGTTTCTTCTGCCAGACCGACCTGAAGACGCGAGCGCCTCGAAGTTCGATCTAGCCGTTTGACCTGATGTCTCGCCGACACCCTCTTCGTCGACCGGAGCTTAACGAGACGGAATCTGCTCTTTCAGGAAGCAAACCGTCCCGGGCACCCCGAGGACGCGCCGGCATCAAAGCTGCCGGCCATTTTCAAGCGAGCTTACTTCTTCTTCTTCGCGACCTTGCGGGTCTTCTTCGCAGTCTTCTTCACTGCGCTCTTCGCTTTCTTCGCCTTCTTAGCTTTCTTAGCCATAGTGCCCTCCGATGTAGTGAGATGGCTTATTCGCTGCGTGCACTCGGGAATCGAGATGCACTGCATCCGGAATACACCAACACGACGAAAAAAACAGCGCCCGCTTAAGGAAGTGTTGATGCAGCAAAGCGATAGCGCGCCTTGCGCTGCCATCGAACCAACCGTGACGCTTGCGATCAGCGATGCAAAAAGTGCCGGAGAGATCGACACTGCCATTTGTCAAGTATGCAGGAAGCGACTGTGCCGCAGTAGTTTCTGCAAATCGCTCATCGATCGATTGCTGCATGAGTGCCACGACCGCGAGTCGCCGAGGCCCCCGAAAAGCCGCATGCGTGGACTTTGAGTCTCAGATTTTGGCAATGAAAAAATTTTCATACTTAACGGACATATCGGTCGTCGCCATCGCCAAAACCGATTTTTCGGACGAATCGCGATTGCCCGATTCGGAAGGCTCGCGGCTTCTCGTTCGACGCGCCGCGCGCGATCAACGACCGAAGCTAGGCCCGCGCCGATCGAACGCGCGGCGGCCGTGCCGCCGCCTCGCCACATTCACTTGGCAAATTCAGATGCCAAGCTTGGACTTGAGCAGGTCGTTGACGGCCTGCGGATTGGCCTTGCCGCCGGACGACTTCATCACCTGGCCGACGAACCAGGCGACCAACTGCGGCTTGGCCTTGGCCTGCGCGACCTTGTCGGGATTGGCGGCGATGATGCCGTCGACCACCTTCTCAATCGCGCCGAGGTCGGTGACCTGCTTCATGCCGCGCGCTTCGACCAGCGCCCGGGGATCGCCCCCCTGCTGCCAGACGATCTCAAACAGGTCTTTCGCGATCTTGCCGCTGATGGTGCCCTCGCCGATCAGGTCGAGGATATCAGCGAGCTGCTCGGCCGACACCGGAGACGCCGCAATGTCGCGAGCTTCCTTGTTGAGCCGGCCGAACAGCTCGTTAATCACCCAGTTGGCGGCAAGCTTGCCGTCGCGTCCCCTGTTCTTGAGCTTCGCCAGCACAGTCTCATAGAATTCCGCGCTCTCGCGTTCGGCGACCAGGACGCTCGCGTCGTAGGGCGAGAGCGAGAAGTCGGCGATGAAGCGGGCCTTCTTCTGGTCCGGCAACTCCGGCAAGTCGGCCTTGAGGCCTGCGACATAGGCCTCGCTGAACTCCAGCGGCAACAGATCGGGATCCGGAAAATAGCGGTAGTCGTGCGCCTCTTCCTTCGAGCGCATCGAGCGGGTCTCGCCCTTGTTGGGATCGAACAGCCGTGTTTCCTGGTCGATCGAGCCGCCGTCCTCGAGGATCTCGACCTGGCGCCGCGCCTCATACTCGATCGCTTGTCCAATAAAATTGATCGAGTTCATGTTCTTGATTTCGCAGCGGGTACCGAGCGGCTCGCCCGGCCTGCGCACGGAGACGTTGACGTCGGCGCGCAAGGACCCCTTCTCCATGTCGCCGTCGCAGGTACCGAGATAGCGCAGGATCGAGCGCAGCTTTGCGATATAGGCCTTGGCCTGCTCAGCGTCGCGGAGGTCCGGCTTGGAGACGATCTCCATCAAGGCGACGCCGGCGCGGTTGAGATCGACATAGGATTGGGTCGGCGACTGGTCGTGCAGCGATTTTCCCGCGTCCTGCTCGAGATGCAGCCGCTCGATGCCGATGGTTGCGGTCTTGCCGCCGTCGAGCTCGACCGTGACCTCGCCCTCGCCCACGATCGGCGACTTGTACTGGCTGATCTGATAGCCCTGCGGCAGATCGGGATAAAAATAGTTCTTGCGGTCGAACACCGAGCGCAGATTGATCTTGGCGTTCAGCCCGAGGCCCGTCCGCACCGCCTGGCGCACGCATTCCTCGTTGATGACGGGCAACATGCCCGGCATCGCCGCATCCACCAGCGAGACATGGCTGTTGGGCGCGCCGCCGAACTCCGTCGACGCGCCGGAGAACAGCTTCGATTTCGAGGTGACGTGGGCGTGGATCTCCATGCCGATGACGACTTCCCAGTCGGCGGTCGCGCCCTTGATCAATTTGTGGGAGGTGACGGTTACGGTCATGGTCTCGCTATCCGGACTAATAATATTTGGGGACGGTTGGGCTTCGCGCAATGGATCGCGTCAGTCAAGCCCGAGATCGCCTCGCTGAAGCAGTCCAAGGTCTAGTTGAAATGCCCGAAACCGACGGCGTGCCGTTCGATCGAGGCCTCCAAAGGCCGCTGGGAGCCCATGCGCCGATCGGCGTCCAGCCCCTCTCTGTCGCACGTTGACCGCGCGACCTATGCCAATAAGAATTGCATCAGGGGCATGGGGATGTTTCGCTTGTCGATCTTGGCGGCCGCGGCCGTGACTCTTGTGTCGTGCGCGACACCTTACCAGGACTATGGCGTGCTTGGCGGCCTGGATGCCAAGGAATTGAGGCCGAACGTCGATCGGGTCAGCTTTCAGGGCAATGGTTTGACAACCCGTGAGAGCGTTCAGGTGTACTGGCTCAACCGCTGTGCCGAACTCGCAATCGAGAAGGGCTATGCTGGATTTGAAGTTCTGTCGGACATCCAGTTCGTGATGCACCATCCATCGTCGGATGATGGTGTCCGGCTCGCGAGCTTTGTGCCATCCCTTCGCACCCGCATTCCGGTGTCGCCCGACGAAGTCGCTGACTTCTCCGTCTCTCGCGACCGGGACAGCTTGGCGAGTTTATCTGCCGAGCCGATCCGGCTGGCGGGCACGATCTTCATCTACGGCGGAGGCGAAGGCGCGTCGGTGCCCAAGCCCGCGAATTGAGGGTGACGTGCACTTCCTGGCGGGACCGGTCGAGTCGGCGCCACCATAGGTCTTCAACGCCAAATCGCTGATGGGCCAGTTGGAACCGCTCATCAAGGGCGAGAAGTGCGGCGGCAACATCTGTCCGCATGTGCACGAGTATTTGTTGCCGAAAGGAAAGCTGAATAGCAGATCGCAATGAGCGGGCCGTGTGACAGGCCTGCCGCGCCCTACGAGGCGAGCAGAGCGGATGCAATCCGTTCCCATTCCGCATCCAGCATATCCTCGGCCACCGGCCTTCCGGCCCGCCGGTACCAATAGCCGGCATTACCAAGATCGCCCTCGACGCGGTGCAGATAGGCATGCACCCAGGCCGCATCCCGCGTGTCCTCGTTCTGGACTATTCCGTGCGCGGCGTCCCAGTCGCCCTTCGCGGCCCACCACAGCGCAGCCAGCGGCGGCTCGAGCGACGGCGCGGGCGCCTCGTCCGACAAGCTTGCTCTGAAATCGGCAGCGCTCACCACCACCTCGCTGGCGTGAAGTGGCCGGCCGCCTGCTCGATCACCTCGCCGAGCGAGAACAACGTCTCCTCGTCGAAGGGACGGCCGATCAGTTGTAGCCCGAGCGGCAGGCCCTGCAGGTCCTTGCCGGCAGGCACCGCGATCCCCGGCAGGCCCGCCATGTTCGCCGTCACCGTGAAGATGTCGTTGAGATACATCTCGATCGGATCGGCGCCAGCCTTCTCGCCGATGCCGAAGGCGGCCGACGGCGTCGCAGGCGTCAGGATCGCGTTCACGCCCTTCTCGAAGCAATTCTCGAAATCCCTCTTGATCAGTGTGCGGACCTTCTGCGCCCGCAAATAGTAGGCATCGTAGTAGCCCGCGGACAGCACATAGGTGCCGATCATGACGCGGCGGCGCACCTCGGCGCCAAAGCCCTCGGCGCGGGTGTTTTCGTACAGCTCGCCGATGCTGCGGCCGGGCACGCGCAGGCCGTAGCGCACGCCGTCATAGCGCGCCAGGTTCGAGGAGGCTTCGGCGGGCGCCACGATGTAATAGGCCGGCAGGGCGTATTTGGTGTGCGGCAGCGACACATCGACAAGCTCGACGCCGGCCGCCTTCAGCCAGGCCGCGCCCTCGCTCCAGAGTTTTTCGATTTCCAAGGGCATGCCGTCGAGGCGATATTCCCTGGGGATGCCGATCTTCATGCCCTTCACGGATTTTCCGATCGCGGCCACGTAGTCCGGCACCTCGCGATCGACCGAGGTCGTATCCTTCGGGTCATGGCCGGCCATCGAACGCAGCAACAACGCGGTGTCGCGCACCGTGCGCCCGATCGGCCCGGCCTGGTCGAGCGAGGATGCGAAGGCGACGATGCCCCAGCGCGAGCAGCGTCCGTAAGTCGGCTTGACGCCGACGGTCGCGGTGAAGGCGGCGGGCTGGCGGATCGAGCCGCCGGTATCGGTCGCGGTCGCGCCCATGCACAGCAATGCCGCCACCGCGGACGCCGAGCCACCGGAGGAGCCGCCCGGCACCAGCGTGGTGTTGGCCCCCTCGCGTCGCCAGGGATTGGTGACCGGGCCGAAGCACGAGGTCTCATTCGACGAGCCCATGGCGAACTCGTCATTGTTGAGCTTGCCGAGCATGACCGCGCCGTCACGCCAGAGCTGGGAGGTGATGGTAAATTCGTAAGTCGGCACGAAATTGCCGAGGATTTTTGAGCAGGCGGTGGTGCGCACGCCCCTGGTCGCGAACAGATCCTTGATGCCAAGCGGAATGCCGGCGAGCGGCCCCGCCTCGCCTTTGGCGATGCTGGCATCGCTCGCGCGCGCCATGGCGCGGGCCTGATCCGGCGTTTCCAGCACATAGGCATTGAGCGCGCGCGCGCGTTCCATCGCCTTGAGATGGGCGTTGGTCAGTTCCAGCGACGTGAAAGATTTGGCCGCAAGGCCTTCTCGGGCCTCGGCGAGCGTCAGTGATGTCAAATCGGTCATTTATCGATCGGGCTGCAGAAGAATGGTGACAGGGTTTTGTCGTTGGCCGGGTCGTCCCACTTCGCGCGCGCCTTGTCGGCGGCCTCGAGCTGATCGAGCACGGCATCCATGGCCTTATTTGGATCGGCGGCCTTGCCCTGCCGCGCCATCGCGTCGAGATAGTTCATATAGGCCTGATAGGCCTTTTCATCGTCGCAGAGCAGACACATCGGACTTCTCGTCTCTCGAAACGCTATAAGTCTTATTCGACGACCTTCGGCACCAGGAAGAAATGGTTTTCGGCGGCCGGCGCGTTGGCGAACACGTCGTCGGCGATGTCGCCGTCATTGACCACGTCCTGCCGCTTCTTCATTTCCATCGGCATCACCGAGGTCATCGGCTCGACGCCTTCGACATCGACCTCCGACAGCTGCTCGACGAACGCCAGCATCGCGTTCAGCTCGTCCTGCAAATGCGGAACCTCGGCCTCGGTGACCGCGATCCGCGCCAGATGCGCGATACGGCGGACGGTGGCGGCGTCGACGGACATTATATAGGCCTCGGGTTATCGAAAATCAGCCTGTCGTATAGCAGACGCCGCTTTTGCGCCGCAACCGCTGCCGTCCGCCCCTCAACCCGCCAATTTGCTCATCCGCGCCAGTGCGGCGCCGGCCAGCGTCCGGGTCAGCTCGGTCGCCGGCATTTCGCGCCCTAAACGGACCGCCTGACCGGCCGAAAGATTGCTAAAATCGACCCTGCCGAGCTTTTCGGCAGCCACTTTCAGCGGCGCCAGCGCGGTCGCGGCATGAGGAAAGGCCGGGGCGTCCGGCGATATCGGCCCGACCTCGCCCATCACGCGGTTTTTGACCCCGCGCGCCGGGCGGCCGGTCATGACATTGGTGATGACGGTTGAATCGTCGTGCGCCTGCGCCAGCGCCGCCCGTGCCGGCGCGCTCACCTTGGATTCCGGGCAACGCAAATAGGCGGTGCCGATCTGCACGCCGGCCGCGCCCAGCGCGAACGCCGCGGCAATGCCCCGCCCGTCGGCGATGCCGCCCGCCGCGATCACCGGGACCTTCACCGCATCCACCACCTGCGGCACCAGCGCGAAGGTGCCGGGCTGCTCAGTGATATCATCGGTCAGGAACATGCCGCGATGGCCGCCCGCTTCCGCGCCTTGCGCGATGATGATATTGGCGCCGTTTTCCTCCAGCCAGATCGCCTCTTTCACCGTCGTCGCCGACGACATCACGAGGCAGCCTGCGGCCTTGACGCGGGCGAACAGCGCCTGCTCCGGCAGACCGAAATGGAAGCTGACGATCTCGGGCCTCAGCTCCTCGACCAGCGCGCACATCGCCGCATCGAAGGGCGCGCGGTTGGCGGCATTCACGGGCGCCGCCGGATCGAGCCCCAATTCCCGATAGTAAGGCGCAAGGCGCTGCCGCCAACCGGCCGCGCGGCCGGCGTCAGCCTCGACCGGCGTGTGGCAGAAGAAATTCACGTTGATGGGTGTTGAGACGCGCTGACGGATGATGTTGATTTGCTCGCGCGCCTTCTCCACCGACAGCATCGCACAGGGCACCGAGCCCAGCCCCCCGCCCTGCGCCACCGCAATGGCGAGATCGGCATCGATCGCGCCGGCCATCGGCGCCAGCACGATTGGGAATTCGGTCTTGAAAAGGTTCAGAAGTCGACGATCCGGCCACATGGTCTTTGGTTCGCTTGAGTTGGTTGTCAGATCGCCACAATAAGCCACCTCCGGCACGCGCGAGAAATGAATAATTGAGAACAATACGATCTCGATCGCAAAACGGCGCGCCCGCGGAATGGGACACTCCCTCCCAAGTTACTCAGTTATGCAATCAGCCGCTGCCTGAGGTTCCAGCGCCTGAGCGCAACGACGGCCCAGATGGCCTCGACCAGCCCGAACGGCCAGGCGCCCTGCAGAAAGCCGTAGATCGAGCCCAGCGCGCAGGCGACCGCAAACGCGAGGATGAACCAGTGGCTGCGATCCTCCAGCGCGTAGCTCATCAGCATCGCCGTGACTGCAAACAAGCCGAACAGTGTCAGCCCATCCATCGTGAGTTAGCCTTTCCCGCTTTGCGCCGATCACGGCCCGCGTGTTATGCGATTCTCCATGCCTGCCCTCATCCTACCCTTGATCGAAGCAGCCCGGCACTGGCCCGAGCGCGGCGCGCTGTTGGGCCTCGATTTGGGCACCAAGACCATCGGCGTTGCCGTGTCCGATCCCGACCGGAAGCTCGCAACCGGGGTCGAGACCGTCCAGCGCAAGGCTTTCAAGGCGGATGCGGCGCGGCTGCTCGCGATATCAGGCGACCGCAGGGTGGTCGGATTTGTGCTTGGGCTGCCGATCAACATGGACGCCAGCGAGGGTCCGCGCGCGCAGTCGACTCGCGCCTTCGCACGCAATTTTGCTGGACTGACTGAGCTGCCCATCGCGCTGTGGGACGAGCGGCTGTCGACAGCAGCCGTCGAGCGCGAGCTGATCGGCATGGATGTGAGCCGCGCCAGGCGCGCGCAGGTGATCGACGAGCACGCCGCGATCTTCATCCTGCAGGGCGCGCTCGACCGGCTGGCGAATTGGCGGAAAGACTGACAATGGCAATCGTGATCGCGGCGCTTTTGCCGGTGTTCCTGCTGATTGTGCTCGGCTTGGTCCTGAAGCGGACCTTGATGCGGCTGGAGACGCAGTGGCACGGGCTCGAGCGGCTGACCTATTATGTGCTGCTTCCGATGCTTTTGATCCAGAAGCTCGTGAAAGCGAACCTCACCAAGGTCCCGGTCGCCGGCGTCGGCGGAGCGTTGTTGCTCTCGGCGCTGCTGATGTCACTGCTCTGTCTGGCGATACGGCCGCTGCTCGCGCGGCTTGACGTCGACGGACCCGCCTTCACCTCGGTCTTCCAGGGCGCGACCCGCTGGCAGACTTATGTCGCGCTCGCGGTCTCCAGCAACTTCTATGGCGGTACCGGCCTTGCGCTGGCGTCCGTCGCCATGGTCGCGATCATCCCGCTCGTCAACGCGTTCAGCGTTTCCGTGCTCGCCCATTACGCGTCGCCAGAAAAGCAATCGGTCCGCGCTATCGCCATGACGGTAGTGCGCAATCCCCTGATCTGGGCCTGCGCGATCGGGCTTGCCATCAACGTCCTGCATTTGCCGCTGCCAACAATCTGGCATGAGGTAGCGGACGCGCTCGGGCGCTCCTCGCTCGCGATCGGGCTGCTCGTCACCGGCGCCGGCCTGCATCTCGAAGGCCTGTTCCGCCCGAGCCAGGGCCGCCGCGGTCGGCGTGTTTCTCAAGCTGATCCTGATGCCCGTGCTCGCGATCGGGCTTGCGTTAGGGTTCGGCTTCAGCGGCGCCAATCTCGTGATTGTCGCCGCCTGCTCAGCCGTGCCCGCGTCATCGAGCGGCTATGTAATGGCCCGGCAAATGGGGGGCGATGCTCCGCTAGTGTGGCGCAGATCATCACGCTCCAGACCATTTTGGCCGCCATCACCATGCCAATCGCGATCGCGCTTGTGGCGTGACCGCGTTCAGTTGTGCCCCGCGAGGTAGATGCTCTCGGCCACCGCGGTGACGTTCGGCGCAAAGAGCTCAGGTATCGGTCACCATCAACGCGATCTGTGCCATGACCGCGGTGTTCCATGCGCCGTGCATGATCACGGTGAGCCAGGTCGAACCGGCGCGATAGCGCCAGTAGCCGAAAATCAGACCGACCAGAAACGTTTGAGCCCGAAAACCCAGCTATATTGCGTGTGCAAAAGCGTCCATGCCGCCGATGTAGGCAGAATGGCGCCGATCGGGCCCAAAACGATTTCGACCAGCCCCGAAACAGGAATCCGCGCATCGCAAAATCTTCGCTAACGGGAGCGACCAGGCAATTCGCGATCAAGAGCAACCCCGCCTGCCGCGCGGTTCGGGAGCTGTCGAGCATGGAGGCCAGCGTCGTCTGCCCGGAAAATACATCAGCGCTTCCCAAGCCAGCAGAAACGCGAACGTGAGCCCGAGAGCGCGAAGAAGATCGCTCCAGCCTGGCCAGTGCGGCGCCAGATAACTTACGAACCGCCGGCAATCCACAGCACTGCAAGCATGGCCGGACAGGCAACGACCGGTCGCAGCAGCGATGACGCCACCCTGATGCAGCAGTACTTTCAGCACCGCCTCTGAGGGTTCGGCGTCGCCATACCGGATGAGTACCGCAGCCAGTGTTAGCATCTGCGCAAGCAACATCGCGCTATGGGCCAATAGCCGGAAGATCGTGCTGCCCCAAAAATACCAGGTGCGGGGCAAGCGCGGCGTTGCCATGAGCGGTAGCGAAGGCATTTCGACCGATGACATTGGCGTCTCCACCGCCCTTGCGCCGCTTTTGGAACCGGTTCAAAACCGAACGCCTCGTCAGTTCCCCGCGAGATAGATGCTCTGTGCCACCGCAGCGAGATTGTTCAGGCCGTGCAGGACGATCGTGAGCCAGATCGATTGGCTGCGATAGCGCAAATAGCCGAGCCAGAGGCCGAGGCTGAACACCTCGCTGAACGAGAACCAGTCGTAGTATTGCAGGTGCAGCGCGGTCCACACCAGCGACGACAGGCAAATGGCGCCGGGGACTCTGAGGAAGGTTTCCGACCAGCCATAGTAAAGAAAGCCGCGCGCCAAAAACTCTTCGGAGACCGGCGCGGCGACGCTGAAACCGAGGATCAGGAGCCAGAGCGCGCCGTCGCTCTGCGCCGACTTCATCACATCGACCATGAAGTCGGGTGAACTGGCGCGCCCCGCAACGCGCGACAGGAACTCCCATCCCATGACCAGAACAACGAGGCCGACAGCGCCGATCAGAAACTCTTTCCACGATGGCCAGCGCAGCGCGAGATATTCGGCAAGAGGCGTGCTGGTCAGGCGGATCGCAGGCCACAGCGCGGCCAGCGTCGCCGGAAGGCCCGCGACGACCGAGAGCGAAAGCGCCAATCCGCTTCCAGCGACGGCCTTGATCGCCTCACCAAAACCGATCGGCTCGCCCCGCAGCAGCACGAAGACAACCACGACCGCGATCTGGCCCAAGGACATGGCGGCGAAGCCGACCAGGCCCCACAGCGCGGTGCCCCAGAATTTCCAGATGCGCCGCCGCTGCGCTGCCTGAACCATCGTAACCGGCGGATATTCGGGATTGAGTGAATCCATCACCTGACTTTCGATATGCTTCCCTTCGTCATTGCCGGGCTTGCCCCGGCAATCCATCATCTTTGCAAGAATCTTTCGAAGATTGATGGATGCCCAGATCAAGTCCGGGCATGACGGTGAGTGGTATGTTCAAGGCAGCGCCCGCGCGAGTAGCGCGCGGACATCGTCGTCGGCAAGATCGAGCGCGCCATACATGGCACCGTGATCGGCGGCAAGGCGGGTCGCGGCAAACAGCTCGGCCTGATGCGGCGCGACCTTGTTGAGCGCCGCACTCGCGGCGAGCAGCGCGAGCTTTTCCACCGCCAGCCGCGCCACGCGCTCGCTATCCGCGCGGCGAAAGGTCTTGCCGATGAACGCGACCGCCTCATTCGCGCCCGGCAAGCCCTGGGTTTCCGCCGCAAGCACCTGCAGCACGGCGAGCGCTGCATCCGCCTCGCGCGACAAGGCCCTGAGCACGTCGAGGCACATCACATTGCCCGAGCCTTCCCAGATCGCATTGACCGGAGACTCGCGATAATGCCGCGCCAAAATGCCCTCCTCGACATAGCCGTTGCCGCCGAGGCACTCCATCGCCTCGAACAGAAACGGCGGCGCGCTCTTGCAGACCCAGTATTTGATGGCGGGCGTCAACAGCCGCATATAGGCGGCTTCGTCGGCATCGTCAGGCGTGCGGTCGAATGCGCGGCAGAGCCGCATCACCAGCGCAATCGAGGCCTCGACATGCAGCGCCATGTCGGCCAGCACGGTCTGCATCAGCGGCTGGTCGGCGAGATGTTTCTGGAACACGCTGCGATGGTGCGCGTGATGCAGCGCATGCGCCAACCCCGACCGCATCAGGCCGGCTGACGCAATCGCGCAGTCCTGCCGCGTCAACTGCACCATCTGGATGATGGTGCGAATGCCCTTGCCCTCCTCGCCGACGCGCTGTGCATGGGCGCCGACGAACTCGACCTCGGACGAGGCATTGGAGCGGTTGCCGAGCTTGTCCTTCAGCCGCTGGAACTGGATCGCGTTGACGGACCCATCAGGCGCAAAGCGCGGCATCAAGAAACAGGTCAAGCCGGCTTGCGCCTGCGCCAGGACCAGGAACGCGTCGCACATCGGCGCCGACATGAACCATTTATGCCCGGTGATGCGGTAGCCGTCACTGCTGCGTTCCGCGCCAGTCATGTTGGAGCGCACATCGGTGCCGCCCTGCTTCTCGGTCATGCCCATGCCGAGCGTCATGCCGCGCTTGGTCCACCATGGTTGAAACGACGGATCGTAGCTGCGGGTAGCGATGACCGGCATGGTTTTCGCGAGCAGATCGGGTTGCGCCGCCAGCGCCGCGACCGAGGCGCGGGTCATGGTGATCGGGCAGAGATGACCGGTCTCGACTTGCGCGGCCATATAGAATTTCGCCGCCCGCACCACTTCGGACGCCCCGCCGGCCGGCGCCCCCTTCGAATCCCAGGTCGAATTGTGCACGCCGGCATGCGCGGAGTGCGCCATCAGTTCGTGATAGGCCGGGTGAAACTCGACCTCGTCGCGGCGGTTGCCGCGGGAATCGAATGTCCTGAGTTTCGGCGTGTTCTCGTTGGCGACACGTCCGCGCGCCGCCATCGCGGCCGAGCCCCAGTGCCGGCCGAAATCCGACAATTCCTTTTCGGCCGCCCCGCCGCCATTGGCCGCGACCGCGTCGACCAACGGCCTATCCAGCACAAAGAGATCGACGTCCTCGAACGGCGGCGACTGGTTGAAAACTTTGTGGGTTGCGAAGGAGGCTTGGATCATGGCCGTGTCCTTGAGAGGAATCAATTGCGGCGCGGCTGAATCGGGAAATCATAGGCCGGCCCGCCCGCGCCCGGCAGCGAAAAGTGCCACCACTCCTTCCAATAGTTCACAAAACCTTGCCGCGCCATCGCGACAACCAGCTCATTGCGCCGGCGACGCTGGGCAGCTGTGATCGACGTCGCCGCGGTGTGCCCCCTGGGATCGGAGCAGTCATAGCCGGTTCCCATGTCGACGCTCCCCTCCGGCGCGCGGGCTTCCGCCGGCGCCGTGCAGTCGGCGTAGTTTTTATGCGGATCGAAGCTGGCCGAATTGTCGGCCGCAAGATCGACCAGGGTCAGATCTACAGCGGCTCCGGTCGAGTGGCCGGAATGCGTGGCAATATAGCCCAGACGGAACAGGTCTTTCTTGCTGAAGGCCGGATTGAAGCGCCGCTCCGCGGTCTCCGTGCCGTTCTCCGACCAAGCCACCATGTCGGCGACCGCGCGCGTCGGGCGATAGCAATCCAGCATTTTCAGCGACAGTCTTCGCGCGACAAGTTCCTGCTGAATGACTTTCAGCCTCACGCCCACCTCGCGCTTCACCACACATTCGCCGGCGCCATAGCCTGACAGCGGCCGGCCGACAAAATTGTTCGAGCCGGCGTAGCGGATGTCCTGGATGATCGAGGGATCGATATCGCGCAGGTAAGCGAAACCGCCGGGCAACGCCTGCGCGCGGGCCATGCCGGCACATGCAATCGCGGTTAGGAGGACCGCCACAAACCTCGTCAAATCGCGGATCGCCGAACCCAGGCGCGCCAAGCGCGGCGGCCGTAGGATGTCCCCAGTCGGGAACGACCAGGGGATAACTATTTCGGCCGCCTTTGGCCCTTGCCCTGCCATCCATCCGCCCCTATAGCTCTCGCTTTAATGACATCCCAATCGAAATCGACCTTCGTCCTCGGTCACCGGCATCTGCTGGGTATCGAGGGGCTTTCAGCTGCCGATATTACCGGCCTGCTCGACCTCTCCGAGGAATATGTCGAGCTCAACCGCCAGATCGACAAAAAGCGCACCTCCTTGCGCGGCCGCACCCAGATCAACCTGTTCTTCGAGGCCTCGACCCGCACCCAATCCTCCTTCGAGATCGCGGGCAAGAGGCTTGGGGCCGACGTCATGAACATGTCGGTCTCCTCCTCCTCGATGCGCAAGGGCGAGACCCTGATCGATACCGCGGTGACGCTCAACGCCATGCACCCGGACATCCTGGTGGTGCGCCATCATGCCTCCGGCGCGGTGGAACTTCTGGCGCGCAAGGTCGACGGTTCGGTGATCAATGCCGGTGACGGCGCCCACGAGCATCCGACGCAGGCACTGCTCGACGCGCTCACCATCCGCCGCAACAAGGGCCGGATCGAGGGGCTCGTGATCGCGATCTGCGGCGACGTCATGCATTCGCGGGTGGCGCGCTCCAACATCCTGTTGCTCAACACCATGGGCGCGCGGGTCCGCGTGGTCGCGCCCTCGACACTGTTGCCGCCGGGCATCGAGCGGATGGGCGTGGAAGTCGCGCGCGACATGCGCGAGGGGCTCGAAGGCGCGGACATTGTCATGATGCTGCGGCTGCAGCGCGAGCGCATGAACGGCTCCTTCGTGCCGTCGACCAGCGAATATTTCCATTATTTCGGGCTCGACCAGAAGAAGCTCGCTTACGCCAAGCCCGATGCGCTGGTGATGCATCCGGGACCGATGAACCGCGGCGTCGAAATCGATTCTATTGTGGCCGACGGCGCGCAATCGCTGATCCGGGAACAGGTGGAAATGGGAGTGGCAGTGCGGATGGCGGTGCTCGAAGCGCTCGCCCGCAACCTGCCGAACGCGTGAGATCAATGCTTACCGACCGCCGCCCGATCCTGCTCGCCAATGCTCGCGTGATCGATCCCTCACGCGATTTCGACGGACCCGGCGATGTGCTGATCGCCGACGGCGTGATCCGCGATCTGAAGCGCGGCATTGGTGCTGCCGGCGTTCCCGAAGGCACCGACGTCGTCAATTGCGCCGGCAAGATCATCGCCCCCGGGCTGATCGACATGCGCGCCTTCGTCGGCGAGCCGGGCTTGAGCCACCGCGAGACCTTTGCGTCCGCAAGCCAGGCCGCGGCAACCGGCGGCATCACCACCATCATCTGCCAGCCCGACACCTCGCCCGTGATCGACAATTCGGCGACCGTCGATTTCGTGCTGCGCCGCGCCCGCGACACCGCAATCGTCAACATCCACCCGATGGCTGCCTTGACCAAGGGCCTCGCGGGTGCGGAAATGACCGAGATCGGCTTGTTGAAGGCGGCCGGCGCGGTCGCCTTCACCGACGGCGACAAGAGCGTCACCAATGCGCAGGTGATGCGCCGCGCGCTCACCTACGCCCGCGACTTCGACGCGCTGATCGTGCATCACACCGAAGACCCCGACCTGATCGGCGAAGGCGTCATGAACGAGGGCGAATTTGCCGCCCGGCTCGGGCTTGTCGGCATTCCCGACGCTGCGGAAGCCGTGATGCTGGAGCGCGACATGCGCCTGGTCGCCCTGACCGGCGGGCGCTACCACGCGGCGTCGGTGAGCTGCATCGCCTCACTGGAGATTCTCAAGCGCGCGCGCGACGCCGGCCTTGCGGTCTCAGCCTCGGTCTCGATCAACCATGTGACCTTGAACGAGAACGACATCGGTCCCTACCGGACGTTCCTGAAGCTATCGCCGCCGCTGCGCACCGAGAGCGACCGGCAGGCGCTGGTCGCAGCGCTTGCCTCCGGCCTCGTTGACGTCATCATGTCCGACCACAATCCACAGGATGTCGAGGTCAAGCGGCTACCGTTCGCGGAGGCCGCTTCCGGCGCCGTAGGTCTGCAAACCATGCTACCGGCGGCATTGCGGCTGATCCATAATGGCGACATGGACTGGAAGACGCTGATCCGCGCGATGTCGACGCGTCCGGCCGAGCTGCTCGGGCTGCCCGGCGGCTCGCTTCGTCCGGGCGCGCCCGCTGACGTGGTCGTGATCGATGCCGATACGCCCTGGGTGCTCGAGCGCAACGATCTCAAATCGCTATGCAAGAACACGCCGTTCGACGAGGCGCGGTTTTCGGGCCGTGTGGCGCGCACCATCGTCGGCGGCCGAACGGTCTACGAGCATGTCTGACATGCGTAAGGTGCGGACAGGGAGTGCGGCCGATGGGACCTGACGTTCTTCTGATCGTCGCCTTCATCCTCGGCTACCTGTTCGGCTCGATTCCGTTCGGGCTGGTCCTGACCAAGCTCGCCGGAACGGCCGATTTGCGCTCGATCGGCTCCGGCAATATCGGCGCCACCAATGTGCTACGCACCGGGCATAAGGGGCTAGCCGCAGCGACGCTGCTGCTCGACATGCTGAAGGGCACCGCCGCGGTGGTCATATCCGGCTACTTCGACGGCCCCAACGCGGCGATGCTGGCGGCGCTTGGCGCCTTTCTCGGCCATCTGTTTCCGGTTTGGCTGAAGTTTCGCGGCGGCAAGGGCGTCGCGGTCTATATCGGCGTGCTGCTCGGCCTGTTCTGGCCCGCGGCGCTCGCATTTTGCCTGATCTGGCTCGCGACCGCCGCTGCCTCGCGCTATTCCTCGCTCGCGGCGCTGGTGGCAAGTCTGGTCACGCCCATCCTTCTGTGGTGGCTCGGGCAGCCCGCGCTGGCCGCGCTGTTCGCAGCTATTACAGTGCTGCTGTTCTATATGCACCGCGAAAACATCAGGCGGTTGCGGGCGGGCACCGAAGGCAAGATCGGGCAGAAGGGATAGCGCCACGCTCTCGCGCGAATCAAGCGCTCCTCATGCGTGTCAATTCAGCAAAGTTACCACACAAAGAACATATCCTGTTCGCAAGTCGTTGCCACACTGGCAAAAACCGGCAGCGCCTGTCATCTTCGCGCTGGGGTAGCTGACGTAACCTTGGTTGCGCTAAATGAGTGATCCAATCTCCGTGCGGACTGCGGCCAGCGCATTGCTGTCCGCCGCCGATATCTGGTCGACGGATGGCCGGGCCTCTGCGCCTGCCATAATTCCTGAGACCAAAAAAGCGGAGACCGCGCCCGCTGAAATTCCCGAGACCAAGCGAGTGGAGACAACCGCGCTCGCCGGGGAGACGACCGCGCGCGCCGAAGTCCACGAGCCTAAGAGAGCGGAAACAGCCGTCCCCGCCGAAATTCCTGAGCAAAAAAAGGCGGAGACGATTGCGCCAGCGCGCACGCTGCGACCGTCAGAGCTTTTGGCCGAGGCCAGATTTTTCAGCATGATCGCAAAGCGAGTGCTGGACCTCACACCTGCGGGGCGCAAATCTGCGGAAATCAAGCCTGCAGAGATCAAGGCTGCGGAGATTAAGACTGCGATCGAGGCCAACCTGGTCCCGCCGCAAAGCTGGCCGCCGCGACAACTGTCGCTGGCGCTGCAGGGCGGTGGCTCGTTCGGGGCATTCACCTGGGGCGTGCTCGAGCGGCTTCTGGAACAACCGGATTGCGACTTCGACGCCATCAGCGGCGCCAGCGTCGGCGCGGTCAATGCCGTGCTCCTGGCGTGCGGGCTGGTCGAAGGCGGCCGCGAGGGCGCGCGAAAGCTGCTCGCGCGATTCTGGAATCGGGTCACGACCGAGGCCTCGTTCAGATCGCTGATGCTGGTCGGCGGATTTTCGCCGGCGGGAAGCTCGCTCGCTTTCGGTCCGACGCTTCGTTCCGCGCATTTCGATCCGTTCGATCTCGATCCGCTGCGTCAGGCCCTGGCAAAGGACATCCGGTTCTCGGCGCTCCGCGCACCCGCCTGTCCAAAGCTCCTGATCGCGGCGACGCGCATTCGCGATGGCAAGCAGCAAATCTTCCGCAATGCGGAGATCACGGCCGACGTGCTGCTCGCCTCGACCTGCCCGCCGCTGGTGCACTGCGCCGTCGAGATCGACGGCGAAGCCTATTGGGACGGCGGCTTCAGCGCCAACCCGCCGCTGGTTCGCCTGGTGCAGGAATCGGAGACATCAGACGTGCTGGTCGTGCAGGTGACGCCGGCGCGCGACGGCTACGTCCCCATTACCATGGCCGCGATCGATCGCCGCCTCGACCAGATCACAGCCAATTCCGCGCTCAACGCCGAAATCGCCGCGGTCGAGTGGTTGCGCGATGGCGCCGCGACGTCGCTGCCCTTGCGGCTCTCGCGGATCGCGGCCGAAGACGAAATCGACGGGCTGTCGCAGCGCAGTTCGGCCGATCTCGGCCGCGGCTTTATCCGATTGCTGCACCGGAGCGGCCGCGATGCCGCCGACCGCTGGCTGCGCGGCACGACGGAGCGACCGGGACCGGCATGCGCGGAGGTGCAGTCGATTGGTGCTGAGGTGGAGACGGTGTGAATCACCTGACGCGGCCGCGAAATACCTCACCGCCGCGTCAACGCACCCTCGACGAAGCGCGCCGCGGCGAGCCCATGGGCGTCAGCGCCAAAGCGCGCAACGACCTGCACGCCGACCGGCAGTCCGCCGTCGGCGACATGAGCGGGAACATTGACGCATGGCACGCCCATCAGCGTCCACAGCCGGTTGAAGCGGGCATCGCCGGTTGACGCGAGCCCCTTCGGCGCCGCGCCGGGCGCCGGGAGGGTCAGCAACACGTCGACTTGCTCGAAGGCCTCCGCTAACGCCGCGCGAGCGCGAAGAGCAATCGCGCGCGCTTCGTCATAGGCGGCGGGGCTTGTGCCGACGCTCTCATCGAGCCTTGCGCGCAGTAATGGCGGCATGGCGTCGGGGTTGGCCCGATATTCCCAAGCGAAGGACTGATGTGCCTCGAAGTGCTGGATGGTCGGTTGGATGCGCCACGCCGCGGCGACGATGTCGGGCAAGACAAGCGTGCGAACCGCAGCGCCGGCACGCTCCGCGGCCTGCGCCGCCATCTGCAACGCCTCCGCGCCCTCCTTTTCGGGCGCACCGGCAAAATCTTGGGTCACGACGCCGATCCGTGGCGCTCTCACGGTGGAATCCGGTACGAGCTCGGGCCGATCGGTCATGGCCGAAAGCGCGAGCGCAAGGTCTTGGACGTCAGCCGCGAACAGGCCGACGGTGTCCAGCGTCCACGAAAAGCATTTGACCCCGACCGTCGGCAACAGCCGGTAGGACGGCTTGATCGCCGCGACACCGCAGAACGAAGCCGGCCGGATCACCGAACCGCCGGTCTGCGTTCCCAGCGCCAGCGGGATCATGCCGGCCGCGACCGCGGCGGCCGAGCCCGATGACGATCCGCCCGGCGTATGAGCGTGGTTGCGCGGATTGAGCGTCGCGGTTGGATCGTTCGCCGCGAACGCGGTCGTGGTGGTCTTGCCGACGACGGTCGCGCCCGCCTTTTTCAGCATCATGACCACAGGCGCATCCGCGCGCGGCCGCCATCCTCTGTAAATCTGGGAGCCCATCTCGGTCGGAAGATCGCAGGTGTCGATGATGTCCTTGATGCCGACCGCGATGCCCCGGAGCGAGCCTTTGTCTTGCGCGCGTGGATGTTCGGCGCGGCAGGCAAAGGCGCCGATGATCTTTTCCTGCGCCTCGATCGCCTCCAGCGACTGCGAGAGCGCGGCGTCGGGCGAAAGCTCGCCGGCAGCAATGCGACGTTGAAGTTTTGCAAGCGAGGTCATCGGCGGATACAACTCAGGCTTTGAGCCAGAATCCGACGATCGTGCCGGTCGCCCCGTAGGCCCTGTGCTTGTCCGCCGGTGTGTAGCGCTCGGCGAGGATCACAAAGACACTGGCCAGAAGAAGAAATACCGAAAGGATGAGTTGAAAAACCATCCTTGGATCGATGGACGCCAACGATGAGCTGCCGGGCGCTTCGGCCTGACCAACACCGCGGAATAAGAAGTAACCGCCGTAGTAGACCGCGAAGAACGCGATGATGCCGATGACAAACAGAATGGCTACACGCCTATGCATGGTCTGGTTCCTCCTGGTCCGCGACAATCCGCGCCCTGTTTGCGGCTCAAGCTAACCTTTCCGGGCGATGCCCGCTAGCTATAGCGGGATTGGGGACCCGCTTCCCCTCAGGTTGAGCCATGCTCACCTCTCGGGAGAGACCAGCGTCGACGCCATCAACACAACCATCGAGCTGACCTACGTCGAGCGGATCGAACGGCTGCGGCTGATCCGGTCCGACAATGTCGGTTCGCTGACCTTCCGCTCGCTTACGAGTCATTTCGGCGGCGCGCGGGCCGCGCTGGAGCGGCTGCCGGAGCTGGCGCGGCGCGCGCCGGCCGCTTCTGCAGCGAGGAAGATGTGCGCGCCGAACTTGCCGCATGCAAAAAGTTTGACGTCACTCTGCTCGCGCCGGGCGAAGCCGGCTACCCGCCGCGGCTGGCGAGGCTCGAGGACGCGCCGCCTTTGCTCGCGTCCGCGGCGCAAGGGGCCAGCGATTTCGGAAATGCCGCTGGCCACGAGCCGCGCGCCCGCGAGTTTCCCCGGCGCAACCGGCTGATCTCGGGCGCTTCGCTCGGCGTCGTCGTGGTCGAGGCCGCCATCGCTCGGGGCGCGCGCTCATCACTGCGCGGATGGCCGCCGAACAGGGTCGCGAAGTGTTCGCGGTGCCGGGCTCGCCGCTCGATCCGCGCGCAGCCGGCACCAACGACCTGATCAAGCAGGACGCGACCCTGGTGACGGAAGCATCCGACGTCATCCATGCGCTCGAGCCGATCATGGAGCGGCCGGTCGCATTTTCTTTAGCCGAAGGCGACAGCGATCCGCTGCAATCCGATCCGCAAGGCAGCGAGCGCGCCCGCATCGTCATCGGCTCGGAGCCACCCCCAATCCTGCTCGACGATGCAAATCCGGATGTCGGAGACGTCGCCCTCGATCGTGCGCACCGTGTTGCTCGAGCTTGAACTCGCGGGCCGGCTCGAGCGCCATGGCGGCGGTCTGGTGTCGCTGATTTAAAGCAATCCCCCTATCGGTGGCCTCATCCTTCGAAACGCCGCGCGAAAGCGCGGCTCCTCATGACCGAACTTAGGCGCGCAAGCCCCTAGTTTCAACTATGGGTGAGCGCCTCTTTGCTATTAGACATCAGCCAGGTATATAATAGGCTGTGGCAGACTTCAGATCGACAGGAACGTTCTCTTCTCGTGCAAATACCACGTGGTGTTTTGCCCGAAATACCCTAAGCCAGTTCTTAATCCGCCTATCGACGCCAAACTTAAGAAACTAATTCAGCAAGTATGCGACGAGACGCAATCGGCGCTGATTGAAATGGAAGTCGTGCCAGACCACGTCCATCTGCTTGTCGGCTGCGATCCGCAATACGGCATCCACCGGCTGGTGAAGAGCATCAAGCGCCGGTCTTCGCGTGTTCTCCGTCAGCAGTTCCGGGTGCTGCGCACGCGCATTCCAACATTATGGACGAACAGTTATTTTGTGTCTTCGGTCGGCGGCGCTCCCCTCGCGCTCATCAAGCAATACATTGAAAATCAGAAGAGGGTCTGATGGAAATGCCTCAAATGATTTCAATTGCCGGTCTTAAGGCGCGAGGATGGACACAAGCCCTCATCACGCTCCTTGGGGAACCGGATGTGGTCGGGCGCAATTCTCATTATGCGAAATCAGCGCCTATGCGCCTCTACGACACCGCAAGAGTTCCTTCGAGGTGTCGTCAGAGTTTCTTGCTGCAAAAGCGAAAGCTGCTCGGCGTCAGTGCGGAGCAAAGACTGCCGTGGAGACAAAGCGCGCGGCACTGATGCAGCAGGTTCTGGAAATGCACGTTTCTGTTGAAACGCGCCCGGAACATTGGGTGAGACGTGCGACGATTGAAGCGTATAACGAACGGCACTGGGATGGAGACGGGGCGGCGGAAGATGCACCCGCCAAGTTTCTCGAACGCATCACCGTAAACTTCATCCGGCATAATCTAACAGCGTACGACAGGGCATTAGAGGAAGTCGCTGGTCGGGTTGGCATCGCCTCTGCGGTACAGAGCAAAGATTTACTCAGCCATAGGAGAGAGCTATCCGGCTTTAGCAGATGAATGCAGTCGGCAATTGATGCGTAGAGGACTGTGATGCCGCGCGTTAAAACCCTGTCCTTCGTCGCCGAGTTCCCGCTTCAGACGACTGCGGCGGATGAGAAGACATTGGATACGCGGCTGAACGCGGCCCGGCACCTCTATAATGCCTGTTTGCAGGAGTGCCTTCGCCGCCTCGATCTGATGAAGCAGTCGAAGGCATGGCAAGCCGCACGCGCCGTGCCTGCGACAGTGGACAAGCGTCACAACAAAGCGCGCTCGCAAGCGTTCGGGGCCGAACTGGAGCGGTTCGGCTTCACCTCGCGCGAGACTGAAAAGCATGCGCTCTCCTGCCGCAATGCCTGCTGGATCGGCGATCACCTCGGCAGCCACGACACGCAAACCACGAGTTTGCGCGCATTCCGGGCAGCCGAGCAGTATGCGTTTGGCAAGCGCGGCCGCCCACGGTTCAAATCGTTAAACCGGCTGAACAGCATCGAGGGCAAAGCGGACGCTGTGATCCGCTACCGCGCCGAGCCTGTTCCCGCCGTGCACTACAGCGGCCTAGTGCTGCCGCTTATGCTCGATCCAAAGGACAAATGCGATTGGCAAAGAGAAGCGCTCGCGGCCAGGACCAAGTATGTCCGCATTATCCGGCGCGAGATCAAGGCCCGCGTTCGCTGGTTTTGCCAGTTGGTGCAAGAGGGCTTGCCGCCCGCTACGCACACCACCAAGGACGGTACTGTCGGACTCGACATCGGGCCGTCCAGCATCGCGGCGGTATCAAGCGACGACGCTATTTTGGAGCAGTTATGCCCGAGCGTCGTCGAACCGTGGAACGACTGCCGGCGGATCCAGCGCGCGATGGACCGCTCGCGACGTGCAACCAACCTGGACAACTTCGATGCCAAAGGGCGCGCGATCAAGGGTAAGAGAAGGTGGAACAGGTCGCAGCGCTATCAGGCGCTTGCCGCTTCGAAACGCGAGCGCGATCGAGTATTGGCTGCCGAGCGCAAGCGATCGCATGGCGAGTTGGCGAACCGCATTCTCGGTCAAGGGACAACCATCAAAACAGAGGAGTTGAGCTACAAGTCACTTCAGAAGAACTACGGTCGCAGCGTGAAAGTGCGTGCGCCAGGAATGTTGATCTCGATGCTTCAGCGCAAGGCTGCAAGTGCTGGCGGTGGAGTGATTGAGATCAAAACCCGGCATACACGGTTGAGCCAGTTCGATCATACCACGGGCGAATACATCAAGAAGCCGCTCTCGCAGCGGGTTCATGTGTTCGGCGATGGCAGGACAGAGCCGGTTCAACGTGATCTCTACAGCGCGTTTCTTGCGACATGCTGCGATACGAATTTGCTCGACATTCCCCAAGTCAAGATCGCTTGGGCCAGTGCGGAACCGCTCCTGAGGACGGCGATGTCGAGTGTACTTCAACCTGCAAGCGGGAAGGGCTTTGCCCAACCCCACGTCCGTAATGAGGTTAGAGCGGGTCGCCGGATCAAGAGTGTCGGGCCGGCCGTCGAGGCCGGGGATGATGTAGCGCCTCTGCAAACAGAGACCGCGAGAGCCCCGGAAAGACTGCCTTCTGCCTCTCTCAGAACCCCCTGGCTTTAGCCATGGGGAGGTTCAGCAGGTACCAAATCCTCGCGTGGGTGAGGAGCGCAGCAGCGCTGCGCGTCTCGAACCATGAGGTCCCGATCGTGCTTCAGCTGATCTCGAAAATGCTTGATCAGCGCGCCGCGTTGCGCCGGTCGAACCGCGCCCGCGCGGCTTCGATTTCGGCCTGGTGCTCGATCGCCCACTTGCCGAGCGCTACCACAGGTTCCTGTAATCCACGCGCGAGATCGGTCAGTTCGTAATCGACCCGCGGTGGAATGGTCGGGAACACGGTTCGCGTGACCAGGCCGTCGCGCTCGAGGCCGCGCAGCGTCAAGGTCAGCATCCGTTGCGAGATACCGCCGACCATGCGCTTGAGCTCGTTGAAGCGCCGCGGCCCGTCGCCGAGCAGCATGATGACGAACACGCTCCATTTGTCGCCGACGCGCGCCAGCACCGAGGCTGCCCCGCGACAATCGTGGTCGAGGTCGGGCCGGGGCGGCAGGACTGGCAGTTTCAAGGCAGGCACTTTCTTGTGCTCAGGTTTCACCGGTGTGCTCGGGTTTCAAAAATGTGCGTTCTTGCGGGTTTTATCGACGGTCACTCATATAGCGCCAGTTACAAACTTATACCAAGGGTGACCCACATGAAACTGCTTCACATCGATTCCAGCGTGCTCGGCCCCCACTCCGTCAGCCGACAGGTTTCGGCCGCGATTGTCGATCGCCTGCGCCAGACCACGCCCGGCATTGAGATCGTCTATCGCGACCTTGCCGTAACCCCGCTCGCCCATCTCTCAGGCTCGCACCTCGCAGCGGGCCAAGGCGCCGCGCCGTCGGCCGATCTACAGCAAGACATCGCCACGGGTCAGGCCGTGCTGGATGAGTTTCTCGCCGCCGACATCGTCGTGCTCGGCGCGCCCATGTATAATTTCACCATTCCAAGCCAGCTCAAGGCCTGGATCGACCGCGTCGTGGTGGCGGGCAAGACGTTCAAATACGGCGCGCAGGGACCGGAAGGACTAGCCGGCAACAAGCGGATGATCATTGCGATCTCGCGCGGTGGATACTACGGGGCCGGCACGCCCGCAGCAGCGCTCGAACATCTCGAAAGTTACTTGCGCGGCGTATTCGGATTCATCGGCGTCGCCAAGCTTGAGTTCATCTCGGCCGACGGAATCCAAGTCGGTCCCGATCACCGCGAGAAGGCGCTGGCGGGCGCA
Source organism: uncultured Alphaproteobacteria bacterium (assembly GCA_963822795.1). GTDB lineage: Bacteria > Pseudomonadota > Alphaproteobacteria > Rhizobiales > Xanthobacteraceae > Bradyrhizobium. Next base: position 350,919 of record CAWGJM010000046.1, read on the forward strand.
CTGCAAGCGGCGACAAAACTTCAGGCGGCTTGAGGAGATGCTACGCCGCACGCCGTTCAAAACGCGGCGGCGGGCCAGCATGCAAACTCAAAAACGCAATCAACAGAAGATCAAGAGAATCAGTACCAGGCGCCGGAGACGCCGGACAAGATTGCAACGAGAGCTACCACAACACCTATTGCGGAAAACAAGACGATAGGAGCGAATCCGCTTCTATCGCTCTTGGTACCAAAGAACGTGGCACCTTTGAACTTGGTGCTATAGAATTGGGCGTGGTCGAAACTGGCGCTATCGAAGTTGACGGTATCGGCTCCAACCGTCGAAACGGTCGATGCCGAAAGGCGAACGGCTTCCTGCATTGCGTTGCTCCCCAAGTCGTACGTCGTTCAAAAAAGTCCGCGCCACGCAAATAGTCGTTACAATTGCGTCAAAGGTTCAGCACGCGGCGTATTTTCGTCAAATACGTCTTTTGGAAGAGCAAATTGGTCAGCGCAACCGGTTCGCGAAAACGACAACCAGCGCGCTGACCCGACTCAACTAATCCGCGACGGTAGATTTGAGGCGCAGTTCACGTGCGGTATATAGGTGCGCCCGCGGGCGATCCGGTCGCCCCACCGTCGACAAAGATTTCCGCGCTCTGCACATGCGCGGCGTCGTCGGAGGCGAGAAAAAGCACCGTTTTTGCGATGTGATCGGCGTCTGCAATCCTGCCGAGGGGGGTGGTGCGCGAGACGCGTTGCTCGAGCGCGGCGAAGGCTTCCGCGGTCGGTGCGGACCGCTTCCAGATCGGGGTGCGTGCGGCACCCGGTGCAACCACATTGACCCTGATCCCGCGCGGCGAGAGCTCAGACGCCATCACCCGCGCCATCGCCCGCACACCCGCCTTGCTCGCCGCGTAGGCCGAATAGCCGGGACTGCCGAGCACCGAAATCACTGAGCCGTTCAGAATGATCGAGGCGCCGTCGGCAAGATGCGGCAGTGCCGCCTGCACCGTGAAGAACACCGCGGTGATGTTGGTCTTCAGCACCTGCTCGAACGCCGCGAGCGTCGTGCCGCCGAGCGGCGTGTTGCCGGGAACGCCGGCGTTGGCAAACAGCACGTCGAGCATGCCGAATTTGTCGACCGCCCGCTTGATCGCGGCCTCCGTCGCCGCGATGTCGGTCGCATCGGCTTCGACCGCGAGCGCATTCGGCCCCAATTCCTGCGCGGCCGCCGCAAGCGTCTCCCGGTTGCGACCGGTAATCGTCACTTTCGCTCCCTCGGCCACGAACAGCCGCGCGGTTGCGAGCCCAATGCCGCTGTTGCCGCCGGTGATCAACGCCGTCTTGTTGGCCAATCTCATTGCCATCTCCACTAGTTGCATTATTAAACTATGTTGCCATGTAGACCGCTTGGTTTTATAATGCAACTACACAACGCCGTGATCGCGTAACGGCGACGCGCTGCGCGGTTGCGCGAGCAAAGCGGAGTCAGGATTACCATGGTGAAACGAACGAGCCTTGAGCGTGCCGAATGCCCGATCGCCCGCTCGCTGGATGCGATCGGCGACTGGTGGTCGCTTTTGATCATTCGCGATGCGCTGCTCGGCCGGCGCCGCTTCGGCGAGCTACAGAACAGCCTCGGGCTCGCCAAGAACATTCTCGCCGCGCGGCTGCGCATGCTGGTGGACCAGGGTATTCTCAAGATGGCGCCCGCCTCCGACGGCAGCGCCTACCAGGAATATGTGCCGACGCCGAAGGGACGCGGCGTGTTCCCGATTCTGGTGGCGTTGCGGCAATGGAGCGAGGCGTTCGACGAGCGGCCGGAAGAGATCGCAACCATCCTGGTCGACCGCGAGAAAGGCCGGCCGGTCCGAAGGCTGGAGCTGCGCGCCGAGGATGGCCGGCTTCTCGAGGCCGTCGACACGGCGTTGAAACCACGGCCGGTCACCAAGCTTGGCAAACGCGCTGCAGCATGATTCCGGAAAAGCATACCCCGATAGGTGGAAATCGGTTTGCCCTCGCGACAAACGCCAGAAACGCGTTTGCGCCGAGATCATGCTCAAACGAACGCGATCAGATTCCTGGTCCAATTCGACCTCATCGGATCATGATCCGGTGAGCGGTTGCCTCACGATAGCTTGCGCTTGCTGCGGAGCCGAACGTGTTCTTCCGCTTCCAGTTGCGCCATGGCGAGCAGATGGAGAAGAAGATCGAGCTGGTGACGGCGGGCGAGCCGGACGAGGGGTCCGAGCGTCTCGCCGATGAAGGCCGCAGCCTCGTCGCGCCCCCCCTCCTCGGGCGGCTCTTCGATCAGCGCGCGGCGATCCTTTTCCAACGATGCGCGCTTCCGCCTGGGCAGTGTTTTGCTCAAAATTTACATCCGAATCCGCAAAATTTTCAAAAATATCCCCTTCGCAGGGGTGCAGCTCTAAGACGGTATTCTACAACTTATTAGATACTCGGTAGGGGGAACCGACCCCCCTTTCAACATCTGTCGATTTGACAGGGAAGGCCTCTGCACCCATGTTCGGGTTCAGAGGGCGATCCGCGAATCTCGCGAAATGCACCTATAAATTCCCCGTAAGTCACTGGAATTACATGAATATCGTCATTGTGGAGTTGCCGGCGAAAGCCAAGACTATCAACAAGTATTTGGGCTCGTCCTACGAGGTTCTGGCCTCCTTCGGCCATGTCCGCGACCTCCCGGCCAAGAACGGATCGGTCGATCCTGAACATAATTTCAGGATGATCTGGGAGATCGACCCCAAGGCCAACGGCCGGCTCAACGACATCGCCAAGTCGCTCAAGGGCGCAGATCGCCTGATTCTGGCGACCGACCCCGATCGAGAGGGCGAAGCGATCTCCTGGCATGTGCTCGAGGTCCTGAAGGAGAAGCGTGCGCTCAAAGACCATAAAATAGAGCGTGTCGTTTTCAATGCTATCACTAAGCAGGCGGTCTCGGAAGCGATGAAGCATCCGCGCCAGATCGATGGCGCGCTGGTCGATGCTTATATGGCGCGCCGCGCACTCGACTATCTCGTCGGTTTTACGCTTTCTCCGGTGTTGTGGCGCAAATTGCCGGGCGCACGCTCGGCCGGCCGCGTGCAGTCGGTTGCACTTCGGCTTGTGTGCGACCGCGAACTCGAGATCGAGAAATTTGTCCCCAGGGAATATTGGTCGCTGGTTGCGACCCTGACCACACCGCGCGGCGAAGCCTTCGAGGCGCGGCTGGTCGGCGCCGACGGCAAGAAGATCCAGCGGCTCGACATCGGCTCCGGCGCGGAAGCCGAAGATTTCAAGAAGGCGATCGAAGCTGCAAGCTTCACGGTTACAACCGTCGAGGCCAAGCCGGCGCGTCGCAATCCGCAGGCGCCCTTCACCACCTCGACCTTGCAGCAGGAAGCGAGCCGCAAGCTCGGCTTTGCGCCGGCGCACACCATGCGGATCGCGCAGCGGCTCTATGAGGGCATCGACATCGGCGGCGAGACCACCGGTCTCATTACCTATATGCGAACCGACGGCGTGCAGATCGCGGGCGAAGCCATCACCCAGGCGCGCAAGGTGATCGCCGAGGACTACGGCAACGCCTATGTGCCGGAGGCCCCGCGCCAGTACCAGGCCAAGGCCAAGAACGCGCAGGAAGCGCACGAGGCGATCCGGCCGACCGACCTGTCGCGCCGTCCGGTGGACATGCGCCGCCGGCTCGATACCGATCAGGCCAAGCTCTATGAATTGATCTGGATTCGCGCCATCGCGAGCCAGATGGAATCAGCCGAATTGGAGCGCACCACGGTCGATATTGCCGCCAAGGCCGGTTCGCGCCTGCTGGAGCTGCGCGCTACCGGACAAGTGATAAAGTTCGATGGTTTTCTGGCGCTCTACCAGGAGGGCCGCGACGACGAGGAAGACGAGGACAGCCGCCGCCTGCCCGCCATGAGCGAAGGCGAGGCGCTGAAGCGGCAGGCGCTCGCCGTCACCCAGCACTTCACCGAGCCGCCGCCGCGCTTCTCCGAAGCCTCGCTGGTCAAGCGGATGGAAGAGCTCGGCATCGGCCGGCCCTCGACCTACGCCTCGATCCTGCAGGTACTCAAAGACCGCGGCTATGTGAGGCTGGAGAAGAAGCGCCTGCACGGCGAGGACAAGGGCCGCGTCGTGGTCGCGTTCCTGGAAAACTTCTTCCGCCGCTATGTCGAGTATGATTTCACCGCCGACCTCGAAGAGCAGCTCGACCGCATCTCGAACAACGAGATTTCCTGGCAGCAGGTGCTAAAGGATTTTTGGCGCGATTTCATCGGCGCGGTCGACGACATCAAGGATCTGCGCGTCGCCGAAGTCTTGGATGTGCTCGACGACATGCTCGGGCCGCACATCTACCCCGTCCGCGCGGATGGCGGCGATGTCAGGCAGTGCCCGACCTGCGGCACCGGCAAGCTCAACTTGAAGGCCGGCAAGTTCGGCGCCTTCGTCGGCTGCTCGAACTATCCGGAGTGCCGCTATACCCGTCCGCTCGCCGCCGACAGCGAGGCCAGCGCCGACCGCGTCCTCGGCAAGGACCCCGAAACCGACCGCGACGTCACGGTGAAGGCCGGACGGTTCGGGCCCTACATCCAGCTCGGCGATCAGAAGGATTATCCGGAAGGCGAAAAGCCCAGGCGCGCTGGGATTCCGAAGAACATCTCGCCCGCCGATATCGAATTCGAGCTCGCTTTGAAATTGTTGTCGCTGCCGCGCGAGATCGGCAAGCATCCGGAGACCGGGCAGCCGATCACGGCCGGCATTGGCCGTTTCGGCCCGTTCGTGCGCCATGACAAGACCTATGCGAGCCTTGAAGCCGGCGACGAGGTGTTCGATATCGGACTCAACCGCGCGGTGACGCTGATCGCGGAAAAGGTCGCCAAGGGTCCGAGCGGCCGCCGCTTCGGCGCTGATCCCGGCCGGCCGCTCGGCGATCATCCAACGCTCGGCGTGGTCGCGGTCAAGAGCGGCCGCTACGGCGCCTATGTCACCTCAGGCGGCGTCAATGCGACGATCCCGAGCGACAAGGACAAGGATTCGATCACGCTGGCCGAAGCGATCGCGCTGATCGATGAGCGTGTGGCAAAGGGCGGCGGCAAACCGGCGCGCGGCAAGAGGGCGGCGAAACCGGCCAAGACTACTCAGGCCAATGCTACTCCGGCCAAGGCTACTCCGGCCAAGACTGAAGCCGACGCCGCGGTGCCGAAGCCCGCGAAGAAGGCGGCGGTAAAAAAGGCTGCCGCCAAGCCAAAATCGGAGGCCGTGAGCAAGGCGCGTGCGCCTGTGGCTTCGGCTGCCAAGACCACTGCAGCCAAACCTGCGCCGACGTCGAAGCCGGCGAAGAAGAGCGCCGGCAAGGCTCGCGGATGAACAAGCGCGGCAGCGGCTTTCCTGGTCGGGACGCCATCGTCGCCTTCGTCCGCGCCAATCCGGGAAGGGTTGGAACAAGAGAAATCGCGCGCGAATTCGGCCTGAAGAATGCCGATCGAGCAGAATTAAAGCGCATGCTGCGCGAGCTTGCCGATGAGGGCGCGATCAAGAAACGCGGCAAGAAGGTGAGTGAGGCAGCCGTCCTGCCCGCGACCGTGATGGCCGACATCACCGGCCGCGATGCCGACGGCGAGTTGATCGCCACGCCTGCCGAATGGGACGAAGTCGAAAGCGGCGAACCACCAAAAATCCGTATCCATATTCCCCGCCATGCGCAGCCGGGCGCAATCGCCGGCGTCGGCGACCGCGCGCTATTGCGGGTCGAGAAGGCGGATCACGCAGAGGCCGGCAGCTATAGCGGCCGCATCATCAAGGTGATCGATCACGGCAAGACCCGTGTGCTTGGGATCTTCCGAAAGCTCGCCGACGGCTCAGGCCGGCTGGTTCCGGTCGACAAGAAGCAGGCCGGACGCGAACTCAACATCGCCAAGACGGATACCGGTGGCGCCGAGGATGGCGATCTCGTCAGCGTCGACCTGACACGGACCCGCGGCTTTGGGCTTAATTCCGGCAAGGTCAAGGAGCGCCTCGGCTCGCTTTCGAGCGAGAAAGCGATCAGCCTGATCGCGATCCACGCGCACGACATTCCGCAGGCCTTTTCGCCTGCTGCGCTGCGCGAGGCTGAAGAGGCAAAACCTGCGACGCTGAAGGGCCGCGAGGACTGGCGCGACGTTCCGCTCGTCACCATCGATCCGCCCGATGCCAAGGACCATGACGACGCGGTGCATGCGGAGCTTGACGGCGATCCCAACAACAAGGGCGGCTATATCGTCAACGTCGCGATCGCCGACGTCGCCTTCTATGTCCGCCCCGGTTCGGCGCTCGATCATGACGCGCTCATCCGCGGCAACTCGGTCTATTTTCCGGATCGCGTGGTGCCGATGCTGCCCGAGCGCATCTCGAACGATCTGTGCTCGCTGGTGCCGGGGCAAGCGCGCGGCGCGCTCGCGGTGCGGCTGGTGATCGGCGCCGACGGGCGCAAGCGCTCGCACAGTTTTCACCGCATCCTGATGCGCTCGGCGGCTAAGCTGAACTACGCCCAGGCGCAGGCCGCGATCGAGGGCCGGCCGGACGACACCACGGGCCCCCTGCTCGATACGATCCTGAAACCGCTTTATGCGGCCTACGCGGTTGCAAAACGCGCGCGCGACGAGCGCGACCCGCTCGACCTCGACATTCCCGAGCGCAAGATATTGCTGAAATCAGACGGCACGGTCGACCGCGTGATCGTGCCGGCGCGGCTCGACGCGCATAAATTGATCGAAGAACTCATGATCCTTGCCAATGTCGCCGCAGCCGAAATGCTGGAAAAGAAGGCCTTGCCGCTGATCTACCGCGTGCACGATGAACCGACGCTGGAGAAGGTTCACGCCTTGCAGGAATTCCTGAAAACGCTCGATCTGCCCTTCGCCAAGAGCGGCGCGCTGCGCCCGTCTCTGTTCAACCGCGTGCTGACGCTGGTCGCGGGACGAGACTACGAACAGCTGGTGAACGAAGTGGTGTTGCGCTCGCAAGCGCAGGCGGAATATTCCGCGGAGAATTACGGCCATTTCGGCCTCAACCTGCGCCGCTATGCGCATTTCACCTCGCCGATCCGGCGTTACGCCGATCTTGTCGTGCACCGCGGACTGATCCGCGCGCTTGGACTCGGCGAAGGGGCGCTGCCGGACAGCGAGACGGCGGAGCATCTGAGCGAGGTCGCGGCGCAGATTTCGGTGACCGAGCGCAAGGCCATGAAGGCCGAGCGCGAGACGGCCGACCGCCTGATCGCGCATCATCTCGCCGACCGCATCGGCGCGACCTTTCAGGGCCGCATTTCCGGCGTCACCCGCGCCGGGCTGTTCGTCAAGCTCGACGATACCGGCGCCGACGGGCTGATCCCGATCCGTACGCTCGGGACTGAATATTTCAACTATGACGAGACCCGTCACGCGCTGGTCGGCTCGCGCAGCGGTGCCATGCACCGGCTGGGTGACGTCGTCGACGTTCGTCTGGTAGAAGCTTTGCCGATCGCCGGCGCGCTACGGTTCGAGCTGTTGTCGGAAGGCCAGGTCATTCCGCGCGGCAGAAAACGCGAGAGCCCAACGCGGGCTTCGCCACGCGCCAAGCAGCCGACCAAGGATAGGACCAAGGATAGGACCAAGGATCGTCCTGGCCGAAGCCCGCGCGAGAAGCTGCGCAAGCCGAAACGGAAAGAGTCCGGCAAGTCGAAGAGAGGCAAATCATGGAAACCATGAGCACACCCGGCAAGGTGTGGACCCGCGAGACCGGTCTTACCGAGAAGCGTGACGTCTGGACCGCGCTGAAGCGCGGCTTGCGCGGCCGCTGCCCGCGCTGCGGCGAGGGAAAATTGTTTCGCGCCTTCCTCAAGGTCGACGACCACTGCAAGGTCTGCAGCCTCGACTTCACGCCCCACCGCGCCGACGATTTGCCGGCCTATCTCGTGATCGTTATCGTCGGCCACCTGGTGGTGCCGACGGCGCTCTGGATCGAGACCGATTATTCGCCGCCGGTCTGGCTGCAGCTTGCGATCTACCTGCCGTTCACGCTGATCGCGTCACTGGCGCTGCTGCAACCGGTGAAAGGCGCGGTGGTGGGCCTGCAGTGGGCGCTGCGCATGCACGGCTTTGACGACAATCCGACCGATGGCGTCCCGCCGGTCTGATCCAATAAAACAAACGATTTTTGGTGGGGATGGAAATGACGGAAACCGCGCAGGTCGTGATGGAAGCAAAGAAGGAAGAAAAGGAAGCCGACCACCATCCCTACTACCGGCCGAAGGACGCCGCGACCCTGATCCTGGTCGACCGTAGCGGCTCCGTTCCAAAAGTCCTGGTCGGCAAGCGGCATGACAAGGTGGTGTTCATGCCCGGCAAATTCGTCTTTCCCGGCGGCCGGGTCGACAAAGCCGACAACCGCGTCCCGGTGGCGGCGCCGATCCCGCAGGAGCTCGAAGCCAACCTGTTGAAGGGCAGCCCGAAGATCGAGGCCTCACGCGCGAAATCGCTTGCGATCGCCGCGATCCGCGAAGCCTGCGAGGAGACCGGCCTGTGCTTGGGGCGCAAGAGCGATGGCGCCAAAGGAAAGCTCGACGGCGCCTGGAAGCCATTTGCTGAAGCGGGCCTCCTGCCCGATCCCTCCGGATTGTTCCTGATCGCGCGCGCCATCACCCCGCCCGGTCGCGTGCGGCGTTTCGATACGCGCTTCTTCACCGCGGACGCTTCCGCAATCACCCATCGCGTCGAGGGCGTGATCCATCCGGACGCCGAGCTCGTCGAACTGGTCTGGGTCGAGATCGGCTCAAAGCCGCTCGCCGACCTGCACCCGATGACCAGGAATGTGCTGGGCGAACTGGAAAAACGCCTCACCACCGGCCCGTTCCGCCACGACGCGGCCGTCCCGTTCTTCCATTTCTACGGCGGCAAGATGCACAAGGATGTCTTGGGTGAAGCGAGCTTGGCGACGAAGGAGGCGTAGTTGACATGATGCGGTTTGCCATACCCTTGCTGGCCTCGATCGCGCCTTGCCTGGCGCTTCCCTCGCTGGCGCATGCCGAGCTCGACGTTATCGCTCTCAAGACCACGATCGAGACATCCGTAGAAAGCGACTATCCAAAACTCGACGCGCTCTACAAGGATATTCACGCGCATCCGGAAATCGCCTTTCAGGAAGTGAAGACTGCCGCAAAACTCGCCGCCGAGATGCGCGCGCTCGGCTTCGAGGTCAGCGAGCACGTCGGCAAGACCGGGCTGGTCGCGATCTATAAGAATGGCGACGGCCCCATGATCATGGTGCGCACCGAGCTCGACGCGCTGCCGATGGAAGAGAAGACCGGCCTGTCCTACGCAAGCCACGACAAGACCGACTGGAACGGGCGGGAGACTTTTGTCGCCCATAGCTGCGGCCACGACATCCACATGGCGAGCTGGGTCGGAACGGCAAAGACGCTGGTCGGCCTGAAGGATAAGTGGCAGGGCACGTTGATGTTCATCGCCCAGCCCGCCGAAGAAACGACCATGGGCGCCAAGGCCATGTTGGCGGATGGCCTGTTCACACGCTTTCCGAAACCCGACTTTGGCTTCGCCTTGCACGACGGCCCCGGCCCTTACGGCTATATCTTCTATCGTGTGGGCGTCGGATCATCCAATTCCGACGGGCTTGCGGTTACGTTCCACGGTCGCGGCGGGCACGGCGCGGTTCCGCAGGCGACCATCGATCCCGTGATGATGGCGGCGCGTTTCGTCGTCGACGTGCAAAGTGTGATCAGCCGCGAAAAAGACCCGACCGAATTCGGCGTGGTCAGCATCGGCGCGATCCACGGCGGCACCGCCGAGAACATCATTCCCGACGACGTGCTGCTGCTCGGAACCATCAGGACCTTCAAGCCGGAAGTCCGCGCCAAGATGCTAACGGGGATCGAGCGAACCGCGAAGGCCGTGGCCGCCATGTCGGATGCGCCCGCTCCCGATATCAAGATCACCGAGGGCGCCAAGGCGGTGATGAACGATCCCGGGGTGGTCGAGACGGCGGCGAAAGTGCTCAAGGTGGCATTCGCCGACAAGTTCAGGCCTTCGCCGCCGGGCACGCCCAGCGAGGATTTCTCCGAGTTCGTCAACGCCGGCGTGCCGTCGATGTTTTTCAATATCGGCGTCTACGAGCCCGAGCGCGTCGCTGCGGCGCGCAACGGCACCGGGCCGCAATTGCCGTCCAACCACTCGCCCTTGTTCGCGCCGGTGCCAAAGCCAACCATCGAAACCGGCGTCACAGCCATGACGCTGGCCGTGCTCAGCGCCTTCGATCAGCATGCCAGGGGGAAATGAGGGCGAGGCGCTTTCGGCGGGGTAGGTTGAATCTATGTTTGCCAGTCGGGATTGATATCGATCATCGCGCATTCGGGACGAGCGGCAATATCGTCTAGCAGCGCACAATCTTGATCAGAGACAATGCGCTTCGATTTGGACGCCTCGCGCCCCCATCCCACGTCGAGGTTTCCCGATTGTTGATCGCGCAATGATCTCGCACCACGTTGACTTTAACGAACCATAAACCCTTCACCGCCCCGTGGCCGAAGCGGCCGGGATCGCACTCGCCTGAACGGCAAGCCGTCCACGCCTGTCCCGCCGTCATGAACGACCGGCGCGGAACATCGATGGGATCAAACGCGATGTTGCGTTTCTCTTTCAGCACATCATCCATCTGCGCATCGCTCAGGCGCCAGCTTTGGGTCTCTCGATCCCAATATTCGCAAACCCAGTGATCCTCCAAGCCATCCGTCAGGTAGTCGGCAAAACCGCAACGCAGCCGGGCAGCAATCCCCTTGCTGCGCAGAAAGGCGCACAGCATGAGCGCAAAGTCGCGGCAGGTCCCGACGGTGCGCTGCGCCGGCGAGCGGCCAATGCGGAGCGCACCAGCATCGCGACCCAGAACAAGCGAGAGGCGTTCGGCAACCGGCAAGGTATTTCGGGAGACGCGGTCGAACCAAGATTCATCGACACCGTAGGCGCCGAGCCAGTCCGTATGGATGAGGACGCGCTGTACGACGCCATTGAGGGCGCCAACGCCTGACGGAAGTTCGGCTACCGCTGCACCGTGCCGACCGAGGTCGGACATGGCGCCGTGACTGGTCCACCGTTCGAAGTTTTCCGTGTCTGGTTGCCTCTGGGCTACGAAGCTAGCGGAGCTATTCTTCGATGGTCAATCGCGGCCCGCGGAAATATCGTCCATCGGCCCGGTATAAATCGCAAAATTCTTCTTGCGTGAACCTGCTGCCTTTGCGCCACGGCATCCCTATCTCCATGTGCAGAGCAACAACCATCACGGAAACGGGGCCATGGCACCACGTCAACTCAAGCTCGGCGCCTTCATGCGGCCGGTCAGCATTCACACCGGCGCATGGCGCTATCCGGGCGCCTGGCCTGACGCCAATTTCAATTTTGCGCACATCAAGGACCTGATCCGCAAGCTCGAGGCCGGAAGGTTCGATGCCTTTTTCATGGCCGACCACCTGGCCGTCCTGAACATGCCGGTCAACGCGCTCAAGCGCAGCCACACGGTCACTTCGTTCGAGCCGTTCACGCTGCTGTCGGCGCTCTCCGCCGTCACCGACCATATCGGCCTGATTGCGACCGGCTCGACCACGTTTGACGAGCCCTATCACGTCGCCCGCCGCTTTGCCTCGCTCGATCACATCTCCGGCGGACGCGCGGGCTGGAATATCGTCACCACTTCCAATCCGGACGCGGCGCTCAATTTCGGGCTGGACGATCACATGGAGCATGCCGAGCGCTATCGGAGAGCGCGCGAGTTCTATGACGTGGTGACGGGCCTGTGGGATTCCTTCGCCGACGACGCTTTTGTGCGCGATATCGAGCAAGGGCTCTATTTCGATCCGGCCAAGATGCACGTGCTGGACCACAAGGGCAGATATCTGAAGGTGCGCGGCCCGCTCAACATCGCCCGTCCGGTGCAGGGTTGGCCGCTCATCGTGCAGGCCGGCGCCTCCGATGACGGCAGGCAGCTCGCGGCGGAAACCGCCGAAGCCGTGTTCACCGGCGGCAGTAGCCTCAGCGATGGCCAGAAGCTCTATGCTGATATCAAGGGCCGCATGAACAAGGTCGGTCGCAATCCGGAGCATCTGAAGATCCTGCCGGGCGCCTTTGTCGTGGTCGGCGACAGTGTCGAGGAAGCCAAGGAAAAACGCGCCAAACTCGACAGCATGGTGCATTACGACAGCGCGATCGCCTCGCTCTCGGTGATCCTCGGCACGGATGCATCCGGCTTCGATCCCGACGGGCCATTGCCGCCGATCCCCGAGACCAATGCCAGCAAGAGCGGCCGCCAGCGTTTGGTCGACCTCGCCGCGCGCGACAAGCTGACGGTGCGCCAGCTCGCCCAGCGCGTCGGCGGCTATGGCGGGCTTGCCTTCGTCGGCACGGCAAAGACCATTGCCGACCAGATGGAGGAGTGGCTGGTGAGCGAGGGCAGCGACGGTTTTAATATCATGTTCCCGTTTCTGCCCGCCGGCCTTTACGATTTTGTCGACAAGGTCGTCCCGGAGCTGCAGCGGCGCGGGATTTTCAGAAAGGAATACGAGGGCAAGACACTACGGGAAAATCTCGGCCTGCCACGGCCAAAGAACCGGTTCTTTGAGGGTTAGTGGGACATCGCCGCTGGCTAAAAGCATTTCCAGGTTCGTTCGAACCGTTGCCGCTTCTGCCGTGGCCTCATGGTTCGAGACGCGCGAAGACGCGCTCCTCACCATGAGGGTCTGACTTCGTGTCACAGATAACGGCCTCATCCTGAGGTGCCATCCCGAAGCGATGCGTCTCGAAGGATGAAGCCACGGGGGTGACGGATTAGGCCGCGCGATGTGCCCGAAGGAACGAATGTATCTGGCGCACTGCCAAAGGTATCCGCTCCTTCGGCTCTTTCCACGGGAACATGCTCACTTCCGCCTTCGGCGCGAGCATCGCGGCTTCCATGGCAACCGCATAGGGGTGCGCCGGGATATCGTCGGGGAGGATCAGGACCGGCGTCTGGCAATTGCGCACGAAATTGCGCGTCACGGTGAACACGAAGTCGGGGTTGGTGCGATACATTTGGGTCAGGAATTTGTCGACCATCTCCATCGTGATGTCGCCCCGCCGGGCGGTCAGCGCGGGCCCCCAGCCCTTCATATTGTTCTCATAGAACAGGTCGCGCAGCTCCGGACGCGAACCAGAGGGCTGCGCCAGCACGGCCGCGACGATACGATCAGGCGCCCGCTTCAACAGATTCCAGATCATCGGGCCGCCAATGCAGAATCCCAGCACCAGGAATTTGTCGATGCCCAAGTGATCCATCAGGCCGAGGTGGTCGTCGGTGTACGCGTCCCACGGCCGTTCGGCTTCGAGTGGGCCGGAGGATTGGCCGGCGCTGGCGTTGCGCAGATCGGCGGTAATGCAGCGGTACTCCGCCTTGAACTCCTCCATCGGGTTGAATGGCGAGCTTTCCTTCAAGTTCAGAATCGTTGAATTCAGTCCCCCACCGGGAATGACTAGCAACGGGAAGCCGGAACCTGCCTCCTCGAAATGGATGCGAACGGTGCCTTTCTCGAAAACGCCCATGGCAGCTCCTTCTTTTTCTGCTTCTTTTGCGACCTGCTGTGCCAACAGGCTCGTACCTGCCGCGGCAACCGCCGTCGCCGCCACACGCCCGTTGCAAGTATGGCACGTCTGTTGGGGGTCCATAGCCTGGTGCCGCTCGATGCGGCACAAATGTTAGGATGGCGTCGCTCGCCCGCAAATCTGTAGCATGGGAGCATGGGAAGGCTTTCGGCAAATGCCTGGCCGGCTTCGGCGAAAAAGGCTGATTCTGGCGGCTTAATTGTAAGGAATCGTAGGCTTTTTTGACCGCGAAAACCTTGACTTTAGGCTATCAGAGGCTAGGTTGCCCGCCGAACGCGCCCCCAATGGGCCGGCGCCCACCCCTTTCACCCGCGCTTCCCAAGACGAGGTTTTCAAGACAATGGCCAAAGCGGTCACCATCAAGGTCAAGCTCGTGTCCTCGGCGGACACCGGCTTCTATTATGTCGCCAAGAAAAACTCGCGCACCATGACCGACAAGCTGGTCAAGAAGAAGTACGATCCGGTTGCGCGCAAGCACGTCGAATTCCGCGAAGCCAAAATCAAGTAAGATCGCGGGACTGCCAACTGACTTCGACGGGGCCCAGGCGGCCCCGTTTTTATTTTGCGGCATTCATCTTGCAGCCCGATGTCACGGCTTGCCAGCTCCGCAAGCCGGAGCAGGTGGGGCCTCGACATGACAGCCTTGGACGAAGGAAATGTCGGTGGCTACTCGGTCGCCTATGGGCGCGACGACACTTATTTTCCCGTCTATATCACCGCGGCCCTCGCCGCGATTTTTCTCACCGCGGCCTGGATCACCGCCGCGCTCTATTGGCTCGCTCCGGCGATCGCCGCGACCGCCTTCACCTACTACAACATTCCCCTGCTGGAGACCGGGCGGCCCACCATCGGCGCCAATCAGTACGGCATCTTCATCCAGGCTTTTGGGCTGATCCGGTGGCGAGCCATCGAACGCATCGATCTCGCCGAGATCGCCGAGCGCGCCATGACCGTCCACGAATTGCAGATCGCGCTCGACGCACCGCTCCGCAGCGCGCTCGTGGCCGACTGGCGCAAGCAGCCGACCCATCGGCTGCTGATGCGCCTGCCATGGCGGATGAGCCATGACGGCGTGGTACGTGTCAATCTCGAGCCGTTCGACCAGCCGCCCGATGTGATCCATCGGACTTTCCTGCGGATGTGGCGCTATTATCGGAGCTAGAATCCGATGAGATCAAAGCAAATTGTCACGGCGACAGAAGTGCACTCCCTCTCCCGCTCTTCGTCGCTCTTCGCGGGGGGAGGATTGGGGTGGGGGTGCTTGCCGCAAAACGCGCTGGTCGAGTGGATAGACCTTCCCCCACCCGCCGCGCTCTTCGAACGCCATAACCGAAGCTCAGAACGGCCGCCGAAGGCGGCCTGCGCTCCCCCCGCAAGCGAGAGAGGTGAACCGAGCCCGAGGACAAGACCGACTAGTCTAAAACAAAGCCCCACCCTGCACCTTACATGACGATATCACGTCCTCACCACAAGCTTCGCGTAAGCATCCGCCTCCATGCCGTAGGTCCAGGCGACGGCTTCGCGGGCCGTCTGCAGGTTCGCCGGCACCTGAAGGAAGAAATGCTTGTGCGTGCCGTCGGGTTCGGGCGTGGCGTTGATCACCTCGACCGCGGCCCAGGCATCGAACGCCAGCCAGGTCTTGCGCCAGAGGATTCCGGTCTCGTCCTCGGCGACACGGACCGCGCCGCCCTGCGCCACGTAAGCCTGCGGCGTCATGATCTCGATCATGCAGCAGCGCACCTGCACGTCCACCTCGTCGTCGATCGACTTGAGGGTGATCTTCTCCGGCTGCTCGATGAGCCAGCGCGGCACCTCGACACCCTTCCACGCCCATACCGCCCAGCCATCCGGAAATCGCATCGCCGGACCGCTGGCGTCGTGCAGCCGATCGTTCACGTCGCCGCGCAAGAGGCTGGGCCGCTCCGCAAGCCAGCAGGTGTGGAGATGCGGCTGCAGCCAGCCGAGATTGGTCGCGGCCTGGATCAGGCCGAGCACGCGTTCGGTCTCCGCGCGCAGGCCGAGCACGTTGCGGAAAAATTCGTAAATCCCAAGCCACGCCAGCTCGTGCTGGCCGGCGGCGTCATGTCGAAAACCCTGCCGATCGAGCAGCACCCGGTAGACTACCGACCACGACAGCGGCTGCGATCTCAGGAGACGGTCCAGCAAGGAGACCCTTTCCTGCGCCGCAGCCTGCGCCACCGTGTCGGCAACGGAAGCCACCAGTGCATCGGCGGGGTTCACCATGCTTTCGACCAGCGCTTTCACGCGGGCGCGGATGCGCTTGCGGACCAGGGCCGCGACCTGCCGGCGCGGTCGGTCGACGACCGCGGGCCTGATGTTCGGACCATCGGCGCGCGACGGCCGCAGCGCAGCGATCGAAAGCGCGACCGGGCTTTCGCACCACACAAGACGGGCCGGGGGCTCAAATCCCGCGGCGCGATACGCAAGCCGCACGCCCTCCTCGGCCGCGGCGCGATCCGCCGACGCGGTCGAGCGCCGGATCGCGGCCCAGCGCGCGCGATAGCGCGCCAGCGCCGCAGTCTGGTCGGGCGTGAGCGTCTCGTATCTAGTCGGCAAGGACGCGCGCGTCCCGCGGTCCGAGTTCGCGTTGGCGGCGAACGCGGTAGGTTCCGCGCGGCAAGGTCAGCGGCGCATGCTCGTCGTGCGTCACCCGCGCGTAGGCCGACCCAACCCGGACATGCCCGAGATAGAGGCCCGCCGGGATGTCGCGCGCGAGGCTGTCGTCATGGAACTTGGTGACGCGCTCGCGGATCGCATGGCGGTGGCCGGTGGCCTCGCCTTCCGCCAGCACAAGCGCTGCGCCTTCAGCGTTTTCCTCGACCGTTCCCGACGGCGCAACATCGGCGACGCGCTCGATCAATAGATCACCTTGTGCGAAGATCTCTGTCATCCTGCCATCTCCTCATGCTCGGGCGCCCCGCCTGAGGCGCGGGTGCCTAAGATTGTTTCCACCGCGTGTTCCGGACAGCTTTTCTTGCCGCGGAGGCGTTCCGCGGCAGGCTTCCTTTGATCTGGTTATTGTACCACTTCTCCATGCAACGCGAGATCAAGCCCTTCGCGCTCCGTGTCCTCCGATACCCTGAGGCCGACGAACATCTTGACCACGGAGAGGATGATCAAGCTCACGACGGCATCATACACGAAGACGGTGCCGACGCCGATACACTGATTGATGAACTGGCCGACATTTCCTTCCAGAGCGCCCGCGGTTCCACCGTATTGCTCGACGGCGAACACGCCGGTGAGCAGCGCGCCGACGATGCCGCCGATGGCGTGCACGCCGAAGCAATCCAGCGCGTCATCGTAAGAGAACATGCGCTTCAACCCGGTGCATCCCCAATAGCAGAAGACGCCCGCGGCAATTCCGATCGCAAAGGCACCGACCGGTCCGACAAAGCCGGAGGCCGGCGTGATGGCAACGAGGCCAGCGACCGCGCCGGAGCAGATGCCAACCACGGTTGCCTTGCCCTTGAGCGCCCACTCCACCAGCATCCAGGTGAAACCGGCAACGGCGGTCGCGATCTGCGTCACCAGCATGGCCATGCCGGCCTGCATGCCTGCCGAGACTGCCGAGCCGGCGTTGAAGCCGAACCAGCCGACCCACAGCAGGGAGGCGCCGATGAACGTCAGCACCATGTTGTGCGCCGGACCGGTATCCTTGCGCTTGCCGAGCATGATGGCGCACATCAGCCCGGCGACGCCGGCGTTGATATGCACGACGGTGCCGCCGGCGAAATCGAGCACTTTCACCCAGGCGGCGTCGTTGCCCGACGAGAAGATCCCGTCGGGGCCCCAGACCCAATGCGCGATCGGCGCATAGACGAAGATCGCCCAGAGCCCGATGAACCAGAGCATTGCCGAGAATTTCATACGCTCGGCAAATCCGCCGGCAATCAGCGCCGGCGTGATGATGGCGAACGTCATCTGAAAGCAGATGTAGACGGCTTCCGGGATGGTGGGGGCGAGCGGATTGGGATTGCCGATCCCTCCCTTGCCGATGTCGCTTAAGATGTCCTTGAGGAACATGCGATCGAGGCCGCCGACGAAGGGCGAGCCGGCGCGAAACGCCATGCTGTAGGTCACGGCCGCGAACAGTATCGTGACGAGGCAGGTGACGGCGAAACTAGTCATCACGGTGTCGCCGACGTTCTTCTTGCGCACCATGCCGCCATAGAACAGGCCGAGGCCGGGGATGGTCATCATCAAGACCAGCGCGACCGAGGTCAGCATCCACGCGGTGTCGCCGGAATTCGGCGTGCACTTTTCCAAGATCTTGCCACCGCAGGCGGGCGGACCCGCGTCCTCGGCAAATGCAATGTCGTTGAAGATCAGGAAGAGGAGCACGATCCCCAACAGAGCCGTCACGAATGTCACGAGCCTTTGCCGCGTACTTGTCGCCGATTCCATTTTCTTTCCTCCTCATCCCCAGGGGTTGTCAGTGAAGGCCTAAAATGGCTTTGCCGATTGCTCCAGCCGAGCGCCAACGGCTGCGCACCACGGGCGAAGCAAAATTCCGGTCATCGCCCGCCTGTCTGCCACTCAAATTGTTTGCAATTGCCACGCTGCCCCGATCGCCCAACTCCAGGCCGGCGACGAGATCAATCCTAATGGTTGGCGCAAGGCTCTCAATGCTCGGCGACGCGCGAGGGCCGTCAAGCTCATCAGACTGGAAACTGGCGGCGACGAGCCTCATGGCTGATCGGCCTTCCCTGGTCACCGAGGTCGGCAAACGTCAGTGACAGTTCCCCGCCTCTAGTTCTTAGCCAGAGTAAGTCAAGATTCGTGCCATATGTTGCGCTCGAATAACCTGTTGAATCGTCTTCGATTCAAATTCGCTCGTAGGTTGACGGCTCCACCCATGCCGTTTCCGGCAGCAGCCAGCCGCCTAAAAAATTTGCGCAGTATTACTGACGTTTCGACCTCGCACGCGTCTCACGCCGTTCTGAGCACCGGCGGCGCGGTCGGGCGGATCAGCGCAAAGGCTACCTGGACGATGCCAGCGGCCAGGCCCAGCGCAACGCCGATCCGCCAGGCCAGCGTGTAGGAGCCAAGTGCATCGTAGATCAGCCCGCCGCCATAGGCGCCGAGGAAGCTGCCGAGCTGATGGCTCATGAAGGCGAGCCCCTGGATCATGGCCTGCCATCGCAGCCCGAACATTTCGACAATGGCGCCAGCGACCAGCGGCCCGACGCCGAGCCACAGAAACCCCGCCAGCGCGCCGAAGACCAGCGTGCTCGCAGGCGTCGGCGGCAGCATGAAATACCAGCCGAGCACTAGCGAGCGGCAGATATAGATGCCCCCGAGCAGCGCGAGCTTGTTCCAGCGGTCGCCGGCCCAGCCAAAGAACAGACTGCCGAGCACGTTGAAGCCGCCGATCATGCCGAGCATCTGCGCGCTCAGCATCGGGTCCATGCCGCAGATCGCAAGGTAGGACGGCAGATGCGTGGTGATGAAGACGAGTTGCATGCCGCAGACGAAATAGGCACACGTCATCACCACGAAGGACGCGTTGCCAAACGCAGTGGTGATCGCACTACCCGCCGAGACGTTGCCGATCTGGTCGGAAGGCGGTTTTGGCAACGGTATTTTGTCGACGCGCCCGGCGAACCAGGCCGCCGGCACCATTAAGAGCGACAATACCACGAAGCCGGTCAATCCCATTCGCCACCCAAAGTCCTGGCTCAGTACCTGCCCGATCGGCGCGGACAATAGCGCACCCAGCGAGCCCGCCGCCGAGATGATGCCTAGCGCCGTGCTGCGCACGCTTGCGGGCACCGCCCGCGCCGCGACCGACATCGCAATCGCGGCTGCCGTGCAGGCCAGCGACATCCCGATCAGCAAGCCGGCTCCCAACACCACGCTGGGTAGGCCATGCGCGCTCGCCATCAGGCCGAGCCCTGCGACATAAAGCGCAGCGCCGATCATCATGATCGGGCGAAAGCCGTAGCGCACCGTGAGCGCACCCGCGAACGGCTGCAAGAATCCCCAGGCGAGATTTTGCACGGCGATCGCCAGTGTAAACTCCGAAACGGAGATGCCGACATCGCGCGTCAAAGGCTGCAGGAAGATGCCGAGGCTTTGGCGCAGGCCCATGCTGAACGTCAGCATCACGGACGCGCCGATCAGGATGGGAAGCGCGGGACGCAGGGTTCTTGGCAAGGACATGGTTGTTGTTCTGCCTTGTTCACACGCGCTCATGGGATCCGAGCCGAATAACAGACTTGATTACACAGATCTGTGTAACTAAATAGATCGCGACGTCTCGTTGTGTCAAGGCCAAAGTAAACAGGTCTGTGTAATATGCTCGCGACTGAAAAAATCGACATGAAGGAGCGCATCCTGCAGACCGCCGACCGGCTGTTCTACCTGCAGGGCATCCGCGCCATCGGCGTCGACACGATTGCCGCCGAGATCGGCATCAGCAAGCGCACGCTCTATAACCACTTCCCGTCCAAGGACGCGCTGATATTGGCCTATCTTGAACGCCGCCTCGTCCAGCCTCGCGCGTCTGACGAATCGCCGCTCGAGCAGATCCTCGGCACCTTCGATTCGCTGGAGCGGCGGTTCGCGGCAAAAGATTTTCGCGGCTGCCCCTTCGTCAACGCGGTCGCCGAGCTCGGGCCGAAGGATAAAGCGGTGAAGAAGATTGCGACAGCGTTCAAGGAAAGCCGACGGCTGTGGTTTCGCGACCTGCTGATAGAACTCGGCGTCGCCGATCCGGAAGCGCTTGCGACCCAGCTCACATTGCTCGTCGACGGCGCGATCGCGCAGGATCTGGTGCGCGACGATCCCGCGATGGCGCGCGCGGCGAAGGTAGCGGCGACTGCGCTGCTGAGGAATGCAGGGGTTGAGGTGAGCTGAGGAAAGCACCCGACAAGTGATTTGCCCGACCGGCAAATCAGTTCAATTTTGCCTGATGTCGTTGCGCGCGAGCGCCTCCCGGGGCGAAAAATCGCGTGCGCCTAAATTCCACTTTCGTGAACCGATTCAAGCTGATTTGGGTCGTCCAGATGTCTTGCAAAAAAGATTTTCGCTTTGCCCGTGACCCAAAATCAAATTTACAAATTCTCGGCCATCCCGCCTCCACAAGCGGCGCTTCGCGATCGTCACGGACGTTGGAAGCGGGATGCGGTGGACGCTTTGGCGGCGCGTTGACGAACGAAGCTGAAGCGGACGGCCAAGGCGTGTCGGCGCCCCGGTGCTGGCGCTAAGGTCGCGGAATCTTCCACGAACGATGGTGGCACAAGAGCCCGGTCACCGGGGAGAGCGAAAACAGCCTTAAAGAGCGGGGCGAGGTTGCTCGAAACGCTTCGCGCTTTTGCCGGGCGACGACGTCAGCGAGCTGCTTGAAAATTGAATCACGCTTCCGCAGCGTCGCGCATGAAGAACAAACAATGCGCGCGCGCTGGCAACCGCAAGCCCTATGCCGCCTGCGCCACCACGCGGTTGCGGCCGTCGTGCTTGGCGCGGTAGAGCGCGGTGTCGGCGCGTTTGAGGACATCGCCGACCGCCTCGCCCTTGATCTCCAGCGTCGACAACCCGATCGAGATCGTGACCTCGATGCGCTTGGTTCCCTTATGGACCGCGAACGGCTCGCCGGCGATCGAGCGCCGAAGCCGCTCCGCCACCATGCCGGCGACATGCAGATCGGTTTCCGGCATCACGATCACGAACTCCTCGCCGCCATAGCGGCACGCGAGATCGATGCCGCGGATCGATTTGCGCACCCGCACCGCGAATTCGCGCAACACGTCGTCGCCGGCGTCGTGGCCGTAATTGTCGTTGATCGACTTGAAGAAGTCGATGTCGAGCATCATCAGCGCCAGGGGCTTGCCGCGGCTTGCGGCCTGCTCGGCCAGGGTCGCCAGATGGGTTTCCATGTAGCGGCGGTTATGCAGGCCGGTCAGCGCGTCGGTGATTGCGGCCTCGATCGAGTTCTGCACATTGTCGCGCAGATGGTCGGTATAGCGGCGCTTGCGGATCTGCGTGCGCGCGCGGGCCAGCAATTCGTTTTTGTCGACCGGGCGCAACAGATAGTCATTGACGCCGATCTCGAGCCCGCGGAGCAGCCGAGTGTTGTGCTCGGGCTCGGCGATGGCGAGGATCGGCACGTGCCGGGTCCGCTCCAGCGAGCGCGCCTGGCTGCACAGCCGAAGCCCGTCGAAATTATCCAGGTCGAGCGAGACGATCAGAAGGTCGTAATTGCCGTCGGCGGCGTGAAACAGCGCTTCCGCTGGGTTGGTCTCAACATCCACCGTGTGGTCGGCGGCCAACAGCGGCGCCAGCCGTTCGCAAGAGGACTGCCGGTCGTCGACCAGCAAGATGCGGCCGCCCTTGCCGGTATCGGCGACCGCGCCGCGCTCCGGCGCCTGCACGCCGATCTCGAGCGACGTGATCGCGCGCATGCGCAATTCGTCCGTCATCATCTTCAGCCGCGTCAGCGAGCGGACGCGCGCGATCAGCACGACGTCGGACACCGGCTTGGTGAGGAAATCGTCGGCGCCGGCCTCGAGCCCACGCACGCGGTCGACGGGGCTGTCGAGCGCGGTGACCATCACCACCGGAATGAAATGGGTGGCCGGGTTGGCTTTCAGCCGGCGGCACACCTCGAAGCCGTCCATGTCGGGCATCATCACGTCGAGCAGGATGATGTCGCATTCGGCGCGCTGGCAAACGGCAAGCGCTTCCGCGCCGCTGGCGGCGGTCAGCACGTCGAAATACTCGGCCGACAGGCGAGCTTCCAACAGCTTGACGTTAGCGGGGATATCGTCGACGACCAGGATACGCGCGGACACGAAAACTACCCCCTACCCGATGAACCGACGAACGGTCTCGATGAACTTGCCGACCGAGATCGGCTTGGACAGATAGGCCTCGCAGCCGCCTTCGCGGATGCGCTCCTCGTCGCCCTTCATCGCAAAGGCGGTGACCGCGACCACCGGTATCGCGCGCAGCTCCGGATCGTCCTTGATCCAGCGCGTCACTTCGAGACCGGAGACCTGGGGAAGCTGGATGTCCATCAGGACCAGATCGGGGCGCATCTTGCGCACGAGATCGAGCGCCTCGTAACCATTGCTGGTGCCCGAGGTTTGATAGCCGTGCGCTTCCAACAGGTCGCGAAACAGCTTCATGTTCAGTTCGTTGTCCTCGACGATCAGGACGGTTTTTGCCATCCCGTCCCTCCCGTTTCTTGGAAAAGCACGCCCCTCGAAATCGCCGCCGGAGCCTGGCGAAATGTAAGTTCAAACTAGCGCTAAATTCGCTCTAACCCGTTAAGCTCGTGCCCTTCTTCCTGCGAAGTGGTTTCCGCTTGCTTGAACTCGTTTGCAAGACTCGGGCATGATGGATTTCCAAACTAGAGACCATAAGTTAACGGAAAGGCAAACCGGCAAGTTGAAAAAGCCTGTTCAAAACCCCCGGGAAGTAGCTGAAATCGTTGCGGTTCAGGCCTTGAACTTCATCGCCGCCGATCCCGAGCGGTTAGGGGCATTTTTGGCCGAGAGCGGAATCGGGCCGGAAACCCTGCGCCACGCCGCCGCCGATCCGCATTTTCTTAGCCATGTGCTCGATTTCGTGCTGCGCGATGACGCAACCGTGAAGGCATTTGCGAATGTTGCGCAACTTCACCCGACCAACATCGCCGCAGCCCGACAAGTACTGGGCGACCCACACTGGGAGCGTGATGTGCCGTGAATATGGCAGCGCTGGATCGGCCGACATGCTTTTGCCGGGATTGTTTCGGCGATCTGGACGCCCGTGCCAGGCGCTGCGGCGAATGCGGCTCCCCTCGGCTCGTCCACCATCACACGCTGCCTTCGCTCACGCTGGCCCATATCGATTGCGATGCGTTCTACGCGACCGTCGAAAAGCGCGATAATCCCGAGATTGCCGACAAGCCCGTGATCATCGGCGGGGGAAAACGCGGCGTCGTCTCGGCCGCCTGCTACATCGCGCGCACCTACGGCGTGCGCTCGGCGATGCCGATGTTCAAGGCGCTGGCGTTGTGCCCGTCCGCAACCGTGATCGGCCCGGACATGGCGAAATATGTCCGGGTCGGCCGCGAGGTGCGCCAGGCCATGCAGGCGCTGACGCCGCTGGTCGAGCCGCTGTCGATCGACGAGGCCTTCTTGGATCTCTCCGGCACGCAACGCGTCCACGGCATGATCCCGGCAAAAGTTCTGGCGAAGTTTGCCCGCGAGGTCGAGCGCGATATCGGGATCACGGTGTCGGTCGGACTATCCTGCAACAAGTTTCTCGCCAAGATCGCCTCCGATCTCGACAAACCCCGCGGCTTTGCCGCGCTGGACCAGGAACAAGCGCGCGCGCTGCTCAAGGACAAGCCGGTCGGCTTCATCTTCGGCGTTGGACCGGCGACGCAGGAACGGCTGTCGCAACGTGGTTTTCGCACTATCGGCGATCTGCAGCGCGCCGACGAGATCGAATTGATGAAGCAGTTTCCAAGCGACGGCCGCAGGCTGTGGCGGCTCGCGCGCGGCATCGACGACCGCGCGGTGGTGCCGGATCGCGGCGCCAAGACTATTTCCAGCGAGACCACATTCGAGACCGACATCAGCGATTTCGCAACCCTCGAGAAACTGTTGTGGCGGCTGTCGGAGAAAGTCTCGGCGCGGCTGAAGCATGGCGAACTCGCGGGCCTCACCATCACGCTGAAGCTGAAGACCGCCGATTTCCGCCAGCGCTCCCGTTCGCAATCGCTTGCTGCGCCGACGCAACTGGCCGCGAAGATTTTTAGCGTCTCGCGCGAGATGCTGGGACGCGAGATCGACGGCACCGCGTTCCGCCTGATCGGCACCGGCGTCAGCGCGCTACGCCCGGACTCGCAAGCCGACGACACCGACATGCTCGACCGCCGCGCCGCGCATGCCGAACGCGCGATGGACGATTTGCGCAAGAAATTCGGTCAGGGCGCCGTGATCCGGGGCATTGCCTATGACGGGCCGGAGAAAGCGGGTTGAGGACGCTTGTCGCCGCGACGATTGTCGGGCTGGGGAAACTTCGTTCCAGCCCGACCTCGTCAGGCGCGCTCACGTCGGCACTCAGCCGACGCGGACGAATCAATAGGCCGGCGCGGGCTCGCAGGGAACGTTACCGTGATCCCAATCCCACGGCTGTGTGGCAAATGCGCCAACGCGCGGAGCCGGGACGCAGAAACGCGCGTCAGCCGTGCGTTCGCCTGTTACGGCGTTCACATAGATGCGCGTTGTGGGCTGCCGCGAAGTGTCATGGCTCTCGCGGGCCAAAGCGGGAGTAGCAAGCATGGCGACAGCGATCGCTGCAGCCGACAGAAGGGTAGGCTTAGTCATTCATTTCTCCGTAGATATCAGGAGCCGATAACGTTTGGCTCCGCGGCGGAGATGAGGAAGATCTGTGGCCGATTAAAGAGAACAGCCCGTCACGCTATTTCAACGCCGCGCGAGGCCGGCGTGTCATCCGATCACAGGTTTCGGAGTGCATCAATTACACGGCTTGGCGTCCTTGACATCCTTCACGTCGAACTTGCCGAGCGCGCCGGAGATCACGAAATCATTGTAGTCGAGCACCAGCGCCCGCGACACGCCGTTCTCGAACAGTTCGAACGACATCGCATAGACCGGCGACTGCTCGCCTTCCTTGGCCTTGGTGTCGCGGTCGAAATAGCTGACCGTCACCGGCCAGCGCGTCAGCGATTTCATCTGCTCGCTGCTGGTCGAGGGATCGGGAGAATTGACGGCCTTGTCGGGCGTGATCGGCGCCCCGATCACCGACAGCGTATTGTAGACTTTCTCGCCATTGTCCGAGCCGTCGTAGACCGTCAGTTCGAGCAGCGATTTGCCTTCCTTGGCGGCAGCGATGATGCGCTGGATCTGCTCGGTCGGAAACACGGTCGCACCATCGATTGTGAAGGTCTTCGTGACCGGCTGCTTCAGCTTGACCGTGATGTGGTCGCCGGTGCGTTCCGCGATGCCGTCGACCGGATTGGAGTCGGCATCATTGGTGCGCGCATCGATCTTGAAGCGATAGCTCTTGCCCTCGCCGTCTTCCCACGAGCTCGAGCGCAGATCGCTCAGCATCACCTTGCCCTCGCCGACGTCGAGTTCGGAGACCTGACGGAATTCCGAGGTGTAACCCTCGCAGGCGCTGCCGGAGAAATCGTAGAGAATGCGCCCGCGCGCGCTGTTGACCGGGTTGGCGCCGCGCGACTTCACCAGATTGAGGTCGTAGAGCGCCTCATGCGGTAGGAACGGCACACCGGCCGCGGCGTTCGCCGGCCCGCAAGAAGCCACGGCCGCAATGGCCAGCACACCGAGCGAAATCCGGAACGAGTGAGCCATGTCCGATGCCATGTCTGATCCTTGGGAGAGTACGATTGGCTACCTTAGTGACCGCCCTATTGCGTCGCAACTGGGGCCGCTTCACGTAAAGTTGCGAGTTTCGCGCCGAGGTCGCTGCTTTTTCAGGCAAATTCTCGCTTCGACGCGGCCGACGCTTGGCCTGCCCTTCGCCCGCCCCTGGCTTGCATGTGCAGGCACGATGCGCGAAACAAAGCCGGACCGATCGGGTCGATCGGGAGAAAGCGATAGCAAACGAGGACCAACATGGCGGGTACAGTCGAACAGAAACTGGCGGCGGAAGGCATCACCTTGCATCAACCTGCAGGCCCCGTGGCGAATTACGTCGGCTTTGTCCGGACCGGCAACCTGCTGTTCGTCTCCGGTCAGGTCTGTTTCGACACCCAGGGCAAGCTGATCGCCAAGGGCAAGCTGGGCGCCGGCGTCACTGTCGAACAGGGCTATGCCGCCGCGCGCGGTTGCGCCATCAACCTGCTCGCGCAGATCAAGGCCGCGGTCGGCGACCTGGACAAGGTGGTGCGCGTGGTCAGGCTCGGCGGCTTCGTCAATTCGGCGCCGGATTTTCTCGACGGACCGAAGGTGCTGAACGGCGCGTCCGACCTGATGGTCTTGGCCTTCGGCGACAAGGGCCGCCATGCCCGCACCACCGTCGGCGTCGCCTCGCTTCCGGCAGACGCCTCCGTCGAGGTCGAGGGAATCTTCGAGGTTTCCTGAACGCCGAGACGTCCTCACGTGCGCGCCTCGGATTGGCTGACCGCGCGGCCGGTGGCCCATCGCGGGCTGCACGACGCCACGCGCGGCGTCATCGAAAACATGCCGGCGGCCGCGCGAGCCGCCGTCGCCGGCAATTTCGCCATCGAATGCGATATCCAGCTCTCATCCGATGGCGAAGCCATGGTGCATCATGACGACGAGCTCGGCCGGCTGACCGAGGGCTCGGGCGCGCTGTTGCGCACGACCGCGGCCGAGCTGAAAGCGGTCAGTTTCAAGGGCACTGCCGAGCGGATGATGACGCTTTCCGATCTCTGCAAGCTGGTCGCCGGCCGCGTGCCGCTGGTGATCGAGGTGAAGAGCCATTTCGACGGCGATCGCAAGCTCGTCGAGCGAATGGCGGAGGTATTGTCATCCTATGACGGTCCGGCGGTCGGAATGTCCTTCGATCCGGATCAGGTCATGGCCTTGCGCGAACTGATCCCCGCCCGCCCGCGCGGCATCATCGCCGAACGCCGGTACACGGCCGAAGACTGGCCGGAAGCCTCGCCCGCCCAGCGCCACGGCATGACCCATTTGCGCCACTTCTTTCGCACGCGCCCCGATTTCGTCGCCTATTGGGTCAACGAACTGCCGGCCGCAGCGCCCTGGATCGCCCGCAACATTTTTGGCTGCCCGCTGCTGACCTGGACCGTACGTACGCCGGAGCAGCGCGCCCGCGCCGTGCGATACGCCGACCAGATGATTTTTGAGGGGTTTTTGCCGGAAGCTTGATACCGGGGCAGCATGCAGAAGTGCGACGACGCTACAATCGGTAGCCGAGGCTGACTTGCCGAGCGTCTCTTTGAGCTTTTCTCGCAGTTCAAGGCTATGCGCGCGAATGCGAGGCATCGATATGCGACTGTCTGCACACAAAAGAAAATTGTCTAATGGAGCTGGTGCACGGTGCGGACGCGCGTGAAGGGAATATTGAAATACCGCGCGAAGGGTGAAGTGGATGTCCGCGACCTCAACTCCGATGAGTTCCACAGCAGAAAACCGGAACGATAGATCAGATCGATGTGCCCGTGTTAGCCAACCAAATTTCAACCGCGGCTTCGGCGTAAATGAGAGGTTGCTGCCATCAATAGCCAACATCCCTCCGCGACGAATACCGTCGCGATGCGTACCCAAGGTGTAGGAATGCCCGGATATGCGTGACACCAGGCGGGAGATCGTGCGTCCCAGGAGCTTGGTAATCATCGACGCACGACTATAGGCTTAAAGCCTCCTATCGATACCAACCGATCGGCCGGGAGACAGCTCCCCGAATCGCTACTTTGGAAGAGTTCCTGCACCCTTGAAGTCTTTGCTGCAATGCACGATCTTTGGAATAGATGGCCTCGTCAGAAATAACGCTCGAAGCAGTGCCCTCCGTCGGCGATGTCCCGGCGGAGGATTGGGACGCCTGCGCCAATCCAAAGGCCTGTGATCTCAAGGGTCTCGACGCGCTGGTTTCACCGGGCTCCGCAGGGGATCTGAGTGACGCTTCGGGCCCCTACTACAACCCCTTCGTTTCGCACGCGTTTTTCTCCGCGTTGGAATCCTCAAGCTCGGCCTGCGCACGGGCGGGCTGGGGTCCGCGGCATCTTCTGGCCAAGGTTGACGGCCGTATCGCCGGCATCGTGCCCTGCTACCTGAAATCGCATTCACAAGGTGAATACGTCTTCGACCGCGGCTGGGCCGACGCCTATGAGCGCGCCGGCGGACGCTATTACCCGAAGCTGCAGGCCTCGGTTCCCTTTACGCCCGCGACAGGACCACGGCTGTTGATCCGCGGCGACGCCGATCGCCGGCAGATCGGCAGTGCGCTCGCCAGCGGGCTGATCGCGCTCTGCGGCGTCAGCAAGGCGTCATCGGCGCATGTGACCTTTGCGCGCGAAGCCGAATGGAAGTATCTCGCGAGCCACGGCTTCCTGCAGCGGACCGACCAGCAATTCCACTGGCACAATCAGGGTTTTGCGAGTTTCGACGATTTTCTCGCCACGCTCAATTCGCGGCATCGCAAGGCAATCAAGCGCGAACGCCGCGAGGCTGTTGCCGCCGACATCAGCATTCACTGGCTGACAGCTAAGGATATCACCGAAGACGCCTGGGACGCTTTCTTCGCCTTCTACATGGAGACCGGCTCGCGCAAATGGGGCCGGCCTTACCTGACGCGCGGGTTCTTCTCCCTGATCGGGCAAAGCATGGCTGAGGACGTGCTCCTGGTGATGGCGCGGCGCAATAACCGCTGGATCGCGGGCGCGATCAACTTCATCGGCTCGGACACGCTGTTCGGCCGCAACTGGGGCGCGATCGAGCACCACCCGTTCCTGCATTTCGAGGTGTGCTATTATCAGGCGATTGATTTCGCCATCAAACGTCGCCTCAAGGTGGTCGAGGCTGGCGCGCAGGGCGAGCACAAGATCGCGCGCGGCTACCTGCCGCAGACCACCTATTCGGCGCATTACATCGCCGACCCCGACCTGCGCCGCGCGATCGCGGATTACCTGAAGCGCGAGCGCGCCTATGTGGCCGAGGCCGGGCGCGAGCTCGCCGAAGCCGCGCCGTTCCGCAAAACGGTCGACGAGGCGCCTTGACCTTTTGGCGCGGCGCGGGACAGTAGAAGCGAATGTTCGGGAGCTGCTACCATGACCGCCTACGACAACAACAACGTCTTCGCCAAAATCCTGCGCGGCGAATTTCCTTGTCACAAGGTCTATGAGGACGACCACGTGCTGGCTTTCCTCGACATCATGCCGCGCGCGCCTGGGCATACGCTGGTGGTCCCAAAGGCCCCTGCCCGCAACATCCTCGACATCGAGGTTGAGGACTATCTGCATGTCGCGCGTGCGACCCACAAGATCGCCGCCGCGGCCAAGAAGGCGTTCCACGCCGACGGCATCACGATCCAGCAATTCAACGAGACCGCCGGCGGACAGGTGGTGTTTCACCTGCATGTGCATGTGATGCCGCGCCACGACGGGATAGCGCTATTGCCGCCGGCGAGCCGCAAGGAAGATATCAAGGTTTTGGAAGACAACGCGAGCAAGCTGGAGTCGGCGCTGCAGGGGGCGTGATCTTACTCGGCTCCGGATTTCGCGTCGCTGATCCGGACTACCCGCTCATTGCGGCTCGAACCGGTTGACCAGCATGATCGGGCTATTGCGCGACCGATCGGCATCGACCTGGAAAGCCAGAAAATCCGCATCGATTTCCACGGGGCGCGGCCGATCTTGGCGTCGGTATTCAGTCCCGGCACCAGCACGTCCTGGACGTAGGCGACCACCGACCCTTCCGCCGCCGGATGTGAAGGCAACACAATGGGTACCTGCTTCACGAGTTCGGCAAAATCCATCATCAGCAGCCGAGGGCAGCGTTGCTGCCGGGCTTGGGTGCTTCGCGCATCGTGACGACGAATTTGTTTTTTTGCGGCGCGGAAAAGGAAACGCCGGGGCCATCATTCCTGGCAGTGCTGTTCCACTCTGCAATGACCGCATCGAGCGTCGTCACCCGATACCCTTTGAATTCTCAGCAACAGCGAGGGTCGGGAGCAGGACGAAGAAAACGAGCGCGCGCGCGCCCCGAGAAAAGAACCGCATTGCCAGGTATTCGGACATCCTCGATGCCATGCGTTTCGCTGGGACTCACGTGGCCCATGTCAGATAGGCGATCGGTAGGAGCCACAACCCGCAAAAAATCCTTTACTCGGTCTGAAAATCCCCTGCTTGCGGCGGCGCCAGCGGGGTGAATTCGCAGCGGTCGGGCTTGATGTCCAAGAGCGGCGTCTCGTCGAGGCAATCGAGCCCGCGCACCAGCACGGTGTTGCCCTCGATCGCGACAAACTTCGCGATCGAGGTCGCGATCGGGTTGGGGCGCACTGGCGAGCGCAATGAGAACGTGCCGCGCGTCTTTCTGTTGTCTTTCGGGCTCTGCAGCACGAGGTCGCGGCGCGACTGGTGCAGCCAGTAGATCACTTCGAGGCTGGAGTAAAAATCGATGCCCTTGAGCGCCGGCACCCACGGCTCGAAAATCTCCAGCCGGCAGACCGGACCGTCGAGGCGCCCCTGCCGCGGCGTCTCCAGACGCGAGGTCCAGGGCGTGCGGATGCGGCCGATGAAGTAAAGCGACGCGTCGCGCGGCGGCGGCATTTCGACTCTCACTTCGCCTTCGCGGACTTCACTCTCTCGTACCATCTTGTCTAATCCAGCGATATGTTGAGCGCCTTGATCACGCGCGCCCATCGCGCCCGATCGGCATCGATAAACTCCCTGATCCGGCGGCGCTGCGTGGCCGAAGCGGCGGGAAGCCGACTTTTTCCAGCAAAGCGCGGAACGCTTCGTCGTTCAAGCCACGCTCGAGGCTTGCACTGAGCTTTTGCGCGACGTCATGGAATCTTGGCGGGTGCAGCCACTCCATACCAGACGCTGACGCGATAGTCCGGATAGCCGCTCTCGGCCATGGTCGGCACATCCGGCAGATCGCCGATACGCTCGGTCGAGCTCACCCCGAGCGGCCGCAACAGTCCTGCCTTGATCGGCGGCAACGCGGTGCCAAGCGAGTCGAACATCACCTGGATGTTACCCGACAACAGGTCGGTCGGCGCGGGGCCTGCGCCCTTATAGGGATACTGTGGAGCGGAAAAAGCGTAAGAAAATCAATGCCAATCTCTGCCAGTTACCGCGCAGTGTCAGGACCAGGGTTTCGCGTTTGTCGATCAACGCGCTCGCAAGGGACAGCCGTGGACCCTAGGTCCGGAGCCCCCGACCGAAAACCTCTCCCGTCACCGGCCCCGCGTCGTCCCGGCGATGGCTGGTGTAAACTCCCTGACCCGAAAACCGCATAAGGACCGCGCTTAAGCGCGACCGCATCGGCGGCCCTGATGCTATGCCCCGATTGGGTTAGACCGCCGGCAGCCCGCCCGGCACCGAGCCGACGGCTCTCGCAATCGCAAGATCAAGTGCCATCGTGACGCATGCCGTGGACCATTCGGTCATGTGAATTCTGTCGCTCTTGTTGATCAGATCGTCCCAATTCAGGCCGTCTTTGACCCACGGCTCCATCAGCTTGAACCGCTGAAACAGGTTGACCTCGGCCTGCTGTGCAACATCGGCAAGCCGCCATTCCATCTCTCGCGTCTTCTCCGCCTTGTTTGGGTCCGGGTTGCCCTCATCGTCCTCCAACAACGCAGGCGCATATTGCAGGTCCATCAGAATGACGTCAGGTCCGAGAGGCCCGAGCCCCTTGAGCCAGCTCAGCCCGGTGGCAACGATCCCCGCAACAACCGACGGCTCATAGAGGCTGCGGTAGATCGCGTTCGTTCCAACCTGCCAGATGACCAGCGCAGCATCTTCCGCGATCACATCGTCCTGGAAACGCGTCAGCTCTTCCGGCGCCTCCTGGCCGCCAATGCCCCGGTTGAGCACGTCGATCATGCGGCCGGGATATCGGTTACGCAACGCAAGCTCCAGGCGGGCCGGAAAAGGGATGACGCCCTCACCCGCTACCGACGACGAGCCGATCGCAACGATCTTGATCTTGCGTCGTCGCTCGAGACTTTCGATCAATTTTTTCAGTGGCTGCTTGAAGGTGACGATATCGAGGTGGGAGTTGCAGGGCTGCGAGGCGCCGGTCATTAGAGCCACCCGCATGAACTATCTTACGTTGTGATCGCATTTGATCGCGAGATCATGACGATTCGCAAGTCATTTTCCTCCCCGTCGCGATATGGTTCGCCCTGGCCAAGCGTGGACATCTCACCGGTTCTTAGGACCCGAAAAAGGCAGTGACAATCCGAATGGCGCTACGTTGGCGAAAATCGCCTCGCCACCATCCAGCGCAAGAACATCACCGACGCACTCGCAGGCAAGACGCCGATCATGCAGAAGGTCTGGATGAAGGCACTCAGGCACTTGATCGCATTCGCCATTGAACAGGGCGAGTGCAAGACCGATCCGACTATCGGGATCAAGACGGCCCGCCCGCCCAAGAGCAGCGGTCATGTGACGTGGGGCGAGGCCCAGATCAGGCAATATCGAGAGCGGCACGCCAACGGCACCATGGAGCGGCTCGCAATGGAGCTGATGCTCAACATCGCCGCACGACGGCACGACGCCCACCTGATCGGTCGTCAGCATTTGCGCAATGGTTGCCTGTCGTGGCGTCCAAGCAAGACCAGCCAGACCACGGGCAAGGTTTTGACCATCAGGGTGCTGCCGGAGCTACAGGCGGCACTCGACGCGATGCCGCACAGCGATGCGCTCACATTTCTCCTCACCGAGTACGGCCGACCGTTCGCGTCGGCGGCAGCATTCGGCAACAAGTTTGCCGACTGGTGCGAGGCGGCAGGGCTGGAGCCGGTCATCTGCGATGACGGCAAGGTTCGCAACTTTCGGGCGCACGGTCTCCGCAAGGCGGCGTGCAGGCAACTCGCGCATGCCGGATGCACCGGGCCGGAGATCATGGCGGTCAGCGGCCACGCCACGCTGTCAGAGGTGCAGGTCTATCTCAACGAGGTCGAACAGGATCGGCTGGCCGAGGCGGCGATGGTCAAGCGCGCTGCCGGATCAAACCGCGCACAGATGAGTGACTAACGTTCACGGAAAGAGTGACTGACGATGATGAAAGCATTGAAGAATTTGTGGGGGATGGCGCTCCCTAGGGGAATCGAACCCCTGTTTCAGCCTTGAGAGGGCGGGAAATTCCTCCTCTGCCGGTTCACATTCATTCGCCATAATTGAACCTTATCAACAGCTTAAGCAAAGCTCGTTCGTCGTTGTTCGTCCTCGCACGCCAACGGTTATTCGACGGATATTCGACGACTCCGGGGCCGGATGCCATGACGAAGACACTCACGGAGGCTCACATCACGACCGCCAAGGCGCGCTCCAGGCTGGAGTTTGGCGTGCATTGGCGCCGCCTCGATGCCGATGCGCACCTTGGCTATCGCAAGGGCAAGCGGAGCGGCGTTTGGTTCGTGCGCTGGCGGAATCGCCATGACGGGAGCAACTACAAGCAGGCGCCGGTCGGCGTCGCCAACGACTTTAACGACAAGCCTGCCGAAGGAACGCTGACTTTCGAGCAGGCGATGACACAAGCGCGCGAACACGTCACCCGCTCCAGAACAGAAGCGGCGGCTCAGGCTGCTGGACCGGCACCCACCGTGCGGACGGCTCTAGAGACATACATCAAAGAGCGGAATGCCCGCGATAGCCGAAGGGCTGGTCGCGAGGTTCGATCCGATGCTGGTCACCGCTTGCGGCGCCACGTTCTTGGTCAAGAAAAGCGCGGTAGCCAGCAAGCCGTTGAGGCTGCCTCTCTCGCCACTGTCCATCTGCATGCGCTACAGGAAGATGACCTTTTGACGTGGCGCGAGGACCTTCCTGTAGAATTGAAGGCCACGACAAAGCAGCGGCTCATAAACGACCTGAAAGCTGGGCTGAATGCGGCATGGCCACGCCTGCCGGTGGAACAAAAGAAGCTGAACCCAACATTCCTCTCGATCGTGAAAGACGGGTTTAAGGCTGAGCGCATCGATGATGATGATGAGATATCTGTCGCCCGAGATAACCAGATCCTCACGGATGCGCAGGTTGGCGCCCTACTTCGAGTCGCACGCGAGATCGACGATGAGCGGGGATTTGAAGGCGACTTATATCGCATTATCGTGTGCCTTGCAGCCACGGGCGCGCGATTTGCGCAGGCAAGACGGATGCGCGTCAATGATGCACAACGGAAAGAGCTACGATTAATGGTGCCAGGTTCCTACAAGGGACGAGGCGGCAACGGTGGCTCCGTCCCAGTTCCGGTGGGCGAAGATGTCATCGAAGTCCTATTGCCGGGAATTTTAGATCGCCCGAAAGAGGCGCCGTTGTTCGAGCGATGGAGCCACGAGCAGAAGTCCGGTAGCATCGTTTGGAGGAAGTCAAAACGCGGTCCTTGGAAGACGGCAGAACTCACTCGTCCGTGGCATGCTATCCGCGAGCGCGCAGGGCTACCGGAAGCCATTCCTTATGCGTTGCGACATTCCAGCATCGTCCGCGGCTTGCGAAACCGACTCCCTATTCAGCACGTTGCTAAACTGCACAACACTTCCGTGAAAATGATCGAGCGGCATTACGCGAAATATATCTCAACCGCCTTGGAAGATCTCGCTCGGGCGGCAGTTGTGCCGCTAGTCCCGCAGCACAGCGAAAATGTGGTCGGCCACGGATGATCAACAAGAAGCTCTTGCTATCGAACGCATAACACCACTACAGGCTTGGCTTCCACCGCCCCAAGCCCGGGAGCGCAATCGCGGCTTTCCGGGCTGATACGACAACCGCGTTAATTCGGTAGGCGTGCTATCGTCAACTTCTGCTCCTATTCGCGTGACTGTCATCAGGAGCCGCGACATGGTCGGCTGGTGTCGCATTTACGCCAACCAGAGCCAACAGAGATTGTACTATGATTAGCCGACGGCGACCGACGGTCGTCGTGGTAACTCGACCATTCCCGATTAATTGATAAATCTTGGTCCGCCCGAGACCTGTCACGTCACAGGCCTCCGCGACGGTGCAGGTCAGCCGCTGCGCGAACGGCAGGCGGCGACCTAGATGACTGGGCATCGGCTTTTCTGCGGCCGCACCGCGTTGAATTTGGACACCGCTTTCGAGGTCCGGACTACGCCTTATCAAGGTTAAGCCTCCTCCACAGTCGAAGGAGCTACCCTGAGGCGCGCCGCATTCCACGTCAACGGAAGCAAAAGAGCAGAATGGAAAGCCTTAGCGAACGTCAGGAAACGTTGGAAAAGTCTCGGCTACGAAAGGCGACGTGGAATTTTTTACAACAAATATTCGCATGGCTGCGAGGAGATCTCGGGGCGGTTCGATTCCCGGCCAGGGGCACCAACTAGGCTGTTCAAGCCCATTCCAAAACGTCCGCAACCGTTCGCGCAGTGCTCGGAAATCCTTGAAAAATAGGCACTTCCGCGTACATTCTTGTTCGTCACCGTTTGTTCTGCTCCAATCTCAGCCGACCGATTTGTTGGTATCGTGTTGGTATCGGGAGAACAAACGTTCACGGCGACTTTCGCTTTTCCGAATGAGGGAATTGAGCAGATCGCCGGCAAGAACGATGGCGCGTGCGCCAATCCCAAGCAGATCAGGACCGACGTCGACTGCCGCCCCGCCCGACCGAAATTCGACAAGGGCGCGTGGAGCCCCGCCAAGATTTCCGACGTGACCAGCGGCGGTCTCGATCTCTTCGTCACGCCGGACAAGAGCAGACCAGGCAACGCTGCCTCCAAGCTCTGGCGGATGGCCACTATCGTTTTCGGTGTCGAGCAAGTTGGCCAAACACTTCCCACTAAGCACGGTCAACTTTCAATTACTCGACACGGGCCACTGAGGTTTTGCCCCAACGTCATCTCGGTGGCCCACCCCAACGCGAGAAAGCGAGACCGCTTGACCGACACAGAAGTGAAATGCGAAGCCTGCGACGGCACTGGCGTTCAAGTCGTCGAGCAACCAAAAGAGCCGGGTAAGAGGGTCTTCCCAGCTCGTTGCAAGGTCTGTGGCGGCAAAGGCCGCGTACCGAAGTCTGCCTAAGAGAAGCGTCGGCAGAGCATGCGGAGGCGCGTCCACGCTCGCTTGCTTCGTTAGCGAGCCGGATTGTTTGAACTCCGATGGCTTCGGCCAACTGCGCGCATGCGCGCGTGACCGGATCAAGCTCCGCAACTGATTTGACGGCCGGCGCCGCAGCAGTACTGGCGACAATTGATGAAAAGACTGCGGGCGAAATGAAGGTCGTCCTCGCGAGCTATCTCGCGTCGATCCCCGATGATGGGGCAGCGAAAGCGGATGGCATCAAGCTCGGCGAGGCGGTTGCTGCCAAGGTGTTAGAGGCGCGCGCAAACGATGGCCACGACGCGGTCGATGATTACCGGCCGAGGACCACCCCGGGTGTATATGTACCGACGTCTATCACCGCGGCCTCGACCTGGTCGAAAGTGAAGCCGTTCGTCCTGACGACGGCATCCCAATTCCGGCCAGATCCGCCGATTTCGCTGTCGAGCAAGGAATGGGCAACTGACTATAACGAGATCAAGGACTACGGCGGCAAGACCAGTGCAAAGCGTTCGCCGCAGCAGACCGAGACCGCCCGGTTCTGGCTCATGGTCGGTCCGCCAGCCTATCATCCATTCGTTCGTCAGCTCGTAATCGCCAAACAGATGAGTGTCGGCGATAGCGCACGGCTTATGGCGCTCGCAGCGGTTGGCCTCAACGACGCGCTCATAGCCGTGTTCGACGCCAAGTACCATTACAACTTCTGGCAACCAATCACCGCCGTCCGTAATGGTGATATTGACGGAAACGACGCCACGGAACGCGAGGCGACTTGGCAGCCGATCGACAATACGCCGATGCATCCGGAATACCCGTGCGCGCATTGCATCCTCAGCGGCACCATCGCGGGTGTCATTAAGGCGGCGCTCGGAACCGAGGACATTCCCGAGATCGCGATAACGAGCACTGCTGCACCCGGCGTGACCCACCGCTTTACCAACATGACGACCTTTACCGATGAGGTTGCGAATGCTCGCATCTGGTCCGGCTTTCATTACCGCTTCTCGACCCACGTCGGCACGGATATGGGGCTCAAGATCGGTGAAAAACACAATGCAGCCAGTTGTGACGAGTTCACGATGACCGGTTGCTACGCCGGGCTTCTACTAGGGAGTCCGGCGTAGCTCCGTTGCCGACACAATCAAGTGACAACTGGTTCGCAGCATTCGCACGGGTTGCGATTGGGACGCGGTGCCGACGCAGCGCTGAAAATCGCATGTCTATCGACTTGTCTATGTCCGAGCGGATTTCTCAAATTTCGCACCAGTGCTGGAGCAGCGGCGACTTCCGCAATGGGTCATTCGCGACAGGGTCGGGCCGCCAGCAAGCCCGGCCATGTCCACTATACCGCCGAAAGCGGATAGAGAGAGCGCAGGTGCGTATAGTACGTAAAGTACGTGAACTTACATCCCTATAAAATGTACCCCGAATTTATCGCGAAGCTCGCACGCGCACGCGAGGGCTTTTTAATGGAGATAGGAATTCACGTACTTCATGTACTCCACGTACCTCAGGCCGATGCGGCTGCGCCCGAAAGCGATCAAAGCAGGCAGCAAAATACATCCTGCCTGCGCAGCGAGGAATGCGGCCGCGTCGAGTACGCGTGCATTTGCCAGGAAGGAAAATGCTTCAGCTGCGGATGCAAGCTCGACAAGGAAGAGATTGAGGCTGGCCGCGAGCAGTGCTTCGATTGCTATTGTATCGATCAGGATTAAGATCACCCGAGACGAGGGTGTTCCCCCGGTTGGCCGGCGATCACCGCGTGAACATGCACGAAGGAAGAAGAGGAGTCCTTCTTATGTGGGCGTTCATTGTCGCTATCATCGTGTTCGGTTTGACACAAGTAATAAGTATGCTCGTGCTGTTTAGGTATGGCATGAGCGATAATCAAACGCTTCCTCCAAGCACAGCAGCCGAAACAACGTCCACTGTCGGAACGCTGATCGCATTCGCTATCGCCGCATCGCATTGGCTGCCGCAGCTCGGATGGTGATGCGCTGGCTCCGCTGGAAAAAGAGATCGGTGGCGCGAGCGCGCGGAATCGAAAAGATGTTGAGCCGGTCAACACCTTTCACATTTTAAAAAAGGACGGCGCTCCCCGCCCATCTTTTCGTCGGTCGGAAAAACGAAAAGCGAGCGAGCCCAACGGCGGCCCGTGGGAGGCCTTTGGGTCCAGCCCTACCAAGCGACCCCCGACCTCGACCGCCGCATCGTTGACCTTCCCGCGCGCGGCGCGGGGCTTGTCTACGGCCGGTCCCCCGGTCGGGGCGACTCGGGGTTCGGCGTCTCGGTTTATTCGGGAAAGAGTTTATCTCTGATATACCGCGATGTCGGAGTGAGGCGAATGCCTTGCGGCTTCCGCCAAATGGCGCGGTCTATCTCCTTCCTGTCGCCGATCTTGAGATCACCGGAAGTCTTGTTGGCGAGGAAGATCGCATCGCTCATCATTCGGCCGGAGCGGCGATTTTTAGCCGTCACCTCTTTCCAGAGCTTTAGACGGCCGATCTTCAAGTTGGGAAGTTCCTCATTGATCTCGCGGCGAAGACATTCCTTTTCAAACTCGCCACCGCGCTTGCGGCCTCCGGGAAACATCCAAAGCCGGTCGATCTTTCGTCTTACCAGAAGGACCTTTCCGCGTTTCCTTGCCACCAGTTTCGAGGATTTCGCCATTCCCAGCCTGCACGCGTGTCGAGGCGCAGATTACCCGGATCAGGCGGGGTCTGGGAATATAATTTTTCAAGCTCGGCGAGTCGCGCCCGGTCGACGCTCCCATGCGGCGGTTAGCGCAACGTTGGGTGTTGACAGAACTTGCGCGAGGGCTTGGCCAGGCGCCCCGCGCCTATGGTCTCGGCGCGGCGAGGTGGCTCTGCCCCGCCATCCAATTAGTTTTTAATTTGCAATCGCCGGCCCTACATTTGCGGGTCGAACCATACGTAGTATCGCTTCCAAGCATCACCTTCCTGTACTTACCTCCTTGGTGGATGGCAAAGGCGCTCGAAAACGAACTAGCGAAGATGAAAAGGGCGACTGCCGAAATTGGAATAATTTTTTTCATTGCACCCTCTCAAGTTGTAAAGTGAACTGGAGCGTACTCCCCTGTTTTGCCGGGCGTCAAGACGCAAATGAATTGCTGTTTATCACAAATACAACTATCGCGACAATGAAGCGTCATCGTCCCTTCACGGCGCGCTGGTAATCGTCCGGTCTTTGCCCGCGCCGTCGCCGTGGTGCCTACCTCGGGCCGGAATGACGAAGCGGCGTGAAGGTGTGGGTGGCGAATTGGCAACTTTGGCATAAATCGCCGCTGTGGTGCAGTCTTGCGTAGATTGGGAGAGTAAGCCGAAGGGATTGCACCTCCGGCTTCTCGCAGAACAGTGCTTGAAACTCTCGCTTCACACTGCTCCCATCAGGCAGACATGCCGGTAACACCGAGCTTCCAATGTACGAACAGTCTGCGTCTTTTGACCGCAATGACCTCAATCAATCGACCAGCCTGTATCTTCGTTACACTAGCTTCTTTTCGATATTGAACGGCTTTGTCTTTGTTGCATCCATTGTTTCATCCTGTTTCCAGTTGCACGTTAGATGCAACACCTGACACGATCCCTTTGCTCCAGCTCCATTACAGAACCTTCATTGCTCGTACGGATCGTTCCGCCCCAGTGCTCCACATCGGTACTTTCGCCTCATGGCTGTGACCACTTGTGCTTTTCCCTTTGCATTGGAACGACTGGTTCCTGCAGTTCCGTTTGAAAGCCTGTGTCAAATTCATGCCCCCTCTACGCCGACCGCCGCCTGCTCAGTAACCAGATATCCAGCAGACTTATCTCAGAAGTACCGGTCGCCTCTGATTTTGACGGCATTGTTATATTTACGACGCGTGATCGGAAGGTTTGCTTGCGCTCATCTCTATGACACTCACCTGCACGGTTTAATCCGTACTTTTCCTCCAACGCTCACGACCATGACACTTAATCATCGCCGCTTGGAGCGGTTTGACACCCGCCTCTGAAAGCCGATGCCGACCACCATCTTTCAAACAGCTTCCCTATGTTGTTAGGTCATTACTCCTCCCTCCATAGCTTTCTACAGCACACGCCGGCATGATAATTTCAACTCATGCGCGATCTGCTCCTCCTGGCGATCCATCTGCTCGTGACCCTCGCGAAATTCCTCGGCCCGGGCGGCACGCGCCAGGTCGCAGCTGAATCGCTCTTGCTCAAACATCAACTCCTGATCAGCAATCGCTCCCGACAGCGTGCGCCGAATCTCACTATGCTCGATCGCCTTGTGCTCGGGCTGACTACCCTCTTTGTGAGCCCACATCGCATTCCGAAGCTATCCGCGATTCTCAAGCCTGCCACGCTATTCAAATTCCATAAGGCGCTGGTCCATCGAAAATACCGTTTGCTGTTCTCCCCTTCCCGCCGGAAACGAAAGCCCGGACCGAAAGGCCCTTCCACACAACTCATCGCGGCCATCGTCGAGATGAAGCGCCGGAATCCAAAGTTCGGTTGTGTCCGCATCGCCCAGCAGATCAATTACGCTTTTGGTATCAAAATTGACAAAGATGTCGTGCGTCGCGTGCTTGCCACACGCTGTCGACCCGAGCCGGGTGCCGATGGTCCGTCATGGCTAACTCTCATCGCTCACGCCAAAGA
The DNA here is from genome assembly GCA_963822795.1 of uncultured Alphaproteobacteria bacterium. GTDB lineage: Bacteria > Pseudomonadota > Alphaproteobacteria > Rhizobiales > Xanthobacteraceae > Bradyrhizobium. Next base: position 391,939 of record CAWGJM010000046.1, read on the forward strand.
CAGCGTCTGGTCGGTCGATTTGTTCCGCGTTGAATCGATCCTCCTGCGGAGCCATTGGGTGATGCTGGTCATGGACGTCTTCACGCGTCGAATCATTGGGTTCGGCATCGCTTCCACGTCCATTGATGGCATGTCGGTGTGCCGCATGTTCAATTGCGCCACTGCTGGGCAACCGAAACCGAAATACCTCAGTACGGATCACGATCCACTCTTTCGTTTTCACCGCTGGCTCGCAAACTTGCGCGTGCTGGAGATCGAGGAAATTAAATCGGTTCCGTCCGCTCCGGTTTCACATCCGTTCGTCGAGCGTCTCATCGGAACAATCCGGCGGGAGTACTTTGATCGGGTATTTTTTTGGAACGCCGTGGACTTGGCGCGCAAGCTGCACGATTACAAAATGTATTACAACTCGCATCGAGTCCATCGTTCGCTCGGCGGCTCGACCCCCGCGCTACGCGCCGGCGTATCCTCAGCTGTTCCAGCCTCGCTTGACCATCACGCGTGGCAGCCACATTGCCGCGGTCTGTTTCAGACTCCGATCGCTGCCTGACTTATATAAAAAATCGCGAAGGGGCCAATTCCAAACTCCAGCGCCCAACAGGATAAGTCGATCACTGCGTTGATGCAGTGAACTGAGGAACCTGATTCATGGACTCGAACTTTACCGCCCAGGCGCTATGAACGGCCCGAACGTCTTAGCTTCCACGTCTCGAAATCGCGTTTCGCCTCGGGCCCCGTGTTTGGGAAAAGCCCCGGCAACGGCCGCCCGCGTGCGACCTCCTCTTCGGCAAACTCGTCGAACAGCGTTGCAGCAATCGCTTCCTCCGCGACCACATCGACAATATCAGGAGGGATGACGACAACCCCGTCGCAGTCGCCCACGATGATGTCACCGGGGTACACCGCGACCCCGCCGCAGCCGATCGGAAGATTGAGATCGACCGGCTGATGCACGATCGGACTCGGCGGCGAACTCGATCGCCGCTGATAGGCGGGTAAACCCGTCCTCAAGACGCCTTCGGAATCCCGCAAGCCGCCGTCCGTGACGATGCCAGCGCAGCCTCGTGCCTTGAGACGGCCCACGTAGAGATCACCGGCAGACGCTGCGCGCGGATCGCCACGCGAGTCGATGACCAGCACATGGCCGGGCGGGCACTCTTCCATGGCCTGCACCTGGGTCCGGCCGCCGTTCGGCGCATTCGGTCCGGCCTTGTCCTCGCGCGACGGAATGAAACGCATGGTGAAAGCGAGCCCGACCATGCGCGGCTGCGTGATCCGCAATGGATTGACGTCCTGCATGAACATGTTGCGCAGGCCGCGCCGGTTGAGAAGGCCGGTCAGCGTCGAAGTGCCAACCTTGAGCAAACTCTCGCGCGTCGCCTCAAGCAGTGGCATTGGTTCCTCCCCTTGCCGCGGCGCGTGCCGCCTGGATTGCCCGCCAGACCCGGTCGCTCGTGGCCGGCATCTCGAGCGTTCGTACGCCAACCGGCGCCAGCGCATTCAAGATCGCGATCATCACCGCGGGCATCGCGCCCACCGTGCCGGCCTCGCCAGCGCCCTTGGCGCCCAACAGATTGGTTGCCGTCGGCACCGGATTGCTCTTGATCGCGATGTTGCACATCGTATCCGCGCGCGGCATGGCATAGTCCATGAAGCTTGCGGTCAGGAGCTGACCGCTGCCTGGCTGATAGGCGACCTGCTCCATCAGGATCTGGCCAACACCCTGTGCGACCCCGCCGTGAATTTGCCCGGCCAACGTCAACGGGTTGATCACGGTGCCGACGTCGTCGACCACCAGATAAGATTTCAATTCTACCAAACCGGTCTCGGGATCGACCTCGACCTCGCAGACGTGACAGCCGTTTGGGTAGGTCGATTGCTCTGGCGAATAGGTCGCGCTCTCGATCAGTCCCGGCGGCAAGCCCTTTGGCAGCCGCGCCGGTAGAAACGAGGCCGCGGCAACCTGCTTCAGCGTTAGGCTGCGATCGGTGCCAGCGATACTGAATTTGCCGTCGGCGAACGCGACGTCAACTGCCGCGACCTCGAGCAGGTTTGCGGCTATCAGCTTGCCCTTCTCGATAATCTTGTTGGCGGCGAGCACCAGCGCCGTGCCGCCGGTCACCATCGAGCGCGACCCGTTCGAACCCATGCCGAAGGCGACGCGATCAGTGTCGCCGTCGATGAACTGGACTTCGTTCGGATTCATGCTGAGCTTCTCGAACAGAATCTGCTTGAACGCAGTCTCGTGGCCCTGGCCGTGGCTCTTCGTACCCAGCAAGATCATGGCGCTGCCGCTCGGCTGGAAGCGCACTTCAGCATATTCCGGCACCGGGCCGGCTGCCTGTTCGATGGCGTTGACGAGCGCGATGCCGCGCAGTTTTCCAGCCTCGAACGATGCTTTTCGTCGCTCCTCGAAGCTGGCGTAGTTGGAATGCTCGAGCGCCATGGCCATGTTCGTCGGAAAGTCGCCGCAGTCGTATAGCGGACCAAGCGGCGCCCGATACGGCATGGCGTCCGGCTTGATCAGGTTGCGTCGGCGCAGGTCGATGCGATCGATGTGCAGTTCACGTGCAGCAACCTCGATAATATTTTCGATCAGGTAGCAGGCTTCAGGCCTACCCGCGCCACGGTAGGGCGCCGTCGGGTTGGTATTCGACAGCACTGCGTCGATCGCCACGTGCGCGGCGGGAATGTCGTAGACGCCCGTGAGGGTCACGATCTGGCCGAACGGCGTCAACAGCTGGCGATCGGAGCCGACATAGGCCCCGAGATTGGCCAGCATGTGCAGTCGCACGCCGAGAAACTTGCCGTCCGTGCCCAGCGCCAGCTCGATGTCGCCGACATTGTCGCGCGCGTGCTCGTCGGCGAGGATCACTTCCGAACGCTCGCACGTCCACTTGACCGGTCGTCCGAGCTTGCGCGCGGCCCACAGCGTCAGACGGTGTTCGACATATTGCCAACCCTTGGCGCCAAAACCGCCGCCGACATCGTGGCAGACCACCCGCACACTGCTCTCTGGTACTTTGAATACCGAGCTCGCAAGCATGTTGCGCACACGGTGCGGGTAGTTCACGTCGGCGTAGAGCGTGTAACGATTCTCGAATGCGTCATAGGATCCGATCGCCCCGCGCGGCTCCATGTATTGGGCATGCACGCGGGTGATGACGTAGCGCTGCCGCACCACATGGGCGGCCTGCGCAAAGGCCGCATCAGTAGCGGTCCGATTGCCGTGCTGCAGGGTATGGGAGATGTTGTCCGGGTTCTCGTCCCACACTCGTGCCGCATCCGGCCTGGCCGCCTCCGCCGTCGAGGTGACCGACGGCAGCTCTTCATAGGCGACCGCGATCAGCTCAGTCGCGTCCTTCGCCTCCGCCAGGCTTTCGGCGATCACCATCGCAACGGGATCGCCGACATAGCGAACGCGGTCGATCACCAGTGCCGGCCGCTGGGGCGCGAACATCGGCGATCCATCAGCCTTTTTTCGCGGCATGACCGCCTTCGGCATGCTCAACCCGTCGGCCTTGTAGTCGGCGCCGGTGTGAACGGCGAGCACACCGGGGGCCGCGCGTGCCGCCTTCACATCGATCGAAACGATACGCGCATGCGCATGCGGCGAGCGCAGGAACATCGCGTAGGTCTGGCGCGGCAGCACGATGTCGTCCTGATAACGGCCGCGCCCGGTGATGAGCCTGATATCCTCGAATCGGCGCACCGGCTGGCCAATGCCGAATTTCATCGGCCCTGCAGTTCCACCATCCACCTGCGGAATCCTCCGGAAAACGTCAGGTGCCGAGCACGGCGGTGAAATCGGCTTGCAGCAGCGCCCGGCTATCGGCCGGCAGGGCCAGCGTATGCCGTGCCGGACGTGATTCCGGGTCGGGGAACATCTTGACCCACTCCGTATTCAGTGCCGCACGCTGCGACACGGGATCCTTGACCCAAAAGTTGATCTTGATGATGTCGTCGACGCTACCGCCGGCCGCCTCGACGTCGTGCCTGATGTGGGCGAAGACATTGGCGACCTGCTCCTCCAGGCTCGCGGGCAATTCCCGCGTGCCGGGTTTGGTGCCGCCGATCACGCTCGACATCACGACATTGCCAACCCGGCTGGCGTTGGGGATCGGATTCTCGTGGCGCGCCCTGCTGCCGTTGATGCTTTTCCGCTTTGCCACGTCGCGCTACTCCGCGGCTGTCGAGGTTTCGCCGAACACCGGAAGGTCCGCGCTGCGATCGACCAGCGCTTCGGCGCCTTCGGTTGGCACGGCGACCGCGAAGTTCAGCGCCGCATCGATATCTCGCTCCCAGATTTCGCGCGGTAGGTCATACAGCAACTCGACGCCGTAGCCATTGGGGTCATGGATATAAAGGCTGTGGGTCATGCCGTGCTCGACACGCCGATCGAATTTCACGCCTTTGGCCTGCAGATAGCTGAGCTGCTGCAGCCACGCCTCGCGGTTCGGATAGGTGAAGGCGATGTGGTTGATGGCCATCGGCATGCCGACCATACTCCACTCCACCGGCGGCTCGGGCAGGCTCGGATTTTCCACGAGGGCCATGTCGTGGTGATGTGTGCCGCCGGCACCGGTGCCGCTGTAGAACCGCATCCTGGGTGGATTCGGACGGTTCGGCGCTGGCTTCAGCTCGCCGACCTGCTGCATGCCGACGATCTCGGTCCAGAACTTGTGGCTCTCTTCGAGGTTGCGCACGTTCAGCACGAGATGATTAATCCCGCGCGGGTTGACCGGCTTGTCCATCATCGAATGTTCTCCCTTGATGTTATCTTAAAACTTTCGCTTTAAACCTTCCTCATTGCGCCGCTACCATAAAGCCTGACCGCGACGCTTCGCTGTGCGGCAGCGGATCGAGCTCCTCATTCAGGAAGCGATCAACCAGACGTTTGGCGCGGGTGCGATCGTTGAGCGTCTGCAGGTAGGTAAGGTTACGTCCGACCGAGCCGAGATAAAAGCGTTCGTATTGTTCATTGCGGCTTGCCAGCGCGGTACCCGCAAAATCCCACCCCAGGCGAAACAACCGGCTGCGCTGCTCGGCATCGACGCCCACACCGGCCAGATACCGGTCGATGAGAGGCCGCAATGTGGAATCGGCGAGCGCCGCGCGCGACGGCGTCGTCAATAGATTGTGTGAACCGATCAGGCGAATAATTTCGTTGACCCGCGGAAACCACATCGGCATCGCTGCACGCAACCCGGCGAGTGGTCGCAGGTCGCAAGCCCAAAACCCGTTGCCGTATTCGTGCGCCCCTTGCTCCGCCGCGAACACCGCTGCGCGCGCGAGCTCTGCGAACATCGCGATTTCGCCGAGCTGTTGCACGGTTTGCGGCTGCGTCAGATTGATCGCATCGGCCATGCTGCTGCCGAGGCCCCAGGCAAACTCCAGCTTGGTCTGCGCGCGGATCATGGTCTGCTGCATGATGTTCGGCCACCACGAGGTTTTCATCACGCAGTTGTAGACGGCGAGATTGCAGTCGATGAACAGGCGATCGCGCGGCACCTCAACATCGTCGAAAATGACGAATGCATCCTGCTCATCAAAGCGGCTGGAAAACGGATGGTCGAACTTGTCAAAGCTGCCCGCGGCGCTGTCGCGGCAGATGAATTTTAGCCCGGGCGTGTTCATAGGAATGCAGAACGAGAGCGCGTGCACGCCGGCGGCGTCCGGCATCGGCGCGCCGGGGTAAACTGCAAGCTCGTCGGCAAATGGCGCCAGCGTCGCCAGCACGCGCGACCCGCGCACGACGATGCCGTGTTCGGTGTCCTCGACCTTGTGAAGCTGAACCGGATCGAGGCCGACAGGGAGCCGGCCTTTTGTCGCATCAATCGTCGAGTGAACGATCGTATGCGTGAGCGACAGGTCCTCGCGCCGAAGCTTCTTTTGATAGCGCACCAGGTTGTCGGCGCCCCGCTCGTTGCCGTTGATCGCCCATGCGTCGGCGCGGCCGTCGAAGCCCGCATAGGTCACGTTCATGTAATCGGGCGTGCGCCCCATCAGCCCGACCGAATATTCGGCGATGCATTCGAGCCCGCGATGCCGACGCTGCAAGTCCTCGCGCGAGCGCGGGATCATGTGGCTGACGTTGATCAACTCGCCGGTTTCGGGGTCCGGCATCAAGGACGCGCCAGCTTCCCGGTGCTGCAGATCAAACACTTCGGCGAGTGCAAGAGCAGCGCCACGCAACGAAGGATGGTCGACCGGCGACGAGACTTTATCGCTGCCGACCCAGATTTCACGATCATCGACAAGCCCGCGCAAAAATTGTTCGCCGGTGCGAGCTGGCATCCGTTCCTCCCCACTTTCGTCTTTCTCGGTTTTTGCAAGGTCGCGCGAGGGTCGACGTAGCATCACAGTAATGGTGGTGAGGTTAGCACCTAATGGAGGATCTGTGCGGCAATTTAGCTCGCCTTTTTTGCCTCAGCCGGCATCCGCCAGAGGGTGGTCGGGACGGGTTAGGCTCGGAAATCGTGGCCAGTCCGAGCTACGTCCGGTGTACCCTTAGAAGCCGCGGAAAAGCGGACACGGCAATATCAACGCTCTGGTCGAGGATGGGCGCGGTGGCTTGGGGCCTGAGGCCATCACTCCGTTTCCCATCCCACCGGGTCCGGTCGCCAGGAAGTAGATGGTTTTCGGGCGCTCTCTGCCGCGTTTGCCCGCGTGTCGCCGCGCAAAACTCGAATGTCCATGTCGCCTTTTCTTTGGTTGTGTCTTGCTCGAGCGCCGAAAATCTCCGGAGCGCAAAACTCTTCAAAAACAGCCGCAGCAGTATTTCGAGGGCAATTTCGCGCTAGAGGTTGCCGGCGCCGCAACGCAGTGGCGGAGAGGGAGTCCGCCATTACGTATTGATTGTATTGTACTATTTCTACCTTACCTGTACGTACCCCCGAACCCACCTACGGCGTGACGTGGTTGAATCTCAACCAGACGCCCATCCCTCCGAAAGCACCTCCGCCTGTTCAAGCACCGTTCGGGTTGCCTTCTCCTGCAAGTCCGGCGGATAGCCATATTTCCGAAGAATGCGCTTCACCAACACGCGCAGTTGCGCACGGACGTTATCGCGAACAGTCCAATCTATGGTGACATTAGCGCGAACCGTCGCGACAAGTTCACGAGCGATAGTCCGCAACGCCTCGTCACCCATCACCTTGACCGCACTGTCGTTGGTTTCGAGGGCATCATAGAAAGCGACTTCATCATCGCTTAATCCCAACGACTCTCCTCGCTGTGCAGCTTGGCGCATATCCCTTGCAAGCTGGATCAGTTCTTCGATCACCTTGGCAGTCTCAATCGCGCGGTTCTGGTAGCGGCGCAGAGCCTGCTCCAGCACTTCGGAAAACGCCCGCGCTTGCACGACATTGCGTCGCAAACGGATCTTGATTTCGCGCTTCAGGAGCTTCTGCAATAACTCGACTGCGAGGTTCCGCTGCGGCATTCCGCGAACCTCGGCCAGGAACTCGTCGGACAGGATCGAGATATCCGGCTTCTTCAGCCCTGCGGCCGCGAAGATGTCGACAACCTCGTCCGAAACCATCGCTCTGGAGATGATCTGGCGGATGGCGTGGTCGAGTTCTTCGTTACTCTTGCGCTCGCCCGGTTCGTTCTTGGCGAGAACGGCCCTCACGGCCTGAAAGAAGCCGACGTCATCGCGAATCCGCAGCGCCTCGGCATGCGGCACGGCCAAGGCAAATCCCCGCGAGAGTTCGCTGACGGCCTGCATCAGCCGACTCTTGCCGTTCTCCTGCGCCAGGATGTGCTCCTGCGCGACCGGCAACAAGGTCAGCTTCTGCGCTGAAGTGCCGGTCTGCCAATGCGACCAGTCGAAGCCATGGAACAGGTTCCGGCAGACCTCGTATTTCTCCAGCATCACGGCAACGGCCTCGGCTTGGTCGAGCGCGGTTCGGCCCGTCCCGCCCGCTTCGGTGCACGTCACCAGAGCGCGGCGCAACTCGTCGGCCAAGCCGAGATAATCGACCACCAAACCGCCAGGCTTGTCCTTGAAGACCCGATTGACCCGGGCGATCGCCTGCATCAGCCCATGCCCGCGCATCGGCTTGTCGACATACATCGTCGAAAGGCTTGGCGCATCGAAGCCGGTCAACCACATGTCGCGGACGATCACGATCTTGAACGGGTCCTTGGCATCGCGGAAGCGTTCGGCCAAATCTTCTCGCCGCTTCTTGTTTCGAATGTGCGGCTGCCACTCCAGAGCATCGGACGCGGAGCCGGTCATGACGATCTTGAGCGCGCCCTTGTCGTCATCCTCGTTGTGCCAGGCCGGCCGCAGCTTGATCACCTCGTCGTAGAGCGCCACGGCGATGCGACGGCTCATCACCACAACCATCGCCTTGCCGTCCATCGCGCCGAGCCGCGCCTCGTAGTGCTCGACCAGATCGCGCGCAACCAGCTTGATCCGGTTCTCGGACCCGACCACCGCTTCGAGCTGCGCCCATTTGCTCTTGAGCTTCTCCTTGCGCTCGACTTCCTCGCCTTCGGTCGCCTCCTCGAATTCGGGATCGATATTCGGACGCTCGGAAGCCTTCAATTCAAGCTTCGCGAGCCTGCTCTCGTAGTAGATCGGAACAGTGGCGCCGTCGATCACGGCCCGCTGAATGTCGTAAACGCTGATGTAGTCGCCGAACACCGCGCGTGTATTTGCATCGGTCTTTTCAATGGGCGTTCCGGTAAAGCCGATGAACGACGCGTTCGGAAGCGCGTCGCGCATATGTCGAGCAAACCCGTCGATGAAATCATACTGGCTGCGATGCGCTTCGTCCGCGATCACCACGATGTTTCGCCGGTCTGACAAGACCGGATGAAGATCGCCCCGTTCCTCGGGAAGAAACTTCTGGATCGTGGTGAAGACCACCCCACCGGCTCCGACGGACAATTTTGTACGCAGGTCGGCGCGGTCGGCCGCCTGCACTGGCGGCTGGCGCAGCAGGTCGCCGCAACGGGCAAAGGTACCGAACAACTGGTCGTCGAGGTCATTGCGATCCGTCAGGACCACGATGGTCGGGTTCTCCATTTCAGGTGCGAGGATCACCCGGCCGGCATAGAACGCCATGGTCAGGCTCTTTCCCGAGCCCTGGGTGTGCCAGACGACACCGACGCGACGGTCGCCTTCCTGGCCGCCGGCCATCGGGCCAGCATCGTAACGGCCGGCTTCGTCTGAAAAGCCCTGCGATTTGTACCAACTATGCGCGGGAATCGCCGCTCGCAGCGTTTCCTCCAACGCCACGTTGACGGCATGGAACTGATGGTAGCCGGCCATCTTCTTGACCAGTTTGCCGCCATCGAGCGCCTCGAACACGATGAATAACGAATGAGATCGAGAAAGCGTCGCTTCTCGAACACGCCCTCCAGCATCACCTGCAGTTCGGCCAGCTTGCTGGGCTGGTCCTGGCCGCCAATCGTCCGCCAAGGCTTGAACCACTCCCGTCCCGCGCCGAGCGAACCGATCCGCGCCTGAGTGCCATCGGAGGCGACCAGCGCGACATTGGTCGAAAACAGCGCCGGGATTTGCGCTTGATAGGTCTGAAGCTGCCGAAATGCTCCCCAAACGTCGGCATCTTCGTCCGCAGCATTTTTCAGTTCGATCACGGCCAACGGCAAGCCGTTCATGAATAGCACAATATCAGGCCGGCGAAGATGCTGACCTTCCGCCCCCGTGAATTGGTTGATTGCGAGCCAGTCGTTATTGTCGGGATCGTCGAAGTCGATGACGCGCGCCTGCGCGCCAGCAATGGAGCCGTCCTTGCGGCGGAATTCTACGGGGACGCCCTCGACCAGCATGCGGTGGACAGCGCGGTTGCGCTCGATCAGCGACGGCGCGTCCAGCCGCATCAGCTTGCGGTAGGCATCGTCCACGGCCTCAGCCGGCAAGTCCGGATTTAGCCGGACCAAGGCCGAGCGCAGCCGCCCATCCAATACCACGTCGCAATAGTTGGGGTCGCCGCGCTCAGCAACAACCCCGCCCACGGCAATGTCGCGTCCGTGCAACACGGAATATCCCAGAGCTTCAAGCCAAGCGAGCGAAGCCTGTTCAACTACCGATTCGCTAAAGGTGCTCTCGCTCATGATGAGCTTGCCAGGTTGGCCGTCCTCGCCGCCTCCGATTCGGAGCTGACCGGTTCGTAGCTGGCCAAAAGGTCGCGGTATGCCTGTTGATCGACCAAGAAGAGCACTTCGCTCGCCCGGTAAGTCAATTCAAAAATCTGCACCTGCTCGTTCGAGCCGTCGACGTAAGAATTGAAGCCTTCGTTATCCTTGTACTCAAGGCGCACATTTGATCCAGATTGGCGCTCTTGCGTGTGCACACGATGCAAAAAGCCTACGACGGCATCTGCGGCCTGTGCTTGCGACATTCGCGGCGAGCAATCCCAAATATGCCGGTTGGCCCGTCTGGCTCGATGCCCGCACGTTGCCCGACGAGCGGTCACGACCTGTCGTCAGGGGCAGCGCGTGCGAAGCGCTCATCGTCGCTCTCAGCGACCATAGTGCAAACCGCCTGGAATTCTTTCGCGTTGATCCGCGAGGCGTGTTCTATCTGCGACGATTGTTGCAGGACGATGCCGTACCCAAGCAAGTGGAACCTGGCACGCGTCTCGACCCGGTGCTCGTGACCTATCGCGTAACCAAATCCGTCGCCGTTGGGATCGCTATCGCGAAGGGTTTGGGTTGGCCTGAGACTACCCGGCTTGGGTTCTTGTTTCGGTGGCAGAAACTCAAAGGTCGGCGGCTTGATAGCTGGGCGAACCCGATCATTTACGTTCCTGGCGGAGGGCCGGCTCAGGAGGACGAAATCACATCATTTATCGAGGTACCGATCACCACGGCACTTTCGGCGCTGGCGCCGTTGGTTGAGGCTGCTACGCGCGATCTGTTTGTAACCTTCGATGGCACGCGACTATCTAGTGATGCCTATGACGAACACACACGGCGACTTGTCGAACGCCGCCTCAACGGTTGACACTAGCCGTTTTGTTTTTCGCCCAACGAACTTGAGGATGAGTTCGTTTAGCGCACGCATTGTTTCACTCGGGTTCTCGTTTCGCACATTCTCGGCCGTCTCTTCAAGCAAGTGCAGCAGCCACGGCGAGCCAATTGCGCTCACCGAACTAACGCCATCCTACGCCACAACACGAAGCGCAGTTTTGGATACGGCGAAGGGCTGCGGCGGGCGAACGCGCGCGAACGAGAGCAGAAGAATAGTAGAATCTTCGTGCACAGAAACTGCACACGACTCCAATCTAACTATTTGATTTCTATAAACTCTCCCTCAATCCATCATGGAACGAATGGTTTCGGTGCGCGATCCCTCTGCCGCAGCTATCCGGCTCGTTTTGTCTCTCAACAAACTTGGGGTAGCCGGCCGGACGGCCACCGTTCCGGTTTGAGCTGGGTCAAATGTTGGACCGGGCGGCGGACATGCCTAGCGAGCGACGTTCTATCCGTTTCTTCGACGCCGTTTGTTCGGCTCTTCACTTCGCGAAAAGAATGGCCTTCATCGACCGGTGCGGATCGTTCGGTGCGGTCTTAAACACTGCTGAGCAGCTCCCGCTCACCGTTGAGCGGCTGGAAAGAGCGCTTGTGCTGCTGGCCTACTTCATTGAGCTTGATGGCGACGTGCACCTGCCGATGTACGAAAAGTTCGAGGCCGAACTCGGCGAATTGAAAACGAAAGAAGTCATCAAAAATAGGGCGCGGAAGCGCTTAGAATCCTACCTCAACGAGGGCGGTGGCTTGAAAGCAATTCGCTGAAGATACTTCAGCTTCAACTCAAGAGAAGGTCCCTTGCCATATTTCGGCTTGTAGGTGTCATGACCCATCAGACTATCGATCAAGCTATCTTGGGCTTCGGCCGCGATGAGTTGATCCTTGAAGCTGTGCCTGAGCGAATAGACCGTGTGCTCTTCTGTCGGACGCAGTCCGTTTTCCAGCAGAAACTTGTTGGCCGTCGCAGAGAATGTGGAGGAATTGTCACGATATCGGGGGAACCCCTCCGGCCTCGCTTTTAGGGCCGCCAGCGCCACGCCGACGAGAGGAATTTCCCGTAAACTGTCGTCTGTCTTTAGCCGCCGACCATCAGGAAGCACGCTGACGTACGGGATTTTAGCGCTGAGGTGGATCGTCTTCCTGTTGAGGTTCACTATCTCGGAGGGCCGAAGTCCCGAGTTCGCAATAACATAGATGATATAGCGCGCGTCCTCATTCAACCCATCCAGGGCCCCGTCAGCCAAAAGGCAATTCTGGATGAATTTGGTCTCGTAAGGTGTCGGCTCCTTGTCGACCTCCCCCTTCAGACGCAGACCTTTGAACAGATCAGGCAGGCCCAAGCGGCGCAAAACATTCAATTCCTTGATCATGCCGCTCAGCTGCCCGATCTCCCGATTGGCGCTCTTTGCAGCTATCGCCTCTTGCACGACGCGATCCCGCCAAAAATTGCGGAAATCAATCGCGTCATCAACTGTGAGCTCCGTGATGAGCTTGTCGCCGACGACACCCGCGAAGCTCTTGACCACTCGTTTTCGGGCGTTGCGCCATATCCTGAGTTGATCGGGCGAGAGATCAAGAACCTGATCTTTTGTCTCCGCCTCATACTCTTCGAAGATCTTCGAGACTTTAAAGACTGGCTTCTTTTTTAAGCCGAGGACTGCCTCTCTGGCTCCTCCGTCATTCACGAGATCCTTGGCCACGAGCGTTTCTAGACGCTCGAGCCGTTCGGCAGCTGGTGCGGCGACGAGTTGGGCATTCTCGATGTAGTCGAAGCCGAGTTGGCGCGCTCGCCTTCGCGCTTCATTGTAACTTTCCACGCCGTCTCTTGAGTCGTTGTCCGCGAGCGCTCGCCAGTGTTGCTCGAGGCTGCTGTTGAACTTTTCAGCGACGTGTGACGCGCGAACCGCGGCGCGGTCTGAAGCAATCCGAATCTTGGTTGAATGCCTCACGACGCCGCGGCGATCGAGATGCGCAAACTCAGTCGGGACGCGACGCGCAAAGTGCCACGTGCCATTTCGCCTCGTCAAAAAATCGGGCATGAGCGCCAGCGCGTTGGACGTTTTGTTGGACGAAATGTTGGACGTTATTTCTGGCGAAAATACGGATTCTACCCGCATTTTCAATAAGTAGCGAGGATTGCTTGGGAAAGTTGTTGGGGGATGGAGCGGGTGAAGGGAATCGAACCCTCGTATTCAGCTTGGAAGTCAGACGCTTTCGCAAGGTTTTCTAAGGCATCTTCCGACAAATCGCAGCCAAACAACTCCATAGATTCCAAACGACAAATTATCGCTGTCGGAAGCTTGTTAGGGCTGTTGCTGTGGAGGTCGCCCGGGTTGCAACCGTTCTCAAGCCGGCAGGCCCACGGCCCAAGCCCGGCGCTGGACTTGCCGAGGCTTGCCATCGACACGAACGCTTTTGATCAAGACGGCCTTGTAGCTCACTGGCGAGGCAACTGTGCCGCGGCCTGTGTGGGCATCGACAGCTGTTCGCGCCGCAGACCATCGTACGCGCGCCGCGCCGACCAAATGGGCGGAAAGCGCGAGCCGAGCAGAGCGCGACGAACAGAGCCGCAGACACTGCGGGATTTATTTACGCTGCGTCAGCATCCGCGCAATGCAAGTACTAGCCTTCCGCGCAATGCAGCGATTTCCCCCTTAATCCGCCAAATCGCTGCCCACGGTGCGACGCCTCAGTGCTGTCCAATCTTCGGCCGAGGCGTACCTAAGACAGCAATTGCTCCAACCACCAGCAGCCAGAATGGAACCACCCCGACGCCCGGTATCGCCTCTAGGACCAGCCCCGGCAAAAGCAGCCATTGCCAGCCCAGCACGACGAACAACAGCGCGGTAGTCACGACATCGACCGCCCATCCGATCGGCGGCGCTAAGCTAGCGAACTTAGGCGCGCAAGCCCCTAGTTTCAACTATGGGGTGAGCGCCTCTTTGCTATTAGACATCAGCTAGGTATATAATAGGCTATGGCGGACTTCAGATCGAACAGGAACGTTCTCTTCTCGTGCAAATACCACGTGGTGTTTTGCCCGAAATACCGTAAGCCAGTTCTTAATCCGCCTCGACGCCAAACTTAAGAAACTAATTCGGCAAGTATGCGACGAGACGCAATCGGCGCTGATTGAAATGGAAGTCATGCCAGACCACGTCCATCTGCTTGTCGGCTGCGATCCGCAATACGGCATCCACCGGCTGGTGAAGGGCATCAAGCGCCGGTCTTCGCGTGTTCTCCGTCAGCAGTTCCGGGTGCTGCGCACGCGCATTCCAACATTATGGACGAACAGTTATTTTGTGTCTTCGGTCGGCGGCGCTCCCCTCGCGCTCATCAAGCAATACATTGAAAATCAGAAGAGGGTCTGATGGAAAAACCTCAAATGATTTCAATTGCCGGTCTTAAGGCGCGAGGATGGACACAAGCCCTCATCACGCTCCTTGGGGAACCGGATGTGGTAAGGCGCAATTCTCATTATGCGAAATCAGCGCCTATGCGCCTCTACGACACCGCAAGAGTAGCTTCCTTCGAGGCGTCGTCAGAGTTTCTTGCTGCAAAAGCGAAAGCTGCTCGGCGTCAGTGCGGAGCAAAGACTGCCGTGGAGACAAAGCGCGCGGCACTGATGCAGCAGGTTCTGGAAATGCACGTTTCTGTTGAAACGCGCCCGAAACATTGGGTGAGACGTGCGGCGATTGAAGCGTACAACGAATGGCACTGGGATGGAGACGGGGTGGCGGAAGATGCACCCGCCGAGTTTCTCGAACGCATCACCGTAAACTTCATCCGGCATAATCTAACAGCGTACGACAGGGCATTAGAGGAAGTCGCTGGTCGGGTTGGCATCGCCTCTGCGGTACAAGCTATTCGAGCAAAGATTTACTCAGCCATAGGAGAGAGCTATCCGGCTTTAGCAGATGAATGCAGTCGGCAATTGATGCGTAGAGGACTGTGATGCCGCGCGTTAAAACCCTGTCCTTCGTCGCCGAGTTCCCGCTTCAGACGACTGCGGCGGATGAGAAGACATTGGATACGCGGCTGAACGCGGCCCGGCACCTCTATAATGCCTGTTTGCAGGAGTGCCTTCGCCGCCTCGATCTGATGAAGCAATCGAAGGCATGGCAAGCCGCACGCGCCATGCCTGCGATAGTGGACAAGCGTCACAACAAAGCGCGCTCGCACGCGTTCCGGGCCGAACTTGAGCGGTTCGGCTTCACCTCGCGCGAGACTGAAAAGCATGCGCTCTCCTGCCGCAATGCCTGCTGGATCGGCGATCACCTCGGCAGCCACGACACGCAAACCACGAGTTTGCGCGCGTTCCGGGCAGCCGAGCAGTATGCGTTTGGCAAGCGCGGCCGCCCACGGTTCAAATCGTTAAACCGGCTGAACAGCATCGAGGGCAAAGCGGACGCTGTGATCCGCTACCGCGCCGAGCCTGTTCCCGCCGTGCACTACAGCGGCCTTGTGCTGCCGCTTATGCTCGATCCAAAGGACAAACGCGATTGGCAAAGAGAAGCGCTCGCGGCCAGGACCAAGTATGTCCGCATTATCCGGCGCGAGATCAAGGGCCGCGTCCGCTGGTTTTGCCAGTTGGTGCAAGAGGGCTTGCCGCCCGCTACGCACACCACCAAGGACGGTACTGTCGGACTCGACATCGGGCCGTCCAGCATCGCGGCGGTATCAAGCGACGACGCTATTTTGGAGCAGTTATGCCCGAGCGTCGTCGAGCCGTGGAACGACTGCCGGCGTATCCAGCGCGCGATGGACCGCTCGCGACGTGCAACCAACCTGGACAACTTCGATGCCAAAGGGCGCGCGATCAAGGGTAAGAGAAGGTGGAACAGGTCGCAGCGCTATCAGGCGCTTGCCGCTTCGAAACGCGAGCGCGATCGAGTATTGGCTGCCGAGCGCAAGCGATCGCATGGCGAGTTGGCGAACCGCATTCTCGGTCAAGGGACAACCATCAAAACAGAGGAGTTGAGCTACAAGTCATTTCAGAAGAACTACGGTCGCAGCGTGAAAGTGCGTGCGCCAGGAATGTTGATCTCGATGCTTCAGCGCAAGGCTGCAAGTGCTGGCGGTGGAGTGATTGAGATCAAAACCCGGCATACACGGTTGAGCCAGTTCGATCATACCACGGGCGAATACATCAAGAAGCCGCTCTCGCAGCGGGTTCATGTGTTCGGCGATGGCAGGACAGAGCCGGTTCAACGTGATCTCTACAGCGCGTTTCTTGCGACATGCTGCGATACGAATTTGCTCGACATTCCCCAAGTCAAGATCGCTTGGGCCAGTGCGGAACCGCTCCTGAGGACGGCGATGTCGAGTGTACTTCAACCTGCAAGCGGGAAGGGCTTTACCCAACCCCACGTCCGTAATGGCGTTAGAGCGGGTCGCCGGATGAAGAGTGTTGGGCCGGCCGTCGAGGCCGGGGATGATGTAGCGCCTCTGCAAACAGAGACCGCGAGAGCCCCGGAAAGACTGCCTTCTGCCTCTCTCAGAACCCCCTGGCTTTAGCCATGGGGAGGTTCAGATCGGATACACCCGCGACGATGAAGGCGAGTGCAAGTCGCAACCGAGAACTTGAGGGGCGCAGAGGCTGTCTCGGTTGACGGCTTCTCAAAATCCGAGGGAGCAGAAGGATCGGACATTTTAACTGTCACTCTCCGGCTTGTAGGATCAGGAGCCGACACCACCTTCGGCACCGCGGAACTCGAGTGTCAATCAGCTCGGAGGAACTCGCGTCATTTTTGGCCCGTTCGCCGGATGTCTGCTTATCCCCTTACAGCGGCGGAATAGCAGACATCCCTCAACCGCCGTTTTGGGCCAGTAGCGGACTCCAAAAATGCCGTGAGCGTCCGCTCCTTCAGGTCCCGGTCTTCGCCTGCCGCGCCGCCAGCTTGTCGATCTCGGACTGCACCGCCTGCGCCGCCTGGCCAGCGAACTCCATCTGCTGGGTCGCGGCCGCGGCGTAAGCTTCGACGCGTGGCGCAAAGCTCTTTTGGAAATGGGCGTGAACGTAGCGTGCCATCAGCTCGTAGTGGCGGCGGGTGGCGTCCCAATCGGCCCAGTTATGGGCGAGCTCCATGATCACGCCGAAGCCGCCGGAGCCTTTGAGCAGCTTGTCGATGTAGGCAACCGCGTCATCGGGCGAGCCGATACAAGCGGTGCCGGTCTCGATCAGCCAGTCGCAGTCGTCGGGCACATCAGGCGGGATGATCGGGAAGGTCGCGATCTCGCGGAAGTAGTCGGCGAACGCCTTGAGTCCGAACTTGACGTTCTTCTTCGCCTGCTCACGGGTCTCGGCGATATGCATCAACGTCACGACGCGCCACTTGGCGCGATCGGGCACGTGGCCGGCTTTGTGCGCCTCGGTCTCGTAGAGATTCCAGTTCGCGGTGTGATGGGCGATCGAAGTCGGCGTCGCGCCGCCGATTGCCAGCATGCCGATGCCGTGGCGCGCCGCCGCCATCGCGCCGACCGGCGAGCGCGCGCTGGCGACCGCCATCTCGATCATCGGCTTGGTGTAGGGCGCAAGCTGCAGGTTGGCGTTGCAGAGCTTGAACCAGTTGGTCTCCTTGTTGACCGTCTCGCCTTTGAACAGCGCGACGATGACGTCGAGCGCCTCATTCATCATGCGCCGCTGATCGCCGGCGTCGATCCCGATCTTGTAGGCGTCGTACACCAGCGCACCGGGGCCGACGCCGAACATCGCGCGCCCACGCGTCATGTGATCAAGCTGGACGATGCGGCTCGCGAGCATGAAGGGGTTATGATACGGCAGCGACGTCACGCCGGTGCCAAGCCGAATGTGCTTGGTACGTTCGGCCGCCGCGGCAATGAACATATCAGGCGCGGCGATGATCTCGACACCGCCGGAGTGATGCTCGCCGATCCACGCCTCGCTGTAGTTCAGCCGGTCGAGGTGCTGAAGCAGCTCGAAATCACGTTCCATCGCCAGCGTTGGATTGTCGGCTTTGGCATGAAACGGAGCGAGGAAAATACCGCTGCGGAGAGGCGTATTCATCGGTCCTCCTGATGGTTTTTGCCGGCGGTCGATTGGCGCCGATTGGGCTTGAGCATGTGTGACTGAGGCAGTCAGCTGTTCGCGAAGGCTATCAGGTCTGCTGGTCGGGAGCTCGGATATCCATGTCACCGTCCCTCAAATTCTTCTTAATGGCCCCAATCCGCTTGGCTGCAGAATGAGGTGTACCGGCAATTCGCTCTCGGCGATGTGCCGGCCACATTACGCGTAGAGAACTTATCGGTCCCGATGGCGCTTGTCAGCCTCGATAGTCCGCTCCGGGTCACAAGCGGCGGTAGAAAGTCACGCGAAAGAGGTCCGGTCTACCCTTGAGTACGGACCTGCGGGCGATTTCGATCTTCTTCGGCTTAGGGCCCAGGCTGTGTATTCGCCACCTCGATGCCGCGGCTGAGCATCGGATGCCCTATCACCGGATTGATCGCGACCGCGGTTTCGAATCACGCCGGCAGGCCTGCCGATGTTTGGTCGACGCCAATTCCTGGGTGGCTAAGCCGAGCCAAGCCGTGCAGTATCGGCGCGATTGACATCGGCGGACCGTCACGTGCTGTCAGACCACGAACGCAGGTTCCTGTTGACGCGACGGGTCGGGCATCTTGCCACGGCCGATAGCCGGGCCATTCCGCACGTCGTGCCGGTGTGCTTTACGATTTCGCAAGACACCCTTTACATCACCATCGACGAGAAGCCGAAGCGCGTGGCTGGACCAGCGCTCAAGCGCGTCCGCAACATCGAGCGCAACCCGATGGTCGCTATCGTGGTTGATCGGTACGACGAAGACTGGACCCGGCTTGGCTGGGTGATGTTGCGTGGACGGGCTGAGATCCTGCGCGCCGGGACGGAGCACGATCGCGCGCAGGAGCTGCTACGCTCTCGGTACCGCCAGTTGGCGGCGATGCAGATCGCCGAACGGCCCGTCATCGCGGTCCGCCTGGAGCGGGTGACGAGCTGGGGCAACCTGTCCGTGGGCGCGGACGAGGCCGACTATGATGGTCAAACCTAGAGGCTGTTGCGACCGTAATGGCGTAAGTCCCGGTCGTCGCACTCCGAGATCCTGTAATCCCGCCCGATGCGCGAAGCTCGACAAGCCGTCACTGCGATGAGGGCCAGCGTTGCGACAAACGGCGGTACGTCCGCTCATTTCTCTGATAGAGTTGAGAAGGACATTAATTCGCGCCCCTGATATGCGCGACCATCACGTGCGGTCGCGTGTGATGGAGAGCCTGGCCGCAACCGAGGAGCACGGAACATGCATGTCGGGCTTACGATGTTTCCGACGGATTACTCTATTCCACCGCACGACCTTGCCGTGGCGGCGGAGGCGCGAGGTTACGAGTCATTGTGGTTGCCGGAGCACAGTCACATTCCCACCAGTCGCAAATCGCCGTGGCCCGGCGGCGCTGAGCTGCCGAAGTACTATTACGATAGCTACGATCCGTTCGTCTCGCTAGCCGCTGCTGCCGCGGTGACGAAAACCATCAAACTTGCGACTGGGATATGTCTCGTCGTCGAGCGTGATCCAATCCACACCGCCAAGGAGGTATCGACCGTCGACCAGCTTTCCTCGGGCCGGTTCATTTTCGGCGTTGGCGGGGGTTGGAACGAGGAGGAGATGGCCAATCACGGCACTGCGTTTGCAACTCGCTTCAAGCTGATGCGTGAGCGGATCCAGGCGATGAAGCAAATCTGGACGCAGTCGACGGCGGCATTCGACGGCGAATTCGTCAAGTTCGAACCCCTGATGCAGTGGCCCAAACCGGTTCAAAAACCTTACCCGCCCATCGTTGTTGGGGGCGCATTCCCCCACGCAGCAAGACGGGCGATCGCCTATGGCGACGGCTGGATTCCGATCGGTGGCCGCGTCGACGATCCGCTCGAGGTGCTGCCGCAATTCCGTCAAATGGCAAAGGACGCCGGCCGCGATCCCGCGTCGCTCTCCTTCAACGTCTTCGGGGCGCCCCGAGACTTAGAGGTACTAAAACGCTACCGTGACGCCGGCGTTGATCGGGTGGTCCTGATGCTTCCGCCCAAGCCCCGAGACGCGATTTTGCCCATGCTGGATGAAAGCGCGGCCTTCGTGACGGCGCTCTAAAGAGTCTGTGAGTCCATCACCCGACGGAACCAAAGCTCAGGACTGCAGTGGCCGCCGTCCCCGCAATGAACTCTCGCCGTTGCATGTGACCCCCTTTTTAAGGACCACGCCAAACCTTGCGGCTGGGGCGACTGGGATAGCCGGCTGCCGGCGCGGCCGGCGTTGCAAACAATGGCCCCGCGAACATCAGCCAGGAGATCAGGGCCCGATCTTACACGCATGACGCTTCCCCATGGTTTTTTTCTGGTTGTCCAGACAGTACTGGAGACTTGCACGGCCGCAATTGCGACGATTGGCGGAAGCTCAGCCATCAACCATTTGCCGGCCAGCATGAAGATTCGCCGCAGACGACGCCGGCAAAGATCGAGCGCCGCGTCAGCATGAACGCCAAAAACCCCGCACCCAGTGCGCCGTAGCGCAGCAAGCCCGGGACGCTTGCCAGCGCGCCTGGCGGCTGCACCAGGATCTGGGCGATGACGCCGGCCAGGATCGCGGTCGCCACCGCCTTCACCCACATCAGGAGGTCCGACCCCTCATCGAGCCCGCCGCCGAGCCACAGCCCGAGCATCCGCCAGATCTGGTTGGGGATAACGCCCGCAAGCAGCAGCAGCACCAGCGCGTGCCAATCGCCGAAGAAATCGCTCATGGTCTGTAGACGCAAAAGGCGATGGTGCCCCCGACCACGCCACTGACCAGGATATCGAGGCCGCTGTTGAGCAGCGTGGCAAGCGGATAGAGCGCGAGCCCCAGCCCCAGCGCCAGAATGTCGGCGAGTTCTCGGGAGTTGCGGGCGGTGGAGAACAAGAACGCCAGCGGCGTCAACAACAGGATCGCAGCCGCCAAGGTCTGCGAAAGGTTGGCGGCGAGCTCGTAGCCGATGATGGTGGCGCAAAGGCCGATCGAAGTGAGGCCGCAGCCCAGCCCATGGACGAAGGCGATCCGCCGCTCGCGCGGCACCTGGGGCAGGAAGCGGTAGCACTCGACCCACAACGTCACGGCCGTGAAATGCGCCACCAGGATGAGCTGGCGCCGTTTCGTCTGTGGCGTGCGCAGCATCGGCATCACCGCGACCACCATTGGAAACAGCCGGATCGCGCTGACGGTGACTGCGATCGCCGACTGCACGATGGCGGCGCCCGACGCAAGCGTCGAGATCAGGATGATCTGCGCTGGCCCCGCCCACACCAAGGCTGTGCTCATCAGCGCCCACGCCAGGCTGAAATGCGTATCATGCGCGAGCGCGCCGATGCCGATATAGGTGACGAACAGCACCAGCGACAGCACCGTGGCGGTGACCGAGCTCATTCCCCACGCAAACGCGCGAACGGGACCATGCCATTTCGGGGATTCGAGCGGCGGAAGCGGCATCGGCGCATAGGGCTGATGACGGGCGCTGGCGTCAACCGTCATTGCGAGCGAAGCGAAGCAATCCAGAGCTGCAATTTCGGTCTGGATTGCTTGGTCGCTGTCGCTCCTCGCAATGACGGAAAAGACGAGCGGCCTACCCCCGCACTCCCATGTTGCGCAGCACGAAGCAGGCCCCGCCGGCGCGCTGGATGCGGCTGCAGAGGGCGTCGGCATCTCCCCGCGTATCGGCGCCGATCCGCACCTGATAGAAGGTGCGCGTGCCGCGGCTACGCATCACGGAAGAGAGCAGGCTCGGGTCCTGATCGCCGATCACGGCACTCAGGTGTTTCATCGCGCGCGCATACAGTGCCAGCGCCTTGTTGCGGTCGAAACCCGCGGCTAACTGCACGCCCCACAATTTTGCCGCGCCAAGTCTTACATGCTCTTCGAGCTGGGTAATGAAGGGGTTGGGCGCGAGCTTCAAGAGCGCCATCAAGTCATGGCAGGATGTCGGCGGCGCGCTCGGTGGCGGCGCCTTGCCGCCCTTCCCCGCGGCGGCCCAGTCGTCGACCGTTGAGCCGGTGATGGCCGAGACATAGTTGCGAGTCTCCGCAGGCATCGACCCGGAGCCTGCGAGCCATTGCTGCACCCGGTGCGGTCCCGCATTGTAAGCGGCAGCGGCTAGCCCGAGATTGCCGAACTGATTGCGCAGCTCACTCAAGAATTCCGCCGATTTCGGCAGCGCCTGCACGGGATCGAAGGGATCGAGCAGCCGCCGCTCGTTCGCGGTTCCCGGCATGAATTGCGCGATGCCTTGCGCGCGCTCGCCGCTGCGCGTCGCGGGGCCGATGGCATTGGACTGAAAGCGGCTTTCCTGCCAGATCACGCGGGCGAAAAATTCCAGCGGCAGGTCGCTGGCCCGCGCGGCCGACTCGACCATCAGGCAGATCGATTCCCTTGTGTCGTTTTCACCGGCCTCAGCAGGTTTCTGCGGCGCCGGGATCGCCAATTCCTCGACGCTCGGCCGCGCGACGTTTTTCATCGCAGGCGAGTCGTCTGCCCAAGCGGCTACCGCCGGCAACAACAACAGTGCGATGGCAAGGCAGGACACGGCACGCATAGCCAGAAAAGTCTACAAGGCTGTGCTTGTTTCCGATAGGCGGAAGCGCCCCTACTCCTGTGTTCGTGAGCTACGCAGAGGCCTCCGGACCGACGGCGGCGAGCATTCCTGTCTTCGCATGACAGTTGAGGTATTCGAAGAACTGCTCGTCGGCCGTGGCAACGGTTACTTCGTGGTACAGCCGGAGCTTGGCCGACGGCCCCAGCGTCGACAGATATTTCATCGCCGCGCCAAAAATCCTGACATGGGTGGGATGCGATTCCGCCCAGCGCTCGAGCGCAGCCAGGCTCAGCCACCAGCTCTGGCCATAAGACTTCTCGGTCGGCGCGCCGTCCGGACCGAGCACCCTCATATACCGGTTGGCGTAGCAGCCGATCGCGATACCCTCGTCGCGCAGGAAATCCATGCCCTCCCGCAGCACCGGCTCGACGTCGTCGAGATACATCTTGCGTTCCGAGGTCTCGGTGTCGCTCCAATCCTGGCCGGAGCGGATCAGGCAGAGATTGTCGTGGGCGATCACGCGAAGGCGCGCGCCGTCGCGGGCAAGGGAAGGTTTTCCGCCGGGCGACATCTCGCTAACTTGCGCGAGCGGAATGCGGTCACGCATGCCGCCCCAATAGGCGTGCTCCTGCACCTCCCCGCTCATCTCCTCGGCGATGACGGCGACGCCCTCAGGCCTGCCGAGCGAGGAGAACAGGGTTTCGTAGCGATCGACCCGCGGTCGCAACACCTCAATGAAACGGCCAATTGCTTCGACGCCTGCTCCGGTCCAAGCAGCGCGCGCGGGTGCGAACCATGCATCGAAGCGGCCGACGTCGTCCCAATAGGCGACCGAGACCACATTCGAAAAACCCGCCTGATCGACATATTGGGCGCGGTCCCAATGCGAAGGACCGTCGCCCTCTCCAAAGCGAGCGGCGATCTGTGCGAGCGATTGCATTGCGACAGAAGGCGGGTCGCCGCGATACTGCACCCCGAAATAGGCCATTACGACGCGATTGACCGTGGGCTGATGGCGCGCGACGAACGACGGATAAGGCGGGCGATAGTCGTCCGGTACGCGGC
The DNA here is from genome assembly GCA_963822795.1 of uncultured Alphaproteobacteria bacterium. Classification (GTDB taxonomy): domain Bacteria; phylum Pseudomonadota; class Alphaproteobacteria; order Rhizobiales; family Xanthobacteraceae; genus Bradyrhizobium. The sequence continues at coordinate 415,612 of CAWGJM010000046.1, forward strand.
GGTGGCGAGAGCGCGCGGTTTGCAGGTGCTGAGGAATTGCAAACTCCATGGCGATCCTCCTCTTTGATTAAGCATGATCTTTTCGGAAAACCAGTATCCACTTTTCCGGATCATGCTCTAAGCGGCTTGGTTCGGCTTCGCCGCCATCGCTTCCGGCTCTGGTTCCGAGGGCATGAGGCTGTCGAGCGGCAGCGCAAACGGCTCGACCCGCCTCAGCGGCTTCTTGTTCAGCAGCAGCCGCGTCACGTCGGGCCGCGAATAGTGCCCTGCCGGGTCGGCGGCATTCTTGGCAACGCCGATGACGCCGAGATCAATCTCGGCAATCAGCAAGCCTTCCTGATCGGGCGGCAGTTTCTCGGCGATCGAGCTGCCGTCCGGACCGAAGATCGCGGCATGGCCACCACCGACATGCAACAGCGCATGCTTGTCGGGACGGTCGCAAAGCTCATCGATCATGGCTTGCGAGACGGTCGCGCACGGCGCCAGCACGAAACAGGAGCCTTCGACCGCATAGACGCGGGAGGCGGCATTGTTGACCTCCCAGCCCAAGGCTGGCGCGAACGGATCGTAAAGCGAGAAGCTCGGCCACGAGGCGACATGAACCTGCTCGTTCTGCGCATACATGGCGTATTTCGAAAGCGGCTGCAGATGCTCCCAGCAACACAGCGCCCCGAGCCGCCCGACGTCCGCGCGATCGTGAACGGCAAGATCGCTGCCGTCGCCCTCGCCGTAGACGGTACGCTCGGCGTGGGTCGGGCGCAGCTTGCGGCGCTTGGCGATGGTCTCGCCATCCGGGCCGATCAGCCATTGCGCGATGTAGAGGCTGCCGCCGTCGCGCTCCGACAGGCCGATCACGGCGGTGAGCTTGGCTTTGCGCACCGCGGCCCGCAGCTCCTCTGCCTGCGGACTATCATAGGACAGCGAGTTGTCAAAATAGCGCTGCACAAAACCGCGGCCGATCGCCCAGGCCGGCGAGTCCAGCCAGATGTGCCAGGGGTAACCGGGGATAAAAACCTCCGGAAAGGCGATCAGCTTGGCGCCCTCGGCGGCCGCCTGCTCGATCAGCGCGATGGTCTTCTTGATCGATGCGTCGAGATCGAGCCAGGCGGGTGCTGCCTGAACCACGGCAACTTTGTATTTCGGATGTTCGATGCCCATCTGAAGCCTCCATATCGAACGCTGGCGCTGGATGCTTTGCTGTTGATCGGCGCCGGGGTCCGTTGCAGTCTATTGACGCAAGCGCCACGGCCCCGCTCGTCCGAGGCGGAACAAAAACTCGACTGCAGCGAAAACGCCTGGACGCAACGCCGGTACGGAACTTGCTTTGGGCGACTGGCTTGCGCAACGACATCGGCGAGGATTGCGAAAGGGGTGGACGTATGACGATCCAGTTCACCACGGACGGCAGCCCCGGACACCGGCGGCTAGCGCTCTGGCAGGATATTGTCTGCGACGTCTACGTTCAGCTCGACTGCAAGTCGCATTTGGGCAGCGCCTTTCGCGGCTCGGTGACGCACGCGCCGCTCGGGAGGACGATCTGCTCGGAGGTATCCTCGGACCAGCAGCGCGTCTATCGTACGCCCTCGCGGATTGCCCGCTCGGATGAGGATTTCGTCCTGATCGCGCTGGGCAAGGTTGGCATCGGCGGCGTGGTCCAGGACGGCCGCGACACCGTGATCCGCCCCGGCGAGTTCGCGCTTTACGATACCACCCGTCCCTACGAACTGCAGTTCGACCAGGCCTTCACCCAGACCGTCTTCAAGGTGCCGCGCGAGATGCTGCAGCGCCGGCTTGCGGGCACGGAAGGCTTGACCGCGATCACGTTCGGTCCGGATCGCCCGCTGCAAAGGCTTGCCTATGACTTCATTCATCAGGTTTGCCAGAGCGCCGATCAAATCGATCGGGAGCATGCCGTCCGGCTGTCCGAGCAGGCTGTGGACCTGCTCGCGATGGCGCTCAGCGAAAGGCTCGGCACGCAGCCGTTGCCCTCTTCGACGCATCGCTCGGCGCTGTTGTACCGCCTCAAAGCCTATATCCGCGCGCGCCTGTCCGACCCCGATCTCTCGCTCTCCGAGACCGCCGCAGCGCTTGGCATCTCGCCGCGCTATGCCAACGATCTGTTGTCGGATGAACAGACCTCATTCCAGCGCTATGTGCTGAGCGAGCGCCTGGCCCAGTGCAAGCGGGATCTCTCCTCGCCGGTGCTGGCGCACCGCCATGTCGGCGAAATCGCCTTTGCCTGGGGCTTTAACGATCTCTCACATTTTGGGCGCACCTTCCGCGAACATTACGGCATGTCACCGCGCGAATGGCGACAAAGCAGGCTCCCAAACTGAACCGAGGTCGGAAAAAATCGCCCAGGGCTTCGCGCGAAAGCGCCGTGTAATTTGGTTAGCTTTCTCCTAAAACTCGCATCCGATCGGTTTACGTTAACGCGACATAGCCGCCTCGGCGGCTTTCTCGCGCCTTGGAAGGCGCGTAGGGTCCGCAAAATTGCGGGGGAGACAACCGATGCAGGACCGTCGCCAGAGCGTGCGGGACAAGGTGCGTTTCGGCGGCGTGGCCGAGGTCAGCGAACGCGGCTCGGCCATGAATTGCGTGGTGCGCAATTTCAGCGATAGCGGGGCCTGCGTGGAAATCGCCGGCGGCGCCAAGTTGCCCAAACAGGTCACGCTGAAAATCGCGCGAAAGGGCAAAGCCTATCTTGCCCAGTTGATCTGGCGGCAGGCCAACAAGGTGGGCCTCGCCTTCCTCGGCATGATCACGGATTCACCCGAATCCGATCTCGACGCGCGGCTGCGCCGGAGCGAGAAGAAGAAGCGCGAGCTTCAGCGCCGCATCAACCAACTGCTCGGCGAAGGCTGAATCCGGCGGCGGCCGATCCGCACCGTCTTGCTTGATCTGCCTCAATCCGCGCGGCTTTCGGCGATGGCACTGTTGCGGAGTGATGACGATCGGGAATCCCGATGCGCAAGTTTGCAGCCAAGGCCATTTTCGCGCTGCTCACCCTGAACAGGGCCGAGAACAGGTCGCCCCCCTGGGATCGGATCATCCTGATCTTCTCGACGGCCGTGACCATCGGCCTGGTCGCGCTCTACGTCTTCGGCAAGGCCACCTCGCGCTGGTAGCTCGCCGCCTGCCTCAGGCGTGCGTCGCCATCCATCCCGGCGATTCCCCGACCAGCACATATCCGTCGAGCTGCGGCGCGCCGAGGCGTGCTTCGATCCGACCGATATCGGGTTTTCGCGCCAACACGGCCGCGAGCACGCCGGATATCTCCCGCAACGTGCCGGATAGCCCGCGTATCGCCTGCGGAGAGGCTCGCGCATATCGCTGGGCGATGCTGACAAAATCTTCGGGAGCCCGGCCCGCGATCTCTTCGACGACATCGGTCGGGGCGCCGAAACCGAACGCGTTGCGCTGGTAATCCTGCAGGAACCAGTAGAGCTGCGAAATGACGAATTCGGAGATACCAAGCGAGGAAGCCGCTTTCAGGAACATCGGCAGCGGCACGTCCTGATAGCTGACGCGCCGGCTCAGCGCGTTCCCCATCGCCTCGGCAATTTCAGGCGGCGAAAGCAATCGCGGCCCGGTCGGCCGATAGGCCTTGCCGACATGCGGTGCAGGGTTGACGAGGCAGGCCACGATCACGCGGGCGATGTCCTCGTTCGACGGCGGCGCATTCAGCCCCTGCCCCAACGGCAAGCCCAACAACCCGAATTGAGCGGCCTGCCCGATCACCGCGAAATAGTTGTCCGCGAACCAGCCCGGCTGGACCGTGATGACCCCGACGTCAGGCAACCACGAGAGCACCCGGTTGGTGAGCCATTTTTCGCGCGCATGGAGCGCGGGATGAACGGCGTCCGCAACCCATTGGCTGAGTTGCACCGCGGCTTCGAGTTTTGCCTCGCACGCGGCCGCCGCGAACAGCGATGCGCGCCGCAGCGTGCCCGGCTCAAGCGGCGGACAAAAGTAGGCGCGCGCGACCCCCTTCATGGCATTCTCGATGTCGCCGTAGCTTTCCAGCGAGCCGACGACGATTTCGGCGCCACGGTCGCGCAGCCGCTCCGCGCGGGGATCGGCCTTGTGGACCAGTGCCCGCACCGGAAAGCCTTTTGCAAGCAGTCCCAGCGTGGTCGGGACGCCGGTCTTGCCGGTGGCTCCGGTCACCAGAATTTTCGGCTTCGACATCGGCGATTCTCCTCAAGCGCTTTGCGTTTGGCAGCTTGCTTCCTTTTCAACTATCCATGACGTTGGAAGCGCTGCAATTACCCCAGGGGTAATTGGCCTCGCGCCAAAGGCCCGACAGGATCGCGCCCATGACAGAACGTCGGCGAAGACGACCGCTTGCAGCCGATCACTTTGGCGTCCGCCTCAGCGAGTGGCGTATGCGGCGACGCGAAAGCCAGCTCGACCTCGCGATCGCCGCGGAGATTTCGCAACGCCATCTGAGTTTTGTCGAAACGGGCCGGACGCTGCCGAGCCGCGATATGGTCGTCCGCCTCTGCGACGCCCTCGACATCCCCTTGCGCGCGCGCAACGAATTGTTGTCGTCCGCCGGCTATGCGGCGCTCTATCCCGAACGATCGCTGGACATTCTGGAAATGACGAGCGTCCGCGACGCGCTCAGCCGCATCGTTGGGCATCACGAACCCTATCCGGCGTTCGTCGTCGATCGCGAATGGCGTGTCGTCTTGAGCAATGGTAGCGCCGCGCGTCTGGTGTCGGCATGCCTTGACCAAGAGATGCTTCAATCGCTTTCGCAGGACGGTGCGCTCAATTTCATGCGCATGATGTTCGAGCCTCTGCAAATGCGACCGCGCGTCCGAAACTGGCCCTCGGTCGCGCCGCGCCTGTTGGCGAGGCTTCGCAACGAGGCGCGAGGCGACCCACAATCGCCCTCCGCGGCGCTCCTGAAGGAATTGGGACCGCAGGCGGAGGCGGACAGATCGTCCGAAGCGCCCCCAGTCGAGCTTCCGATCGTGCCGCTGGAACTCGATGTCGAAGGCGCGACCTTGCGACTGTTCAACACCATCACGACGTTCGGCACCCCGCAGGATGTCGGCTTGCAGGAATTGCGGATCGAAATGTCCTACCCGATGGATACTGCAACCCGGACCTTCCTGACCGAACTTAGGCGCGCAAGCCCCTAGTTTCAACTATGGGGTGAGCGCCTCTTTGCTATTAGACATCAGCTAGGTATATAATAGGCTATGGCGGACTTCAGATCGAACAGGAACGTTCTCTTCTCGTGCAAATACCACGTGGTGTTTTGCCCGAAATACCGTAAGCCAGTTCTTAATCCGCCTCGACGCCAAACTTAAGAAACTAATTCGGCAAGTATGCGACGAGACGCAATCGGCGCTGATTGAAATGGAAGTCGTGCCAGACCACGTCCATCTGCTTGTCGGCTGCGATCCGCAATACGGCATCCACCGGCTGGTGAAGGGCATCAAGCGCCGGTCTTCGCGTGTTCTCCGTCAGCAGTTCCGGGTGCTGCGCACGCGGATTCCAACATTATGGACGAACAGTTATTTTGTGTCTTCGGTCGGCGGCACTCCCCTCGCGCTCATCAAGCAATTCATTGAAAATCAGAAGAGGGTCTGATGGAAAAACCTCAAATGATTTCAATTGCCGGTCTTAAGGCGCGAGGATGGACACAAGCCCTCATCACGCTCCTTGGGGAACCGGATGTGGTAAGGCGCAATTCTCATTATGCGAAATCAGCGCCTATGCGCCTCTACGACACCGCAAGAGTAGCTTCCTTCGAGGCGTCGTCAGAGTTTCTTGCTGCAAAAGCGAAAGCTGCTCGGCGTCAGTGCGGAGCAAAGACTGCCGTGGAGACAAAGCGCGCGGCATTGATGCAGCAGGTACTGGAAATGCAGGTTTCTGTTGAAACGCGCCCGGAACATTGGGTGAGACGTGCGGCGATTGAAGCGTACAACGAATGGCACTGGGATGGAGACGGGACGGCGAAAGATGCACCCGCCGAGTTTCTCGAACGCATCACCGTAAACTTCATCCGGCATAATCTAACAGCGTACGACAGGGCATTAGAGGAAGTCGCTGGTCGGGTTGGCATCGCCTCTGCGGTACAAGCTATTCGAGCAAAGATTTACTCAGCCATAGGAGAGAGCTATCCGGCTTTAGCAGATGAATGCAGTCGGCAATTGATGCGTAGAGGACTGTGATGCCGCGCGTTAAAACCCTGTCCTTCGTCGCCGAGTTCCCGCTTCAGACGACTGCGGCGGATGAGAAGACATTGGATACGCGGCTGAACGCGGCCCGGCACCTCTATAATGCCTGTTTGCAGGAGTGCCTTCGCCGCCTCGATCTGATGAAGCCTTGACGCTCACGCGAATGGACCCGGGGTGTGCTCATTTTTCGGACCCACCAACCTGGTGCGCTCTGGCGTGTCTCCCTTGGGCATCCTCGCGCTGGACACACTCCAACGTGGTCCGTCGGTTGGCCGAGCGTGGCCCGGGTGATAGTCCCTTGTAAAGACTGGCCTTCGGCCACCGCCTACGGCGGCTGCGGTCTTGACAAAGGACTATCACCCAGGCCCTCGTTTGCCACCAAGAGATCGACGGCAGGGACCGTTGGCGCGCGCCAACGGTGGGTCCGCTAATTTGAGCACACCTGGGTCCATTCTCGTGAGCGTCGAGGGATGAAGCAGTCGAAGGCATGGCAAGCCGCACGCGCCATGCCTGCGACAGTGGACAAGCGTCACAACAAAGCGCGCTCGCAAGCGTTCCGGGCCGAACTGGAGCGGTTCGGCTTCACCTCGCGCGAGATTGAAAAGCATGCGCTCTGCTGCCGCAATGCCTGCTGGATCGGCGATCACCTCGGCAGCCACGACACGCAAACCACGAGTTTGCGCGCGTTCCGGGCAGCCGAGCAGTATTCGTTTGGCAAGCGCGGCCGCCCACGGTTCAAATCGTTAAACCGGCTGAACAGCATCGAGGGCAAAGCGGACGCTGTGATCCGCTACCGCGCCGAGCCTGTTCCCGCCGTGCACTACAGCGGCCTTGTGCTGCCGCTTATGCTCGATCCAAAGGACAAACGCGATTGGCAAAGAGAAGCGCTCGCGGCCAGGACCAAGTATGTCCGCATTATCCGGCGCGAGATCAAGGGCCGCGTCCGCTGGTTTTGCCAGTTGGTGCAAGAGGGCTTGCCGCCCGCTACGCACACCACCAAGGACGGTACTGTCGGACTCGACATCGGGCCTTCCAGCATCGCGGCGGTATCAAGCGACGACGCTATTTTGGAGCAGTTATGCCCGAGCGTCGTCGAACCGTGGAACGACTGCCGGCGTATCCAGCGCGCGATGGACCGCTCGCGACGTGCAACCAACCTGGACAACTTCGATGCCAAAGGGCGCGCGATCAAGGGTAAGAGAAGGTGGAACAGGTCGCAGCGCTATCAGGCGCTTGCCGCTTCGAAACGCGAGCGCGATCGAGTATTGGCTGCCGAGCGCAAGCGATCGCATGGCGAGTTGGCGAACCGCATTCTCGGTCAAGGGACAACCATCAAAACAGAGGAGTTGAGCTACAAGTCATTTCAGAAGAACTACGGTCGCAGCGTGAAAGTGCGTGCGCCAGGAATGTTGATCTCGATGCTTCAGCGCAAGGCTGCAAGTGCTGGCGGTGGAGTGATTGAGATCAAAACCCGGCATACACGGTTGAGCCAGTTCGATCATACCACGGGCGAATACATCAAGAAGCCGCTCTCGCAGCGGGTTCATGTGTTCGGCGATGGCAGGACAGAGCCGGTTCAACGTGATCTCTACAGCGCGTTTCTTGCGACATGCTGCGATACGAATTTGCTCGACATTCCCCAAGTCAAGATCGCTTGGGTCAGTGCGGAACCGCTCCTGAGGACGGCGATGTCGAGTGTACTTCAACCTGCAAGCGGGAAGGGCTTTGCCCACCCCCACGTCCGTAATGGCGTTAGAGCGGGTCGCCGGATCAAGAGAGTTGGGCCGGCCGTCGAGGCCGGGGATGATGTAGCGCCTCTGCAAACAGAGACCGCGAGAGCCCCGGAAAGACTGCCTTCTGCCTCTCTCAGAACCCCCTGGCTTTAGCCATGGGGAGGTTCAGCGAAGCCTTGAAGCGGGACCAGGCTGAACCTATCGAGCCCTGAAAGCCCGGCACGGTGTCGGTTTGTTCCGGGTTCCATCGCAGAGTCAAATCGGGGCAAACTGCACCAGATGCCGTCTCGCGAACTCACCGGGCCGCCGTATCGTACGTTGGGCGTGGCTGTCCGGCGTTGAAGAGGAAACCATCATGAGTCCCCTTGCCATCATCATCGGCGCCACCCTGATCTGGCTTGCCGCCGTCGTCAGCCCTGGGCCGAACTTCCTCGTCGTATCGCGGCTGGCGCTCTCGCGGTCGCGCGGGTCAGCAATCGGGGCGGCATTCGGCATCGCCGTCGGCTCACTGATCTACGCCGCCCTAACCATGTTCGGGCTGAGCGTGCTGATCCTCCGTTTTGGCTTGGAGATACCATCCGCATCGTGGGTGGCGCCTACCTCGTCTGGCTCGGTATCCAGGCCTGGCGGGCGCGGCCGGAGGATCTACATCCTGCAGCCGCCGGGGCAGCCAGGGACGTGCCGTCTGTGCTGCGCGGGCTGCGGGTTGGCTTCCTGACGGAGATCACCAACCCGAAGACGATCGCGTTCTTCCTTGGCCTGTTCGCCGCGGCGGTGCCAGCGGCGACCCCGTTCTGGGCCAAGCTCGCCGTGCTGTCGGCAGGCGGGATGATCGAGGTCGCCTGGTACACGGCCGTGTCCTTCGCGCTTTCCTCCGGTCCGATGCGGGTGGGATACCAGAACATCAGGCGCACGGTGGACCGCGTGATCGGCACGCTGCTGATCGCCGTGGGCTTGAAGGTCGCGCTCGATGCCCGCTGAGCTCGACAACCGGCTGCGCATCGCATTGCACGACGCAAGCGCGGGTGCCGTTCGGGCCGGGAGACTTCCTGTTGGTTGCGGCCGGCGCGCCGCACGCATTCGAGACATTCACCGACGACTTCAAGACCTGGGTGATCTTGTTCGGGCCGAAAGGAGGCTACCAGGGTAAGCATTCTAGAAGTTCCGCCTCGCCCTGCTGATAGCGCCGAGCCATGCGTGACGGGAAGGCCGGCGGTCCGGACCAGACACCCGTCGAAACCGACGCGACCCTGTCAAGTTCCGACAGTGCCCGCTAACCTCTGATGCGGTCGTCACGACGCCGTATCTCGGAGCGCGTTCACCGCATGTCTTCCGCCACAATCGAGCACGCCGACGGCCTGCCGCCCCCGCAACGCTATTGGGCCATCCTGACCATCGCGCTCGGCCTCATCCTCGCGGTGGTCGACGGCGCCATCGCCAATGTCGCGCTGCCGACCATTGCAAAGGACCTTGACGCGAGCCCGGCGTTTTCGATCTGGATCGTCAACGGCTACCAGTTGGCGATCACCATCTCGCTGTTGCCGCTGTCCTCGCTCGGCGAGATCGTCGGCTATCGGCGAATTTATCTGGCGGGGCTCGCACTCTTCACCGTCGCTTCCGTCTTCTGCGCGCTCTCGCATACGCTCTTGCTGTTGACGGTCGCACGCATCGTGCAGGGATTTGGCGCGGCCGGCATCATGAGCGTCAATATGGCGCTGGTGCGCTTCATCTACCCGCGCGACCTGCTCGGCCGCGGCATCGGGATCAATGCCATGGTGGTTGCGATTTCCGCCGCGGTCGGGCCGACGATCGCGGCCGGCATTCTTGCGGTCGGGACCTGGCCCAATCTGTTCGCGGTCAATATCCCGATCGGGATCGCAGCGCTGATGCTAGGCTGGCGCTATTTGCCGCACACCAGGCGCGCGCCGCATCTATTCGACTGGCAGAGCGCGGGCCTGAGCGCGATCACGTTCGGCTTCCTCATCGCCGCGATCGACAGCCTCGGTCACGGCGAGACACTCTTGGTCTGCGCGTCGGAGCTTGCGGTCGCGGTCATCGCCTGTGTTCTCCTGGTTTATCGGCAGACGCATTCCGCTTCGCCGTTGCTGCCGGTCGATCTGTTGCGGATTCCGGTATTCGCGCTGTCGATCGCGACCTCGATCGCCTCCTTCTGCGGCCAGATGCTGGCCTTTGTCGCGATCCCGTTCTACCTCGAAAGCCGCTTCGGATATTCGGCCGTCGAGATTGGCCTTCTGATCACGCCATGGCCGATCGCGGTCGCATTCGCTGCCCCGCTCGCCGGACGCCTGGTCGAACGTTACCCCGCCGGGCTTCTGGGCGGCATCGGGCTGTTACTGTTTGCCGCCGGCCTCGGCGCGCTCGCGATGGTGCCGGCCAACCCCTCGTCTTTCGACGTGATCTGGCGCATGGCGCTCGCGGGCGCAGGTTTTGGTCTGTTCCAGACGCCCAACAACCGCACCATGATTGCCGCGGCCCCACGCGAGCGCTCGGGCGGCGCCAGCGGCATGCTGGGCACCGCGCGCCTGTTAGGACAGACGACGGGCGCGGCGCTGGTGGCGTTGTTTCTGGCGCGCGATCCGCAGGGCGGCACCCGGATCTCGCTGTTGGCCGGCGCCAGCTTCGCCGCACTCGGCGCGGCACTCAGCATGCTGAGATTGTCGGAAGCCGGCGCACGAGGCGCCGAACGCGTGCAGGTCCACGAGGGGCAGCGCCTGAAGGGCGAATGACGGCGATCGCTTCAATTCTGTAAAACGTTTTTCACCAGGTGATCAGCGGCGCGCGGCGGAGCCAGCTATCGTCTGTCAGCTGCTGGACCACGAACTTCGCGACATCGCCGCGTGACACCGCACCGCCATGGACGTTCGACAGATCGGTTAGGGCCCGAACCGTTCCTGTTGCCGGCTTGTCGTTGAGCACCACCGGACGAACCAATACCCAATCGAGCTTGCTGGCGCGCACGACATCTTCCTGGCGGTTCTTGTCATCGTAGACCTTGCGCAGCAGCAGCGGAAAGAACAGCTTGTCGAAGAGGAAGCCGCCGTGGCCGCGGCTGTCGCCCGCGCCCAAGCCGGTGATGCAGACCAGGCGGCGGACGTTCCTGCCCTCCATCGCTTTCACGAGCGCCCGCATTGCCTCCGACAGCAGCGTTACCTCGCGGAACGGGCTCACGGATGTGCCCAAGGAGCTGATCACGCCGGAACAGCCCTTAAGCGCGAGCGAAAGAACCTGCTCGTCTCGCGCGTCGCCCTCAACGGGCTCAGCGCCGCAAAGACCGGTCGCCGTCGTCTTCGATCGCACCAGTGCGACGACCGAGTGGCCCTGCGCGCCAACCTCACGCACGATCTTTCGACCCGTGCCGCCGGTTGCACCTAGAATCAGGACCTTCATACCAACAGCTCGGTGCGATACTTGGCCGAGAGTGCCTTTGCGCGTTGGATCCGCTCGGCCTGCTCGGCCGGGCTCAGCTTCGGTGGCGGCGCGGTACGGCTGGCGACGGGATCGCCGACCGCCATGAAGAATTCCTCCTGCCCCGGCGGCGTGCACATGCAGAGCATGCGTGCCGGCTTGTCCGATTTGTTCTCGAACGAATGGGGCGCGTTGGCCGGGATGTTCACGGTCGAGCCGACGCTCGCCCGGTGCGCCTCGCCCCGGAATGTCAACTCGATCTCGCCGTCCAGGATCGTGAACATCTCCTCGAAGTCGTGGCGGTGCGGCGGCGGGCCGCCGCCGGGCGGCACCAGCATGTCGATCAAACTGTAGCGGCCGCCCGTCTCCTCGCCACTCACCAGGATCGTATAGGTGCCGCCCGCAACCGAGATGTGGCGCGACCGCAGATCATCAGGGTTGGCCAGCGTGAGTTTGCGGGTCGCATCGTCAGGCGGAATCGCCGCTTGCGGCTGGGTGGTCGAGTTCGCCATTCGGTGGCTCCATTGATTGTCGTTTGCGAGCCCGCATGCGTTCATGCCCGGCTTCGCCCTTGAGACGGGAATATCAACCCGCAAGAAAAGCCGGCGGTCTTGCGACACGCCGGCTTGGTCATTGACAAGATTAGTTGATCACACTTTGACCAGAGGCCCCTTCGAGGTCGGACCCTTGGAGCCGCCGCCGCCATTCGGGCCGCCACCATTGGGGCCGCTCGACTTCGGCCTGCGCCTGCGCGCGACCGGCAGTTTCTCCGGCTTCGGCGTGACCGGCCCTTCGAGGAACTCGAAGCCGATCTTTTCCTTTTCTGCCTCCGTGCTCGCCTCGTCCTTCACTAGAACGACGCGGACATGGCCGCCGCCCTTGAGCTTGCCGAACAGCACTTCATCGGCCAGCGGCTTCTTGATGTGCTCCTGGATCACGCGCGCCATCGGCCGCGCACCCATCTGCTCGTCATAGCCGTGCTTGATCAGCCAGGCCTTCGCCGGCTCCGACAATTCGATCGTGACGTCGCGGTCGGCGAGTTGCGCCTCAAGCTGCAGCACGAACTTCTCGACCACCATGCCGATCACGTCGGCATTGAGATGCGCGAACGAGACGACGGCATCGAGCCGGTTGCGGAATTCCGGCGCGAACTGCCGGTTGATCGCCTCGTGATCGTCGCCTTCCCGCTTGCTGCGGGTAAAGCCGAAAGCCTGCCGCGCGAGGTCGGCGGCGCCGGCGTTCGTGGTCATGATCAGGATGACGTTGCGGAAATTGACCTGCTTGCCGTTGTGGTCGGTCAGCCTGCCGTGATCCATGATCTGCAACAGCACGTTGTAGAGATCGGGATGGGCCTTCTCGATTTCGTCGAGCAGCACTACGCAATGCGGATGCTGGTCGACGCCGTCGGTCAATAGGCCGCCCTGGTCGAAGCCGACATAGCCGGGAGGCGCGCCGATCAGACGCGACACCGTGTGCCGCTCCATATATTCGGACATGTCGAAGCGTAACAGCTCGACGCCGAGCGAGGCCGCAAGCTGCTTTGCCACCTCGGTCTTGCCGACGCCGGTGGGGCCCGAGAACAGATAACAGCCGATCGGCTTCTCCGGCTCGCGCAAGCCGGCGCGCGCCAATTTGATCGATGCGGAAAGCGACTCGATCGCCTTGTCCTGGCCGAACACCACGCGCTTGAGCGTTGTCTCGAGATGCTTCAACACCTCGGCGTCGTCCTTCGACACGCTCTTGGGCGGAATCCGCGCCATGGTCGCGATCGTGGTCTCGATTTCCTTGATGCCGATGGTTTTCTTGCGCTTGCTTTCCGAGACCAGCATCTGTGCCGCGCCGGATTCGTCGATCACGTCGATCGCCTTGTCGGGCAGCTTGCGGTCATGGATGTAGCGCGAGGACAACTGCACCGCCGCCTCGATCGCCTCGTTGGTATATTTCAGCCGATGGTAATCCTCGAAATAGGGTTTTAGGCCCTTGAGGATCGCAATCGCGTCTTCCACCGTCGGCTCGTTGATGTCGATCTTCTGGAACCGGCGCACCAGCGCCCGGTCCTTCTCGAAGTGCTGGCGATATTCCTTGTAGGTCGTCGAGCCCATGCAGCGGATCGTGCCGGAGGCGAGTGCAGGCTTGAGCAGATTGGACGCGTCCATCGCGCCGCCCGAGGTGGCGCCGGCGCCGATCACGGTGTGGATTTCGTCGATGAACAGGATGGCGTTCGGATGCGCTTCCAGCTCCTTCAACACCTGCTTCAGCCGTTCCTCGAAATCGCCGCGATAGCGGGTGCCCGCGAGCAGCGTGCCCATGTCGAGCGAGAACACGGTGGCGGCCGCCAGCACTTCCGGCACTTCGCTGTCGACGATGCGCTTGGCGAGCCCTTCGGCGATCGCGGTCTTGCCGACGCCGGCTTCGCCGACGAACAGCGGATTGTTCTTCTGCCGGCGGCACAGCACCTGGATGGCGCGGTTGATCTCGGAATTGCGGCCGATGACGGGATCGATCTTGCCGTCGCGCGCCTTCTTGTTGAGGTTGACGCAATAAGTCTCGAGCGCCTCGCCTTTCTTCTTGGAATCCTCGTTGCCCTTGGTCTCTGTTTCCTCGTCGACGCCGCGCACCGGGCGCGCTTCGGAGACCCCGGGCCGCTTGGCGATGCCGTGGCTGATGTAGTTGACCGCGTCGTAGCGGGTCATGTCCTGCTCTTGCAGAAAGTAAGCCGCGTGGCTCTCGCGCTCGGCGAAGATCGCGATCAGCACGTTGGCGCCGGTTACTTCCTCGCGCCCCGACGACTGCACGTGGATCACCGCGCGCTGGATCACGCGCTGGAAACCCGCGGTCGGCTTGGCGTCGTCGGCGCCATCCGTCACGAGGTTTTCGAATTCGGTTTCGAGATAGTTGACGAGACTCGTTCGCAGCTTGTCGAGATCGACGCTGCAGGCACGCATGACGGCGGCTGCATCGGAGTCGTCGATCAGCGACAGCAACAGATGTTCGAGCGTCGCATATTGGTGATGGCGCTCGTTCGCAATCGCCAGCGCTCGATGCAGGGATTGTTCAAGGCTTTGAGAAAAAGTCGGCATTCGCGTCCTCTATGGCCCCCTGCCATCATGATCGCCGTTGGCCGGTCAGGCAACAACAACCTTTTGTCATGCGTCCATATATAGTCACACAACAGCGCGACAAGAGACCGGTTCCGCCTCTTGCCTACGCCCACCTGGTTTTCGATGCAAAACCCGTTCCCGTTTCGGTAGGCCGGGTGCGACGGTATGAATTATTATTTCTTTTCCATCACGCATTGCAGCGGATGCTGGTGCTTGCGCGCGAAATCCATCACCTGGGTCACCTTGGTCTCGGCGATCTCGTAGGTAAACACACCGCACTCGCCGATCCCGTGGTGATGGACGTGGAGCATGATCTTGGTCGCGGCTTCGACGTCCTTCTGGAAGAACTTCTCCAAGACGAGAACGACGAATTCCATCGGTGTATAGTCGTCGTTCAGGATCAGAACGCGATAAAGGTTCGGCCGCTTGGTCTTCGGTTTGACCTTGGCGATGACCGACGTGGACGGACCACCGGCGCCGCCGGAACGGTTCTCGTCATTGCTCATTCGAGGTGCGGCGCGACCTGCGGCCGAGGACGGATCAAGGGTGGAAGTTGGCTGCGACATGGTACAAGCGTTCGAAATCCCTGCAGGAAGCCAGACCGCGACCAGATGAAACCCTCCCGTCGGAGCCATCGCGGCTTCCCAGACAAGTTCTATCGCCATTCCCAGCCGGCCCGACCCGATCCGGATCGGTCAGGGAAATATGGGTCGGTCCACGTCTCCCCGCAAGCGCGCAACAATTGAGCACAGGCGGCGAGCCCGATTCCCGACCGGGCGATTTCACCTCACGTTAATCAATCCTGTCGGGTTTGACAAAAAATTATTCCGGCGCCGGAGCGCGGACGGGCGATAACATTTCCTTGCGCGGCGCCAAGAGGGCTCGAGGCAGGCATGGAGATCGGCATGCGGATCCAGCCGCCGTGCGGCGCCGGCCGGACAGGAACAGGGCAAGAAAAAGCCCGGCTGGCGCGGCCGGGCTTGCTGACTTGTGCGCTTGACCGATCTTAACTGACGCGATCGATGCGGTGAAACGCGTTGACTTACTGCGCCGTACCCGGTGTGAACTTGGTCACCAGACCTTCCAGCGGCTTGTAGGTCTGCTTGGCCAGATCAGAGTAGAGTCCCGCGATTTTCTGCGACTCGGCAACGAAGGTCTCGTAGGCGGATTTGGCGTATTCGCTCTGAACTTCGAACGCCTTATCGATCGACTTCACACCCGAGAGTTTCTCGACAAACGACTTGGTGTCCTCGAACGACTTCTTGCTATAGTCGCCATAGGCGGTGGCGATGGCATGAAGGCCGTTCTGAACGCTTTCGAAGTGCTCCTTGCCGTAATTCTGAAAGTCTTCAACCTTGAACATCGTGGAATCCCTTTTCCCAGACTGGCGTGTGCCGGGAAGTCCCGGCTCCCTGACGCGTGAGCAAAAATAGTGCAATGCACAAAAAAGTCAAGATTCTTGTGCGTCGCACAAACGCGATGTTTGCAGAAAATCCCGAGAATTTACGCAACGGTGGCTTAATCTTTTGGAAACTTGGGCAACCTACCCTCTCTGACGGACTTGTTCGCCTTTTGACAGATGGCCAAAAGCTGTTTGTAGACAGAACCTTAGCTAGAAGAGCGGACCGACCTTCGATCCACGTGCCGGCTAAAGACGGCGAAAACAGCGGTTCGCGCAGGCAATGATCACCGGGTGTTGGGCACAATTTCGCCTCACGAGCCGGTGATCAAGTCAGAAACTGGGACGGGGATCTCATGCTTCGAAAAAACTTGGCTTCCTCGCACTCGGTGCGGGCAAGCGTTTTCGGCCTAGTAGCATTGACGGCCGCAGCCGTCTTCACGAGCGACAGCGCCGAAGCGCGTCGCTCCTCCCACCATCCCCATTACGTCCACCACACCCACCATCAGGACGATGAGGACAGCTACAGCCCTCAATTCTCCTCCATCATCGTCGACGGCAATTCCGGTGCGACGCTTGAATCCAACAGCCCCGACGGGCTGCGTCACCCCGCCTCGCTGACCAAGATGATGACGCTCTATCTGCTGTTCGAGCGTCTGGATTCCGGCAAGATGAAGCTCGATACGGAGATGCCGGTATCCGAGCACGCCTCCGATCAGGATCCGACCAAGCTCGGCTTGCGGCCCGGGCAGACCATCGCCGCGGAAGACGCCATCAAGGGACTGATCACGCGTTCCGCCAACGACGCCGCCGTGGTGATCGCCGAGGCGATCGGCGGCAGCGAAGACAATTTCGCCAAGATGATGACACGCAAGGCTCATGCGCTTGGCATGAGCCGCACCGTTTATCGGAACGCGTCCGGCCTTCCGAGCGACGAGCAGGTGACGACGGCCCGCGACCAATCGATCCTAGGCCGCGCGCTGCAGGACCGCTTCCCGCGTTACTATCGCTTTTTCTCGACAACGGCCTTCAGCTTTCATGGCCAGACGATTCGCGGTCACAACCACCTGCTCGGCAGTGTCGAGGGCGTCGACGGCATCAAGACCGGCTACACCCGCGCCTCCGGCTTCAATCTCGTGACCTCGATGCACCGAGGCAATCGCTTCCTGATCGGCGTCGTGTTGGGCGGCCGCAGCGGCGGTTCGCGGGATGCGACCATGCGCAGCCTGCTCGCGGATAATCTCGACAAGGCCGCAACCAAGCGTACGGTTGCCGCCATCACCGAGCACAACAGCTCGGACGCCAATACGGACGTCGCGGACGCCGCAGCCGACGAACGGCCGCAGCCTTCGGTCCAGGCCCCCGTTCAGGCTGCTTCCGCCGCGCCGCAGCCGCCGATCGCGGCCGGCCGCGCGCCGCGTTTTGCGGCGCTTGCCGAGGCCACCGCGGCGGTGCCGCCCCCACAAGCCAAGGTCGAGCCCGCTCCGTTGACCAATGGCGTGATCCAGACTCAGCCAATGGCCGTGATCCCCGGCTCATCCGAACCGATGAAACCGGTCAAGGTGAAGACGGTTCAGGTCAAGATGACCCAGATCAAGCTGGCCTCTGCCGCTCCGTCGCAGCCGGTCACGCCGATTACCAGCGCCATACCTGGCGCGCACCCCGACGTGCCGGAAACCTCGAGCGCAGTTGTGGCCAAGGCTGAAGTTGACCCCAAGGTCGAGTTCAATCCGAATATGCCGCCGCAACCGCCCGGTCACGGCACTGGAAACGGGATTTTGGGTGTGCTTCCCGCCTCCAGTTTGTCGTCTTTTCCCTCGCAGGCGATGGCCAATGCCGCGCCGGCGTCGCAGCCGCAATCGGCTGCGCAAGACGCCGCCATCAAGCCAGCCGCGGTCCACAGTGGATGGATCGTCCAGGTCGGCGCGCTCGAAAGCGAGGACGAAGCCCAGCAACGCATCGAGGCCGCTCGCAGCCAGGCCCATGGCCTGCTCGCCAAAGCCGATCCGTTTACCGAACCGGTCATTGCCAAGGGCGACCGCAAGCTGTTCCGCGCCCGGTTCGCCGGCCTTGATCGCGACCAGGCTGAGGCGGTTTGCCGCGCGCTGAAGCATTCCGACATTTCCTGCATGACCGTTCACAACTGATCGGCGCTGGAGCCTGCTCCGTTCCGATTGAATTGGAACGGAGCAGGCTCCAGCTTTTTGTTTTGACGCGTTTTCTTTACGCAAACCGGGGGGCCACTCCGCTATCCAAGTCCGGGGCAGGCTTTCGTTGGAAAAAACTCTGGGCGCGGCCCTTCGGATCCGGATCATGGTCCGATCTCTTTGTTCGAGCATGATCTCCGCGCAAACGCGTTCCGGGTTTGTTATGCTCAAGGAAAAACCGGTTTCCACCGATCGGGTCGTGGCCGGAGCGCATGCTGCTCCGGATCAGCTCTAATGCGCCGAAAAAAAAGCCCGCGCCGCCCAAGCGCGGGCTGTTTTTAGCCACATGGCCTGCCCCTGCCGCAATGCTGCAAACCTCTCGTCAAGAATTTCCAGTTAAAACCTCTCGCAAGGGATCATCGATCCGCCGGACAACGGCGGGCGGGCAACAGGCGTCGACCCGAGAAAGACAGGACAGCAGCTCGCGGTTTGTAGCGTTGGTTTGCGTTGCCGGAGTTAACCGTTATGCGTGCGAAGCAAAGTATCCTTGGCCTCGTTTACACGGGAGGCGAGATACGTCGACCCCCCCTGGTCGGGATGCAATTTCTTCATGAGCGCACGGTGGGCGCGTCCGATCTCGTCGCGCCCCGCACCCGGTTGCAGGCCAAGGATCTGGTAGGCCTCCTCGTCCGTCATTTTACCGCTCGCCGCCGGGCGACGCTGCCCCCCTGCCGTGTTTCGCTGCGCGTTCTCACGCCAGGCGGGAAACCTGCGGTCCAGATAGCTTTCAAGTAAGGCCACGCTTTCGGCGTCGAAACTCGCGGCCATCGCCGTCAGTTGCGACAGATCGTACTCGTCGAGCGAATGGCCGGCATTCGGCCCGGCCACGATGCGGCCGCTCAGCGTGCTGCTATCGTGATCGAGCGTCATATCGAGAAATTGCGAGCGGACCTGCGAGGTCTGCCCCGCCGAACGCGCAGAGCCGGCGCCTGAAAATATTCCGCCGATGTTGGGGAAACCCGACGTCCCGAACGGCGACCAGCCGAGCAGGCCGGCGCCAAAGATCCCGATCGGGATCGCTACCGCCAATTCGCCCCGAAAGCCGGTGAAGGCCGCGACCGCCAGCGCCACGACCCCGCCGACGATCTTGATGGCACGTGCGAGCATGACCGGATTAGCCGCGCGGAACATCTGCAGCAGCGAATAAAGGACGATGACGGCGACGACGCCCGCGATCAGGGTAGGCATGGGCCGAATATAGTCGCCTCCGTCGTAAAAAGCATGGCGATCTTTGGCTTCCAGGGAGCCGGACACGAGAAGTTCGTTGGCGGCATGCCTGCGAGCTCACTAGGATTTCGCCCGCCTTCGGGAAGGAACAACATGGAACGCGCCATGGCGGCGGACGGATTGACGACGATACGCAGCAATCACGGGCCCAAGGATACGATGGAGCGGATCGAAGCCGAGGTGAAGGCGAAAGGCATGAGCGTCTTTGCCCGCATCGATCACGCCGCCGGCGCCATCGCGGTCGGATTATCGATGCGGCCGACCGAGGTCATTATTTTCGGCAATGCGAAGGGCGGCACGCCGCTGATGCAGGCAGAGCAGACCGCCGGCATCGACCTGCCGCTAAAGGCACTGGTCTGGCAGGATGCGGCAGGCGAGACCTGGATTTCCTACAACGGACCCGCCTGGCTTGCGCATCGGCATGGCCTGACTGGCGCGGCGAACGAAACGGTGATCGGCAATCTGTCCGCCGCGTTGCGTGCCGTTACGCAAGCGGCCGCGACGTAGCCAACATCGTCTTTTTTGAGCATGATCTTTTCGGAAAATCGGTGGCCACTTTTCCGGATCATGCTCCAGGAAGGCAGCTACTTCATCTGGCCGAGCAGCCGCGCCGCACCGCCTTCACTCGCCGATAGTCGCTTCAGCGCCTCGCGTCCGCCGGCGGCATAGGCGGCCGCGGCGCGCAACAATTCCCGCAATTGCGCCGCGGCGCCGGGGTCGAACCTGCACCAGGCGCCACCGGTCAGCCGCGCGATCTCGCGGAAGGCCTGTTCGGCGGTGGCATCGCTGCCTTCCTGGAACATGAACACTGGGACCTTGAGCATGCCGAGCTCGCCGGCCTTGGCGCAGAGATCGTCGACCTTCTCCTCCATGGCATCGCCCACGAACACTACCGCGCGCACGCCGGAGCCAACCGCCTCGCGCCGCGCTTCCGACAGCACTTTGCCGATCTGGGTGTTGCCGCCGCGGCAATCGATCTTGCCCATCAGCCTCGCAAGCTCGGCGCTGTCGGAAATCCACCCGGTGGCGCGGCACTCGTTGAGACCGCGGTAATAGACCAGGCGGATATCCAGGCTGCCGAGCGAAGCCGCCTCGCGAAACATGTCGGCCTGCAGCGCACAAGCCATGTCCCAGGTCGGTTGCCGGCTCATGGTGGCGTCGAGCGCGAACACCAGACGGCCCCGGCCACCTGCGGCATGCGGCGACGTCGCACGCGCCTTGGCGACGAAGGCGGCGATATCTTCCGATGTTGAGGATTTCTTGTCCGGCAGCGATCCAGCCTCGCAAGCCTTCTGCGGCGAGGTCATGCTGGCGGATTTGGACTTGGTCGGTTCGCCGGACATTGGCGTTTGCCTCTTGCAGCAAGCCCTAATGTGGGCCGGCTTCTGGCAAAGCGCTAGAGCATGATCCGGAAAAGCGGGAACCGGTTTTCCCTCGCGACAAACGCAGAACGCGTTTGCGCGGAGATCATGCTCAAAATTTAGAGAGCAAATATGATCCGATTCAATTTAATCGGATCATGATTTAGCGCGTCAGAGACTTTGCCGGCTTGGCTTCGTTGCCGACCGGCACATAAGGCGCGACCGGCCCGGGATCGAGAATTTTCGGCGGGGCGGTCGCGCTGGTTTCTACCGGCGCAAGGCTGTCGCTGGCGTCGGTGTCGGCGAGGAACTTGTCCAGCATGGACTCGATCGACGACTTCGCCTCCTCCGATCCGGTGTCGCGCATGTCGTTATGATGGAAGTCGGTCTTGACGATTGTGATTCCATCCTTCTCGCAGACGTCATCGCTCGGAATCACGCCGGGATCGGTCTTGAACTGCGGGTCGTGAGAGCGGAACGAGAGAATCTTGAATTTGCCCGAAGTGACGAAGGGCACGCGCAGATTGTCGAGCGTCACCACCTTCTTGATTTCGTCAGGATACTGCTTGGCGAAATACATCGTGATGTCGCCGCCCATGGAATGCCCGACCATGGTGAGATGGTCGTAGTCCGCGTTGGGCCGAGTCTGACGCATTTGCGCGACCGCGAACTTGATATTGGCGACGCCGCGCTCGATCTGCGCAAGTCTTCCGACATAGGGCTCACCAATCTTGGTCACCATCGGCGGATCGGTCGGCAGGTCATGCTGGATGCTGACCACTTCGTAGCCGCGCGCGGCAAAGACGTTCGCCAGGAAGGAGTATTCGGTGAACTTGACCGTATTGCCGTGATTGAGGACCGCGACCGGCAGCCTGATCATGCCGGCTTCCGCCTGCATTTCCTTGTCGCGGCGCACGGCGATATCAACCGCGACCGGGCGATTGCCGCGGTCGGGATCATAGAACGTGATCGTCTCGTGACGGATCGCCCATTTGCTCACCGTGAAATATCCGACGGTGACGAGTGCGCCGACCGAAAGCAGAACTGTAAAGCCACGCTTCATGTTTTTCCTCAGGCATGAACCGAAGAGGTCAGGTTTCCGGTGGTCGAGACTCTGGGGTCCCTCGTTGTTAATATATGTCACGGCGCCGTGACAGGAAGACCAAATATTGTGAATTGGCCGCCTTATCGTTGTGCGCCGCACCCACTTATTGCGCAGCAGCACGAACCCGATACCGCAACTTGTGATCGACCTTAGAACGACGGAAGCCAAGGTTCGGTTCAAATCTACGGTCAAGGCGGGGTAAAAAACCGCCAAAGGGCAGGCTTCTTTCGGCCGTGCACGCTTCGGGTCACCCGCTTGGAAGTAATATCGTACCGCGGTCAGGCGCCGATGATGTCGTGGACTTCGAGCGGCTTGTCGACCTGGTTGAACCATTCGGCCCGATTGGCCGCGCGGCGGCGGCCGCGCTCATCGAGCGGCAACTTCAGCTGGCGCAGCAGGCTGGTCACCTCTTCGCGCGCCGTGACATGGCCGAGATTCGGGCGGGTGCCGAGCGTCGCCTCGTCGATGTCGTCGAGCGCGGTGAGCCCGCGCGGAAAGAACTCGCGGTAGACCACGCGCTCGGCAAAGCCGTCGATCGCGCGGAACCCGAGCCGGAGCGACAATTCGTTGAGACCATCGGCGACGAGCTGCTTGTTGCGCGAGCCCAGCATCGACAGGCGGTTGCGGACCACGATCCAGTCGCTGGTCGCACCATCGATCTGGCGGCGCTTGCGGCGGGTATCGCGCACCATCTCGGAATAATGACTCTCACCGGTCACAGCGTAGGTGGCGGGGTCGACCGTTCCGAGAACGTCGAAGTCGAGGAAACTGTCGTTGATCGGCGTCACCAGCGTATCAGCCATCGAATGGGCCAATCGCATCAGGTAGCTGTCGTTTCCGGGCGTATCGATCACGATGAAGTCGAAGGTCCGCTCGACCGCACTGACGGCATCCATGAACTGCTGAAATTCGGAGTTTTCGTTCTCCGCGATCTGCATGGTCTCACCGAGCTTGATGGAGCAATGCACCGGCAGTTCGAGATTGATGCCGGTGCGGCGCGCCCAGGCACCGCGGTTGTTGATGTAATGGGTAAAGCTCAGTTGCCGGCAATCGAGATCGATGGTGGCGACGCGTTGGCCGGCCTTCATCAGGGCAACTGCGATATGCAGCGCAGTGGTCGATTTGCCTGACCCGCCCTTCTCGTTGCCCAGCACAACCACATGCGCCGAGCCTGATTGCCCTTGGCTAGCCTGCAGAAGCATGTTTCGTCCCCTGTCGATATCTTCAAGTTGTGCGCGCCAACGTCAAGTGAAATGCGCGCAGACGCGCGCAAATCAATCACGGTGTGTCTTAATCATGAAATCATGAATCTTCCGGACGAGGCGGCGGCCCGACAGTTGCTTGCTGGAAATCATGCAACCGATCTGCTTGGCGGCCCGGCATCGGCCCTGATACTGTCAGTCTCCACATCGCCCGGGCCGAACCTGCGGCCTGCCTGCCCCAAAAAATCGAGCCGAGATGTCACCAAGTCCCCTGATCGTCCGCACGGTCCCTGCATTGCGTCGCGCTGTGGACAGCTTTCGCGGAAAAAAACAAGCCACCATCGCGCTGGTGCCAACCATGGGTGCTCTCCATGACGGCCATGTGTCGCTGGTGCGCCTCGCCAAGCGAAGCGCGGACAAGGTGATCGTCTCGATCTTCGTTAATCCTGCTCAGTTCGCGCCGAGTGAGGATTTCTCGTCCTACCCGCGCACCTGGAAGTCCGATGTCGCCAAGCTCGCCGCCGAGAAGGTCGACGCGATCTGGAATCCCGACGTCAAGACCATGTATCCAGACGGCTTCGCCACCCGAATCGTGCCGGAAGGTCCGGCCACCGTCGGCCTGGAGGATCGCTTCCGGCCGCATTTCTTCGGTGGCGTCGCCACCGTCGTCGGCAAGCTGTTCACGCAAGTCAGGCCGGATGTTGCGATTTTCGGCGAAAAGGATTTCCAGCAATTGCGGGTGGTGACGCGGATGGCGGGGGATCTCGACCTCGGCGTCAAGGTGATCGGCTCGCGCACGGTGCGCGAGCGCGACGGCCTCGCGATGTCCTCCCGCAACGTCTATCTGTCGAGCGAGGAACGGCGCGTCGCGAGCGAACTCTACCGCGGCCTGAAGCAAAGCGCGCGGCGGCTGCAGGGCGGCGGCGACATCGCTGCCGCCATGGCCGGCGGCGCCGAAATGGTCACTGCGGCGGGGTTTGCGCTCGACTATTTCGAAGTCCGCCACGCCGAGACGCTGGAAAGCGTCGCTTCCGCCAAGGACGGGCCGCTGCGGATCTTGGTCGCGGCCAGGCTCGGCAAGACCCGACTGATTGACAATATTAAGGTCTAGAGCCTGATCCAAAACCGAAAGGCCCAGCTGGCCTAAAGCGGATACCGGTCAAGGCGCGAGAGCAATTCGCTATGGCGCTTTAAAGCAATCCGAGGTCGCGCAGCTCGCGCCGCATCGGTTCCGGCATCGCCGCAACGCTTTTCGCCGTCGATTTGCCGAGGTCGGGCGGCGCGGCATCCTCGGTAAGATAGCGCCAGCCCTGGAACGGCCGCATCGGCCGCGGCGATACCGCGATAACCTTGGGCTGCATCACCAGCCGGCAGCGGCCGATCCCGTCCTTGTCGCGGAACGGCTCGATCGCGACGATCTTCTCTCGCACGGCGATTTCGCCGCGAATCACCCAGTAGAGCGAACCGCCAGCGAGGATCTCGTCGACCCGCTTCGGCGTCATCCGGGTGATGTGGACGTGACGCAGCGGAAGACCCTTCTTCTTGGCTGTCTTCATGCGTTCGGCGACCCAGCCCTTCAGCTCCTTGACGGACTCGCAACCCACGGCAAGCTTGATCAGGTGAAGCGACATGATTTATCGAAACTATAGCATGATCCGGACCCGAAGGGCCGCGTTAGCGCAAGGGGACGCCGGTTTTCCGAGACGAACATGCCCAAACAACAAGCTCAAGCGCGATAGCGATTCGAATCCGAAGCTATCGCGCTTTAGCGGCGGCGGCGACAAGGATCAATCGTTCGCGGCCGCCGGTGCGGGTGCCGCGGGTGAGATTTGCACAGGCGCTGATGCCACAGGTTCGTGTTTCGGCGGAACCGGCTTCTTTGTGACGGCCGCGGGGCCCGGAGACTGACGAGGCGGCTGAATCGAAGCGTTCGCTGCCGCCGGCGGCGAATGCTGGGGCAATGGCGGCTCCGGCGTCATGATGCTGACCGGCGGGGTCGAGGCGGCGCTCGGAAAATCGGCATTGGTGGGCTTGCCCGTCGGCACCGACGGGCCGAGCCCGGCGACCGGCACCGCAGCCGCCGGCGACGACGCGTTCCACGACGCGGCGTAGCGGGCGACCAGGCCGTCATACGTATGCTCGTCCATGTTGGCCGCGAGCTGGCGGCTGTCGATCATGGAGCCGAAGGCCGCGCATGCGGTCGACGTGCAACCGTCCCTCGCCTGCAGCGCCTGCGCCATCAATCCGTAGCGGTCGCGCTCCACCGCGCGCCGCAGCGCTTGGAGTTCCGGCGTCATGGCCTGGTTGGCGGCCGCGACATTGCCGAGCGCGGTCAGCCGCGAGATCTGGTACGCCGCATAGCTCACGGCTGCAGCCGCGGACTCCGCGGATCCGAATAGCTTCTTCTCGCACGCCGACAGCACCGCATCGCCGGCGAAATCGTCGATGCAGGACAGCGCCGGCATTGCGGCACCGACCGCGGGCGAGGGTCCGGTCTCGCCCGAAGCGCTGCGGGCCGCCGGACCGTATCCGCGCATGGTGGCCGCAACCGCAATACCAACCGCGACCAGCGTGATCACCGTGAGTGCGCCGTTAGCGACTGATTTTTCGGCACGCAACAGTGTGACCAAAACGACGATCCCAAAAAATCCGCCGGCGGCCAATGTCAGCCACATCGGAAAGGCCGGCGTACGCCAGACCTGGTCGAGCGATGTTGCCCAAGTCCAATTCATGACCAGTCCATGCGATATCCCGCACGCAGCATAGAGGGCATTCTGCCAAATTGAACGCTATTCCGTGCACTCGAAGATGAGCAGCGTAACTCGGCCAACGGGCCTTTTAACGACGTGCGGATTAAAATCCACCTCGCCATGCGGTCGGCGCAGTTCCCTAGGCAGTTCCCTTGGCCACAATCGGACAGATAGTGCACTTTTAAGAGACAGCGAGCTGGCTTTCCTTGGCGACCCGTTCAAAAGCCTCAGTCGAGCTCTTAATCCGATACTGGCAATCGTCGCCCTCGGTCGGAAGCTGCCGGATGATCTCATAGGTACCGGTGGCGGCCGGACGCGAAACATTGCTCGCAGTAAAGTACACGGCCGCTCCAACAGGGAATTTGTGCTTCAACGCCCTCTCCATCACGCAAGATGCCGGCCCGCACCACGGTCCCGCTGCGCGGCCGGCTGGAAAACCGCTGGCTTATAGCATGCGCCGTCGCAAATTGGCCAGCGGTATCCCGACATGGCAAACGGGCGAATTCTTTATTATTTTCAATGCGATGGAGCGATGTTGTCGGTTCCGGCGCGAATCACGCCGAGGTGCGAAACCGGCGTTTTTTTGACGCCATCAGGCCGAATGCGGAAGTTTACCGTCGGGGCTTGCGTGATCGACCGCAATTGGCAGTTGGTGGGCCAATATCTCCGTCAACTGATCGACGGGGATGTTGTACTTGGCCGCCATCTGCTTGACAGTGTCGCTTCCCAACACCTGGCGCAGCTGATCCGCCGTGATCGGCAGGTTCTGGCCGTTCCCGATCCAAGATTTGACCTGATCGCCAAGGCCGGCCTGCTGCAGCTTGGCGACGATCGCATTCAGCCCGCCCTGACTACCGGTGCCCATCACTTCGCTCATCACGACCGGCAGCACCGCCGCGCCGATTTGGCCGAGTGCGCTTCTGAGCGCCGGTGAATTTTCCAACGAATTGAGAATTCCCATGGCCATTTCCTCTGTTCAAAAATCCGCATCGCCGATCCCGGATTCAGACGTGTTCGTCCCGATCCGTCAAGCCGCGAATGCCGTCATAGTCGCGTCGTAAAACTCAGACGGCCTCGAAGCGCTCAATCAGAAGCGTCTCGGCAAGCCCCGCTTTGGTCCACTCCGCAAAGGCAGGCTGCACCATCATGGTATCCATATAGGCTTGCGCCTGCGGCGCTACCTCAATCGCATAGGTGCGGAAGCGATGCACCACGGGCGCGAACATGGCGTCCGCCGCGCTGAACTTCCCGAACAGGAACGGCCCGAGCCGGCTATGGCGCTCGCGGCACTCGATCCAGATCTGCTCGATCCGCGCCACATTGGCGCGGGCATCCGCAGACAACGCGACGGCGCGGATCGGCCGATGCAGGTTCATGCCGCACTCGTTGCGCAGCGGCAGGAAGCCCGAATGCATCTCGGCGGAGATCGAACGCGCATGCGCCCTCAGCACGCGGTCCTCGGGCCACAGCCTTGCCTCCGGAAAGCGCTCGGCGGCGTATTCGATGATCGAAAGCGAATCCCACACCGTGATGTCGCCGTCGATCAGCGCCGGCACCTTGCCCGAGCGCGTGAAGCCAAGGATCCGCTCCTTGTCCGCCTTGTCGTCGGTATAGAGCGGGATCAACACCTCGTCGAAGGCGATGTTGCTCGCGCGCATGGCGAGCCACGGCCGCATCGACCATGACGAATAGTTC
The DNA here is from genome assembly GCA_963822795.1 of uncultured Alphaproteobacteria bacterium. GTDB lineage: Bacteria > Pseudomonadota > Alphaproteobacteria > Rhizobiales > Xanthobacteraceae > Bradyrhizobium. The sequence continues at coordinate 443,015 of CAWGJM010000046.1, forward strand.
TTGTTGCCGATCACAAGCTTCAAAGTCATCCCGCAAATATCCTCTTTGACAAATTATCCTGCCACAATGAGCGTCAGCGCTTCAATACGTCGCGCTAGAGCCGCTTCCGTTTCCGATTGTATCGGAACGGAGGCGCTAGTTTTTTGATTCGACGCGTTCTCTTACGCGAACCGGTGCCCACCTCGCTGGAAAACGCTCGAAAGGACGAGAGCATGGGTTCGTATTCGCTCGACATTCTAGCGGTCGGCTTCTTCATCTTCGAATGGCTGGTTTACGCCATCACGCTGGAGCATACCGCCTACGGCCGCGACAGCCTGTCGGCGCGGATGAACGTCTATCGCGAGGTCTGGATCAGGCGCATGCTCGATCGCGAGACGCGGATGGTCGACATGCAGATCATGGCCTCGCTGCAGAACGGCGCGGCGTTCTTTGCCTCCACCAGCCTGCTCGCGATCGGCGGCGGGCTGGCGCTGTTGCGCGCGACCAGCGACGCGCTCGCCGTGCTCTCCAAGCTGCCGGTCGATCTCAGCCCGTCGCCAGCGCTGTGGGAACTCAAATGCATCGGCCTGATCCTGGTGTTTGTCTACGCCTTCTTCAAATTCGCCTGGTCCTACCGGCTATTCAACTATGTCGCCATCCTGTTGGGTGCGACGCCGCCGGCCTCCCAGCGCGATACGCCGGAGGCGCAGGCGCATGTGATGCGCACCACGCGTCTGTTCGAAGCGGCGCGACGGCATTTGAACCGCGGCCAGCGCGCGTTCTTCTTCGCGCTCGGCTATCTCGGGTGGTTCATCAGCCCGTGGGTCCTGTTCGTCACCACGGCCTTGGTGGTGATCGTGACCTGGCGGCGGCAATTCGCCTCCAATGCCTGGCGCGCGATGGAGAGCTAGACATGATCCGGACCCGAAGGGCCGCGTTAGCGCAAAGTGGGCACCGGTCTTCCCGTTGCCAACAAACGCGGAACGCGTTTGCGCGGAGATCAGGCTAAAGCTGGCCCGCGCTCGAAAAATCCCGCGGCGTGAGGGTGAGATCGAGCACCCTCCATTCGCCGTAACGATCCGCCGGCAGCATCGTGTAGGGCTGGCAGGCCTGCAGCCCATCGATCGCGCTTTTCACGAGATCGAAAGCTTTCATGTCTGCGCTGCCGCCGCCGACCTGCGGCTGCGACGCCAGCCGGCCGTCTGGCGTCATCAGCACGCGCAGCTTGACCATGATGTGGTCGGTGGGCGCGACCGAGGCCGGCAATTTCGAACAGGTCTTGAGATGGCTGCGGAACTTCCCGATCACGCTGGAGGAGAGGTCGGCGGCGCTCGAGGCCGTGGCATCGAAATCGTCCGGCTTGCCGGCCGAATTCGGCGGTGCTGCCGACAGGTCCTCGGGCAGGCCGAGCATCACGTGATATTTGACGGTGATATCCGGCGCGGGTGGCGCATAGCTCGGCGGCGGTGACGGCGCAGGCGACGGTTGCGGTGCTGCCTTTGGCTGCGGTTGAGGCGCGGCTTGCGCCTGCGGCTGGGCCGCGGCCTCCTGGCGATTGGGGGCTGCCTGCTGTTTCTCCTGTGCCAGCTGCTTCTGCCGTGACGGCGGGCTTGCCGGCTGCGATGCCGCGTTGGGCGTCTCCGGCTGCGTCGAAAACTTCAGGTCGGGCAGCGACAGCTGTGGGGTCGGTGTCGGGCTTGGGGTCGGATCGGGTTGCTTGTCGACCTCATCGGAGGTGACAAGATCGACCGCAATCGGCTCTGCGGTCACCGAACCGAACGGATGCACCTCGGTGAATAGAATCACCAGTGCCAACACCGACAGATGCACAATCGCCGATACCGCGACGTCCGGTCGAATGAACTGCCGAACTTCCATCGTTTTGCATCGATACTCGCTACCGTCCCCTGCCCTTAACATAGCCGCTAAAGCTATAGGCTCAATCCCATTTCGGTGCGAATCCAAAGTCGGTCAGCCGGCCCCTGGCGCTTGTCATGGCGTAGATCTGGCCCATCTCGTCTTCGGACAGCTCGAAATCGAAGACATTGATATTTTCCGACAGCCGTTCGATGCGCGAGGTGCGTGGGATCGCCGCGACGTTCTGCTGCACCAGCCAGCGCAGGCAGATCTGCGCCGGGCTCTTGCCATGGGCGCGCCCGATCCGCAACAGCGTCGCATCGTTCTTGATCTTGCCTTTTGCGACCGGACTGTAGGCGACCAGCGCCATGCCGTTGCGCGCGCAGCCCTCCCTCACCTTGGTCTGGTCGAGATAGGGATGGTACTCGACCTGATCGCACACCAGAGGTTCCGAACAGGCTTTGACCGCCTCCTCGATTAAGGCGACGGTGAAATTCGAAACGCCAATGTGACGCGCGAGACCGAGCTTCCTGGCATTCGCCAGCGCGCCCAGCGTCTCCGCCAGCGGCACATGCGGATTGGGCCAGTGCAGCAGCAACAGGTCGACGTCGGTCATGCGCAGGCGGACCAGGCTTTCTTTGGCGGAGCGTTCGAGATCGTGCGGAGCGAAATGCGTGGTCCAGACCTTGGTGGTTACAAACACCTCGTCGCGGCGGATTCCTGATGCGCGCAAGCCCTCGCCGACCTCCCGCTCGTTCTCATAGACCTGCGCGGTATCGATATGGCGGTAACCGAATTTCAGCGCCTGCTCGACGATGCGCGCGCAACTGCGGCCGCGCAGCTCCCAGGTGCCAAGCCCGATCGCCGGGATCTTTGCGCCGTTAGCCTCGACGAATTGCATGAGTTCAATACTCTGACCGATCCGGCCGCATTATGTCGCGCCGGCAGCGTGCTGCCAACGGAATTGCGAGATCACGCCAAGTTTACGAGATAGGTTTTGCGGATCAGGACTTGGCCGGCCAGGATTTGGCCGGTCAGGATTTGGCCAGCGCGGCAAACACCGTTTCCGGGTCATGCGCGATGACGGCGAGCAGCGCGCGCGCCGGGCCGCGGGGGGCCCGCTTGCCCTGCTCCCAGTTGCGGATGGTTTCGACGGGTACGCCGAGTCTTGCTGCGAACTCCTGTTGCGTCAGACGGGCGCGGCGGCGCAGGTCGCGCACCTCAGGAGTTCCGGTCTCGGTGGCAGCAGCGAACGTGGGTGCCAGCGGGAACTCCTGGCCGTCCCGCAATTCGACAATTCGTCCGTCCGCTTTCAGCCGCAAGCGCTGCATGGTCTATCCCCTAATGCGAGGGATCATCGCCGATGCACGTTAAGGCCCGATTAACGATAAAAACCATTGTATTGTCTTGCTATTTCAGCCCGAACCAGACGGTGGCGATGCCGAGGAAGGAGAAGAAGCCGACCACGTCGGTGACGGTGGTGACGAAGGTGCCGGAGGCCACGGCCGGATCGGCACGCACCCGCTCCAGCACCATCGGGATCAGAATGCCGCCGAGCGCGCCGGCAACGAGGTTGCAGATGATCGCAAGTCCGATCACGACCCCAAGCCCGGGAATCCTGAACCAGGCCACCGCGGCAACGCCGGTGATGAGTGCGAAGGCGATGCCGTTGACGAGCCCGACCATGCCTTCGCGGATCACGACACGAAGCGCGTTATGCGAGCTGAGTTCGCGGGTCGCCAGCGCCCGCACCGCGACCGTCATGGTTTGGGTCGCTGCATTGCCGCCCTGGCTTGCAACGATCGGCGCCAACACCGCGAGCGCCACCATTTTTTGCAGCTGCTCCTCGAACAGGCCGAGCACCGAGGACGCCAGGAACGCGGTGGCGAGATTGACCAGGAGCCAGTTGAAGCGGCCCCTGGCGGTGGTCCAGACCTTGTCGGACAGCTCTTCGTCGCTGGTGACGCCGCCGAGCGCTTTTAGGTCCTCGTCCGCCTCTTCCTCGATCACGTCGACCACGTCATCGATGGTGATGACGCCGACCAGCCGGCTCTCAGTATCGAGCACGGGGGCGGCGACCAGATTGTATTTGCCGAATAGCCGCGCCACCTCCTCCTGGTCGTCCATCACCGAGACGCGGCGGCGGTCTTCGTCGATGAGGTCGGCGAGCGGTACCGGGCGGCGCGAGCGCAACAGCGCATCCAGCGCCACCGCGCCCTGCCAATGCTGGGCGAAGTCGACCGCATAGATCTCGTAGAAGCGCCCAGGCAAGTTCGGCGTCTCGCGCATGTAGTCGATCACGCGCCCCACGGTCCAGTCCGGCGGCACCGCGATGAACTCGGTCTGCATCCGCCTGCCGGCGGAATTTTCCGGATAGTCGAGGCTGCGTTCGAGCGCATCGCGTTCGGACGGCGGCAGCTTGTCGAGGATTTCATCCTGTTCCTTCTCGTCCAGCACCTCGAGCAGTTCGACGGCGTCGTCGCTTTCAAGCTCGCGCACGCCCTCCGCGACCGTCTCCGGCTCGAGCTCTTCGAGAATCTCCTCGCGGACGGCTTCGTCGACCTCGTTCAGGGCGGAGAAGTCGAAATCCGTGCCGGTGAGTTCCACCAGGCTGACGCGGTCTTCCGCCCCCAGCGCCTCGATCAGATCGCCGAGGTCGGCCTCGTGCAGTTCCGCCACCGCCGCGCGTAGCAACGTCGTATCGCGCGCCTCGATCGCCCGCGTGATCGCCTCGATGAACTCAGGGCGAATTTTGCCATCTTCGTCGCGCATCGGAAGCCGCTCGAGCACCGGCGCCTCAGTGGAGTGGACAGCATCCAGATGTTCGGCCATGGCGCGCCTCGCCGGTTTGACTTCAGCGTTCAACTCGTTTGAGTTGCCGGTTCCCGCAGTTACCCAATAGGCAAGACCAAGCGCAATGTTAAAAAGATGCGTCGGCGTGACCTGCCCCGAAATCTGATCCGCGCTTCGGCGCTGGCGCTCGTGATCTCGCTAACGGGAGCGACGTTGGCGCGGGCGGCCGAGTGCCCGCGCAAGGACATGCTCGGCACCTCGCGGACTCTTGCCGTCGATGCCGTCTCCTTTCCGCGCGTCGGCCTGAAGAGCTTTCCCCAGACGCTGCCGCTCCGGGACCACGAAGTCGTACTCACCCTTCGACGACGGCCCGTCGCCTCCGACTACGCCGAAGATCCTGGCCGCGCTCGCGGCGGAGTGCGTGTGCGCGACCCTTTTTCGTGATCGGCAAGCCGGCGTCGGAGCATCCGGAGCTGTTACGACGGATCGCTCTGGAAGGACACACGATCGGCCATCACTCATGGTCGCATCCGAGCCTGATGCGGATCAAGCCGGTCGAGGCCGTCGAGCAGATCGACCGCGGCATCGAGGCCGACGAGATGGCGCTGCACCGGGTCGCTACTCCCATTCCATCGACGCCGTTCTTCCGCTTTCCCGGCTTCGAGTCGACGCCGGCGACGCTCGACCTGTTGCAGTCGCGCGGTATCGTCGTGTTCGGAGCTGACCTGTGGGCCAGCGACTGGAACCGGATGACGCCGAAGCAGGAACTGAGCCTCTTGATCAACCGCCTGCGGGCTGCCGGCAGGGGAATTATCCTGCTGCACGACCCGAAGGCGCAAACGGCCGCGATGTTGCCGGCATTTTTGCGTTATTTGCGCGATCACGACTTTCACGTCGTGCATGTGGTGCCGACGGGTCCTGGCGTTGACTTTGAGGGGACTCCCTGATCTGAAACTGTGTGGAAGCCGGATGGTTAACGCTGCATTCATCGCGCGGCGGGTAATCATCCGGACGGAGTGGGAATGCAGACGGTGCTTCATGTTCGGTAGTCGTTTGTTCGGTAGCCGTTTGTTCGGTAGTCGTTTGTTCAGTACCCCCTTGGGGTTGTGGAGCATCCTGTGGTTCGGCGCGTGTGCTTGCTTCGCCGCGCAGGCAGCTGCGGACGACAATTGTCCGGGCCATCCCGACGCGATCGGCACCTCGCGAACGATCGTGGTCGATCCCCGCGAGCATCCGCGAATCGGCACCATGCAGTACCCGGAGACGCTGCCGCTGCGGGACCACGAGGTTGTGCTGACCTTCGACGACGGCCCGTTGCCGCGCAACAGCAACCAGGTGTTGCAGATCCTCGCTGATAATTGCGTCAAGGCGACCTTCTTCACCATCGGTCAGCAGGCGCTCGCCAGTCCGGAAGGCGTGCGCAAGCTCGCCGCTGCCGGCCACAACATCGGCACCCACACCCAGCATCATCCGCTGACCTTCGACAGGATGCCGATCGACAAGGAAACGCAGGAGATCGACGACGGCATCGCATCGGTGTCGGCCGCGCTTACCAATTCCTCGGTGATGGCGCCGTTCTTGCGCTTCCCGGGCCTGCTTCGCGCGCGGGGCGCCGAGGACTATCTGGCCTCCAAGGGTATCCAGGTCTGGAGCGCCGATTTTCTGGCCGACGATTGGCGCCATATTCCGCCGCAGCGGGTCTACGAGCTCGCGATCAAGCGGCTCGAGGCCTATGGCAAGGGCATTCTGCTTTTGCACGACATTCAGGCGCGCACGGTCGCGGCCTTGCCGAAGATCCTGCATGAGCTGAAGGCACGCGGCTACCACATCGTGCAGGTCGTGCCCGCAACGCCGGAGCGGCCCGCAACGCCGACCGAGCCGCAAGAGTGGCGCATGCATCCGCCGTCGGAAAATGTGCCGATCGCGCGTTGGCCAAAGGTTCCGAATTTCACATTTGCCGAGGCCGACGCGCTCGCAGCACCTGCGCTATCGGATTTCGACGCTGCGGACGCAGAGTTGCTGCTGTCGGCCGAACCGTTCGAGCGCGTGAGGCGGCTCCATGGCGTTCCGTTGCCGCGCGAAGCGCCGTGGCCGCGCGAGCCGTCGGTACCCCAGCAGAATGCCGCGCCGACGCTGCCGGTTCCAGCCGCGAGCCTGTTCCAGCTTCCGGAAAAAGTGCGCGTGGCGTTTCAGTCCCTGCCCTCCGACGTCCATCATGCCGAATCGTTCGAAGCCGAGACAACGTCGCCGACGGCTGATCGTCACTCCTCCGGCGGCGCGAGGCCGCACGCAAGCCGGCACTTCGCGCATGGCGGCCGGTCCTCGGCCAGGCATCAGGTGCACGCCAGCACGCCCGGCGGCGCCCAGGTCCGGGTTGCCAGTCTCAGGAAGCGCTAGAGCATGATTCGGAAAAGTGGATGCCGGTTTTCCGAAAAGATCATACTCAAAACAGAAGGCTAGAGCGCGATGGCGAACCATAGTCATCGCGCTTTAGCGGCTGATTGCGCCGCGCGTGCTCACTCGGGAGCGATCGCCTTCGCGTTGTTGTTCAGGAAATCCGGCGGCACGTCGAACGTGCCTGTTTGCAGATCGCCAGCCATCGAGCGGCTTCGAGGTTGCGGCAACGAACCCCTGCGGACCCAATCGATACCAATATAGGCTCGCTTCGCCGGAGCCGGTCTTTTGCATTCGCACCAGCCATCGAGAATCGTTGGTGAACCTGAAGCCCGCCGCGTAGTCGGGTTGCTCCGGCTTGAGCAAAGTCAGCGTGTTCGGGCGGCGCGCCCAGAACTGCCAGGTGTAGTCGCCGTCCGAAGCGATCTTGGCGTATTGTTCGATCGTTGTCGTGCCGTCCGGCGACGTAGCGGTGTGCTCGGGATCGATTTTGAAGTCGGCAGCCGGCCCTGCCGGCCGCGCCGACACCGTGCCGACAGCGACAGCAAGAAATAAGCTGGTCGAGGCGATCAGATGGTCAAGTTTCAAGCGGCGACCGCTCCAGGGACCATCCCTGTGGATTAGCTGCCGCCAGATCAGCCTTGGGATCAGTCACAAGCGGCTGGTACCTACAGGCGCTAATCCAGTTCAAAGGCCGAGCTATAGTCCTGCTTGAGCGCGGGGTTTTGTTCCGATTTCCGCAGCAGGCAGTTGCCGATCACGAGCAGGTCGAGCTCGTTGCCCATGAAGCAGCGGAAGGCGTCCTGCGGCGTGCAGACGATCGGCTCGCCGCGCACGTTGAAGCTGGTGTTGACCACTACCGGGCATCCCGTCAGCGCCTTGAATTGCGTGAGCAGGCGATGGAACAGCGGATTGGTCACAGCACTCACGGTCTGGATACGGGCGGAATAGTCGACATGGGTCACGGCCGGGATTTCCGAGCGGGCAATATTGAGCTTGTCGATGCCGAACAGCGCCTGTTGTTCCGCGCTCATCGCGCGCCGCTTGTCTTCTCTGACATCGGCGACGATCAGCATGTAGGGGCTGTCGCAATCAAGCTCGAACCATGCTGCGACGTCCTCGCGCAGCACGGCCGGCGCAAAGGGGCGGAAGCTTTCGCGGTATTTGACCTTGAGGTTCAGATTCTTCTGCATGGCAGCCGAGCGCGGGTCGCCGAGGATCGAGCGCGCGCCGAGCGAGCGCGGCCCGAACTCCATGCGGCCCTGGAACCAGCCGACCGCGAGCTGGTCCGATAATGCCTTCGCGGTTTGTGCGATCATCTCGTCTTCGCTGAGAATCGAAAAATGCGCGCCAGCCGCGCTGAGCCTGCGCTCGATCTCGGCTTGCGAGAACTCTGGGCCCAAGAACGCGCCCGCCATGCCGTCGCCGACGGCAACGCTGCGCGGCTGCCCCTTGAACTGGTGATAGGCGGCGAGCGCCGCGCCGACCGCACCGCCGGCGTCGCCCGCTGCCGGCTGAATCCAGATGTTTTCGAACTTGCCGTCGCGCAGCACCTTGCCGTTGGCGACGCAATTGAGCGCCACCCCGCCCGCGAGGCACAGATTGCGGGCGCCGGTGCGGCCGGCAAGGCTGCGCGTCAGCCGCAACACCGCCTCCTCTAGCACGGCCTGGATCGAGGCCGCGACATCCATGTGGAACGGCGTCAACAACTGGTCGGAGCCGCGCACGGGCGCGCCGAACAGTTTTTCGAACCGCTCGTTGGTCATGGTGAGGCCGGTGCAATAATCGAAATAGGACATGTCGAGCCGGAACGAGCCGTCCGGCTTGAGGTCGACCAGGTTGTCGAGCATGAGCTTTGCGTATTTGGGTTCGCCGTATGGCGCGAGCCCCATCACCTTGTATTCGCCCGAGTTGACCTTGAAGCCGGTGTAATAGGTCGCCGCCGAATAAAGCAGGCCGAGCGAATGCGGAAAGTGAATCTCCTGGAAGATTTCAAGGGCGTTGCCCTCGCCGATCGCAGCCGAGGTCGTCGCCCATTCGCCGACGCCGTCCATGGTGAGCACCGCGGCCTTTTCGAACGGCGACGGAAAGAACGCCGACGCGGCATGACTGAGATGATGTTCGGTGAACAATAATTTGCCAGGGTCGAAATCCTCGTCGAACTCGTTCAGTTTCTTGCGCAGCAGGTTTTTCTGGAACAGCTTTTCCTTGAGCCAGAGCGGAATCGCCATCTGGAAGGAGCGGAAGCCGTGCGGCGCCAGCGCGATATAGGTTTCAAGCAGCCGCTCGAATTTCAGGAACGGCTTGTCGTAGAAGGCGGTGTGATCGATATCGGAAAGGCTGGTTCCGGCGGCTTCCAGGCAATAGCTGATCGCGTTGCTTGGAAACGACGCGTCGTGCTTCTTGCGGGTAAAGCGCTCCTCCTGGGCGGCTGCGACAACCCGGCCGTCCTCGACCAGCGCGGCGGCGCTGTCGTGGTAGAACGCGGATATGCCGAGAATGCGCATCGATGATCAGAACAGCGTGTAGATGAACGGTGCGAACACGGTTCCCTTGGTCAACACGACCAGCCCGCCGAACACCACCATCATGATCAGGATCGGCAGCAACCAGAATTTCTTGCGTACGCGCATGAAGCGCCACAACTCGGCGACAAAATCCATCATCAAAACTGGTCTTTCATCGTTTCCGGCGCGGGGCCCGGCGGGCGCGCGATCCAATAGCTGTCGGCGGATGGATCGCGCTTCAGCCGCAACAGGTCCCGTCCCCGCATGCGCATCGCGAGTCCCGTCGGGTAGATCGTGCCGTAGAACAGAAGCCCCATCACGATCGGGTTGACAACCCGATGCAGGATCAAGCCGAGCTTGAGCCAAACAAGGTTGAGCGGATGAAGCGCCGACGGCCTAAGCCACGCCGCGAGCAGAAACACCACGGCGGCGACCGACGTCCACGGCCACAGGCGGCCGAGATGCCAGCCGTTCAAAACGCTCACCGCGGAAAGCGCGGCCGCCATCACCAGTCCGAATGTGCGATCAGAACCGGGAAGCGCCGCCTCTTCCCGCGTGAAACTTTCGTGAGTTGACTGCTTCATCACAACTGTCGACAAGAACCTTGTTCGATATCCGCCGTGCTTTATCAGGTACAAGCCGTAAGGTCGCGGGTTTTCTGGGCCAATTTTGGCTCGCCCGCCGGGGTCCGGAGCACCGGATAGCGGCGGGAGAGCCGGCTATCAAGTAAGAAGGAACCGATGCCGGACGGATTTACTTCGCAGCCCCGGATCGCTGCGTTAAGGGCCTGGTTCACGCCAAGGCAGCTCCTGGTCAATTCGGCATTGGTCCTGTACTGCCTCGCGCTGTTTCTGATCTTCGATTTTGTCTATTCCGCCTACACCACGGGACAGGAGCGCGAGCGCTCGGCGCGCGTCGCCAATCCCGTTTACGATCATGACCTGGCTCCGAATTTCGAGGGCTACGACGTCTGGGGCGAGGCGCGCTATCCCCTGTTCACCAATAGCCTCGGATTCAAGGACGGATCGGTGCGCGAGGTACCCTTGAAAGGAAGCTCACGCCGGATCTTGCTGATCGGCAATTCCTTCACCGAAGCCATCGGCATGCCTTACGAGGACTCCTTCTTCGGACTGTTGAACCGCGCCGGGCAGCAACGCGAGCAGAAGATCGAATTCCTCGATGCCGGCGTCGCGTCCTATTCACCCAGCATCTACTACAAGAAGGTGAAATACCTGCTCGACCACGGTCTGCAGTTCGACGAGGTCGTGCTGTTGTCCGACAGCTCGGACGTGGAAGACGAAGCGACATCGTATTTCTGCATCGACGACGACCCCAACCACCAGAAATTGTGCACCGCCCCGCCGGGCACCTATTCGCCAGCGGGACCGCCGAAGCGCGATTTCTTCATCGACCATTTCGTCGTCACCAACCGCGTCCGCATCGCGCTCAAGCGTTGGATCCAGTCGGCATCGGGTAATCGGCGCAGGGCGATCGAGCACGATCACGACCGGATCGGTTGGACCACGCCGAATCCCGATCCCGCCCGATACCGGCCGCTCGGCGTCAAAGGCGGGATCGCGCGATCACTGGAGAACATGACAAAACTGTCCGACCTGTTGGCAAGCCGCGGCATTCCGCTGACCATCGTGGTCTATCCCTGGGCGCAGCAGATTGCGCAGAACGACCGCGACAGCAGGCAGGTCAAGCTGTGGCGCGACTTCTGTCCCGGCCGGTGCAAGGCATTCATCAACCTGTTTCCGGCCTTCTTCGGGGTCGCCGACAGCCAGAAGGATTGGTACGAGAATCTTTACATCCTCGGCGACGACCATTTTTCCGCGGCCGGCAACCGAATGCTGTTCGAGGAGCTCGCGAAGCGCCTGCTGCCTTGATGCGTTATCGAGCGAGGGAGGCTCGCGAAGCCTTTTTCAGACGGACGCGCTTAGGCTCAATCCGTCACGATCTTGGAGACGCAGAGCAACACCACGGCGGCCAGGAAGAACAGATCGATGTAGGATTTGATTTCGCCGTCGCGGCGCAGCAGGCTCACATCGGCAACGATCTGCTTGCGCGAAGCCGGCCTGCTTGGTCCCTCGCCGATCATACTCACGAGGTGGCGCGCCTCGATTTCGAGCCGCTCGATTTTCTGGTAGAAGTAGAACGAGCGCAGCGCCGACCCGGCGCGCATGCCGGCATAGACCAGCACGACGATCGCAAGCACCGCGCGGTTCTGATACTTCTCGATATAGTTGAGGCTAAAGTAGACCACCGCCAGAAACGCGAAGTTCGAGACGAACCGGTAGATGAAGGTGAGAAATCGCATGCATGCGCTCCAGTGGGCGGGTCATCCCGTTTTATTCCCGCAATGACGTACGCCTCGTGTTTGTCATCGCAGGCACACGGCGAGAACCGGGTCGCAAGATTCACATTACACTCTGCGCAGAAAGTTAAGAGAGAGATCCGCGATCCGGAATTCAGGCCGAGCGCGCGACACGAATTGGTATGGCATCCTACTGCTTCATTGCAGTCCAGCGGCCGGTGCAGCCGTCGGAGCGTGAGAAGACGCCGCTGCCGCCGGCACCCGAAAGATGGCCGGACGCAATGGTCGTCAAGCCATTCGCCGCAGCGACAGCGCGCAACGCGCCACTGGGGCCGACTGATCCGCCGCCGTTGGGCACGCTGAGCCTGCCTCCGGCAATAACACCCGCGACGTTGCCGGACCTGCACCCCGCCACGACGAACATCCAGGCGCCGTCGAATCGCGAAACGCCACCGCCACGTGCCGGCGCCCGCCGCGCTTCGGGTTCACTCGTGCTCCGGCGCGAGGAGCGCTCGGGCTCGATGTTGCGGGTGCCCGATACCGATTTATCGTCATTGCCGATACTGCCGCCGCTGCTGCCTTGCGCGAAGCAGATGGCGCAGCCCCAACCCTGCAGAAGCAACACGGCAAGAACGGACGCCCGCAGCACGAGCCTGAGGTGATGCATCGAGACTTGCTTTCTAAAGGAGCGAGACTTGCTTGCTAAAGGAGAAACACAATCGGTGCAGGTTCGCCGGAGTTGCAGGTGCCGTCAAGCTGCGTCCAGCGATTGAGCACGGCGCTGCGTCCGGGTTAACGGCGATTTGAGGTTGACTGCCCGGATGTGATTCCGTGGTGGCTCCTGATTCGCTGGAGCCGCCGATGACCATGACGTCAGAACCTGTGTTTGCGCCGGCCCGGCTGGCGCTGCTGTTGCAGCATTTCGCCGAGATCAACGATGATCGTGAGAGTTGGCGGGTGGCCTATCCACTCAAGGAGGTGCTGCTCTTGGTGACCTGCGCCACAATCGCCAGCTGCGACGACTTCGAGGCGATCGTGTCCTGGGCTGAGCACCACCTGACCTTCCTGCGTCGATTCAGCGACTTCCATCACGGCGTCCCGTGCGCCCTCTTCGCCCGCTGTTTTGAGGCCTTCGTCGCTTCGATGTGGCCCAACAAGCACGATTTCATCGCCATCGACGGTAAGACGGCCCGGCGCACCCATGACAAGCCCAAGGGCCTCAAGGCCCTGCATACTCTCAGCGCCTACGCCACCAACGCCCGCCTCACCCTGGCCCAACTCTCCGTGCCCGAAAAAACCAATGAGATCACCGCCATCCCCGACCTGCTCGACACCCTAGCCCAGGCCGGCCAACTCGCCGGCGCCGTCGTCACCATCGACGCCATGGGCTGTCAGGTCGACATCGCTCAGAAAATCCTCGATCACGCCGCCCACTATGTCCTCGCCCTCAAGGGCAATCAGCCGACCCTCGAAGCCGATGTGGTCGACTACTTCAAAACCGCCCCGCCCGCTGAGATCGTCTCCATCACCACCGTCGAAAAGGGCCATGGGCGCATAGAGACCCGCCGCTATGTCGCCTCCACCAAAGTCGATTGGATCGCCTCGGACCGCCGCTATCCAGGCGAGCCACGCTTCCCCGGCGTCGCCACCCTGATCCAGGTCCACTCCACCACCGAACAGGCTGGCAAAACAACCCGCGAAACCAGAACCTATATCTCCTCCGCCCCGCTCGACATCGACCGCATCGCTGCCGCCATCCGCGGACACTGGGGCGTCGAAAGCATGCACTGGATCCTCGATGTCCAGTTCAAGGACGATCTCTCCCGATACCGACAAGGGCACGGCGCAAAGAACATGGCCGTCGTTCGACGCTTCGCTCTCGACCTCGTCCGCGCTCACAAAGCCAAGGGAAGCGTCAAAACTCGTCGTCTGATCGCAACCTGGAGCCCAGAGTTCCTCCTCAAGGTCCTCAGCCTTTGATCGGCGTTAATCCGGACTCTTTGCCGTGAGCGATTGAGGCGCAGCCCTTGCGAGGACGCCGATCCTCTGTTTGACCGCGACCCCCGAACGGCTACGATCCCGCAGGTTGAACCAAGGGCATCACGGCACGACAATCAGGGCTAAAGCGATCATGAAACGACGCGAATTTCTCAAGGTCGCCGGCGCTGCGGCGTCACTGCCGGCGCTGCTGCGACCGGCTCCCGCGCAAACGCCATACCCCAGTCGGCCGGTACGCATCATCGCCGGATTTTCCGCAGGCGGCGGCGTCGACATCACCGCACGCTTGATAGGCCAATGGCTGTCGCAGCGGCTCGGACAGCCCTACGTCACGGAAAACCGCCCGGGCGCCGACGGCAACATCGCGACCGAAGCAGTCATCAATGCGGCGCCCGACGGATACACGCTGCTGCTCGCCACGGTTCCCAACGCGGTTAATGCGACGCTTTATCCGAACCTGAAGTACGTCTTTCTCCGCGATATCGTCGCCGTGGCCGGCGTGATCCGCGTGCCGATGGTGGTTCTGGTGCATCCGTCGGTGCCCGTGTCCAACATTACCGAACTGATCTCCTATGCCAAAGAAAATCCGGGCAAGATTAACATGGCCTCGGCGGGCATGGGCAGCGCGCCGCACATGGCCGGCGAGTTGTTCAACGCGATCGCCGGCATCAACATGGTTCACGTCCCCTATCGCGGCCAGAGCCAGGCCCTGTCCGATCTGCTCGGCGGCCAGGTGCAGATCCTGTTCGCCGCGGCGCCGGGAACCACCGACTACATCAGAAGCGGCAAGTTGCGCGCGCTCGCGGTGACGTCGGCATCGCAAGCCGAGGTGCTCAAGGACCTGCCGACGGTCGCGAGTTCCCTGCCCGGCTACGAAGCAAGCCAGTGGTACGGCATTGCCGCGCCCCAGCAAACGCCACCCGACATCGTCGAGCGTTTGAACAAGGAGATCAACGCATCCTTCGCGGATGCCGCGATGAGGACGCGGTTTGCAGCCATCTGTGGCGAGCCGCTACCCGGCTCTGCGACCGCGTTCGGTGCGTTGATGTCGGATGAGACCGACAAGTGGGCAAAAGTCGCACAATTTGCGGGCATCAAGGTGGAGTGAAGCCGGCGCGAGCGACCAAAGATGGCGGTTGCGGTCGGATCGAGCTACAATGCATTTCGCCACAACAGGTAGGGTGCGCTGATGCCGAAAAAAGGAATCACGGGCCACGACGGATGGGTCGTCACCGAGGCCTTGGCAACCGCCCTGGTTGCATTGGAACAACTTCCGCCCAAGCACCAGCCGCTGACCCATATGGAGGATATCCGAAAGCTTCTCGCCAGCGGCCGCGAGCCGGCAGCCGTCAGCCTGCATCTGGCGCAGGCAAAGTGCAGGCTGTTTCCCGACCGCGACCGCGAGATGATCTACCGGGAATACGGCATCACCAGCGACGCCTACGGCTAATCCCGCCGTTCTCCCAGACTTAACCAAACCTACGCATAGGTAGCTTTGTGCTGGATTCCTGCTTCACCGAGGCCAGTTTCGCCATGACCGCAAGGCCAAGGTCAGAGCTATCCTCTCCACGGGCTGTCACCGTGGAACTCACGGCGATTTTCATCAGGTTCTTGGCGGCGTTCACGTCGCGATCATGGTGAACGCCACAGGCCACGCACTCCCATTCCCGCACCGCGAGCGGCAAGGCATCCACCACCACGCCACAAGCCGAGCAGGTCTTTGACGAGGGAAGCCAAGGTCGGCAACGACAGACGATACGGCTGCCACGCATCACGGCCTTGTATTCTAGCTGCCGCCGGAACTCGTGGAAGCTGACATCATGTTAAACGACCTTCTTCTTGCGCCGCTGCAGCAAGCGCGGCCGCCTACGAGTCACACTAGGCAGGAGCAGGTTACGCTTAAGCGGCATTTTTCGTTTTAAGTGGTTACATCGGTAACCGCGTCTTGACCGACATGAGGCACAGCGGCGGCCTCCGATTCAGGCTCTGTCGTCCGTTCGATCTTCAGCGCGCCTGGCGCAGCATCGGAAAGATGGAAGGCGACGAACCGACTTGGATCGTATCTAAGATCTCGAAGCCGTGCCTCTTGTAAAGCGAAGTATTTTGCGGGTTCGACGACCAGAGGTACGTCGGGCGGTGCTCGCGATCGCATTGGCGAAGACCGTGCTGCAGTAAGGTGGCGCCGCATCCTTTGTTCCGATCCAAAGCTTCGACACCGATGAGCGACAGATACCAATGAGGCTCGGTCGGTCGGTAATGTTCGGTCCTTTCGAAGACGACGCCGACCTCGGCATGCTTTTCACCAGCAATGCTTTCAGCAATAATCGCGTCAAGCCGGCCATTATCGCCATGAAGGCCTGGTGGAAGCCAAAGCGCGACGCCGAGGCCGTCGCTGGTGCGTTGCGCCGCTCCTGCTTCGAACGAGTTTGTTCCAAGGGCTCGGAATAGCCGAGGGATGTGCATCAAATATTGATGCGGGTCGTCATACATCCAGCGCGCAACCGGATCAGTACCAAAAGCCAGAACGAGCTTGGCGATAGCACGGTCGACTTCGCATGCGCCGGCAATGGTGGCGACTCCCTGTGGCTTCGAATGCATGGTGGTGCTCCTTATTTGGTACGAAACCGAAACCTCAGAGTGGCAGATGACCTGGGACGTCGGCTCCTTGATCCGAGTTGGCTGTCGATCTCGGAGGGGTCCGAGCTAGCCGGAATCTGCCGCATGGGCCGCCGGCGAGTGACCGAACCGACGGCGAAATTTCCGGGCAAAATTTGTATAGTCGCGAAGGCCGCAAGCGTAGGCAATCTCGCTGACGGCTTGGCCTGTGCCCAGCAGTTTCCGGCGATGCAGAAGGCGCGCGGCGTGATCTAGACGAACCGAATATATGAAATGACTGCAGGTTGAATTCTGCCCCGTAAAGAGCTTCTGGAGGTAACGCAGCGAGATCCCCGCTTCGGCAGCCACGTCGC
Organism: uncultured Alphaproteobacteria bacterium; assembly: GCA_963822795.1. Lineage (GTDB taxonomy): Bacteria > Pseudomonadota > Alphaproteobacteria > Rhizobiales > Xanthobacteraceae > Bradyrhizobium. The sequence continues at coordinate 459,829 of CAWGJM010000046.1, forward strand.
ACGGACCGAGATCCGGATCGGTGAAGCGACCCCTGATGGTATTGCAGATGCGCTGGAACAGCCTATCCGCTTGAAAGGAGGCGGGCATCGGATTTGACGGCACGAATAGCGCGCCGATGAGATCGTAGACCGCGAATTGCATGAAGTTCTCGACCGTCTCGGACATCGAACGCTCGTCTTCCGCGGTATCCATGATGAGTTGGTGGAGCAGGCGCCCGGCACGCGTTCCCTGACGGCCAAGAGAGTCACCCCGCGGCTCGAATCCAAGGTGCGATATCAGAGGATGGCGCGGCAACTGCAACGATAGCCATTGTTCATGGCCATCGTTGACGTACGTCACGGGGCGGGCGGAATCGATGAGGGCGACATCGCCCACCGCCAGCGTTACAGCGTGATCGTTCTGCATGATCGTTGACCGTCCCGCAATTTGAAATACGGCATAGCAGTGGTCGACGCCGTCGGCGCGAACATCGCTTTGCGTCCGCTCGCAACGGCGAATATTGTTGCTGATATCCGATGCATTAAATCCGCAGATCCTCCGAGAGCGCACCCTGCCGGCAAAGCCCTTGGGGTCGTCTGGGGTGTACAGTCCCCAGTTTGGGCGCAGCATATCTCTCCACTGCTCGTAATTTAATTCAGGCGTGCTGAGAAGGTCAGCGCTTGGATGCATCTTCGCCTCCATTTTGGGCTCTGGTTTGACTGAGGAAGACGCCCAAACCAAATCTTTCTACAACCCTCACGGAACAATCTCGGAGCCGAGTTCAGTTGTGAAGTGCGTCAGATACTCGTAGACCGCACGCAGTTCTTCATCGCTCATCCTTCCGACAGGATTGCCGAGTGCATGACCGTTGGGATCGACGCCGGTTCGCATGGTGGCGATGAATTCCTCGAGCTTCCATTCCTCACAAGATCGAGGTCGGACCCGATCGGCCCGAGCCGGCCAGGCACCCCCCGCCGGTCAACTTGTCGCCGCGGCACGCGCGGCAATCCTGATACGACAGGACATATTCGCCATATTGCAAAGTCCGACCGCGCCTGTTGAGCTACAATCGTAACCTCAGGCACGGGTGACCGAACGGCCGCCGACCCGCCGACGTCGAGGGAGCGTCATCGTGTCGTCTCGCCGCAAGCCATCCTGTTTTGGAGCATGCGAGACTTGGTCGAGGATCCAAAGGATTCCGGACCGCGTGTCGATTCCGCCGAACTCGTCAGCAATCGACGACGCACGCTGACGATAGCTCGGACTCTCGAGCGCGGTTCGAATGGCATCGCGCAACGCCTCGGGCGTCGGTTCGTTGGTCGCAAGATTGATCCCAACTCCGGACCATGCGACGCGCGCGTTGACGTCGGCTTTGTCTTCAGTCAATCCCGCAGTGACAAGGGGGACACCAAAACTCATGGCCTGGTTGACGCTGCCATTGCCTGTGGCGGGAGTCGAAGCGATGAGGATTTTCATGTGACCTGTTCCTCTGGTTGTCGAAAGAGCTACCATCCGGAGAGCTGTCCGGCGAGTCGGCTCGAGCAGAGAACAGGTTGGAGGATCGCGGTTACGCCTCGCTTTCACGGCAGCGCTAAACGGTTACGGCTGCAATCCAGTGATGGCTTTGCCAAGGCGTAGGCATGGAAAGTCCCGATGAGCAAAACAACATGCGGCGAGCTGGATCAGGCGCGTTCATGGCTGAGTGTCATCGAAACGCGGTGCCCTCGCGCTCGCTCAAGATGGCACGGCTATGCGCTTGGCAGGACGAACAAGCAAAAGATATGCTTAAGGCGGCCAGAGCGCAGACCGCCATCAGATCCGTCATCGATAGCGCCGAATGTTCGTCATCGAGCGTTGCGACCAACCTATTGGTGAATACTCCACCGCCTAAAGGCGGTGGTTTCGGGTTACGGCTGAAAGCCGGATTTGGTCGGCCCCATGGACCGACTGGTGCAAATTCCGAAACATTCATGCTCGGGGCCTTCGTAACAACCGCATGGTGAAGCAGCCCTGAGTTTTGATTTGAATGCTAAAGCAGTCTCGACGACACTCATTTGCGACTCGATCCCATGCCGCCTAAAGGCGTAGGGTTTACAGATCCCCTATAGGGGACTCTAAATTGCGGTCATTGAGCTTCATAAAGCGCAACGAGTTTGGGCGTTGCAATTCACCTGCAGGCCGCCATGTTAGGGCATCAACCTACCCAGTAAAACCCTCTCCATAGCGCTTAGAATTGGGGCTTAAGGCTCCTTCAGTGGCCTTTGCGTATATCGGGTCACTCCCGAATCGGTTACCCTCACCTTCTCATTCTTGGAGGGCGCTATGGAAGACGAAAAACCAGTGCTTGAGCAGATGACCGACATGATGGCCGGAGCGGCCCAGGTTACGAAAGAGGCTGCCAAAAAAGCCGTGAAGAAGGTCAAAAAGGTCGCCAAGAAGGTTATGCCGAAGAAGTCCGCGAAGAAAAAGGCCGTGAAAAAGACTACGAAGAAGAAGAAGAAGTCGAAACGCTAGGTCGGCTTGTCGTATTGCAACTATGCTCTCTCCACCGGATGCTCAGTTGGGAGGCATATGCTGCGGAATGCGAAGATCAAGCCCGAAGGTTACGTGGAGGGCGTCCGACCGAGTTCTCCGGCAACCTTGTAATCAATCCGATCTTTAAGCCCGTTCGACGCGTATCCGGGCTGATCCCGATGACGTCCGCTTCCTAGTTGGCATTTGCAGAAGCAACGCGGGCCGGTGCGCCTCTGCAAATCCAGTCGGCTGGTCGAAAGCCCGGGCTCGCTCCCTCGACCGCATGCATCAGTTCCAGCATGATCCCGCCGGCGAGCGCGACGATCACCAACCTCGCGCAGAATTGCGCGGCACGGCCGCCCCGGCTCACGTCGTTGCTTCTCTTGCGAAAAGATAAAAGCGCCGGGGGTGCGTGAAAGCTAACGTCACGGGCGCGATGTAAGTGCCGATGACGTCCCCCCGGAAGGCCAGATGGGCCGCCATTCCCGGCGTGTACCATGCGTCCACCGCCATCGTCGTCGCATATATCGCCCCAGAAACGATGACAAAGTCGATGAGCGGGAGGAAACGGACAGGGTCACGTGCGGCCCATATGAGGAATGCGCCCATGGTCACGTAGACCGCGACGAGCATGTGTTCGAGCGGAGGATTGCGGCTCGGAGCATCCCAGATCCACGAGGTCCGTTCGAGCGCCATCATGTTGAGGGGATAGACGAGCATCATCGCAACGCCATTGGCGACCAACGCGACCTTGGTAATCAAATGATTTGTTCCCATGAGATTTCTCCGGTTTGCGTCCAGAAACATGGCAGCAAAGCCGGCGCGGCGCATGCGAATTTAGATTGTTTGCCGCAAATAAAATTTGTATCTATTCCCTATGGAAGCCGACGCCACCGAGGCGAGAGACCCAGGTTTGTCGTGGAGCCAGCTCCGTGCGTTCGAGTCCTGCGCTTCCGTTCTAAGTTTTGGCGCCGCGGCCCTGCGCCTGAACGTCACCGCCTCGGCCGTCCGCTATCAGATCGCACTTCTTGAAAGCCGCGTTGGGACGAGACTGTTTGAACGGCAGGGCGGACGCCTGGCCCTAACCCCCGTCGGCGCTTCGTTTCAGCGGCGCATCGAGCGACCTATGCGCGAACTATTGAGGGCCTGCGAAGATACAAGCCAATCGGCAAAGACCGCCGTGATCGTGTTGACGGCGCCACCAATGTTCGCGCGCGAATTTCTGTTTCAGGATCGCTTTCTGAAATGGTGCAACTCCAACGTGATCAGGCTTGATGTCACGGATGCGAAGCGAGATTTCTTCGGTCCGGATCAGATCGCCGCGATCCGCCTAGGGGCCGCGGCCCATGCAAACCTGACACTGACCCCGATCTTGAAGACAAAGTTGGTGCTCGCGGCCGCGCCCTCCGTTGTGGCCGGCGCCGATCCGCTGAATGAATCTTGGTGGTCGACGCAGAGCTTGCTGAGTCCCACCGTTAGCGAACTGGCATGGGAGCAGGTTCTTCGATCGCTGAATATCAATCCAAAAGTGGCTAAGCGTCGTCGGGGCTTCTCTTCATATGCGGTGGCTCTCGAGGCTGCGTGTGCCGGCCACGGCATTTTTTTGGCCGCGCTTCCCTTCGTCCAGCGAGAGTTCGACGCCAAGCGATTGGCGCGGTTGACGCAAATTACCCTATCACCCTCGATCGGATACTCGATTGTCATGACAAACGAGCTAGCGGCTACCGGGCGGGGACGATCCTTGCGGCAGGCGCTGCTGAAACAGGTGCGTGCTGGACGGTAGCGCGGGTCTCGCTCCTGCCGATAAGAGCTTGCAGGCCAACGGCGTAGCCGAACACGCCGGGGTTCTTCCTCAATTGAACATGTCCGCAGCTCTGGATAGTTCCTAGCCGCAGACGTGAGCCATCTCTCGTCGCGAAGCGACCTTGGTCCCAGCCCTATTCCGATGGAAATGTCGTCATTCGTGAGGTTGCGGACATCCGTCCGACTTGTCATCACGACGTTACGGCTTTCTTTGTCTCCTTGTCGCTGACACGCGCTGCAGGTCCTTCCCGCGGCGGGCGGAAGCAGCGGTCCCTTTCTGTCGAGTTCGCTTGTCGGGGATTCGGGTCACTGGAGCGCTACCGCCTTTCCCCACACCAGCCGAACCTGCGATATCTTCTTCAATCCTACGCTTGATACGGACCGGCTCGCTGGCGCGGCGTTCGAACACGAGCACGGCAAGCGCTTCAACATCCCGCTGGCCGGGATGATGCCGGTCGACGCCAGCTCGTGATCCGCGGGCGGAAGCCCGTCGAAGACCAGTGAAAAACGCGACTTATTCCAGATGGGGCTCTGCGTCCTCCCCTCTATTTTGCAGCGCACGACAAACTATCCGCGACACCATCTGAGGTTGATGTTCTTCCCGCGCCTGCTACGCTCGTGAGCTCGATCAAGTTCTTTTTCAGCGAGGCCTTTTCGAATGGCCAGCCCCAACATCATTATTCTTTCCGACGGCACGGGCAACGCCGCCTCCAGCGTCTGGCGCACGAATGTCTGGCGGATGTTCCAAGCGCTGGACCTTCAAAGCAATACCCAAGCCGCGAAATACGACGATGGAGTCGGCACATCGTCGTTCATTCCTCTGACGATCTTGGGCGGCGCGTTCGGCTATGGCCTCAAGCGCAACATCCTCGACGCCTACAAGTTCATCTGCCGCAACTACGATCACCAGAACCACTCGAAGATCTATCTCTTCGGCTTCAGCCGCGGCGCGTTCACCGTCCGTGTCCTGTCCGCGCTCATTCTTGAGCAAGGTCTGGTCGTTGACGATACCGAGGGAGAATTGCACGACGGTGCCGTGAAGGCCTACAGGGCCTATCGGGCCAAGGGGTATCACTCGGTCTGGCGCATCGAGAAACTGTTTCGGGCGCTTCGCGACTACATCCTCGTGCCGGTCCTCGACCGCATCCAGGGCAACAAACCCTACGCAAAGATAGTCCGAAAGGACATTCCGGCCATCGATTTCATCGGCGTCTGGGACACAGTCGCGGCCTACGGGCTACCCATGGATGAGATGACGCGCGGCATCAGCAACTGGGTATGGCCGCTCGAACTTCCGAACCGTGTCTTGAGTCCGCGCGTGCGATGCGCTCGGCATGCGCTCGCGCTGGATGACGAGAGGACCACCTTCCATCCCATTCTCTGGACCGAGGACGGCGAGTCCAAGCCGACCGTGCCCACCACGATCGACGATGAGCGCCTGGTCCAGGTCTGGTTCGTTGGCATGCATGCCAACGTGGGTGGCGGTTATCCCGACGACGCGGTGTCTTTCGTACCTCTGTCCTGGCTGGTGGACGAGGCCGTCAAGCGCGGCCTGATCTTCAAGAACGCGCCTTTCGCCGATCCGGATTCCATGAAATGGATCAACTCATCGCAAGACAAGGATGGCCGGCTCTATGACTCTCGCTCCGGGCTCGGGTCCTATTACCGCTACGGTCCGCGCAAGGTCTCCGACTTGTGCAACGATCCCGCCGTCGGCGTCCATGTGCCCTTGCCGAAGATCCACGAGAGCGTGTTCGACCGAATCGACAGCGGCTGCAACGCTTATGCGCCGATCGGCCTCCCGCCAGAATACCTGATCGCCTCCCGCAACGGAAAGCTAACGCCGATTGGTCCAAAGACATTTGAGACACCGGCGGGTACGATCGCGCGGTTTGCCGCCCAAGAGAAGCTTTGGAATTTCGTGTGGCTCCGGCGGATAGCCTATTTTGCAACGCTCGCGGCGTCACTCCACTTGGCCGCCTTCTGGCTCTTCCATAATCGCAATCAGGAGCACGAATACGATTCGTTCTTCAGGATGGTTTCCGAGTTCGTGCGGTTCGTTGAGTCCTTCCTGCCGAAATCCTTTCATTGGTGGACCGATTGGTATGCCGCCAATCCTGAGTGGTTCGCGGGTGGCATCGTTGCCGTTATCGTGCTGATGAGCATCGGCAGCTCGCTGAGCGCCCGCATCAACGACGCGATGCGCGTGATCTGGCGCGACCGCGTGTCACCGGTTCCGCTGTCGGGCGTCGTGCATGAGGCCATCTACGCATTTCGAACCAACGCCGTGTATCAATTCATCATCAAGGCCGGCAAGAGACATGTCCTTCCGTTTGTCCTGGCGTTCGGCATGGTTTGGGTTGGCGCAACTCTGCTGAGCCATTTTTTGTTCAACGTGGCCAATTCAATGGGAGCGTTCTGCACAGGCACGCCCCAGAAGGACCTTGTCGCCGCCGACAAGGGCGTCACCCAGGACGGCAAGGATTTTGCAACCTCGGCCATTTGCGCGCCGACAGGGCTGACGGTACGCGCCGGGTTCAGGTACGAAATTCTGATCACCATGACCGAACCATGGGAGGACGCCGGACGTCCGGTCACCCCAGTCGGGTATCGCACGTCGACTGTCGATCAATACAACCGATGGAAGTTCTATGCCGGCATCTTCCTGCGCCGCGTCCTGTTCCGGCCCTGGTATCGCGTGATCGCGCGTGTCGGCGAGACGGGTGTGGACGAATACTTCCTCGATCCCGTCCCGGTCCCCAACACGACGCCTCAAGCCTACAAGGCAACTTTCAAGGCTGACCGTGGTGATGAACTCTTCCTGTACGTGAATGATGCGGTGATCGGTCTGCCATGGGTTTATGACAGCTTCTATCCGAACAACAGCGGCAAAGCCAAGGTGACGGTGCGGCTCCTGTAGACATCCTAGTATTTGCCAAGAGCCAGAACAGTCCTACCAGCAGCGCAGGAGCTTTCCGTATCGAGCCGCTGAAGAATATTCCTGAACCGATGCCTTCGCGAAAGACAAAATCGATCTGGGCGAGTCCCGGCGTCCCGAACGTAAATAGCTCTCGAAAAGATCAATAAAAACAATCGTCTTTGCCTGCGATTGACCACCTTTGTCGCCGTTTGTTCACGGGGTTTCGGTGGTCAATCGGTGGTCGGCCGCGCAGCCGTAACCTTTGGCTTTTCGATGAGAATGCAAAACCTGGACGAGTAGCGGTTTTCTACTCCGCGGGTTGCAGGTTCGAGTCCTGCTGGGATCGCCAATAAAATCGTAAGATGTGCGTTCTGTTCTCGTTGTTTACGTGTCTCACGTCGTACCAAAAAAACGCTTTGATATCAGTCTTTCCCTGCCCGTCCCTGTTGGTCAGTGAGACACGGATGATACGCGGCGCTTCGCTGTTTGTTCTTGTTCATGCCCAGGCGCATGGTTCTATTGCGCGGGCCAAGGGCTGGCGCTCCAATGCGTGCCTTAGCCGCCCGTCCTGCACCGCTAACCTCCCACACGCGTTCTGGCAGTAAGGGGCAGCCGCTCACGGAAAAGGCCGCGAGGCAGGCTGGTGCCCCCGCGCGGCCACTCCGGACTAACGAAAAATACTCGGTGATGAAATCGCGCCGGTGTTCCTTTGATAGAACACCCCTGTCCAAAAATGGAGTCCGTAGAAGTACGGGCAAAATCCTAATGTCAGCGATCAGAGGTTGAAATTGACGAACCCAATTCGAGGGACGCCGATGTGGAAGCTATGGACCCGAGACGAAAACGTCCAGCCGGCCGCAGTTGGATCGGACAAATTCGATACGGACAAACGCGCCTTGGAAGGGGCGTGCGATCTGATCAGGCATTCGGTTCACGTCAAAGTGCTCTACATCGAAAAACCGAACGGCGACCGGTTCGAATTTGACGCCATCAAGCGTTGGTGCGACGCGCAGCCCTAAGACGCCGTGAAGAAAGACGCGGGCCGCACCGCCGCAACCTGTAGCGGCTTCCCTCCCGGCCCAATCGGCGGAATCATGGGCGCGCATGCCCGCCACCGAAACCCTAACCCTCCGCGCCACCGCAATCGCCGGCCTGCGCTACGCTGACGATTAAGCCGTGATCTGGCGCGGCATGTCAGTCGGCCGGATCATGCTCGGCAACGGGGCACCGCACGACCGGCCGCAATGGACATGGTCCTGCCACGTCCACGGCCGACCGCAGGGCGGTGGCGACCGGGGCAACGCCGCCAATCTCGTCGACGCGAAGGCGAGGTTCAAGAAAGCATGGACGCGCATCCGCGCCAGCCTGACCGATCAGGATATCGCCGACGCGCAACAGATCGCGGCGCTCAACGCTAAAGCGCTCGCGCGGTATAATCGGCGGCATGGGACGTTGAAGCGTGACTGATCGCGGATGGAAACGAGCATTCGACGAACCGATCCCGCTGCCGGACGGCGGCGAGCTTCGAACGCTCCCGGACGCTGGGCGTTATGCCGACGCCCTCCCTCGCAGCATGGGCGAACGCGAGGAGTGGAAAACGGTGATGGAAGTCCTGCTATCGGCGGTTGAAGGCCGCGAGCCGGTGAGCTTGCTGCGAATTGCACTCACGCTGGCCCTACAGGAAAGCGGCCCGACGAGAGGGCCACAGCGCTGCTGAGCGGCGAAGCCGTCTTGCATGCCGTCGCGCGACTCGAGGCATGGATCGCCGCCGACGATCCGCTGCTAGGTCATGTTCCCCGGCATGAAGCAGCGAACTCCGCGCATCGCCCCGTTCACGTAATACGGCCAAACCATGGTCGGACCAGCGCGGTTAGGGCCGTTAACCACGGCGCTATCGGGAACGTCCACCCATTCACCTTCTAGCCGAACGCGATAGTGGCCATCCCTGGATTCCCAGTCTACGTCGTCGAGGCGCGTCGCATCTGAGCCGTCGCAACATGGCGACTTGCCCTTGCTTTGCAGGCTCATGAACCAATGATCTAGTTCCGGTCGACTGTGATCGTGAGCGATGGCCGGTCCGAAGATGGCAAGAGTGCACAAAGTAATAAATAGCCCTAAGGCCGAAACAGCTCGCATCGCGCATTTCCTTTCACCAGTACCTCGACCAGCTATCTGTCTGATTATGTGCAAAAGGGAGGCCACAGCCCCAACCCCCAGCGGCTTCACGATCGATCAAATCGGCGGAATCGTGGGGCATGCCCGTCCTCACGCCGCCGCGATCGTGAGGCCCTTCAAGAGGACCTGGCTGGTCTATTACGGCGACGCTCACGCCGGCACGATAGCCATGCGCTCGGGCAATCCGGCCGACACCGATCCGTGGGCCTGAGCTGTGGCTTCTATCCGGGCAGCCATCCAAGGGAATACAGGTCCGGCACCGCCGCTACCTTCGACCAGGCGCGCGCCGACTTCGAGGCCGCTTGGCGCGTGTTTCTATCGCACCGCACTGAGGCCGATTTTCAGGGAATGGCGTGAGCGGCGCGACTGGACGGCGCGGAAATATGTCATGTGGGAAGCCCGGCGAACGGTTGCCGTCGCAGCGGCCGACCAGCATCGTGCGGTGCACCTGTGGCGAGTTGTTCGACAGCCACCGGCTCGATGAGAGCCTGATCCACGTTCCTCATCTCAGCGCAGCCCATGAAATTCGTCGAACCGAACCCCTTCACTGATCCCGACGCCACCGCGCGCAAGCTCCTGGAAATCGCCAACGCGACCGAGCCTGCCCAGGACGGCCGGATCTACATCGAGCTGGTCAACGCCGCTTTCCTAAAGGCCGGCGGCACGGCAGAGCAGTTCCGCGCCGGGATCCAGAGGGCGGTCGACAAAGGTTGGATGGTGCGGCACGAATTGGGACCTATGTGAAATTCACGGATGCGGGAGCGGCGCTGTTCGCCTAACCCTCATCGCAAACCCTAACGGAGATTCTCTATGCCGAAGGTCGACGATGTAGCTTGGATGAGCCAAAGACACGGCTTTTTGGTTCGCCAGGATGATGATCAGCCGATCGCCTCGTTCGAGTTCACTAGCGAGGCCGCGGCGCAGGCCGCGCAAAAGCAGATGCAAGAGATCTTGGCGACCTGCGTTAAGGCGATGGGCTACGCCTGAGTCCCGAGAGCGCGCGATCGACAAAGGCTGGCTGACGCGGCATGAATCGGGAACCTATGTGAAGTTCACCCCGGCCGGCGCTGAGCTGTTCGCCTAAAGAACAGCCCCATAGCGATGCGGTGACGTCCGGTTTGACGCGCATTCCGGACTCAAGTCGAACATCGCGCCGTGTCGGAAATGTGCCAAAACCGGAAGTCGTCATGTAAATTCCTCGCCCCCCTCTTCAGCCTCCTCGGTAGCCGCGAGATCGCTTGAAAGTTTGTCTTTCAACGTATGTCCGGAAATGAGGGAAAAAAGCATTTCGGACGTCAATCCATCATAGTAGCTGTATGCAACGGCTGACTCGGGAGTTCGCGCTATGGTCAAGTCGTGCGCACCGCTATGAATCCTCGGCTGCACTTCCGCGCGCACAATCTGTCCCGGGCCGCTCTGAGGAAACTGGACATGACACACGAATATCACGCAACGGTCGAATGGCAGCCGCAAGGCGTTGCCTTCGTCGACAACCGATACAGCCGCGGTCACGTCTGGCGCTTCGATGGAGGGCGGAATGCACTGACGAAAAGCGTCTTGATGTCCACAACGGACTGTTGCTCTCCGCGCTTTGGGACGCCGCGTTCGACCGTGGCCTTATAAGTTTCGCCGACGATGGTGCGGTTCTGGCGAGACCCAATCTCGGGGCCAAGGCGCGAGACGTACTTGGGTTCGGCAAAGCGCCGCGGCTCCCAGGTTTACTTGAGCAGCATCGCACTAACCTCGCCCTTCACCGGAGACGCAACGGATTATGAGACGCGTTGGAGCTATGTCTACGAAGCCTACAGTAGCGAGGGCCCAAGGGGGGCCCTTGCAACCTCTGGGGTAGCTTCGTAGGTACGGTGACAGTAGGATTAGGATCTAAAACCCGAATAATATCAGTGTTATTCTGAGGACACCCCTTCCGTACCGGTGGCTCTTGGTTCGGTACCGGTGCCCCACTAGTGCCCCACCGGTGCCGAACTGGTGGAGAACAAGTCCACCTATTCAGAATTGAATCCGCCGGCTCGCTCGCTACGCGCTTTTGGGAAGCGCGCTTCGCGAGCCGGCTACTCGCCGCGGCAAGTTGTCCAACAGTCTGTGCAAAGCAACTTGTACACGAGGTCACAGCTGCTGCTTGGCATTGTCCTCCCGAAGAAACAGGCGTTTCCGCCATTTTTGGCACTACGAGCACTGCAAACAGGAGGATTCGTACGTACGAAATCTTTTGATTTGCAGTCTCAGATCCCGTGGAACGCGCACGTATTCCGGCGCGCTCCTACCCCCCAAAGAATACCTATCGTGCAGGTGCAAGAACACCGGGGTTTCGTTTTTTTCAATACTCATCACGGGTAGCCTCAGCTAATCGGTCTGCGCCTTCGCGATCTCGCAAGCGCTTGGAATACGACCAGATGGCATCGCCAACTGGTCCGATGCGTACGGGAAGCGCCGTCCATTGAATCACGCCGCCCGTGGGAGATTGGCTCTCCCTGCGCCCGAGCAATACGCGGTTTCCTGCTCAAGTAAAATCATTCGTCTAGCAACTCCTCTTCCAATGCGCGGCGCAAGAGATCGCATCGTCGAAGGATCGCGCGGCAAAGCGCGAAGGCGTCTAATCTGCCCGTCGAGCAACCCGTGCGTTTCGAGCTGATCATCAATCTCAAGACACCGAAGGCACTCGGCCTCTCCGTTCCGCCGACGCTGCTCGCCAGCGCCGACAAGGTGATCGAATCAGGGCAAGCCACTTCCGTTCCTGTGAAGGTTTGCGGATGCCGGCCGCATGACGGTGGCGCCGCGCACACCGGGGCCGGCGTGCGCAAACCTCCAAAGGAGATGCTATGGGGCGGGCGACGGCGAGGATATTATTGTATCCATCGTTGCCGATGTGAACCGATGGAGCGCCCCATGCAGAAGTTGAATGATTTGAGCACGAGATCACCGACACCGGCGAGGTGATGGCCGATAGCCGGGAGGCCGCTTCACGCCGCGGCCAGGGCGCCTTTTGCGCGACCATCGAAACCGGACTGTCTCCGCAGCCAAACATTCACACTGATCGCCCCTCAAACGCGAAAGGTCAGTAGGCTTGACTAATGGCTTTTGCCTTTTTCCATCCACATTTGAAAAACGGGCTGTTGCACTTGGGCCACGGAATTTCGCGGCCTAATCGCTTAGATTTCAGGTTGGAATTTGGAATCAAGTGTAATGCAACAAAGTTGGGTGGCCGCAAAAAGCGGCGCAGATGGAGCGATTCGATGAGGAAATTTTTACTGGCTACGGTTGGGTTCGTAACCTTGGTGGGCGTGGCTGCGCCCGCGTCGGCTGCTGATCTGGCGGCACGTCCTTATACCAAGGCGCCTCCCCCGGTGGTGGCTCCGATCTACGACTGGACCGGCTTCTACATCGGCGGCAACGGCGGCTGGGGCCAGAGCCGCAACTGTGTGGATTTCTTTAATGCGACTGGCATTGACTTCGCTGACGGCTGCCGCGAGCGGTCCGGAGGCCTCGTCGGCGGCCAGCTCGGCTATCGTTGGCAATTCAACCAGTTTGTTGTCGGTGTGGAAGGTCAGGGCGATTGGGCCGATCTCAGCAACACGCGTGTCAGCATTATCAATCCACTGTTCTCGACCCGCACAAAAACTGACGGCATCGGCCTTATCACCGGCCAAATCGGTTATGCTTGGAACGCGTCACTGTTCTACGTGAAGGGCGGTGCGGCGGTGACGAGCAACCGTTTCAGCATACTCAACACGCTTACCGGCACTGAACTGGCCGCGGCAAGCGCGACCCGCTGGGGTGGTACCGTGGGGGTCGGCTGGGAGTACGGCTTCGCACCGAACTGGTCTGCCGGTATTGAATACGACCATCTGTTTATGGGTAACTCAAACAACTCGTTCTCGGTCGTCAATCCGATTAGTGCCGCTTTTCTCAACGATCGGATCCGCCAAGACGTCGATATGGTCACCTTGCGCATCAACTACCGCTTCGGCTGGGGCGCCGGCGCCCCAGTCGTATCCAAATACTGACCTCTTCCTGCTACGAATCTCCCGCAAACTGGGCCGGCAGAAATGCCGGCCTTTTTGTTGGAGGGATGTCTGAAAATCCGTCAGACTGGCGACCCGACCGCAGCTGGGTCGTCGGCAGGCTGCTGGGGATTGCATCGAGGGGCCACTGGCCATTTTCCTCCGCTGGCGACCCACCTCGCGATCCTTCAACGGACTGCTGGAAAGGAGCCGGGTTCATGCCGCTGACGCGAGGCGAGGCCGTTGGGTATGATGCCCACTTGATGACGTTCAAGTTCACGATGAGGAATGGCGAGCAAATTGTGCAATGCCGGATCAGCAGTGCCGCGCTTGGTAACTTGGCTGGTGGTTGGAGGAGCTCGGCGCGGGATTTGCCGACTGAGTTTGAGGCGCATCGCGAGCTTATCAAAGCTATAGCGTCCGAACAGTTCGACCAAACATCAAATAAAGAAACGAAGCTCGTCAGCATTTTTGCGAAACACATTCGGACCAGGACAGCGCAGACGTAAAGATGCCTGAGCGCCGCCACTTTTATCGTCTCGGCGGAACTTCCCGTCAATCAAGGATTGGCCATTTCGGAAGACTGCAACTCCGCGGCTAACTGATCGAATTCATCGGAGCCATATTGATGCCCTGCGGCATTAGTGATGTGAACCTGCCATCCTTCTTGCAAGAGCGTCTTGGCTTTCTCAACACAGACCGTTGGTCTGATCCGGACTGTTGTGATCGTCTCCATTTTTGGACGCTTGGATCGTGAAAGCTGTCATCTCGCTCCGCTCTTGTGCCACGGCCATGGGGGAGGAAAAAACTTCGATTGGGACCACCATGTTCGGGCCGCTTGCTCGCTGGCACCTCGACGAGACTGCTTCGCAGGGGGCGACCAAGCGAAGCAGCCTCATCAAAGGCTCGCGCTGTCCTGTGCTCAGAGAGCCTCTCCAGCACAGTGCCCGATATGAGATCAAAGATTTCCAGGGGGCACTATTGTCCTAATGGACAAGGGCCGAGTGTCACCCGTTGAGCAGATGAGCGACGCCGAATTGTTGCCCATCGTCATGGGCAGTCAGCAAACCGACGTTACTTACGCGCCGCAACCTCCGAAACTTCTGATCCTCAATCCACGCTGAGATTGCTGACGCACTGGCTCCGCTGTCGTAGGGACCTTGATCTATCTCAAGCCTTTGAGCGACCAGCGGCCGCGCCGCTTTTTGCTGCCGCGCGCCCAACCAAAAATCCAACCTTCCAGTCCACAAAATCATACGTCCCGTGCCATGCGTAGACCTGGGTACGGCAGGCGAGACAGTTGTAGACGCCGAAATGCCTGTCAGTGCACCGACGTTGTGAGGCCTGATAGATCGCGCCGCACTTTCTGCAGGCAAACACCACCGTGATTTGGTGCCTCGCACTGTTCATTCCCGAAGTGCGTGCCTCGAATCGGGCCTTGTGCGCATCCGGCGCGGTTGGTCTCTGCGCGTTCAACTTCCTGAGAGCGAGCAATATTGACCACTGCAGCGGGGTTGGTAGTGGGAGATTCGCATTACTTATAGGTCGGTTAATGGAATACCGAGGCATCGAGTATACGGTCGTCCGAGACGAGGGAGGGGACTGGCAATGGACCGTCGTGTTGGGCAACCCGGAAACGATCAAATCGGGCCGAGCCGCGAGCAAGGGCACCGCTATACTTAAAGTATGGGCCGCAATTGATCGCGCGCACCGCAGGGCGAGCTGGAAATCCAGACCGAACGTAACTGGCAAAGAAGTCCCGCCGCAAAACCGCCAAGGTGTAGAAGGTCATTCGGTGAAGCCGACGTCGACGCCGTGAGCGCCCCGCTGGCGCTTCCGTTGCGAGGCGGTGGTCACGCTGATCGCCCGCACCACGGGGCTGCGATAGGGCGAATGTCGGTGGTTCACCGTCGACGTTTGCATCTCGCTTTGCGCATAGGCCATTACCCACTCCGGAGGTTGCCGCGGCACTATTCCCAAATGGGAACAGTGTGTACTGCATCACTGATATGCAGGCGGCACAGCAGAGGAATTTTTGGGGCGTCGGTTTAATTTGGTAATCGTGGTCTTTGCCAAATGAACCAATTTAAACTGCAAAAGGTCCAACAACAGGCCATTCAAGCTAGGTTGAACTACTTCCTTGGTGCTGACGAGTACGACCGGCTTTTCGTGGGCTTTGAAATCCTCCATATCGAAAACGAGGTACTCACCTTGAGCGTGCGGGCCCGCTTGTACTGGTGAAGTTCGGGATAAATATTCGTGGCACGTCGCTGTCGTTGCCGAAGCAGTGCTGAGGAAAGCGATACGGAAAGTGATCGTCATTGCACTTGGCTAATGTGCAAAAGGCAGACTATTGGCCGGCCTTGCGTGAAAGCGCCTGACTTCCGCTCGATGCAATCGGCAAGGCGCGCAAGTTGATCACGCTACGAGACGCCGCGCTCTATATCACCAAGCTACCCAAGGCAGAGCACGATGCCGAAGAATCGCTGCCAATTCCGGCCCGGTCGAGGGCGCCCCGCGTTCGCAAGCCTCCGCACCCTGCGAACGTACCGGCCTCGCTGCATTTATTGGAGCCGTCAACTCACGTTGACGAGGAGCTCGATAAATTCTTTCATTCTTTCCGGGACTGCGGCGAGCCGTACATTATCGTTCAATAGTCTGCTGGAGGTGTTGGAGCCTCCGAAATTTGTGGCGCTGGTGGGCCAAGCGTCGCGATCGAGACCGTGGTGATCGAGGTATTCGATCACCACGAACCAAGCCGCGATCCTCGCGCTATTCCGGATCATCAATCGGTACGTCCGCAACTTGCCGCCGACGCCCGGGGTGATCCCCGGACACCGAACTTACTCCGGCCCGAGAATAGCGTTTCCGCTGATTGCCCGCGGTGGCATCACGCGCCCTTTCTCACAATTTCTAAGCCGTTGGCTGCCAACTCCAAAAGTATGGCCTTAGCGACGCGCGAGCTTTGCTCAGGCTGAATCCATTGGTAGTCTAAATCTGGAAAGCCATCGCCCTCGGGGTACTTGATAAACGCTTCGTGAATCGCGCGGATGATCACGTTTTCTGCTGTTGTGGCTGACATATTCCCTCCTGCTTTGCACTGACCGTATCACAGCTTGCGGCAGTCAAGGTGGGCAGCGCGGGACCTAGGCCCGGCGCCCTTTGTTCTCGTGCTCAAGTTTTGCACCGCTTATCCACATCTCCACAGCAACGGATCAGCGACGAAGCGTGAACGGGCCGCCCGGCATGAAGCGGGGCGGCCCTGCTGTCGTCTACTCCTGCCGATGAGGAAGGGGTAGAGCGCTATTGTCTACCGCCTCAACCGCCTTGTCGCGGCCCATTCTTCGCGATGCCGTTGAGCCTGCTGTTGTGGATTTGAAGCTCGAAAAGAAACTGTCTCTCCGGCGGTGACGCAGCCGACTAGCGTGATGCACAGCGCCACGATTCCCAGATGCACATGTCCTGATCCCCTGTAGAACGACAATTACGGTGGCCGGTCGGCCAAGTTAATTGTCGCCGCACAATCCCCCTAGACCAGTGGCTACACAAGCGCAACCGCAAGGGGGAAGGCAATAGGGACTGCGCGCGGTTCACCGCTTTGTCTTCCTTCAGCCCGAGCTCGACCAGGCGACAGATGGCCTCGGAGCGGCCGGGTTTGTCGGCTTCGCTCCCCGCCCAAGCGTCGACCGCAGCCCGTATCAGCGCCGCCTTTTGCCGGACTTTTTCTTAGCCTTCAGCTTTTTAGACTTCAGCACATCCGCCTGACTGCGATAGGCCTTCGCCATATTCAGGTAGCGTTCGGAAATTTCGGCGTCTGAGACTGTAAGCGCCATGCGCTCGGCCTTAGCCGCCTGCTTCCGAAAGAATTTGGCTTCCTTCACCATCGCACGATTAGTGAGTGGGGAGCGCGCTTGTTGTTCGCTCGATCTCATCGAGGTAGGCTTGCAAATCTGCGCGGGCCCGCTCAATCAACCAAAGGGCGCGAATTGGTGCGCGACTTTCTCTGGTGAGCTCGATCAGGTTGTCCAGGTCGGCGCAGAGTTCGCGCGTGGCTTCGATAGAACCGGCAACACTCATTTGGCTTTCCCGTCCTAGCTCTTAAGGGGGCGCGCGGGCTTCGGTCCCGCGCTCACGTCGCTGGGGCAGACCTCAGGCCCGCCGGCTTAATCCGGCGGGTTTTTCTTTTTTCCTTGGCCGGCGCAGCCAGCCGTTGATCCTGCCTTTCAGGCTGATGCTCTTGGAGCCCGGCCAGCGGATTCGGTCGGGAGAATCGAGCGGCCCACCGCCGTTCGAACTTTCTTTGAAGGTCGAGGGGGATACTGCTCATAACCAACACTCCGGGTTGTCGCCCGGTCTCATAGGCCCCTTAACGCGCAGGGTCCTTTAGACTAAAGGTCTACCGTGGGATCAGTCGCCACCTCCGCAAGGAGCCAAAGAACGCTTACCAGCGGGCTCCGTAGACTCAGCAAAGGGCAACTGAGGCGGCAATGCACAAAGTCGCTGCGCTCCAGCCCGCTCCGCGGGGGCAAGAGCCGAGAGGCCGGTAGCCCAGTTGAGAGAACAGCGCTAGAGGCGACCTTCGACGAGGCGCACGCCGACTTCGAGGCCGCTTGGCGCGTCTTCCTGTCGAAGCGGACCGAGGCTGATTTTCAGGAATGGCGAGATCAGCGCGACTGGACGGCGCGGAAATATGCCATGTGGGAAGCCCACGGCAAAGAGTCCGGGTTAACGCCGATCAAAGGCTGAGGACCTTGAGGAGGAACTCTGGGCTCCAGGTTGCGATCAGACGACGAGTTTTGACGCTTCCCTTGGCTTTGTGAGCACGGACGAGGTCGAGAGCGAAGCGTCGAACGACGGCCATGTTCTTTGCGCCGTGCCCTTGTCGGTATCGGGAGAGATTGTCCTTGAACTGGACATCGAGGATCCAGTGCATGCTTTCGACGCCCCAGTGTCCGCGGATGGCGGCGGCGATGCGGTCGATGTCGAGCGGGGCGGAGGAGATATAGGTTCTAGTTTCGCGGGTGCCAGCCTGTCGCCCCCTCCCCTTGAGCCTGCACAAGACCAATCTGGCGCTGCTACTCTCCCGGCGCCCTGACGGCATCTTCATCGCGCCCTTCGAACAAGGCGAGATCGGGCCGGACCTGTTTCGGGCCGCCTGCAACATGGGTTTAGAGGGCCTGGCCGACCTGTTCGACAGCGACGACTTTCCGGTGCCGATCCCGGATCCGGAGGCCGCGGCTGAAATCGTGATCCAGTGACTGATCGACGTCGGCTTTGAGATCAAGGCCCAGGAACGGGCTCAACCATGAAGCGCGCCGGTGCCGATCCAAGCGTAACCGCCAGCGGCTGGCGACACACGCTAGGCGGCTGCAGCGATAACAACTGGCGCGGGCTTTCGAGCCCGCGTTGCCTTTTGTAGATCCGCCGAAAGCTGTGCCTCTCTCAACCGCTCGCGCAGCTCCGTAGTTCGAGGAACTGCGCGTGGAGATCAGTTTCTGTCCGGGTGAGCATTTCAAGCCGCGCGTTGGCGATAGATAAACTCTTCAAATTGAGGCTCATTTCCGCCCCTAAAGCCATTACAAAGGAAACAACAACTCGAGATTCTGGAACCGTAGAACAAAGGATCCCCGCGGCGACTTCACCGATTCGCGCGCTCAGGCGAACGCATCCATCACGCGCCCCATTGCTGGATGCTTTCGGTTCTTGGCCTTGATCCAATCCGGTGACCGGCCAGCGCGATACGGCCGATCGCGGTGCTTGGTCAGCCCCAGCGGCACCATCCAACTTCAGGTCTTTGATTGGCATAACCATGTGATCTCTGTCCTACGCCCCGAGGCTAAACTCTTCGGACTCAGATGTCTCACGATCATTGGCACGGAGGGCGCGGCGGCGGGGCGAGGGGTTCATGGGATTCAATGTTGCGATGGCGCGCCGCGCGCTGATCCCGCACTATGCTTTGGGACGCTATGGCAGACTGTTTGGGGGGGCTAGGCGATCCCGGCAAGGGGTTGCCCTCATCTCGAATATCCGCCACCAACTGACCGAAGGTTTTCGGACGCCGGCATGAGGAGGCTATCCACGCGCTGCGGCGGCCGGCGTCCGAAAAGCGCCAATGCACGAAGTCGCGGGAGTGTGGCACCCGGCAGTGCAGCGAGTGCTATGGGGATCGTATGTTGGTGGCGATCTCGATGGTGGACGCGGCGCGAGCAGAATGCTTCCACAACTTCCGCGTTTTGGCATGAACGTTGCACAAGTGGATTTTTAATGTTTTTGGCTCGTGTAATTTCAAATGGTTGCGCGTGGCAGAAACAGCACATCCCACAACCATTGCGCGATTGATCGGTCGATCGGTGTTCGGTGGCATGGTGCGGATCAATTTCTTG
This sequence comes from uncultured Alphaproteobacteria bacterium, assembly GCA_963822795.1. Taxonomy (GTDB): domain Bacteria; phylum Pseudomonadota; class Alphaproteobacteria; order Rhizobiales; family Xanthobacteraceae; genus Bradyrhizobium. The sequence continues at coordinate 479,623 of CAWGJM010000046.1, forward strand.
CGAGGAGAAATATCCACGGCACATTCAAGCAAACTTGGTTTGCGCTATTCGTCAAGACAACTTTGTCATTGCGTGATGGCGGGGTCGATGTGACTCGCCGCATCAGGGTGCCGGCCTGCCAGATGATCCTTGCTGTTCTTGATCATGCGTTGCACGCCGACAATACATGAGCTGATCGTGTTGACCTTGCCACCTCGCCATCGCTGTCCTCTCACCTGGCTACCGGCCTCTCGGCTCTTGCTCCCGCGCAGCGGGCTGGAGCGCAGCGACTTCGTGCATTGGCACCTTTGAGACATGCCCGACCTCTCTGGAATGTCCGTTGATCGGGGTACACCGGAAGTGATCGGTCGACGGTCAAAACGGCGCTTTTGACCCCAAGCCGATATCCCACGAACAAAGACCCTTTGCCGTGTGCCCGGCGCGGTCGCGATGCGCACGACTGTGTCCCAATTCCCACGCTGCGACCAAAAAGAACGTCTGTTTGTCGGTTTTCGAACAGACGAGTTCAAATCCGTTCCGTTTCAACCTCCATTATTGGAAACAGTCATAGCCTAGGGAGGCGAAAATGGAACGTTCCCTGATAACTGACATGCCGCGCGACAAATATGTCGAGCGGTGTAAGCAACGAGCCTTTGATTATCTCGACCGAGGCGATCTTAAAAACGCGGTCGCATCGTTCGTCAGCAATATGAATGCCCGTCCCGATTGCGAATTGCCACAGTACTTGGCAAGGCTTGGCGATTTGCTGCTAATGGGGAACGATGCGCTCGGCTGGAGGACGCTGATCGAAGGATTGAGATGATGGTCCGATGATCTTCTGCCAAACCGTCCCAAAGTTCGTCGATACCGTGGTTCAATTTCCCCTACTTACTGCCCTTCGTCCCCCATCATTTCGCCTCGCGCTGCGCGCGCACCTCCTTCTAAGGCCATCCAGCCGCTCGCCATGCGGAGCCTCCACGTCGATCGAGATCGGCGCCGGCTTGGCCTCACCGTTGAACAGCCTATGGCACGACGAGATTCCGTTGATTGATTGACAGGGCCAGCGGTGAGGTTAAACGCGTCAGGAGGTCGACCTAGCGATCCTTTGGGAGCGGCAATTCGATCGTGCAGACCATTCCATCGGAGCCGAATTCGCGTTGGACCGTCGCGTTCGGTATCGCCCTTTCAATCAGCTGGCTTCCAAAGCCGATGGTCTTCGGCTCCGTAACGGCTGGTCCGCCGCTTTCGCGCCAAACGACCGTCAGAACACGCTGATCGTTCCTGGTGCGCATCGTCCAGCTCAGATCCAACGCGCCCCCCTGCCGCGAGAACGAGCCGTACTTGGCCGCATTGGTCGCCAGCTCATGGAACACTAGGCCGAACGGTGTCGCGAGGTCAGCGGGCAGGAAGACTGGATCGGCCGAGATCCTGATCCGTCCAGGGTTGCCGGAGATGTAGGGCTCAAGCTGCCGCTGTGCCAATGTTGCGAGATCGGTGCCTGTCCAGTCGGAATCGACCAGCAGCGAATGTGCCTTGGCCAGCGCGGCAAGGCGGCCATCTAGCTGGTCGGTGAACTCCTCGTACGATTTGCTAAAGCGCCGGTCTGATGTGCGATCGACAGGACAACCGTCAGGGTATTCTTGACGCGGTGGGTCAGTTCGCGAAGCAGCAGCTGTTGTTGCGTCTCCCACGCCTTGCGCTCCGTCACATCACGTGTGCTTTCCAGGGCAAGCCGTCGCCCCTCGATTTTTTCGAGAATGATACGGCTTTCGACGGTCAATTCCCGGCCGGCCTTGGTCCTGTGCTTCAGTTCGCCGTTCCAGTTGCCTTCATCGAGCAACTTGACCCGCAAGTCGGTGAACGACCCACCGGGCACGATCGTGCCCAACAGCAGGTCCTTTCGTTTTCCAACCGCCTCGTCGCGACGATAGCCGTAAAGCTCCTCGCTTCCGCGGTTCCACTCGAGGATGGTGCCGTCATAATCCCAGATGAATATCGGATCGCGCGACAGCTCGACGAGCTGCGTCTCCTGCCGGAGCCGGCGCTCGGTGACCCTGAGGGCATCTTCCGTATGACGGCGCTCCGTCATGTTGACGAAGGTGAGGACCACCCCATCAACCTTGTCGTCGACCGTTCGATATGGGCGCAGGCGGACGTCGTACCAGCGATCGTCGCGGCTGCGAATTTCATGCCTGATGGGGGTGAGGTTGGCGAGCACCGCATGCGCGTCACTGACCAGGTTTTCGTATTCCAGTCGATGCGCGAAATCCGAGATCGGGCGGCCTTCGTCGCTCGGATTGATGCTGAACACCTCGGTCACCTGCTGCGTGAAACGCTTGATGCGCAGGCTCGCATCGAGAAACAGTGTCCCGAAATCGGTCGCCGCCATCAGGTTCTGAAGATCGCTGTGCGCCTGCGAGACGGCTTCGAGTTTCAGCTTGAGCTCGCTGTTCACGGTCTGCAATTCTTCATTGATTGATTGCAGCTCCTCCTTGCTTGTCTCCAGCTCTTCGGACGTTGAACGATATTCCTCGTTGATGGATTGCAGTTCTTCGTTGGCCGCGCGCAATTCTTCATTCGCGCTCTCCGATTCCTCCCGGGTAGTCCGCAGCCGCGCCTGGGCCTGCTGAAGCTCCTCGCGCAGCCGCGCGACGATTTCGTTAGCGGCGTTGTTCTGGGGGAAAGGGCCTCCGATTGCAAGGTCGGCCGCCCCGCCCTCGATGAACAGCACCACCGCGCTGCCGGACCCGTGATCGTCGTGGTCGTCTGCCGGCTTCACATGCATCAGCACCCGGTGCGGCGAACCGTTGAAGCGGACAGGGATGGGCAGGCTGAGCCAAGGTTGCGAAGTCTCGAAGACCGGTGTAGGGCCGAACGCAGCTCGAACCGCAGTTCCGGCCGCACCAGATCGACGACATTGCCGCTCAGGGGACCGCCGGACGGCTGCAGGAACCGCCCGGCATTGTCAGACATGTGGATCACCCGATGCGATCCATCGACTAGAATGCTGGGCGGCGCGAGCTTTTCGAGCGCCTGGCGGTGCGCCGCCAACTCATTGAGCAACGAGGCCGTAGTTGGCGGCCTGATCGGATGCGCAGCCTGCTCGTGCATGATGCTCACACTGCCGAGCAGGCGCGGCAGCAGGCGCAGCTCGTCCGGACTAGCCGACGACTTGTAGATGCGCGCCTTGCGGTCGAACGTGCGGAACTGGCTGACCGGATTATCGGCGCTCTCCGACGTGCCCAGCATGAGGAATCCATCCGGGTTGAGGGCATAGTGGATCGTGTTGCACGCCAGCTCCTGCAATTCGCGATCCAGATAGATCAGAACGTTGCGGCAGAGGATGAGATCGAGCCGCGAGAAAGGCGGGTCCTTGAGCAGGCTGTGACTAGCGAACAGCACCAGGTCGCGCAGTTCCCGGCGAACGCGATAATGATCCGCGTCCTTCACGAAGAATCGCCGCAAGCGATCTTCGCCGACGTCGGCTTCGATAGCCGCGGGATACTGGCCCTCTCGTGCAATAGCTAAGCTAGCGCCCGGGCGTCGATGTCCGAGCCGAAGACCTGGATCGTGGGCCGGATGTCCTGCCGCGAGGCCTGCTCCAGCAGCAGCATCGCGACCGTGTAGGCTCCTCGTCGGTGGCGCAGCCAGGGACCCAGACACGAATCGAACGATCGGCCAGGTTGCCATGGAACAGCTGCGGAATGACCTGAAGCTCGAGTGTCTGGAACGCTTCCTTGTCGCGGAAAAATGACGTCACCGAAATCAGGAGATCCCCGAGCAGGGCTTGTGCCTCATCGGTATTGTCGCGCAGCACGTCGTAATAGTCGTTCGGGCTTTCCGCCCGTGTGACCTGCATGCGGCGCGCGATCCTGCGCAGGATCGTCGCCCGCTTGTATTTGGAGAAATCGTGCCCGGTCCGCACGCGGACGTGGGCGAGGATGCGCCGCAGCAGGTCAGCGTTCAAGCCGCGCAGTTCTCCGTCCGGTCCGCCATCGCTTTTTTCGCGCACCAGTTCGGTCAGCGTTGCGCTATTTCGCGTATCGGCAGGATGAAGTCAGCAATTCCGGTTGCAATCGCGCTGCGCGGCATCGAAGGGAATTCGGCTTCGTTGGGATCCTGCACCAGGATGATGCCGCCGGATTCCTTGACGGCCCTCACGCCGGCCGCGCCGTCGGACCCGGCACCGGTCAGGATGACGGCGCAACCGTCGCCGTGCTGTTCCGCCAGGGAGCGGAAGAACAGGTCCATCGGCGCCCGCTTCCCGCGCGGCTCCTCGAATTCCGCGGTGGCGATTTCGTCGTTGCTGATGTGCAGCCGCCGGTCGGGCGGGATGACATAAACATGATCCGCCTTCAGTGGAACGGGCTCTCCAACCTGGAGAACGGGCATTTGCGTGCGGGCGGCCAGGATGTTCGACATCTCGCTGCGTAGATCGGGATGGAGATGCACCACCACGACAAAGGCGGCGCCGGTCTTCTCAGGTAACGCGGCGAACAGTTGTTGTAATGCGCGCACGCCGCCGGCGGAGGCGCCACTTCCGACCACATTCGTCTTGGTGCGACCAGGCTCGCCCGTTTCATTCCGTTCCTCGTCGCTGGTATCGGCCATCGAGGCAGCCTCACTTACGCTTCGGTCGAGGACGGGATTTAACCAATGTTATCTCGAGTTTCGGCAAGGAAATCCTGTTTGGGTTAATTTCGGAACCAATTAGCCAAGCTAAGGTTCCCATGAGGGCCATGGACATGCATGGCAAATCGCGAAGTTCTGGCGCTGGGTAGCTCTGCCGGCGGGTTCGAAGCGTTGCGCTCCCTTGCCGGTGAATTCCGCGCCGGCATCGTGACGCCGCCATGGCCGCCGGCTGGTTTTGCTTGCCCAGTGCCGCGAATCGCCGCTCTACTGCTGCAATGGTTACGAGGGGAGAGCGACGTGGCGAGCGGGACAGTGAAATGGTTTAATGGCCAAAAGGGTTATGGCTTCATCGCGCCGGACGGTGGCGGCAAGGACGTTTTCGTCCATATTTCGGCCGTCGAGAAGGCCGGTCTGGACGGCCTGCCGGATGGCGCCAAGGTGTCGTTCGATATCGTCCCGAACCGCGGCAAGGAATCGGCGGAAAATCTGCGCGTGAAGTAAGTCCGCCAGCGGCTTTCTGCTGCAGCGGTCCTTCGCGCGCCCCGACGGCGCGTAGGCTCGTTATTTCCACCTGGGCGGTGGGGTGGAAGGTACTGGCCGCCCCACAGGCGCGTGGGTGGGCCCTGAGGCCCAGGGGACGCGTCATCGGTCGCGCGCCAGCTTGCGGTGTCCCCAATGATGCTTTTTGCCCGACGGCTCGAAAACGCGCTAATTCAAAAAGACTACACGAGGCGAATGCTGCGGTCGCAGCGCTTTTCCCTCAGCAGGGTGACCGACTGCCCGCCCGGTAATCGAAGTCGCCCATGAACTACGCTGCCGAATAACGTCCGTTGTTGGGAAGAGCGCAAAACATCTGCTCGCAGTGAGGATTTCGCATATTGACCCGGCCGCGCGTTGCAAGAAGTTTTCGTCGATCTGGTGGTAAGCGGTCTTGCATCAACGTATCCGGCCTCTGATTGGAGCTTTTGCTCCGGGCCATCATGGATATCAGCGCGCATGCGTTCTCATTAACGGACAGGCCTCGATTGGACCATTTGGGTCACCAGTGTTCGCATGCGCCGGGAAGACCGATCCTCCATCTCTTCTTATTCCTCTCGCAGACCTCGGCTGGAAACGGTTGATAGGGTTATGTCATCGCTTGCTCCTCATTTCGCCCAGTTCCTTTGTTCGTGCCTAGCGGCCGTTCCTTCGTCCCGACCTGCGGGTGCAGAGATGCGCCGCGCGCAGGGCCCGTCAAGGTTGGCCGTCGCGCTTGCCTTGCCTCTCGCGCCAGCGTTGCCAGGCGCCCTTTGTGAAGAACCGCCCAGGCGATACGGGCGAGCTTGTTGGCGAGCGCGATCGCCAGCACGTTGGGGTGCAACCGCTTCTTGGCGGCTTCGATCCAGGATTTGAGCCCATAACGTTCCAAGTGCTTTATCCTGACCAGCACAACCCGTGCCGCCTGCACAAACAGAACGCGCAGGTAGCGATTGCCGCGCCTCGAGATTTTGCCGAGGATCGTGCGGTCTCCCGTCGAGATCTGCTTGGGCACCAGTCCGAGCCAGGCGCCGAAGTCGCGGCCTTTGGAGAATACGTCGCCAGTGCCGATCGCGGCCACCATGGCGCTCGAAATGATCGGCCCGATGCCGGGCACCGTCATCAGGCGCAAACATGCCTGATCTAGACGGGCCAGTGCTTCGATCTCGCCGGATAGGCCCATCGATGCGCTGATCCAGCCAGCGCCAGTCGCCTGCCAACTCCTCGATGACACGCAACATGCGTGGCGACAGGGCATCGGTGCGCGTCGCAAGGATGGTGGGCAGTTCCATGCGCAGGAAGCCGATACCTTGGCGCACCGCGATCCCGCGTTCCAGCATGAAGGCGCGAATCTGGTTGGTGATGCCGGTGCGTTGCGACACCAGCCGCTCGCGCACCCGATGCAGCGCCTGCAGATCCAGTTGCTCCGCGGTCTTGGTCGCCACAAACTTCATCGTCGGGCGCTGCACGGCTTCGGCAATCGCTTCGGCGTCATTGAAGTCGTTCTTCTGTCCCTTGCTATAGGGGCGGACATATTTGGCCGGCATCAACCTGGCATCGTGACCAAGCGATGCTAGATTGCGGCTCAGGTGATGGGCGCCGACGCAAGCTTCCATGCCGATCAGGCAAGGCGGTACATTGGCGAGCCGCGCTTCCACTTGGCCACGCGACCACTTTTGCCGCAGCACGATGGCGCCGCGCGCATCGTGGCCCACGACGTGGAACGAGTTCCTGCCGATATCGATGCCGATCACGGCGATCGCGGTATTGGATGTCTGAGACATGGCGCACTCCTTGTCTTTGGTGCCCCCTTGCCAGCTTAGCTTGCTGGCGGGGCAGGAGCACGGCCGGACCATCCCATTAGAGGACATCGATCACCGTTTCACGAGACCGGCAGCCGCTGGAATTCACCGTCATAAAGAGCGGCAGCCTGAGCCGGACCTGATCGCGACCAAGCCATCGGTGGACGTGGCGAATCGCCTCTATGCTACTGTCTCGCAGGACCGTGACCATCAATTCGAAACGGGGATACGTCGCCCGATCCGCCGTATCATCAGGCAATCGAAGCTCACTTGGGCACGAACAGGGGGAACGATGAGCGACTGGTTCCATGAACTGCCAGTGCCGTGGATGGCACTGCTGGTTTTCGGCTTTACCTACCTGCTTGCACTAGCGATCCATGCCGGCGTCGCGGCGCTGGCGAGGAGCGGACGCGCCAAATCGTTCAAGGCCGTTTCTCCGGGCATGCTGCCCCCGCTCGGTATAATTTTCGGCCTGTTCGTCGCGTTCACCGCCGCGCAGGTCTGGAGCGACAATGATCGCGCCAGCGCGGCAGTGAGCCATGAGGCCAGCGCGTTGAGAACCGCACTTGTCCTCGCAGCGAGTTATCCGGGCGAGCCGGAAGCCCAATTGCACGATCTCATTAGAACTTACGCTCATGAAACAGCGACCGTGGAATGGCCCATGATGGCGCGCCGGACCGCGCCGCTCAACATGACCCCGCGCCCCATTCAGGAGGCGCTGCAGCTCGTTCTCTCGCTCCCGGCGACCAACCCGGGCCAGCAAGTGGCGCAGCGCGAGATCACAAGCACGCTTGAAGCCGCTCTTGACGCGCGCAGACAACGGATCATCGTGAGCCGGGCGGAAGTCAACGCCGTGAAATGGTCCTGCCTCTATCTGCAGGCGATATGCGCCTTGCTGGCGATCGCGCTGGTGCACTGTGATGATCGACTTTCATCGTTAGTTGCGATGGGGCTGTTTGCGACCGGCGTATCCGCCTCGGTGTTGCTGATTGCCGCGCATGATCGGCCGTTTGTCGGACAGATCGCGGTCACGCCGGAACCGCTGCTGCAGATCATATCGGATCCGGTAACAAAGCGCTGAGCCGAGGGTCCCGCATGGACACCAGACCAATTTTTTTCGCCGCTCCGCCCGAGCCCGCTTCCGTCCGCGCTGTCGCTGCCCGCGGCGCGCGCGTTGGCATGAAAACTAGTGCCCCACCTTCGCGATCTTCTCCGACGGTGGGGCCCGAGACACCGGCGAAGGCGCCGATCTTGTCGCGCGATTTGCGACGGAGCCTAGTCTTTGCGAGCGACACGGGTATCACTGATGGGCTGCGGCTCCGTCGGCGAGTTGCACCTGAATCCACGCGTTCAACACATCGGGTCACATCCCCATTCCCCGGGTCGCTGCGGCCGGAGACCCTTCATATTCACCGCCCTGCGGATTTGCCAGATGTCTACGCTGGGATCGGCTCGGACAGCCGTCCTTATGATGCAATTTTTGACGTATTTCCGGTGCTTCAACCAGTGCCAGCTGAGCTTCATGCCCTTCGCCTCCTCCTTGCATGCAGCGGTCGCCTTTTCTAGGGCAACCCTTTCAGCGTTGGACAGCTTCGCAGCCTCCGCGGGGATAGACATCGCAATGCCGCTAACAAGTACCGTGGCGATAATGCCGGCGATTAAAGCTGTGGCGCAATGATACATGATACGCTCCTTTGAGCTGATACGCTCCCTTGAGTCGCTTGTGCACTGTTAGTCCGGTCGAGATCGGGGCCGCGACGCCTAACCGACGCAAGACCCGGGCTGAGTTTCAACCGACAAGGACGCGGCCTGACTCGACAGCGCTCGCCTTGCGCACGTTGAGCGGGTCGCGGCGAAGATCGTCGCCGTTCAGCTCGCTAGGACCGCGCATTGCGGGGCTCTGTACGCCTACGCAAAACGCACACCAGACAGACACGAACCGATAACATCGGCGACCATCCTCGGGCGCTCTTGAGTTGGGGGCTGATGACTGGAAAGCGCTCGGTATTGCTAAGCCTGAGCCGATTATGCGGCCGCGTCAGTATAATATTGCTCATAGCAGCCGGTTTTCACAAATGGGACATCGCGTCATTTCGTTGCGCTGCGGAATCTGGCACGGGCCGCTGAGGCCGTGAAACAGCACTGCTGAGTAATGTAATGTCTGTTGTTGGGGTAGAACAGACATGATTGGCTATCGCCGCCACTACGGTCGGCGACTCGATAGAGCCACACGCCGACCGTAAGAAGGCTTCCCCAACGTCAATGCCTTACCACACCCGAGGAACAAGACGATATCGCACCCTCTGCATATACTCGGCATACCCTGGCAAATTTCTGCGGAGAAAGAGTTCCTCATCAAGGATGCGCCAAACGAGTACCGGGAAGAACGGCAGGACGAGGAGAACGCTCCACCACGAACCGAGACCGAGCGGCATCGCGGCGAGCAGGAGCAATGCACCCGAATACATCGGGTGCCGGACGTACGCGTACGGGCCCGTCGACACGACGGGCTGTTCCTCCTCTACCTGAATCGTAGAAGCGGCATAGCTGTTCGACTTCATCACCGCGAAGAACAACAGGAAAGATAGTACAATCATTGCGTCTGCGATAACTGACACGACCGGCGCAACCGGCGACCAACCGAAGCGATGGTCGAAAGCGGGAAGCACCACGAACCCTACAAACCCAAGGATGAAAAGCGCCGAGATGAGTTTCTGAGCTGGTCGCTGCTCCGCCACAGGTCCGATGTTCATGCGGCGCTCAACGAGCTTTCGGTCGTGCATGAGAAAATAAATGCCCAACGCCTGCGAGGACACCCCAAACACGGCCACGAAGACCCACGCCTGCCAATAGTTGAGCGTACCTGCAGGAATGAACAGGCACGCGAGCAAAATTGCGAGGGTTACCAGGTTGGCTAGTACCCCCCGGATGTAAAAATTTGACATGGATGTCTATCTCGCAAGTGAGCGGCGCACGGTCAAAGTGACGCGACTGACCCAACAGCGACATTGATTATTACCGACACCCCCCGCTCTGGCCCGAATTGTCGTCGCGCCGAAGGCAACGTACGGCGCCTGCAAGCGACTTGTTACTTCACGTCAGCGAGGAAGCTCGGCGTCGGCAGCGCGCCGATGAGCGCCTGTTTGGACACCGTAGCGGCAGCACCCGGCGTTCCGGTGGCGACGCCTCCGATAGGGGGCACCTGGCGCGTGACCTGCGCCGTGTACTGGCCCTCAGAGGTGGCAAGCCGCATGGCAGAATGCTTCCACAACTTTAGCGTTTTGGCGTGATTGTTGCTAAACAGTATTTTTAATCTTCTTGGCTTGTGTAATTTCAAATGGTTGCGCGTGGCAGAAACAGCACATCCGACAACCACTGCGCGATTGATCGGTCGATCTGTGTTCGGTGGCAGGGTGTGAATCAATTTCTTGCGAGGAGAAATATCCACGGCACATTCAAGCAAACTGGTTTGGGCTAATCGTCAAGACAACTTTGTCATTGCGTTATGGGGCGGGGTCGAGTGACTCGCCGCATCAGGGTGCCGGCCCGCAGATGATCCTTGCTGTTCTTGATCATGCGTTGCACGCCGACAACACATGAGCTGATCGTGTTGACCTTGCCACGCCGCCCATCGCTGTCCTCTCGACCGGCCGCCGGCCTCTCGGCTCTTGCTCCCGCGCAGCGGGCTGGAGCGCAGCGACTTCGTGCCTTGGGGGAACAGCGGAAAACATCGCTCGCAGCGAGGATTTCGCATTTTGACCCATGCGGAAGCCGACCTCGAGGAATGGTGCGTCTGGTCGTTTCCAATTCCGGCCATGTCGTTCCGCGCGGCTCATCCCCTCTTGCTGCGCACTTACAATTTTCGCGCCGAACCGACCTGCAGTATCTTGCTGCGATACACGCACAACGAAGTAGCTCTATGCGGTTGAGTTTTGCCGGGCAACACGGGCCGCATCGAAGTGGCCAACGAAACCTCACCGCAGAGACGCTCTAATTCAAGCAGAACCGTTCAATCTTTCCTGTCAGGTTCCGACTAACGTCAAGCGCGACCACCCCATTTGTTGCTGGTTCGGTAAACTCAACCGAAGCAGAATAAATGACCCACTAGAGGACGATACATGAACATCAGTCACAGGTTGATGACGCTGGGCCTTGCGCTTGGCCTGCTCAGTGGCGCGTCCGCGTTCGCAAGGCCAACGCCGCATTTCGAAAATGCCTTTCTTTCACACAAGAAAAGGACGATCACGAGTCATGTTCCGACGGCAAAAACATCCGGTACGCCCAGCTATGCGCGTCGTCCGTCGGCTAATACGGTTAAAGATGATTGGCCGGCCGATATGCTACAACAACAGGACCACCTATAATCGCCCCCGCGATGAGGACCCTCGATGAGGCGATCAAAAAGGCCGAGGCCGCTGGCACGGGTGCGTATATTGAGGTGGTGACGGAGAAGTACGCCGCCTCGCACCGCTCTTTTGAAGTTGCTATGTGGAAAAATAGACGAAATCGATCGCGGACGTATCAGCCTTCCGAGGTTGGCAAAGGGACTAAGGAAGCTTCCGCTGGTTCGCTCCCTTGCCAAGATTGAGAGCCTGCGACCGATACGCAGATTCAGGGGTGGTAAGGCCCTCGGCGAGGCCGCCTCTCTCGCCGAAGATAGAGTCTATCTTCCGTTATTGGCACCAACCCGACATACCGGGGCAGTCTGACGATGTCCGTTGACCAGGCTAAACCGGAAGGGGCCGGCCCACGGTCAAAGTGACGCGATTGACCCGGAGCAGACATATTGGGCTTTCTAAAGCCATGGCTCTTGCTCATACTGGAATTTGCCAAGGGCATGGAGGAGCGCTTTTGGTTTCCTGTTTCCGCCGCCATTACTCGATTATTGGTTCTTATTTCCAATCGCGACTTCGTTCAAAGCTCTATCGCTTGCGTCGGCGGGTTACCAACCCACGCATCCTGATCGCTATTGTTGCTGCAAATTCATATCGGAGACATTCATGAAGCGACGTGACTTTCTGGCGCGAACTGCGGCTGGCGTTTCCGCAAGCCTGCTTCTGGCGAACGTTCCGTCCGACGGTTATCGTTTCGTCGGTTCAGCGCTCGCCGCTGGCGAGGGCGATCGGCAGAAAGCCACCCTTGAGCAGAAATTTGCCGAATTTGCCCTCTCCATCAAGTATGAAGCCCTGCCCGCGTACGTTATCGCCGCGGCCAAGCGGGTGCTTCTCGATACGCTCGGATGCGCATTCGGATCCGTGGGAAGCGAGCCCGCAAATATAGCCGAGACAACAATTCGCAAAACTTTCGGAGACGGCAATGCAGCTACCATCATCGGCTATCCGCTACCCGCTACCGTAGAAGGCGCACTGTTCGTCAACGGCGTCCTCGTCCGCTACCTCGACCTGAACGATACCTATATCGGCACCGAGCCACTTCATCCGAGCGAGGTGCTTCCGACGGCCATCGCGCTTTGCGAGGAGAACGGACGAAGCGGCCGAGATCTGATCGAGGCGATGGTCGCTGGCTACGAGGCCAGCATGCGCGTCAATGACGCCATCTCCTTCATCGAGCGTGGTTTCCATCCCTTGTGTGCGGCCGCCTACGGTATCCCTCTGATTGCGGGCAAGATCTGGGGACTTCCCAGGGAAGCCATCGCAAACGCGGTCGGAATTTCTGGCGCCCGTGGCTTCACAAGCTTCGTCGTCAATAGTGGCGCGATCAGCATGATGAAAGCCATGGGACTTGCCGCCACGGCAGCTGACGGCGTTTTCGCAACACGGCTCGCCGCGCAGGGTTTTACCGGCCCGTCCGGAACGCTGGAGTGGCTGGCGTCGAAAATGAAGCCCGTCATCAAGGAGGGGTTTGCCGTCGACCTTGAGCTTGCGCAATACCGGCTGCCGCAGGTGGCATTCAAACGCTTTCCCATTCAGATCGAGTTGCAAGCTGTGGCAGAGGCCGGCGCATCGCTCTCCGCGATGGTCAAAGGTCGTGCACAAGATGTCCGGGCGATCACGGTCGAAACCTATCCCGGAATCATCGAGCGTGTGGCGGATCCGGCGAAATTCGAGCCGCAGACAAAGGGGACCGCCGATCACAGCCTTCCGGTCTGTCTTGCCATGGCGCTTCTCGACGGCGATGTGACGGTAGCGCAATTCGAGAAGGACCGCTGGCGTGCCCCGGACGTGATGGCGCTGGTGGAAAAGACGTCGGTGAAGCCCGGCGAGACGCTGATCGTCAAACTCCCCAAGGGGCGCGGCGCAAGCATTGAGATCGTGTTCGCGGATGGCCAGTCGTTGCGCGAGACCGTGGAAATTCCCGAAGGCGACGTCGAACGCCCGCTCTCGCGATCATCGCTCGAACGCAAGTTCATGAACTTCGCGGTTCCTGTCGTTGGCAAGGCCGGCGCCGAGCGCGTCATGTCACTCGTCGACGGTCTCGAACAGCTAAAGGATATCCGGGAATTGACCCAAGCCCTCAAGGGGACTGGAAAGCAAAATCCGGTGTGAACCTGAATAGCAGCGATGAAAATGCCGATGTCGGTTGTTGGCACCTTTGAGACATGCCGACTGCATCGAGCCACGTCCGCTTTCGATGGTAACCCGGAAGACATTTGCTCAGACTGAGTTCTTCTGGCATCTGACTAACCCAGCCGTCGAGCCAGCCGCGCTGACCTTTCCGCCTGGAAACATGCCCTCACGGCATGGACAGTCTTCGGCTGGTATCTTTTCTGTGGTTGCTCATACTTTCTGCAACACTCCGTTGCCCCGTTTGCAAGTACGATCGTCTGTAGTTCTGATGATGGAGATGTCGCTATGACGCCATTTCGCAGCGAATTGGGCTGGTCCGTGCATCAGAGTAAGCGGCTACTTCACCGCTGACCCGTGACTCACGACCTGCTTCCATTCGCCGCCCATCTTGACGAAAGTGTCCGTGGCGATGATGGTGTGCGCGCGACGTTCACCCATGATCAGTATGTCATAGGTGTCCTTATAGGTTGCCACAGCCGTATTGTCGTACACGCGCACCTTGAGTTCAGAGAGTTTCTCGCTGTTTGTCTTAAGGTTCTTTGTGTCGGCCATTAGTTTCAAGAGGTCGGCTTTGGTGTAAAAGGTTCCATCGCTATCGCCCCGGGTCCAATCCTCAGCCAGAACTTTCTGGTAAAAGGCTGGGTCGTCGGCCAAATTGGCTCTGACGGCATCATTTTCCAAATTAGAGATGGCCGTTACGACGTCAGGTTTGGCCCCGCTTTGCGCTCGCGTCACACTCAGCCCTGCGAACAGGGCGATAACAAAAGGTGAAATCCACAACACGGGGTTCTTTGCATTCACGGCTCATTGCTCCTCAGTTTAGCTCGTTAGCATAGGGGCAACTGAAGCACCTAGGGACCGAGGCGACTAGTATAAAAAACATACTTGTTGGATCAGGGTACTCCGCCATGCTCCAGCCGCGATGGCCATGCTCATGATTGCGGCCGACCCCAAACATCTCGGCGCCAGGATCGGCATGACTGCCTGTTCTTCACACCTGGGGAATTATTCTGCCGTCTGCTGCGGTGCATGAGTTTGTTGCTCGCACTTCTCGGACATAGCGCGATGTCTGACTTCAGCCCGTAATGCGCTCAAGAGCCGACGTGCATCCAACGCCACGGTGGGACCAAATCCAACACGAGACACCGCAGCGTTCAGCCAATTCATCATCGAGCGTAAAGCCCCGAAGATCAACTCTGCGGGACGCCATAGGAGTTGAGGCACGCGACAATCGGCATGTTCCGCTTCGGCCAGTCGCCGCGCGGACGCCTAACGTTGATCATCGATGCCGGCGTCAAAATGTGGCCGGCCGTTATCACTGATTAATATTGATTAGTCGAGGTGGTCTAATCACATTTTGCCCGCTGTTGTTTGAACAGAAACAGCCGATCGAGACCTCGAAGAAATCCTTGAGGTCGTAGCCAAAGAGGCTGGTCTAGAGGCAGCTACAACGCTGGCATTCATGTTTGGATTGGAGGTGCCGAAATCGATCTTGCCTCCCATGGTCGAATTAAACCCCGAAGCGGAAACGGCGTGGCGCATCGATCCGATCCAGGCAGCGAGTGCGATCGTCGAGATCGTCTCGATAGGGACGCGTGCGCCGGCAACTCTGCTGACGAACATCGCCGCCAATGGCGCCACGGCATTTCTGGTCATACTGGCGATGACCTTCGGCCTGATCCTGCCACGCATGCTACTTGAAGACCGCTCGTGGCACGGCACGCGTCGACGGATTGGCAAGCCGAAGTCGTACCCCGGTCGTGCCCGGGCCCTGAGCTCGAGCGCTAGCCTTTGCCGATGCTTCCCGAGATCGTCAAGCGCGCGACGGTTCTGATGCCGGACCTACAGTTAAACGATTAGCTCCATAGCTTTTGACATTTGCCAGTTCCGGCGGAAACGCCACGATACGTCGCGACTGGAATCAGCTTACGCGCTTACCCCATAGTGGCACGATTTTTCCCGCGATATTCACAGGTTTGCTGAGTTGTCGCTCACGCGCTGTGAGCCAAGGCTTGAAAGGCCCGCCGGTCGATTCAGCCTCTGATTGTTGTTGTGCACGGAGCTGTGGAAAAGCGAATCCCATGGCGTTCGCTGGCCCGGAATGTGCATTCTTCCAAAGGCCCGCCCTAGCGGGTTTCCTCCCTAAACTTGGGCCGTCGCTCCACCCGGTTGCGACGGTCATTCTTTTCGGGAGTGCCCTCGCTAATCGGCGTCCCGAGTTGCCTAACTCAATGCATCAACATCCAGATCACGATAACGATCACGCCCGCAAAGCCACAACCGCGAGGGGACAAAGCAACGCTCGAAAAAATTCATCTGACACGCCTTATTCTCACGCCCAGCATCTTCTGCCCAAGGTAGCATGTCACAAACAAGCGTCAATTTCGGTTCCGAGTGTCGTAAGTTTTGCATCAGCATTTTGCTGAATCTTCGTCTTGCGAGGCCGCCTGGCTCGACCGAATGGCCGCCCTGTCCGCGAAGGTCGCTTGGGGCGGGTCGGCGGGCTCCCGGAGGCGGCCGGCTTCCAGAAACAAATCGCGCGCCCGCTATTCGAGATTGCGGCTCTCGCTTGGCGGCGGTCGCACACATTGGGCGAGTGCCTCAAAGCTGCGGCTGGAAAGGGCGCGGACGGCCGCGCATACATCGGGAATACGCTCCACAAACTGGCCCACAGTTGTTTTGGTGGTCTTTACCTGGCTAATCCTCACGGTGCGAGCGCAGCCGAACAGAGAGAAAGTAATTCCCCTTCGAGACCTGATCTGCACGGAATCATGGGGATGCGAACGCCGATGACAGACAAGCACCCCAAACGCCCCGACCAGCTCGCCCTGTGAGCGCGGGACCGAAGCGCCGAAACGCCAGACAGCGACAACGCCGGAGTCACATAATGTGTCTTTCGTCCGATTTCAGGTGACGAATGATCACGGGATGGCGAGCATCCTGCGTGGCCTTGTCCGTATTGCCGAGACGATCGCCGGAGTCCTGGACATCGGCATTTCAGCCCGGCGCACGCGCCTCTCAAGGCCTGCCAACGGTCAACTGGTAATTCTTGCAGTGTGAATTGCAACACACGACGAAACGGCGAATCGCCCTACGGTGAAGGTCCTCCCTAACCTAACCCGTCGCAAATGGCGGGTCTCTCTTTACGACGTCCCGTCCGGAAGTACTTCAGCGCCAACGTGCCTTCGCGATTTCGAAGCGGGCCACCGCAGCTAAGGCAGGCCAGCGGCTTGTCGTTCGCTGCCGGCGCCTCTACGCGCACCAACTTATACAGCGCTTCGCAAGCCGGGCAGTTGAAGTCCGTCTGTTCCGGCATCACCGCGAGACTGGCATGCCCATCAACATCCGGGTAGAGGCGCAGCCAATTGCGTAGGCGCACAGCAGGTGGCCAAATTCTGATCGTTGAGAGGGCTCGGCTGGCTATCACTTCGGGCTCGCAATCTGTAGGAAATAGCTGAGCGCTAGTGCTCTGCGGTTTTTGGTCGAAAGGCGGCGCAGGCTGCGGTCCATGCGACTACAACCAAACAGCGAAAACTGCACTCCGTAGATCAACGGAATTGCCCGATATTTTTTGAAGTTATTTGGCTTAAATCTTGGCAGGTCATCTTGAAGCGCCAATTGGACACCAGCGATAGCCCATCCCAGCGACCCGCTTTTCCTTCCAGTGAAAATCCGGCCGCACGTCGGCGCCTCGCTTGCCGCACGCCTTGCAAACGAACCGAGGCCTGAGATCGGATAACCTCATTCGAATCGCGATGCATCGTGGCGACTTCCGCCGGAACTGGCAACAAAGCCACGGAGCAAATCGTTCAAGTGTATGTCCGGCATCAGAACCGTGGCACGCTTGAAGATCTCCGAAAGCACCGGCAAAGGCTGGCGCTCGAGCTCTGGGCCTGAGCCTGCGTTTGTTAATTGAGGTCAGACGACCGGGTTGCTGAGCAGGCTTGGTGATGGAAGGCTGTTGCGTATCCTCGGTTAAGTGACGAGCGGGCGGTTGGCGGATTGCGGGTCCACGGGATTGGCGTTGTTGGGTGAACGACCCGGCGCCACGCGGGCGCCGGGTCGCATCACTGGGCGCGGCCATCGGCGTCCCCGCCTGTACCGCGCAAGGATCGTAACCTGGTCATCATTGGCTTCAAATATCCCGGGGGTTTGGGGGCAGAGCCCCCATGCTGGCGGGATCGAGACGGCGGATGAGTTTCTCGTAGTATTCCGGGAAGTCATCCTCATAAAAGCTGGGATCCTTGCGGGCCATGGCGATGACCTTCCGGTAATAGTCAGCAGCCTGGCGGTTGTTACCCCGCGCCTCGCAAACCATGCCGAAGCAATCGTAGCCGTCATGGATGTCGGGCCATCGCATCATCATCGCCCGGGCAGCCTGCTCGGCAGCATCGAGCTTTCCGGCGTCGATGAGAGCCAGAACGCCTCTGGCTGCGGCGTCGATGTTCGCGTTGCAGTTCTTGCAGAAGCGCGGGTGATGGTGCGGCAGGTGGTCCGCCGCCTGCGCCGCGACGGTCGGCGCCGATCCGGCTGCCTTGTTCTTGGCCAGACAGCACTGCTTGTATTTCTTGCCACTGCCGCAAGGGCAGGGCTCATTGCGTCCGATTTTGGCCATTTCTATCGATGTTGCCGGGAAGGATGACGCCCTTGTACCAGACGCTGCTTGCAGATCCCAAATTCCATGAACGGATCCTCAATTTCGACCGTGACCGTGCCGAGGCTTGCCGTGCCGCCGGCTGCCCGGATTGTGGCGGCACACTGCACGCGGCGAACTACCTACGCAAACCGCGCGGGCTGGCTAATAGCCCTCGGCGAAGAACATGAGCTGCGCTTCAGCTTCTGCTGCGCGGTCGACGGTTGCCGCGACCGGGCGCCGCCCAGCTTACGCTTCCTCGGCCGCAAGGTTTACCTGGCGACGATCGTGATCTTGATTTCGGCACTGCGCAACGGGTTGACCGAGCGACGTCTGGGGAAGCTAGCCGAGGCGATCGGCGTTGACCGCCGGACCGTGGCGCGCTGGCGAACCTGGTGGCTGGCGACATTTACCCTCACGCCGTTCTGGCTGGCGAGGTCGGCCGAGTTCATGCCGCCGGTCTCGGTCGGCGGCACTCCCCTCGCGCTCATCAAGCAATACATTGAAAATCAGAAGAGGGTCTGATGGAAAAGCCTCAAATGATTTCGATTGCCGGTCTTAAGGCGCGAGGATGGACACAAGCCCTCATCACGCTCCTTGGGGAACCGGATGTGGTAAGGCGCAATTCTCATTATGCGAAATCAGCGCCTATGCGCCTCTACGACACCGCAAGAGTAGCTTCCTTCGAGGCGTCGTCAGAGTTTCTTGCTGCAAAAGCGAAAGCTGCTCGGCGTCAGTGCGGAGCAAAGACTGCCGTGGAGACAAAGCGCGCGGCACTGATGCAGCAGGTTCTGGAAATGCAGGTTTCTGTTGAAACGCGCCCGGAACATTGGGTGAGACGTGCGACGATTGAAGCGTATAACGAACGGCACGGGGATGGAGACGGGGCGGCGGAAGATGCACCCGCCAAGTTTCTCGAACGCATCACCGTAAACTTCATCCGGCATAATCTAACAGCGTGCGACAGGGCATTAGAGGAAGTCGCTGGTCGGGTTGGCATCGCCTCTGCGGTACAGAGCAAAGATTTACTCAGCCATAGGAGAGCCATAGGAGAGAGCTATCCGGCTTTAGCAGATGAATGCAGTCGGCAATTGATGCGTAGAGGACTGTGATGCCGCGCGTTAAAACCCTGTCCTTCGTCGCCGAGTTCCCGCTTCAGACGACTGCGGCGGATGAGAAGACATTGGATACGCGGCTGAACGCGGCCCGGCACCTCTATAATGCCTGTTTGCAGGAGTGCCTTCGCCGCCTCGATCTGATGAAGCAATCGAAGGCATGGCAAGCCGCACGCGCCGTGCCTGCGACAGTGGACAAGCGTCACAACAAAGCGCGCTCGCAAGCGTTCCGGGCCGAACTTGAGCGGTTCGGCTTCACCTCGCGCGAGATTGAAAAGCATGCGCTCTCCTGCCGCAATGCCTGCTGGATCGGCGATCACCTCGGCAGCCACGACACGCAAACCACGAGTTTGCGCGCGTTCCGGGCAGCCGAGCAGTATGCGTTTGGCAAGCGCGGCCGCCCACGGTTCAAATCGTTAAACCGGCTGAACAGCATCGAGGGCAAAGCGGACGCTGTGATCCGCTACCGCGCCGAGCCGGTTCCCGCCGTGCACTACAGCGGCCTTGTGCTGCCGCTTATGCTCGATCCAAAGGACAAACGCGATTGGCAAAGAGAAGCGCTCGCGGCCAGGACCAAGTATGTCCGCATTATCCGGCGCGAGATCAAGGCCCGCGTTCGCTGGTTTTGCCAGTTGGTGCAAGAGGGCTTGCCGCCCGCTACGCACACCACCAAGGACGGTACTGTCGGACTCGACATCGGGCCTTCCAGCATCGCGGCGGTATCAAGCGACGACGCTATTTTGGAGCAGTTATGCCCGAGCGTTGTCGAGCCGTGGAACGACTGCCGGCGTATCCAGCGCGCGATGGACCGCTCGCGACGTGCAACCAACCTGGACAACTTCGATGCCAAAGGGCGCGCGATCAAGGGTAAGAGAAGGTGGAACAGGTCGCAGCGCTATCAGGCGCTTGCCGCTTCGAAACGCGAGCGCGATCGAGTATTGGCTGCCGAGCGCAAGCGATCGCATGGCGAGTTGGCGAACCGCATTCTCGGTCAAGGGACAACCATCAAAACAGAGGAGTTGAGCTACAAGTCATTTCAGAAGAACTACGGTCGCAGCGTGAAAGTGCGTGCGCCAGGAATGTTGATCTCGATGCTTCAGCGCAAGGCTGCAAGTGCTGGCGGTGGAGTGATTGAGATCAAAACCCGGCATACACGGTTGAGCCAGTTCGATCATACCACGGGCGAATACATCAAGAAGCCGCTCTCGCAGCGGGTTCATGTGTTCGGCGATGGCAGGACAGAGCCGGTTCAACGTGATCTCTACAGCGCGTTTCTTGCGACATGCTGCGATACGAATTTGCTCGACATTCCCCAAGTCAAGATCGCTTGGGCCAGTGCGGAACCGCTCCTGAGGACGGCGATGTCGAGTGTACTGCAACCTGCAAGCGGGAAGGGCTTTACCCAACCCCACGTCCGTAATGGCGTTAGAGCGGGTCGCCGGATCAAGAGTGTTGGGCCGGCCGTCGAGGCCGGGGATGATGTAGCGCCTCTGCAAACAGAGACCGCGAGAGCCCCGGAAAGACTGCCTTCTGCCTCTCTCAGAACCCCCTGGCTTTAGCCATGGGGAGGTTCAGATACGGATTACCTGTGGCGGTCCGGCACGCTCCCCCCGTCGGTCAGGCGCCGGACCTAACCGGACATCCGGATTTTGCGTCTGATCCAACCGGCTAAGTCAATTATGGCGTTGATGCGTCAAAGATTGGGTTTGCGCTCTCCGGTCACAGGACGCCATTCGTGAGCTTGAAAGCCTTTTTACGATCATCCCTATATTTCGCCGGCTGGACGGTGAGACGAAGAGCGATTTCGCTGGAGCCATCGAAATGCTCAAGCAGATGATCGCAAATGAGACAGCGAAACCCGCCTGGCTTTCCTGGTCTCGTCGCTAGCTCGATCCGACGATAACCGGCGCCGCACTCGGGACAAATGACGTCGGACTTGCGCATGTGCGGAAGGTTAACATCGTTGTCCCAGTAATTCTAGGGGAACGAACGGCGGCAAATGTACGTCACCCTCTTGTCTCGCAGGCCAGTTTCGGGCGGCCCCAAATACAACACCGCCTGAGCGGAATATCTTCGCTCGGCGGTGTTGGCATTTCCGTGGTCGCTCTTTTAAATGCGGCGGTCCAGATCTGCCGTTGCTCTATGACGCTCAAATTGATTGGGCGGTCGTCCAGTAGCTCTACGGAATTGCCCGCACCCCGTGCCTATCGGAAATCCGGACATATTCGTGATGCAATCCGCCGAGGACCGAGCGGCAAAGCATACGCCCTGCTCTCTTTACGAGCGCGATAGGGGCGCATCCTTATCCAAAACCAAGTGCGTCCGCGTCTCATTATAGTAGCGTAAGATTTCAGAATCCGGCGCAGATGTGCCTCGCCCAGGACAATGATGTGGTCCACACATTCACGCCTGATCGAGCCGATCAGACAAGCCTATTGCACCGGCCTCACCCTGGCAGACGCCTTAAAACATTCAATTGATGTCGAAGCACCGCGTTCTCGGCTTCGAGCCCCAACTTCGACCCGAATGGCGAGGCCAGGACGGCCAGAGCAAAGCAGAACAGCCCGATCATCCCGCCAGCTTAGGCGATTCCTATACGGTACTCGGATGAGGTTTTCGGTACGCACAGGCCCCCGTGGTGCGCAACGCTGCGATGACCGCGAACGGGCGATGATGCGCTGGGGCATGCCGCCACCGCCGCGCACGGGCGGCCCGCCATTCACCAACATCCGCGATATTTCCTTGCCGCACTGGCGCGTGTGGCGGACGTCGAGCAATCGTAAGCTCTTGGCACCCAATCGATTCCAGTCAATGGGAACTCTTCACCATTGCAAGCTGTTATCTTTTTTGGCCCTGATGGACGTAGGTATAGCGTGTTCGCGTCTGGTCGTGGGCATGCGCTTGAAAGCCGCGATCTGGGTTTCGCCATATCGGTTTTGTCATTCGGCGTGAATTCTCGTGTTCTTCCGATATGCTTTACCTAAAACCAGGGATGCCACGAAGCCACGAGCGCGATTTTGGAAAGGCTCCCGTTGTCGATGCGGCGGAATCCAGAACCCGCCGCCACGACCAACACCGCGGAAGTAGGTGATGCCCTTCAAGGTTCAGGTTGGTCCGCACCAGATTTCAATCCATCACGGCCAGACAGTCCTGGTCGGTGAACCGGATGGGCAAATTCACTGGCCTAGCGAGAAGGGGCTCTATTTCCTTGATACGCGAGTCATCAGCAGTTGGACTATCTACGCGAACGGCGAGCCTTGGGAGCTCCTCAATGGAGGTGCGATAACGCCCTACGCCTCGCGAATTTATCTTACGAATTGAGCGATTCCGACGCCGGATGGCATCATTCCGCCCCGCACACTTGGTCTCGTTCTGAGCCGGCTGATCAGCGAGGGAATGCACGAGGACCTCGACGTTACCAACAACAGTATGCGGAGGATGGACTTTCAGCTTGAGATCGCATTGCGTTGTGACTTCGCCGACATATTCGAAGTCAAGTCGAACAACATCGTGCGCCGCGGACACATCGCCACGACGTGGTCGCAGACAAGGCAGCGGCTGCGGACCAGCTATCGCAATGGCGATTTCGTTCGCGCCGTGACGGTAGCTCCATCGGACCGTCGACCCAAAGCAACTTATTCCAATGGTCGGCTCAATTTCGGAATTGTCTTGGATCCCGGCGAAGCCTGGCACTGCTGCTTGCTCTATACTCTAGAGGATGGCGAGCGAAGCTATCGACCTCCGCACGAGTGCGCCGACGAACATCACAAAACGCACGGAGAAACCCTGTCCGACTGGCTGCGAACAGTACTGAAAATCCGTTGCAGTAACGAGGAGTTCTACCGCCTTTATCGCCAGGCACTTGAAGACATGGCGGCGCTCCGATTGCCGATCTTTGGTACGGATCACAAGGTGTTTCTGCCGGCTGCCGGCTTGCCGTGGTTTGTCGCTCCGTTCGGTCGGGACAGCCTGATCGTTTCGCTGCAGAACCTTTTGATCTATCCAGACTTTGCCCGTGGCAGCCTCGACATCCTGGGTTCACTGCAGGCGAAGGCCGAGGACGACTACCGTGACGCGGAGCCAGGCAAGATCCCGCACGAGATCCGCTACGGAGAGCTCGCATACCTCAAGCTGATCCCGCACACACCCTATTACGGCACAGCCGATGCGACACCTCTGTACCTCATCACGCTGCATGCCGCCTGGCGGGCAACGGGCGACAAGACGCTGCTCGAGGGGCATCTTGCGACCGCCGAGAATTGCCTGTCCTGGATCGACCATTATGGCGATCGTGATGGCGACGGATTTCAGGAATACCAGACCAGATCTCCGGTGGGCTACGAGAACATGGGTTGGAAGGACTCTGGCGACAGCGTCGTCTACCCGGACGGCTCGCTCGTAAAAGGGCCCAAAGCGCTCTGCGAATTGCAAGGTTATGTTTACGACGCCTGGCGGCGCATGGCCGAGATATTCGATGAGCTTGACAAGCCCGACCGTGCCGAAGCGCTGCGACGAAAGGCAGAAGTGCTGTTCAAACGGTTCAATGACGCTTTCTGGGATGAAGAATTGGGCTTTTATGCCTTTGCGCTGGACGGCGAGAAAAAGAAGGTGCTGACGGTCGCGTCCAACCCGGGTCACTGCTTGTGGTCCGGCATCGTTCCGCCGGAGCGGGCAACCAAGGTCGTGAAGCGCCTAATGGCACCCGACATGTGGAGCGGCTGGGGCATCCGCACGCTTTCTGCCCTGCACCCCTCGTTCAACCCATACAACTACCAGACTGGATCGGTCTGGCCGCACGACAATGCCATGATTGCGTTAGGGTTTAAGCGGTATGGCTTCGGAGCCGAAGCCGCGCGGATAGCCCGCGATATCAGTGATGCGGGAAGTCACTTCCTATCAAACCAGTTACCCGAACTCTACACAACGATCGAGCGTGACGCAGATAGCTTTCCGGTGCAATATCTCGGAGCGAATGTGCCGCAGGCTTGGGCTGCCGGGTCGGTCTTCACACTTATGCACGCGATCCTGGGCATCGTGCCGGACGCGCCGCGCGGAAAGCTGTATGTCGACCCGCTGCTGCCGGGGTGGCTGCCGGACCTGACGCTGCTCGATCTTCACGTCGGCCGCCACAGATTTGATATCCGGTTCTGGCGCGACGGCGATCAGACACAGTTTGAGGTGCTGAAGGGCGATCCTAAGGCGGTCGTAAAAAGCAGCTTCGGTGTGCATTTCGTTTGAGCCGCACATGGCAGGCGAAACGATGCTCACAAGATCACTCACTAGTTTAGACGCCGGGCTGCCTGTTGAAAGCCTGAAAGCGCTTGACTGGCTGAATTTCTTTCTTGCTGCTCTCCTTATGGGCTTTGGTCCCTTTGTTGCAGTCCATCTCGCGGAAAACGGATGGGCACCTGCAAGCATCGGAGCTGTCCTGACCATCAGCGGGCTGGCTGGCCTAATGACACAAGTCCCGGCAGGCGAGCTCATTGATGTGATCGGATCAAAGCGCGCGCTGGTTGGAGCCGCAGCTGCTGCCGCAGCGTTGGCACTCACGATTTTTGGACTACGGTCGGATTTCCCATTCGTCGCAGGAGTTGCCATCATACAGGGCTGCGTCGGCAGCGTCCTCGGTCCAAGCGTCGCTGCTATCAGTCTGGGCCTGGTCGGGCACGACGCGCTCGCCGAGCGGCTAGGACGGAATCAGCGTTTTGCATCCATCGGAGGCCTTTCAGCGGCTGCGATCATGGGCGCCATTGGGTATCTACTATCCACGCGAGATATATTTCTGTTCGCCGCCGCCTTGGCGATCCCATTACTGTGGGCACTCTTCTGGGTACGTGGCACCGATATTCACTTCGGCCGGTCCTGTGGCGCTCCCGATCATCATGGGACGAAGCCCAATAGGGTCAGCCGTCGGTCTCTCTTCAAGGACGTCCGCTTTCTTGCCTTTGCAACTTGCCTCTTTCTTTTTCAGCTCGTGAACGCCTCTATCCTTCCACAAGTCAGCCAATCACTGGCCCATTCTGAAGGACATTCGTCCTCGCTGGCGATATCCGCGTTGATCGTGGTCCCCCAGATCGTTGTTGCGCTGTTAGCGCCTTGGGCGGGACGTACCGCCGCAACGTGGGGACGTCGCCCGCTCCTCTTGCTTGGACTTGCGGCATTGCCGATACGCTCGGGGCTTTTTGCGTTGACGACTGACCCGACCTTGCTGGTCATCATTCAGACGCTGGACGGATTCAGCGGCGCGACACTGGGCGTGCTGACGACGCTTATTGTTGCGGACCTCACGAGTGGGACCGGCCGGTTTAATCTGGCCCAAGGGCTCGCCGGCACGGTTTCCGGGGTCGGCGCTTCGCTCAGCACGCTAATAGCGGGAATTGTTACGCAGAGATTCGGCTATGCGGCTGGCTTGTTAGGCGCGACAGCAGTTGGTCTCATGGCCGTCGTTGTCGTCTGGGAGTTCATGCCGGAGACAAAACCAGCTCTTCCGCGACCACTTGGTGTCCCGACCTCCGATCAAGAGCGGCTCCAGTCGGGCCAGGTTTGACTTTGAGTCGATCGTGGATGTGGCCTTGCTTGGTCAAAAGGCCCGAAACGACGCAAGCTTGCGCCTGTGTTCGCGCATGCGCAGATTCGCCAGGAAAGCCCTGCCTCCGCTCATGCCATTTACGCAGGCTTGGTTTGCAAATTGCAAGGAACTTTGGGCAGGCCTTTTGGTTATGCGCACAGCGCGGCACAGGACCTATGCCTGCGCGCTGACGGCTAGCGAGATCGCGTGACGACCGCGTTCCCGCGTGGGTTAATCTGCGCTCAAAATCAGCCGATGCTCCTAGTCAGAAGGTGGTCAGCTCTTTCCCTCCGGCGGATGTGATGATCGCATGCATTCCTAGATCTACCCGAACGTGTTGCCGTGAGGGCAAGTGACGCAGGCGACTGCTTGCATCAGGCCTGGAGACGACATGATGAAGCCAACCAACGCGCTTCACAAGCTTGGCCAGAGTCTCTGGCTCGACAATATCGCGCGCGAACTGCTCAACACTGGGACGCTGCAACGCTTCATCGAGGAGTTCTCGGTGACCGGACTCACGTCAAATCCCACGATCTTCGATCATGCGATCAGGTACGGCGCGACCTACGACGACGACATTTCCCGGAAGAAGATTTCGGGAAAATCCGCAGATGACCTGTTCTTCGAGTTGGCGCTCGCGGACCTGACCCGGGCCGCCGAGCTGTTTCAGCCGGTGTTCGCTCGCACCGATGGGGTGGACGGGTGGGTTTCGCTGGAGGTGTCGCCCCTGCTCGCCCATGACACCAACGCGACCCTGGCAGCCGCGCGCACGCTTCACCAACGTGCCGGCAAACCCAACCTCTTCATCAAGATTCCCGGCACAGCGGAAGGGCTACCAGCGATCGAGGCCGCGATCTTTGCCGGCGTTCCGATCAATGTCACGCTGCTCTTCTCCCGCGATCAATATCTCGCAGCGGCCGATGCTTACCTGCGCGGCGTCGAGCGGCGCATCGACGCCGGGCTGAACCCGGCAGTCGCGTCGGTCGCCTCGCTTTTTGTGAGCCGCTGGGACGTTGCGGTCAGCGGCAAGGTCCCGGGCGAACTGACCAATCGGCTTGGCATAGCAGTCGCCCAACGTACCTATAAGGCATATCGGGAGTTGCTCGCTTCGACAAGGTTCCAGCGCGCCGCCAATGCCGGTGCTCGGGCGCAGCGCTTGCTGTGGGCAAGTACCGGCACCAAGGACCCGACAGCCTCCGACATCCTCTATGTGAAGGCCCTTGCTGCGCCCTTTACGATCAACACCATGCCGGAGGGCACGTTGCGGGCGTTCGGAGATCACGGCGAAGTGGGCGAGATGCTCGCGCCGGATGGAGGCGAGTGCGAGCGGGTTCTGGCCAGTTTCACCAAGGCGGGTATTGACATCGACGCGCTCGCGTCCCGGCTTCAAGACGAGGGCACTGCATCGTTTGTGAAGTCATGGAACGACCTGTTGGCCTGTATCGAATCGAAGAGCGCCAAGATTCGCAAGGCGAGCTGACGAGCTGATGAGGAGACGGTGGCAGTGGTTCAGAGTGAGCGTTCACCCGAGCAGGTCAGGAAGCAATTCATGAGCGTTCCAGCTTTGCGCAAGCGACCCGCCTGGGCGGCGCTAGAACAACACTACCAGACGGTGAAGGACGTACACCTTAGGCAACTCTTCGCCGAGGATCGCAAACGCGGCGACAGGCTCGCGGTCGAGGCAGCCGGAATCTATCTCGACTATTCCAAGAACCGGATCACGGACGAAACCTTGACCCTATTGCTGCGGCTTGCCGAGGAATCGGGGTTGCGAGACCGCATCGAGGCCATGTTCCGGGGCGACAACATTAACGTCTCGGAGAACCGCGCGGTGCTTCACGTCGCGCTACGCTCACCTCGCGGCGCTTCGATCATTCACGATGGACGCAATGTGGTGCCCGAGGTCCATGCTGTGCTCGACAAAATGACGGATTTCGCGCAGCGGCTGCGTAGCGGCGCCTGGAAGGGTTATACCGGCAAGCACCTCCGCAACGTGATCAATATCGGTATCGGCGGATCTGATCTTGGACCTGTCATGGCCTACGAAGCGCTGATGCACTACAGCGATCGCGGCATGACCTTCCGGTTCGTCTCCAATGTTGATGGCACAGATTTCGCCGAGGCAGTGCACGATCTCGAACCCGCCGAGACGTTATTCATCGTCTCCTCCAAGACCTTCACCACGCTAGAGACGATGACCAACGCGCATACGGCGCGTGACTGGCTATTGGCCGGTCTCAATAGCGAGGCGGCCGCCATCGCCAGACATTTCGTCGCCGTTTCGACCAATGCCTTGGAGGTCGCGAAGTTCGGTATCGATACTGCTAACATGTTCGGCTTCTGGGATTGGGTCGGCGGTCGCTACTCGATGGATTCTGCGATCGGCCTGTCGACCATGCTGGCCATTGGCCCGGATGGCTTCCGCGCCATGCTGAATGGCTTTCACGAAATGGACGAGCATTTCCGTTCTGCACCGTTCGAGCGCAATTTGCCGGTCCTGATGGGTCTGCTCGCCATCTGGTACAACAATTTCTTCGGCGCGCAGACCGTCGCGGTGCTTCCCTATGAGCAGTATCTGAAGCGCTTTCCTGCCTATCTGCAGCAGCTCACCATGGAGAGCAACGGGAAACATGTGACGGGCAACGGCATCAACGTGGATTACGACACCGGACCGATCTACTGGGGTGAGCCGGGGACCAACGGCCAGCATTCCTTCTATCAGCTCATCCACCAAGGCACCCGGCTCATACCCTGTGATTTCATCGCGTTTGCCCGCAGCCTCAATCCGCTCGGCAGACACCATGACATTTTGCTTGCCAACGTCTTTGCCCAAGCCGAGGCGCTTGCCTTCGGCAAGAAGGCCGAACAGGTCAAAGCGGAAGGCACGCCCGATTGGCTTGTGCCGCATCGACTGTTCACGGGCAATCGTCCATCGAACACCCTCTTGCTCGACACGTTGACACCCGAAGCGTTGGGTAAGCTGGTCGCGCTCTACGAGCACAGCGTCTTCACCCAGGGGACGATCTGGCAGATCGATTCGTTTGACCAATGGGGCGTGGAATTGGGCAAGGCGCTCGCCCAGCAGATCGTTCCCCAGCTTGAGAGTGTCAGCGAATCCCAGCTCAAGCACGACAGCTCGACCAACGCACTGATCCGGCGCTATCGCAAGCTCAAGGCTTCCGCCTGATGCCACAAGGACATGACCGCGCGGCCGACATCCTGCCGTTTCGATCACCGCGGCTCATTCGAGTCTCGGCTGTTCGGCTGGATGCTTCCGTTGGGCCTGGCGTTCGATTGAAACATGATCAGGAGGGCTAAGCCATGCAATTGGGAATGATCGGTCTCGGCCGGATGGGAGCGAACATGGTGCGCCGCCTGTTGCGGGGCGGACATCAATGCATTGTGTTCGATAAGTCCGCAAGGGCCGTAGACGAGCTGGTGAAGGAGAAGGCCGTCGGCGCCGCTTCGTTGCGTGAGTTCGTCGAGAGCCTGACGAAGCCCCGCGCAGTCTGGCTGATGGTGCCGGTCGGCAGCGTGGACGAAACAATCGCCGACCTGCTGCCCTACCTCGAACACGGCGATATCATCATCGACGGCGGCAATTCCTACTACGTCGACGACATCCGCCGAGCCAAGGAGCTGACGCCCAGGGGCATCCGCTATCTCGACGTCGGCACCAGTGGCGGTGTCTGGGGCGTCGAGCGCGGCTATTGCATGATGATCGGGGGCGAGGCTGACGCGGTGAGGCATCTCGACCCGGTCTTCGCCACCCTCGGACCAGGTCGCGGCAACATTCCACGCACGCCCGGACGCGACAAGGCAGGCGGCAAGGACGGCAGAACGTCCGAGCAGGGCTATCTCCACTGCGGCCCTAGTGGTGCCGGCCACTTCGTCAAGATGGTGCACAACGGCATCGAATACGGCGTGATGGCGGCCTATGCGGAGGGGTTCGCTGTCCTCAAGGCGGCCAATGCCGGCAAAAAACCGGCCGTTGTCGACGCCGAAACGACACCGCTGCGGGATCCTCAACACTTTCAATACGATCTCGAACTGACGGAGATCGCAGAGGTCTGGCGCCGCGGCAGTGTCATCGCTTCCTGGTTGCTTGATCTCTCGGCTGCGGCCCTGATCCGGGATCCCGCGCTGTCGAGCTTCGCCGGGAGGGTGTCCGACTCCGGTGAAGGTCGCTGGACGATCAAAGCCGCCATCGATGAGGGCGTGCCGGTCCATGTGCTGTCCTCCGCCCTCTACGAGAGGTTCAGCTCGCGCGGCGAGGCGGATTTCGCGGACAAGCTGTTGTCGGCGATGCGTTACGAATTCGGCGGGCATCTCGAGAAACAGGCCTGACCACAGCTGATCAAGATGCGCGCAGCAACGGAACCTATACGATGACCAGCGAAGAGCTCGATCAACTGGCGATCACGACGATCCGCACCCTGACCATCGACGCGGTGCAGCAGGCAAAGTCAGGCCACCCCGGCGCGCCGATGGCATTGGCGCCGCTCGTCTATGTGCTCTGGAACCGGGTCATGCGCTTTGATCCGAAGGATCCGATCTGGCCTAATCGCGATCGCTTCGTTTTGTCAAACGGCCATGCCTCCATGCTTCTGTGGTCGGTCCTGTATCTGACGGGCACCCGCGCCGTAAACGCCGAGTACGAACGTCTCGGCAGCCCGTCGGTGACCCTCGACGACATCCGCCGCTTCCGCCAACTCAACAGCAAGGCGCCGGGACATCCGGAATATCATTGGGTCTCCGGCGTCGAGGCGACGACCGGTCCGCTGGGTCAGGGGATTGCCAACAGTGTCGGCATGGCGATCGCACGCAAATGGCTGGCTCATCGCTACAACCGGGCAGGCTTCGATATCTTCGACTATGACATCTATGCCGTCTGCGGCGACGGCTGCATGATGGAAGGGGTCGGCGCGGAGGCCGCCTCACTGGCTGGGCACCTTGGCCTCGATGACCTGTGCTGGATCTACGACAATAACCACATCACCATCGAAGGCAATACGCGCATCACCTTTACTGAGGACGTCGCAGCGCGCTTCCTCGGCTATCAGTGGAATGTGCTGCGGGTCGGTGATGCCAACGATCTTGAGCGGATCGAGGACGCGCTCGCTATCTTCCGCAAGACCAAGGGCCGGCCGACCCTGATCATTCTGGACAGCCACATCGGCTACGGGTCTCCACACAAGGTCGACACAGCGGCGGCCCATGGCGAGCCGCTGGGCGAGGAGGAGGTTCGGCTCACCAAGCGCGCCTACGGCTGGCCTGAGGACGCCAAGTTCCTCGTACCTGACGAAGTTCCCCGGCGGTTCGACGCTGGTATCGGCGCGCGCGGCGCCGAAGCGCGGCGCCGCTGGCAGACGCTATTTGCGGCCTACCGTGAGCAATTCCCGGAGCTCGGCACTGAGATCGACCAGATGCAGCGGCGCGATCTTCCCACCGGATGGGATCACAACCTGCCGAGCTTCCCCGCCGACCCCAAGGGCCTTGCGGGGCGCGACGCTTCCGGCAGGGTGCTGAACGTCCTCGCTCAAAACATTCCGTGGCTGCTGGGCGGATCGGCGGATCTCGGCCCGTCGACCAAGACGCTCCTGACATTTCCCGGAGCCGGAGATTTTGAAGCCGCAAACCCCGCAGGCCGGAATTTTCACTTCGGCGTTCGAGAGCACGCCATGGCGGCGATCGTCAATGGACTCGCATTGTCGAAGCTGCGCGCCTTCGGCGCAACGTTCTTCATCTTCAGCGACTATGCACGGCCAGCGATCCGCCTTTCCAGTATCATGGAACTCCCGTGTGTCTGGGTCTTTACGCATGATGCGATGGGCGACGGCGAGGACGGACCAACGCACCAGCCGGTCGAGCAGCTGGTCTCGCTGCGGGCCATTCCCGGCCTGGTGGTCCTTAGACCTGCGGATGCCAATGAGGTCGTCGAGGCTTACCGCTACGTGCTCGAGCTGCGCCATCAGCCGGCGGTGATCGCACTATCGCGCCAACCGCTGCCGACGTTCGACCGCCGCAAGTACGCCTCGGCTGCCGGTGTGGCGCGGGGCGCCTACGTCATGGCGGACGCGCCGGGCAGCGCGCCCGAGATCATCCTCATTGCGTCGGGCAGCGAGGTTTCTCTCGTCGTGGAGGCCCATGAAAAGATGACATCTCAGGGGATTCGCTGCCGCGTCGTCTCCATGCCCTCGTGGGACATCTTCGAGCACCAGCCGCAGTCCTATCGCGAGGAGGTGTTGCCGCCGCGCGTCACGGCACGCATCGCCGTCGAGCAGGGATCGGTGCTGGGATGGGACAAATATGTCGGCCCCGGCGGCCGCATTATCGGCATGAAGACCTTTGGCGCGTCGGCACCACTCAAGGAGCTGCAGCGCAAGTTCGGCTTTGAGCCGGAACGGGTCGTCGCGACCGCCATGGAACTGCTCGGGCGCAAGTAACGAAAAGAAACGCACAATGATATCAAGCAGGCTGGATCAATTGACCGACGTTGGAAGTTCGACTGAGGCCGAGAGCTCCGTGGTCGCGCCACCATGCGCCATGGTGATCTTCGGCGCCGCCGGCGATCTGACGAAGCGATTGGTCGTGCCGGCGCTCTACAACCTGGTTAGTGCCAAGCGGCTGCCCGACGGATTTCGGCTCGTAGGTGTCGACCTCGCCGCCAAGACGGTCGAGGATTGGCGCAAGGGTCTCTTCGACACAATGCAGGATTTCGTTGGGAAGGACGGCGAGTTCGAAGTCGACCAGCTCGATCAGGCCGTCTGGCGATGGCTGGCCGAACGCATGAGTTATCTGCAGGGCGATCTCAACGATCCTGGAACCTACGACCGGATCGGCAAGCATCTGGCGAAGCTCGACCAGACTGCTGGCTCGGCGGGCAACTACCTTTTCTATCTCGCCGTTGCGGACCGCTTCTTCGGCGTGGCAGTCGCGGGGCTCGCGGCTGCGAACCTCGTGACCGAAAGAGATGGGCAGTGGCGGCGGGTAGTGATCGAGAAGCCATTCGGCCACGACGTGTCCTCGGCCAAGGCGCTCAATGCCGGGATCCTAAGTGCGCTGCACGAGGCTCAGATCTATCGCATTGACCATTTCCTCGGCAAGGAAACGGTCCAGAACATCATGGCGCTGCGCTTTGCCAACGGCCTGTTCGAGCCGGTGTGGAATCGGCAGCACGTCGACCACGTGCAGATCACCGCGGCGGAGACTGTCGGTGTCGAGCGCCGGGGCAGGTTTTACGAGAAGACCGGCGCGCTGCGCGACATGGTGCCGAACCATGTATTCCAGCTGCTGGCGATGACCGCCATGGAACCGCCGATATCCTTCGATGCCGATGAGGTTCGGACCAAGAAGGCGGAGGTCATCCAGGCCATCCATCCGCTCGGGCCCGCGCAGGCGCTCAACGATGTCGTGCGCGGCCAGTACGACGCCGGCACCGTCCTCGGTCGAGCGGCGCGGGCTTATCGCCGGGAGCCTGACGTGGCTCCGGACTCGAATACTGAGACGTTCATCGCCTGCAAACTCAAGATCGACAACTGGCGTTGGGCCGGCGTTCCGTTCTACCTCCGCACAGGCAAATATCTGAAGCGCCGTGTGACGGAGATCGCAATCCGATTTCACCAGGCGCCATACACCCTCTTCCGCGGCACCGATGTGGAGCGGATGAATCCCAACTGGATGATCCTGCGTATCCAGCCAAACGAGGGCATTGCGCTCGAATTCGCCGCCAAACGCCCCGGCCCAACCGTGAAATTGAGCTCCGTCAGCATGGACTTTGCCTACAAGACTTTCTTCAAGATCGAACCCAACACCGGATACGAGACGCTGATCTTCGACTGCATGATCGGCGATGCAACCCTGTTCCAGCGCGCCGACAATATCGAGGCCGGTTGGCGAACCGTTCAGCCCATCCTTGACGTCTGGGCAAACAACCCGCCTTGGGATTTTCCGAACTATGCGGCGGGCGGAAGCGGCCCGGCCGCCGCCGACGAGTTGCTGGCGCGCGATGGGCACGCCTGGAGGCCGCTGGATTGAGCGGGTGTCACGGAGGTCATGATGATAGCGAAGCGGAAGATTTCCCTGGTCTTGGCAGACGTGGACGGCACGCTCGTCAACGAAGAGAAGGTCCTGACAGAGCGCGCGCAAAGCGCGGTCACCGAGCTGCGACGCGCCGGCATCCGCTTCGCGATCACCAGTGGCCGGCCGCCGCTCGGCATGGCCATGCTGTTCGATCCGCTGGCGCTCGATACGCCGATCGCCGGCTTCAACGGCGGGCTCTTCGTGGCAAGGGATCTCACGATCCTCGAGCAAAAGACGGTACCGGTCGATGTGGCGAGCCAGGCGATCGATCTTATTCGCGAGCATGGCCTCGACGCCTGGGTCTACCGCGGCAATGACTGGCTGATTACGAAGGCCGACGCCCCGCATGTCGGCCGCGAGGCTTGGACGGTGAAATTCGAGCCGAAGATCGTAGCGGATATCGGTGAAAAGCTCGACCAAGTCGCCAAAATCGTCGGCGTCAGTGACGATTACGACAAGGTGCGGCGCTGCGAGGCAGATGCCCAGACTGCCTTCGGACGGCACGCGACGGCGGCGCGATCGCAGCCCTACTATCTCGACATTACCAACAAGGAAGCGAACAAGGGTGCCGTCGTTGAGTATCTGTCGAGCCATCTGAGCGTGCCCGCTGACGAAATTGCCACGATCGGCGACCAGCCAAATGATGTGCTGATGTTCAAGCGATCCGGCTTCAGCATCGCGATGGGCAACGCTTCCGATGAAGTAAAGATCCAGGCTGATGCGACGACCGACTCCTACAATGCCGAAGGCTTCGCCAAGGCGATGGAGCGTTACATTCTAGGTTCGTCTGATTGAGGTGGCATCATGGACAAGAGCAGCAATCGCTTCGAAATACTTCCCGACCAGGTGGCACTGGCCCGCCATGTGGCCGAATGGATGACGTTGGCTGCGCTCGCCGCGAAGGGTCCGTTTCGGGTGTCGCTTTCCGGTGGTTCGACTCCGAAACAGCTTTACCGACTTCTCGCGTCTGATGAGTTCAGCGGCCGTTTCCCCTGGCAACGTGTCTTCTGGTACTGGGGAGATGAGCGCTTCGTTCCCTACGACCACCCGGACAGCAACTATCGCATGGTCCGCGAAGCGATGCTCGCGAAGGTGCCGGTGCCACCGGAGAACGTTTACCCTGTCCCGACCGACGGGAGTCCGTTGGACGCGGCCAGGCGCTACGAACGGACTCTGCAGGAGGCGTACGGCGGGAGTAAACTCGATCCGGCCCGTCCGCTCTTCGACGTGACCTTGCTAGGTCTGGGTGCCGACGGCCATACCGCTTCGCTGCTGCCTGGAGAACCGGTGCTGGAGGAGCGTCACCGATGGGTGGCGGCCGTCTCGCATGGGCGCGCCGAGGTCCGCATCACCATGACCTATCCGGTGATTGAGAGCAGCCGGCGCGCCGCGTTTCTCGTGACGGGCCGGGAGAAGGCTGCCATCTTGCGGGCGATCCGCGCCGGCAGCAGCGAGGCCCCTGCCTCCCGGGTACGGCCAGTCGGCGAACTCATCTGGTTCGTAGACCAAGCCGCGGCCACGATTTGATGGATAGATTCGCTAGACCTTAGCTGCCGCTCAGTTCAGCGGCAATTTCTCTTCGAGCGTCGCTGGGTGCTTTGTGGACACGGCCGGGGCTTTATCCAAGGCCCGCCGATCACAGTGGAGAAGCAGCCCTGAACAACTAGCCGAGGCATCGGTGAACACCTGCGGCCACGATGGAGAAGAAGAGGAGAAACATATGGCTCAAACAGAGCAGTTGGAGGGTCTTGTTCTCGGCAGCGGGACGGGCGGCAAGCTTATCGCGTGGCACATGGCGCAATCGGGACGACGGACTGCCGTTGTTGAGAGGCAATGGGTTGGCGGCTCCTGTCCCAATATCGCCTGTATGCCCAGCAAGAACGAGATTTCAAGCGCGAAGGTCGCGCAGCTCGCGCGCGACGCTAGGCGCTATGGCACGGTGACCGGTTTCGTCACGGTCGACATGGCAATAGTTCGTCAGCGCAAGCGCGAGATGGTGGAGCGTCAGATTGCGAAGCACCTGCAGATCTATAAGGCGAGCGGTGCCGAACTGATCATGGGCAGCGGCCGTTTTGTGGCACCGAAAACACTTGAGGTGAAACTGAAGGACGGAGGAACGCGCGTGCTCGCGGCCGATAAAGTCTTCCTTAATGTCGGAACGCGTGCGGCACTTCCGAATGTGCCGGGCCTGGAGGCGGCTCAACCCCTTACACACGTCGAGGCGCTGGAGCTCGATTATGTGCCGCGACACCTGATCGTCATCGGTGGGGGCTATTCCGGCCTGGAGTTGGCACAGGCGTTTCGTCGGTTTGGCAGCGATGTGACCATTGTCGAGTCCGGTCCTCAGCTCTTGGCTCGTGAGGATATCGACGTCTCACAGGAGATGAGGAGCATTCTCGGCAGCGAAGGCATTCAAGTTCTTGTCGCGGCCGAGCTGCTCCAGGTGGGTGGGCGATCGGGAGACAAGGTTATGCTTAGCGCGCGCACCCCCTCGGGTGAGCAACGCATCGACGGCAGCGACATCCTGGTCGCGGCAGGGCGCATTCCCAATACCGCCGGAATTGGACTCAAGGAGGCCGGCGTTGAACTGGACGGGCGCGGCTACATTCGCGTCAATGGCAGATTGGAGACGAGTGCGCCAGATGTATGGGCGGTCGGAGAATGCGCCGGCAGTCCACAATTCACGCACATATCCGAGGACGATTTTCGAATCATACGTGACAATCTCGCAGGAGGAAATCGCAGCACCCGCGATCGGCTGATTCCATATTGTATGTTCACTGATCCCCCACTCGCTCGCGTAGGGCTTAGTGAAGGCGAAGCGGAACGCCAAGGTGTCCTCACCCGCGTTGCAAGGCTGCCGATGGATTCTGTACTCGGGGCGCAGGCAACCGATCAGAGGCAAGGCTTTATGAAAGCTCTTGTTGGCGACAGCGACGATCGCATACTTGGCTTCACGATGATTGGTGCCACGGCGGGTGAAGTTATGGCTGCGGTGCAAACGGCAATGTTGGCAGGTCTTTCCTATTCAGACCTTGCTGATGCAGATTTTGCGCACCCGACAATGGCTGAAGGGCTGAGCTCATTGTTTTCGAGCGTGCCACCCCGCGTGGTGCAACAGATCAAACCGAAGGTAGCTTAGCGATATCCTGATCCCGACGACGCAACTGCCGCTTCACCCTCGGCTAAGTCGCGCCCACCCGTCCTGCCCCCCATGGCCGCTGCTGCTGCTCCCAGCAGGTCCTGCAGCGGCGCAGGAACGTAAAGCCCAATAACGGCCAACGGAATTGCGGCGAGAGCGAGCGCGGCCTTGCACGATGCGGGCATGACCAACGCGGCGGTGCCCAGCAAGTCAGGGAGGGGGTATGAGCACGGGTGCCCAACTCTTTGGCGCATTCTTTATTCTCTGCGCGATCGGAGCTATCGGCGCACTGCTGGCTTCGAAGCGATGGAGTTCGATTGTCCTTGCCGCGATTGGCTCGCTCCCCGCAATTCTGATCTTACTGACAAGCGCCTTGCTGCTGGTCGGCGACACCTCGTTCCGAGCCGAGCTGCGGCCCGCGCTTTGGCTGGGAACAATGGAATCGGCGGCGGATCGCCTTTCCGCGCTGTTCCTGTTGATAGCTGGGTTGGTGTTTCTGCCGGTGTCAATCTTCTCCGCTGTCTATACTTGGGAAAATACCGAAAGTATTACAGCCTGCAGTATTTCGGCGTGCTGTATCATACCCTGTTCGCATCGGTCGTGCTGATCCTCATACCAACGATGCCATTTCATTCCTCGTCTCCTGGGAGATCATGTCGATCGCGAGCTATCTCCTCGTAAATTTCGAGTACGAGCACGACGAGAGTTCGCATGCCGGTTTCATGATGCTGGCAATGAGTGAAGCCGGGACGATCTCCGTCGCGATTGCATTCATGCTTGCCGCCGGAGGCGCCGGCACCTTAGAGTTCGATCAGATACGATCTGCCGCGCAGCCGAACGAAGGGATCGGCTGGGTTGTCTTCCTGCTGTCGTTCTTTGGATTTGCCGTGAAAGCTGGCCTGGTGCCAGTGAATAGCTGGCTTCCGCTTGCCCATCCCGTCGCACCAACCAATGTTTCTGCCCTGCTCTCGGCTGTGATCGTAAATCTGGGCATCTACGGTATTATGCAATTCAATCTCGACCTGCGGCCCGTGACGGGAAGCGAGCCGGGCTTGATCGTACTCATCGTCGGCAGCATTTCCGCGCTGGTCGGAATTCTGTACGCAACCATTCAAGCCGAGATGAAGCGCCTTCTCGCGCACAGCACGATCGAGAACATGGGCATCGTTGCCGCAGGAATCGGCGCCGCAATGACATTCCAGGCGAACGGGCATGCTGTCATCGCAGGCATCGCCCTGATCGCGGCCCTACATCACCTCGCCAATCACTCGGTCTACAAGGATTACCGTTTGTCGGGACCGGCGCCGTTGAAGCGGGAACGGGTACCCGCGATCTTGACCGTCTCGGCGGCATCGTTCGCAAGATGCCCTGGACGAGCGCCTTCTTTCTCGTCGGCGTCTTGTCCATTTCGGCATTTGCCCCGCTGAACGGTTTCGTCAGCGAGTGATTGACGCTACAAACGATACTGCGGTCGGCGGTCCTGTCATCCGCGCCCATCAAGGTGGCGTTCGCCATCTCGGGGGTGCTCTTAGCGTAGACTGCAGGACTGGCCGTTACCTGCTTCGCCAAGGTTTTTGCCATGGGATTTCTTGGCATGCCTCGATCGGAAGGCGCAGCGCACGCGACCGAAGCTCGTGCTGGAGTCCAGGCGCCGCTCGCGTTGCTTGCCGCGTCGTGCATCCTGCTGGGCATTTTGCCCACCTTTGTAATTCCGGCCATTGATCGAGCCGTCGTTCCTATTACGCACATGAGCGCGTGGGCCGCGCTAGTGCCGCCATTCTTCAATGTTGACTCGCAGCGGCAAGAAAATTTGCCGGTGAAATTCGTTGCCGAATTTCATGATCTTGGAGTCCAGGTCGGCGGTCGTGTCTTGCCAGGACGCGGTCTCGTTGTCCACCATCGAGGCGAAGAGCAAAACCCGGTCGTGTTTGCAATGTCGACCTCGTATACGGTTGTCGCCTTTGCCACGATCCTTGCTGTCGCCTTCATCGCCTTCCAACTATTGTCCCGCCGTCAACTACTCAGGCGAGGTCCGGCTTGGGCTGGTGGGTTGCGCCACCTCTGGCCGGAGATAACCTATACGGCTATGGGATTCTCGAACCCGTGCGCGTCATCTTCGAGGCCATCCTCCAGCCTGCGGCGGGCGAGAACAGCGTCGAAGCCGTCGCAAAGCATTTTCGGACGACAATCAAGCGGAACCGCACGGAGGTTCACATCGTCGACCGGCTGGCGCTCGACCCCTTGATCGCTTCCATGGGGCGTGCCGCGGCTATCGTGCGCGAGATGCACGTCGGGAACGTCAATGCCTATGCAGCTTACCTCCTCCTGACGATACTGTTCGTGCTGATCGTCGGCGCCGGACTCTTTTGAGCTTGCCATAGCTCAAATCCCCGCTAGAGTTGAGCAACTTAAAGGGGATGGAGTCCCCCCAACAACCGCCGTGAGGCTGATGACTCCTACCGGACGCTTGGCGTCGGTAGGAGCTTGCCCGGCTCCCACCACACCAGGCAGTAGATTTATCCGCGCGGTCGAGAAGGCCGCGTCGGCATGTTGTGCACGGTCAATGAGGAGGCCTTGTTTGCGAGTACTCCTGACGAATCACGGCTTCACAGTTTCCGTCTTCGTCGCAGTCGCCATCACGGTGATGTTTGCGTTTGTATTCGAAGCTTCGCAACAAATCAGCGCTACCCTTCTGATCCTGGGCATCCTGACTGCGGTGGCGGAACACATCTTGCGCTCCAGGTCCGAGCGCCGGCCATGATCACCGCCATGACGGTGACTCAGACTTTCTTGAAGCGCGCCAGCGGCTGCGGTAACGAGCGGGAGACTTCCAGATGACTGGCGTTTGGGCACTTGCGGCATTGTGGTTGGGACTCGCTCTCGTCGCGAGCCTGCTGTCGATCTGGTTCCGCATTTCCACCGCTCTGTCTGAGATCGTCGTCGGTACGATCGCCCAGTTGATTATCGGCGCCGCCATCGGGTCGGCCGTCTTGGGCACCGACGAATCGTGGGTCAAGTTTCTCTCCGGTATCGGTGCAATCGTGCTGACCTTCCTCGCGGGAGCCGAACTCGATCCGGTGATTTTCAGATTGAAGTGGAAGGAGGCCGCTGCGGTTGGCCTTGCGAGCTTCTTTTTTCCGTTTCTGGGATGCGCTGCGGCGGCGCATTATTTACTCGGATGGGAGGTGATGCCGAGTTGGCTTGCCGGCGTCGCCATGTCAACGACTTCGGTCGCGGTTGTCTACGCCGTGATGATCGAGTTCGGATTCAACACCACCGAGTATGGCAAGACCGTACTGGCTGCGTGCTTCATCACTGACCTCGGCACAGTCGTGGCGCTTGGCTTGATCTTCGCGCCATTCACGATGAAAACGATGGTTTTCCTTGGCGTCGGCGCGGCGGTCTTTGTCGTCCTGCCCTGGCTCACGCCTCGCTTCTTCCGGATGTACGGAGGCCGGCCCTCGGAACTGGAGACCAAGTTCTTGCTTCTCTGCCTGCTTGGGATGGGCGCGCTCGCAACCTGGGCTGACAGCGAGGCCGTGCTTCCTGCATATCTCATTGGGATGGTGCTTGCAGGCACTGTGGGCAAGGATCATGCCCTGGTACGTCGATTGCGCACGCTTACGTTCGGGCTGCTGACGCCATTCTATTTTATCCGAGCCGGCTCGTTCGTCTCAATACCGGCTCTTGTCGCAGCGCCTGCAGCCTTCATCTTCTTTCTGGTCGTCAAGATCGCGACCAAGGTTGCAGGCGTTTATCCGGTCACGAAATTCTTTGGGTCTCCAAACAAGGAAGCGATGTACACGACGTTGTTGATGTCGACAGGGCTGACGTTCGGCACCATCTCCTCGTTGTTTGGCCTGTCGCACGGAATCATCAACCAGGGCCAATATTCGGCTCTGGTGGCGGCGGTGATTGCGAGCGCCGTTATCCCCACCGTGATCGCCAACGCTTTCTACTTGCCGCATCACCTGCTCCCCGAGTCGGAAACGGAAGAGAAATCCGAGGAGCGTCGAGCAGTGACGCCGCTCCGGCAAGCGGTGCGAAAGGCCGAGTGACCCGGGAGGCGTCCGATGTTCAAAACGATTCTGCACGCCAATGATGGTTCGGAACCTGCGTTTCACGCGCTATCGCTGGCACTGACAATCGCAAAGCAAAATGCCTCAGAGTTGCACATGGTGTGCGTCGAAGAGATCGACTACATGCCGGAGTTCATCGAGGAGATTCGTGAGGAGACCGGGACGGCAGCGCGGCGCTTTCATAAAGTACAGCAAAGGGCGCGGGCAAAGGCCGAGGAAAATCATATCAAACTTCACATCCATGTCATCGCCGGACATCCGGTGCGGGACATTGTCGAACTTGCCGAGGAGCTTAAGGCCGAGTTGCTCATCATCGGCGCAACCGGCCATTCGGCGCTGTACGAACGACTGATCGGCAGCCGAGCTGATCGGATTGTCCAACTCGCGCACTGTCCGGTATTGGTGGTCAAGTAACTGTGGCGATAGCTGTCGCCGCCTCAAAATATGAGCAACGAAGCGCATGTTGTTCATTTTAGGGTAGGAGTGCACCATGGAGTTGGATCCAATCAGCAAGAGCGGAGATCAAGGCTCCAATGGAAAACTATATCTGGGTGGCAGTCGGTGGCGCGCTGGGGACCACGGGGCGCTATTGGCTATCTGGCGTGGTCGCGCGACAGATGGGCGAGACGTTTCCATGGGGGACGCTCCTCATCAACGTGACCGGCTCTCTTCTTATCGGGTTCTTCGCTACGCTCACCGGACCGGATGGGCGGGTCTTTGTCGGGTCGACCGTGCGCCAGTTCGTCATGATCGGTATTTGCGGGGGTTACACGACGTTTTCTTCATTTAGCTTGCAAACGCTCAATCTGATGAATGACGGTGAATGGCTCTATGCGGGCACCAACATCCTCCTGTCGGTTGCCTTGTGTCTGATCGCGGTTTGGGGTGGCAATATGCTCGCCTCAAGCCTCAACACTATGAAGTGGA
Source organism: uncultured Alphaproteobacteria bacterium (assembly GCA_963822795.1). Taxonomy (GTDB): domain Bacteria; phylum Pseudomonadota; class Alphaproteobacteria; order Rhizobiales; family Xanthobacteraceae; genus Bradyrhizobium. The sequence continues at coordinate 521,625 of CAWGJM010000046.1, forward strand.
TCTGATCATGCAGTTGCCCCGAGACGCGGTTTTGCTGCAAATCTTCTTTGGCGAAAATGACAAGGCCGGTCATCTTCCGCTGCATGAATCGATTGTGCTTAAGGCGCGGGAGATGCATCTTGCAGGCGCAACCGTGCTGCGCGGACACATCGGGTTTGGACATTCGACCCACATCCACACCACCAAGATTCTGCGTCTTTCGCAGGACTTGCCGGTGGTGGTTGAGATCGTCGATACCCAAGAGAAGATCGACACGTTTCTTCCGGTGCTGGACACCATGATGTCGAGCGGTCTGGTGACGATCGAGAAGGTCCAGGTCCTGCAATATGGAACCGAACTGAATATTGACAGAAACCCGCAGAGAGCCTGAGCGCCTGCCATGCCGCAGTACCGATCCCGAACTACCACCCACGGCCGAAACAAGAGCTTTCGGAACTCGCCGCCCGCAACTTGCCCACACAGCACCTTGGTGCCGTCGTGCCGCGCGCCATCCCAACGCTAAGATATCTTGAAAAGGCGGTCTATCCGCGCTGCCCTACCCCACCGGAAGCGACCAAGCGCGTTGTCGGCATCGCCGTCATGATGCTGGGCGTGCGGCTAATACTAACTCCGATTCCACTGAGCAATATCCTCCCTGCCCTCATCATTGCTCTGATCTCGTTGGCCTACACCGAGGAGGACGGGTTAGTGCTCTCGATCAGTCTCCTGGCAGGATTCGTCGTCATTGCGATCGACCTGGCGATGGTCTGGGAATTTGTGCAGGGCGCGGGGAAGGATTAAGCTCTTGCTTGCGTTCCATTTCAGAGCGATCAATTCTTTTCGACAAACCTCGCCTAAACTCTCGCAACGGATCCATCGAGCGACTCTCGATCAACTGCCTCAATTCGGGAAGGCCACGCCGTCGTCAAACCGTGATTTGACATTTCGTCTTCTTTTGTCAATTTCGACAAATGCAGGCCAGACAGCCGCCCCAGGACCGCATCCTCGACGCCGCCATGCGCGTGTTTCGCCGCCACGGCTTCCGCCGCTCCTCGATCGAGCAGGCGGCCGAGGAAGCAGGGCTGTCGCGGCAGGCGCTCTATCATCACTTCCCTTCCAAGGAAGCGCTGTTCCGCGCGGGCATCGAGCGGCTCTACGAGCAGGCGCTCGCCGCCGAGATCGCGGCGGCCAGAGCGGCCGAAGAAACCGACGCAAGCCTTTCCGATATCCTCATCGCCGAAATCGGCGCGAGGCTTGGTGCGCTGTTCGCAGCGCTTGAGGCTTCACCGCATCTCGACGAGTTGTTCTCCGAACATCTTGCGCAGGCGCGCGACCTCTACCAGGCCTATTCGGCGCGTTTTGGCGCTGAGGTTGCGGCAACGATCGCTCGCATCTGCCGCACACGAAAGCTCGAATTGGCTAGCGGTGTGACGGTCGAAGAACTCGCGCGCTGTGTCGAAATGGCGATCCACGGCACCAAATCCGCTTTTCCCTCCATGCAGCCGGTCGACGCGTTCCTGAAACAACTCGAAACGATGCTGCGCATGCTGATCGCCGGCGCGATGGCGCCAGTCGCGAAGAAGTCCCCACGCAAAACGGGAGTTCGAAATTGAGCACCATGACCATCAATGGCCGACCTGAGCCACTTCCCGACGATCCGGACGGGTTGCTCATCGACGTGATCCGCGACCAGATTGGCCTCACGGGCACCAAGCTCGTCTGCGGCTCCGGCGTCTGCGGCGCCTGCACCGTGCTGCTCGACGGCGCGCCGGTGGTGAGCTGCCTCCTGCCGGCACAGGCGGCTAGCGGCAAATCGCTGACAACAATCGAAGGCATTGGCGGCAACAAATTGCATCCAATCCAGAAGGCCTTCATGGCGCACGATGCGCTGCAATGCGGCTTCTGCACGCCCGGCTTTGTCGTGGAAGCCACCGCCTTCCATGATCGTTGGCGCGCGACAAAAGGCACGGCCACGCCGTCACGCGAGGAGATCGCCGCCGCGCTGTCGGGACATCTCTGCCGCTGCGGTGCGTATGAAGGCATTTTTCGCGCGGTCACCGAGGCGTGTTCCGGCCGCTTCGACGGCAACGATCCCGTGGCGCCGCGCTTGGAAGCCCGCGACAAGGTGACGGGACTAGCGCGCTACACCGTCGACATCCGTCATGAAGGCCAGCTCGAAGGCGTCATCCTGCGCTCGAACGCCGCACATGCGAAGATCAAATACCTGGACCTGGCTCCGGCGCGTGCCATTGCCGGCGTCGCGGCCGCAATCTCGCTCCTGCCGGAAGATCAGATGGTGCGTTTTGTCGGCGCGCCGATCGCCGCGGTCGCGGCAAAGGACCGCCGCACCGCGCGCCAAGCGCTCGCCGCGATCACCTTCGATCGCGAAGACCTGCCGGCGGTGATCGGGCTCGATGCGGCCAGGCGGGATGATGCGCCGATCGTGTTCGATAAGGCCAATCGCAAGCGCGCCGGCAATGTGTCTGAAGGCGGCGGCGGCCCGGCACCGTGGAAGGGCAATGTGCGCGGACCATCGGCGCCGTTTTCGCAGAAGGCCAAGCGCGCGAAGGTCTGGATCACGGAGGCGCGCGAGGCGCGCAATCCGCTTCTCGTCGAAGGGACGTTCCGCGTCTCGACGCAGCAGCATGCGTGTCTCGAGCCGCATGCGGCGGTGGCGCAGTTTGATGGCGATCGCCTGACGGTGCATATTTCGACGCAGGCCGTCCATGACGTCATGCAGAAGATCGCCAAGCGCTATCATCTGGCGCACGACAAGGTACGCGTGATCGCCAACCATATCGGCGGCGGCTTTGGCTCCAAGAGCAGTCTGGGCCTCGAGACCATTGCGGCGATCGAGCTCGCGCGCGAAGCGAAGGCGCCGGTGCGTGTGGCCTTCGACCGCGAGGAGGAGCTTTCCGTCACCGGCTATCGGCCGGCTGCGGAGATGAAGGTGTCGCTGCTGCCGTCCGCGCAAGGCGGGCTGAAGGCGCTGTCGGTCAGCGCCCATGCCGATACCGGTGCGGCGACGAACTCGCTGATCGCCGGCCTCGCCCGCCTGATCTATCCGGCGGAAGCGAAAGAGCTCGTCGATTTCGACGTGCTGAGCAATCTGCCACCCGGCGCGCCATTCCGCGGCCCCGGTGGTCCGCCGATGGCCTTTGCGGTGGAGCAGGCAGTCGACGAGGCCGCGCTGCGCATGGACGTCGATCCGATCCAGTTGCGCAAACGCTGGGATCCCGATCCGAACCGGCAGCGGCTCTATGACTGGGCGGCCAGTCTCGATGCGTGGCGGACCCGCAAGCCGGCCTCTTCGCAAATCGGCCGCTACCGGCGCGGTGTCGGCGTGGCCACCGGCTACTGGCTCTATCTGTGGCAGACCGGCTCCTCGGTCGAGCTCGCAATCAGGGGCGGCCGCATCATCGCGAGCTGCGCCGTGCAGGATATCGGCACCGGCACGCGCAGCGTGATCGCCAATACTGTCGCAAAGGCCCTCGACCTGGAGCCGCAGGACATCGAGGTCCGCATTGGCCATTCGAACCTACCGGAAGGACCTGGCTCCGGCGGCAGCCGCGTCACCGCGTCGGTCGTGCCACCGACCCTGCTCGCGATCGAAAAGTTGAAGGCGGAGATTGCAAGAACCGCGACGCGCCCGCCGATGACGGGCTCGAACGCGCCATGGCGCGAATTGATCGCGGCATCTCCCGATCTCACGGTTTCGGCTGATCGGCAGAAGGACGGAAAGCCGCCGGCGGGTGTCCGCTCGCCGCTCAGAGAGGTAGGCCTCATGGGCCTGGTGTTCTCCTGGATGCTGCGCACCTTCAACCACATGGTGGTCGGCGCCGGCGTGCCGAGCTCGGTGCAGGTGATGGAGGTCGAGGTTGACACCTGGCTCGGCCATGTGCGCGTTCTCAACGCCTATGCCGGGCTTGCGATCGGCAAGCTCGCGGCACCGGCTCTGGCCCGGAGCCAGGCCGCGGGCGCTGTGATTCAAGGCATCGGCTACGCGCTCTATGAAGCGCGCGAGACCGATCCTTCGACTGGACACGTGCTCAGCGCCGGGCTGGAAGACTACCGCATCCCCGGCATCGCCGACATGCCGCGGCTGGAGGTGCATTTCGACGAGGCCGGCTTCGACCACGTGCCCGGCGGCAGCGTCGGCATTGGCGAAGTCTCGACTGTGCCGACCTCGCCCGCGATCGCGAACGCGATCCGCAATGCCGTCGGTGTCAGGCTGACCGAGATTCCAATGCGGCCCGATCGTCTGGTCAATGCGCTGAAAGGGAGGGACGCCGCATGAGCATTGTATCCATGACTGCAAAAGCCGTTCCGGAATTCCGCGCCGCCGGCACCGACCTCAGCGAGCGCCGCCGCAGCGGCGTGTCGAGGGGACCGCTGATTGATCTCGCTGCATCGGGCGACAGCGCCATTTCCTGGGACGCGAACGGCGCGGCCAGCATCGGTGCACTCACCACCATTGCAACCATCGCGGCCGATACGCGCATAATGGAAGCCTATCCCGGCATTGCGGCAAGCGCACAGGGCCTTGCCACCCCGCAGGTGCGCCACCTTGCGACGCTTGGCGGCAACCTCGCGCAGCGGTCGCGCTGCTGGTATTTTCGCAAAGCCGACATCGATTGCCTGAAGAAGGGCGGCAGTGCCTGCCCTGCCCGATCGGGCAATCATCTCTATGGCGTCGCCTTCGATCTCGGCCCCTGCGTCGCGCCGCATCCCTCCACCATGGCGGCGGCATTGCTCGCCTATGACGCCACCATCGTCACGGATCACCGCAGCGGACTGACGATCCCGGATTTGCTCGGCGATGGTTCGCAAGCGCGCTGCGATCACGCGCTCGCGGCGGGCGAGATGATCAAGAGCGTCGCGCTTCCTGCTCCGCTTGCCGGCGAGCGCGCATCCTACAAGCGCGCGATCAGCAGAACTTATGCCGAATGGCCGCTGGTGGAAGTCTGCGCCCGAATCGTGATCGCCGACGGCAAGGTTCAGTTCGTGCATCTGGCCGCCGGCGGCATCGCGCCGGTGCCGCTTCGCCTCATCGCTTGCGAAACGGCGCTGCAGGGCAAAGCTACAAATGCTGCAACGATCGCAGAAGCCGCCAGGCAGCCTGGCCCTGGCGCCAAGCCGCTGCCGATGACGGCTTACAAGCTCGACTTGCTCGAGGAACTCGTGCGCGATCTCCTGGAGCACCTCACGGCATAGCGCGATAAATTCAGACCTGCTGACACAGGGGCCTGCAAAAATGTCCGGTTTAGGCGCAAACTTGTGAAGGAATACCCTTTATATTTCAATGGCTTACGCGCTTGGTGCGCTCGGAGGGCACACTCATTTGTTGCGATTTCAATGGGTTGCAAGGATCCCTTAAGGCATAAGGTGCATTTCGAACCCAAAAGTATCTTTGAAGAGGTGACGGTTTGAGATCATTCCAAAGCCCGCACCCGCGCGTGCGAACCTGCCGGGCAGCTCCCTGGCTTTGACCGAGCGTCCGACCGACGGTGGCTGATACCAACGTCCTCTGGCTGTTCCAGACCATATCTTCAATCGAGAGCATGCGATCAGCTCCTACGTCCGGCACGTCGAGGCTCCAAACAAGAGTTATGTTGCGAATCTTTGGAGACCGACGACCGTTCGATCCCACCGTCAAACCGATGATTTGATCCATCGATACTGATAATAACGCAATGGTCTTGGGCTCGCATAGAGCTGTGAAGAGCCGTCGAGGAATTGGCGGCGTTAGGTAAGAAAACGCGCTGTGGCGATCCCAAGCACCGAGAGCGGCTTCAACGAACGCATAAATCGCCGGCGCGCTCACCGCTCCAAGAAGGTTCGCTGCCCCTCCTTCTAGAGCATCGACGACGAGTGATGTGAACACGCCACCGCCGCCCGTCTCAACTGATGGCTGATCACCCTCTCCCAGCCGTGAGAATAGAAACGCCTTCTCGGAGGAGAGATTTTGAATTGTCGACAGCGGGCACATTTCCCAAATTACAGGAAAAACAGCAATCAAGCAGCAGCACCACTTCAGCCACCTTCGAGTCGTTTGCCAGCTTGAGGACATCGCTCATCGCCACGCCGTCATCGTCCTTCTTGGCGTCCTTTGGGGGGCGGAATGGACATGCCGTTCAAGCAGGACCATTTCCCGTTTATGACCGGCAAAAGCAGAAAACATCTGCTCGCATTGAGGCCACTGGCATTCGCCTTCGGTAGCCCTTGTGCCGACTGACGCGCGGGTTACACTGCCCTCCGAATTCCGGAGGGGTCCAATGAATTCACGTCTGATACTGCGCACGCTCGCCTGCGGCGCGCTGATGCTGGCGGCCGTGCCGCCGGTCCGCGCCGAAGGCACGTTCGATATTCCTGCTGGTGCTCGTTTCAATCAGGAAAAGCTCGCGAAGATCACCGATTTCTTCAAGAACGAGGTCGCGACCGGCAAGATATCCGGCGCGAATATCCTGATCCGGCAGCGCGGCAAGGATGTCTATCACGAAATCTTCGGCGTGCAGGACGTGGTGTCCAAGGCGCCAATCACCAACAAGACCATCTTCCGCCTGTCGTCGCTGACCAAGGCGATCACCTCCGTCGTGGCGATGCAGTTGCTCCAGGACGGAAAGTTCAGCCTCGACGATCCCGTCTCGAAGTACATTCCCTCCTTCGCAAACATGAAGGTCGGTGTGGAGAAAAAGGCCGAGGACGGCAGCAAGACGCTCGAACTGGTACCGCTGAGCCGGCCGATCACCGTTCTCGACCTAATGCGTCATACCTCCGGCATCACCTATGGCTTCTACGGCGACAGTCTGGTGCGCAAGGCCTACGCGGCGGCAAATCTTTATGCAGGCGAATTCGACCTTGCCGAATTCGCCGAGCGGATCGCCAAACTGCCGCTGCACAACCAGCCGGGCGCGCTCTGGCAATACGGCCATTCCACCGATATCCTGGCGCGGATCATGGAGATCGTGTCCAAAAAATCATTGCTCGAGATCGAAAAAGAAAAGCTGCTCGATCCGCTCGGTATGACCGACACCAACTTCTTCGTCACCGAACCGGAGCGGCTGGCGCGGCTCGCCCAGCCGGTGCCGAACGACAGCAATTTCCGGGTCGGCCGCGAATACAGGACCGAAGTCCGCCAGAAGTGGGAATCCGCCAGCGGCGGCATGGTTTCGACCATGTCGGACTTTTCGAAGTTTGCACAGATGCTGCTCAACGGCGGAACGTTCGATGGCAAGACCTATCTCAGCCCGAAGACGTTCGAACTGATGGCATCGGATCACATCGGCAAGGGCTCCGGCGTCGAGCGGGATTATTTCTATTTCCCCGGGGACGGCTTTGGCATGGGACTTGGGCTTGCCGTGCGCACCGATCCCGGCAACACAAAACCGCCGCCGCCGGGATCGCTGGGCGAATTGAAATGGGACGGCGCCAGCGGCTGCTACATGGTGATCGACCGCAAGCAGGACATGTTCTTCGTGATACTGGAGCAGACACCTTCGGAGCGTCAGCGCGTCCAGCGAACCCTGAAGCAGCTCGTCTATGAAGCGATGGAGAACTAACGGCGCCGCAAGGCGCTACCTTGTTGTCCTGGCCATTCTCCTGGCCGCCGGTTGGCTGCACGCGGTGCGGGCCGAGCCGAAAGCGCCGAACGCGCCAACCTTCTCACGCGCGGCGCTTGACCGTATCGGCGACGAGGTTCGCAACGAAGTCGCGACCGGCAAGATTCCCGGCGCCATCCTGTTGATCCAGCGGCACAGCAAGCCGGTCTATTTTGAAAATTTCGGCGTGCGGGACCCCGACACCGGGCAACCGATGACGCCGGACACGATTTTCCAGATCTATTCGATGTCAAAGGCCGTCACCTCGGTCGCCGCGATGATGCTGGTCGACGACGGCAAGCTGGCCCTCGACGATCCCGTATCGAAGTACATTCACTCCTTTGCCGATGCCAAAGTCGGCGTCGATCTTTCCGATGAAGCGGGAAAATATCCGCTCAAGCTCGAGCCGTTGAAGCGCCCCATCACGATCAGGGATCTGCTGCGGCACACGTCGGGTATCACTTACGGCTTCTTCGGCGAGGGGGCGGTGACGAAACTCTATGCCAATCCCCAATTGGTCGCAGGCGATTTCGATAACGCCGAATTCGCCGACCGGATCGCGGTACTGCCGCTCGCCGACCAGCCCGGGACGCGCTGGAATTACGGTCATTCAACCGACGTGCTCGGCCGTGTCGTTGAGGTAGCCTCGGGGCAGACGCTGTTTCAATTCGAAAAGCAGAGACTGTTCGATCCGCTCGGCATGTCCGAGACCGCGTATTACGTCGCTGATCAAGCGGAGTGGCCGCGCATCGCCAAGGCATTCCCTGTCGATCGCTTCCGAGTGGCCGGAATCAGGGATCCGACATTGCCGCGGCGCTGGGAATCCGGCGGCGCGGGCCTGGTCTCGACGATTGGAGACTACGCCCGCTTCCTGCAAATGCTGCTGAACGGAGGCAAGCTGGACGGCAAGTGGTACCTCAAGCCCGAGACGGTCGCGCTCATGACGTCGGATCAAATCGGGCCGGAGACAGGGATCATCCATGACCCCTTCTATTTTCCGGGCCCGACCAGTGGCTTCGGTCTTGGCTTTGCCGTGCGCACCTCGCCGCCGCCGGGCACGACCTGGCCGCTCGGCGAGTATCGCTGGGACGGCGCCGGCGGCAGCTTCTATTTTGTCGATCCCGTGGACGATATGTTCGGTATCTTCATGGTGATGTCCCCCACCCAAGGTGGACGGATTCAACTGACGCTGAAGACGATGATGTTTGAGGCGCTGGGCAAGGGCCAGCGCAAGGATTGACGAGTTCCGTATCACGCCACGGCGTTTCGCGCGATCGTCTCCCGATAGAACGATGCGCTCAGCTTGGGGGTGCGGCGCTTGGTGGCGAAATCGACGTGGTACAGGCCGAAGCGCTGTTCGTATCCATCGGCCCATTCAAAATTGTCCATCAGGCTCCACAGAAAATACCCAAGCACGGGCACGCCGTCGGCGGTCGCGCGCTGCAACTGCGTCAGATAATTGCGCAGGTACATGATGCGATCCACGTCATAGACGGTGCCGTCCGCGGCCGGCTGGTCGCTCCCCGACGTTCCGTTCTCGGTGATATAGATCGATTTCACGTTCCACAGTTTCGCGACGTGGCGCGGCACCCAGTAGATCGCCTCGGGGCCGGGCCGTAGCCAGCCAGCCTTCATGTGCGGAAACGATGCGGGAAACGGCGCGAGCGTGAAGCCGCGTTCGTTGTCGGCGGCAACCACGTAATGGTCGGGCGTGTAGACATTCAGCCCGACAAAATCGATCGGCGACGAAATGATGCGCAAATCTTCGGCCGCATATTTCGGCGCATTGCCGGCTTGGGCAAGATATGCATCGGTATATTTTCCTTCCAGCATCACGGTCAGATAACCGGCATTGAGTTCACGCGTCGCGATCTCGGAGGCACGGATGTTTGCAGGCGTTTCAACGGCGGGAATACAACTCACGGCATTCTCGGCCGGACCGACCCTGGTGCCGGCCTTTGCGTGCGCCCGGATCGCCTGCACCGCAAGACCGTGTCCCAGCGCGATGTTGTGACGAACCTGATTTTGTCCCGACTTGAATAATTTGAGGCCGGGGGCATCGGCGCCTTCTCCATGACCGAGGTGTACGTGCCTGGAGCATTCGTTGATGGTGAAAAAGTGTTTGACGCGGTCGCTCAAAGGTGCCGCGACATAGCCTGCATAATCCGCAAAGGCCTTCGAGGTGTCGCGGGAAGTCCAGCCACCGAAGCGATCCTGAAGCGCCTGAGGCAGGTCCCAATGATATAGGGTCGCGAATGGCGCAATGCCGTTCGCCAGCAGCTCATCCACCAGCCGGTTGTAGAAATCGAGGCCCTTCGGGTTTGGCGTGCCGGCGCCTTCCGGGAAGACGCGCGGCCAGGCAATCGAAAAACGATAGGCCTTTGCGCCCAGTGCCTTCATCAACTGAACGTCTTCCCTGTAAAGATGATAATGGTCGGTCGCGGTGTCGGCGTTGCTGTGATCGGAGATGGTCCCATGCGTATGGGCGTAACGGTCCCAAATCGACGGACCTCGACCGTCTTCCTTGACGGCTCCTTCGATCTGATACGCTGATGTAGCCGTGCCCCATAGAAAATCGCTCGGAAAGCTGGAAACAAGGTGCCAGTCGGGTGGTCTGCTTTCTTGGCTCGGGTTGGCGTCAGCAGCTTGGGCGGACTCCGTCGATTGGGCGAGAGCTACCCAACTTGCAATTCCGGCAAACTGGCGCCGGGAGAGCCGATCGAATGACATCGCTTCTCTTCCTAAGGTCGAGACAATCGCACTAGACCAGGGTTCACTCGCCTTTTGCTATTACCGTAGCCGCGCCTTCTGCAGCTTTTTTAGCCAGCGAATTTGGCTCCAGCACCACGGCGACATCGATGGGTCGAAGGTCGCTACTCTCCGGGCCGAGCATACGCACCTTCGAAGAAATGGCGGACAGGCGCGACACCCGGCTCGCAATAGGAGCGAAACGCGCTGGCCATAATGTGGTGCCAAGCAAGAGGTAGGCTGCCAAGGTCCGCAGAGATTGCCAGTTTTCCAATCCCTCATTGAATAGGATGTAGAGCGCAGCGGCAGCAAGCAAGCCTGCGAACACGGCCTCAGCGAGAGGTCGCGTGTCTGAATCTGGACGGTTGAGCAGTGTCAGGGTCGAGAACGGCACGACGGCCATGGTCAGGCCGGCGAAGGGAAAATCGCGCCAACGCGGGTCGAACACCAGGCCCAGCGCAGTTTCTACGGCGATCAAGGTCGTCACGGCGAGTGTGCCGCCCAGCATCAACATCGGCAACGATCGGCGTCTGCCTTCGCGCGGGCCCACCAGTTCCAAAAACGTCGGCAGCGCCCGCCCGGACATCAACGCACCGGAGCAAAGTAGCGGCGCGGCTATTCCAGCGGCCAATAGCAAGCCTTGAACAAGCCAATTGTTAATCCCGTAGCTTTCATAAAACGTCTTCTCAGCGTTCACGCCCAGCAGAATCCCGCCAACGGTAGCGGATATCGCCACAGCGACCCACGATACCAGTCCTGGCATTGATGGCCGACGCCACAGCGCCACTAAGGCCGCTCCGAAAACCGAAAAGCTCAGAACTAGTCCAGATCCCAACTGCAGTTTCCAAAATGGGAAGTTGCTGACGGCGGCGGTCCCAGGCGGGATACTTCACCTCACGACTCCACCCATCGAACAGGCCCCATCTGCCGCCGACGGTTCCTTCCCACTGGCGTTTCCAGGGCTCGTCGTAGGCTTCGAACAGATTGACCTGAAAGTGTTCTTTCCTCGCACGATCGAGAATCTCGGAGATGAAACGTGCCTGATTGACCCGGGAAGGAAGCGCTCCCTCGCGCATCCTCCCTCGACTTGGCCAGCCGACCTCGCCGATAAGGACTTCCTTGCCGGGAAAAGTGACGACCACCCGCCTGCGGACCGCGTCCATATAGTCGGCCGCGTCTTCTGCGCGGACCGGCAAATCCTCCCAATATGGAAGTATATGGATTGTAACAAAATCAACGTCGGCAGAGATGTCTTGGTAACGGAGCCAGAACTCCCAAACGTCGGCGTAGCTCACCGGAATATCTACGCGCGCTTTGACCGAACGGATGGTTTCCCGAAGGTCAGACTCGCTCATTTCACCCCGCAGCATCACCTCACTGCCGACGATCATCGCAGTAACCACGCTGGGATATTCCCTGACCAGAGTGGTGAAAGCCCGACGAGCATCGGGTGTGACGGCTTTCCGGCGGCGCACGTCGCAACGCCGGCCGCCGGTTTCAACGTCGATCCGGCGACGCTCGATGCGAAGGCCGTCGCGCAGAGCGTCCCGCGAAGGGCGTCAAGATTTACATCGGTGCACCCTTTGCGAAAAATCGCCGCTGTCGTTCGCGGGCAGGCCGACGACGACGAAGGTGATGATCTTCGCCCAGAAAAATACGTTGACCTCGTAATAGGCCCAGCCCTTGGCCGCGACGGTGGCCCGGATGAAGCCAACGACAACAATTACGAGGGCAAGAATGCCGTACCAGTTATCGACACGGCCGACGCCAAGGATTTCGTCGCGCTTCATGGTCAGGGGCATGGCGCCGATCTCGAAGGCGAGAACGCCGGCAAGCATGAACACCAGCAGGTGATGCACGATCGCCAGCACTAGATCGGTCGTAGCGTAGTCCATTGAAATATCCCCCCGTGGCGTTTGCTTCCGCCGAGTTCGGCCCAAAGCAGGCGTCCCTCGTGTCAGGCAGCCCTTTTATTGCGCCCTTCTTCCTCGACGCCCCACTTATCGCGGAACCGCGTCGACGCATCGCGGGCGATAGGCGGGCCATGGCCAAACCCGGCAGCATCGAATGAAAGACTGGCAAGTCTGCGCTGGCTTGCACGACCGTCGTTCAAATTCTCGAAGCCGACGGGATCACCGAGGCCCATGACGTTCGTGCACACATCGCCCACGAACAGCATGCGTCCCGGAAGCCACAGCAGGGCTACCTGTCCCGCGCAATGCCCGGGAACATGGATGACTTCGATGCCGCCTGCGATGGGCAGTATTTCTCCATCGGTCAAAGGCTGGTCGATGGCAACCGGCTCCAATCGCTCGTCGGGATGGAAGAACAGCTTGCATATCACTGCCCCCAACAGACGAGGTGCTCCCCTCATAGGCCGAAAAGGACCTCCACTCTCGGCCATAGGGATATCGAGCGAATGCATGTAGGTCCTCGTACCGGTTTCCCGCACGATCGCAGCGGCGCTGCCGATATGATCAGGGTGGCCGTGAGTGAAAATCAGGTGCTTGAGCTGGTCTGGCGAACGGCCAAGCCCGCGGATCGCTCCGAAGACGGCTGCTTCCTTACCCGGGTAACCGGCGTCGATCAGTGTCAACCCGTCGTCGCCCTCGATCAGGAAGGTGTTTGCCAACCCCATCGGGACGACGTGCACACCATTGATCACACGCTTGACAGCCATAGGCAGAATCCCTCCGAAAGGCTCCCACTGCAAAACGCAAAACTGGCAGGGCCGATGGAGCGTTCCAGTTTTGAGAACACAAAACCGTGAGCGCGGTGATCGTAACGGCGTTGGTTAGGGAGTTCGATCTCCTGGCCTACTTCGTACTAAGGCCCAGGCGAATTCTCACGCGAGACCAAATTCGACCGCGTGGTGGCGAATACGGCTGCAAATTTCTTTGCGGACGGTCCGTACGCTCAAAGGGCAGCGCCGATTTCGCAGGCTTGAACGATTTTCGGGAGATAGCTCTGGCAGAAGTCCAGGTAGGCCCTGACGATGGTGGATGGGTGGCGGTGGGGCGGATAGAGCAGATTGATGGACCACTCGGGCAACGGGTACTTCGGCAACAACGGCACCAGGCGCTTCTCCCGGATGGCCGCGGCCGCTAGGAAGGGCGGCAGCTCCGTCACTACATCGCCACCGAGCGCACGGCTGCACAAGTGATGATAGTCGTTGGTGGACAGCACCGCCTTGGGCTCGACCACGTGCCCGGCCAATTCCCATCGGGCCGGAACATCGATGCGCGACGCCCACACCGCACATGGGAAGCGGCGAAGTGCATCAGGCTCGGCCGGCATGCCGAAGCGCTCGACCAACTTTGGACTGGCGACGAGAACGTTGCGAAAGGACAGAACGTGTCGCGCCACCATGGCCTCGTGAACGATCCCGCCGACGCGAAGGGCGACATCGATGCCGTCCTCGATCAGGTCCATGCGACGCTCGGTTGAGTAGACGTAAACCTGTATGTCGGGGTAGCGGCGCTGAAAAGCGGCCAGCAAATCCCACCCCGGCTCGAACGTCGGGGGCAACGACAACCGCAGGCGTCCTTTCAAGCGCGCCTGGTCGCTCATAACGGCTTGCTCGGCGTCTAGCAGGGCCTCGATTCCGCGACTGGCGTGTTCGTACAGCCTTGTTCCGGCGTCGGTCAGTTTTGTGCCACGCGCCGAGCGCTCCGGAAGTTGCACTTTGAGTTGCCGTTCCAGGTCCCGGATATGACGGCTCAGCGTTGGAAGCGGGATTCCGAGACGCGTCGCCGCCGCCGAGAGGCTGCCCGCCTGGACGACCGCGACAAACATGCGGCTGGCATTCAGATCCATGCGGTAGCCTACCATATATGAGAGGCTGATTGTCATCCGTGTCCGTTCATCTCCATACTTGATCGATCTACATAGCTGCGTATCAATGGGACTCGCGTCACCTGGAAAGCACTATGAAAAAGACCAGCAATAGGATCTTGGCAGCCATGTCACTAGCGATGGCGAATTCCGTCGCATCGGCGCAAGCGACGACTTCGCCAACGGCGCTCGTCACGGTCGATAACTACAACCGCGCCCAGATCGATGTTTATTTCGCCGGGGTGGTCAAGAACGGCGGTTTCGGAAAATTCCGCCATGGCCGCGAGCTTGCTCCTCCCGTCCAGCAAGGCATTGTCCGCCCCAACCGCGACACGTTGTATTCGTTTGCCGTTGTCGACCTCGATGCCGGGCCGGTGACGATTACGCTGCCGGACGCCGGCAAGCGCTTCATGGGGATGCAGGTCGTCAATCAGGATCAATACACCCCGGCCACCTATTACGGCGCGGGCACTCACACCCTGACCAGGGAGATGATTGGCACCCGCTATGCCATTGCCGTCGTCCGTTTCCTTGTCGATTTCTCGAACAAGGACGATGTCGGGCAAGTCCACGCCTTGCAGGATGCGATCAAGTTCAGCCAGGAACGACCCGGCACGTTCGAAATCCCCAATTGGGATGAGGCAAGCCTCAAAAAGGTACAGGCAGCGCTCATGCGACTTGGAACCACGGTTGTCGATACGCGTCGCATGTTTGGCGCCAACGAAAATGAGGTTGACCTGGTCAGGCACCTGATCGGAAGCGCCATGCTGTGGGGCGGCTACCCCGAGAAGGACGCGCTCTATCTCCCGATCACACCGGCGCGGAGTGACGGCAGCGCCATCTACAACGTGAGCGTCGGGGACGTGCCTGTAGACGGTTTCTGGTCACTCACCGTCTACAATAGCGAAGGCTACCTCCAGCCGAACCAGTACAACGCCTATTCGGTGAACAGCATCACCGCGAAAAAGAGTGCGGATGGTTCGGTCGCCATCCAGCTCGGTGGGTGCGACGGCAAGATCCAGAACTGCCTGCCGATCACGCCGGGGTGGAATTACACGGTACGCCTCTTCCGCCCGCGAGTAGAAATCCTCGGTGGCACGTGGAAATTTCCCTTGGCGCAGCCCGATAGCTGAACCCGGTGTTCTGCGGCACGGAGGAAGGTACCAAGGCGAGGATGGTGATCCAATCCCATAGTCATGCGGTTCTTCCTCTTTGGCATCCTGACCACGCTGCGATTTGTTTGCGATGTCCGAGTTGGGCCAATCGTGTCTTTTTTGGGAACGTCCGATTGAACCCGCCGCGCGAAGCGGACATTCGCAAACTTCGACGTCGGTTAGGTGGCACTTAACCGACGTCGAAGTTTGCGAAAGTCCGCTTTGCGCCCAATAGGCGACATTGCGAGCGCTGAAGAGGCCGGCAACTAGGGCCAGATGAGTTCTTCGCTCGTCTTTCCTAACGCTTTGTCACGATCGGAAACACGAGCGATAGATCCTCGACTTCCTCAGTGGGAAGCGCATTTACGCCCACCATTGCGTGGAGTTCTTGCAACGGCGGCATCGTAGCGGCCGAGAGTTCGATCGAAGACGATCTCAATCGCAACATGGTGGTTGCAAAGACAATCAGAACACCAACCGCGATTGTCACTCGCGTCACGAAAAACTCCTTGTCTCTACCAGATTTTGCTTGGTCTGTTGTACTCATCTTCATCGGCTGGTCTCCTGTTGCTGGTATGGTGCACCCAAATTGAACGGGCTGCGCTATGGCGGTATTTCAGCCTCAGGAAAACGGTTACGATTGTGGCCGAGCGACCAAGCTCTCGGCGAAAAACGACGCGAGCGCGGCTCTTTTTGCCGCCGTCCGCTGCGAGCGAGTTGACACCGAACAGAACGATTTGCCCAGACGTGCGCACAGCGCTTCAATGGCTGTGTATACCGAAAACGAAAGCCTCAGGCTTAGTTGTGCGGTGAAGTCCGCCAAGGATGCTGCGCAAGTTGATGCTGCGTAAGCTTATGAGACCGATCCGCCGAACCGGGTGAGAAAGGGCGCTAGGCACCTTTGGCCAGCGTCTCTCGCGTTGCAATCTGTCTCTCAACTTGGAAGGTCCGTAACGAAACGCCCTAGTGAGAGATGCGATTGAAGGGAGTTAGTACCACACCGGACTGATCCGCTCGCATGGACTAGGCGATTTTTTTATCGCATCTATTTGTCGCCCTTTATCATCTGTGCTGCCCGCTCCGCGACGACGATCGTAGGGGCATTTGTGTTGCCGCTGGGTATTGTCATCATGATTGACGCATCTGCCACTCGCAGGTTTGTCGTCCCATAAACACGGAGCGACGGGTCCACGACGGCCTCCTCATGAACGCCCATGGTACAGGTTCCAACCGGGTGCCAGTAGCTCCCAATGTTGCGCGCGACAAATTCATTCAGTTCGCTTTTCCCACGCGGAATTCTTGGGATCTCCCGCTTGCGCCATTCCGACAACCCGACTGCGGATCCGATCGCACGGGAATGCTCGACCGCAGCGCTCAGCCGTGCCGTCGGAAATTTGCACTGGATTTCCGATAATTGCGAACGTGGCCGGATAATTGCGAACGAGCTGCGGTGATACCAGCCGCGCCCTGCTTTTTCCTGCGGAAATCGAGCCAACCGGCTCTCGCCGCCCCACCATCCGCCCCACCTTTTGAAATCGGACTGGCGTCCCGGACCTTACTTAAGGCGCCGAAAATCTTCGTGATGCGGGGCGCCTTCAGCGCTTCGCAAGTCGATGGTTTCGGCAAAGCCCGGACCTTGGCCAACTGCGTGAAAAGCGAAAGGCGACCTTTCGGGCCGCCTGCGCGATATCGGTAAACTTCCAATCAGGGACACCGATCCGTTAGCGTAAAGGCGGCCGCGACCGCCGGAGTAAGGCGTCGATTTGTGTCGATAACGATGGGCAGTGAGGTCAAGTATAGGGCGTAGCCGCCCCGACATGCTTGCGCGGGGCATTGAAGGGGCCGTCAAGAAAGAATGCGAGATACTCGGCGACCAGCCCCAATTCCTCGTTTTCCTTGCCGGCGGGTGCCCGGGTGAAAATCTCCAATGCGATCGCCAGCAAACGATCAAACGGGCGCGGATGGATGACGAACCGCGGAGAGAGCGGGTAGTCGAAATCGGTCGCCATCGCTGCGAAGATCGCGCTGGACATGGCCGTTGCCGTCCAGGAACGGGTGGATCTTGCCGAACCAGCAGAACGCGTACGCTAGGCCAAGGAGTTTGCCATAGTCGTCGACCTTGGTATCGACGAGCCACGCGCTGCGTCCGGTGCACCTTGCCCGGCCGCAGACCAGGATGCCAGAGAGCTCACCAATTCGTGTTGGCAAGATCGGTAACGAACCGATCCGGCGGACGAAGGACAGTTGAACACCATTCCTTTGGAGGATCCGCTATGACGCTGCGCATTCCGATTTTAGCTGCTCTCGCCCTTGGCTTTTTGCCCGCCATGGTATCGGCGGGGGAACGTCCGGTCGTCGTGGAGCTCTTCACATCGCAGGGTTGCTCGTCTTGCCCGCCGGCGAACGCCTTGCTGAATGAGATGTCCAAGGACAGATCTGATGTCCTGCCCCTGGCGTTTCATGTGACCTACTGGGATCGTCTTGGTTGGAGAGATCCGTTCTCTCTCGAAGCCGCGACGGCGCGACAAGACCGGTACGGCCATCGATTTGGTGACGGGTCGTATACTCCGGAAATGGTGGTCGACGGATCGGTTGG
Organism: uncultured Alphaproteobacteria bacterium; assembly: GCA_963822795.1. Lineage (GTDB taxonomy): Bacteria > Pseudomonadota > Alphaproteobacteria > Rhizobiales > Xanthobacteraceae > Bradyrhizobium. Next base: position 539,534 of record CAWGJM010000046.1, read on the forward strand.
CCTGGTTGGTTCGCATCGGAACGAGGTCAATGCGGCTATCGCACGCGCCAAACAGAGCCAACTCGAAGGACCCGACGTAAGCGTCGGGAAAGACGGAGAGAATATTGCGATCAGGATCGGATCTGGCAACGGAAACGGAAAGGTGCTGCTGATTGGTTTCGACCATGAGCACACCACCAAAATTGGTCACGGCGAGAATGGAGGCCGGACGCTCGCGGAATCGAATGTCGTACGATCAATTCGTCCAGTCGGCGAATGGTCTGGAAAGCCCGTCGACATCAGCGAGCATTATCCCGACGGCCAGGACGTCGCGGTCGTCATTGAATCCTCGGATGGAAAGATCGTGGGAGCTGGCCGTCTCTCCTCCGGCTCAACGTGAGGACACTTCCCAGCGACACATTCGCGATCGAGTTCTGCGCCCAGGGCAGCCCTTGGCGATCTCGCGGCTTGACTATGGGAGCCCATTCTCCTGCGGGTCGTGCCAGGCCCGCGGGAGAACTGCCGTAGCAGACCCGGCTTGTGGCGTGCAGACGGCCGCGGACGGCCGGGGAGCAGATTTTGCAGACAAATATCAGTCGTTGGAGATCGTCGATGGCAACCGGCCCGCGGACGCTTAGAAAGCGCTCGCTACTTGCGATATTGTTTGCCTTGATATGGCTTCCGATGTTGGAGGCCACGGCAATTGCCGCGGAAGGACTGATTACCATTCAGAGCCACTACGGTCCAAAGGAGACAATGCAGAGGCTCGAAGCCGCGGTGAAAGCCAAAGGTTTTGCTGTGTTCGCTCACATCGATCATTCTGCGCAAGCCGCGCAGGTGAGTTTGAATCTTCTACCAACTGATCTTCTCATTTTTGGCAATCCAAAAGGCGGCACGCCGCTCATGCGATCCAATCAGACCATCGGAATTGACCTGCCGCTCAAGGCTTTGGTTTGGCAAGACGAGAAGGGTGCGACTTGGCTGTCGTACAATGATCCAAAATGGATAGTGCAACGGCATGGCGGCGCTGGCGGAACTGAGGATACGGTTGGCGCCATTTCCGCTGCGCTCAAGGCGCTTGCCGCAAGTGCAATATCGGCAGAGTAAAGGTCTGCCGACCCTGGAGCTCGATCCAAAAGCTCAGCGCATGAGGTTTGAACCGTCCTTGTCAGAGGTCGCCCGAGTCTTCTGACACCTCAGAGCGGGACCACCGACGAAGGCTGTGATCCGGCTGCAGCCAGGCTGTCAGCCAGGTGGTTGGCGAGTTCGCTGACGACGCGAGAGTTGCTGCGGCGACCGTGCGAATAGGCGAGTTCGATGGCCGGCAATTGAGGCAGGCGGCTGCCATGGCGGACGATCCGAAGCGGCGGCGCAACCAAGGCTCGCGCAAGAACCGTGATCCCCATGCCTTCGACGGCCGCTGCCTTCAGGCATTCGAAGCTTGGACTGACAAAACTGAGGTGCCAGGAACGCTGACAGTCTTTCAAGGACGCGATTGCGCATCGACGATAGGTGCAGCCTTCCGGAAACAGCACCAACGGTATCGATACCAGGTCGTCCGCGGCGTAATTTGGGCCGCTGACCCATACCAGCTGCTCCCGCTGCGCCACGGTGCCCAGTTTGGCGCCCGCCTCCTGCTTGAAGAACGCAAGATCGAAGTCGCCACGTGCGCTACGTTTCTGCAAGGTCTCTGACTGATTGGCCTCAACCTCAAGACCGACCATTGGATGCCTGGCCTTGAACCGCGCGAGCCAAATGGTGAAATCTCGGCCAAAGAAGTCGAGCGGCACTCCCAGACGCACGAATCCGGCTAACGCCTCGTCCGACATCGACGCACAAGCTTCGTCGTTGAGTTGAAGAATCCGCCGCGCATATTGCATCAGCCGATCGCCCTCGGAGGTCAGCTCCAGAACCCTGCCCTTGCGGCGCGACAGCAGCGGTCGGCCAACCTGCGTCTCGAGCTTTGCGATCTGTTGGCTGATAGTCGATTGCGACCGACCGACCGTCTCAGCTGCGCGGGAAAAGCTCATCGCATCTGCAACCATCAGAAACGAACGCAGGCAGTCGATATCCAGGTTCACGGCTCGTCTCCATAATCGCCAATTCCAATACTGAACATCATCATTATTCATTTTGTCACTAGCGCGTCTTCCCGTAAAGACCGGAGGCTCCCGTTAGCTTCTAAAGACAAGACGGAGGGCCAACCCGCGCTACCGCGGTCCGATATGGGAGGATGAATGGCTCGTAACGAGGCGCGTCTGGAGGCTGCCCAAGCAGCGGTTCGGTCACTGGTAGCGGCGAAGCTTCGATTTCTCGTGCCGATGACGATCATCTTTATGGTTGGCTATGTCGGCTTGACGGGGATCGCAGGCTTCGCGAAGGGATTGATGGCCGTCAAGGTCGTTGGTTCGCTCAACCTTGGCTTTACGCTCATCGCGTTCAACTACGTCTTGTCGTGGGTGCTCGCGCTGGTCTACGAGCGGATCGCCAACAAGATCTTCGATCCGCTTGCGGCGAGAGCAGCAGCTGCAGGCCGGAGGTCAGTGGCATGAGCATCACGCTCGTCATTTTTGTCGTTATCCTCCTCATCAGCCTCGGCATCACTTACTGGGCGGCCAAGCGCACAGCCACGACGAGCGATTTTTACGCTGCCGACGGTCGCCTCACGGCTGCCCAAAACGGCTTCGCCCTCGCGGGCGACTGGTGCAGCGCGGCCGCATTTCTCGGATTTACCGGACTGACTGCACTCTACGGCATGGACGGTGCGTTCTACGCCTTGGGCCCGCTTGTGGCCTTCTGCACGGTGCTGTTCCTGGTCGCCGAGCCACTGCGCAATTCGGGGCGATACACCCTAGGCGACGTCATCCGTAGCCGCATGCAGACGCGCGCGTCCCTCCTCGCTGCGATAACCGGCACGGTTGTGGTCAATTTTGCTTACCTGATGCCCCAGATGGCAGGCGCCGGCGTCCTGGTCCGGCTCTTGACCGGCATCTCGTATGATTGGGCCGAGATATTTGTCGGCATCAGCATGATCGTTTACGTCGCGTTTGGCGGTATGCTGGCGACGACATGGGTACAGATCGTGAAGGCCGTTCTGATGCTCGGGGCGGGCGCGATCGTGCTCGTGATGGCGCTTTCATTGGTCCATTTCAATCCTCTTTCGTTCTTCGCCGAGGCAGAGGCAAAATATGGGGCCGGCTATCTTCTTCCCGGCAACTATCTGAAGAACCCGTTCGATCAGATTTCGTTAGGATTGGGCTACGTCTTGGGATTGGCGGGGTTGCCACACGTGATGACGCGCTTCTACACCGTTCCGGATGCCAAGGCCGCGCGGCGATCGGTGGTCTGGGTCATGTTCCTGGCGGGAGCGTTTTTTGCGGCGACAACATTGTTCGGGCTGGCAGCGGCCGATTTTGTCGGACAGGACGCGATCCGCGCGGCCGACAAGGGTGGCAATCTGACGCTGCCGTTGCTGGCTCAGTATCTTGGTGGTGGCAAAGGTAGCTTGGGCGGCGAGCTCATGCTCGGTTTTGTGGCTGCAGTGGCCGTCGCAACCATCCTTGCGGTTGTCTCCGCGCTGACGCTATCTACATCCAGCGCGATCGCCCACGACTTTTACGTGAATTGGCTCAAAGGCGGACGGGTCGACGGGCGACGCGAAGTCTCGATCGCGCGCGCAACAGCTGTGGTTATCGGACTGCTCGCGATCGCGCTTGGGATTCTCGCTCAGGGCGTTAACGTCGCGGTGCTTGTGATCCTCGCGATCTGCGTGGCCGCAAGTGCGAATTTTCCGGTCCTGATTCTGTCGCTGTTCTGGCGTCGCTTTAATACGGGCGGCGTTATCGGAGGCATGACGGTAGGTCTCGTGAGTTCGGTGGTGTTGGCCATGATTGGTCCTGCGATGCGCGGGAGCGAGGCTCTGTGGCCTTTGGTCAATCCCACGATCGTGTCCATGCCGCTTGGATTCCTGGGAGCCGTAGTCGGCTCCCTGCTCGCCGGGCGCGATTTGGAAAACGAAAAGCGCTTCGATGCATTTCTCCTGCAGGTTCACACCGCCGTCGCACCCGAATAATTCAAGCTATCAAGGAAACTGCTTCCGTGACTGTCAAAGCAATCGTATTCGACGCCTATGGTACTCTCTACGATATTCAATCGGTGGCGAATATCACCGATGAGGCCTTCCCCGGTTACGGCGAACTCATCACCCAGATCTGGCGCATCAAGCAGCTCGAGTACACCTGGCTCAGGTCGCTGATGCGTCGCTACGAGGACTTCTCCGTCATAACCCGGGATTCCTTAACCTATACGTTGAAGATTTTGGGTCTCGCCTACAACGACGGCATTTTCGAAAAGATCATGGATAAATATGTCCACCTTGATCTTTATCCAGACGCGAAGGCCGCGCTGCTGTCATTGCAGAACTACAAGCGAGCGATCCTGTCGAACGGCAGCACGGACATGCTGACAGCGTTGGTGCGCAACACCGGTCTGGACAGCATTCTGGATGCAACGATCAGCATCGACGCAAAGGGGATATTTAAACCAAGCCCCGACGCCTATTCGTTGATCCAAGCCCGCCTTGACGTGAACCTGGGCGACGTCTTGTTCGTGTCTTCCAATCCCTGGGATGCCATCGGCGCAAAGGCGGTAGGATTGAAAGTCGCCTGGATCGAACGGGTGACACAGGAAGCCATGGCGGATGCTTGCCGGAAGCGCGACCTCGTCGCGCCATTGACGATGTTCAAGGCGCTGCGAATGCAGATGGACGAACTGGGCATGGCGCCGGACTACAAGGTCAATGGCCTCTCGGCGCTTCCTGATATCCTGTCCGCAAACAGGAATCAGTAGCTTTTCGAACTCGACGGCCGTCGACCTGCGGATCGGCAAGCTGCATTCTAGATCATTCGATCAATAACGACGACCCCTGCGGCCAAGCTTGCAGCAGGAGCTGCCGATGGCCGTCTGCCAAGGGAGCCGATGATGCATACCAACGGGCCTGTGCTCCGTTCGCTGGCAGCGACAGCCGTGAAGTTGCCGATGAAGCGGCCGCTCGGCACCAGCGCCAAAAGCATCAGCGAAGCTTGCCTGTTGCTCGTCGATCTTTTGACGCAAGACGGTATCCAAGGGCGCGCCTACGCATTTTGTTACCAGCCAGCGATCGCGCGATCGTTGGTATCAATTGTGGCCGATCTGAGCGAGCAACTCGCCGGCAGCCCCCTTCTCCCTGTCGACCTTGCCCATGCGGTTGCGCGGCATTTCAGGCTTCCCGGTCTGACTGGCCCGCTCGCCATGGTAGCCTCATCGGTCGATACCGCGGTTTGGGATGCGCTGGCTAAATCGGGCGGCAAGCCGCTTGCGGTCTATCTTGGGGCGAGCCCTCAGCCGATCCCCGCCTACAACAGCAACGGACTTGGATTGATGCCGTCGGAGGCAGCCGCCGACGAAGCCGAGGCTCTGTTGGCGGACGGGTTTGCGGCGGTCAAGCTGAGGCTTGGGCGGAGCAATTTCGAGCTCGATCTGGCTGCTGTCAGGGCGGTACGGCGCCGGGTACAGGATTCCGCGCGGCTGATGGTCGATTTCAATCAGGCCCTGACGTTTTCGGACGCGATGCAATACGCGCTCGCGCTCGACGACGAGGGGATTTACTGGATCGAGGAACCGATCCGGCATGACGACTACCGGCACATGGCGCAGATCGCGCAAGTCGCGCGAACGCCTATTCAGATCGGGGAGAACTTTACCGGACTGGCTCCGATGGCGGCAGCATTGGAAGCAGGCTCCTCGGATTACGTGATGCTCGATCTCGACCGGATTGGCGGTGTGACCGGCTGGCAGCGCGCCTCGGGGCTCGCCTCGGCGTATAACCGCGAAGTATCGTCGCATCTTTTCCCCGAAGTGAGCGCGCATTTGCTGGCAGCAACGCCGGGACGCCATTGGCTCGAATATGTCGACTGGGCCGAACCGATTCTGCAGGAGCCGCTCCGTATCAAGGATGGCTTGGCAATGCCTTCCAGCAGTCCAGGCAACGGCCTTGCTTGGAACGGCGATGTCGTTGCGAAATACCGGCTTACCTGATCGGTGGGAGGGCGGCGCGTGATGGAACCTTCATTCTTGAGGAGCATGGCCGCCCGCCAATGGCGCGACTATCAGTCGGGCACGCCAGGAACCATGTTCGCCGATCCGGACATGTCGCTGACCCTGGATGAAGCCTACAAAATTCAGATGGAGTTTGCTGGCCTGCGCTGCGCCGCTGGTGACGCGGTGGCCGGATATAAGGTCGGCTGCATCGGCTCTGGCGTGGTCGAACAGTTCGGCATGAGCGGGCCGATCCACGCGCGGCTCTTTCGCAGTGAAATTCACAATTCCGGCGAAACCCTTCGCTTTCGGGCTTACGCCAATCCAGCTATCGAAGGCGAGATGGCGCTTCGGATCGGCCTTGATGGTGGGATCGCGGCGGCTTTTCCCGTCATCGAGCTGCACCAATTCGTATTCAGGGCCCCGCGGAAGACGCTTGCCGAACTCGTCGCCAATAACGGCATCAACGCCGGCGCGGTCATCCCGGAGCATCTCAAGGCGGCCTCGCTCGAAGATTGGGCAAACGCCCGTATCCTGTCCATTTCCGTCAACGGCGCGAGCGTGGAGACTGGAGCCTTGTGGACCATGACTGGTGGTGCCGCGGAGGCGCTCGAGTGGCTTCGCGGTGATCTCCACCGTTTCGGCGAGGCTTTGAAGCCCGGAGATCTCGTGCTCGCAGGGACGCCTCTTGGCCTGCACCCTGTTCAAGGGGGCGACCATGTGGTCGTTTCAATCGAGGGACAAGACTGCGTCGATTGCCGATTTGAGTAATGGAGCAGAGAGCTAACTCAAAGGTGTCATGACGATGGCCCGAAAGGACTGGCGTTCTTTCATCAGTTGGTACCATCGGTAGAGGTTGGGCAGTTCGGGGTGATGGATATCCAGCGCATACCACCGATGAACGGTCGTCGCGGCTGGAATGTCCCCCATGGAAAAGGAGTCAGCGGCGAGAAAGGCACGGTCGGACAGACGGGCGTCGAGGATCTGCGCGGCAGCGAGCGACAGGTTTTCGGCTCTCGATATCACCGTCGCGTCGCGTTTTGCAGGTGGCGTCCTGATCAGTTCAATGAATAGTGGGCGCAACGCCGGCCAAAAGACGGTGGCCTGCCAGTCCATCCAGCGTTCTGCATCAAACCGAGTTTTGATGTTCGCTGGATAGAGCCGGCCATGTCCACTCTTTTGCGCGAGATAGCGCACGATGACGTTCGATTCCCAGAGCTGAAAATCGCCGTCCTCGATGGTGGGAACGAGTCCGTTCGGGTTCAGCGCACGATATTGAGGTGTTTTGTTAACACCGAATTCGTTACCTGCATCGATCCGATCATATTGCAAGCCGAGCTCGCCGCAACACCAGAGGACTTTCTGGACGTTGATGGAATTCTCGCGCCCCCAAATCTTCAGCATCTCGATTGGTCCTCGTTGATCCGCTCGCGGTATGAGAACCACGAGCGGACCACTGACGTTGAGGCCGAGGTTAAGCAGGAAGCTTGTCGGCCAGCACGGTTGGTTGGCGAATCTCGGGGGCCACGGCAAGCAGAGCAGCCGCATTCGCCATGAGCGCCGCAGCGACCGCGCCGTTTAAGTGCGCGGTCCGTCCGGATTCATCATTGAATGCGTCAAAGATCGCAAAGGTCGCTTTGTCAAAGCGTACCGCGAACCAAGCGACCGTGCCGGTCTCGGCCAGGACGAGAGAGCGTGCATTCGCAAGAAATGCCGCGACCTCTTCTTCCTTACCGGGCTTTGCCTTCAGCTCAACATAAAGTGCGAAATGGGTCACCAGTGAACTCCTTTGTCTTTGCGGGTTGGTGCGAACAAGTACCCTCGCGAAGGGATATTATTCCGCAGCTAGAGTGCCGAATGGTCGCGCACCGCTTCGGCCAATGCAGGCTTCAGGTCGACGAAACGCTTGTCGAGGGCCGCAGGATCCTCGCGGTTCAAGGCGATCATCTTGGCCCGCGCCTCCCCGCCGCGGATGACCTCGAAGGCATCGTGCTCCATTCCCTCGATGACAGCGGCTGCGACCGCGCTTGCCGGCTCACGGGTGAACCCCAGTTCTGGTCCGGCACGCGACGAGCGCATCATGGGCGTATCAGTCGCTCCCGGATAGACCGTCATGACATGCACCCCCTCGCCCTTCAGCCCGCGGCGGAGGGACTCTCCGAACTTCGCCAAACCACCTTTGACGCCCGCGTAGGTCGCATAGAAGGGCGCAGCAACAAGCGCGATACCGGAGGTGACGTTGACGACGAGGCCGTCCTTGCTCGCTCGCAGAGCCGGCAAAGCTGCGCGCGTCAACGCAACCAGGTCAACTTCGATCATCGCCCTGATTTCGGCCTCTGTGGTGTCCTCAAGCCGGCCGGCTCTCACGCCACACGCATTGTTGATGAGGATATCGAGGCCGCCAAGCTTCTCCAGCGCGAGCTTGAGCGTTGTCTCCCGGCCATTATCCGTGCTTACATCCCCGGCGATGGTTTCGACGCCACGTCCCGCTTGGCGAAGCTGTTTGGCAGCCTCTGTCAGGACATCTGGCCGTCGACCGGTGATCGCAACTTTTGCGCCTTTTGCCAGCATCGCCTCGGCGATCGCGAGTCCGATGCCGCTGGATCCGCCAGTGATCAGCGCTCTTTTTCCCTGAAGTATCATCTGACCTCCCTTGATTATCCGCTTGGAGAATTTGTACGGCGGTCCTAGGCGACCTTCGGGTAGTTGGACGGGAAAAGCGCGCGGCGCGTCTCGTCATCAACTTCCTTTTTGAAGGTGTGATCCTTTCCGACTGCGCGGGCTTTTGCGACGGCCGGCCGTGCATCGATCGCGCGATACCAGCGATCGATATTTGGGAAAGTTGCAAGAGCGCCCCCCTCGCCCGGCAGCACGCGAGGAGCTCGTTCCAACCATCCCCAGGCGGAAATATCGGCGATCGTGAAGTCCTTGCCCACGATGAATTCGCGACCTTTCAAATGGCTATCAAGCACCTCGTAGTGGCGCTCGACCTCCCGGCGGTAGCGATTGATCGCGTAGGCCAGCTTTTCGGGAGCAGCATGCTGGAAATGCACAGCCTGCCCCGAGAACGGCCCGATACCGGTCGCAATAAAGAGCAGCCAGGAAAGCAGTTCCGGCTTGTCCGCGGGCGAGCCCATCAGACGTCCGGTCTTCTCGCCAAGGTAAAGCAGGATCGCGGTGGAATCGAAGAGCCTGGCTTCCTTTCCGCCTGGGCCTTCCGTGTCGACGATGGCGGGCACCTTGCCATTCGGATTGATAGCGCGAAACTCCGGCTTATGTTGCTCGCCCTTGCTCGTATCAATCGGGACCACCTGATAGACCAAGCCAGTCTCTTCGAGCATCAGCGCGACTTTCGCGGGGTTGGGCGTCGGGTGGAAATAGAAGCGGATCATTGGCTTTCTCCCTTTTTGTTATCCTGGTTGGACGAGGTGGCAGCGAGGCCAACCCCCAGTGCGATGATGCAGATGGCGGCTGCTGATGGCCATGATGGCCATTCGCCGAGAACTGGTATTGCCAAGAGGGCCGCCGTGACCGGCACAAGCGCAATGATCACAGCTGACGCGCGAGGTCCGAGCAAAACGACGGCGCGGTTGAAGGCAAAGAGCGCAACCACGCTCATCATGATGCCCTGGTATATCGATTGAAACACGAGCTCGCCTTCGGACGCGTGCGTCAGGCTCGAAAGGCTCAGTCCGAGATAAAGCGGCAGGTAAAGGAAGGCCGACCAGAAGCAGATGAGTGCAGCAGCCTGAAGGGACGTAACACCGGCTCGGGGTAGCCGCAGTGTATAGACCGCCCACAGGACAGCGGCAGTTACAAGAGCCGCGGCACCGCCGACATCCAAGCGGCCTTCTGCCCGGACGTAGACGCAAACCAGGGCGAAAAGCCCGCCAGCGATCATTCCGTAGCCGCTCAGCTGGCGCCTGCTGGGCCGTTCCCCGAAAAATATCCAGGCAACGTACCCAGCAAATACCGGCATGAGGGCTGGCGTCACAGTGGAAGTCATGGTGGCCGATGTGGCCTGCAAGCCGAGTCCAACCAGCAGAATGAATGGAGCGCCCCAAAGCAGAGCCAGGATAATGCCGCTCGGCCAGGCCTGGACCCGCAAGCGCAGAGGTCCGACAAGGAGCACCGGCGTCAGAAAGAGCGCCCCCTCGCCAAAACGCAGCGCCATGACGTCCCAGACCCGAAGATCCTGACGAAGGCCCAAACGCGTAACGACGAACCAGCCTGAAAGAACAACGACCGCCAGGCTGCCCCAAATGACGCCCTGCGCGATACGCCAAGGGTTGGACACGGCCCTATTGGACTGAGCCGGCAGGTTCTCGACTGTGGCGATGTTCATTCAGTCAGCAATCGTTACGGTCGGCATCGGAAATCGAGCGGTTTTTAGATCATACGCTCTAGAACTAATCAAGCTGCTTTGCTGCAAGGGTGATGCGCTGCGATCACATCAGCCTGATGGAGCCGCCGGCACGCGATACAGACGTCCGGTGCGGTCAAAGTCCTCGACTGTCCAGGGAGCGCCGACGCCGCCAATCACCCATCGCAGAATTGACCAGAGATCGCGATCCATTACATCCCCATCGATCGGCTCGAGGGCATCCACGGCGGCATAAAGTTCCAGACCTGATGGAAACGGAGCCCCGCTCCTGCCGATGAAAATGAGGGCGTAGGCATTTCCTGACGGAGCGCGGACGAATCCGGGCTCGCTCAGTCCCTTTCGGTCCAGATCAAACGTTCGGACGAAAAAGTCGCGGAACTCGGGGTAGTGCGCCAGGCGGTCCTCCGCCAGGGCAAAGGAAAGCCGCTTTCCTTCCAGGCTTGGCATCTTGATGGGGGCAACTTCAGTCATTGCTTACCCCAATTCCAATCGAGGCGATCGAGAAAAGAAGTGATCAGCCGGGCGATCTCGGGACCCGAATCTTCCTGCAGGAAATGTCTGCCCGTGACTAGGTGAGGTCCCTCGGCGTGGGGGAGCAGCTGCTTGAAGCGGCTGGCGAATATCGCAGCGTCGAAAACTTCGTCCTCGCGCCCCCAGATGATGAGAGTGGGAAGCTTGGAGGAAGAGAGCTCCTGCTCGAGCCATCTGAAACGCTCAAATGCCCGCGCGTTTTCATCGAGCGGGATCCAGCGTGGCCAAACCCAGGTCAGGAGTCGCGTCGCCGGATCCGGCAGGATGGCCTCATAGGCAGCTTGCGCCGTACGGGAAAACCGCTCTCGATCAACCACAGAGAGGTAGATGCCACGGCCGGCGAGCGCGCGGTGATTTCCCAGGAGGTAAGGGCCAATCAGCGGGGCATGCATCATCCGCCATGGAAAAATGCGGGTGTGAAATTCGGCCGGCGGCATGGGCCATGCCCAGGTGCTCATGATGGTAAGCGCGGAAACGCGGGCAGGATTGCTCATGGCGAACGATAGCCCGGTTGGTCCGCCCCAATCGTGGCAGACGAGCGTGATCCGCTTGAGGTCGAGCTGGCGCATGAGCGCTGTCAGATTGGCTGTGTGCCCATCGAGACAATGGGCTTGTTCGCGGGTCGGTTTTTCTGAAAGGCCAAATCCGATCATATCGGGCACGATCACGCGGCGCCCCGAACTGACGAGGGGCGCGATCATGTCACGGTAGAGGAATCCCCAGGTCGGGTTGCCGTGCAGCAACACCACCGGGTCCCCTTCCCCTTCATCGGCGTAATGCATGCGCCAGCCGTTGACGTTCGCGTAGTGCGGCGCATAGGGCCATCGACCACGCAGCGCCGCGGGGAGCACGCTGTCCGACTGGATGGTCACTATTCCCTCCACTGGCTCGGCTGCTTGTTCTCTTATCGGCGCCGACGCAGCCCACGATTATAGATCGTACGCTCTATAACGAAAGCGACGAATCTCTGTGTTTGAGCATACCTGCTCCAGTGGTGCGGGGGCTTTGGGGGACGCCAGTGCAATTGTCAGCCGGCCAGTCCGAATGCTATGCAGTCATGTTGCGGCCGCTGAGGGCCGGAAAGGAGAGCTACGATAATGGCGAGACCGCGCGAGTTCGACGAGGCTGCGGTGCTGGATGCCGCCATCGAGAGATTCTGGCAGCGTGGTTACGAGGCGACGTCTGTACGCGATCTGGCCGACGAAATGAACATCGCCGGGGCAAGCCTTTACAACGCTTTCGGCGATAAGCGATCGTTATATGTTCGCGCGCTGAACCGATATCTGGATCAAAGCTTTCGCGAGCGCATTCGTCGAATAGAGCCCAGCCTGCCGCCTCGCGAAGCTATCGTGGCGTTTCTGCGGGAGATCGTCAAAAGGTCTGTTACCGACAAGCAGCGTCGTGGCTGCATGCTGGTGAACTCGGCGATCGAGAGCGCTCCGCATGATGCCGAGTTTTTCGATGTTGTCGCCGTCTTTCTGGATGAGGTCGAGAGGTTCTTCTTTCGATGTGTCAGCAATGGTCAGAAAGACGGAACCATTACCGAGGCGCATTCGGCCGAAGACCTCTCTAAGTCGCTTCTCGGCACTCTGCTGGGGATTCGCGTGCTCGCGCGCGTTCGGCCGGAGCGAAAACTGCTCGAGGGACTTTTGCGCCCGGCATTTGCTTTGTTGGATAACACGCCATCCACGAAACGTCGCAAGACTGCGTAGTAGATCCCTACCGGTTAGTACCGTCTAAGATCTGCTAAGCGAGCAGGAACGCGCGGAGGTTCGCTACGCCCATACGGGCGTAAGCGCTGCTGCGGTGGGTGATGACGGTCGTTTCGGCAATACCTAATTCCGCGGCGATCTGACGAGCGGACATCCCGGCCTTGACCCTCGCCGCGACTTCCAGCTCACGGAGGGTCATGCGTGGATGACGGGATTTCAAGCCTGCTTGCATCTCCTCGACCGTCGGTTTCTGTGGAGCCAAATTGACCGCCTTACCCACGGCATGGAAGTCAGCGCTCGCTATCAATATTGGCAAAAGCGCATAGGCTCGGTCGAGTTGGCGATCGGAAAAGCGCCCATTGTGGCGGCTGCGATAGACACTGACGGACGTGGAGCGCGCCGACCCCACCCGCAGGAGCGAAAGGCGGTCGGCGATCCCCGTCCGCTCATAGCAGGCCCGCCGATATTGTGGTGAAGCAATCTCGTCCGCCGTCTGATAGGTGAGGTAAGCGCCAATGCGGCGGCGCGACACCAAGTCGAAATTAACATCGTTGGCAAAATGCCGCATGTAGGCGATCGCTGCGTTGCGGGCATTGTCCGCCGCTGTTGTGGTCGCCGTTCCGACGAGGGTCGGGTCGCCGGCCTTTGAGTAGGCGAGTATTGAAACGAAATCCGCGCCGACGCATTTTCGGCAGAAATCCAGCATGGCCTCGATGAAACGACCCGTGCCCGCCTCCCGGATCAGCGCGACCATTCCCTCGACGTCGACCTCGACCTTCACAGCGCGATCGGCAGCCATCCGAACCGACGGCATCGAAAACCTCCCCTGTTTGGCCGCGCCGCATCCTCAGGTCTGAGGAGTGTCCTGCGCGGGGGTGAGCCCTATACTGCAGCGAGGACGAACGACAGTCGAGACGGAGGCGGTGATGTCGAAAGATGCGCTTTTTCAAGACGTTATCCGAAAGCGACGCAGCGTGAGGAAGTTCGAGCCTGGCCGCAGCGTCGATCGTGACGTGCTACAACGCATCGTCGATTGCGGCCGCTGGGCTCCTTCGGGCGCCAATGTGCAGTGCTGGGATTTTATCGTTGTGGACGATCCTGCCGTGCGCGACAAGGTCATGGCCGTGTTCTTGCGGCAGGCGCAGCGTCTGGTCGACCACGCCAAAGGATTCCCGGCGGTCAAGAAGACCTATTTGGCCAACACCATCGCGATCATCTTTGTCCTTGGCGATCCGCGCTGGAAGGCTTGCTTCCCGCAGGCTACCAGCGAGGAATGGGATTCCGAGTATCGCGCGAACAGCGAGGCGATCTTCCTTTGCTCGCTTGGGGCTGCGGTACAGAACATCCAACTCGGCGTGGCCGCGGAGGGACTGACATCGGCCTGGCTGTCCGGCGGCGGCGAGAACGAGACAAACCGTGAGCTCGCCGAAGTACTGGAGTATCCGGCGTGGATGAGCGCTTACGGCACGATCCCCATTGGCTATCCGGCGGTCGATCAGAACCGGCGCTACCGCCGACCTCTTGGTCAATTGCTGCATTGGAACGGCTATCAGCCACACCAATACCGCTCGCATGCGCAAGTCGATTTCTATGAGAGCACGCTTCGTCCCTTCGCCATGTATCGGGACGAAGAGTCCATGAACGCCTGGCCGGATCGGGACGAGATGCTCGGAGACTGGAAAGAAGCATTCACAGGCAACGTCACCAACCCCGATGGCGTCCTGGAGGCGGAAGCCGACTTCTCGAAACCCAGGGTCATCGGCCAGGCGACCAAACGTCGCAAGACTTGAGCATTCGGCAATCCGGCTAGGCCGCCCGCACCGTCGTGAGGAACGTTCCGACCTCGCGTTTGAGGCGCTGACTTTGTGCCGAGAGGGACTGGGCTGCGGAGAGCATCTCGGCCGAGGCCGACCCTGTCTCCGCGGCTCCCCTTTCGACATCGCTTATGTTGGCGGCAACGGTGCTCGTTCCCTCCGAGGCCCGTTGAACCTTAACCGCAATTTGCCGGGTTGCGGCTCCCTGCTCTTCGACCGCGACAGCCACCGTCGACGAAATTTCCGAGACGCGATTGATCGTTTCCGTGATTTCCTTGATCGCCGAGACCAACTCTTCGGTAGCCTGCTGAATCGACGATATTTGTTGGGAGACCTCGCCGGTCGCCTTTGTCGTCTGCTCGGCCAGGGATTTCACTTCGGCCGCAACGACGGCAAATCCTCGACCGGCCTCCCCTGCCCTTGCAGCTTCGATCGCAGCGTTGAGGGCAAGAAGATTGGTTTGCGCCGCGATCGTGCTGATCATGTTTATCACGTCTCCGATACGTTTGGCAGCCTCCGAGAGCCTTGTCACGCCGCCATTCATCTGCTCCGCCTGCGTCGCCGCTTGGCCGGCTATTCCGGCCAACTCTCTAACCCGCGAACTGATTTCTTGAACGGTCGATGCCATCTCCTCGGCTGAACCAGCGACAGACTTCACATTCGAGGAGGCCGTATTGGCAGCCGAAGCCACCACGGAGGAAAGCTCCGCCGTCTTCTCCGCGGTTATGGTGAGCGAATTTGCCGAAGATTCCATACTGGTTGCGGCGGAGGAGACATTGTGAATGATCTCGCCAATCGAGTCCTCGAACGCAGTCGCCAGGCGCTCCATGTCCTGCTTTCTCTGTTTGGCAGCATGTCCTTCAGTCTCGGCCTGCTGGGCTTTAAGCTTTTCGACTTCAATACCGCTGGTTTTGAAGACTTCGACTGCTCTTGCCATCTGCCCAATTTCGTCGCGACGGCCTACTTCTGGCACGTTGACCTGAAGGTCGGCGGCGGCCAGCCGCTCCATGGCAGCTTTCAGATTGGCGATCGGGCGTGACAGGCCTCTGATGCATATCCACATGGCTGCAGCCAGGGACAGAGCCAAACCCAATGTCACCAGCACCACTGCCAAGCGGATGCCTGATCTGGCCTCTGCCGAGACGATGGTCGCAGCTGTTCTTGCATAGGCAACGAGATCGTCTACGACCTTGGTCTGCTCATTAAGGACCGCTGCTGCCAACGGTCCGCATTGCGACTTCAGAAGTTCGACCGATTTCGCGGTGTCCTCGGGGGTGTCTGCACTCGCCACCGCCTGAACAACTTGCGCGCAGCCGCCAAACATCGCCTGAGCCTTGACATGCAGCCTAGCAAGCTCGTCGGCCTTCTCCGGTATCAATCGGAGCGCCTCGGCGTATCGCTCCTCGTACATCTTCTTTTCTTCGGCATTTTGCGATAGCAGCCTCGAGCTGCCTTCCGCCGATGTTTCCGTCACGAGCTGGTAGACCAAGGATACGAAGCTTTCGACGTCGCGGCTCCCCCTTGCGACCGCAACCGTGGCTGCATCAACGCGATTGACAAGGTTGGAATAAGCGTCGTCGGCTTGGTTCATCCTAAGGGCCGCGAAACCGATAGAAAAGAAGCTCACCATGCCCAGGATGGCCACAATGATAGCGACCTTCCAAACGATCCTGAAATTATTCAACCAAGCCATCCAAAGCTCCCGTCCGATTCCCGATGGAATCGTTCCGGTAGCGAATGTCCTTGACGCAGATTAAGGATTTCTTTATTATGGAGCGCTCGATCAAAAATGCTTCAACTCAGGCGGCGAACGACCCGTTCCCTCATTTGGAGGGGCGCTCCGAGCGAGCTTGGTTGGCCTCACGCCGTAGAAACCTCGGTCGGGTTACTCCTGAAACAGGCCTGCTTGATCGCGGCATTGTGATCTGGTTGGTAATTAAGGCGTTTTACATCAACTGTTCTATAAAGAAGCAGGCCCGTCAAAGCGTTACAGGCCATCGTCTGGCGTCAAGCAGACGACCGGCCCCGTCCACTTGGACGACCTGTAACATCCGTCGCCACAACGACGTATGACAATACGTGCTCAATCAGGGCACAACCGCAACCTGTTTGGAGAGACTGCATGTCCGCGAAAACCATTGTAAGTTCCGCAATTCTCGCCACCGCGATCGCGACCGCCGTGGCGTCGGTGGCGAATGCCGGGCCGCTGACCAAGGAAGAGGGCGCAGCCGCCACGGCGGCTCACAAGGAGAAGTGCTATGGCGTCGCCCTCAAGGGCCAGAATGACTGCGCGGCTGGCCCCGGCACGACTTGCCAGGGCACCTCGACTGTCGACTTCCAGGGCAACTCCTGGAAATTCGTCCGCGGCGGCACCTGCACGAGCATTGACGTGCCGGGCGGCAAGCATGGTTCGCTGAGCCCGATCAAGTCCTGACGTCCCTCGTCGAAAGCGGAGACGACAATGGACGCCGTCATGCAGAAACAGGACGTACGCCGGGATGGTCGTCTCCGCTTTCCAACTCTGCCGCTTGCTGGACTGGCCGGAACGAGCTTCAAGCCTGAGCATTTCAGGGCCATTTTGAAGGATGGACCTCAACGAGGGTTCTTCGAGGTTCACGCAGAAAACTACATGGGCGCCGGCGGCCCACCTCATCGGTCGCTGAAGCGCATCCGAAGCGAGCATCCTCTATCGCTGCACGGCGTATGCATGTCGATCGGCGGACCTCTGCCTCTCGACAGAGAGCATCTTTCGCGCTTTTGCGCGCTGGTTGAGCGTTACGAGCCCGCGCTGATTTCGGAACATCTCGCATGGTCGACGCATCAATCGATGTTTTTCAACGATCTCCTGCCTCTACCCTACACGGAAGGGACGCTCGATCACGTATGCTCGCACATTGACCAGGTCCAGGACGCGCTCCGTCAGCAGATCTTACTGGAAAATCCTTCGACTTACGTCGCCTTCGAGGACTCGACCATGAGCGAGCCGGATTTCATCGGCGCCATTGTACGTCGAACCGGCTGCGCTCTGTTGCTCGATATCAACAATGTTTTCGTTTCTGCCAATAATCACGGCTACGCGGCGCTCGATTATCTCGCGAATTTCCCGATCGAGAAGGTGCGCGAAATCCATCTTGCGGGCCACGCCGAGCAAAGCGACGATGAGGGCGAGCGCCTTTTGATTGATAGTCACGACGCCCCCGTCGCCGATGCCGTATGGAAACTTTACGAGATCGTCATAGCGCGCTGCGGTGCGATTCCGACGCTTATTGAATGGGACAGCAATATTCCCGAATGGCCGATCCTGAGAGCCGAGGCTGCGGCTGCGCAGCTTATTCTTGATCGGTATTCTGCCCAAAATGTGAACGTTGAACATGCCGCTTGAGCTCGTCGAAGACTGGCGCCGATCGGGTTTCGCGAACCGCTTTGCAAAGGGGCTGACGGATCCTACCTGTCCGACTCCGGATGGGGTGACGGGCCCTCGCGGCAAGGGTGCGGTCAAGCGGTACAATGTTTATCGCAACAACGTGACCGTCAGCTTGATCAACTCGCTCGCTGCGATCTACCCGGCCGTTCAGCGGATTACCGGGGTGGAATTCTTTCGTGCGATGGCCCGCCTTCACGTTCGCGCGACGCCGCCGACATCTCCGTTGCTCTTCGAGTATGGACGGGACTTTCCTGCCTTCATTGCGAGCTACGAATATGCGCAAAATATGCCGTGGCTCGCCGACGTCGCGCGGGTCGAGCGCGCATGGCTCGATGCCTACCACGCGGTCGACGCGCCTCCGCTGGCTGCAGCCGCCTTGGCGCAGGTCTCCGCTGATCGTCTCGGTGACCTCATCTTTAGGGTTCATCCGGCAACGAGAATCGTGAGATCCACCTTTCCGGCTGTTGCAATCTTCGCGATGAACCGCGCCGACGACGCGGTGACGTCGTTAAAATCGAACACCGCGGAGGACGCTCTCGTTACTCGGCCTGACATGGAAGTGGACGTACGCCTCTTGCCGTCCGGAAACGCAACATTTCTCGCAAGCCTTATTGACGGCGCAACGCTGGCTGAAGCAGCCTCGAAGGCACTTGCCGAGACATCTGCGTTTGACCTTTCGGCCAGCATCGCAGGCATGATCGAGGCCGGCGTCTTCACCACACTTCGACTTGGAGATTGAGCGTGCAGGCCGGGAGCCAGCGAGACTACGACTGGATCATCGTGCGCCTGATCGCGACGATCGAGCAGGCAGTCGGAATTATCCGATCTCTCGCGTTTCCTTCGCTGACCCAACTGGTGCTCCGGTTGGCGTTGGCGGTGCCGTTCTGGAAGTCAGGTATTCTCAAATGGGATGGTTTTCTGCAGCTGAATGACACTGCCATCACGCTGTTTACGGACGAGTTCAAACTTCATCTACCGGGAGGGCCTTACAATTTTCCAGCGCCCGCGGTGATGGCTTTCCTCTCCGGCTGCGGTGAGGTTGGATTTCCGGTTTTGCTTGTACTTGGGCTCGGAACGCGATTCGCCGCAACGGGCCTGCTCTTCATGACACTCATCGTTGAGCTGACCGTACCCGATGGGTGGCCCGTTCATATCACGTGGGCCGCGATGGCGCTCGCGATCATGGCATGGGGACCAGGACGGCTCTCCATGGATGAGTTTATCGCCTCACTAAGACCGACGCCGAAGGCGGGCTAGAACCGGCCGCGACCGGTTTTGACTTTGCACCGCAAGCCGGCCCTCTACCTACAAGTTTGCTTTGACCGGCACACTCAAGCGGGCTGCGACGCGATCGGCAGGCAAGGAGAGAGCTGTCGGTCTCAGCGCCACATCTTGTGTTGCATTATTTGCATACGTACCACCTTTTCGAGATCTCTGTTCCCGTTGGTGATTGGCAATACCAGCAACTGGCCCCAGGGAAAGCTTGGGATGCCGCCTAGAAGATTCTTCCCACTTTTGTATAACATCCGCTCCAAAACGTTCGCTGACAAAGGAGTTCGGATCAAGTGCGACCAGGCAGCTGGCTATGCGCGGTTCCTTTGCAACATATCAAGCGAGAGCTCAGTAACAATCGGCTCCCCCGTCTCGTAAGAGTGAACAGATGACCACAACGTCCCGGGAAGCGGACTGGACGATGTGGATGCGAGCGGCCGTGGCCGGCGACAGCGGTGCATACCGACAGTTTCTTCATGCCGTAGCACCTTATATTCGAGCCATTGCTCGCTCGCGTTGTCGCAGACTTGGTATCTTGGAGAGCGAGGCCGAGGATATCGTGCAGGAGGTATTGCTCACGATCCATCTGAAGCAAGGCACCTGGGACCCCTCCAGAGAGATTGGGCCCTGGTTGACCGCGATCACACGAAACAAGATTATCGATGCTTTTCGGCGGCGAGGCCGGCGAATCGAGGTGCCTATCGATGCTGTGATGGATTCGCTTCAGGCCGAGGAGGAGCTGCCTGAGCTTCAGCCACGGGATATCGACGCGCTGGTTGGGAAATTGACGTGTCGACAGCAGGAGATTGTGAGATCCATTTCGCTTGGCGGCGCCAGCATTCGCGAAACGGCCGAGAGGCTGCACATGACAGAGATCGCGGTTCGCGTGTCGCTCCACCGAGCTCTGAAGGCCTTGGGTGCGCTTTATCGGAGTAGTACCGGTGAAGACTGACGAATTGATCATCAATCTGTCGAAGGACTGCCTTCCCCGCGAACGCTTGTGGCCAAATCTCGCACTGGGCGCTGCAGTAGGCACCCTGGTCGCAGCAACGCTCTTCTTTGGCGCAGTTGGATTCCGTCCTGACATCGCTCAAGCGGTCCAGACCATTCGGTTCTTGTTTAAGTTTGTCGTTACAATTTCGTTGGCCGTCACGGCCGTCCAGGCCTCTCTCAGGCTTTCTCGGCCCGACGAGGATTTCAGATCGAGCACCGCATTACTGGTTGCGCCCATTCTCTTGGCGTGCGCCGTAGGCATTGAACTTTTGGTTCTTCCGAGTGGACAATGGATCAGCAAACTCATCGGCCACAACGCGCGCATTTGCCTGACGCTCATTCCCCTACTCTCGATCGGCCCACTCACCTGTTTCATGATAGTGCTGCGGCACGGCGCGCCTTCAAATCCCGGTTGGACTGGAGCGACGGCCGGGCTGGCTGCGAGCGGAATAGCCGCAACCTTTTATGCGTCGAACTGCAACGATGACAGCCCACTATTCGTCGCGACCTGGTATCCGATCGCAATACTTGCTGTCAGCACGGCGGGCTATCTGATTGGCAGAAGAGCGTTGAAATGGTGAGGACGAGAGCCTGCTCGGCGTCGTCGCTCTCCAAAAACTTGACGGCAACCCTCGTCAAATAGGTTGCACTTGGTGACAACTGTGTCACATTCTAGATCAGTCGCCACAAAATAACCGAATGCAAACTTTGCTGTGTCTAGGAGAACGAAGAAATGAGCCTGGAACAGGAGCTCGCCTCCTTTAAAGCTGAATTCTCACGAACCGCGCCTGCTGGTCGAGCGGCGCTTTATGAAGCCAAGATCGAGGAGCTGCGGGCGGACTTTGCCTTGGCGAGCGCTGTCGGCGTCGATGAGGCTGCTCCGGACTTTGCACTTCCGAATGCAGCCGGGAAGTTGATAGTGTTGAAGGAGCTGCTGAGGTTGGGACCGGTCATTCTCACATTCTATCGTGGCGGTTGGTGCCCGTACTGCAACATTCAACTTCGGGCTTACCAGAGTGTTTTGCCGCAAATCAGCGCATCGGGGGCGCGCCTCGTCGCCATTTCTCCTCAGCTTCCCGACAATTCACTCGATACGGCCAACAAGAACGCGCTTACGTTCGACGTACTAAGCGACGTCCGCAACGAAGTCGCGCGCAGCTATGGCCTGGTCTATTCGTTGCCAGAAGAAGTTCGTGCAGCGCTGCGTTCGAACAACAAGGCGCTGCCATCGATCAATGGCGATCAAAGCTGGGAACTGCCGGTGCCAGCGACGTATGTCATCGCCCGCGACCAGCACGTCGCGCTTGCGTACATCGAGGTTGACTATCGGAAACGACTTGAACCTGAAGCGCTGTTGACGTGCCTGAAGTCGCTTTCCTAGCTCGTGGCCCTTGACTGAAGGATGCCTTAAGCGAGCCGATGGAATGGCAGCGAGGACCAGGCTCCAAGCGTGGCTTATGCCTGGTCGTCGGCGGCGATGTTGCGGGATGGAAGCCTCGCGTCCGCAAAGTGCCGGATCAGTCTTGACGTCGGCTCAAGTACCGTTGGCGTCGTTCGCTGCGCTCGCCGCTGCTGACGGGGTTGAAATTCCGGAAACGACATGAACGAGATCGAACGAAAGCATGCGAACGCTCGCATAAGCAGAATCGTATGCTACGGAGGCTTGGCATTTCCTTGCGGGCAGACGGTCCTCGGCGAGGTCGTCAACCTGAAGCGATTTAAGACGCGCGTGGCGCGAGCAGTCGACGCAACACGCCGAGGTCAACCGCACGCGGTTCGGCCGAATCAACTCCGAACGCGTGAGCGATGAGCGGCGCGAAAACCGTGCTAGCGACTTGCTGGATCAGCACCGCATCGACGGCGGAGACGCTTCATGAAATCGCCCGTCGTCAAACGTTCAATCGTGGTTGCCGGTCACAAGACCAGCGTCAGCATTGAAGAGGCTTTCTGGAACGGGATGAAGGAAATCTCCGCACTTCGGAACATGACGTTGTCCGAACTGGTGGGTGAGATCGACGGCAATCGCCAGCTGGGCAACCTGTCGTCGGCGATCCGGCTTTTCGTGCTCGACTACTTCAAGAACCGCGCTGTAGCGACCGCCGCGCCGGCAGATGCAAACCAGCACGCGTCGTCGGGTATGTAGAGGTGCGGGTACGCATCCAGCCGGCGGTCCAGCGCTGCGTCGAGCGGGCGGTGGTCGAAGGCCCGAGGGTCGCATTGGACGATCGCCCTCGCCCCGGCCGGGAGCCTTCGATCACGCTGGAAGCGAAAGCCTGGTTGACGTCGCTGTCGCGCCGGAAGGCGAAAGAGCTGGGTTATCCGCATGAATTGTGGACCACGCGGCTGCTCGCCCGCCACGCTCGCGAGCACGGTCCCGCCGAAGGGCACCCGTGTCTGGCGAACCTGGCGCAGGGCACGTTGTGTAAGATCCTCAATTCTGAGGAAGTGAAGCCGCACAAGGTCCGTTACTACCTAGCCCTCTGGTCAGGCCTCGATCTTCTTATCGAGCGTGAAATCAGCAAAAGAGCCCAAGACAACCGCAAGCGTAACAAAACGCGGCTCGATGCGAAGCTATCAACAACACGATTGCCGAAGCGCGAACTGAAGAGGAGACGCAATATGTCGCTGAAATGGCTGAAGGGCGCGACTATGGTGCTGGCGTTCTGGTTATCCGCCAGCGCACAGGCCAGTGTCAGTCCCGGACCGGTCACCCTGCAGGCGCATGACGGGGTCTCGATATCCGGCTTGGTGTACGAGGCCAGACAACCGAAGGGCATCATCCTGCTCTTCCACCAGGCTGGCTCCAGCAAGGCCGAATACGCAACGATCGCTCCAAGGCTCGCCGCTGCCGGCTTTACGGCACTGGCGATCGACCAACGATCCGGCGGCACGCTGTACGGCCCGAACGAGACCGTCTCTCGGCTCGGCAGGGTTGCGACATACGAGGAGGCCAAGGCCGATCTGGAGGCAGCTCTCGATTGGGCGCTGCCGCGAAATCTGCCGATCATATTGTGGGGGAGCAGCTACTCAGCGGCGCTTGTCTTCGAAGTCGGCGCCGAGCATATGAACCAGGTGAACGCGATCCTCGCCTTTTCACCCGGCGAATATCTCAACACGAGCGGCGCAGTTGCGCGTGCAGCTGGGCGCGTCCGGGTCCCGATCTACGTCACCTCATCATCCGACGCTGACGAAATCCAGGCTGGACGCGAGATCCTGTCTGCGGCTCCCGCACGCGTTAAGGCTCAGTTCGTCCCGAAGTTCGGGGTGCACGGTTCTTCAACACTCAACGAGACCCGCAATCCCAAGGGAGCGGCAGAGAACTGGAACCATGTTCTGGCGTTCCTGTCAGCGCTGTCCAAACCGCCAGGATGACCCAATCCTCAAGCTGCGTCCAAACCTCGCTGCACGAGAAACACCGTTGCAAAGACAGTTGCGCTAGTAGGACCAGGAGTCCTAGCTTGTCGCATTCAGAAACCGTCGAACCGTGTGCTCGATTTCGTCATATTGGCCTTCCCCCGCATGGCTGAACACGACGTTGCCGCGCTGGTCGACGATATATTGGGCCGGCCAGTATTGATTGCGCCAGGCATTCCACGTCGCCAACTCATTGTCCTGCGCCACCGGATAGGTGATGCCGTGACGCTTCAGGGCCGCCTGCACATTGCCAGCCGACCGTTCGAATGGAAATTCGGGGGTATGGACGCCGACCACGACGAGCCCCTTGTCCTTGTATGTCTCGTAGAGCCTGGTCACGTAGGGCAGCGTGTTGACGCAGTTGTAGCAGCCATAGGTCCAGAAATCGACCAGGACGACCCTGCCCCGCAAATCACCGATCGAGAGCGGCGCCGAATTGAACCACTTCGTAATGCCGACGAAATTCGGGGCCGTAGCGCGCGCGTCGGCTACCCGAAGAAGCCCGCGATTGTCGCCGGCTAATGCTGGCGCCGCCAGAGCGGCCGCGGCAAGACCGGCGACTGTAGTGAGAACGCTTCTGCGCGATCGGATCATATCGAGCTCCTTGGGTTACAGGCCGAAGTGACTTTCTGGAATGAATTGACCGAGCCAGGCGAGCGCGACTGCGTCGTATTGCAGAAAAGCGCTCAACGCGAACGCGATGACGACGGCGCCAAAGGCCTGTTGCAGTCGCCCGGCGTAAGGGGCAAGGCTTCGCAATCTTGTCGAGATTGCCTGTCCGCCATAAGCGAGGCCGAGCATGGGCAATGCCGCGCCGACGGTATAGGTCAGCAGCAGCAGCGCTCCGTGCGCGTGATCGGGCGACGTTGCGATTGCGGTCAGGATCGCTCCGAGCACCGGGCCTGAGCAAGGCGTCCAGATCAGCCCGAGCGTCGTGCCGAGAATGAAGCCGCCGAGATTGGTTTGGGCCGCCGTTGTCCCCTGCACCGCAAGGCCGGCATTCGCCAACCTTGCCGTCACTCGCTCGAATGCGGCCGGCCAGATCATCGACACGCCGAAGACCAGCAGGAGCGCAAGGCCGGCCTTGCGCAGCGCGTCGGGGTCAAAGTGCAGAGCGGTCGCAACCGCGCTCAACGCAAGCGCGACAAAGGCGAACGACACCACAAAACCCGCCGCGATAAGAGCCGGTCGGGCGCCGGCACGCTGGCCGATCGACGCGCCGAGCAGGATCGGAAGCACCGGTAGCGTACAGGGCGCTACGATTGTCAGCATGCCGGCGAACAGCGCGAGTATGAGGTCGGTCATTGGCGCCCTTGACCTACAGCGAGCGCGCCCTTTTGAGGGCGAGCCCGCCGGGGAATGCCCTTACTTCTTCATTTCGTCCTTTTTCATGCCGTCCTTCGACATCGAGTCCTTCGACATCGTGTCTTCCTTTGACATCGCGTCCTTGGACATTGAATCCTTCGACATCGAGTCCTTCTTCATCGAATCCTTGGACATCGAGTCTTCCTTTGACATCGAGTCCTTCTTCATCTCGTCGGCGAAAGCCTTGGGTGCCAGCGCGAGCCCGAATGACAGGGTTACGGCTGCGAGGACAATGGCGGCGCGCTTAATCATGCTGCAGAATCTCCTAGAGGACATTTTCCAATTGGCAACGAGTGTCGCCCTTCTGAACTTCGAAAGAGGCCGTCAATCGTTACAAGCCAGGACAGAGAAATGATCACAAGAGCGTGAATGGTTCCAATGGTTGCTCGAGCAACGCTCTTGATTTGATACGTGACGGCTCGCTGATCGGCCCACGGCATCGTCGCTCGCTGCTGGCAACCTCGGCTTCGGCAGTCGTGCATAGTGTGCGCCGCCAGCACGATATGCGCGGACGAAAACTTGTTGGCGCCTTTTGTAACAGCGACAGGCTTTTGCTCGTATTCGCTCGCATGCACGATCAAGAGCGAAGAACTCAAGCCCAGGAGGGGCACGATCTTGCCTCGCGCGGCGCAAATGCCCCCGAGCACAGGTCTACCCAGAGCCAACCGGCCGTCGCATCAGCGCCTTCGCGCCTTCACCGGAGCGAAGGAGGCGCGGGCCGTGGCGTGGACGCCTTACGGGATTTGGACGCCCTGATCGAAAAGGGCTCGTTGCTTCATCGCCTCGGAAAGACCGAGGAAGCCATTGCGCATTTCGACGCGGCCCGGCGGATCGCGCCGGATCATGAGCTCGTTCTGACAAATCTGGCGGTCGCGCTCGCCGATTCCGGGCAGCAACATGAGGCGGTCGTCGCGTTCCGAAAGATTTTGCAGCTCAATCCGGAAAATGAGTACGTTCGGCATCAGTTGCGGCGTCTGATCTCGATCATTGTCCCCTTCTGGCACGCCAGAATGTTGAACGACACGACGAGGAACGATGCCTTTGAACGTGCGATTCAGGCGGCTGTTGCGCGAGAAGGACGGCATGCCCGCATTCTTGATATTGGCGCCGGCAGCGGTCTGTTGTCCATGATGGCGGCGCGGGCGGGAGCTGCCAACATCGTCGCCTGCGAACGGGTGCCGATCATAGCCGAGGCCGCAGAACGCATTGTTGCATTGAATGGTCTTGACCGCGCGATACGGGTGATCAGCAAGGCTTCCAACGATCTTGCTGTCGGAAAAGACCTGGAAGGCCCGGCGGACATTCTGGTTTCGGAGATTATTTCGAGCGATCTCTTGGCCGAGAATGTGCTGGACACGTTTCAAGACGCGCATCTGAGGTTATTGCGCAAGGGCGCAACCATAATTCCACGTGCTGCGACAGCTGTCGGTTGCCTGGTCGAAAGCGAAGTCCTCGATAAATACGCAGCCGTGAACGTCGTATCGGGATTTGATGT
Source organism: uncultured Alphaproteobacteria bacterium (assembly GCA_963822795.1). Taxonomy (GTDB): domain Bacteria; phylum Pseudomonadota; class Alphaproteobacteria; order Rhizobiales; family Xanthobacteraceae; genus Bradyrhizobium. The sequence goes on from CAWGJM010000046.1 coordinate 565,992, forward strand.
GTCGCCCTTTGCGGAGCTTGCGCCGTCGCGCCTTCCCGTCCACGGGATCATGACATCCTGGCGCCGATTGTCCGATGATTTCGATTTGGTCCGGATTGACCTGACTGAAAGCAAACACCAAGCCGTTATCCAGGAGCGCGCAGTCACAGTGCGGGAAGACGGGCAAGCGGTCGGCGTCGTTCAGTGGATCAACCTTGATTTAGCCGACGGCGTCAGTTTCGCGAACCATCCCGATCAATATTTTGATGGCGGTTGGCTTCAGGTCCTGCATACGTTTCCGAAGCGCATTCGGGTCGTTAGGGGCCAGGAGCTCGACCTGACGGTCGGTCACGATCGGATCAGCCTCATCGTGCTGCCGAGCTCTCAGAGTTCTGCTTGACGAGACGAAGCCGGCTCTTCCTCGCCACCACCGGTGATTTCGATCACAGCGCTGAAATGATCGTCGCTACCGCTCCCTTCCCGGCTCCATCCAGGGCCATGGGAGGTTCCGATTGGTCCGCAGCACCTTTCGCAGATCACACGGCCGGCGCTCCTACTCTCAATCTCTAGTTAGAGCGAGGGATCGAAGCCGTATGGCCGAGCCGCGGCGCGGCTCGGTTCACGAGAGCCCGATGCGGCGCCAGCCACACGCGCATAACGGGATACGGAAATGGCTTGCTTCAGGGAAGCTGGATTTCCTCTCGCGTGGTTGTCTGCGCGTCATAAATTCTGATCTGAAGCATGGGAAAGCGCTTCTTTAGCTCCTCGCCACCTGTCCTGGCCCCGTCTCTCGTGGCAAACTCGGCTTTCGGCCGGCCGTCCACTTCAAGCGCGTAACCGAAGGTTGGCAATTCACGCGTGGCTGGAGCCATTTTTTTCCTTTTGTGCAAGCGAGACAATTGAGGATGCTTGGTTAGCGTGAGTCGTCCTCGCCGCGCGTCGCATGCGCGAGCCGCCACCATCCGTGTGATTCGTTCGCCTGACGGACTGATTCTGCGAGGCTATTGCACGTGAACGACGCGATCGGCGGCAGACGTTCGCGGAACGGGAACGCGGTCTCAATCCCCTCGCCAGTTGCGACAAATTCTCCCTGGCGCAGCCACGCATAACCCGGCAGCGCGTCGATCGGCGCCCTGTCATGGAGGCCGATCAGGGATGGGCGTTGGCGTCGTCCGAGCAGTTGGTCGCAGTGCCGCCCAACCGGATGCACGTCCGATACAGCCATGGCTCGACATAGCTGCCCTTCCAGATTCCTCGGCCCAAGCGCTCGGCGTCGCGCTGGGCCTCACCATACTTGCCTTTGGAGTATTGAGGCCAGTCCAACGCAAGGCCGTTGCGCACGAGCCATTCGGAACACGGCTGACCGGGCGCCGGGCGATGAAGGCGTCGAGGTCGTTTGCGGCCAGCGCGCCGCGGTGGTATCGAGAGCTGTACTCGCCGCGGCATAGCTAGCTGTCTTTCTGGTGCATCGATCCCCCAAAAGGCGGATCCGCGTCCCATGAATTTCCAGGGTGTCGCCGTCTGTGACGCTGGCCTGTCCCACAAAATCGCCGGCCGAGGCCACACCCGACAGCGACAGCGCAAGCACAGCGGGGATTCGACGCGTTTCTTCGACCTTGGCGCAAACGGTTACCGCAGATTGCGCGGAGAGAAGGCCTTAGGCTGCTCTGCGACGAAGTCGTGTAACAAAGCAGCCCCAAAGTACGAAGTACCATCAACGTGGCGACTTGCATGGGGAGTTTCAGCGTGATGTCTCGTTCTACGATAATCCTCTCTCTCGTCTGTATCAGCACCATCTGGGCCTCGTCGGCCTCAGCGGAGACCCTCGCAGCGAGAAAGCAACTTTCCCTCTCTATAGCCATGGAAGTCGCTATGGGGGCGGTGGCTGCATGCGAGCAATCGGGTTACCGAGTTGCGGCAACCGTAGTAGATGCCTCCGGAATAGTAAAAGCAGTCGCAAAAGGCGATCTGGCGCCGCCTCACACACTTGATAGCAGTCGTGGCAAGGCTTATGCCGCAGTTTCGCTCGGTCCCAACTTTAGCGAAAACACGACAAGCGCGATCGTTGCCAGGGTTGTCAACGGGCCCGCCTTCGGTTCACTGCAGTATCTTCCGGGCGTGTTTCTGGTGGCTGGCGGCGTTGTTATCAAATCGAGCGACGAAGTTATCGGCGCGGTCGGCGTTGGCGGCGCCCCGGGAGGCGATAAGGACGAGGTCTGCGCCCAAGCGGCCGTCGCCAAGATCACTGATCGCCTGCGCTAAGCTAACATGACGTCATTGATGACCCATTCGTCTGTCCTTTCGTTAAGATGGGCCGCTTTGTCACGGGCAGTACGAGGTTGATCTATCTCTAAGAAAAAGCGCAGCTAGATAGCGTGGATCGTGGAAAATGACATGTGAGATCAAAGCCGGTACGGGCGAATTCACGTTGCCGGAAGTGAGCGAGGCCAATGCGCCTCAGTCAGTTCAGGCGATTTACCACGATATCCGACGATTGTCGGGCGTACCCATGGTCGCCCTCATTTTTCGTCATATTGCGACCTATCCGGAAATTCTGGAGGAAGTCTGGACGTCGATTGGTCCTCTGTTCCGAGTAGGACGGATTCAGGATGCAGCTTGGATGATTGCGAAGCTGGTGAGTCTCGCTGAACCACTGCCCCGGCTCGAACCCGATACCCGCGACATGCTGGGTTTAGCGGGAAAAGACCTCAAAAGGATTCAAAACACGCTCGATGCCTACAACAGGGCAAACCCGGTCAACTTGCTCGCCATACTTAGCCTTTTGGCGCGCGTCCAGAGTGATGCTCCTGCCGTAGCTCCTCAGCAACGGGATGATTGGCAGCCGCCGCCAGCGATAGCCGGTCCGTTACCACAAATGGTCGCTCCAGAGGCTATGGATCCATCACTACGATGGCTCGTCAACGACTTCGGTTTCGGCGACCGCTCCAAGCTCGATCCAATCGTGCCCAGCCTCTTTAGGCATCTCGCTCATTGGCCGAAGTACCTCGCAACGCTTCACGTCTCGCTTCTTCCACGCTTCCGCGACCATAGTGTCGCCACGGCGAGCAACGATTTGCAAAAGGCGATGATCCGCGAGGCGGCCATAATTGCAACGAATTTGCCGCCTTTCGAACGTTTTGCTTCCACTCCCCGCTTACTCGAGACGGTCTCTCAGTTCTCCAGAGATACTATCCCCATGATGACCGTGATCGGTCACGCCAAGCGTGTATCGTTGGCTTAGCCGGTGAGTGTTTGCTGAAAAGACCTGGAATTTGAAAGTTTTGTTGCACTCCCAACGAAGGGCCGTACGCGCGGTCATGAACGCCAGCCAGCTTGATCCCGATCCCGCGAGATTGGCGGCGATTTCGCCGTTGTACTGCGCGACCTGAAAGGCGGTCGCAGATTGGCGAGTGGCGCTGTAGACCGCGACCGATCCAGTTAGCCCGGTGCCCACGACCGCGATGAGCGCGCTGATCGCGAGTTTGTTAAAATCGTTGAGCCTTTCAACGGCTGGCAGGTTATAGGCGTTCCACTAAAGATAGAGCGCGCATCCTGCTGCAGAGTACGGCGCCTGCGCCGAGAAGAAGCGCCATGATCTGCTGGGACTTTGCGGGCGGCACCACAGGTCCGGTTGGCTGCGCCGCTTAGTTGGCTGGCTGGGCTGGTTGTTGGGTCATGGCGGCTATTTCCGCCGACACCGGCCTTTGATGCACCGACAGGCGTTGTCGACACAATGGAGGTTGGATTGGCGCGCGCCGCCGCATCGCCTCGAGGCCGGCGATTAGGCGCTTTCGACCTGATCGGGAACTCACCGGAAGGCATCGAGGGTCTGTTTGCCAGCCTTGTAGAAATCATCTGCAAGTTCACGCGCGCGAGCTTTTGTAATGCGAGGCACAAAAACCTGCTCGTACTGACCGCTTGAATCGACGAGCCAGTAAATTCCCGTCCCTTCATCGTTCTCGTGGGCGTTTGCGAGGTATCTGGTTTGGTGATATCCTCCGCACCCATGCTGATTGCTCTACGTGGCTAGCCGTCACGATCGGGTTGCATAGGTTTACACCACGGATGTGAAGCTGTCGCGTATTGCCTGCCCCCTCCCGTGAAACGGCCTTCCGCGCCTCGCGTTCGCCGATCCAGGCGGGCTCGGCGCCTGTTTGGTTCCGTATTTGATCGATCGCTCCAATACCGCGCCGTTAGTAGCTATTTCATCTATTGGCGTTAAGTTTTTCGAGCCCCGCGATGCCGCCGGGCACAATTATCCGTTTCCCAAAGGTATTCTATGCTTGCCGGTTTGCGAATTTCCTCAAGGCTCATGATTATGGTCGGTGTGTCCATTGTTGGCATCGCGACCGTCGCCAGTATCAGTCTTTCCACGCTGCGCGATAACCTGCTCGAGGATCGGAAGGCCAAGCTTCACGATTTGGTTCTTCTCGCCGGGCAAGCCGTTGATCTTGATTATCAGGCGTCGAAGAAAGCCGGATTGTCGGACGCGGAAGCTTTTGAGCGAGGCAGAGCACTCCTGCGCACACTGCGTTTCGGTAAGGACGATTATTTCTACGCCTTCAACGCGCAAGGCGTGGTGCAGGCCCATCCGAACCCGAAGGTCGAGAACAAGAATTTGTACAACACCCCGGACTCGGACGGGGTCTATTTCACGCGGCAGCAAATTGAACTGGCCGCCCAGGGCGGCGGCTTCGTGGCCTATCGTTTTCCACGGGCTGGCGGAACTGAACCATTCCCCAAGATATCGTACGCTGTCGAGTTCAAACCATATGGCTGGACGATCGGCGGCGGCATCTACCTGGATGACGTCGATGCAATTTTCTGGCAGCAGGTTTGGCGGACAGCCGCCATCCTGGGCGTCGCGTTGCTGCTCGTCGTCGGCATGTCGCTCTTGCTCGGACGCAGCATCGTGGTGCCGATCAAGGCGATGACAGCTGCGATGCGCAAGATCGCAGGCGGCGATACGGCAACCGTTATCCCGGCGCAGGAGCGCCGCGATGAGGTCGGCGCCATGGCGCAATCCGTGCAGGTGTTCAAGGACAACATGATTGAGGCCGTGCGTTTGCGCGGCGAGCAGGACGAAATGAAGAAAACGGCCGAAGCCGAAAAGCACGACCTGCTCGGCAGGATGGCCGACGATTTCGAACAGAGCGTTCGTGGGTCGCTGGATGCGCTCACTGCCGCAGCCGTCGAGCTGCGCCAAACCTCGAATGGGATGTCGTCGACGGCACAGGCCGCCAGCCAACAGGCCACAACCGTTGCTGCAATCGCAGAGCAAGCCTCAACCAACGTTCAGACTGTCGCCGCGGCAACCGAGGAGCTTGCCTCGTCGGTTTCCGAGATAGGACGCCAGGTCGCTCAGTCGACGCAGATTGCCGGACAGGCGGTCGAACAGGCAAATCGCACCAACACGACAGTCCAGGGCCTGTCGGCTGCGGCTCAGAAGATTGGCGATGTCATCCAATTGATCAACGACATCGCAAGCCAGACCAACCTTCTCGCCTTGAACGCCACGATCGAAGCCGCGCGCGCTGGCGACGCCGGCAGAGGCTTTGCGGTGGTCGCAAGCGAGGTCAAGTCGCTTGCCAGTCAGACGGCGAAGGCGACCGAGGACATCTCCGCCCAGGTCGCCGCGATGCAAAGCGCAACAACAGAAGCCGTGCACGCGATTGAAAGCATTGGCGGAACGATCGGCGCGATCAATGAGATCGCAACAGCGATCGCCTCGGCAGTTGAACAGCAGGGCTCGGCGACCAAGGAAATCGCCCGCAACGTGCAGGAGGCGGCGCAAGGCACCGGTGCGGTCTCCGTCAACATCGGCGGCGTGACCCGTGCTGCAGGCGAGACAGGAACTGCCGCCAACCGCGTCCTGGTATCGGCAGAGGATCTCAACAAGCAAGCCAGCCTCCTAAGAGGCAAGGTTGACAGCTTTGTCGCCAACATCCGGGCGGCCTGATCGGTCATTGGTCATGGACTCCGGCGCAATCGCCAAGGGCGTTGGCTGAGGCCGACTGGCATCAGCCGTTCACGGCGGTGCGTGTCACGGCGACGCGCCATTGGCGCGCCGCGTGAACCACCTGGCTCATCTTCAGCGTGAGGCTTTAGTGTTCGAGGTAACCTGTTGAAACATAGACAGCATTTTCGTCAGGGCGATCTCTCTCGGGGCGGTTTCAATACCTGATCGCTATCGAAACCGATCCTGATCGGTATTGGAGATCGAGGCGCGGCGCAGGGATGATCCCGGTCCGCAGGTGACAGCGCGCAGTAACAAAAGGACGGTGATCGCCGTATTGACATCAACGCATTCTCATTACCGGCGGAAATCAAAATGAACGCCGTTCCACGGCGGGGCGCTTTCGCAGGCCTGCGGCCAGCTTCATCCAGTGAGAAACTGACGATCAGCATCCGTCTGGTGGTCTCAGCACTGGTGTTGACGGCAATCCTTCTCACTGCCGCCGCCTGCAGCCTGCTGTGGTGGCGAACGGCGGAATCGATCAGCCGGGAACTCGCAAGCACCATCGACGAACAGATCGTGGCTGCCGTTCGCAAGGAAGTGCTGGCGATCGTTGATGAGGCTCGCGCTGCCCACACGGCTGTGCGCACACTCTTCCTGCAGAACGTGCTCGACGCCCGAGAGGCTGACAAGCGCGAGTTTGTGTTCTTGTCGCAACTTCAGTCGCAACCGACTATCTCGTGGGTCGCATTCGGCTGGCCTGATGGCTCTTTCTTCGCCGCTCACAAGCTCGGCGACGGTCACCTTGAGATGATGGATATCTCCAAGACCGACCATCCCGGCGAGCGCCGGGTCGACGAATATCTGATGATCCCCGGCGACATCGAATTCGAGAAGCGCCGCTTTGATCCGACTGATTTTCGCGTCACTGATCAGGACTGGTTCAAGACGGGCATGGAGGCGAAGGGCCCGCAGTGGTTCAGGGTCGTCGACCATCCGATCGGCCCGCGCCCGTCGATCGCTTTTGCAGGACCGATCGATGTTTATCAGCAGCGTCAGGGCGTGCTTGCCATCATCATTGAATATACGCGGCTGTCGCGGTTCCTGGCCCAGCTCGAGGTCGGCAAGACCGGAACCGCCTTCATCCTCGATGAGAGCGGCGAACTGATCGCAGCCCCTGACAAGAACGCTGACGAACTGCATCCGGCGCAAAGCCAACTGGCGATGCTGCCGCTGGCGCGGATGGCGTATACACGCGCGGGGGAGGCCGGCCGCAAGGAACCGTGGCGGCGACGTCTCAGCCTGGATGGCGCGGCCTATGAAGTCGGGCTGACGCCGTTGCCCTTTTCCGGCTGGTCGCTTGCGACCGTGATTCCGGAGGCTGAGTTCCTTGGTCCCGTCGACACCACCCTGCGTCGGCTGATTATCGGCGTTGCCATCGGCGCACTGCTTGCTGCACTATTGTCGGCGATGCTGGTGCGTTCGGTCATCGCAGTCCCCCTCGCCCGCGTCGTTGGCGAAATCCGGAATGTTGAGACGTTCGCATTGGATCAGGTTCGCCGTCACCCGTCCCGGCTCACCGAAATATCGAGTTTGTCGAGTGCGATCGCCGAAATGGCCGCAGGCTTGTCCGCTTTCCGCAAATTCATTCCAGCCGACCTCGTCCGATCGCTGCTGCGTCAGGGTGTCGAGGCGAAGCCGGGCGGCTCGATACAGGAGCTGACGGTGATGTTCATCGATGTCGTCGGCTTTACCGGACTTTCGGAACGCATGGGCGATCGCATCGTGCCACTGTTGTCTAGCTATCTCGATGTCGCCTCGAAAGTCATCGTCGCGAATGACGGCACCATTGACAAGTTCATGGGCGATGCGGTCATGGCCTTCTGGGGGGCGCCAACGGCGCAGCCGGATCACGCCTTGCTTTGCTGCCGCGCGGCGCTTTTGTGCGGGCAGGCAATCAAAGCGGCGGGGATTGCGGATGACACCGGCCAACCGCTTCAAACCCGGATCGGCATCAATTCCGGCCGCATGCTGGTCGGCAATATCGGCTCCGAATTGCGCTTGAACTACACGGTCATCGGCGACACCGTGAACGTGGCAAGCCGCCTGGAGGGCGCCAACAAACAGTATGGCACGCAAATCCTGATTGGCGCCGAGACTCAGCGCCTGGTCGGAAATGCTGTGATTACCCGCGAAATCGATAGCATCGCGGTGTACGGCAGAACGGAAGGGTTTGCCGTTTACGAACTCATCGGCCTCAGCGACCAAACCAGCAACCATCCGTGGCTGGCAGATTATGAAGATGGTCTGGCCAAATATCGGCATCGTGACTTTGCGAGTGCAATCAGGAGTTTCAAAGCCGTGTTGTCGATGCGTCCTCATGACGGACCGGCGGCGCTGATGGTTGACCGCTGCCGGTCTCTTATCCAGTCCGGCACCGACGATACGTGGTCGTCTGTTGCCACGCAGAATTCAAAATAGCGCATCTGTCGCGCATGGAAATCCATCAAATCAGATACTTCCTTGCCGTCTGCGAGCAGCTGAACTTCACGCAGGCGGCGAGACAATGCCATGTCACGCAGCCTTCGCTGACGCGCGCCATCCAACGCCTGGAGAAGGAGTTCGGTGGCTATCTGTTTCGGCGCGAACGGCCAAAAGTCGAGCTGACCGACCTCGGCGAGCTCGTGCGCCCCTATTTGCAGGAAGCGTGGGAAGAGGCGCAGGCCGCTAAAAAAGGAGCCAAGGAATACGGAGTCAAGGCGCCGATGCGGTTGAACCTTGCGATCATGTGCACCATCGCGCCGGCCTTGTTGATTCGTTTGTTTTCGCGCTTTCGCGCGGCACATCCAGACATTCAGCTGGACCTGATCGACGGCACTGCGCAGTCGATCGAGGAGCAGCTTATCGGCGCGAAAGCGGAGGCTGCGGTCTATTGCCGGCCAGATCGGGAGCGCGATCCCCGCCTCAACTATTTGCCGCTGTTTCGGGAGCAGATGATGATCGTGCTGCCGGCCGGGCATCGTCTCGCCGATCGCGAAAGCATTGAAATCAAGGATCTCGCCGGCGAGCCTTATGTGCAAAGATCATTCTGCGAATTCAACGATATGGTGGATCGGGTGTTCGATGAACTGGGTGTCGATTGCGACACCGTGTATCGAAGTGACCGCGACGATTGGGTGCTCGCAATGATCGCGAGCGGCTTCGGCTTTGGGTTTTTTCCGAAATATTCGATTTCGAACGCGGCCGTCGTGGCGAGACCCTTGGTAAATCCTGAGTTCTGGCGTGAAGTCAGTCTAACCACGGTCAAAGGCCTGCCCTACTCTCGCGCGGTCGGCGCGCTGGTGCACGATGCCATGAGGTCGGCCTGGCTCGATCACGAAGCGTTGGCCGTGAAAAACCATCGAACGGCTTCCGAGAGCTCCGATCCCGCGTAACGTGAGCCGTCATGTTGCGTAGAGGCGATGAGGACTAGGGGATTCGCCGCGGACGCGCCTCTATCCGCGCGATCGCGCGACAGAAGACGCTATCGAGCGAACAGATACATCGCAGGCTATGAAATCCATCATGGAAATGCACCAGATCAAATATTTCCTCGCCGTCTGCTCCGAACGCACTTTTTCGCGCGCCGCGAAGCTCTGCCAGGTCTCCCAGCCTTCGTTGACGCGCGCGATCAAGCTTCTGGAAGCTGAGTTCGGCGGCTCCCTGTTCCGACGCACGCGAGGGCATTCTCACCTCACTGCGCTCGGCGAAATCGTCCGCCCGCACCTCGAGAAGGTATGGGAAAAACATGAGGCGGCGATCACGATGGCGCGAGAGTATACCACCGCGAGGCAACTGCTTGACGTATCGACGCCCGCAGCCTCGCGCAAGCCAATACGCGATTGTGAGCGATAGGAAGGTTTTACTCCGCCGCCTGTGGCATCATCTCCATATGCTCATGGAACACGACACCGGAGAGCGGATCGAACTTCCCGACCCAGGGCGTGCGCGACAAGACCGATTTCGTATGCGCATAGCCCGCTTCCCAACGCTGCTTGATGCCGCCCGGGGTGAAATCGATGTCCTTGGTGTGGGTTTCGCGATCAAGCTGCGGAGCCAGGAGACGCACGACATGCATCCGCGTTTGGCAACCGTAGCTTGAAAGCTCTTTCACGGCAGGGCTGTTTCGCTCGCTTTCAGGAAGACGTGCAGTCAACTGATTGATGACGTGCCGCAGGCGATGAATTTGTTGCTGGCGCATAATCTGACTTGCGATCCGGCTTGAATATTGCACGTCCTTGTGACGGTTGAAGACTTCCGCCATCGTCGTTGGCTCGGAGCCAAGTGGGTTCCACAGATGCACCGAGAAGATCAGCGAATCCTTGCGTGGATTGTCATCGAAAACAGCTTCGGTCGGCGTGTTCGACAGAATTCCGCCATCCCAATAGAGCTCGCCATCGATCCGTACGGCCGGAAAAGCGGGCGGAAGAGCGCCGGAGGCCATGACATGTTTCACGGTGATCGCGCCATCGCGGCTGTCGAAGTAACGCATGTGGCTGGTGCGGACGTGGGCGGCACCGACCGTCAATCGGGGGCTGCAGCGATTGACGAGATCGAAATCGACCAGCTCTTCGAGCGTCTTCTGCAAGGGGGCGGTTGTGTAGTAGCCCGCGCGCTCAGGCCCCAGCACAAAAGCGTCGCTAGCGTGAGCCAACGGATTGGGCGTGAAGAAGCCGGCTATGCCGTGGGTAATTGTCGACCAATAAGAGAGCTTTTGGCTGAATCCTGGGAAGCCGGTGCGAAAATTCCAAATAGGTCTTTGCTCCATGCGCTTCCAGAACTCGCGTAGCCGCGGGAGGCGGTTCTCGGGCTCGTTGCCTGCGATGAGGCTCGCATTGATTGCACCGATCGAGGTGCCGATGATCCAATCGGGTTCGATACCGGCTTCGTGCAGGGCCTGGTACACGCCGACTTGATAGGAGCCGAGCGCCCCGCCGCCCTGCAGCACCAGAACGATCTGGCCCGGCAGGGTCTTGTTCGTGGTTCTTCCGCCAGCCGAAAGAGAACTGTCGTTCATATCCCTGCTCCGACGATCTGCTTCACTGCCCTGGACTTCGCTGTCGGGCGCCTGTTCGTTACACTGATTGCGACATTTCAACGCGTGGTTAAGATTTTTGGAAATGCCGTCTCGCTTCCAACATCATAGGCGACGGCTATGGCCGCTCGTCCCGCGGACAGCGCCAACTCGTCTGGCCAAGCTGTCGCCACTGATTCCTCAGTCCGATCAAGCAGCAACCGGCTTGTGTTGAAGTTTCTCTAGCTGCCGCGCGCAAGTGAACGGCCGGCATCGGCGCTCACATCGACTCATCGAGATGTAACAACGTCGGACGTCGGAGCGTAGAGCGGTCTGTGTGGCCCGCGTGCAACGAGGCTGGCTTGATGACAACAGAACCGTTCGATGTGGTTATCCTTAGTGGCGGTAATGCCGGCATCGGCGTGACGGGGCCGGTGCGACGCGCAGGCATGTCAGTCGCACTGATCGAACCCCGCGATCTCGGCGGCAGCTGCCCGAACCGCGGCTGCACCCCTAAAAAGATATTGGTAGCGGCCAGTCACGCCCTGCATGAAATCGAGCGGGCGCGGGTCCATCACGTCGCGGTGAGCAAACCCAAGCTCGACTGGGCGGCCCTGATCGACCGCAAGACGGCAATGATCATGAACATTCCCACCAACATGGCGCGCGCGATGGAAAAGCGACAGGTGGAGGTGATCATCGGGACGGCTGCCTTCGCAGCTCCCGACCTCATCCGCATCGGCGAGCGTCTCTTGAAGGCCAAACATGTTGTGATTGCGACGGGATCGAGGCCCCGACCACTGCCCTTCCCTGGCGCCGAGCACATGATCACGTCAAACGAGGAGCTGAGCGAGCGCGAGCAGCCAAGCTCCGTGATTTTCGTCGGCGGCGGGGTGATTTCTCTCGAATTTGGTCATGTCTATGCGCGGGCCGGCACGACCGTCACTATCCTTGAGGCCATGCCGCAGCTCTTACCTTTGATGGACAAAGACGCAGTCGTGCAACTGGTCCTCGAAAGCGAACGTATTGGCATTCGGCTAACGACGAATGTCAGGATACAGCGCATCGAGGCTGCCGACGGGAAATTGCGAGTGATCTACACTCGCGACGGTGTTGAGCAGGCGGCAGAGGCCGATCGCGTCGTCAACGGCGCCGGCCGGTTTGCCAATGTCGACACGCTCGACCTTGGCGCGGGCAACGTCGCGCAAGCCGATGGTCGCGTCATTGTTGACGGCTATTTGCGCTCGGCGTCGAATCCGCTTGTCTATGTCTGTGGCGACGCGCTGCCAATTTCGCCACAGCTTTCGCCAATCGCAACCTATGAAGGCGATATCGTCGGACGTAATATTGTCGAGGGACCGAGGCACAGTCCCGACTACGAGGGCATGGCGAGCTCTGTCTACACGATTCCCGCGCTCGCCTCCGTCGGCCTGACGGAGGCGGCAGCGCGCCAGAAGCCGTTTGCGGTCGACGTGCATGTCAACGATATGCTCGGCTGGTTTACGGCCAAGATTTACGCCGAGACCGCGGCGTGGTCGAAGATCGTGGTCGACAGAATGACCGATCGCATCCTCGGGGCGCATTTTTGTCGGACATCAGAGCCAGGAGCTCATCAACGTCTTCGGGCTTGCGATCAAGTTTGGCATCACGGCAAGCCAGCTCAGGAACCACGTCTACGCCTATCCAACCTTTTCCGCCGACATCAAACACATGCTTGGACACGCGTGATGCCGCATAGCGCCGCGCTATCGACACTGGAGTCACCAGGCATTTCCTCGGGCGAGCGATATCGACGAAAGTGCCCGCGAAGCCGCCCGATCCGAAGGTCAGGCTGTTCACTTAGAGGAGACACAACATGCGCAGGAAACACGTTCGCACGCCACAGTGGAGCCTTATTTTCGCCGGCGTTATCGCCGGATCGGTCGCACTTGCGTCGGAAGCTATGGCAGGCGAATGCCCTGCCGACAAGATGAAGCCCGATGCGCGCGAGAAGGTCGACTATAAGCCAGTCGGCGTCAGCGACGTCACGCTGGGCTCGATCGATCTGGGCAAGCAGCCCGCCCATATTGAGGGCCGCGAGCTGCGTTTTCGCAGGCTCACCATAGAGCCCGGCGGGGTCGTGCCCTGGCACAGCCACGACGATCGGCCCGCCCTGATTTTCGTCCAGCAGGGCGAAATCGTCGAATATGCCAGCAATTGCGAAGTGCCGATCACGCATAAGACCGGCGACATCCGCGCCGAAGTATTTGGCACCTCGCACTGGTGGAAGAATCTCGGCAAGGAAACAGTCATTCTCTACGTCGGCGACGTCCGGAAGGATCCGACCGACCACAATATGTAACGAGCGAAATCGTCCCCACTAAAAGCGCTCGTTGCAGGATGCGACGTGCTGGGATCACCCGTGTTCCCCAGCACGCCGGCCGTCGCATCTCCTTTTTCGAGGCTCAGGCCATGACTGGTATATCCGCGCAGATGAAAGCCGAAATTGGGGCAATGCATGGCCATTCGCCAGGCGTTGTTCGGCGCTCGATCGTTATCGGGCTGATCGCTTTCCTGACCGTGGTCGATCTGTTTGCGACACAGGCCATTCTGCCATCGCTCGCCAGGCACTATCAGGTCACGCCAGCCGCCATGGGCTTTGCCGTCAATGCCACGACCATGGGTATGGCTGCTGCCGGACTCATCGTTGGATTTTTCAGCCCCCATATCGACCGACGGCTCGGCATTCTCGTCAGTCTCGCCATACTCGCGATCCCGACGAGCCTGTTGGCTTCGGCGCCGAACCTCACCGTTTTCACGATGCTTCGTATCGCGCAGGGATTGTGCATGGCATCGGCCTTTGCGTTGACGCTCGCCTATCTCGGTGAGCAATGCAGCGCGATGGACGCGGGCGGGGCCTTCGCGGCCTATATCACCGGGAACGTCGCGAGCAACCTGATTGGACGGCTGATCTCGGCCGCGGTTGCTGACAGCTTTGGGCTTGCCGCGAATTTCCATTTTTTTGCGTTGCTTAACCTTACGGGTGCGGGGCTGGTCTACTTCACGATAAAGCGGGTGCAGCCGATGCATGCGATGGGCGAGGCTGCCTCCCCGCTTGCCGCTGCGATTGCGCACTGGCGCAATCCTCAACTTCGTGCCGCCTTCGGCATCGGATTCTGTATCCTGTTCGCATTCATCGGCACTTTTACGTTTGTCAATTTCGTACTGGTGCGTGAACCGCTATCCCTTGGCACGATGAACGTGGGCCTCGTCTACTTCGTTTTCCTTCCTTCGATAGTCACAACGCTGCTTGCCGGCCAGGCCGTCACACGGTTCGGCACCAAATCCGCTCTCTGGGGAGGGCTCGCGGTCGCCGGGGGCGGTCTGCCATTACTGTTGTCGATGCATCTGACCGAGGTTCTTATTGGCATGGTGATGGTCGGCGTCGGGACTTTTTTTGCGCAGGCAGTCGCGACCGGTTTTGTCGGAAAGGCTGCCCAGGACAATCGCGGGGTCGCCAGCGGCACGTATCTGGCGTGCTATTTTGCGGGTGGCCTCGTCGGCAGCCTGGTCCTCGGCCAGCTGTTTGACCACTTTGGATGGAGCGCCTGCGTTGCTGGCGTCGGCATCACCTTGGTAATCGCTTGTCTTCTCGTCGTTCCATTGCGGATCGCTCGTGAGTGATGGCGGCGTTGAGCGCGAAGGTGATCGCGCGCGCGACTCACGGCGCGCTGGTTGGTCCGCATGGGGCTCATGCCGCGGCGGGTTTGGAGCGAATGAAGCTCTCGCCTCGGAATGGCCTCGATCATTGACGGCGCCTGCATTTTGGAGCGATGAATTGGCGCCGGTAAATTCCAACCACCCTTCGCTAAGGTACCATCCATGCCAATCAGATGGCTCGCCGCAATTATTTGCTTAATCGCACTCGGCTCGGTTTCCAGTATTGTCTATGCCCAGACGCAGCGACCGGACCCTGGTCCACTGATCATCGCTCATCAGGGCAGCTTCTTCATCGGTGGTCGAGACGTGAAGTCTGACACGCTCTCGACACTGCCGGCCTACGCGTCTTCGGGGACTGTGACCGTCGACCAGATGTATGTGCGGTATCAAGTGCCAGTCGGACAATTGGGAGCTCCGATAACGCTGATTCATGGCTGCTGCCTGACTGGCAAAACCTGGGAGACCACGCCAGACGGCCGCATGGGATGGGACGAATATTTCGTGCGTCATGGCCATCCAACTTATGTCATCGACCAGGTCTGGCGCGGTCGGTCGGCTGGCGACATCTCGGCGATCAACGCAGTGAAGACGGGAAAGTCGTCGGTAGTTACCCTGCCGACGGTATTCGCGGCCGGCCATGACAGCGCGTGGGCGATCTTTCGCTTCGGCAAGGAATATCCGCAGACGATGCCGGGCATGCGCTACCCGATCGCAGCGCAGGCGGAATTCTGGAAGCAGATGGTGCCGGACAGTATTGGAAGTCTAGCGACGCCCAACCCGACCGTGCCCGCGCTCTCTGAGCTTGCGCAGAAGATCGGCAACACGGTGCTGATGAGCCATTCGCAATCCGGCATCTATCCGTTCCAGACTGCTGTGCTGAGCCAGAAAGGCATCGCGGCCATCGTCGCGATCGAGCCCGGCGCCTGTCCTACGCCGACGGATGATCTGAAGCCCTATGTCGGACTACCCATCCTCGTTCTGTTTGGCGACTACGTTGACGAGTTTCCGCGCTGGGCGCCAAGGCTTGCGAACTGCCGGGCCTTCGCCAAGGCCGCCAATGCCGCGGGCGGTAAGGCGGAGGTATTGGTGCTGCCTGAGATCGGCATCAAGGGCAACACGCACATGTTGATGCAGGACGACAACAGCCTCGATATCGCTGACATTCTGCTCGACTGGATTGGCAAAAACGCGATCTCGACGCATTGAGGATACGGGAAAGCTGGATCTCTTCGCTGCCGCCCTCCCCTCGGTCCTGGACGATCCAATGATATTATATTGATGAGGAAGGCTGCGCAACAACGACGCCGACAAACGCGCTCGGCCAGCCTCCACGATATTGCCGGACGCGTGAGCCGGCGGCGGTCGAGGCTGGTATTTCCGAAAGCAGCTGTTTAGGTCTGCTTAACCAGCTTTGGCAAAGTCCGTCCTGGCAAACTCGAGCTTTAGTGAGCCGTCCACTTCATCAGACGCTGGCGCGGGAACGCTGCAATGTTTGACTTGCATTGGAGCTCACGAATTTGGGAAAGGTCTAACGGCGACAGTACCTCAACGAGTTTGTCGGCGCCAAAAAATCAAGCCAATCATCCAGAGCATTTGGGGCGCGGCTTGCTTTAAGGTCTTGTGTTTTTATATCATTTGCTCTAAAATATAGACTTGGTGAGATGCAGCTCAACGCCGATGCGGGCATATTCGGAGATCTGGATATCTTCGGCAATGAACAGCGACTTTCGGACGATTCGAGCTCATCGTGCGAGATAAGACTTCGCCTACGATTCTGTTCGCGATGGAAGGATGAAGGGCGACATGGCCATCAACTTTCGGACCACGAAGCTTTTGAACTTGATTGTGACTTTGACGGTGCTTGTAACGCTGTCGTCGGTCGGGTTAGCACAAGCTGAGGATCTCGGCCCACCGATCGGCTCGACCGCTCCGGACATCGGCAAGCGCCTTGATCAGAATGGCGGGCCTCGCACCTTAACCGATCTGATGGGCAGTAAAGGTCTGGTTCTGATGTTCTTTCGTTCCGCCGATTGGTGCCCGTATTGCCAGGCTCAGCTAATCGAGATGAACGGCGGAGCGGCAGAGATCGAGAGCCGCGGCTATCGCATCGCGGCGCTCTCCTATGATAGCCCCGAGATTCTGAAGACGTTTACAGACAAGCGGCATATCTCCTTCACATTCCTGTCTGATCCGAAGTCCGAAGTCATCGACCTTTATAAACTACGCGACCCGCAATATCCGCCTGGGAATCGAGCCTACGGAGTACCGCGGCCAATTATTTTCGTTCTCGACCTCAAGGGCGTAATTCGCGCGAAGCTGTATGAGGAATCATTCAAGGTAAGACCGCCCGTCAGCGCCGTCATCGGAGCGATCGACGCGCTCGCGGCAAAGAGCTGAGGCAACCTGGCAAACTTCGCACCGACACTGAATTGAAGACAGGCTAGATGCAAAAGCGCCCTTTTCGGTTACATTGGCTATTTGGCTTAATTGTCAGACTTGGGTTGGGAAGCGCCGTGTTGCCCGCCGCGAGCACGGCAGTGCTTTCGCAAGGAGCGCTCCCTGCCAACAATCATGTGGTGGTCAGCCTGATCGGCGAAACGACTAACGTCGTTCCCGGCCACCCATTTCAAATAATGCTACGGCAACAAATCCCTCCGGGCTGGCATACGTATTGGTCAAACCCCGGGGAGGCAGGTCTGCCAACGACGATCCGCTGGTCGCTTCCAAGCGGCTTCGGTGTTGAGCCGATCTCGTGGCCAACTCCTCAGCGATTTCAGACTGGCCCCATCGTTAGCTACGGCTATGAAGGGGAAGTATTGCTTCCAATTAGAATTGACGTTCCGACAGTGCTCCCGGGCTCCAAGGTGATGCTGAGTGCCCACGTTGATTGGCTTGTCTGCTCGGAAATTTGCGTGCCCGAAGAGGCTGACATAAGTCTGTCCGTTCCCCTCGGCGACACACTCAGCCTTGATCCGGCTTGGGCCGCCACGTTCGCGGCGGCGCGCAGCAAGTTACCCGCAACGAACCCATTTCCGACGACGGTTAGCTTTTCGAAGGATGAAATATCGCTCCGAGTCGCAATGGGCAATGCCACGCGGCTTAACGGCATAAGCTTTTTCCCGGATGATCCCGACGTCATTGAAGATGGCGCGACGCAATCGGTCAGCACTGATTCCGGGGGACTATCGATCGTTCTTCGGCGCAGCAACTCAAAGGAGCCCCCCGAGATACTCAAGGGAGTTCTTGCCTACCATGATACGGCGACGCAAACGGACGGAACGCCGGGCGCTCTGTTTATTTCCGTGCCGGTTCTGTCGTCGCCAACGATGGATAACGCAGCTAACACAAGTCTCGGCCTGACGACGGCGCTGCTGCTCGCTTTCATCGGCGGGATAGTGCTGAACCTGATGCCATGCGTATTACCGGTGCTATCGATTAAGGTCATAGCTCTGCTTGAACACGCAGCACTGACACGGAATGAGATGCGCCTACAGGGCCTCGCTTATGGTGCGGGAGTTCTTGCAAGTTTTGCGGCAATCGGCGGCGTTCTTGCGGCCTTACGTGCCGCGGGCGCAGGAATCGGATGGGGTTTCCAGCTGCAATCACCTCTTTTTGTAGGATTTTTGATCTACCTTTTATTTGCGGTCGGACTGAACCTGTCAGGCGTTTTTTCAATTGGAAATCGGCTGGCAAGTGCTGGCTCTCGCCTGTCTCATCGCCCAGGTTATTCTGGGGCGCTCCTGACCGGCGCCGTTGCAACGATGGTCGCGACGCCCTGTACCGCGCCGTTTATGGCGACTGCCATTGGCTATGCTCTTGTTCAGCCCTGGTACATATCGCTTGTCGTTCTCGAGGCCATCGGGTTTGGGCTCTCCCTTCCTTATCTGCTGATCACATTCAGTCCCCGAGCTCGCCGCCTGTTGCCAAAGCCCGGTCCATGGATGCTCCAACTCAAGGAGGTTCTTGCGTTTCCCGTCTATGCAACCGCCGTTTGGCTCACATACGTTCTTTCGCAACTAACTGACTCTTATGCGATCACGGTAACTTTGTCGGGACTCGTCCTAATCGGTTTCGCCGCATGGATATATAACGCAACAAGCTTAGGCGAGGACATATGGCGGCGTTGGGGTATTGGCTTTTCTACGCTGGCTGTCGTCGCCGCGGGTGGTCTGCTTCTCCTTCTTCAGAGCGGTGGCCAATTGCAAAATTTATCCGGCGCGCCCGACGAACACGGCATAAAATGGCAAGCATTCGACGCGGAGAAACTGGAAGCGCTGCGAGCCAAAGGCAACCCGGTTTTTGTGGATTTTACCGCGGCCTGGTGCATCACATGTAAAGTGAACGAAAGGATCGCACTTGCGGATGCCAATGTGACCAACGCTTTTCTAAGCGCGGGAATTGTAGCGCTCAGAGCCGATTGGACTCGTCAGGATCCTGCAATCACAAAGATTCTGGAAGCCAGTGGGCGCGCTGGCGTGCCCCTCTACCTATTCTATCCGCCGTCAGCCGCTAATGGCGACAAGAGACCACCGGTCGTGTTGCCGCAAATTCTCACGGCCAGCGCCGTCCTTCGTGACATACAAAGCAATTAGTGAAGAAAGGTAAGCTCAAAAGCTACGGCTGGGCGGGCCGATGTGATCGGGCCCACCAGGCGAGCTGCGGGACGGTGACGATCCGCTAGCTGGGAAACGCCAACTACGAATCCGCCTATAAGCATAAGCCTATTTGTTCGATGCCTGCTTCGACCGCGCTGCGAGGTTACTTATTCGATCGAGACCACCTGCTCTCAGGCCGCGTTGGGTCGATATTCCAATTGCGAAGAGAGGCAATTGCCAGAGCAGCTTTCTTCAACAATTGGCTCAGTGGCCTGCACTCGGGGTAATAACGGAGGAGTGTCGCCTTGACCTCGTCGAGGCTTGCAATGTGCCGATCCCAGCTTGTGGGCGCCGCCGCCCAACCCGGAGAATTTGAAGAGCCTCATCAGAGCGGTTGGAGTGCTCCGTACCGGCCGAAGACGTACGCAAAAACAAATAGTTAACTAACGAACCGCGTAACCGGGGCAAATTTCCGGGCGAACTGGGTGGCGTTAGGAAGGGGCGGGTCGGATAAGTTCGGCAAGTGGCGGGATTTGGGTGCCGATCATGCCGAGGCGAGAACCCAGGTATTCATAGAATGACAGTTTGAGCTTCTGCAAGTTTTCGAGTGAAAGATATTTCTGCAAGTTTTCGCCAGTCCGAGCATGGTGTCACGGGCGTCGCGGCCGTTGTGGCTGACGGTACCGCCGGAGATTTTCCGTTTCGTCACCAAGGTGCGAATGTCGTTTTCGGAAGCGTTGGTGTTGAGGGGAATTTCCGGGCGATCGAGGACGCGCAGCAATTCATCCTTGTTGCGAAACAGTCGTCTGAGCAGCCGGTCGAGCATCACGTAGCCAGTTGCGCTGCGCTTGAAGACGCGGTCGAAGCGGGCGCGCAGGACCTGGGCCTGTTGCGGGCTGGGCGCCAGCTTGTATTGCTTCAAGGAACCATAGAACCACCAGATCATCCGCTTGGCGATCTCGATGGCATTGCGCTGCTTATCGTTGGAGGGAACCAGCTTGTGGACGAGGCGTTCGGCGTGAACCCAGCACAACGCATGGAGGCCGACGCGGAACTGGCCGGCGTCATCGGAAACGATGACCGTGTCCAGCAATCGCCCTTGATGGCGGATCGCGCCCCATAGCGCGCCTTCGCTGGCGATCATGACCGGATCGGGGGCGACGTTGAGGTCAGTCAACCCCAGTGCCTGCAAATGCCGCGCCCAGTCCTCCGGGCGGGAGAAAATTCGCTCCTCATGATCCGCCAATTTGTCGATGACAGCCTGCGGCAGGTTGCGGTTCTGCATATAGCCGAGCGCTGCGTCGTTGATCACGTAGAGCGCCGTGCCGCCACACAGCCACGACAGAAACGCCTGGCGCGACTTGCTCGGACCGGTACGAAACACCGTGAAGGTATCGGAGCCGATCTGCGTGGTATAGCCGTTCTTGCCGGCGTGGCGCGCGCCGGTGTCGTCGACCGTCACATAGGCGCCGCTGAGGCCGGCTTTCAAAACCGCTTCGTCCTCGGCCCGGAAAGTCTCGAGCTTGGCCGTCAGCAAGCGGACGACTTGCCGCTTTGAAATCATCACCCCCATGCCATTGAGAAGCGCGACGATCCGCTCGCAGGTAACTTGGCCAGAGAAATGCAGCACCAGGACAAAGCGATGCAGATTGGGGCCATATCCCCCGACAATCCCGGAATCGAGTTCGGCGATGATCGTCTTGCCGTCCGAAGTTTGCCAACGCTCCCGCCGATAGCGCGTCACCCGCGGGCTCAGGTTCAGGTCCTGAACCACAATCTCCTCGTAGCCCTTGTGGCGCGAGCCGGCCGGCGCCTTTGTCCTCACCACCACGGTCGCGTATCCGCCTTCAGCTGCGTCAACGCGAAGTTGACCTTCTCATTCTCCGCCCGCAGACGCCCAACCTCGCCAATCAAATCGCGAACCACGCCAATCAGGTCTGCGTGCGATAAACGTTCCAGCGAATCAGGGACGCCCGAGGTCATCCTCAGCTTGAATCACATTTTCGACTCCGTGACTCCCCCTCCGCTGATGTTCGACATCCTGCACTACACTCACCTGCGGCTCGGCGATGCCTGTCGCTTTGGATCCGCCGCATCTGCAGCGGACGTTGAAGACAATGATGGTAAGATCGCGACCGAAAGAGCCACGGCCACACCACGGTCACGGTGCCGGTGCATCGCGACTTCGCGGACACGCCTGGCGGCGGCGCGCGCTGCCGGCATCTTGGGAACGCGCGAGGTCTTCACCGGCAAGCTGGTGAAGGGCGAGATCGTGCCGATGAACAAGAAGGCGTGGGCGGCAAAGTTCAAGAAGTTTGCCGGCTGCCGGCGTCAACGAGCCGAAGAAGAACTGCCATGGCGTGCGCAAGGCGCGCGCTGAGGTCGCGGCTTACGCGGACTGCACGAGAGCCAGATGATGGCGATGTTCGGCTGGCGCGATCACAAGATGCCGGCGCATCTACATCGCCAAAGCGAACCGGGACAAGCTTGCGATCAGCGGATGAGAAGATCGAGGCGTACGATCAAAGCGAGAACATGCCGATCTGCCGATGCCAAGTCGCGACTCAGAACAGAATAGTAACTTTCGTGAGTAACCGTGCGAAAAAAACCGGAAATTTCAGCGCCCGGTGTGGGTATGGTGCGCTCGGAGGGACTCGAACCCCCACGATTTTACTCACTGCCACCTCAAGGCAGCGCGTCTACCAATTCCGCCACGAGCGCTTGGGATTCCGGCTCAAGGATCGGGCCGGATCAACGGCGCCGATGTAACAAATCGACCATGGGGGGACAAGGCCCGACGTTGCCTGAAATCGGGGGGGGCCGGCGGGTTTTTTGTTGATTTAGCGCGTGCCCGGCGATTTGGGCAGCATCTGCTTGACTTCGACCGCGATGCGGTTGCGGTCGACCAGCACCACGCCGCTGGCGATCGGCAGGTTGTTGGCCAAGACCTTGACCTCGTCGGCCTCGGTTGCGTCCAATTCGATGATGGCGCCGCGGGACAGCCGCATGACCTGGTGGATGGGCATGGTCGTCGTCCCGAGGACCACCATGAGATCGACGGCTACTTTATCGAGTGTGGGCACTTCCGAACCGCCGAACTGAGACTAAGTTGACTGGGCTTAGAGATCACCACGTTGTGGTTAGCCAATGGTTAACGACCGCCAAAGCCTCGATTTGACGATGTTCGCAGGGCGCCCCGGGCGCGCCGTGGAGTGGCGGATTTCGGAGCAGCCGGTCGACTATCCGGATGCCATAGCGGTTATGGAAGCGCGCGCCGCGGCGATTGCGGCCGAGGCAGCGCCGGAACTGGTCTGGCTCCTGGAACACCCTCCGCTCTACACCTCCGGCACGTCAGGCAAGGCGGACGACCTGCTCGATCCACGTTTTCCGCTGTTTGCGACCGGGCGCGGCGGCCAGCTCACCTATCACGGGCCCGGCCAGCGGGTCGCCTATGCGATGCTCGACCTCAAGCGGCGGCGGCCCGACGTTCGCGCCTATGTCGCAGCGCTCGAGGAATGGATCATCCGCACACTTGGCTCGTTCAACGTGCGCGGCGAGCGGCGCGAGGATCGCGTCGGGGTCTGGGTGAAGCGTCCGGACAAGGGCGAAGGCCATGAGGACAAGATCGCCGCGATCGGCGTGCGGCTGAAGCGCTGGGTGTCGTTCCACGGCATCGCCATCAATGTCGAGCCTGACCTCTCCCACTTCGCAGCAATCGTGCCCTGCGGCGTTGCCGATCTCCGCTATGGTGTGACCTCGCTGGTCGATCTCGGACATCTCGCAAGTCTTGCGGACATCGACATCGCACTGCGGCGTACGTTCGAGGAGGTTTTTGGCGCCACGACAGCGCGCGTGCCGGAACCGACCTGATCGCGTTCAAGACGGAGGTCGGTATCGTCTGTCGCCACGGGATGCGGCTGACCTTTTCTCAAGGCGCCTGCAGGATTACACAGTCGGGCGCTCCCCCGCCATCTCATGTGTTGGCGCAGGCGGTCACCAGCGAGGCGATGGTCAATTCCAGCGCCTGCAGTTCGAACTCGCCGACGGCGCAGTTCGACCAAGCGGCTTTCCGCCAGCCTTCGCGCCTCGGTGCAGGACTTGCCATTGTGCCGCAATGACAACAGCGCGCGAATGTCTTCGATCGAAAAATCGAACTCACGGCAGCGCCGAATAAAGGAGAGCCTGCGAACGTCTTCGTGATCGTAGGTTCGCTGGCCCCCGCTTCGCGTCGCCGGACGAAGCAAACCGATCTGCTCGTAATAGCGAATGGTGGCCACCGTCGGCACCGGTCCGCTCTGAGGAGAATCACATGAGCGTTATCGGTCCTCCTGTGCGCTGCCATCAGAGAACGCGCCGGGCTGCGCGTGCGCCACGAATGAGACAGTCGGCGGCAAGATGGCCGGCGCCGCGACGGCGCTGGCGGCGGCGGCCTGCACGGCGTGCTGCATCCTGCCCTTCACCTTACCGGCCGCGCTGCCTGCCATTGTCGGAGGGTCCCATCGCGGTTCTCGATCACGCCCACGTCTGGGACACAAAAACTCGCCATTGCGGTCGTCGTTTGCAGCTGGTCATGGATCGTATGGCAGCGTTGGCGAACCGAGCGGCGGGTCAGCCGTGTCACGGCCGCGCTGATGATTGTGGCGACGGTCTTGACGGCCATCGCAGCCTCCTGGCCGCTGATCGAGCTGGCCGCTTTCCATGCGCTGGTAATCGTGCAAAAGAAACCGGTCCGAGCGAGCGAATAGGCCGGGATGCGCGTCGCGGAGATCGGACGGATATGATCAGCCGTTCACCCAATCGGCTTGAATCCGTTCCTACAAAATGGCCTCGAATGCGCTGCGCAACGTCTCGTGACGGAACACGAATCCGTTGCTCAGCGCCTTGTTCGGAATAACGCGCTGCCCTCCGAGCAATAGCTCATTGGCGAAGTCGCCGCCGATACGGCGGAGCAGCGCGTCGGGAACGCGGAACACCGCCGGCCGATGCAGCCTGCGGGCCAGTTCTTCCGTGAATTTCAGGTTGGTGACGGGGATCGGCGCAGTCGCATTGATCGGGCCCGAAATATCGGGTTTGCCGATGACATGGGCGATCAGACGAACGAGATCGTCACGCTCGATCCAACTCATCCACTGCCGGCCCGAACCAAGCGGGCCGCCGAGGCCGAACTCGAACGGCGTCAGCATCCGCGTGATGAAGCCGCCGTCAATCCCCAGCACCAGACCAATCCGCAGGCAAACGACCCGCACGCCATGCAGCTCCGCTGGTACCGCCGCCTTCTCCCAGGCTTCGCAGAGCTCGTGACTGAAGCAGGCATGGGACTTGGCGGATTCCGTCAGCGGTTGATCCTGCCACAGACCGTACCAGCCGATCGCCGAGCCTGAGACCAAAACGTCCGGCTTACGCTCAAGGCGTTCGATCAGCTTGACGACATCGCCGGTCATGTTGACGCGGGAGTCGACGATGCGGCGGCGCTTGGCCTTCGTCCACAGGGCGTTTCCGATCGGCTCGCCCGCGAGATTGACGATTGCGTCGATCGCCGTGTCGTCCGGCAGCTGATCGAGGCCGGTGATCACCGTGATCGGGGGAGAAAGCATTTCGGACTTGGCCGGGTTGCGAACCAACGCGATCACCTGATGGCCGGCGCCGGTCAGAGCCGCGACCAGCCGGCTGCCGACGAAGCCGGTCGCTCCGGTAACGAGCACCGTTCGACGGCCAGCCAGTCTTGCGACGAGTTCACCCGCAGGCGCGCTGCCAAGCCGCGCCAGGCGTCTGGACGCGGCATAGTCGCGAAGGCCGAAAAGGCCAACCCCGGCCGCCGAGGCCGCGGCGGCGATGCTGAGCCAACCCTGATAGGCCGGCCTGACACCGGTCGGCTGTAACGCCCAGTCGAACAGGATCGGCAGCAACAACACCAGAATGGCGCCGTAATTGATCGCGAGCAGGGCGTGATTGATCCGCTCGCTCGCCGGCAATTTGCGGCTCAGATCCTCTTCGATGAAATCCATCAGCGTAATCACGATTTCCGCAGATAGCACCGCGATGACGATGACCGCGAAAATGCCGTGAACCTCAAGCCAGCCCAGCACCAGGAAGAGGAAGGCATAGAGCATGTTGCGCAGGCTATGCAGCTGGAGTTCGTGACGTTGTGATGCGCGCCAGGCGAGCCGTTCGGTCAATTCATGATGATAGAAGGTATCGAAAGCCCCCATCGCGATTTGAACCGCAATCAGGGTCCAGAGTAACGGCGTCATGATGAGGCCTCCTGAAACACAGCGGATTGACGGACCAGCATGCCAAAGCGGGGATGGACGATCTCAAGCGTGAAGCGGAACGCGCCACAGCCCAGATCGGCGTGACTCACGGCGAGATCGCCCGGCGTCAGCCATTCAGGCAGGCGCAGCCTGAGGCGTCCCAGTCGGACGTAATAGCCCGCACTTCGAAACAGCAACGCTTCATTCTCCACGGCAATGCGCAACGCCATGCTGACGCCGTAGCCGACATATTCTTCAAGGCCCGTGGGTCCCTCGAAGCGTTTTGAGGAGTGAATGACCTGGGGAAAGCCGTTCCGGCGTGAACAAATGCGCGTCCAGATCTGACCGCCCGTGCTTGCGTCTTCGGTCACCGCGACGATGAGCGGAACGCTCCTCTCGGCACCCGTCGGCAGCGGTCCGCCGATGAGGCGCGCAGCTTGCGTAATCCACCAACCGATCCGGCTGAGACTGGCCTCGTCGACCTCGCCGACATAAATGATGGTCTCGCCGTCGGCGAGACGCTTGGAGAAGCGCCGCCAGATCGCCAGCGGCAAGCGTCCCCAATCCTCGTCAGGAAGCAGCGCATGAAAGCGCCGATCATCGAGCAGTTTCGTGTTGGGGGCCGGCGACTCGGTGAGTCCTGATGAGAGCCTCGCTGACGCCATGACACGCTCCCGCTACGCGCCGCCCGCCTTGGATTTTCCGGCAGGCAGCAGGCTGACGATCTTTTCCCCGAGCTTGATGAGGGCGACCAACCTCGGCCGCGGCACGCCCAGCATCTGCGTGTACCAGCGGTCGACAAGCTCGGTGAAAGCCAGCATTTCCTTCAGCCGCTTACTCGCCACCGGGCTGATGGTCGGATCATCGGCGGCGTCCGACACGCAGGCGCGCAATGCATCGACCGCGGGATCGATTTCGCGCTCCTTGCGCCCTGCGGCGATCCGCGCCGCCACTTCCCAGATGTCGGTCTCGGCCTCGAAATGATCGCGCCGGTCGCCCAGGATGGGGACGCGCCGGATCAGGTTCCAGGACTGCAATTCCTTGAGCGAGTTGGAGACGTTGGAACGCGCCATGCCCAAGGTGTCGGCGATGTCCTCCGCCGTCATCGGCGCTTCGGCGAGATAAAGCAGGCCGTGGATCTGGCTGACCGAGCGGTTGACACCCCACTCGTCGCCCATGTCGCCCCAATGCAGGATGAAGCGTTCGACGGCGGCGGGCAGTTTCTTTTTGTCGGTTGTTTCTGTCATAACAGAAATATCTGATAGAACGGAGCGCGTGTCAAGGGCTGTTCGCCTTCGATCGAGATGGCGTCAGGTCGGGCGCACCGAAGCCCCCCTCGCCGGCGGGGCTTGCAAGAAAGTCCCTGATGGGCCGGAACAAACCCGCATATCGCGCGTTTGACGCGTTGAGGCGGAGTTTTATGACTCAAAACGATAAACAGCAGCGTGATTTATACGAGAGCGAGCGCAATTTCCGTCTTTTGGTTGAAGGGGTCGCCGACTGCGCGCTGTACATGCTCGATCCCACCGGCATCGTCACGAGCTGGAATATCGGCGGTCAGCGGATCAAGGGTTATGCGCCGGAGGAGATCCTAGGTCGGCACTTCTCCCGCTTTTATACTGAAACCGACCGCGGCAACGGCAAACCCGCCCGTGCGCTGACGATCGCGAAAGAACAAGGCCGCTATGAGGAAGAAGGCTGGCGCGTCCGCAAGGATGGCACCTTCTTCTGGGCGAGCGTGGTTATCGACCCGATCCACGAAGACGGCAAGCTGGTCGGATTTGCCAAGATCACCCGCGACATCACTGAACGGCGCGACACGCAGCGCAAGCTCGAGCAAATGCAAAATCAGCTCGCCGAATCGCAAAAGCTCGATGCGTTGGGCCAGCTTACGGGCGGCGTGGCGCATGACTTCAACAACCTGTTGATGGTGATCACCGGCAGCATTCACACCTTGAAGAAGGGCATCGGCGATGACGCCCGGATGCAGCGCGCGGTAACCGCCATTGAGACCGCGACCAGGCGCGGCGCGGCCCTGACCAGCCAGCTCCTGACGTTTGCGCGGCGCCAGAGCGTCAACCCGGAACCGATCGACGTTGCCAAGCGAATCGAGGCCGTGCGCGACGTGCTGGACACCGGGGTCGGCGGCGCCGTGAAGCTTTCGTTCGATATCGATCGGACGATCTGGCCGGTCACTATCGACGTCGCGGAACTCGAGACTGCGCTGGTCAATCTCGTTATCAATGCGCGCGACGCCATGCCCGGAGGCGGAACGATCACGATCGGTGCGCACAACATGACGATCCCCGAAGGAGGTGACGCCGGCGACTATGTTGGCGTTAGTGTTACGGATGCCGGCACCGGCATCGCACCGGACGTGCTGCACAAGATCTTCGACCCTTTCTTCACCACCAAGCCGATCGGAAAAGGAACCGGGCTTGGCCTTTCACAGGTCCATGGCTTCGCCTATCAGGCCGGTGGCACCGTCAGGGTTGAAAGCGAGCTTGGCAAGGGAACCACGGTCACCATCCTGCTGCCGCGAGACCGCAGCAGCAGCCGGCCATCGGACCGGTCGGAGATCGCAGAAGCCGGCGGAAGCGGCACGGTGCTGCTGGTGGAAGACAATCCGGACGTCGCCTCCGCCAGCGCGAGCCTGCTCGAGCAACTCGGCTATACCGTCCGGCGCGTAGCGGACGCCGAGGCGGCGGTGCTCGACGTCGAGCGCGACAGTGTCGATCTCGTATTCTCCGACATCGTCATGCCCGGCAAGATGGACGGGCTTGGCCTCGCCCGCCGTCTGAAGGAAATTCGCCCGAATTTGCCGGTTCTGCTGGCGACGGGCTACAGCGACGCGGCGGCAAATGCGCGCGGCGAATTTTCCATCATCCGCAAGCCCTATGAAATCCACCAGTTGAGCCAGGCGATCGCGAAGCTGCAGCGGTGACGGCTACTTCGCAAGCGTGGCAGCGACACGCATCTTCCACAGGTTCCAGATGCGGTCGATCACGGCGGCATTGATCGCGTCCGCTTTGGCGCCCTCTGCCGGCGTCAGATAGTTGACCTCGCCTCCAAGCGCGACCGCCTGCGACTGCAGGCGGGCGTCGACGTCGGTATAATAGGCCCGAAACACCGCCATCTTGACTGACGGCCCGACCGCCACATCGCCGTGGCCACGCATCAGCACCACCGGCTTGTCGCCGAGCACTTGCGCCAGCGATTTGCCGCGCGCGGGATCGCGGACCAGCATGTCGGTCTCGCCAAAATCCCTTCGGATGTCCCATACCGGTGTGCCGGCCGCGAGGAACGCCGCATTGTGAAACATCGCCCGCAGCGGCACCTGGCTCACGCCGAACGGAATGACCCCCGGAGAATGGGTATGGACCACGGACATCACGTCCGGCCGCGCTTTGTAGATCTCGCTGTGAATGAAGCGTTCCAGAAACAGGGATCGGCCGCGGGGGTCGATCGCGTTGCCGTCGAGATCGAACTCCATGATGTCGTCGGCGCTGACCAGCGCCGGTGCGAGCGAGCGCGACATCAGAAAATGGTTGGGGTTTTTGGGATCGCGCGCGCTGACATGGCCGAACCCGTCGAGAACGCCGAATTCGGCGAGAATGCGGCTGCCGATTACGATATCCTCGATCAGGGCGGTATCGCCGCCTGACGGAGGCGCAGCCGGCGTCTGGGCGTGCGCTTGCGGCAACACGAAAAGACCCGCGCAAACGGCCAACATCACTCTCCACGTGGCCTTCATTGTCACCTCCTACACCGTCGGCAGTACCGAAAAGCCCTCGCCCCCCAGGCGCAGCGCAAGCTGCTCGGCCCCCGCCGGTTCGTTCAGCACGGCAGTGACGCGCGCCGAGGGCGGGCCGTGCCGACATAATGCGACCATCTCCGCGACCGCCTTTGCAGGCCCTGCGAACAGCGCCTCGACGCTGCCGTCGCGGCGATTGCGCACCCATCCCTCAAGTCCGCAAGCCATCGCCTGGTACTCGACCCAGGCGCGATAGCCGACGCCCTGCACCCGGCCCCGGATCGTCACGAGGAGGATGGCGCGGGTCACTTGGTTCTACTTCTTCAGCCCGAGGAGCTCGCCGGCCCGCGCCTTCGTTGCGGCATCGCGCGTCACGCGGCCGGTGAGTTCGGCAGAGGCAAGCCCCTTCAGGAGCTTCGGCGCGGTTCCCTCGCGTAAGGCTTTAAGCGTCTCGTAGACCGCCTGCGTCGCGGCCGCGAACGGCGCGTGCCCCTGCAGCGCGATCCGCACGCGCTGGCTGGCCAGATAGTCGGGCGCGGTTGTCATGTCCTCCGGCGCGCCGCCGAGCACGATCGGCAGCCGCGTCGCCGTGGCAATCGCCTCCAGTTCCGCGCGCGCCTTGATGCCGGTGAAGAACAGCGCATCGACGCCGGTCGCCTCATAGGCCCGCGCGCGCAGGATGGCATCCTCGAGCGAACTGATCGAGGCCGCTCCGGTGCGCGCCATGATCACGAGCGAGGGATCGCCGCGCCCGTCGAGGGCGGCCTTCATCTTGCCGACGCCCTCTTCCAGCGGGATCAATTGCGTTTTGGTCTCGCCAAAGGCCTGCGGCAGCAGGGTGTCCTCGATAGTGAGGCCGCCAGCGCCCGCCGCCTCCAGTTCCTGCACGGTGCGGCGGACATTGAGCGCGTTGCCGTAACCGTGGTCGGCATCGACCAGCACCGGCAGTGCCGCCGCGCGCGACATCCGCCGCATCTGCTCGGCGAGTTCGGTCAGCGTGATCAAGGCGATATCGGGATCGCCTAGCACCGCAAGCGAAGCGACCGATCCGCCGAACATGCCGACCTCGAAGCCGAGATCCTCGGCGATCCGGATCGAAACGGCGTCATAGACTGAGCCGGGGCGAATGCAGGCAGAGCCGGCAAGGATGGAGCGCAGTTTCTCACGACGGGTGCGGAAGGACATTTCGGTGCCTCTTGTTGTCGTCGTCATTCCGGGATGGTCCGAAGGCCAGACCCGGAATCTCGAGATTCTCCGATGTGCAGTTGCACGTCGTAGTTCGATGCTTCGCATCGCCCCGGAATGACGGGGTTACGCAAATTCCAGAATCAGCGCATCCACCGCCAGCGTCGCGCCAGGGGTGGCGTAAACCTTCTTCACGGTGCCATCGCGTTCGGCGCGCAGCACGTTCTGCATCTTCATCGCTTCGACCACGGCGAGTGTTTCGCCGGCCTTGACCTCCTGGCCTTCGGTAACTGCGATCGAGACCACGAGCCCGGGCATTGGACAGAGCAGCTTCTTGCCGGTGTCGGTGGCGCTCACGACCGGCATCAGCCGGGCGCACGCCGCTTCCGCCTCGGTGAAGACGTAAACGGGAACCTCGACGCCCTGATGCGCGAGCCGGATGCCGTTCGGGATCGGTCGGGCCTGGACCGCCACGGCACTGCCGT
Organism: uncultured Alphaproteobacteria bacterium; assembly: GCA_963822795.1. Taxonomy (GTDB): domain Bacteria; phylum Pseudomonadota; class Alphaproteobacteria; order Rhizobiales; family Xanthobacteraceae; genus Bradyrhizobium. The sequence continues at coordinate 596,949 of CAWGJM010000046.1, forward strand.
CGATCGTGCCCTCCCAGACGGGATCGCCGGGCTTCCACGGCGAGATGAGATGATGCGGCTGGCCCGGTGCGCCGTCGGCGCCGACGAAGCGCACCACGATGCCATCCCCCTTGCGCGCGACATCGAGAATGATCTCGTCGCGCCCGAGCCACACCGCGCGCCGGCCCTCGCGCGTCACCGGACGGCCGATCAGCTGGCCGGAAATCTGCCGTTTGCGCTCGCCAAGCACGTGGTCGATCGCGGCGCCGACCGCGGCGAGCCGCCGCGCCACCTCGCCTTCCGGCGCACGCGCGGCAAACCCGCGCGGAAACTCCTCCGCGATGAAGCCCGTGGAAAGATTGCCCTCGCGCCAGCGCGGATGGTTCATCAGCGCCGACAGGAACGGGATGTTGTGACGGATGCCGTCGACATAGAACGCATCGAGCGCGGTCGACTGCGCCTCGATTGCGCCGGCGCGCGAGGGCGCGTGGGTGACGAGCTTGGCGATCATCGGATCATAGTAGATCGAGATTTCGCCGCCTTCCTGCACGCCGGTGTCGTTGCGCACGGTGATGCCGTTGGTCCTGCTCTCGGCCGGCGGGCGGTATTTCACCAGCCGCCCGATCGAGGGCAGGAAGTTGCGGACAGGATCCTCCGCATAGACGCGAGATTCGACCGCCCAGCCGGTCAGCGTCACGTCCTTCTGTGCGAGCTTAAGCTTCTCGCCAGCGGCGACGCGGATCATCTGCTCGACCAGATCGATGCCGGTGACGAGCTCGGTGACGGGATGCTCGACCTGCAGGCGGGTGTTCATCTCCAGGAAGTAGAAGCTCTTGTCTTGCCCAGCGACGAATTCGACCGTTCCGGCGGAATCGTATTTCACAGCTTTCGCCAACGCCACCGCCTGCTCGCCCATCTTGCGCCGGGTGGTCTCGTCGAGCAGCGGCGACGGCGCCTCCTCGATCACCTTCTGATTGCGGCGCTGGATCGAGCATTCGCGCTCGCCGAGATAGATCACGTTGCCATGCTTGTCGCCGAGCACCTGGATTTCGATGTGGCGGGGATCGACGATGAACTTTTCGACAAAGACGCGGTCGTCGCCGAAGGAGGATTTGGCCTCGGCCTTGGCGAGACTAAAACCTTCGGCGACTTCGGCCTTCGAATGCGCGATCCGCATGCCCTTGCCGCCACCGCCGGCGGACGCCTTGATCATCACGGGATAGCCGATGTCATCGGCGATCCTGACCGCATGCTTCTCGTCCTCGATGACCCCGAGATGACCAGGCACCGTGGAAACCTTGGCCTTCGCCGCCGCCTTTTTGGATTCGATCTTGTCACCCATCGCGGCAATGGCGCCTGGGTTCGGACCGATGAAAACAATGTCGGCTGCGGCCAGCGCACGGGGAAAGGCTTCGCGCTCGGACAAGAATCCATAGCCGGGGTGGACGGCTTCCGCGCCGGTCTTGCGGCAGGCGTCGACGATCTTGTCGATCAACAAATAGCTTTCGGCGGCCGCCGGCGGTCCAATCAGGACGGCCTCATCGGCCATCTCGACATGGAGCGCATCGCGATCGGCCTCGGAATACACGGCTACCGTCTTGATCCCCATCAGGCGAGCAGTCTTGATCACCCGGCAGGCAATCTCGCCGCGATTTGCGATCAGAATTTTGTTGAACATGTTGTTGTTTTTCGAACCTTTGGGCGGGCTCCCTCCCCGCGCAATCTAGCCGCAGGGGCGGATGTAATACGTCCGTCCTATAGCAAAATGGGCCGGAGGCAACCGCCTATCGAAGCTTGCCGGACACAGGGGCCGGTCCCTCAGCCGGAATAAGGGTGAAACCGTCCACGCGCATAGGCGTGCGAAACGGCCTTCATCAGCCCGGCAACCTCGGATTCCAGATAGTTGTTGGCGACGATCAGTGCGCGGATCGCCGAGCGCATATTGCCATCGCAGGCTGCGATGGCCTGATCGACCGCGGCTTCCAGGTCGTCGTCCTCGTCCGGGCTCGGCTGCGAATGTGACGGCATGGGCCATTTCCTGAGAGAGGCGCATGTTCTCTTTTTGTTCTTATCAAGTCAACCCTGACATTTAGCCGCCGCTCAAGGACTTTCGGACTGGGATCGTGAAGCATGCCGAGAAGGCGTCCCCTCACCGGCCTAGCGTGGGCCCGACCAGCTCGATCGCCGACAGCGTTACTCTCTCCGATTCGCGAAATAGACGACGTTTCCGCAGGATTGGCAGACGAAGAGTTCGGAGGCTGAACCGATGTGAAGCGCGTGCGAAGACTCGGCTCGGCCAGCCATGGTTCCGGCGGCGCGGAACAAATCGGCACGCCTGTCGTTTAATGTTGGTGCGTTTCCACGGCGCCGAGTAGAAGCCCTGCCGCCCCCTCAGCCCCGAGGCGGCAGGGCTTTTGTTTACCCATGGCGACATCACCGGAGAGCCACGGCCGATAGCCATCGCCATTCGCCTATGTGACAATCGCCCGGAGATCGCAGCAGCGAATGAAAAGCCCGGATGCGCCGAACAGCCCCCTTCCCGAGACCGCGGCGGCGGAACGCCTGCGGCAACGCTTGCAGGAGATTGTGGACGAGCGGGACCGGGCGGGTCGCGCGCTTCAGGAGCGCGAGGCCGAGCTTACGCGCATCCAGCGCATCGGCCGGGTCGGCGGCGTCGAGGTCGACCTTCGCGAAGGTTTCAGCAATCGCCGCTCGCCCGAATACCTCATCCTCCATGGCCTGCCGCCGAACGCGGCTACTGAGACGCATGAGGCTTGGGTCGATCGCATCCACCCCGAGGATCGCGAAGCGACGGTCAAGCATTTTCTTGACGCCATCGCTGGCGGCGACGAAGACTATTCCGCCGAATATCGGATCGTGCGGCCGAACGACGGCCAGACAAAATGGATACGGGTGGTCGCCAAGATCGAGCGCGACAGCGATGGCCATGCGCTCCGTCTGATCGGCGCGCACATCGACATCACCGACCGCATGCTGGCCGAGGAAACCCTTCGCGAAAGCGAGGAACGCTTCCGCCTGATCGCCAACAGCGCCCCGGTGCCCATCTGGGTAACCAAACTCGACCGCACGCGCTCGTTCGCCAATCAGGCCTATCTGGAATTCCTCGGGCTCCCGTTCGAAGAGGCGATCCTGTTCGACTGGCGCAAGGCGCTGCATCCCGACGATCTGCCGCGCATCCTGCAGGAGCAAATCGCAGGAGAGTCCTCGCTGAAGCCGTTTGTGCTAGAAGCGCGCTATCGGCGCGCCGACGGCGAATGGCGCTGGCTGCGGTCGGAATCACAGCCGCGATGGGATCCGACCGGCAAGCATATCGGCTTCATCGGCGTCGCCCATGACATCACCGCGGCGAAGGGCGCCGAAATCGAGCTTCGACGGCTGAACGAAACGCTGGAGCAGCGCATCAGGGAACGCACCGCGCAATTGGAATCGAACGAAGCGCAGATGCGCGCCATCTTCGAGAGCAGCCATCAGTACCAGGGCCTGCTGAACCTGCGGGGCGATGTGCTCTACGTCAACAAGACCGCGCTCGCTGGCATCCGCTCTGACGGCAGCGAGGTCTTCGGCAAGCCGTTCTGGGAAACACCGTGGTTTACCGCCACCGACGGGATGCCGGATGCCGTCCGCACGGCCTTCAGCATGGTCCTGCGGGGCGAAGAGGTCCGCTTCGAGATGATGCTGCATCTTCCGATCGGCGACCGCCATTTCGATTTCGCGATGCGGCCGGTGTTCGATCAGCATGGCAAAGTCACGGGCGCTGTACCCGAAGCCGTCGACATCACCGAACGCCGGCAGAGCGAGGAAGCGCTGCGCCAGTCGCAAAAGATGGAAGCCGTCGGCCAACTGACCGGCGGGATGGCGCATGACTTCAACAACCTCCTGACCATCATTCGCTCGGCGACCGACTTCCTGCGCCGGCGCGATCTGCCGGAAGAGCGGCGCCGCCGCTACGTCGATGCGATCTCGGAGACGGTGGAACGGGCGTCCAAACTGACGGCGCAGTTGCTCGCCTTCGCCCGGCGCCAGCCGCTCAAGCCACAGGTGTTCAATGTCGCGGCACAGGTCGACAACATCGCGCAGCTCATTCGTCCCCTCGTCGGCGGTCGAATCCGGATCGCCCTCGACGTCGGCGATTCCGCCGTCTTCACCATGGCCGATATCGCGCAGTTCGAAGCGGCGCTGATCAACCTCGCCATCAACTCCCGCGACGCCATGGATGGCGAAGGCCACATCGTCATCGCAGTCAGCAAGGTTGGTGCGATTCCCTCCCTGCGCGGGCAGTCCGCGCGCAGCGGCGATTTCATCGCGATCTCGGTGACCGATTCCGGAACCGGCATTATGGGTGAAAATCTCGACGTCATTTTCGAGCCGTTTTTCACCACCAAGGAGGTCGGCAAGGGCACCGGCCTTGGTCTCAGCCAGGCCTTCGGCTTCGCCAAGCAATCCGGAGGCGATATCGAGGTCGTGAGCACGCCAGGACAAGGGGCAACCTTCACCATCTACCTGCCCGAAACCGCGATGCCGGCGAGGTCGACGGAAATCGCGGCGAGCGGCAGCGAGCCCACGGCCACCGGGCGAGGCTACCGCGTGCTCGTCGTGGAGGACAACGACGATGTCGGGCGCTTCTCCACCGAGTTGCTGGAAGATCTGGGATACACGGTGCGGTGCGTCGCGAACGCCGAGGCGGCGCTTGCGATCTTATCCGAAAACGAATTCGCGGTCGATCTGGTGTTCTCCGACGTCATCATGCCCGGCTTGAACGGCGTCGAACTCGCCGGCCTCATCCGCCAGCGCTATCCTGGCCTTCCCGTGGTGTTGACCAGCGGCTACAGCAACGTGCTGGCGGAGAACGCCCATCACGGCTTCGAATTCATCCAGAAGCCGTACTCAGTGGAATTGCTGTCGCGGATTGTGCGGAAAGCGATTGCCGAGAGAACGCCCGCGCGACGATGAGCATCTGGATTCGGCAACCGAAGCGCTTGGGCCGGCAACGCGGTGGCGGCTGCCATTGCACCGGCGCTGCCAAGTTCGCGAGCCGGTTGAGGCAGACGGCACCACCGGCTTCCGGTATCGCTGCCGAATAATCATTGGCTATCAGCTTCAAGGAACGATGTGACGATGTCGCCGCACCAAACCATCATGGCCTGGAGCATCATTGTGCTGGCCACCGCGGGCGTCATCATCCGTCCCTTTCGCCTTGCGGAGGCGATCTGGGCCGTCGCCGGCGCGGCGGCGCTGGTGCTACTGGGGCTGCTGCCGTTCGCCGATGCGCTGATCGGCGCGCGCAAGGGCATCGACGTCTATCTCTTCCTCACCGGCATGATGCTGATTGCCGAGCTCGCGCGCCAGGAAGGCCTGTTCGACTATCTCGCGGCGCTGGCGCTCGAGCATGCGCGCGGCTCGCCGCAGCGTCTGTTCCTTTTGGTCTACGCGGTCGGCATTCTGGTCACGGTGCTGTTGTCCAACGACGCCACCGCAATCGTGCTGACGCCCGCGGTCTACGCCGCCACCCGCGCCGCCGGTGCAGCACCGCTGCCCTATCTCTTCGTCTGCGCCTTCATCGCCAACGCCGCGAGTTTTGTGCTGCCGATCTCCAATCCCGCCAATCTCGTGGTGTTCGGCGAACGCATGCCGCATCTGTTCGAATGGCTGCGCCAATTCGGCCTGCCCTCGATCGCCTCCATTGTCGTGACCTATGCCGTGCTTCGCCTGACGCAGCGCGGCGCGCTGAACGAGGAACGGATCGAAGCCGGCGTGCCGCAGCCAAAACTCAGCCACGGCGGCAAGCTTACCGCCGTCGGGATCGGCGCCGTCGGCGTGGTGCTGCTTGGTTCTTCAGCACTCAATCTCCAGCTCGGATTGCCGACTTTCCTGTGCGGCGCCGTCACGGCCGCGGCCGTGCTGGCGTTGAGCCGTCAGTCGCCATGGCCGGTGCTGAAGGGCATTTCCTGGAGCGTGCTTGCGCTGGTCGCCGGACTGTTCGTCATGGTGGAGGCCCTGATCCGGACCGGGGTGATCGCTCGGCTCAGCGCAGCCCTTCATGACGCGGTCGGGCAATCCGCGGCGAACACCGCATTGGGTGTCGGCCTCATCACCGCGGTGGCCGACAACATCGCCAACAACCTGCCGGTTGGATTGGTCGCAGGCTCGGTCGCCGCCAACGACCACCTGCCGACATCGGTGGTCGGCGCGATGCTGATCGGCGTCGACCTCGGCCCCAATCTTTCGGTAACGGGTTCGCTTGCGACCATCCTGTGGCTGGTGGCGCTGCGGCGGGAAAAGATCGACGTCGGCGCCTGGCGCTTCCTGAAGCTCGGCCTTCTGGTGACGCCACCCGCTCTGCTCGCGGCGCTTGCGGCGGCCATTCGCTAGCGCGATGGAACCGATCGGTCCCCGTTTTGCTTGGTATCCCGGATGCGCTAACGTTGACCGAAATCCTCGTTATATTTGGGTATTGGCGACCTCCAAGTTTGTTTCTGTTGGCGTTCAAGGATCGCTAGATAGTTGATGAACGATAGCGCCGATCGATCGCTTCAGTTCATGGCCGGCGGCGGCAAGGTCGGCGCGCTGATGCGCATGCACGACTGGACCGGCTCGCCGCTTGGCCATCCCCGCATTTGGCCGCAGTCGCTGAGGTCAGTCGTCGGACTTTTGCTGGAGTCTCGCTTTCCCATGTTCGTCGCTTGGGGAAAGGAGCTCGGCTTCCTCTACAACGATGCTTATGCGGAAATTCTCGGCGCCAAACATCCCTGCGCGCTCGGCGGCCGGTTCCGCGACATCTGGTCGGAGATCTGGCTGGACATCAGCCCGTTGATCGCCTCCGCGATGGCGGGCGAAGCGACTTATCGGGAAGATCTGCCGCTGACCATGAACCGGCGCGGTTTCGACGAGCAGACCTGGTTCACCTTTTCCTATTCCCCGGTGCGCGACGAGGATGGCGCGGTCGCCGGGATGTTCTGCGCGGTCGCCGAGACCACGCAAAAAATCGTCGCAGAAAAGGCGCTCCGCGCGAGCGAGGAGACTCTGCGCGTATGGAATGTGACGCTGGAAAATCGTGTCACGGAGGCCCTGACAGAGCGCAGGCAGGCCGAGGAAGCGCTGCGGCGCGCACAGAAACTGGAGTCGCTCGGTCAGTTAACCGGCGGGGTAGCGCACGATTTCAACAATCTGCTCGCGGTGATGTCGGGTGGCGTGCATTTGCTGGAGCGCCAAACCGATCCGGCGCAGCGTGCGCGCATCGTCGCGGGCATGCGTCATGCCGTCAAGCGGGGCGCGGCGCTCACCCGTCACCTGCTGTCTTTTTCGCGGCAGCGGCCGCTTAATCCGGAGGCCGTCGACTTGCGAAAGCAGATCGAGGGCATGCGGGAAATCCTCGCGCGTTCGCTGCGCGGAGATATCGAGATCGATATGCGCTTCGACGACGGGCTCTGGCCGATCGAGGTGGACGCCGGCGAACTCGAGCTCGCGCTGATCAACCTCTGCGTCAACGCGCGTGACGCGATCCCGGATAAAGGCACGATCAGGATCGCCGCCCATAATCGGCCGGGCTTTTCGCTCGGCGAGTTAACCGGAGATTTTGTCGAGCTTACCGTCAGCGACACCGGCGCGGGTATCCCGGCTGACATGCTTTCCCGCGTTTTCGATCCTTTCTTCACGACCAAGGAGGTCGGCAAAGGTTCGGGCCTCGGGCTCGCCCAGGTCTACGGCTTCGTCAAGCAGTCCGGCGGGCATGTCGACATCCAGAGCGAAACGGCCAAGGGCACGTCGGTGCGTCTGTTCCTGCCGCGAACCCGCAAGTCACCCGAAATTCAAGCTCAGGGCGACATCGCCGTCGCCACCGCGGACGGACAATTCGAGGGTCACATCCTGCTCGTCGAGGACGATAATGAAGTGGCCGCGCTGGCGGTCGAAATGTTGAAATCGATCGGCTTTGGCGTGACCCGTGTTGCCGGCGCGACCGCCGCGCTGGGCGCGCTGGCCAACGATCGTCCCGTCAATCTGGTTTTCTCCGACATCATGATGCCGGGCGGCATGAGCGGCGTCGAACTGGCGCGCGAGATCAGGAAACGACGGCCGGAGCTGCCGGTGTTGCTCGCGACCGGCTATCAGGAGGCCGCCGCGGGCGCCGCAAAGGACGGCATCGGCGTGCTGCTCAAGCCGTACACAATGGAAGATTTGGCAACCGCCTTGCGCTCGCAGCTAACAGCGGCCTGACGCGCTGAGCGCGATAGGCCTGTACACGCAGCGCCGCGCCGAGCGGGCGCTCAGGGCGGCGCGCGGTCTTTGGCCGATTTCAAGTGCGCTAGGCGGCGGCCTGGTAGTTGACCGCCGTTTCCGCGATCTTGCTCAGCGTATCGTCGGTCTTCTTTTCCTCGGCGAGGGTCTGATCGAGCAGTTTGACGGCGTCCTTCATGCCGAGCTTGGCCGCCCAAGCTTTCAATGTGCCATAGCGGGAAATCTCGTAGTGCTCGACGGCCTGGGCTGCCGCGAGTAGCCCTGCATCGAGCGCAGGCGTGTCGGCGTATTCCTCCATGACCTCCTTGCCTTCGTCGATAATGCCCTCGATGGCGTCGCACTTCTTGCCGCGCGCGGGCTTGCCGAGCAGTTCGAACACCTGCTCCAGGCGTTCGACGTGGCCTTCGGTCTCGCCATGGTGCTTTTCGAACGCTGCCCGAAGCTCGTCCGAGTTGGCCGCTTTTGCCATTTTAGGCAGAGCCTTCAGGATCTGCTTCTCGGCGTAATAGATATCCTTAAGCGTATCGAGGAACAATTCGTTGAGGTCTTTCTCTTTCTCAGCCATCGGCGCTTACTCCCTGTTCTGTGATGTGGCGACAACACGGCGTCGGAGCGAATGTTCCTGCAAGCTCGGGCGCACCTGGAATTTCGGACGAAACTTCGCTGCATATCCAACCAATGATGCACACTGTTCTCGATCGGCATCATCCGCGCGCTACTTGTTGGCCAGCCAATTTCGGGAAAAGCCTATAGCGCCGCGTCACGCGCAATTCGCGCCTCGCCCGCCACATCGAGACCGCAACCGCGAGCGAGGCAACCGAGGCAAAGGCCAGCGCGCCGGCGGACGATTTCGGTCCAAGCCACCACACGGACAGTCCGAAAATCGCGAGCGCGATGCTGCCCCACCCGGCCCCGGCCGTGTCCAGGGCTGCCGCCTCCCGGCCTCGTCGTTCTCCGCGCAAACCCCTGTCCCGCTTGCGCTTGCGTTCATGCTTCTCGATCAAGGCGGCACTGGCGCAGAGGATCGCCGGAAAAGCCGGAAACAGACCACCAGTTGCGGGGCCATCAATCTTCGCGATCACCCCGGCGAGCACGGTCACGAGGCCGCCAAGCCCAAAGCGCAGTGCATGCTCATACCATTTGCTCTCGTCGAGAGCCGAGGGTTTGAGGCGGACGATCATGGCTCACCCCAACCATGCCGCCTTCAGCCCCAGCGCGACCGCGGCGACCGCGGTCGAGGTAAGAGCCGATCATCGCAACCGCACTAGGAGCTGGCAGACGACGAAACCATAGGCCGCAAGGGCGATCGTGCCGAGCACCATCGAACGACCCTCGATCGCCACGTAACTGCCGCCCTGCTTCCGGAGCGTGAGCCCAAGGGTAGCCACGGAGGGCGCTGCCCCGAACAAGCCCGCGAAGCTTTTCGGGCGCAGCATGTCGCCGAGCACGGCGAAAGCGGAGACCGGCATTCCGCCTGCCACGAAGCTAATGACGTATTCCAAGCGAGTCATCCTCAAAGAGATCCGAAGCTTAAACATCTCGCTCAAAGCTGGGTTCCGGGCTACTGTAACAAATCTGTCACACAGCAAAACTAGACAGGGGCCACGGTCGCCGAGTCCGATTTTCCCAGGGAGCCCTTCATGCGCCGCGCAACCTTGCTGCTATCCGCGAGTCTCTTCACATTGGCCGCCGGCGCCGCTTCCGCGCAGAACGCCACCGCCCATAACGTGATCCTGTTCGTCCCGGACGGCTTGCGCGCGATGAAGGTCGCACCCGACACCGCCCCGGCGATGGCGGATGTCCGCGACAAGGGCGTCAACTTCAAGAACCCGCATTCGATGTTCCCGACCTTCACGACGGCCAACGCGTCGGCGATGGCGACCGGGCATTATCTCGGCGATAGCGGCGACTTCAGCAACACGATCTACAGCGGCTATTCGAATGTACCCGCGGGCGACACCGTCGTTCCCTTCCTCGAAAACGACGCGGTGCTTGGCGACATCGACGACCATTTCGGCGGCAATTATCTGAACGAAAACACCATCCTGAAACTGGCGCGGGCCAAGAGCTTCTCGACTGCCACAATCGGCAAGGTCGGCCCTGTGCTGATCTTCGACCACACCGACCGCGCCGACAAGCCGGGGGCGCATTCGATCGTGGTCGACGATTCCACCGGCGGCAAGACCGGCGTGCCGCTGTCCGATGAGATGAAGGACGCGCTCACCAAGGCCAATCTTCCGCTCACCGCGCCCTCGCGCGGCGCCAATGGCGACGCGGGCAGTGCGACGAAGGCTGGCACTACGGCGGCGAATAGCGCCCAGCAGGCCTATTTCGCCGACGTCGCGGCCAAGGTAGTGCTGCCGATGTTCAAGGCGCGCGCAAAACCGTTCGTGCTGGTGTTCTGGTCGCGCGATCCCGACGGCAGCCAGCACAACACCGGCGACAGCCTCAACACCGTGACGCCCGGCATCAACGGCCCGACCTCGATGGCCGGCATCAAGAATGCCGACGACAACCTCGCGCAGTTGCGTAAAGCCCTTGACGATCTTGGGCTCGCCGCGACCACGGACGTCATCGTCTCGGCCGATCACGGCTTCTCGACGATCTCCAAGGAAAGCAAGACCAGCCCCTCGGCCAAGGTCAGCTACGACGACACGCCGAAGGATTTCCTGCCGATGGGCTTCCTAGCGCTTGACCTCGCGAAGGCGCTCGACCTGCCGCTGTACGACCCCAACGACAACAACGCGGCCGTCGCGGCGAATGCCCATCCGAAGGCCGGCAACGGCGTGCTTGGCAAGGATCCGACCAAGCCCGACCTCGTGGTTGCGACCAATGGCGGCTCGGACCTGATCTATCTGCCGAACAAGGACAAGAAGCTCGCCGATCGCACAATCAAGGCGCTGCTCGACCAGGATTACGTCAGCGGGCTGTTTGTCGACGACGCGCTCGGCAAGTTCGCTGGCACCTTGCCGATGTCGCAGATCAACCTGAAGGGCAAGGCGGTGACGCCGAACCCCTCGATCGTGGTCAATTTCCGCTCCTATGTAGAGGGATGCAACGAGCCGACCAACTGCTCGGTCGAGATCGCCGACACCGTGCTGCGGCAGGGCCAGGGCATGCATGGCAGCTTCGGCCGCGGCGACACCATGAACTTCATGGCGGCGATCGGGCCGGACTTCAAGGCCGGCTATGCGGATCCGCTGCCGGTCTCCAACGCCGATGTCGGCATGACCATCGCGCAGATCATGGGCCTTCACGCCACCGAGGAAGGCGGACTGATCGGCCGGGTGATGTCGGAGGCGTTGCCGAACGGCAGCATGCCGAAATCGACCGATGGGCAGATCGTCTCTAAGCCTTCGGCGAACGGGCTCAAGACCATCGTGAAATACCAGCGCGTGCTGACGCAACGCTATTTCGACGCGGCGGGATTTGCCGGCCGTACGGTCGGGCTCGAGCCTGAGACCGGCAAACAAAAAACGGCGGGGAAATAACCCCGCCGGCCGTCAAACCTTAAGAAGGCGTCGGGATGGGCTCACATCCCGATGTCGCCGGCGGCGACATCGATCATTTGGCAGGCAGACAGGGCCCAACGCGAAGGGGAAGCACCAGAATAACGCTTTCTTCGACTTTCGCCTCCGGGTTCGTCGAAGCGGGGTCACCGTACTGCAAAGGGTCGTCGCGGCGAGTTCGATTCAGGTTTCTTGCTGCCACTTCCCTGCAGGTGGCCTAAAGATCTCTCTCCGCCGTTGCCCGTTACTTTAATCAAGTCGCTGAATATGCCCACGACGATCGTGCCGCTGCTCATTATTGAAAGCTCAATTTCAGCGGGCTCTTCATGCTCGTAGTCGAATAAGACCCGACTGCCTGGCGCCAAATCGCTAGATCTGCCCTAGCCTAACCGTTTGATCGCACCAATTTTGGAAGGAATTTGCCCACTCTGTTGCCGCGCTGGTTTGAGTTACTTTTCCAGGTGCATTGGGAACGGTAGGGACAAGTTACGGAGCCAGCGTTCCCATCGCTCGCGACCTATTCTGCCTGCGAATCTCGGAACGCTTCGATCGCATAATTCAAGAGGTCGATCGGATCAGAGGTGTCGATATTCGGCCGGCGGCTATCCTCATATTTTTCGAATAGCATTGCGAGGATGTCGAGCTTGTCGCCCTCTTCGGTCCCGGCCGCCGCGCCCTCGAGCCATTCAATCTCGCGAAGCGCCGCGGCATGATCTTCGTCGTTTCTGATGGGGGTGAATTTCCATACCCAACTATAACAAAAAACGGCGGGGGAAATAACCCCGCCGTCGTCAAACCCCAAGAATGCGTCGGGATATCGCTACATCCCGATGTCGATCACGTACGGCAGTTGCGACAGCGGCAGCGCGGCGGCGCCGACGAAGGTCGCGATCATCGCCATCAGGGCGCGGTTGCCGTTGCGCTTGCCGCGCATCTGGCTTGCGATCCATTCCAGCACTTCGGTATTCGCAGCAGTGGCATGGGCCGGAGCCCAGCTCTCGATATCGGTATCCGGCGACAGAGCGACCGTTCGCGGCGGCACCGGCAGGCCGGCTTCGGAAGCCGCATGATGGGCAACCGCCTTGGCGAGCAGATCGTCGAACCGCCCGTCGTCGCTGCGCTCGGTGGCCGCCGCTCCGATCTCAAACAGCGCTTCGGCCTCGGCCCGGCTGACGGGCTGATGCTCGACCGCGGACGCGGTGAGGATGCGCGCGCACCAGGCGGTGTCATCGGCATCGAGTTCGCGGGAAAAGTGTACACGGCCCTTGGTGGTGGGCCCTTCGCCGGTGATCACGCCGTCGCGCACGATCGTCAGAGCATGCGCGGCGGTGTCGCGGCAGGATGGTTCGAGGAGGCCGCTCGATTGAGCGGCCCTAAGGGTTGAGGCAGACATAAGTGTCACTTCCCAGTTTCTTTTTCCAGATCAGCATTTCCATCCGCGCGTAAACGAGTGGTTAACGATTCGAAACCCGTCTCGCGAGAGTTTTAGATGGTTGCTGATTTGTCGCGGTGAGGCCTGTCCTGGTTCTTGTCCTGGTTCTTAGCGCCGGCAGGCCGGGGCCGGCGTAGTGAGGGCGATAAGAGGCGATATCGGGGCAAGCAAGGCTTGTACCGCCAATGTGATCTTTTCGCCGCAGGTGCCTGGATCGAAATGCGATGCTAGAGGTTTGCTGCCCAAGGGAATGACTTGCTTTTTTGGTTGGCAGCGTTCACTTGCACGCCACCGCCCCGTATAGTGCGGAGAACAAATTCACCTGTAACTTGAAGGACATGAGGTCGTCAAATGGCACTCCAGATTGGCGCTGTGGCCCCGGATTTCGAGGCCGAAACCACCGAGGGCAAGATCAAGTTCCACGATTGGATCGGCAATAGCTGGGTACTTCTGTTCTCGCACCCGAAAGATTTCACCCCGGTCTGCACCACCGAGCTTGGCGCTCTCGCGAAGTTGAAGCCGGAATTCGACAAGCGCGGAGTCAAGCTGATGGGCCTCTCCGTCGACCCGGTCGACCGCCACGCCAAATGGTCCGAAGACATCAAGGAGACGCAAGGCACGGCCCCGAACTATCCGATGATCGGCGACACCGACTTCAACGTCTCAAAACTCTACGACATGCTGCCGGCGTCCACCTCCGGCGATCCCTTGAAGCGCACACCGGCCGACAACCAGACCGTCCGCAACGTCTTCGTTATCGGACCGGACAAGAAGATCAAGCTGGTGATGGTCTATCCGATGACCACGGGCCGCAACTTCCAGGAAATATTGCGCTCGATCGATTCGCTGCAGATGACCGCCAAACACCGGGTCGCCACCCCCGCCGACTGGAAGCAGGGCGAGGACGTGATCATCGCGGGCTCCGTCTCGGACGACGAGGCCAAGACCATCTATCCCCAGGGCTGGAAGGCACCGAAGCCCTACATCCGGATCGTGCCGCAGCCGAAGTGACGGCTATTGCTGTCTTTGCAAGGAGCGTAGCTCCGATCGCGGTAGGGACGCTCATTTCTGAGCGCCCCCGCACAGAACCGTACAAGCGGCTTTCCCGCATACGGCTCCCACCTTGGGTGTTTAGCGGCGAAACTTGCCGTATGCGTTCCAACCCCTGTGACACGGTTGCCCGGTTCCGTGCCCGGTCCGTGCTGTGCTGGCCCACATTCCCCTCGGCCCCCGCCCTTGGCTCCCCCAACTCCGCAGCGGATCGCTCCGCCTTGTTCGTCGGCTTCATAGCTACTACGGCGAGGCCTGACTTCTCACGCTCGTGCATCATCGGCTACGGCATTCGCCACGATCAGGCCCGCGCTCGCGGCGATCGCGGTCACGGCCGCGCCCCAGGACACGTCGACGGCCGCGACCGCCCAGCTCCAGTGCTTGAGCAGCGCCAGCGAGGTGAGATCGAAGGTCGCGTAGCAGAACAGGCCGAACAGCGCGCCGTAGACAGGCGTCGATGGCCAGGTCGCGGACGCAGGGCCGCTGACGAAGATCAGCACGCCCGCGACATAGAGCAGATAGAACAGCACCGCCGGGACCGGCCTGATGTCGCCGACCTCGCTTGCGAAGAACCCCTTGGCGACGATACCGAAGAACAGGAAATCCAGCGCCGCGAGAACGGCCAGCGTCGTCAAGTACAGCACAAGATAGCGGCTCACGGCGGCCTTCCCATCAGAAGCAGGGCTTCGCAAGCGGAGCTACGAACGATGCGGCTTCGGGGTTTCGGCGGGCGCCCCATCATGCCGCCCGCACGCCGTCCAGAAACTTCTCGACCTCAGTCTTCAGATGCAGGCTCTCGCTGGACAAGGCCTGGGCGGAAGCAAACATCCGGCTCGACGTATCGCCGGTTTCGCTCGCGCCCTGCACCGCGTTGGGGACACTGATGGCGACATCGGCGGTGCCGCTCGCCGCCGCACGAACGCTTCGAGCGATGTTTCGCGTCGCGCCGCGCTGCTGTTCGACCGCCGCCGAGATCGAGTTTGCGATCTCGCTGATGCGCTCGATGGTCTGGCCGATTGCCTTGATCGCGCCGACCGATTCCTCGGTCGCAAGCTGCATGCCGGCGATCTGGCTACTGATTTTCCTCGGTCGCCTTGGCGGTCTGTCCGGCGAGGCTCTTGACCTCCTGGGCGACCACAGCAAAGCCGGGGCCGGCATCGCCCACCCTCGCCGCCTCGAAGCCTCCGCGGATTGCGAACGACGGCCGTGGTGCACGCCGTCTCGGTGAGGGCCTGCGCAACCCGCTCGAACTCGCCGGAGGAATTGAGCGCGTGGTCGATGATGCCGCCGACTTGAACTCGTCGATAAATCGGCGCTGGTCGGCGTTGCGGTCCTCGGGCGGCCGCGTCCGCCTGCTCGGCGCGAAAGCGGACCCATCAACGAAGCCTTTCAGAAAAAGTTACATGTGATGGTTTTGCCCTCAACCGCATTAGGAATTGGTTTGGTCCGTGAATGCGCAAAGGGCGAAAAACCGAGCAAGAGTAAGGAGATACTGACACATCTCGAACGTGCGCCCGGTCGTCGTCCAGCGTTGCGCTGGCCCGCGCGGCGCGCAACCGGCGGGCAGCCTTCGACGCCATTCCGGGTGTTCACCCCGGCGCCGCCGGGCCAGAAGTTCGATACCGAGGGCGCCCATACCGGCGCTCTGTAGCCGAACTGACGCGCCTGCCCGCACCCTAATCCACTAGCCATCGAGCACCGCGCCGCTGGAACCTAAGAGCGCCGCTGTCGAACTCGCGACACCTGGTCCTGCGCCGATCGCAGGGCGGCGCGCGAGCGCGCGCTTCAAGCATATTCGAAGCTTCGCGGGGCCTGAGAAAAATGGCTTCTCTTTGACAGCTTCGAGAATCCCGCTATCGTCGTCGCATCGTTAAACACTGGGGGACCCATATGGACGACGACAAAGCGATGATCGAACCGGCGACGGATGCGATGAGCCCCGTTATGCCGCCAACCATGGAACCGGCGAAGCCGGCGGTTAAGAAAGCCAGGAAGGCGGTCAAGAAGGTCGCCAAGAAAGTGACGAAGAAGAAAGCGGCCAAGGCCGCGAAGGCGGTCAAGAAGGGCGCCAAGAAAGCTGCCAAGAAAGCGGTTAAGAAGGTAGCCAAGAAGGCCGCAAAGAAAGCGGCCAAGAAGAAGAAAAAGAAGGCGAAGAAGTAGAGGCGCACCGCCTTCAAGCGGATGAGGCGCGGCGAATCGATCCGGGGTGTGGTGGCGTTCGGAGATCGTTGAAGGTTGTCCTCACCCGGTTTGACCGGGTGACCTAGTATGCTGCGGCCTCTCGATTAATCACAGCCGCCTCTGGGATGCTGGGTCGCCCGGCCAAGCCGGGTGAGGACTGCTGTAGGCGTAGCAACGCTTTACGCTGCTGCGCGAAGATCACCACTCTTCCGGGCAGGGATCGACGATCTTCCAGAGTTCTTCGCCGTTCTTGATCTTCTTCATCTCGGTGGTGAGCCCGCCGTTCCGGCGGATCCAGTCCTTCACCGTATCAGGGTAATAGGACATCAGGTCGGAAGTGCCTGCCAGGCTGGTGACCTTGATGCCAAAGGTGAAGGCCTTGTCGTAATAGGCTTGGTGGAAGCCGAGGCTTGCGCGCGGCGTCACGCAGATCTTGTTCATCGGCACGATGCCGAACACCAGCGTGCACGCCGAATTGCAGATGCCGTCGATGATAACGCGCTGGCCGCTATCGCGGATCTGCTTGTATTTGGCCTTGTACTCCTCGACATAGCCGCCATGGTCGCGGGTGATGTGCAACTCCGCTCGCGCCGGCGTCGCGGCCAGGACCGAAAGCAACAACAGAGCGAGGGGCGTGATGCGCATGGAGCAGCGGAAACCCGTAGACTTTGGTGATGCCAGGGTCTAGAGGCTCCCTTCCAATTGAATCGGAACGGAGCCTCTAGCTTTTTGTCTTGGCGCGTTTTCTTTACGCGAACCGGGGCCCACTTCGCTGGAAAACGCTCTAATACTAAGGGGGCCCCGCGGCCGGACTGTCGCTTGACTGTATTGGCAAAACGTTAAGCATGCTGAAAAGGCCAAAAATTGGCGCATCCGAACAAAGTTTTCGACAGCATTGGGACAGATTTTGCGCTAAATTACGGGGCGGATCGTCTTTGACGGCGTGGTTTTGGCGGGATTTTCGGAGAAACGAGATGAAGACGTTGAAGCTTGTTGCAGCCGCCGCCCTCCTGTCCGCGGTCATGGCGATACCCATGGCGGAGGCGCGAAGCCACCATCGCCATTACGGCGCCTACGGCTTTCACGAGTTTTCCGGCCTGTCGTACCCGATCAGCTATCTCCGCAACTACGGCCCGGGGCTGACGCCCGGCACCTTCGCCTATTACGACGGTCCTTCGACCAACCTCTGCTATCAGGGCTCGGCCGCCTATATCGGCCAGGACGGCCGCCGCCATCCCTGCTTCTGACCAGCTCAGCTTCGGACAGAGTCCCGATAGAATTGTCGGGACATCTCTGGTATCCGCTACCGTCACGCGCTCGTAGCTCAGCTGGATAGAGCATCGGATTTCGATTCCGAGGGTCGGGAGTTCGAATCTCTCCGAGCGCGCCAAGACCACCTTCGCCAACCTTCATCCACCATCGCCGACCAGCGTCTCGATGTCGAAGAAAGCCCAGTTTGACGGGGCTTTCTTGCATCGCGGACGATCGCACGCCGTCGCTGGCGGTCGCCCGCATGTTTTCGCCAGACTACCCCTTAAACTACCCCTCGATTTGAGTTAGCATTACAGCTGCTTTTTTGATTTGAAGTGAGCGCGTTGAGCGGCAGCCTGGTGAGCTCTGCGCCAGAAAGACCATGCGATAATGTGGGCGGGTTGAATCCGCTTTCGATTAAGTCTGATTGCAATGCGGCGGATTTCCTGGATTGACCAACGGATCAGTTGTGGGGCGGTTAGGTCCTGGCTTTTGCTGGGGACCGCCGTTTCTTTTTTTTGGGCGGTGGAGGATTAGCGCGATGTCGGATCGCGGCCATCATGGCGAAGGCAAGCATTACCAAGGACACATGACGGTGCCAGCCATGCCAGGATCGGCTCTCGTTGTGATCGAGCCCGAACTCGTTTTTCGCGGTTTCAAAGCTGTCCTCGATCGCCCATCGGTGGCCTTCAACTGCGACGAGGGTTTCAATGGTTGTGCCTGCTGGGCACCAAGTGGTGAAGAAGGCGAGGTCATCATCGGCGATGCGACGACGGATCAGTAGACCGCGTGTCCACAAACCGTCATTTGCAGCGTTGAACTGCCCGGCCTCAAGATCGGCCAATTCGAGATAACACCAATCGTGCAACCGCGGTCCTTTGGTCCCGGCTCCCGCCGACAGGCGCTTCCAGTCGGATGCGGGCCGCGTCCGGGCGATGTCGGCAGCCGTCCCGGCGACCGGCGGTCGCTTGCCCCAGGAATGGAAGACATGAGCGCTGCTGACCCCGAGTACATATCCTTTACCTGCTTTGCGTAGTTGCTGTTCGGTATTGCCAACACCGTAGACAGTATCGCCAGCGACCCACTTGAATGGGACAGACGCGGCTATGGCGCGTGCAATCATTCTCGTCGCAAGCTTTGGTTTGGTTGCAAAGCCAACGTCGGTAGGCACGTATGTAGCTTCCAGACGATCTGGATCGTCAGTCCATTCCTTCGGAAGATACAACGCACGATCGATGAACGCATGACCATGACGCGAAACGTAGGTAGCAAAGACGCCGATCTGGCAGTTCGTAATCTTCCCTGCCGATAGAATCTCCCTTCGCATCGCGACGCGCAAATTTGCCGAGTGTCTGGAGTTGGAATCTCCCATGAAGATTCGAAGTGATCAGGACGGAAAGGTCGCGATCAACGCCAAGAACTATTTGAGCGTCGGTCCGGGCGATTACGCTTGCGGCGATAACCTCTATCTGATCGTGGCGCCCTCAGGCGGCCGCCGCTGGCTGTTTCGGTATCAGCGCAAAGGGATCAAGGACAGCATGGGTCTTGGGTCGGCCAAGGATGTCACCTTGGGCGATGCCAGGAAAAAGGCCCTCGACCACCGCCGTACGCTGGCCAATGGCGGCGATCCCAAGGAAGTCCGTGATGAGGCGCGGCGTGCCGAGGCCTGTGGGTGGCGAAATATAAGTCAGGCGGCGATCGGAGTTCTGAAACAGACCGCGGCAATGTGGCTGCCACGCGTGTAATGGCGGCGTGATCGTCAGCCAGAACCGGATGAACAGGGAAACTGTTTCGCCGAGGATGGCGAGATCCTCGTCCATACAGTCGATCTGGCGGCCGAGTCTGTCCATGCGCCGCGCGAAGACAGCTTCTAACCGCTCTGCGGAATCTTCCGACAGGAAGGACACCACGGCAGCTTCGATCACGGCGGATTTGGAGACATTGCGCCGCAGCGCCAACGCCCCGACCTGTTTGAGCAGTCCCGGCTCAAAATAGACGTTCATGCGAGTCCTGGTTTGCATGGCGCCGCCTCACGACCCTATGCCGTCGGCGGGGTCCATCGCTGCCTGCCGCGCCACGATGCGCACGCTTTGCCGCAACGTTCGCGCCTTGGCCGCGTCGAGGTCAGACTCGTCCTCCAGCACGTCGAATTCGCGGTCGGCTGGGCGTTCGCTCCGCACGATCTCCTCCTGCTCGGGCAATCCCGGCTCGCGCCGGATGCCGGCATTGGCGAGGTCGACGTCAACGGCCTGTCCGCTTTCCGCGTGCTCTTCGGCACCGTCCATCGGAAGCGGCAGAGCGCGCCAATCGTCGGCCGTCATATCCGGCCCCTCCCCGATATGCTTTCCGAGAATTGGCGGCGGCAAGATACGCTCAGACAGGCGGCGATCTTCGTAATAACGCGCTTTCTTGCCGTGGACCGGATGTATGCCGGAAACCAGCAGCAATTCGTCGGCGGGTGGCAGCTGCATCACCTCGCCCGGCGTCAACAGCGGCCGCGCCGTCTCCTGTCGCGACACCATGAGATGGCCGAGCCAGGGCGACAGCCGGTGACCGGCATAGTTGGTGGAATCCCGCAATTCGGTCGCCGTGCTCAGCGCATCCGAGACGCGCTTGGCGGTGCGTTCGTCGTTGGTGGCGAAGGCGACGCGCACATGGCAATTGTCCAACACGGAATTGTTGGCGCCGTAGGCCTTCTCGATCTGGTTAAGCGATTGCGCGATCAAAAAGCTCTTGATGCCGTAACCGGCCATGAAGGCGAGTGCGGACTTCGAAAAAATCTAACCGCCCGAGCGCCGGAAACTCATCAAGCATCAGCAGCAGACGATGCCGGCGGTCTTTTGCGTTCAATTCCTCTGTGAGCCGCCGGCCGATCTGGTTGAGGATCAACCGGATCAACGGCTTGGTGCGGTTGATGTCGGACGGCGGCACCACAAGGTAAAGGCTGACCGGCGTCGCTTGCGCGATGAGATCGGCGATGCGCCAGTCGCAGCGGTCGGTCACCTTGGCTACCACAGGATCGCGGTAGAGGCCGAGAAACGACATCGCGGTGGAAAGAACGCCCGAGCGTTCGTTGTCCGACTTGTTCAAGAGTTCGCGGGCGGCGGACGCGACGACGGGGTGAACGCCTGATTTGCCGAGGTGCGGCGTCGACATCATGGCGCGCAGCGTCGCCTCGACCGGAAGTCTTGGATCGGACAGGAAGTTGGCGACGCCCGCGAGCGTCTTGTCTGGCTCGGCATAGAGGACATGCAGGATCGCGCCGACGAGGAGGCTGTGGCTGGTTTTCTCCCAGTGATTGCGGCGATCGAGCGCCCCTTCCGGATCAACCAGGATGTCGGCGATGTTCTGGACGTCGCGCACCTCCTTGTCGCCGCGCCGCACCTCCAGCAACGGATTGTAGGCGGCTGATAGCGCGTCGGTCGGATCGAATTTGAGCACGCGGCCGAATCGGGACCGAAAGCCTGCCGTCAGCGTCCAATTCTCTCCCTTGATGTCGTGAACGATAGAGCTTCCGGGCCAGGTCAGCAGCGTCGGGACCACCAGGCCGACGCCTTTACCCGATCTTGTCGGTGCAAAGCATAAGACGTGTTCCGGTCCGTCATGGCGCAGATAGTGCCCGGCATCGCAGCCGAGGATGACACCGTCCGGGCCGAGCAATCGGGCCTTGCAGATTTCCTCGTTGGAGGCCCAGCGCGCCGAACCATAGGTCTCGACGTTCTTTGCCTCGCGCGCCCTTAAGATCGACAAGGTGATGGCGAGTGCGACGGCGATGAATCCCCCCGATGCGGCGATAAAGGCGCCTTGGATGAACACCGAGGGCGCATACGCGTCGTAGGCATACCACCACCAAAAGAACGCCGGCGGGTAATAGACCGGGATGCTCTGCGCCAGTTCGAACCAGGGCTGCCCGAGCTGCGGCTGAAAACCGAGCCGCCAGGCCGTCCATTGCGTTGCGATCCAGGTCGTCGCCAGCACGACAGCAAAGACCAGGGTGATCTGACCCCAGAGAATACGGTTTCCCGACATGACGACTCCGATCGGCTTGGTAATGCAGAGCCGATCAGAGAATAAGCCTGTTGGCGAAAGGCAATCCAAAACCACCGGGATCGCGCCGCCGGATAGCATGGCGCGCAAATCGGCGGGGTTCGGAAGTTCTGCCGATCAGGATCGGGAGCGACGCGTTCGTTCGACGGATTGCTCCAACAGGCGGCGGTAGCCGCGCTTTGTCATCCATTGCGCGCGCGCCAAATGACTGTCGAAGCAGCGCCGTGTTCTTAGCTCCTCGCAAGCGGGATCGCGATGCAGGACGATGCGGGCTACCTCGGTCCAGTGCGCGCCGTCCCTCTCGGCGTCGAGCAGGCGCAGATAGGTCACGAAATGCGCCTCGTCATAAACGGTGATGTCGGGACCATCAGGCGCTTCGTCATCGACATCGGGATCAAGTTCGGGCCTCACCCGCATGAGGCGTTTCCTTTTCCACTTTGACTTCTGGACGCCTCCAAGAGAGAGCGCAGGTCGAACCGGCTAAACCGCATCGCAAAGCGCGCCGTTCGAAGATTTAGCAAAACATAGCTTTCGGTCTTCGATGACATCAACCATCCACAGATTGCGCCTGTGTCCCCAGCATCGCAGGAGGCGGCCGGAACACCCGCTCGCCTGCCCTTGAATATCACGGTTCAATACGAATAGGAACGATCGTTCCTGGAACGATCATTCCTGTTCAGGCTCCCATCGTGCCGTGGATCTCAAGGAGGTCATGGCGATGAACCTGCGTCGGAAACGCCACGATCAGAAAATGACGCAAGAGGAACTGGCCGAGCGCGCCGGCCTGAGCGCGCGCTACGTCGGCGCGATCGAGCGCGGCGACGTGTCGGCGAGCGTCACCGTTCTCGGGCAGATTGCGGAAGCGCTGGGGATCGAGCCGGGTGATCTGCTGCTGCGGCGATCCGGGCGAAAAGGCTGAGCCGCCGCGTTAAGGGCCGATCAAGGCCCGGACATCCTTCAGCAGCACGAACAGGTGCATGGGATCGCTGGGCGACGCGATGAAATCGAAGCGTTCGTAGAAGGTCCGCGCCTCATCATCCTTGGCGTGGACGGCGAATGCCCGAAGGCCGGCGACCTCGGCCGCCGCGAGCGTCCGGGCGAGTGCGTCCTTCAAAAGACCGGACCCGATCCGTTTTCCCGCCCAGGCGCTGGCGACCGCGAGGCGCGCGAGGATCATCAGGGGAATCGGATGCCGGGCGACGCCCTTGCGCAACCGCTCCGGTGCATCCTCATAGTTCACGTCCCCGAACGCCAACGTGTAGAAGCCGACAAGCTCGTCCTCCGAGAAAGCCAGATAAGTCTGCGAGCTGTTGGAAAGCTGGCTTTGCAGAGCGAAGCGGATCAGGAAGCGGTTCAACGGTTCCTTGCCGCAATCGAACCCCTCGACGCGATGATCACGCCGCAGCTTCTCGATGCGGAACGTCATCTATTCGGTCGGCGCTTGCTCGAACACGCTGGGTTCGGTCAAAAGCCGCTGGAGCCGCGGCAGGGGCCGGGGCGGCGCATCGAGCGCGGCCAGAAACGCCTTCCAGCGCGCCGCGTCGAGTTCAAAATGCTGACGATCGGGCAGCGCCTCCTGAGCGCGGTCGAGCGCGCTCTCCAGCACGAATTCGCTGACCGAGCGCCGCGAGGCTTGCGCGGCGGCATTCAGCACCCGCTTCGCCTCCGGCGTCAGGCGTAAATCGAGTTTCTCGGATCTCGTCGCATTAGCCATGATGACTTCTCCTGATGCCCTATCTAGCACATCCGACCTCCTTTGTCATGACATTGTCTGGCGCCTGTGGAATTAAAGTTCCAGGCCCCTGTTTCGCCTGAGTTGCCAGGACACCGATCCACCCTGGACGACACCCATCACCTCGCGGCCGAGCCGGTACTCGATCACAGGCCGCCAAGGCACCAGCGTAAATTCGTGGGCGTTCTCGACCAGCGCGAACTTGCCGCTCGAGAGCTGGACGGTCTGTTTGAAGACGCCCTGCACCGTCTCGCCATCGCCGGCGGCCCGAAACGGCAGCGACCGCGAGGCTGCGAGAGCGGCGCCAGTGCTGACGACATCGCGTTCTTCGAGCGTGGCGAGCAGGTTACGACGATAGAAGATACGACCATCGGCATGGCGGATAGCATCGCCCTGCCCGATCAGATGCTCGCGGCGACGATCCATGGCCTGCTGCACCTCCTGCCCGAAGCCGGCCGCGACCAGATCGGCGGGACCGCGCCCGACCAGCCGGCGATCGAGCCAGGTCGCGCCGTCAGCTTCGATCTGCCTTTCCAGGTCGAAGGCCGAAAGGACGCGAGTGTTGATCTGGCGATTTCGCCTGGCATCATAGGCGGCGGCCCGGCTCTCAAAATCTTCGGGGAGCCGCCAATGGTCGGCGTCGATCCGCTCGACGATCCCAGCCCGACGCAGCGCCTCGAGCCGGCGAACATGGGCGTCGATGAAGCCGTCATGGTCGCCGCCGGGAACGCGGCCGTCGAACCGCGCCCGCTCCAGATGGCGGCTCGGCCGATAGACGCCCTCCTCCGCCACACTGGCAATGGCGCGATCGGACGGACGGCGGCCGACTTCGGCCGATCCGATCTCGACGATGCTGCCGATGCTGATGTCCTCGACTCCAGCTGGATCGATGCCGGGAACGTGGTGGTGCGGCCATCGACTCCATCGACAATGAGGGCCAGGTTCTCGCCCAGTTCATCAGAAAGGTGCTTGTCGATGACGCGGCCGACGATCGGCGTCGAGGGCGCGCTGTCGTGAATCCAGAAGCTCGCCGGATCGCGCGCGAGGCCCTCCGACTGCAACGCCTTGTGCATCGTCTTGATGATGTCGCCGCGCTCGCCCAGTTCGCGCAAGGTCGGCTCCAGTTTTTCGCTCAATTGCCAGCGGCCCGGCGCGGGCTCGCTGGCAAGCCCCATTCCCTCCAACTTGCCAAGCCGCGCCAGCCGCAACGCGCGGTCGGAGATGCCGCGCGGATCGGCTGGCGCGTGCCGGAGGTCCACGAGACCCTCGCCGGCCTCGGCGATCAACGCCCGATCGATGCGGGTGAAGCGATCCTGATCGATCTCGGCAGCGAGCTTGCGCTGTTGCTCGATCGCGGTGACAGGACCGAGTTCGAGCGTCACCAGTTCGCTCGCCCGCTCGCGAATACCATGGGCGATGTAGTCGCCGTTGATGACCAGATCCTCGCCCAGCTCATCTCGGCCGTTGATGATGACATGAACGTGAGGATGGCCGGTATTAAAATGGTTCACCGCCACCCAATCGAGCTTCGTTCCCAAGTCACCTTCAAGTTTGTTCATGAGGTCGCGGGTGAAGCCGGAGAGGTCGCCGAGCTCCGCGCCGTCCTCAGGCGAGACGATGACGCGAAACTGGTGGCGGTCGTCCTTGCCGCGATCGAGGAAGGCATCGCCGTCGGTCCGGTCCTGCGTCGCCGAATACAGCCGGCCGCGCTCGCCGTCGCGCGAGGTGCCGTCGCGCTGAATATAACGCAGATGAGCGACGGCTCGTCCGTTCTTTCCGGCGGCACGAACGGAGCGTGACTTGACTATGACGCGCCGGGCGCCCGGCTGACGGTGGCTCCATCCGCGTCCACCCAAGGTGCGGCCGCGAACGAAGGCAGCGCCGCGCCCACGTCGCACGCCGAGCTTGCCGCGCGCTCGGCCGCCCGACCCGCCACTCTTTCTATACGCGGATGCGACTGGCGGCCCCGCGCCATGCTGGCGGGCGATCTTGCGAACCCTGGTGAAGAAGCTCTTGGTGGCCGGACCGCCGCGGGCGTCGGAGCGGATGCGGCCGGGCCGCGGC
>CAWGJM010000047.1:0-202947 GCA_963822795.1 uncultured Alphaproteobacteria bacterium
GAGAGAGGCCGTTGTGACATCGGGCCTAAAATCTGGAAGAAAGATAGATCAGTGTTCGGACGCAATTGGCAGGCCAGGCGAATTGCCGGATCGCCACCGGCGCCCACACGGTCGAGCACGAAGGCTTCTCGCTTTGACGGCGCCGGCAGCGAACTGCAATCGCCATCACACGAATTTCGACAGGTAGAGCACCGAGCGCGACCGCCGCAAATGCTGGCGTGCGGCACGTTATTGCGTAGGCTGGCTTCGAGCACGCTCAGGCCTTTCGGCACGCGAACCGTCCTGCCGTTGCCGTACGACAGATTGATCATGCCGCCGCGGCACTCATTCAACGTGCGGACGCCACGAGCGATCACAACAAATCCGATCAGGCCGACATATCCAATCAGAAAATCATCGACGATGCGGTCGATGATGTCCTGCTCCGCAGCGGTCCCGACCTGACGTCGGGAGAGATTATCCGCTTTCCATTGCGCGGTGCCGCTGTCATGCACGACCCCTCGTCCGCCTTGATAGAGCCCGAGCATGGCAAGCGTCGGAATGAGTACCGCTGCGGCCAGCAGAAACGGCGCCGCAGCTTTGAAGCACGCCTTCATGCGGAGCCAGAAATACAGTCCAATGCAGCCGTGAACCCAAGATACGATCAGAACAATGAACATCAGCCACATCTTGTATGGCCATATAATCCAATACGAGTAAAACACCTGCGGATAGAGTTTTTGATGCTGGAACAGTACGCCGTCAATCCGCACACCGGCAAGATGGGTGATGATGAGGGCAGGGATACTTAAGCCTAGTACAAGTTGTATCGGCTCGATCGCCTTCCAGTGAAATTGACGGCGCTGGTAAAGTGCCCAGATCCCGAGGCCGGCATGGGTAGATGCGGCGGCATAGAACACCATTGCGACAGGCAAACTTTTCCAGAAGGCGGTGTGATATCTGACACCTGTGGCAAGGGCATCCAGCGAAATGTTGCCGAGTGCATGATTGATGAAATGGCTTAGCAAGTAGGCGAACAGAACTAGCCCACAAGCGAGACGGATCTGCCGGACGCCGACGCTGCGGATATATCTGTCAAGCGACTCGCGATTGAGCATAGTCATGGTGCCGACGCCGTCGGAAATCTGAACGGAAATGACGCCCCCTTCCACCGAGACTGCACCGAGGACGCCGCGCATCGGCAGAACCAATGCGGAGCACGTATGCGTTGACTACAGGACCAATTAGTCCGCCGACTAGGGCGCCTCGTCCAATTGAGCCGTATGCCTTCCCGGTCACTTGACTTTTGGGTTGAGGAGCTCTTGCGAACGCGCGGAGCTCATGTTGGCCTTGGTGACAAGGGTTGCCCCGGTATCGACATTGGCCGACACCTGCTCGCCCTTCGAGGCGGCGAGCGCAGTCTTGACGCCGTCATAACCCATGCGGAATGGGTCCTCCACGACGAGCCCGGCGAGCACGTCGTCCTGCAGAAGTTTGACGAGCTTTTCGTCCGAGCCAACGCCGACGACATTGATCTTGTCGTCCGATTTCTTTTCGGCCACGGCTTGGCCCACGGCCAGCGTCATGACCGGGTCCGAAACAAACACGCCGCGCAGGTCCGCTGTTTTGGCGATGAGGTCCTTCATTATGTTGAGGGCAGTCGCCGGCTTGCCGTCAGCGACCTTATCGGCAGTGATATCGAGTGCCCGATATTTCGACGCGACCACCTCCTTGAAGCCCTTGGCGCGCTGATCGAGTGAAGCCACTCCGGGCATGGAGGTGATTATCACAATATCGCCTTCTGTGTCAGCATAGGACGTCGTGATTGCCACGGCGAGAGCGTCTGCGGCGACGCGACCGGCATTCACATTGTCGGTCGCCAGGAGCGAGATCATAGCCTTGGTATCGGCGGCGAACTCGATGCCGATGATCTTGACTTTCTTGGCGGCTTCATCGATCGGCTTTCCGAGCGCGGCAAATTGCGCGGGCGCGATGACGATCGCCGCGGGATTTGATGCGACGGCTTTCTCGAGTATGCTGATTTGGCCGCTTACGTCGGATTCGGATTGCGCGCCGAGCGCGACAACGTTGACGCCGAGATCTTGACCAGCCTTGCGTGCGCCGGATAGCACGGCTTGCCAATAGGGCGACGTCATATCTTTTACGATGACCGGAATCGTCGGCTTTGTCTGCGCGATGGCGGGCACCCCGAACGCAATGCCGGCAACGATGCCAGCCGCTACCACAAGCTTCTTCATGATCATACTCCGATATTGAGGCCGAGCGGCCCTCTCAATTGGATGTGCAATCGCCGGTCGGTGGTTGCATTGTCGCTTAAATTTCGAAGGTTCGACCCGAACCGTCACTTCGGAACGCGTGCTTTTCGATGCACGGTGCCGTGTCACCAATGCTCAGAACCTTCAGCAGCGAGATGATGAAGAGCCAAACGTCGGTGACACGGCTGCCGCGCCACTGACACAAAGAGTCCTCAGAGGCGATGATGAAGAATCAAATGTCGGTGACACGACGTCGGCTCAGCCCGCCGCCAATGGCTGATCGGTGACGGCGAGCAATTCTTGGCCCTGAGTGTAGACGACAGTCCTGATGCCAAGGACGGAGTGCAGCTTTTCGGCCGGAACGACCAACGGCAGCGGCGCGGGAGCCGTGCCTGGCGCCGGCTGCGGAAAGGCCGTCGACCTGGCTGTGTGGAAGTTGACGTTACCTTCGACTTTCTGCATCAACTGATGAATATGACCATTGAGCACCGTCACCGAACCAAAGCGCTTCAGCATCGATAGCGCCTGCTCCGAATCATCGGTGCCCCAGCCCCAATCCTTGGATATCGTCCACAATGGGATGTGAGCGAAGACGACGATCGGCGTGGAGGCGGAAAGGCCCTTCACGTCATCGGCGAGCCAAGCCAGCTGCTCGGGCCCGAGCAAGCCCATGCCGCCGGCCTTGAGGTCCATCACATTGTTGAGTCCGATGAAATGGACGCCTTTCTGGTCGAAGGAATACCAGCCCGTGCCCTTGGTGTTCTTGCCGTAGCGCTCGAGGTAGGACTTGAGCGGTACCGCGTCGAGGTTATCGTGCTCGCCCGGCACGTAGTGCACGTCGAGACCCGCGCTGCCGATGACCTGAGCGGCGTCGTCGAATTGTTTGGGCTTCGACAAGTGGGTGATGTCGCCCGTATGAAGCATGAACGCCGGCTTGCTGGGAAGCGCTTTGACCTTGGCGATGGCTTCCTGCAGCGTGCCGAGCGCGTTCGGATTGGCGGCCTTGTCGAAGCCGACGTGACTGTCGGAAATCTGTAAGAAGGTGAAGCCGCCCTCCGCAGCCTGCGCCGATCCCATCAGGCTGGATTTCGGAACGCCGCCGGTAACCGTCCATAAAACGCCGGTGCCAGCCCAGAGCATGCATTCGAGAGCGTGACGACGGCTGACGCCATCTCCGTGATTGTCGTGATCATGCGTCATATGCGTTTCCTCGTTTTTGTTACGACCAGCAACTAAGCCAGACAAGGAATTGACCGAGGAAGTGAGCGGAATATTCCCGCGCCGGGGTGTGCCTAAATGTTTTTTTGACTCTGCTGAATAACCCGCCGACCTCCAGTGCTACATTTGATCAGAGTTCTAGCCTCATCGAACTCGCTTGCCGCATTGCAATCACGTGGCAACACGATGCGGCCGTCGGATCGGCACTTAGGCTCGTCATCAAACCAGGCCGACCCAGTGTCGAACATCGCAATGCAAATGTTCAAGACGATGGACGCGGTCCATATCACTGTACAACGCGGGGTGGCCGAACGCGCCCACTCAAGCCAACCAGTTGACATTCTCGCTCAGCTGCATGGTGCGCACTGCCATGATCCTACCGCCTGCACCATATTCCAGCACGATGGTCGGCGCCTGTTCGGAATGGGAACTCGTTCTCCACGCTTCCTTCGATGGAGAATTGGACGGGGCAGATTCGTTGGCCTGCGAACTTCACCTCGGGCGATGCCAGCGTTGCGGGGAAACGAAAAAAATTGAAATCTATGAGCGGAAATTCCAGCGTTCCGCCATCGGGTAGTGTGCTCCCGGCGCGTTGCGAAGTCGAGTTGGCTAATTGCGCCTTTCGAACGGGCGCTCGCTGCAGGTGTTGTCGGAAAATGTCGTGAGCGGCCGTGTCAGTCCGAGGGGATCGACTGTTACCTTCGTGGATCCAAGGATCGAGAAATTGTGTGTTCTTCGGAATAAAGCCCGAGACGACCGAGTCTCCTCTCTAGCGGCGCAATTCGGCGTCACAGGGAGAGTGACATGGCCAAAAAAGGCTTTGAGGATCGTCAGGCCCGATGCTTGTGCCCGCCGACAAGCTCCGCCCGTATCTGGGTTTATCCGGGATCAGCATGGTGCAGCGTAACAAGCCGCTCGCGATCATCGACAAAACGTTGGTCGGCTGATCGAGGGTCCAACAAGCGAACTCTCATCAGCTACCTCCGCTCCGCAGCCGCCCGTTTTGCTATCAGCCGTGACGTTATCGTTGCAATGCTTATCGGTCCAACGATTGGAGCGATGTTGGCGGTGGCTGCGGTAGCGGCCCAGAATACCACGAACGTGATCACGATCGATAATTTCACCTTCACGCCCCCGGAATTGACGGTTGCGGTGGGAACGACGGTGAAGTGGATCAACCACGACGATATCCCGCATTTGGTGGTTAATAAGGACAAGGTATTCCGATCGAACGCGCTCGACACCGACGACTCGTATTCCTTTACGTTCACTAGCGCCGGCACCTTCGAGTATTTCTGCGGTCTGCATCCGCAGATGGTCGGAAAAGTCGTCGTCAAATGACTGCAAATCTTTGAGCCTCGGTGTGCCAAACATGACGATGCCCTTATCGGTACGTCGGTCGGATTTCCGGCGTACCGAACTCAACGAAGTCGTGTTGAAAGAACGATTGGATGGTCCAGATCGTTTGTCTGGCCAGCAGCAGGCGTCGGTCCCAATTGTGCAGAACAAGGATGAACGCGCATTGTTCGATGAGGTCTTTCTGCCGCATATGGCTGAGGCCTATCGCCTCGCGCGATGGCTCACGGGCAATTCGTACGACGCCGAAGACGTCGTGCAGGATGCGGCGCTGCGCGCTTTCCGCGGCATCAAGGGCTTCGGTGCCGTCAATGCTCGGGCGTGGTCTCTGACGATCGTGCGCAACACAGCCTACAGCTGGTTGACGAAGAACCGACCGAAGGCGGTGGTTTTCACCGACGATCTAAGCGTTGCGGAGCAACAGGAACTTGAGCATGAAGGCCCGCAAGGAACGAGAATTGAGACCCCGGAGCAGATAGCTCTCGTCAAAGCGGATGCCGAAGATGTTCAGCGCGCGCTGGCACAGCTGCCGGCGCATTTTCGCGAAGTTATCGTCTTGCGGGAAATGAATCAGTTGAACTATCGCGATATCGCAGAGATCACCAACGTTCCAATCGGAACAGTGATGTCCCGTCTGTCCCGGGGCAGGCAACTTCTGATCGCTCTTCTAGGAGATCGAAAGTAAAAGTATGATTGCATCGATGAGAGATAACGACGTACTGCAAATGAACGCCTATTGCGACGGCGAGCTCGATCCGGCTTCCGCGATCGAGTTCGAGCGGCGGTTGGTTGCCGACGAGTCCTTGAAGGCGCAGCACAACCGGTTGCTGGCGTTGCGCCGCAAC
Organism: uncultured Alphaproteobacteria bacterium; assembly: GCA_963822795.1. Lineage (GTDB taxonomy): Bacteria > Pseudomonadota > Alphaproteobacteria > Rhizobiales > Xanthobacteraceae > Bradyrhizobium. The sequence continues at coordinate 5,675 of CAWGJM010000047.1, forward strand.
GTTCGTTCACTTCCGCAATATGACGTGCCGGCAGGTCTACAGGCCCGCATCCAGTCGGCATTGGATGCGGATCGTCCGGGCCAGGCGAGTCGGTCGAGTCAGGCCAATCGACCGGTCCAGGTGGGAAGTCCGCGTCAACGAGGCTGGTCGTTTCAGGCGTTGGCTGCGGCAGCGATATTTGGCGCGGTGATCTCGAGTTCAGTCATGCTGACGATGGAGCGTTATGATCGACACGAGGATGTCGCCCGCGAAGTCGTTGCAGACCATATTCGGGGTCTCTTGGCCCCGCAGCCTTTCGACGTTGCGTCTTCCGACCGCCATACTGTCAAGCCGTGGTTCACATCGCACCTGCCGGAATCGCCTCAGGTGCCTGACCTCGCGGCCCAGGGCTTCGTGCTCGTGGGTGGCCGTATAGATGTCGTTGGCCGCGATCCCGTTGCAACGATCGTCTATAAGCACGCCAAGCATACGGTCAGCCTGACGACCTTGCCGGCCGGTCAGTCCGTCTCTGACCAAACGATTGCAGGATACAATGTCCGAAGCTGGAGCGATGCCGAGTTCAGCTACATTGCAGTTTCGGACATTCCCCCCGAGGATCTTGCATCATTCGAGCAGGCGTTTTCTGAGGGATCGACGGCGCCGGAAATCAAGTAGACGAAAAGCTGTCTATTCCTGCACGACGACGTCTTTACCCGCAAGTGCAAAAATGGACCGCCTGGTGGACGCATAAATGCTGAATAAGGATCTGGGAAAACTGTGCAAAAAGACTCTGCGCGAACGGATTTATGAAGAGGTTGTGCATCTGATCTTATCCGGAGAATCGCCGAGTGGGGGATGGGTGGACGAGAAGCAGGTGATGCAGAAGCTACGAGTGAGTCGGACCCCGTTCCGCGAGGCGATCGGGATAATCGCGAAGGGTGGGATGGTCGAGATCAAGCCGTATCGCGGCTTTTATGTGCGTAGTTTCTCCCGCAATGAAACCGCAGATCTCTGCGAACTATTCAAGCGGCTTGAATGTTTTGCGGTCGAACTCTCCGTACCGCAAATGAGCGACCGCGATACCAAAGGACTTGAACCTATACTCATTGACGGCGTGGTCGCCTTGCAGTGTGGGGACCTGAATACCTATGCCATGCGCAATCGGGACAAAAATATTGCCGAGCAATCCGGTAATGCCGCGCTCATCGAGGCGCTTGCGTGGGTTGAGCTTCAAATCCAGCACCGCGGACCCAATCGCAAACTTAAGCCAGGAGTTCGCCGAACGCGCTGCACGGATGCGACGATATCATGCAGGCATTAAAGGCACGGAACATTCCGAGCGCCGCCTTCTCGTCCGCAACCGTATCAGCCATACGCAAGAGGCGGTTCTCGCGCGCTTTCCCAATAAGACAGCGTCTCGTTGACGGGCCGTTTGTCCGCGAAAGTGGCGATCAGGAATTTTTGCGCCCCCCTAATGCAATCGAAGGTGGGAATAGCATCGTTCTTATTGGAGTCTTGCTGTCAAAGGACTTTAACAATCGAGGCAGCGCGAAACTCTACGGAGCGACGAGTAAGGACAAGCGACGCTCACCTGACAACCTCGCTGTGGATGCCTTGGAGCTTGCCCGCCTGATGCCCCCCAGGCCGAGAACGCGACGAGGCACTCAAATTGGCAAGCCCACTTCGTTGTACCGCCGACGCACGGAGATTAATATCTGCAAAGCGGCAGGCCGCGAAAATAACCCCCCAGCGTGCTTTGCCGAAGAATCGGGTTTATACCCTGATCAAAAGACCATTACCGGGGGTCGTTACCGACGATGGAAATTCCGCGTGCGGGAAGGGGAATGTGCGCGCAATGTTTCTGCCGAATACATGCCGCGCAACCCGTGTCCATTGGGCGCGGATCAGGTCACGTCAGTTCACCCCGGTCGACGTCCCTTTGGACCGACAGTGCTCGGATTGTGCGGCTTGTTCGGGAAAAGTAAACACGGATTCAAAGCGCAGCCGCAGATGCCGGATGCAGCCCACTGACATTGCTCCTGTGTTGTTTAGAAGCAATAGAAGTAACCCTCCGCGACAGGAACCGCGGATATTCCTGGGCGTGAGCGGTCTCAGGGAAGATAAAAGCGACCATGTTCAACGCGACTGCCGCAAATGGCGAAGGTCCTGTCCATTCAAACCCCGATCAAGAGTCCCAAGAGCGGCTTGACGCTTCTGGGTTGAATACGATTCTGGTGCCTGTCTTCTCCCTCACGGAGGTCATCTGTGCTGAACGATTGCACGTCAAAATGCGCTTCTTTGTCGCGCGAGAGCATCGCTGCTGCCGTAGACCCACATCGGCTCGCCGCACTCGCTGGGGCCGTGGTCCGTCATGCAGGCGGCGCTCCAGGACGGAGCTGCGATCTCGCGGCCCTCGATCCCGTATGCCTGCGTTCGAACGGCACTTTTGTGGGTGCGCTGCTGAGCCATTGTTGGCGTCGCGAGTGATGATACGAGCAATAGCGCTGCGAGAAGGTGTGTGATGTTCATTGTTCGCTTCCTTAATAACGGATATCTCACTACCGGAGGATTGCTTAACCTCGTCCTGGGGCTACGCGTGTCGGGCTTTAGTAAAAAGACTCAAGCAAGAGTCTTGATATTCCCGAGCACGCAAATATTGGAATTGTCCGAACGGTTGGCTGACGCTGCCGAGCGTCTTCACGAGAGGGTGAGCCACCTGCATCGGCGGGCCCTTGTCAGGAGTCATGCAAGGCTCTTGATTATCTACCTCTGAGAATTCGCGACGTTCAGCAGCCCCGGGCAAACGCCGCTAATCTTACGGTCGACGTTCGCGTCTTCTTGATCAAGGACATACTGAGATGCTGACGTCGATGCGGGGACATCGGCGGCGCGTGGCTGGCGGTGGCCTACCGGTGCTGACCAGGGTCTGGTTGTAGTTTCTTTTCCAGCCACCGATGGATGGAAGGACGGTGCCAATGCCAAAGCATCATCGGCAGTTCCGCGACCAACGACAGCTTCTACTTGTCGTTGAGATGGCCTAGATCCAATTCCCAAATCCCCGTTGGGACGGTAGAAGGCGTATGCCTATTCTCCGGGCTCTTGGACAACTGCTTGCGCGAGTGCTGAAGTGGCGAGCGCCAGGGACAGAATTGTCAGAAGTCTAATCATCGAGCATCTCCATGTCGTTTCTCATTGCGCGTGCGCGCTTCTGACAAGTTGACTCTCGCCTTAGTCCTGACATTCCCGACCACCCGCTAAGGGCGGCCGCGACATTCCTTGAAAATTCGAAAGCCCAGGGATTCGGGAATATCGCTACCCGAATATTAGTCTTGTTGTCGGAGGTAGCGTGGCCACGATTGCCGGAGTTGGTCGTTCCGGCGAGACCTCCAAAGCGTCTCAGTTGCCCGTCCCGGCTGAGATGCTTTTTAATCATTCGCCTGGTGGAGGTTGTTCGGAAGATAGCTGACCACCTTGCACGCGCCATCCTCCATGCCGCGCTCGATCAATGCGCGCTCGGCGACCGTGACGAACAGGCCAATGGTGCCGACGCATATGGTGATCACCAGCGGAAGGTCTTTGGAACGTCCGCTTCGTGCCAACGACAGACCGCCCAGCCAGGGATGGCGAACGTTCTTGCGTAACCACGCGCCGGACATTGCACGCCATGGACCTGTTCGTTGTTGCATCTATCGGTTTTGACCAGCTCTATGCCTTCGTCATCGTCCGGCTGGCCGCAGAGACCTCGTCTGGATCAACGTCACAGCAAATCCGACGGCAGAATGGGTTGCACGTCAAAGAACGGAGGCATTTCCTTGGGATGAGGCTCCGGACTACCTCATCCGCGATCGGGATTGGATCCATGGCAGTGTTGTCACGCGCCAATTGCGTGCCATGGGCATCCGAGACAAGCCTACCGCACCAGCCTCGCCCTGGCAGATTGGCTTTTGTCGAACGGCTGGTCGGATCGATCCGGCGTGAATGTGTGGACCACATCATTGTCTTGGGCGAGGCCCATCCGCGCGAGATTTTGCAATCGTACGCACGCTACTATAACGAAATCAGAACGCATGCTGACGCCGAAACCATCGCCTGCTCGACGCACTTGCACTGGTACGCGGCGACGGACGGTATGCACGTTCTCAAGAGCCTCGCCCGTGTCGAGCTTCTGATCCTCGATGACTGGGGGCTGGCGCCACTGACCTCGCAGCAGGGCCGCGACCTGCTCGAAATCGTCGACGATCGCCATGGCTGCCATTCGACGATTGTAACCAGTCAACTCCCGTCCGACAATCGCCGATGCTGTCCTCGACCGCCTCGTGCACACCGCGCATCGTCTTGCCCTCGATGGCGACACCCTGCGCAAACCACCGGAAAAATCCGGCAAGTGACCATGAGTACGCTTTCTGCCCCAGGAATGGTGTGTGCGGCGCGAGGCCCCCGACGCGATCGAGCCTGCCGTCGTGCTCGCGGCCGTCAAGGACGCTGCGTGCCGCTGACGCGATGGCCCGAAGACGGGCCATCCTTGGCCGCCACTACGCGCGGCGGCACGAGGCGCGTGCGGGTCGGGGCGGAAGGATGGTGCCGATCGAACCAAAGGATGGGACGAGAGGCTGGTCTCGACAGGGTCGATTAGCGTGAAAAGCTTGACACCGACACCGTCCAGAGAACCCTTGAAGCCGTCGACGGGAGCCACTGTCCGCGACCGATCGGAACGCTGTCCGCAATCGATCGGAATCACTGTCCGCTTTCGCCGGGATCCGCAACCCGGACGTTCGCGGCCTTTCAACATTCGCCTTTCAGGGCGTAAACCTGAACTTGCTCGCGGCCTCATGAGCAGCGTCATGCGGAAGATTGGATAAGATATCGTAGGTTCGGTTGGTGTGAGGAAAGGCGATAGCGCTCCAGTGACTCGAACCCCCGATAGATCACCACATGGTGGCGCATAGCTGTGGCGTACAAATAGGACGAATCGACCCCTCTTCGCCTCACGAATCGTCCGCTGACAGCGGCCATTGACTGAAAGAGCCCATTCGTCGCCTGACAAAGCGCATGATCTCGTCTGGGTTGAGCCCTTCTCCCGTTGGGCGCCAGATCACTGCGCCGTCGGAGCCCATCTCTTGCGATCAATTCAGGAAGTGGGCCTTTGCAACAGCTGCCCCGTTTCGGGATACAACGCTTTTTCGTTTAGTTATGAGAGGCTTTGAGATTCTTGAGCAAACCTAGGGTAAAGTCCACAAAGGGCTTTTCCACGCCCTCAAGGCCTCAAGAAATACATGGAGCCTTGAAGGCAGGAAGTGTCTCGTCGGGTAGACGGCATGCACCTCGAGTTGCTTGGAAGTCCAGTTGGGCAGCAACCTCACGAGTTCACCTTTTCTGATCTTGTCGTCGCAATAGGTCGAAGGCAAAAAACCGACGCCGTGCCCTCTATAAACGAATGTACTGACTGATTGGAAATCTCGGCTCGAAATGGGGCCCGAGACGCGAATTCCGGCGCGTTTGCGTCCATTTAGCAATTCCCACTCTGCTTCGTTATTCTTGCCATTGAGCAAGACACACCGATGCAGCCTGAGGTCTTTGGGTTTGGTTGGAGGTTTGCGATCCTTCAAATATTCGGGGGAGGCGACGACATAACGGACCTGGCTGCCAATCTTCTTGGCAATCAGCGTCGAGTCTCTCAATTGACCAAAGCGAATGGCGACATCGACATTTTCAGCGATCAAATCCAGAAACACGTTGGTGATGAAAAGGTCGATCTTGATGCTCGGATAGACTTTCAGGAAATCAGAAATAAATCCGAGAAATGGGTCTTGCCCCAAAACCACGGGCACGGAGATCTTGAGTAAACCCTCCGGCTTCCTTTGGGTCTGTGTCAAAACCCGTTCCGCGTCGAACAGGAGGTTCAGCGGTTCACTGCATTGATGGAAATAATCCCGACCTTGCGAAGTGAGCGCGAGCTTGCGCGTCGTCCTTTGCAGCAGCGTGACACCCAGTTCCGATTCCAGCGCCGAAACTTTCCGGCTTACCGTGGAAACCGGCATGCCAAGGGCGTGTGCTGCGCGACTAAAGCTTCCGAGCTGCGCGACCTTCACGAACACAGCAATATCATTCAAATCGGCCATTTTAGAGATTTTTCCATAAATGGAAATGTAATTCCAGATATTTCTGCCTAATCAACTAAGCCCGCTGCGCCCATTCTTTCCTCACAGAAGTGAACAACACTCCTGAAGAGGAGAAAGTCATGCCAACCAATGTTTTATACAGAACCAGCGCCACAGCGACCGGAGGCCGTGTTGGCCAAGCTGCCACCCCGGACGGAAACCTGAAGGTCGGCCTTGCCAGACCCAAGGAACTGGGTGGCGACGGCGCCGCCGGCACCAACCCAGAGCAGTTATTCGCTGCTGGTTATGCTGCCTGTTTTCTCAGCTCTATGCAGTTCGTTGCTACTCAAGGCGGGCCGAAGGTGCCTGGCGATGCCAACGTCAAAGCAACCGTGGGGATTGGCCCGCGCGCCGAAGGCGGTTTTGGCCTTGAGGTCGGGCTCGCGATTTATCTGCCCGGATTGGCAAGGGCTGATGCTGAAGCCCTGGTGCAGAAAGCCCATCAGATCTGCCCCTACTCGAACGCAACGCGTAGCAGCCTCGACGTGCGCCTGGACATCGTTGAAGCCCAGTGAAGTTTCGAGCGGAAGGATTCAGACGCTTGAATCCATCAACGACCAACCCAAACAACGGAGAAAATCATGAGTAAGACAGTTATCGTAACGGGTGCCTCCCAAGGTATCGGTGCAGGCGCCGTGAAGGCCTTCCTCGACAAGGGCTATAACGTTGTCGCCACGTCGCGCAGTGTTACCAAGTCGAAGGAATTGCCATCGTCCCCCAAGCTCGGGCTGGTTGACGGCGATATCGGCGATGCATCTGTGGCCGCGAAGGTCGCCGAGATCGCGATCAGCAAGTTCGGTTCTATCGACGCGCTGGTCAACAATGCCGGCATCTTCTTCCCCAAGGCATTCACCGATTACACAGGTGACGATCTGAAGAAGTTGTCGTCGACCAATCTGGAAGGCTATCTTTACATCACCCAGTTTGCCGTGAAGCAGATGCTGGCGCAGAAATCGGGTGGCAGCGTTGTCGGCGTCACGTCATCGCTAGTTGAGAATCCGATCGCGGGCCTGAATGTGTCGGTGCCGATGATTACCAAAGGCGGCCTCGATGCCATGACCCGCAACCTGGCGGTCGAATACGCGAAGCAAGGCGTCCGCTTCAACACGGTTGCGCCTGGCATGGTGGATACGCCGCTGCACAAGGACGATCCGCACGAGTTTCTGAAGACTCTGGCGCCATTGGGCACGGTTTCCAGCGTCAAGGACATCGTCGATGCCATCGTCTATCTGACCGAAGCCCAGAATGTCACAGGGGAATCGCTGCACGTTGATGGCGGCGCGCACTCCGGCAGATGGTAAGCGCGGAAGCCAGCCTGCGGGAGTAGGTATCCAACTCCCGCAGGCGCCGACGCCTTTCGGCGCTTATGTCGAGGGTGTCCAGAGCGGCGATCTATTGTTCCTCAGCGGCAATGCTCCCTGTCGAAAACCAGAAGCCAAAATTCGCTGGGCGCATCGGCGAGGAACTGGACGGCGCGGCAGGCCGGGAAGCGGCACACGTCGCGGCTCTGAATGCCTTGCCGTTGCCAGGCTGAAGTTGGTCGTCGCATCGGGAGCTTTTTCAAAGCCATGGAGGCCAGGGTGGCGGATGCACTTTCCCGCGCGAAGACGGCGGGCAAGTTGGCCGATGGTGTTGAGCCTTCAAGTGCCGCCCGAATTCTCGTCTGTTTCGTTGAGGGGCTGCGAGTGGTCGGCAAAACGGCACCGACACGGATCACATCGCAAACCACCGTTGACGCTCTTCTCGACCGCTTCACTAGGTAGACAATCCATGGACGCGCCTCCGCTACTGGCGTGCCGATATCTAGACTGATCGGTCTTGAACGAAAGGATACCATGTCTGCCATCCAGATCGTCTGCGCGGTGGCCGTTCCCTTGCTCTGGGGTTATCAGTTGGTGGCCATCAAAGTGGGCGTTACGGAGTTTCCGCCTCTCTTCTTCCTCGCACTGCGCTTCCTGGCCATCGCGCTGCTGCTTGTTCCGTTCGTCAAAAAGCCCAGGCGTCAACAGTTCGGCCCTATCGCAGCTATTTCGATTTTCCTTGGTGGACTGAACTTCGGGCTCTTCTATGTTGGCCTTGGGCTCGGCTCGGGAAGCATGTCGGCCGTCGCATATCAACTCGCCACGCCTTCACCGTCCTGTTAGCTTGGCCGCTGCTCGCGGAGAGGCCGTCTCTCACCGCGTCCGCCGGAGTGGTGCTTGCATTCGTCGGCGTGGTCGTGTTGACAGCGGGGCCTGGCCCGTCGGCAAACGCGCTTCCGCTGCTGCTTGTGGTCGGGGCAGCCTTCGCGTTCGCGGTGTCCAACGTCTTGACGAAACGCTACGGCCTTTTTGACCCTTTGATGTTGATGGGGTGGTCGTCGCTGCTCACGGTGCCGCAGGTCATGTTGATGTCGTTGCTTCTTGAATATGGACAACTGGCGAGCGTGTCACGGCGGATGAACGTGGCTAGCTGGCACTCGCCTACACAATTTTCGTCGGAGGAATTGTTGGGTTTGGCCTTTGGTTCTGGCTGATCGCCCGTTGCTCCATGCGCCGCGACCCTTCGGCCTGCTACTTCCGGTGTTCGCCTTGATTTCCGAGCGTGTTGTTCCTTGGCGACCGCATGACCCCAAAGTTGATTATCGGTGGGCTGCTCGCGATCTCCGGCGTCGCCATTACACAAGTAAGACCGAGCGCTCGACCAATTTGAACCCGGAAGTCGCGTCGTGATGACTTACGGGTTTGGCCCATCGCGGCTTTAGAGCGCTCGCCGAGGCCCCTCCCTACCGGTCGTACGTTTCGAATTCTCCAAGATCTTCACTTCCAGAAGACTAATTAACTTCCCGCCTGCGCTCGGCTTTCATCCAACTCCAGAGATGGAGTAGTGTTGACCTGCGTTATCGAAGACGCGGTTGTCGCAGCCATCGTATTGTATTACGACATCTTCCAAAGAGCGTCCTTCGAATTCGGTCCCGCAGCTTGCCTTGTTTCCGTTGGCAACGTAGGCGCGATGGTGCTTTTCATAGTGAATGCTCCTCACGCGACATGTTCCGCTGAAGCGCATCGTGGGGCATAAGGCGAGTCGGGCAGAATGAACGTCATTGGTGTCCTTTCGAGAGCGGCACGCCGCGAGAGCGAACTGGCCTAAAGCAGATCGTATCGGTAAATTTTCGAAATGATCTTCCATCCACCCGCAAGCTTGCAGCCCGTCAGATAGACCGTAAACATCCGGGTGGGGGTGCGTGTGAGAAATTTTGCGAGTGAAAGGGACTCATCCGCATGGTCCATCGTCATGATGAGTCTCTTCTTTGATGGCCATCGGCCTTCGAGGGCCTGCGGTCTTTCACGCCCTCCAGCCAGTCTGAAACGCCGATCACGTGCAAGATGCCGCTTTCTTGCCATCGCAAATCAGCCGCTGGATCAAAGATGGCGTGTAATGTCGATAGGTCGCCTTCATATACAGCGTTCAAGTGCGTATCGACGAGTTGCTGAAATGTCTGGATCAATTCTGTCATGCGCAAACCCTGTGCGCTGTGTCCGGATGCCCAACGGCAACGTAGCTATCGAGGTCCATTTAACGGCGGGAAGCCGACAGCATCGCAGCCCGTTTTGGCAAACGTGGGTGCCAGCGAACTATCAACGGAAGACCTCGAGAGCAGGTCGTGGTTACCCGTCGAGCAAGGGGGCGGTTCCATCGGCTAAACTCAGTCTTCTCGCGTCAAGAGTTGCGTTAGGCCTCGAATGGCCGGCGCTGCGAACAGCACGACTGGCAGCATCGTGATCCAAGCGACAAGCAATGACTGCAGCCAATGGGTCACGAAGGTCCCGGTGGCGATGAAGGGGTAGCTCGCGATCCCCGCTGCAATCGCGCAGGTAAGGCTTGATTGAATAACGCCATAAACGAAATAGCCGAACCGGCTCGGTATTCCCAGCATACAACCTCGAAATTGGGATCATTACGGATAGAGCAGGACTTGCCCACAATCGATAACGCGGTGTCACTTTAGCTAGCATGCGTATCTTGCGGCTATCGTGCCGTAATGGTCGAAAGCACAATTTTGGTTGACCGAAATAGTGCGTCGAGAACGGTCACCGATGCCGGCGGACGATGGCCGTTTTCGTGTCCGTCGTCCTTAATTAAGCAGTATTATGCGGCAGGCACGAAGGTATACCGCTCCTCTTTGAACCGGTCATACAGGGTGCCTTGTGCTCGCCATGCTCGGCCGCGAAGCAAATTGTTCGTGCCCAGGCACTCAACCGCATGCGTCCGGATCGCCAGGGACGGTCACGGAAGCCCGTTTTAGCCGGGAGCCGCCCGAGGAGATGCGGCTCTTGTCACACAGAGACGAAGGCTTGAACAGCCCGCCGGTCAGGCCTTCAACTGCGCTAGGACTCCGGCGATATCGCCCATGCCCCAATGCTCGACAATCAGGCCGTCTTGAACCCTGAAAATATCGCAGGATGTAAATCGGAGCGCGCGACCGGTGGGCGCAACTCCCGAGAGCGGGCCGTTATGGGTGCCGCTATAGACGAAGCTTGCGGCCGCACGATTGCCGGACGCGACCGTGGCCTCGATCTCCACTTTGAGGTCCGGTATTCCCGCCAGCCGTGCAGTGAAAACTGCCACCGTCCCCTGCTTCGGCGACTTGCCCTGTGGTGGCGGCGGCGCGGCCGCGCTGAGCTGGTGGTTGACGTAATTATCCGAGAACAGCGCCGCGAATGCCGTGAGGTCGTGCGAGCTCAAGGTCGCCGCGAACTTTTCGATCAACGGTGCGGCTGCGTTCTTCTCGTCCGCCAGGGTCGGCGCGACAAGGGCCGGCACGGCAAGAGCTGATCCCGCCAACGTAACCACCTTCAAAAGATTCCTTCTATCCATAAGGTTTCCCCAATCTGATCATCACATTACGCCGCCATCGAATGAACAGGCGGAACGGGTAGTTAACTAGCAACTATATCGCTTGGTGGCCAAACCACTTATTGTTGTAGCCGACGAATCTTTCAGAGAGCCGGTATCGGCCAAAACGATCGCTGGAATCTCGCTGCTTACGCTCTGCTGACAAACTCAGACGGTAATCATGCCTATCGCAGCTTCGTCCGATTGCGGCTGTGTCTCGGCTTCGAATTGTGTCTCGGCTTCGAATATTGACCCCCGTATTGCCTCATGAATGTTACCCTGACGCCGATTGGCGGGGCAAACAGGTTGACTCAACTCGCCGCGCTGCCGAAAGGGGCAATCAGAACTGGCGTCGGTTGCTGGACAGTCACGATCAGCTGGCGCGCCAGACGGTTGACGGGCACCGCGGCAATCTGATCAAGAACACTGCTGACGGCATTCTCGCCACCTTACGATGGACTCCGATAACGAGATAACGCCGTCCTTCGTTCGCGACGCCACCAGATTCGGCGCCTTGCACTGGAACTCTCTGGTGTCTTCGATGAGAACAACTCGATCCGAGGTCTTGGCGACCGCTGCGAGCAGTGCGTTGATCAGCGTCGTCTTGCCGCTGGAGGTGCCGCCGGCCACAAGGATGTTCTTGCGCGCTTCGACTGCGCGTTTCAAAGCAATGGCTTGCCCAGAGGTCATGACCCCTGTGGCGACGTAGTCGTCCAGCGTGAACACGGCGACTGCAGGCTTGCGGATCGCGAAGACCGAAGCCGCAACCACCGGCGGTAATAGTCCCTCGAAACGCTCCCCCGTATCGGGTAACTCGGCCGAAACACGCGGGCTGGCCGCGTGGACTTCGGCACCCACATGGTGGGCGACCAATCGAACGATTCGCTCCCCGTCCTGGGCAGGCATCCTCTCTCCGGTATCTGCCAAACCACTCGACAGCCGGTCGATCCACAATCGCCCATCAGGGTTGAGCATTACCTCAACGACGGCGGGATCTTCGAGGAGGCGCGCGATAGCGGGACCAAACGCTGTGCGCAGCATGCGCGCACCACACGAAATCGCCTCCGATTGAATGGAATGGGTTACCACCGCCGTCCCCAACGAATGAGGCCGTCCCGAGCGGCCTCAGATGGGGATGATTAGAAAAGGCAGGAACCGGCTTACTGCAACAAGGCAGTTATCGAGTTAGTAGCTTGGCGTAGAAAAAGAAAGGTCGAGGAATATCCGGCGTCGTCACTCGGCAATGGGGGCGACGTGAACAACGGCCTGCGAGGTAACCTGAACGGGTGAGGCGGTCAATTCCGGCGTCGAAGTTCGTAGCCACCTGATCTCAATGTGCTAGCATGCGGTTGGTTACGGCTTGTCTCTTAGGTTGGGAGAGGGACATGAGGCGACGCGATTTCCTGACCGCGCTTGGCGGTACCGCCCTTCTAGCTAAAGCAAACGCACAGCAGCCGCGACCGGTTATCGGTTTCCTGCACCAAGGGGCGCTCCCGCCGCCTTCATTGAAGGCTGCGTTCAGGAAAGGACTGGTTGAAGTCGGCATCAGTGATGGCCTTGTTATTCGCATCGAAGATCGCGCCGCAGACGGCAAATACGATCAACTTCCTGCGCTGGCGGCAGACTTGGTCAACCCTCAGGTGGCGGTCATGGCTGCAGAACTTCTGCCTGCCGCGTTGGCCGCAAAGGCCGCTACTCAGTCGATCCCGATCGTTTTCCTCAGCGGCAGTGATCCGATCGGGTCAGGTCTGGTATCGAGCATTAACCGGCCGACGAGTAACGTCACCGGCATTGCGTTCATGTTCACTAGACTACGCCGATATAATCTTGCCGGCGACAATGGCGGCCGAGCACGATGACCTGATGTTCTCCTGGGGGGCATTACTACTTTACGCTCAATCAAAAAGCGATCGAGCCGCCCGGTGAAACCTGCTCGAACGCGGAGATTTTTTGCAGGCTTGCGAAAACGATGGGCTTGACCGATCCGGAGTTCCTCAAATCGGACTTGGAGTTGGTTGAAGGCGCAGTAGACTGGACTGCACCGCAGGTGCAGGGCATCGGCATGGACCTCCTCCGGACGCAAGGCTATGCCAAGTTGAATTTGGGTGCGCCGGATACGCGGACGCCTCACGCGGAGGGGAAGTTCCCGACGACGTCTGGCAAGTGCGAAATCCTGCTCAACGACGCGAAAAATTTCGTGGCACCGCCATTTCGTCAATTGTACAACGAGATGCAGAGTGGCGAGCCGATCGAACCGCTTCCCGGTTATACCAGGCCATATGAGAGTGCGGCCGACGAGCCTGAACTTGCCAAGCTTTATCCTCTAAACATCATCGCTCCGAAAAGCCACGCGTTCCAGAACACAAACTACGCCAACGAACCCAAAAAACGGAGAATGCAGGGCGATCAGTTTGTTCTCCTTAGCCCGCAAGATGCCGCCGAGCGTATGATCGAGCACGGTGACAAATAACCGACGAGGTTCGGACCGGGGTGGTTGTCACCACCGTCGGATATTGGCGGACTCATAACGAGAACGAGGACGGCACCGTCAATAGCGTGTCCGCAGCTCGGTTCGGCGGGATGGGAAACTGTCCGACATTCTCGGGCAATCTCGTTCAGGTAGAGCGGATTGTCGGCAAGAATGCTGCGCGGAGTGAAGTGGACCCCGGAAATAGGACCAAATGTTAAGGTGTGAAGCGTCCTGCTCTATCTCAACCGATGGAGCACGGATATGACGAAATCACGCAAGAAGTTTGATGCCACGTTCAAGGCCAAAATTGCCCTGGAGGCACTGCGCGAGGTAGCGACGGTGCCGGAGCTGGCGAAGCGGCACGGAGTTCACCCGAACCAGATCTATAGCTGGAAGAAGCAGGTTCTCGACAACGTGGCGAGCCTTTTCGGGCCCGGTGCGAGCGCTCTGGTGGGTGGCGAGGAGGAGCATGAGCGCGAGACGGCGAAGCTTTATACCAAGATTGGCCAGTTGACAGTTGAAAGGGATTTCTTGGCCAGGAGGCCCGGGCGATGAGTGTCCCCGAGCGCCGGGCGATGGTGGAGCGGCCTGGCGAGAATTTGTCGGTTCGCCGGCAATGTGCGCTGCTGAATCTGTCGCGTTCGGGCGTCTATCGGCCCGGGCCGGTGACCGACGCCGACGATCTGGCCATGATGCGGCGGATCGACGAATTGCATCTGAAGTGGCCGTTTTACGGCTCGCGTCGAATAGTGTTCGAACTCAACCAGGCAGGCCACGGCATCAACCGCAAGCGCGTGCAAAGGCTGATGCGCGTGATGGGGATCGAGGCGCTGGTTCCGCGCCCCGGCACCAGCAAAGCCGCGCCCGGCCACAAGATCTATCCCTATCTGCTGCGCGGCGTGAACATCACCGAGCCCAATCATGTCTGGGCCAGCACCTATATTCCGAGGGCGCTTGGCTTTCTGTATCTGGTGGCGATTATCGACTGGGCTACCCGGGCGGTTCTGGCGTGGCGTTTGTCGAACACGATGGACACGGGCTTTTGCATCGCGGCGCTCGACGAAGCGCTGGCGCGGCACGGCACGCCGAAAATATTCAACACCGATCAGGGGGCGCAGTTCACCAGCGCCGCCTTCACCGGCAGGCTCGAGGCTGCAGGCATCGCGATTTCGATGGACGGACGCGGTCGTTTCATGGACAATATTTTTATCGAACGGTTGTGGCGCTCGATCAAATACGAGGAAGTGCATCTGAAAGCCTATACTGACGGGCGCGAAGCGCGAGACGGCATCGGATTGTGGATGAATTTTTACAATCATCACCGCCCGCACCAGGCAATGAACAATCAGTTTCCCATGGCGGCATGGCGTGCCGGCATGGACAGGTTCGAGGCGGCGAAGACTGTGGATATGCCGCTTCGCTTGGACAACGCAAACGCGTTGCCCACATACCCACAGCAGACGCAAAAGCAGCAGCAGCAGCAGGAAGCTGCTTGATTTGAAGGACAAAGGCAGGGCGCGATTACACCTTAACTTCGGCGATCCCTGGTCCCAGCTCCGGGGTCCACTTCAGAGCATGCATGAGCCAGAACCGGTGGCGCTAGTATCAGCGTAGGTATTTGCAATCATCAGCTTCGGGCCTGCACGTGCAGAGGCAGGTCCGCAGGTCGGAACGATCAACGTAGTGTCGGACGTGCGCCTGACAAAAAGTCAAATTCGAACGAGTAGCGATCATCTCCGCCTATTCGATATTTATTCGGTCCCTGCAAGTGGCGGTCATTGTTCAAATGCCGTGCCTCCAGGCTTGACGTTGTCGCGGCCAGCGGGTGATGCATACAACCCTGTGACCATTCCCATCACCATTTGCCTCAGCAGGACGCTTTCGACATCTCCCGCGAGATTCATGTGCCCACCCACGGTGGAATCGATATCGGCGCTGTTGTCAGCTTCAGCGGTGCCGGGTCGGCGCCGAAGGCGGCGTCATTACCAGGATGACGCTAAAACAGACGTCATGGGTAGATATCCAACACCGCGACGATGATGCCATCGGGCCGCTGGAATGCCCTCCTGATGCCCGAACGCGAAGAGTCCTGCGGCATACCGTAAAGGTCGTACTGGGCGCGTAGCTTGCCAAGATGCGAAGACAGCTGATCTTCGTCGCAGCTCGTCGTATAGAATCGGCCTGCGGCTACGTTCGACTTACTGCTGAGACCTGCCAATAGCTGCCTTACAAGAGTTGCAGGATCGGTGAGCGTGCCGCCGGCACACGCCCGCTGCTCGAGCTGCTACCTTACAGTGGTCAGTTTGTCTTGCGTTTTCGTCTCAAAATCACTGGCGTCATGCCGCTCATGCAGTTGACTTGAGGCTTCGCCAGTCACGCGGTTGACCATTCGCCCGCGTCGGACGGCCGGCCGCTCGGCGATCGCGTCTACCCAGCGCGCAACGTTCGTGTATTCCTGGGCCTGAAGGAACTCGGCCGCTTCGTAGAGCCAGCCCCTTGTCAGACCAGCGTACCAGGGCCAGGCGGCGATATCGGCGATCGTGTATTCGCTGCCAGCGACAAATTCGTTCGTTTCGAGCCGCCGGTCGAGCACGTCGAGCTGGCGCTTCGCCTCCATGGCGAAGCGATCTATGGCATATTCGATCTTGGTCGGTGCGTACGCATAAAAGTGGCCGAAGCCGCCGCCCACATATGGCGCGCTTCCTGCCTGCCAGAACAGCCATGACAGGCATTCGGCGCGACCGAGTCCGGTCGGCAGGAAGGCGCCGAACTTCTCGGCTAGGTACATCAAGATAGCACCGGACTCGAAGACCCGGATCGGCATCGATCCGCTTTGGTCCACCAGGGCCGGGATCTTCGAGTTGGGGTTCAGCGCAGCGAAGCCGCTTCCGAACTGATCGCCGCGGTCGATTCTGATGAGCCAAGCGTCGTATTCTGCGTCCCTATGGCCGAGCGCCAACAGCTCCTCAAGCATCACGGCTACCTTCACACCGTTCGGCGTTCCCTGGGAATAGAGTTGGAGGGGATGGCGACCGACTGGGAGTTCCTTGTCGTGCGTCGGGCCGGCGATCGGCCGGTTGATATTCGCGAAGCGCCCACCGTTCGGCTTATCCCAACTCCAAACTTTCGGCGGCGTATAATCGAACGAAGAGGTCATTTTCAAAACTCCAGGCGTTTGGCGGTGGCATACGAGTCCAAGGCACGATCGGGTCGCACCGTACTCGCAGAATATGCCGATGAGCCGCCTAGATCAGCTTCGCGTCGAGTGTGGTCTCGGCGATGAGCGCTCCAGCGATTAGCCAGTTCCTCTTCGCAATCCTCCGCCAATCACCAGCGCGAGGCGAAATCGCATCAACTTGCCTAGTTTACGCCGCCTTCGCACGAACGGGAACACTCATCGTTCGGCGAACACTGTTCCGTTGTGCGATTGAGTGTGGAGGGGCGGATCAACGTGCAATGCCGAGGTACCAATCTGAGTCTAGTCGGGCACCTCCAACCGTCGACTTCGCTCGAATTGATCGGTTCGTTTCAGTTCGCTGACACGCAGGGGATGTCAGTCCGCAAGCAGTTTTGACTTGTGGACCCTGCCCTCTGGTCTGCGCGCAATCTGCAGTCGAGATAGGTGTTATCTAAACTATTCGTTTTTCGGATTGAGGCTGTGGCCCTACGAATAGGAATCGGCCTCTCTGCACAAAAGGCGACTGATCGACGCAAGAACAGAGCCTCGATTCCGTCTGCAGTTCAACCTTTCTCCCTTTCTGAATAGGCCAGGAACTGACTATGCGCGTAGCGGTGATCGGTGCGGGCGGTTTTGGAGGCTACTTTGGCGCGCGCCTCGCACAAGGCGGCGCGGATGTTTGCTTCCTTGCCCGGGGCTCTCACCTGGCGGCCATGCGCGCGAACGGATTGGTTGTCGAGGGCGGTCCCGAGAGGATCTGCGCCAATCCTGTGAGGGCCTCAGACAATCCTGCTGATCTCGGTGTAGCGGACTTCGTCTTGCTGGCTGTCAAGCTGTGGGACACGGAGATGGTTCTCGAACAGATCAAACCGATGGTCGGAGCGGCCACGACGCTGATTTCGTTCCAAAATGGTGTGCTCAAGGACAACGCGTTACGAAACGCTTTTGACCCGGCTCAGGTCATGGGCGGGGTCGGCTACGTTGCGACTACGATCGATCGCCCTGGTGTGATCCGGCAGACGGGACCGATGGAACGCCTGATCTTCGGCGAGTTCGATGGCCGGCGGTCGACACGCGCTGAGGCACTTCTGGACGCCTGCCTGATAGGAGGCATCAACGCCGAACTCTCCACAAACATTGTTCGGGAGATCTGGGAGAAGTACGTGTTTCTTGTCGGCTTGTCCGGCACCACTACCGCCATGCGAAGTGCGATCGGCCCGATCCGGGATAATCGGCAGACGCGGGCGTTCCTACTTGACGTCATGCGGGAAGTCGTCGCGGTTGGAAACGCCCATGGCGCGGAGCTTCCGGCGGATTATGCCGAGCGGCGCCTCGCGCTCGCGGACGACGTGGCGCCCGACATGACGTCATCGATGCATCATGACCTGCAACGCGGCGGGCCCTTGGAGATCCGGTGGTTATCTGGCGGAGTAGTCCATCTCGGCAATGCTGCGGGCATAGCGACGCCGCTTAACCGCGCCATCGCCGACGTCCTTGCACTATACGAAGCCGGCGCGCCTGCCACGTTTGTGACGAGGACAATGGAGAACTCGGGTGCCACCTGACCAAGATTGATGCGGTCATAACAACATCAAGGAGGAATACAAATGAGGAGCAGGCACTTCATTGCGGTCATTTCAATCGCCACTGGCATGGTTGCCGCGACGTTCGCTGCCAGCGCCGACAATTCGGTCGTCAATGCCTTCGCTAATTCCGATCAGTGGGCGATCGCGGGCCATGACTACGGGAATACGCGGTTCAGTCCGCTCAAGCAGATCAATTCCCAGAACGCCAGCAAGCTATCTCTGGTCTACTCGTTTTCGCTTGGCTCTCTGCGATCGAACGAGTCGTCACCGATCGTGATCGGAAACACGTTGTATGTCTCGAGCTCATGGGGCCCGAAGTATGTTTACGCGATCGATGCCGCTACCGGTGCGCGCAAGTGGACCTATGAGCCGGAGATACCGGACGATGTGTTGCAGTACGCCTGCTGCGACGTAGACAACCGTGGCGTCACCTTCGCGGATGGAAAGATCTTCGTTGGCCGGCTCGACGGAAAGCTGACAGCGCTCGACGCTGCGACCGGCAAAGCGCTATGGACCGCTGACGTCGTCGACTACAAGCAGGGCTCTGTCATCACATCTCCACCGTTGGTCGTTCGCGACAAGGTGATCACCGGTTTTGGGGGTGGCGAGTATGGTGTTCGTGGCTCGCTTCAGGCGTTCGATCTGAACACCGGAAAGCAAATCTGGAAGACCTTTACAGTACCGGCGCCCGATGAGCTTGGCAGCGACACCTGGAAAGGGGACACCGGGTTAAAGGGCGGCGGCGCCGCTTGGCTGGTCGGCTCGTACGATCCCAAGACTGATACCGTTTATTGGGGGACCAGCAATCCGGGTCCGTGGAATACGGGTGTTCGCTCCAGCGGTGACGGCAATTTCGGAAAACTGACAAACCTGTATACGGCTTCCACACTCGCTCTCGATCCGAATACCGGCAAGATCAAATGGTACATTCAAGGGACCCCGGCCGACGCCTGGGATTACGACGGCGTAAATGAGAATATCCTGGCCGATCTCAAGATTGGCGGCAGCGCCGTTCCTGCGTTGATGAAGGCCGACCGTAACGGCTTCTTCTTCGTAGCGAATCGCGAAACCGGTAAGCTGCTGTCGGCCGAGAAGTATGTCTTCGTCAATTGGGCCGAAAAATGGGACGTTGCAACGTTACGTGCGGTCGAGAATCCTGACAAACGCCCCGGACCAGGCCATCCAGTCAAGGACATTTGTCCGAACGTGATTGGTGGCAAGAACTGGCAGCCGATGTCGTTCAACCCGCAGACCGGGCTCGTCTACATCCCCTCCAACAACTTCTGCATGGACTTTTCGGTCAGCGACATCTCATATAAGCGCGGCGTGTTCTATCTCGGGGCCGAATTCCCGAGCAAGGAAGGCCCGGGTGGTTTCCTTGGTGAGCTCGTGGCGTGGGACCCGGTCAGAAACAAGAAGGTATGGTCCATCAAGGAAGATCTTCCATTCAACGGCGGCACGCTGTCTACAGCCGGAAACCTCGTGTTCTACGGCAATCTGCATGGTGACTTCCGCGCAATCAATGCGACTAACGGCGAGATCCTCTGGAAGAAGAATCTCGGCTCTGGCATTGGCGCCGGTCCCATAACCTACGCCGTCGACGGTAAGCAATATGTCGCCGTCGTCGTTGGCCGTACGGCTGCCATTCCAGCATTCCTGGGAGACATCGGGAAGAAAATGACGGCGGCCGCACCTGAAGGCGGCTCACTGTTCGTATTTGCTGTTCAGTAGCCGGCCACCAAGCAACGTCCGTCGTGCCGGTGACTCTGGCGCGACGGACGTAAGGCGCTCGATCACCCAAGCCGTCCAACTACAGTATCGAATCGGACTTCCGGTCTGTTCATTATGCGCCAAACAGGGGTTGTGAATGCCGGTAATCTCTGGCGAATTTAGAAGCTCGTACGCCAAATCCGGCGTGCGCTCGCTCTCAGCTCTTCTTGCTGTGGTAGCCATTCTCGCCTTGGCCGAACCGACCTCCGCTGTCGATACAGGCGGCGTCGAGCCCCTACGCTTGTGCGCGGATCCGGAGAATTTGCCGTACTCCAGCGATGATGCCTCCAAGCCAGGCTTCTACCTCGAGGTCGGTCAGGCGATCGGAAAAGCGCTGGGCCGACCCGTGGCGTACAATTGGTACAAGACCTATTTCGGCAAGCGCACGGTGCGCGCCACCCTGTTGGGCGGGCAATGCGACGCAATGATAGGCTTGCCGTTGTCCGACGACTTCATGGGACCCGCGGTGATATTCTCCCGAAAGATCTCAACGCAAACCTACGCTCTCGTCGCCGCGAAGAAGAAAGCTATCAATAGCGTGGAAGATCTCAGGGGAAGCCGGGTGGCCGTCCAGTACCAAACGGCGCCACAAAACCTTCTCGCTCTTCGGGACGATATCGAAAAAGTCAGCGTGTTGAGCCCGGAAGAAGGGATGAAGGCGCTGGATTTCGGCGCGGCGGACGTAGCCTTCGTCTGGGGACCAGCCGCCGGCTGGCTCAACAAGACTCAGTATGAAAACCGCTACAAGATCCAGACCGTCGAAGGCAAGGGCTTGTCATGGGACGCCGCGATCGGGTTTGCGAGGACCTCAAAAGAACTGCGCGATCAGGTCGATGCGGTTTTGCCGGGTCTTGAACAGAAAATTGCTGAACTGGTCACGAAATATGGTCTGCCAAATGACCAGCCGATGACGCTCCTCGCTTCCGAAAATACGCCAAATCCACAAAAAGCAGCAACGGCCGCTGTTCCCACCGAATCGACAGAACGCGCGCCAGACGCAGTAGGCTTGGCCAGCGTCAGTGCGGGCAGGGAAGTCTTCAATGCAACGTGCGCCCATTGCCATGGGGTCGAGGCGGTGCAGGGCGAGCGACGGATCGACCTCCGGCGATTGCAGCTTCGCTACGGCGAAAATGCGCGCGCGACGTTCTGGACAACAGTCCACGAGGGGCGCCTCTCGAAGGGCATGCCGGCCTGGAAAGAGGTTCTCACAGACGAGGTACTCGACAACATATATGCCTATCTGATGACCGTACAAACCCCGGCCGGTTCCGCAAATTGAAGGAGCTCGTCAGAATTTCCTATCTAATTCGGCCGACAGGTGCGTCCAGTCGCCCCGCTTGGATGAGAGTTGTTTCATAAAACGCGCGCGAGCGCCAGGAGATCAGCTATGCAGGATAATGCCCCGTTGACGGTCGGCGTCGATCACGTCGGACTTGCCGTAAAAGACCTGGCGCTCGCTCGTCGCTTCTTTTGTGATTGCCTCGGCTGGAAAGTTGTTGGTGAGAACCAAAGCTATCCGGCGTCGTTCGTGTCAGACGGAAACGGCATCGTGACACTCTGGCAGGTCGAGGATCCGGAGAAATGCGTGCCGTTCGACCGCCATCGTAATATCGGTTTGCATCACCTTGCATTGAAGGCTATGGACCGCAGCGCGCTTAACGCATTGTACGCACGTGTCGCGGCATGGCCCGACATCGTGATTGAGTTTGCGCCGGAACGATCGGGCAAGGGCCCCAAGGTACACTTTATGGTGCGAGAGCCAGGGGGCACCCGGATCGAGTTCGCCTGCGTTTCCCCTGCCGCCGGATAACGGAGACCCTGTTCCTAAGCCGCTGGCGCGGTAATGGCGCGACAGTCCCGCGGCGGTATCGTCGGATGAGGACGCTTGCTCAAGCCCGACATAATTTGACGACGATTACACAGTCCAGCGCACGTCGTCATCGGCCACTGGCTGCAATCGTCGCGCGACCACGGGGAAGTCTATGACGACGCATGCGAGGCGCAACATACTGATTACTGGCGCCGGTTCCGGCTTGGGAAAGGCATTTGCGACTGAGGCGCTTTCATCCGGACACTCCGTAGTAGGGACAGTGCGGAGCGAGGCGGCCAGGTTGGCATTCGATGCGATGCATCCGGTGCGAGCCCAGGCCTTGCTACTCGTTGTCACCGATTTCGTGGCGATTGGTCCTGCGGTCGCGAAGCTTGAAAGCGAAGTAGGTCCGATAGACGTTCTCGTGAACAATGCCGGATATGGGCACGAAGGTATTCTCGAAGAGTCTCCGTTGGAAGAAATAAAGCGGCAGTTCGACGTAAACGTATTCGGCGCAGTCGCGATGATGAAGGCTGTGCTGCCGTACATGCGCGAGAGACGCCGTGGACATATCGTCAATATCACTTCGATGGCCGGATACGTGGGCTTGCCGGGCATCGCCTATTACGCAGGTAGCAAGTTCGCACTCGAGGGTATCTCCGAGGTGCTGGCGAAGGAGGTTCGTCACCTCGGCATCAGGGTAACGGCGATCGCGCCTGGCTCCTTCCGAACCGACTGGGCAGGGCGGTCGATGGTTCGGAGTCCGCGGAGCATAGCCGATTACGACTTACTCTTTGATCCTGTCCGACAAGCACGCGCGGAAAAGAGTGGAAAGCAATCTCGAGATCCCGCCCGGGCTGCCCGCGCGCTGCTGAGAGTCGTGGAAGCCGAGGACCCACCAGTGCATCTTCTTGGTACCCCTGAGATTGGTCCGCGAAAAATTGGAGTCGCTTGAGCGGGAGATCGATGCTTGGGAATCGACCACGCGGTCGACTGAGTACGCATGAGAGTCCGAAGACAACACGCACCAAGCGTCACGCCTCGCGACGTATCTGACGGGCGGGCCTCCGGTCTGATGGTGAGAGAATGCTTCGAATGGGTGATTGGAGCGGGTATCGCTGTTGTTCAGTGGTCTGGTACCATTGATTTCAGATCGACCGGTGCTATGGCCGCTTCATACGTTCGGCTAAAGGCCCAGATAACAGTCGCGGCCGTTGCGGTGTGGCTTCCACGTGAGTGGGGAGGGCTAACGCTCTTAAAGTTTTGGACGAAGCGCAGGCTCAGACGATCTGTGCAACGCGGCGTGCCTCGCCTCGCACTTCACTCATTCGCGTTACGATAGCGTAAAGGCGGGAGATCTAGTCGTGTCGACAGTTGACTTAACGATCAACCGTAAGGCTGTATCTGTAGATTAAGGCTGTATCTGTAGATATTGAGGACAGAACCCTTCTGGTCCATCTCCTGCGCGAAAACCTGAACCTCACCGGCACGCATGTCGGCTGCGATACCAGCCAGCGCGGCGCCTGCGTGGTTCAGGTCGACGGCCGCGCGGTGAAATCCTGCACCATGCTGGCCGGACAGGCCGCTGGCTCCAGCGTCACCACCATCGAAGGCATTGCCAAGGGCGACGAGCTGCACCCGATGCAGGCGGCGTTCCGCGACAATCATGGGCTACAGTGCGGTTACTGCACGCCGGGCATGATCATGTCGGCGATCGACATCGTTCATCGCCATGGTGGCAAGCTCGACGAAGCCCCCGTCCGCCACGAGCTTGAAGGCAATATCTGCCGCTGCACCGGCTATCACAATATCGTCAAGGCGGTGCTGGATGCGGCCGGCCCCATGAAGGTTGCGCAGGCGGCGGAATAGCCGCTCGCCCTGATCATCGCTCAATCGCGACCGCCGCATTCGATGGAAATGGCGGTTCCAGAACTCCGGTAGGGAGAACAGACATGGGTGTTGAAGGCATTGGCACGAGCGTCGTGCGCAAGGAAGACCGGCGCTTTATCACCGGCAAAGGCCGTTACGTCGACGATATCAAATTGGTGGGCATGAGCTTTGCCCATTTCATCCGCAGTCCGCATGCCCACGCCAAGGTCAAGAGCATCGACACATCGGAAGCGATGAAGATGCCCGGCGTGATCGCGGTGCTGAACGGGCAGCTGCTCGTCGACGACAAGGTCGGCAATCTGATTTGCGGCTGGGCCATCACCTCAAAGGACGGCTCGCCGATGAAGATGGGTGCGTGGCCCGCGATGGCGCCGGAGACGGTGCGCTTCGTCGGCCAGGCGGTCGCGGTCGTGATCGCCGAGACCAAGAGTCAGGCGCGCGACGCCGCGGAAGCCGTGGTCGTCAATTATGAAGAGCTGCCGGCGATCCCTGACATCAAGGCCGCGATCACGCCCGGTACACCTCAGCTTCACCCCGAGGCGCCCGGCAACATCGTTTACGACTGGCACCTCGGCGATGAGGGGGCGGTGAAGGACGCTTTCGCCAAGGCCGCCATGGTGACGCTCGAGCTCACCAACAACCGCCTGGTGCCGAATGCAATGGAACCCCGCGCGGCGATTGCCGATTACGACACCGCGGAAGAGCACTACACGCTCTATACCACCTCGCAGAATCCGCACGTCGCTCGCCTCGTGTTGTCAGCGTTCTACAATATCGCGCCTGAGCACAAGTTGCGCGTCGTTGCGCCCGATGTCGGCGGGGGTTTTGGCTCCAAGATCTATATCTATCCCGAAGAGATGGTCTGCCTCTGGGCCTCGAAGAAAGTCGGCCGTCCGGTGAAGTGGACTGGCGACAGAACCGAATCCTTCCTCACCGACCACCACGGCCGTGACCACATCTCGAAAGCCGAGATGGCATTCGACAAGGACAACAAGATCCTGGGGCTTCGGGTGAAGATTTCGGCGCCTATATGTCGCTGTTCTCGTCTGCGATGCCGACCTATCTCTATGCGACGCTGCTGTCCGGGCAGTATGTGATCCCGGTCATCTATGCCGAGGTGATAGGCGTCTACACTAACACCACGCCGGTGGATGCCTATCGCGGCGCCGGCCGTCCCGAGGCGAGCTACCTCCTCGAACGGATGATGGAGACTGCGGCGCGGCAGTTGAAGGTCGATCCGGCCGAGCTGCGGCGCAAGAACTTCATCACCCAGTTCCCGTATCAGACGCCTTGTCATCATGGCCTATGACATCGGTGACTTTAATGCCTCGCTCGATACGGCCATGAAGGCGATCGACTATGCTGGCTTCGCCACACGCAAGGCCAAGGCGAAAGTCGAGGGCAAGCTGCGCGGCATCGGCGTATCCTGCTACATCGAAGCCTGCGGCATCGCGCCGTCGAAGGCAGTCGGCAGCCTCGGCGCCGGCGTCGGGCTTTGGGAATCCGCGGAGGTCCGCGTCAACCCGGTCGGCACCATCGAGATCTTGACCGGCTCGCACAGCCACGGCCAGGGGCACGAGACGACGTTTGCGCAGCTGATTTCGGAACGCCTCGGTGTTCCGATCAGCCAGGTACAGATCGTCCACGGCGACACCGACAAGGTGCAGTTCGGCATGGGCACTTACGGGTCGCGCTCGCTTGCGGTCGGCGGCACAGCCATCATCAAGGCGATGGAGAAGGTCGATGCCAAGGCCAAGAAAATTGCGGCCCACGTGCTGGAGGCTTCTGAGGGCGACATCGTGATCGAGAACGGCGAGTTCAAGGTCACCGGCACGGACAAGTCGATCGCACTGCCGATGGTCGCGCTCGCGGCCTATACCGCGCACAACCTGCCGGAAGGCACGGAGCCCGGCCTGAAGGAGACGGCGTTCTACGACCCGACCAATTTCACCTTCCCGGCCGGCGCCTATATCTGTGAGCTAGAAGTCGATGCCGGCACCGGCAAGACCTCCCTCATTAACTTCGTCGCGGCCGATGATTTCGGCCGACTGATCAACCCAATGATCGTCGAAGGTCAGGTCCATGGTGGCCTTGCGCAAGGCATCGGCCAGGCGCTGCTGGAAGGTGCGGTCTATGACAACAACGGTCAGCCGATTACGGCATCGTTCATGGACTACACCATGCCGCGGGCCGACGATCCGCCGTCGTTCAAACTCTCCCACACCACGACGCTGTGCCCGGGCAATCCGCTCGGCGTCAAGGGTTGCGGGGAAGCCGGCGCGATCGGCGCCTCAGCTGCCGTGATCAACGCGATCACGGACGCAATCGGCAACAACAAACTGGAAATACCGGCGACGCCAGATCGCGTTTGGCATGTGATTCACGGCAAAGCGAAATAGGGAGCATTACCATGTACGAGACAAATTATCACCGCGCCTCCAGCGTCGCCGAAGCCGCGGCAATATTCGCCAAAGGCGCGGAACCGAAATACCTCGCTGGCGGCCAAACGCTGATTCCCGTCATAAAGCAGCGCCTTGCATCTCCCTCCGACGTCATCGATCTCGGGAAGATCAAGGAACTCATCGGTATCGAAGCGTCAGGCGACGCGGTGACGATCAAGGCCGCGACAACTCATTACGACGTGGCCGCCAACGGGACCGTGCAAAAGGCGATTTCCGCGCTGGCATACCTCGCCTCGCTGATCGGTGATCCGGCCGTGCGCCATCGTGGCACCATCGGCGGCTCGCTCGCCAACAACGACCCTGCTGCAGATTATCCGGCCGCGGTTCTGGCGCCAGGCGCTTCCATCAAGACCAATAAGCGCTCGATTGCGGCAGATGACTTCTTCAAGGGTTTGTTCGCAACCGCGCTGGAGGAGGGAGAGATCATCACTGCCGTGTCTTTCCCAGTTCCGGCGAAGGCGAGCTATGCCAAATTCCCGCATCCGGCCTCGCGCTTTGCGTTGGCCGGTGTGTTCGTCGCTAAGACCAAATCGGACGACGTCCGCGTCGCCGTGACGGGGGCTTCGCAAAACGGCGTCATGCGAGTAACGGCGATGGAGTCGGCCTTGAAGGTGAACTGGTCCGCGGCCGCACTTGACAACGTTGCGATTTCAGCCGACGGCTTGTTGAGCGATCTTCATGGTTCTTCGGATTATCGCGCCCACCTGATCAAGGTGATGGCGCAGCGGGCGCTGGCAGTTTGAATGGTCCGTCGTCCGGTCATGGCTGAACCAGTATTTCACCTTTTCTGCGCGCAGCCCGACGGCAAATCGGCATTCAGCCGTGATACGCAAACAACTCGATTGGGTCGTTGAAGCCGCGGACCGGATATTCGCCGACGCGTTCGAGATCGAACTCGCTTTTGACCAAGTCGGCGAACGAGCGGGACACCAGCACCGTTTTGGCTAATTGCTTGGTAAGGGTTTCGAGACGCGAGGCCATGTTGACCGCAGGGCCGATGACGGTGAAATCGAGCCGGGTCCGCGACCCGATATTGCCATACATGACGTCGCCGACGTGGACGCCGATGCCGTAATTGAGCGGCGCACGGCCGGTTTCGCCGTTCTTTTCGTTCAGGGCAACCATGGCCTGACGGGCCTCAGTCACGGCATGCAGCAGATTTGCGCAGGCTTGAGGCTGGCTAAGCGGAAAAATGGCGAGCAGGCCGTCGCCGATGAATTTCAGTATTTCCCCACCATGCCGCGCAATCGGCTCCGACATCGCGTCGAAATAGCTGTTCAGAAGATCAATGACGTCATCGCGCGGCCAGTTGTCGGAGATCCTGGTGAAGTCACGCAGATCGCAGATCATGATGGCGGCGCGCACCGTCGTTCCACTTCCGCGCCTGGTGGCGCCGGCCAGAATGAGCTCTCCGGCATGCGACCCGACATAGGTTTCGAGCAACGTTCGCGCCAGACGGTTCTTCATACGGATTTCGCTGACCAGCGCCAGAGCCGGCAACAGCTTCAACAGGCCCGCGATATGCCCGTCATCGAAACCTCCGGGCCGATCGGTTGCAAAGGCCACGACGTGCCGCTTCCCGAGTGTGTGGTACATCGGCCACGCCACGTAGTCTGTCAGGCCCATCGACCGCCACTCGTCGTAGACGCCATGCTTGCGGCCCAGTGAGGGATCGCATTCAAGAGTCTCTCGTACCTCGGTGGCACCGTTATGGATTTCCTCCACTGGACTACCGATGTATTCGGATCGCTCCCTGACATCATAGTCGACCCTCGTAATCGTAGCCTCCCGCATCCCGTCGGCCCAAAAGACCCGGGCGCCGACCCATTGGGGATGCTGAATCAGGAGATGCAGTGACGCCCGCTTGACGGGAATGCCTGCTTGCTGAAGCCGGACACACAGCTCCGCGAAAATGTTGTCAATAAAGCGCTCGTCGCGCGTGTCGTTTGTCAGCCAGTGCAAAACCTCGCTGCCCGAATGCTCAGTCACGGAACCAATTCTTGGCGGCGCGTTCATGTCTTGCTCCAAAGCAGTGACCTGGATCCCACGGCACAGGATATGTCGTGTCTTGGCGGCGTCAACAAAGTCCACCACAATCCCTTTCCACGGAGCACCTTGCCGACGAGTTGCTCATGTCCGGCGTGGGAGGACGCAGCGGTGGCGCGCTGCGCTCTCCCTTCCAACCCACAACTCGCCTTTGGCAATTCGCAGGGCTTTCTGTCCAATACGGTGGGCCATACGACCCGGTCTCCGAAGACTCGTCTCATCAGAGGAAGTGCCTCATATCCCCGCGTACCACTCATAACCCCGATCTTCCCAATAGCCGCCGCGGCCGCCATGCAGATCGGCGAGGCTCTGCACCAGCTCGACGCGCATGATGTATTTCGCCATCTTGTAGCCGAGCTGCCGTTCGAGGCGCAGCCGCAGCGGCGCGCCGTGGGGAACGGTCAGCGGCTTGCCGTTCATGTCATAGGCGAGGATCGTCTGCGGATGCGCAGCATCGATCAGGTCAATGCTCTCATAGTAGCGGGTGCTCTCGGGATCGACGCTGAACTCGCCATCGTCTAGGGTATCGGCGCAATGGAACACGACAAAGCGGGCCTCTGGCCTGACGCCCGCGCGCGACAGGATCTCATTGGGGCGAAACGCCGGCGAGATGTCGGCCTCACTGTATTCCGGCGCGAGCCGGTGAACCCCAATGAGCAGGCGCTGCACCTTGTAGGTGAGGCTGTTTGCGGCATCGAGGACCGAACGAAGGCGCGGTTCGCTCGCGAGGCGGTCGCAGCCCGACAACACGAGGCCGCCGATTGCGGCAAGTGCCCCCAGCAGGTGGCGGCGATGCGGATGATTACTCGACATCGATCGTCCTCGGGCTGCCGAGATCGTACCAACCGGTGATCATCGAGCGCAGATTGTTCCAGACACCCGAGACCAGCACCATCACGAGATGCACGATGACGAAAAGCGAGAGACTCGATGCAGCGACGAAGTGGATCAGCCGTGCCGTCTGGCGCCCTCCGAAGAGCGTGAGAAGCTGCGGCACGGCGCTGTCGATGCCGGGCGACATCGTGAGGCCGGTGAGGATCATGAGCGGGAACAGCACGAAGACGACCAGGAGGTAGGTGAGCTGCTGCAGCACATTGTATCGCTTCGCTGCCGCACCGCGCGGGAAGTGCAGGCGCAGATGTGCTACGATCTCTCTCCCGATATGGCCGAGCTCCGCACGGTTGGGGAGAAGATCCCTGCCGAAATGCCGGCTCGCGATGCCCCAGACGAGATAGACGAGGGCATTCAGCACCAATAGCCAGGCGGAGAAGAAATGCCAGCGCCGTCCGGTCGCGAGATCCAAGTAGCTCGGGATAGTGACCCAGCTCGGGAAGGCCCGCTGCGAGACCTGCCCGTTCTCACTCGAGACGCCGAGCACGCCCGTCGTGTCGAAGGAATGGCGGAGGATCACCGCTTCTCCGACGAGGCCGTTCTCTGACAGGTGTGCCTGAATCGATAGGGCCGGATGGTCGAAATCGGAGCGCTCGCCGACATAGAGCGTCGGATGGGCGTTGAAGATTTGCAGTCCGCTCATCAGGAGGAGCGTGAAGCAGACGACATTGATCCAATGCGTGACACGCACCACCCCGGCATGGCGGTGGTACCTGTGCTCGGCGACAGGCGAAACGGGGGTGGGCACGGCGGCCATATCATGCTCCGGCGGTTCGGGCGCGTTGTCCGCCGCAGAGCGCACATACTTCGCGTGTTGGTGAACGGCGAAGCATGTGCGCTGCTGAACGAGTGAAGTGATCAGCGGCGTGATGACCGGTCCATCGTCTACTTGGCGGCAGCTTCGATCACTCGGGCGACCGCTTCCGGCTGAGAGACAAAAACAGCGTGGCTTGCGGCCAATTCGGTAACCTTGGCGCCCGAGCGTTGATACATCCAACGCTGAAGCTCAGGGCTTATCACGTGATCCTTGGTGGTCAGGATGGCGTAGCTGGGCTTGTCGTGCCAAGCCGCCACAGAGAGGGGCGCGCCCATGGCCTTCTCGGCAAGCTGTTGCTCCGAGTCCGCCATGAACTTAGCCTCCGCCGCCGGGACGTCCGCGGCATAGGTTTCACGGAACTTTGCCGGCGGGATGAAGAAATACTTGTCCGGCGTGGCCCGATTGGTGGCCGCCCGCATGGCATCGTTTGGCGCGGCAAACTTCGACATGAGTGCGCCGCTGGCCTCCCCCTTGTCGGGCTGCAGGGCGGCCACATAGACGAGGGCGCTGACCTTGGGGTCATCGCCTGCTTCCGTGATCACCGAGCCGCCATAGCTGTGACCGACCAACACGACGGGCCCCGTCTGCTGATCGATGACGCGCTTGGTGGCATCCACGTCCTCGGCAAGGCCGGTGAGCGGCTCCTGCACGATGGTCACATGGAAGCCATCCTTGTTCAGGATGTCGTAGACGGCGCGCCAGCCGGAGCCATCCACCAGTGCGCCGTGGACAATGACAATGTCCTTCGCAGCCGGTTTCGTTTGGGCGTGAGCCATCGTGCCACCCATGGCAATCATGAGGGCAATCGCGGAAGCTGTTCGAAGAATAGACATTTGAGTCTCCTGTTTGATCTTGCCCGTTGCTTCGCGTAGCCGTCCCGGTACGGGGCGATTTAATGACCGGTGACGGCCAACCACAGTTGATGCAGGTAGAATTTGCGCGCGTCTCGCCGGGCGCAAAGACATCAGGCCGGCTGATTCTTCATTCCGAGAATATCGACAGGCTCGACTGACGGCGGCTTTGCCAGCATTTCGTCGACCCGCGACATCAAGGCCTTGGCCATGTTGCCGGCGAGATGCGCCTGGCGGTCCTCTTCGCTCGCAAAGGCATCGAAGACGCCGAACGTCGTCGGCGAGAGCTTGAGAGCGAACCAGATCGGCGTGGTCGCCTCCCGATTTGTCATTTCAACGCCCGCGGCAAGGAAGTCTGCCACCGCCTGCTCCTTGCCCGGCTTGGCTTCCAGCCGGACGAATAACCCGCACTTGATCGTCATTTTTCTTCTCCACTCGATGATTACTAAGGGCTCCAAAGCCGGCGTAAACTTACGAGAGAGACCACTCTGGAGGTATTGGCAGGATTGCCAATTTTGATACCGATCCAGCCATAGTGACTCTTGTTTTCGGTCGATTTATGGGAAATCTGAATCCGCTTAACAGAGATAAAGCCGTGATTGCGGCGTTGGCAAAAATGTCAATTCTGATATCATTCTTGCCATGCGGATTCACATCCTTGCTCTCAATGGCGTGTTCGACACCGGTCTGGCCGCGGTGCTTGACGCCTTCGACACCGCCAACGCGCTGGCGAGAATGAGCGACATTTCCTCGCTGCCCTTCCAGACGAAGGTGGTAGGCCTGCGAAAGACCGTCACAACCGCGCAGGGCCTGAGCGTGCCGGTGACCTCGGCAACGCGCGCACACACACCGGATGCGGTGGTGATGCCTGCCATCAACCGGATCATGCCGGAGGTGCTGGTACAGGCGCTCGCCAGCGGCGAGGTACGCGAAGCCGGCGCAGTGCTGCACAAATGGTGGGGTCGTGGCGCGCTGACCGCGGCCGCCTGCGTTGGTACCTTCGTGCTGGCGGAAGCGGCCCTGCTCGACGGCGAAGAGGCCACCACGACCTGGTGGTTGGCACCTCTGTTCCGACAGCGCTATCCGCGTGTGCGGCTCGATGAGTCGCAAATCATCGTACAGTCCAACACGGTCGTCACCGCCGGTGCGGCGCTTAGCCATCTGGACCTGGCGCTGACCCTGATCCGGCGCGCCAACCCCGAACTGGCCGACCTCACGGCGAAGTATCTGGTGGCCGACGCGCGCACCTCGCAGGCGCCCTATGCGATCCCTGGCCACCTAGTCCACGCCGATCCGCTGGTAACCAAGTTCGAGCGCTGGGCGCGGCAGCGTCTGGCCGAGGGATTCTCGCTGGATCAGGCTGCGGTGGCACTGGCCACCAGCAAACGCACACTGGCGCGCCGGATGCAGAGTGTGTTGGGCAAATCGCCGCTCGAATACCTCCAGGATATTCGGATCGAGCGCGCCGTGCACCTGCTCGAGACCAGCCAGGCCAGCGTCGATCAGATCGCCGCCGAAGTCGGCTATGCCGAAGGCGTGACGCTGCGCGCGCTGCTGCGCCGGAAGCTTGGCCGCGGCGTGCGCGAAATCCGACGCAGCCCATAGTGCCTCCCTGGGCGCCATGCTACGAAATTGCGCGATGTTCTACGACATTATAATCCCGCCCCATCAGGCCGCGCTTGTCGCTCGATAACTGATAGCTCACCGCAGACTACTAGATCCGCGTGAAGGTTTTGGGATGGAAGCGCATTCGAAGTTTGTCAGTTACGTGAAGTCTAGTCGAGTGCGCCCAGGAAGTGATGCGCGGTGTCATCGCAAAGCGAATAGGCGGATCGCTCGAGGCAACACATTTGCAACATGTGGCGGGTATTCGTGCAATCCCCCAACTCGATTGAGCGGGAGCAGCGACCGGCAACGCATCCCTGCCCCGACGTTGATCTCAGAGTGGCGCGGACGTGATGGCTTTGGAGTCCGAAGATGCGGCTCCGCACAGTGGAACGCGATTAACGTTGCTCTCTCGCCAAACGTCCATGTACTCGGCAAGACGCGGCTCTCGGTCCGCAATCTTGATCGCTGTGCCGCAAAGCACGTGGACCGGCCGCCCGCCACTTGCGTCGGCAGCTTCAAGCCCTCGTCCCACATCGCGCTTCCACGCATCAAATGTGCGGTGCAGCCTCTACTCCGTAAAATCGGCTTTCGTTAACCTGAGGCGTAGCCACTGCCACGGCGCGTATCGAAGGTAGCGCGGGCCGCATCGAATTACTTGGCGAACCTCTGACGACCGCGATGCGACGCCGAATCGAAGCGAACTCTCCGGCTCCATTGGTCCTGTCGCACTACGATGCTGCCAACACGGATGTCGTCGTAATGGATCAGCCAAATCTCTTTTTTTGCCGTCGGGATCGCGGCGGCGCCGGCGTTGATGAAGCGATTTTTTTGGCAACCGCGCCGAGCCGACGTGCCCTATTGTGCCCCAGCCTTTTTGGGGCACACCCCCAGGGAGTCAATCCGTTAAGTCATTGATTGTGAGGGATTAATGGTGGGCGCACAAGGGATCGAACCTTGGACCTCTCCCGTGTGAACGACTGCGCGCTTAGACCGGCGAGTTTCCCTATCAGAACCAGCGAGAGAAACGCTTGAACGAGACCCAGGGCCAGCAGGCCGTCTTCACCTTTGCGGTCCTGGCCCACAATCTGAGGCCTAATCCCAAGGCTTCCGAGAGCGTCGGGTGACAATGGCAGCACTTCTGAAGGGCAAATGGCGGATCGTCGAGATGGAGTTGTGGGACAACGACTTCCTCGACATGATGGGACCCGCCTACATTGCATTCGACGGCAAGGCTGGCGGCGAGTTCGCTTTCGGCTGTGTCACTGCAGGCTTACACTGCCGCAAGACCCCATCAGGCGTTGACTTCACCTGGGAAGGCAACGACGAAATGGACCAAGCTTCCGGCGATGGTTGGGCGGAACGTCAAAAAGACGGATCGCTCGAAGGCGAAATCCGCTTCCACAATGGTGACGATTCAACCTTCAAAGCTCGCCCATGGTGAGTTCCTGCTAGCGCCGGGGGCAAAATGAGAATTGCTGATCAGAACCGCCAGAGCAGGCGGCCGACCGTCAACAGCACGTCAACAGCAAATCCGCTTTGTTCAAGCTCCGTTCATGCTCCGATTTGCACTTCTACCGGCCTTTTCGTTTTGATTTCACACGAGAATTGGTGTCTCGGACTACCTTGACATGGTAGGGGTCACAGGTTCGATCCCCGTCGTGCCCACCACGAACTCTTTGTTTTCTCGGCAGTTCTGGAATCACCCTTGCCCGGATCAGCTGCAGATCTTCCTGCGTCAACAGCAAATAGCGGCCTGCGGCAGTGCTGCTGGATCAGTGCGATCACGCAATCGGTGGCCAAGGTAACTTCGGCGAGCATATCCGGGTCATCTGACTCGTAGTGCGCCGTTGTACGCGAGCCGTCGCGAACGGCGTGGCCCATCCATAACGAGCGGTGCTCGCGCGGTAGATTTCGGAACAGCTTCTTGGCCTGGTCGGCCATGAAATGGCGCAAGCTATACTGCGAGAAACCCATCAGTCCGAGCTCTGCGCCGGTACGTCGAAAGGCACGCTTCACGGTCGCCACGCGCTTGCCTTTGCGCACGATCAGCCCGCGGTCCGGTGCGGTCCGATTCTCGGCAACGGCGGCCGCTCGCCGGGCGGCATCTTCGTTGTCCCAAACCGGTAACCAGCCCGCGAGGCACCCAGTGACCCGGTTGGCGCGGTCGGCGTTTCTTCGTAGGCACCCAACCGATCGGGGCGAGGTCAATAAAGCCGCCGTTCCAGTCAACTTGGGTTGCTGATCAAAATCGATGATGGCTTGTGGACGAGCCCACCTGTACAGACTCAATATGGCGAAGCGAAACAGATGGGGTGCTTTGAGTGAATCCAGCACCTCGGCCATCTGCTGAATGGAGGGCGTCGCCGGTCGCGGCCGACGCGCTGGGATCTTAAGTTCAGTCGCCAGCGCATCGCGTTTCCACACTATTTTCGGTGCGTGGCTCATCAGTGCTGTCTCTACCTTGTTACCGACAGCATCCAATCTAATTTTGACGACACAGGCGTCGTTGAATGCAGATCTCATCACATTGAACAGGTGTTCGATGTAGCCGCAGAATGCCCGTGTTTTTCGACGCTCCTCTCTTCCGGAGCCGAACTATCCGACTGGCGTGTGAGCTCAAACATCTGGTCTCCGAACCTGTCGTCCCATCTTCTCTACTATCAGGATTGGCCGAGTAGGGTCCCGGGCGTTACGGTGTAGCTGGCCCCATCGAGAAGGACGATCGTCATGGGTGAAGCCGGCGACCAGGCGTGACCACGACATCGGCGCCGGTGACGCCGAGCTTCCCGCCTAAACGTCGTGGTAGTTGTTTATGTAAGCCAATCCGCTTTCCGCTTCCGCGTGAGCGCCGATCACCACGACATGCGCGCCCGCAGCGCGCGCGGCCCCTATGCCGGCGACAAAGTCCTCGAAAACTAAGCACTCGGCGATGGGCGCGTCGAGGAGTTTGGCCGCTTCAAGGTATCCTTCCGGATCAGGCTTACCCCTCTGTACGTCCTCGGCGGCGATCAACGTTTTGGGGATTGGGAGCCCGGCCGCGCGTAGCCGAACCTCCGCTAGAGCGCGGGTCGCGGACGTCACTACGGCCCAAGAACTGGGATGGAGTTCTAGCGACAAAGGCTTCAATGCCCGCGATCGGCACGACCCCTTCCACGTCCTCTATCTCCGCGAGTAGGAGCGCTTCGGCTTCGGCGGCGATGTCGACGCCGTCCGGCGCGAAACGGCGTATGGTGTCCTCAGACCGGACACCGTGAACGGTCGCCATCAGTTCGGCAGCATCTATGCCGTGACGGGCCGCCCATTCGTGCCACACCCGCTCCACCACAGCGGACGAATCCAGCATCGTCCCGTCCATGTCGAAGAGAAAGGCGGCGTAGGAACGGCCCTGAAAGTGCAAGGAGCGTGTGCGCGTATTTTCCATTAGGCAGTCCTAATTTAGCGTTCGGTCGACGATCTTCGGGTTTGCAAAAACTAGTCGAACATCGTCGGCCTGTCCCGCTCTTTGGCGAACAAGAACGCAGGGGGAAGGCATTCCCCTTCACAATCCGGCTTTGCATATCGGCGTATTCGCGACTTTCAGGAAATGCGTGTGAGCTGGCCACCAGCGTCGCGGAAGGAACGCCCTAGAACACCACGGACCGCTGCGACATGATTGGCCACCGATCCTCTCTCACGCGAAAACACCCGGCCGGTAAGGGAAGCAGCAACTCATCCTCAGCAATCGTTGCGTCGAGCCAATCGAGACGCTGCGCACGCCTCAAGACCGCCATTTGCCGATCGTGGTATGGGGCAAAGTCGGGGTTAGGCTCGATCGTGAGGATCGCATACGCTGCGGGCCAGTCGCGTGTCGCAGGCCGCCAGATGCCGGCGAAGTAAAACCAATCGCCGTCAGCCAGCGAGAAACTATACGTGCGGCCCCGGCCTCGCATTCGAAACTCGGACACGGGAACAAGACAGCGATGAGTTGGGAAGCTTCGACCTTTGGCGCGGATGACCGTGAAGGGCCGGCCGCCCTCCCGAGGCTGTAAGCCCCAGGAAAGCTCCACCATCTCCACGCCCTCTGTGTCTCGCCGTATGATGGCGCGGCGTTGACCGAGAGGCGCGTCCAGATCGAACGTGGTTGCAGTCATGGTGTGAACATAATAAGAACATCGGCCGGTTGCAACTGGTCCATGCTATCGGAGACCTGCATGTGCAGCGACTATCGATTGGAGGTGGAGGCGGCGGCGATCTTTGAGGATTTCGCCGATCTCAAGATCAAGATCCGCTTCTCCGAGGGCACGCCCAATATCCAGGCGCGCCAAGACATCAAGATTACCGATACGGCGCCGATCGTGCGCACGATCGACGGGGAGGTCGACGCAGGCGATCTCGTCCAGCGGCGGTGGAGCTGGCTGGGGCAAAACGGCAAGCCAGTCTACAATTTCCGATCAGAGGGGCGCGAGTTCACCTCGGGCCGGTGTCTCATCATCGCCGATGGCTTCTATGAGTTCACTGATCCGCCGGACAAAAAGAAGAAGCGCAAGGACAAGTGGCTTTTCACCAAAAGGGATCGGTCTTGGTTTTGCATCGGCGGGCCAATAAGGATGTCGGGGAGGCCTTCACCATGCTCACTATGGAGCCAGGCCCAGACATCGCGCCCTATCATGATCGACAGATTGTCATCCTCGAGCGGAGTGCACTTGCAGACTGGCTAAATCCCTCGATCTCAGCAAAGTCAATAATCAAGCCCCTGCCGGCGGGCGTGCTTCACGTTGAACAAGTGGGCTGAGGCCAGATTGCTTTGGAGGGTAGATGCTTCACTTGTTTGATTCGTCTGGCTCGACGTCGCCAAGGATTATCGCCACCAGCAGACGCTCCGTGCGCTGGAGCAGATAATCAAGGCGGACGAAGTAACCTTGGTCGTGCCGAGACAAACCGTTGATGAATTCGCGTACAACAAGGAGCGGATTCTGAACCTCCCCATGGCTAAAGCCAGGGGGTTCTGAGAGAGGCAGAAGGCAGTCTTTCCGGGGCTCTCGCGGTCTCTGTTTGCAGAGGCGCTACATCATCCCCGGCCTCGACGGCCGGCCCAACTCTCTTGATTCTTCGTGCTGCCCTTCTTCGTGCTGACGCTGTTCGGCGCGCTGCGTACGATTCCCGAGACCCTAGAGCACGCCGCGCGCAATCTCGGTGCTTCGCGCTGGCGCAGCTTCGTCAACGTCACGCTGCCTCTGTCGGTGCCGGGCCTCGCGGCTGCGACCTCGCTGTGCTTCGCGCTCTCGCTCGGTGCCTTCCTGTTCCCGCAGATGCTCGGCGGCGGGCGTGTGCAGGTACTGGCGACGGCGATCTACGACCGCATCCAGGCAAACTATGATGTTCCCTCGGCGGCGGCGCTGGCGGTGTTGTTCTTCCTGCTCGCGCTGCTCATGCTTGCGGTCGTCGGCGGTATACGCCGCCTCGTCGCGGTGCGCTTTGCCGGAGAGGCGACATGAAGCGCGTCGCCATCGATCACGCGCGGTCGGCTTCACCGACCGTTACGGCGCTCGGGTTGGCGACGCTCGTCTTTGTGCTGTTGCCGCTGCCTTTCATCGTCCTCTACGCGCTGAGCAGGAACAATTATACGCCGTTCTCGGCTCAGGGCTTCACCCTGCAATGGTTCCAGCGCTTCTTCGAGAACGACCGCTTCATGGCGGCGCTGCAGAATTCGCTGGCGGTGTCCGTCATCACGACGGTGGCCGCGCTCGTCATCGCCGCACCGACTGCGATCGTCGCGGTCCGGCATCGCTTCCGAGGTCGCGATCTGATGATGGCGCTGGTCGCAGCACCTTTGCTGGTGCCGGGCGTCATCACCGGCACGGCCGCCCTCAGCTTCGTCGCGCAGACCGGCATCGGACCGGGCTTCTGGCCGATCGCGGTCGCGATGATCTGCTTTACGCTGCCGCTGGCACTGCGACCTCTGGTCGCCAATCTGTCGGGGCTGGATCCGGACCTCGAAAAAGCGGCACGCAATCTTGGCGCAAGCCCGCTCGCGGCCTTCTGGAGAGTGACGATGCCGCAGGCTTGCGCCCGGTCTCGTCGCGGGCGGCACCTTCGCCTTCGTCGAGGCAATGGACAATTTCTCGATCACTGTCTTCCTTACCAGCATCAATACCACGACGTTGCCGGTCGAAGCCTACAGCTACATCCGCGACATTGACGACCCGACCGTCGCCGCGATGGCGACGTTGCTGATCCTGATGAGCGTCGGGGCGGTCTTCGCGATCGAATGGTTGCTTGGGCTCGATCGCTTTCTCGACATGTCGTGAGCCGCGGCCTTCGACGACGGGACCCGAACGAGGCGCTGCGAGATGATCAAAGGGCGAACAGCAGAATGAATGCGGCAGCGACAACTAACGTGACGAGAAAAGGGACTGCTATGCCATCGACCCAGAGCGCGCTTCGCCTGGCCCTCGGCACCACCGTCGCCACCGTTCTCGCCTGCACCCCCACGCAGGCTCAGGATCTCGCCGCCCGCGTGCCGGCGAAGATCAAAGAGGCGGGCAAGCTAGTCGTCGGCACGAGCCCGACCTATCCGCCGCTTGAGTTCAGGGACCCGGCGACGCTCAAACTGATGGGGCTCGATATCGATCTGACCGAGGAGATCGGCAAGCATCTCGGTCTCAAGGTCGAATGGCGCGAGCAGTCCTTCGACCAGCTCATCAACTCGCTCGACACCGGCCGCATCGACATGGGCGCGTCCGGCATGACCGACATTCCGAGCCGGCGTGGGAAGACCGATTTTGTCGACTATTTCTCGACCGGCACGCAGCTTTTCACCATGCCGGCCGTTGGCGGCGAGTTGAAGAAGATAGAGGATGTCTGTGGCAAGCCGGTCTTGGTCAACCGCAACGGCATCTTCTATATACGTATGCAGGAGTTCAACCAGCAGACCTGTGTCGGCAAGGGTCTGCCCGAGGTCAAATACGTCTTCGTCGACAAGACTGCTGATGCACGCCTGCAACTGCTCCAGCGCCGCGCTGTCGCTGCCGCCATCGGCGTAGATGCGATCCACTATCTCAATGAAAGTAGGGACTCGCCCGATCACGGCAAGTACGCGCTGATCGGCGAGCCGATCGCATTGGACTTTGCCGGTTTCGGTTTCGCAAAGCCCAACGCCGCACTGCGCGACGTCGTAGCCGAGGTGGTCGATGCGATGATCAAGGACGGCTCCTACGGCAGGATCTTCGCGAAATGGGAGATGCCCTACACTATGGTCAAGCAGGCGATGATCAACGCCGAGCCGCGCAACCAATAGGCGCAGGCATTGCCGCAGGATCATCGCATGCGCCCCGATACCGCACCTCCCGCCGCCGAGACGCTGGCCGCCTTCTATGCGAGGCTTCGCGCGGAGGATCTGCCGCCCGAGACCGTCCATGCAGTGCGGCGGCATGTGCTCGACACGCTCGGCGCCGCGCTCGCTGGTGTCCACCAGCCCGAGCCGGAAGCCGCGTTCGTGGCTAGCCGCATCGCCCATGGCGACAGCGGTCCGGCGCCGCTCTGGGGTAGGGCGGAGACAGCCGCACCTGCGGCCGCCGCCCTCATCAACGGCACGGCGGCGCATGCGCTTGAACTCGACGATGCCAGCGGTTGCGACCATAGCGGTGCAGTCGTGGTGCCGGCCCTACTGGCGGCGCTGCCGCTGTCCGCCAATGCCAGCGAGCGCGATCTGATCGCCGGCACCGCGATCGGCTATGATCTCGGCCGGCGCATGCTCGAAGCTTCCGGAGGTTACGACGCGCACAACAATGCCGGCTGGCATTCCACCGGCACTTGCGGAGTCTTTGGCGCGGCCGCCGCCGTCGCTCGTCTGCTCGCCTGCGACGGAGCGACGACGCGCAACGCCCTGGGCATCGCCGGTTCGTTTGCCTCAGGTACATGGGCGTTCATGAGCGAGGGCGCAATGACAAAGCGTCTCCATCCTGGCCATGCGGCGGCGGCCGGCGTGTTGGCCGTGCTGCTGGCGCGCGCAGGGATGACGGGGCCGGCCGAGATCCTGGATGCGCCCTGGGGCGGCTTCCTTTCGACCTACGCCGGGGACAAGGGTGACTGGCCCGCGCTGACGATCGGCCTCGGCAACGATTGGCGCATCCACCGTTCCTCGATCAAACCCTACGCCTCCTGCCGCGGGACCCATGCCGCTATCGAGGCGGTGCTCAGACTCCGCAGCGAGGGCGCGTCGCCGGAAAATCTTGCGGCGATCCGTGTCAACGTGCACCCGACCATCGTGCGCATGTGCGGTGCGACACGGGTCTCGACCTTGCTCGACGCCCAAATGAGCCTGCCTTATGCGCTCGCTGTCGCACTGGTGCGTGGCGGCGCTGACCTGCCGATGTTTAGTGAAGCCGTGCGGCGCGATCATGCCGTGCTCGAACAGGCGCGTCGCGTCGAAGTCGTGGAAAGCACTGAGCCGATCAGCAACGTCGCGGCCGAGCTGGTGCTCGATTTCAGGGATGGCGGGCAGCGTCGGCTGCGCATCGATGTCCCGATTGGCTCGGCCACCAATCCGCTGCCGGATAATGGCGTGATTGCCAAATATAGATCCCTGGCAGCCCCGATCATCGGCCCTGAGGCCGCGAGCCGGCTCGAGGACGCCGTGCTGAGCCTTGGCAAGGGCGTGCGACCGAACGAAATCCTGCAACCACTGCATTTGTCGGTGTGCTGATAACCGGACGCGACTTTTCACATTGCCGGCGCAGCCGGCGGACCGACCTGCTGGAGTAAAACCCATGACCAAAGCCTCGGACTATCGCGGGTTCCGCACTGCCGGCGCCCGGCTGACCGAAGAACCGCTGGCCCACCTCGATTTCCACCGCTCGAACCTGCTCGGTGAGTCCGTGCATGCAATCCACGCCTTCGACAAGGCGCACGCGCTGATGCTGAGCGAGGAGGGCATTCTGCCGCGCGAGATGGGTATCGCGATACTGAAGGCCTTCCGCGCAATGGAAGAGCGCGGCGTTGAGACGGCGCGCGCCGAGGCCGACGGTGGTATGCATTCGGGCGAGCACTATCTCACCAAGACGATGGGCGAGGAGATCGGCGGGCGGCTCCATCTTGGCCGCAGCTCCGGCGATTTGATCGAGGTGGCACGGCGCATCACCTTCCGCGGCCATGTCCAGCGCATGTTGGCAGCGTTGATCGTGCTACGCGGCACATTGCTCGACCTCGCCGAACAGCACCGTGAGACGGTGATGCCGGGCTACACCCATGGCCAGCACGCACAGCCTACGACCTTCGCCCACTGGCTGACCATGTTCGAGGAGGTCTTTGCGCGCGATGCGCAGCGGCTGCTTTCCTTCTATCAGCGCGTCAACCGTTCGCCTGCCGGGGCCGCGATCATGACAGGCTCCGACTTCCCGCTCAACCGCCAGCGCGTGTCTGATTTGCTCGGCTTCGATTCTCCTCTCTCGCACACAATGGACGCTATCCTCAGCCACGATCTAGAGATGGAATATGCCGGCGTGCTGGCAGTTCTCGCCCAGAACATTGGTCGGTTGGCCGACGATCTCTTCATCTGGTCGACCATGGAATTCGACATGGTGGAACTCCCCGACCGCTACTGCGGCACGAGCTCGATCATGCCCCAGAAGAAGAACCCCGACGGGCTGGAGGACATCAAGGGCGTTGCTGCGCAATCGCTCGGCATCGTGGCCACGGTCATGATGGCCGAAAAGGGCCCCACGGGCTTCCCGATCATGGAGCGCCGCAACAGCCAGGCGATCCTCTGGGACCTGGGTAGGGCGCTCGGCATCCGCCTCGAGACGTTGGCGCCGCTGATGCGCGACCTCAAGGTCAAGGTCAGGCGTATGAGCGAGCTCGCCGGCGCCAACTGGGCTCAGGTCACCGACCTTGCCGCAGCGCTCGTGCGCGAGAGCGGGATCGACTGGCGCAACTCCCACCGGATCGTCAGCGTGTTCGTGCGCCGCAACATCGCCGCAGGCATCCGGCCGCACAAGGCGACATCGGCCTCCCTCGACGAGGCGGCCCGCGAACTTGGCATCCCAGCACCGGGTCTTCCGACGGACATCTTTTCCGATGCGATGAATCCCGCAGCGTTCGTACGCCGCCGCAAAGTCCTGGGCGGTCCGGCTCCCGACGCGATCAGCCGTGAGGCGAAGACTGCGCGCCGCAAGGTCGCCGCCGACGCAAGGCTACTGGACGGTTTGGAAGAACAGGTGGAACGAGCTCATGTGGCGCTGGAGGACGCAATATCCGCCTTTGTCGCCGGTTGAACTGTCTGCGAATTTGAAGACGGATCATTTTGCGGAATGAACGACTTAAGATGGAAACTCTCCACAGCGCCGACGATGAATTGGACCGACTGCGAGCTTGGCGCGACCATGGCAGGCGTGGGATTCAGATCCAGGAGCTCGAGGGGGTGTTCCCATGCGGCGTGCCGTCGGTTTCTCGCCGATCGCGCTCGATGCCGTCCGCGGGCATTTTTCCGGATCGTGCGGCGGTCGCGGCAAACTTGCGCAAGAATCCGCCTCCGATTTTCAGTCCAGTTGACGGCTTGCCTGGCGAACTTCGTTCAGGAACGCCTTCGCCACGCGACAAGGGCTCTGCTTCCGACCATAGCATGTTGGCGACTGCGAGCGTTGTCGGTGAGCCGGACAACGAGCCCGTTGCTGCTGCTTTGGCGCGGCGAGAACGAATCGACCACGGCTGCGCCGACGCCGGCACCGGCGCCAGAACGCAGGCTGTATTGCAGTATCGCACCTCGACCGTCGGCTGGAACGGCGCACCGGCTCGTGCAAAACCGTCGCGCACGGCTTCGCCGAGGCGCGTTCCGCGCTCGAGCCCGATGAAGGGCAGGCCGGCAAGGTCGGACGCGGAGATGATTGGCTGTTCGGCGAGAGGATGCTGATGCGGCAGCACGCAGACCATCTCGCCGGTGTGAACCACTTCATGGGCGATGCCCGGGGTGATGCGTCAGGCCGAGCGCGAAGCCGAGCTCGGCGACGTGGCTCAGCACGCCTTCGATGATGCCTTCACAGCGCCGCACATCGAAGAACACCCGTGTCTCCGGACGTCGGCGCAGAAAGCCCGACAAAGCGGATGGAATGATGCTGTAGGCGAGCGGCGGCGTCGCCACGATCGACAGATGCCCGGAGCGGTTCTCGCGCAAATCGCGCACGCGATTTTGCGTGCAGCGCGAAGATCGCCTCGCTCTCCTTGTGCAGCGCCATCGCCTCGGCGGTCGGAAACAGCCGGTTGTTGACGCGCTCAGCCTGCGCCTCCATGGTCTTCAGCGCGTTGCTGACCGCCGGTTGCGAAAGTGCCAATTCGTCTGCGGCCGCGACCGTGGTTCGATGGCAAATGACTGCGCGCAGGATCTCGAGTTGGCGCAGGTTCATATAACTGCCGATTATACTCCGGGCTAAAATATCATTAGCAAGAATGATTGCATTTGCAGCCTGTTTCCGCCTAATGACAGCGGATTTGCACGCTGTGTCAAAGAGTTCGCTCGCCTACTGAGGCAGCAGCGCGCACAGAATGGAGGCAACCTTGGTTCGTGTCCTTCGCGCTGCCGCCGCCCAGATGGGGCCGACGCAAAAAGCGGACTCGCGTGAGCATATGCTTGCCCGAATGCTCAAGCTGCTGGAGGAGGCCGCGAGCGGCGGCGCAAGCCTCGTGGTGTTTCCGGAGCTTGCGT
Source organism: uncultured Alphaproteobacteria bacterium (assembly GCA_963822795.1). Taxonomy (GTDB): domain Bacteria; phylum Pseudomonadota; class Alphaproteobacteria; order Rhizobiales; family Xanthobacteraceae; genus Bradyrhizobium. Next base: position 49,740 of record CAWGJM010000047.1, read on the forward strand.
TTACGACCTTCTTTCCACGCTGGCTCCTCGAAGGCGAGATGCTCGACCAGTATTTCGAGCGCGGCATGCCGAACCCGGCCGTGCAGGCGCTGTTCGATCGCGCGCATGCGCTCCGCGTCGGCTTTTATGTCGGCTATGCCGAGCTGATGCCGGATGATCGCCGCCACAATTGCGCAATCCTGGTCGATCGCGACGGCGACATTCTCGGCCGCTATCGCAAGGTGCATTTGCCGGGCTCGATCGAGCCGCGGCCGGGCCCGCGCTACCAGCAGCTCGAAAAAAGCGCTATTTCGAATATGGCGACCTCGGCTTTCCCGCCTCCCGCGCAGGGTCGTGGGGACACCCAATCATGGGCATGATGATCTACAACGATCGCCGCTGGCCGGAACCCTGGCGCGTGCTAGGGCTTCAGGGCGTCGAGCTCGTCTGCATCGGCTACAATTCCGTAGCCTACGATCCGAATGGCGGCCCCCCCGAAGATGCGGGCTTGCGCACCTTTCATTCGACGCTGGTGACGCAAGCCAACGCCTACATGAACGCGACCTGGGCGATCTCTGTGGCAAAGGCAGGCGAGGAGGGTGACTCCGGTCTGATCGGCGGCTCCTGCATCGTCGATCCCAACGGCCGTATCGTTGCGCAAGCCGAGAACCTGGCGGACGAGGTGATCGTCGCCGATATCGACCTCGATCTCTGCCGCCAGGGCAAGGACAAGATGTTCAATTTCGCCGCCCACCGGCGGCCCGGAGCAGTACCGGATGATCACCGAACGCGCCGGCGTCGTCGAGCCGGCCGTTCTCGACGCGGATTGACATCAACACGGCCGGTCACGGCGTTGCCAAAGGAGCTGACATGACGCGCCTCTCGCTTTTCCTCGGTCTTGCGGCACTCGCCGCTACCGCCTCCGCGCAGGCGGCCGAACTTCCGGGAGAGATCAAGCAGACGGGCACATTGCGGCTGACGGTCAACTCGACCTACGCGCCGATGGAATATCGCGATCCCGCGACCAACGAGCTCGTCGGGCTCGACATCGATGTCGCCAACGAGCTTGCTAAGCGGCTCGGCGTCAAGATCGCCTGGAGCGAAACGCCGTTCGCCGAGCTAATCCCGTCCCTGCAGACCAAGCGCGCTGATTTCATCATCAGCGGCATCTCGGACCGCAGCTCGCGGCGCGAGACCGCGGATTTCGTCGATTACCTGACCACGGGCCCGCAGTTCTTCGTCATGGCGGACAGCGAGGCGAAGGTCGCCACAGACCTTTGCGGCAAGAAGGTCGGCACGACGCGCAGCACGAGCTTCCCGGTCGAGATCGAGAAATGGAGCAAGCAGAACTGCGAGGCGAACGGCAAGCCGGCCATCCAATATGTTCCGGGCGAGAATTCGATCGACGTCCGCAACCAGCTCAAGCAGGGCCGTATCGACGCCGCTGTGCAAGGCAGCGAGACCTTGCCCTATGCTCAGCAGCAGGAGGCTAGCAAATATCGTGTCGTTGGCGAGCCGTTCGCCAAGGGTTTTCAGGGCATCATGTTCCGCAAGGACGAGACGGCCTTGCGCGAAGTGGTGACGGAGAAACTCTCCGCCATGATTGCTGATGGCTCCTACAAGGGCATTCTCGACAAATACGGTCTTGACGGGAACGCGGTCGCCCAACCCTTGATGAATGCGGCCCCGCAATGAAATCAGCGCAAGCACTCGCGGAAGGCTTTGCCGATCTGTCGCAGATGCGGGTCGCGCGCGAAGCGCATTGGCGACGCTGGTTCGCTGCGGCTCTGATCATTGCGGTATTGGTCGCCATCGGTCGCGCGTTCGCCAATGGCCAGATCGAATGGTCCTATGTCAGCCGCTTCCTGACCGCCAAGGTGATCCTCGAGGGCATCGTAAACACCATGGTGATGGCCGTGTTCGCCATGGCGCTTGGCATCGTGCTGGGCATCGTCGTCGCGATCATGCGGCTGTCGCCAAACCCGGTGCTGAGATCGGTTGCCGCCGGCTACACTTGGCTGTTTCGCGGCACGCCGCTGATCCTGCAACTGCTGCTGTGGTTCAACCTCGCGCTGGTGTTTCCGACCATCGGTATTCCCGGCCTGTGGACGGCGCGGGCCGTCGATGTCATGACGCCGTTCCTCTCGACGCTGCTCGGACTCGGCATCAACCAGGGCGCCTACACGTCCGAGGTGATGCGCGCGGGCATGCTGTCGGTCGACATCGGACAGTATGAGGCAGCGCAGGCGATCGGCATGGGGCGGTTGCGCGCCCTGCGCCGAATCATCCTGCCGCAGGCAATGCGGGTGGTGATCCCGCCGCTCGGCAACGAGTTCATCGGCATGGTGAAGGCGACCTCGCTTGCCAGCGTCATCCAGTATCCGGAGGTGCTGCACAACGCCGAGAACATCTACTACGCCAATTCGCGCGTGATCGAGCTCCTGATCGTCGCCGGCCTCTGGTATCTGCTCGTGGTGTCGATCCTGACGCCGCTCCAGATGCTACTCGAACGACGCTTTGCTCGCGGCACCATGCAGTTCGCCCGATGACCCGCCCCCTTGTCGCGATCCGCTCCGTCAGCAAGAACTTTGGAGAGTTTCAGGCTCTCAAAGGCGTCTCGCTGGACGTTTGGGCGGGCGAGGTGATGTGCCTGATCGGCGCGTCGGGTTCGGGTAAGACGACGCTGCTCCGCTGTATCAATCAGCTCACCGCAATCGACGGCGGCGGCATCTGGCTGGATGGCGAATTGTTGGGCGTGCGCGAAGAGGACGGCCGGCTGCATCGCCTGACCGAGTGGCAGATCGGTCGGCAACGCCTCAAGACGGGCATGGTCTTCCAGCGCTTCAACCTCTTTCCGCACAAGACGGCGCTGGAGAACATCACCGAAGGGCCTGTGCAGGTGCAGGGCCGCAAGCCGGACGAGGTGCGCGGCGAAGCGATCGAGCTGTTGCGGCGGGTTGGGCTTGTGGCCAAGGCCGATGCCTATCCTGCGCAGCTTTCGGGCGGCCAGCAGCAGCGCGTGGCGATCGCGCGTGCGCTCGCGATGAAGCCGATGCTGATGCTGTTCGACGAGCCGACCAGCGCGCTCGATCCGGAGCTCGTCGGCGAGGTGCTCGCGGTGATGAAGGAGCTTGCGCAGAGCGGCATGACCATGATGGTGGTGACGCACGAACTCGGCTTTGCGCGCGAGGTCGCGGACCATGTCGTCTATATGGACCAGGGTGCGATCGTCGAGTCCGGGCAAGCATCGGACGTTCTCGTCGCGCCGCGGGAAGCGCGCACCAAGGCTTTTCTCTCTGCGGTGATCTGAATGGGGGGCGTTTTGATGGTCAGGATGTTTGTTGGAGGGGCGCTCATTTGTGCCACGACCGTTTCGGCCATGGCGATGGAGCTGCCCGCGGAGATCGCGAAACGGGGCAGCATCAAAATCGCCATCGTGCCGAACTATCCGCCGATGGAGTTCCGCGATCCCGCCACCAACGCGCTGTCCGGTTTCGATATCGAGCTCGGCGAGGCGCTCGGCCGCAAGCTTGGTGTCAAGGTCGAATGGCAGGAGACGAGCTTCGATCAGTTTATGCCGTCGATCGCGACGGGGAGGGTGGATGCCATCCTGTCGGGGATGACCGACTATGCGAGCCGGCAGGAAACGGCGACGTTTGTCGATTACCTTCGCAGCGGTCCGCATTTCTTCGTGCAGCAATCCCGCGTAGCCGAGTTCAAGGACGTGGCTGCGCTCTGCGGCAAGAAGGTCGGGGCTAGCCGGCGCACCATGTTCCCGGCGCAGGTCGCCGCGTGGAGCGAGGCGCATTGCGGCAGTAATCCGATCCAGTTCGTCGGCACGGATGGGTCTGCCGATGCGAGGACGCAGCTCAAGCAGGGGCGCATCGACGCCGCCGTCCAGGGCAGCGAGACATTGCCCTATATCATGGATCTCGAGCCCGCCGCCTATACGCCGGTTGGCGAGACGATCGCGTCGCAATTCACAGGCATTGCCTTGCCCGTCAAGGAAAAGGCATTCCAGCAAGCGATGGTCGAGGCCGTCGACGCGCTGGTTGCGGACGGCACGTATCGTACTTTGCTTGCCAAGTGGAAATTGAACGACAACGGAATAGAGAAGGCGACCATCAATGCTGGACGGTAAGGCACTCGCGAGCATCCCGATCGTCCCGGCCAACACCGCGGACCCCGCACCGAATTATCCCTGGCCAAAACCCTATATGTCCGCGATGTTCCTGTCGTTCGACGTGGACGCGGAAAGCGCGTGGACCAGCAAGGACGCGGTGCATGCGCAGCGCCTCATCACGATGAGCTATGGCGGCTATGAGGCGCGCGTCGGCACGCCCAAGCTTCTGGAGCTGCTCGATCAGCTTGATCTGAAGGCGACGTTCTTCGTCACCGGATGGTCGGTCGATGCGCATCCGGCGATGGCCGAGGCCATCCTCAAGGCGGGACATGAGATCGGCCATCACGGCTATCATCATCTGCTGCCCGATCCCGGCGATCCCTGGATCGAGGAGGAGCTGGAGCGCGGCTTTGAGGCGCTGAAGCGCCGGCTCGGCGTCAAGCCGATCGGCTATCGCGCGCCCTATGGCGAATTCACCGAGGAGTTGCGTGCCGCGCTGGTGCGTCATGGCATCGTCTACACCTCGTCGTTCCGCGATGACGTGCGGCCCTATCGCCATCGCTTGGCGGATGGCAAACCGGGAACGATCGAGCTCCCGGTGACCGCGAGCTATGACGACTGGATGCATGGTTTCTCCGCCCGCTTCAGCCCGCGGTCGATCTTCCCCAAGGAGCACGTGCTCTCGCTCTGGAAGGACGAGCTCGACGAGGTAAGAGACTGGGGCGCCATGGTGACGACGGTGCTGCATCCGCAATGCAGCGGCCGTCCCATGCGTCTTCGTTTGCTGCGCGAATTCCTGACCTACGCAAAATCTTGCCCCGATCTGTGGATCGCAACCGGCGAGGCGATCGCGGCCAACTTCAGAAGTCACGAGGCAGCCACGGTCTGAGAGCCGCGCCGATCACGTATCCGGGGAATCCTTGTTGCTAGTTTCCCGCCGTTCACTCTTGCAGGCCGCCGCCTTAGCACCGGCGCGGTTGCTGCCGGGAATCCTGCGGGTGCAGAAACGCGGCAAGGTGCGTGGTTCGGACCACGCTGCGCTTCATTCCCGCGATCGATCTGACCGATGGTATAGGCGACCGAGCCGAACCACGCATCAGATGGCTATGATCAACGAATGTCGGTATCGGTGGTTGCGTCTCCGGGAATTGAACTGTGGCGCACAGCGGGCCTGCCGAACTGGGCGAGCATGCATGCTAGGTCCGTTGGGGCGCCACCCATTGGACCTAGTTGGCTACTACCGTTCTCCCCGAGAGAAACACCTGCCACGGCAAGAAAAATCAATAGCTTATGAGATATGCACTGCGTTCGGGACGCGGGCGCCGTAGGCCCGCATCCGTTCATGCAACGACCTCGGGATTTCCCGTTTGGCCAATCGCCAGAATCGGGTGTGGCGACCCCCGCAACCACATTCCTGCGAAGGCGATCAGGAAAAGTCGCCTTTCGCGCTTGGGGTTCCCTTTGCGCCGACATCACGCGATCGCCGTCCGATTGTGCGCGACTTTCCCAACTGAGTCCCGACACAGGTAGACGTCCTTTCCCACATTCGCTCTCGGAGGGCGTAAGAGTCCGGTCGTTCAGGCGTCAGCGAACTACGTCATGCGTAAGATTGAAGAAGATATCGTAGGTTTGGTTGGTGTGGGGAAAGGCGGTAGCGCTCCCCGCTACCAACCGCCACGAATTTCCGCGCCTCTCGCGCGCCGGGCAATTGACAAGATAATGTTATATGTATAAAAATATGCAAAATCATACATCGAGCTTCGGGAATGAATGCCCATCCGCTCAGACTCAGAAGTCCAGTCGGCGACTGCGGAAACGCCGGTCATTCGCGGGCTTGTGTTTGCCCCGGAAGGCGGGACCTTCCCGAGCTGGGGGGCCGGCTCGCATATCCGCATTTCCCTTCCTGGTGGGGGCGATCGGCCCTATTCGTTAATGGCGTTGCCGGACTTGCCAAAGGGTTGCTGGGCCCTCGGGGTCCTGCGGGAGCAGCCGAGCACGGGGGGCTCGAGCTTCATGCACGCACTGAAGATTGGCGACATCGTGCGGGCATCGGCGCCGATCAACAATTTTGGCCTGCATACCGGAAACACACCTGCCATCCTTCTTGCCGGTGGCATCGGGATTACGCCGATCTTGTCGATGGCGGCCGAGTTGCAGGCGCGGGGAACGCCGTATCGGCTGCACTATGCAGGGCGCGCGCCGGAGAGTCTCTCGTTTCTGCTGCAGCTCCGCGCGATTGGCACGGATGCCCTCTCTGTCCACTATGACTGCGATAAGTCGCGGCTGGATATCGCGGCCGCGCTCGACCGCGCCCCCGGCGAGGCCCACATCTATATCTGCGGACCGGCAGGGATGATTGAGGCTGTAAAAAAGCGCGCGGCCGACAAGGGGTTTCCGACGGATCGCATCCATTACGAACTCTTCAAGGCGGAGCCGGCTACAGCTGCCGATAGCGCCTTCGAAGTGGAGCTCCATTCGACCGGTCAGATCGTCACGGTCGCGGCCAATCAAAGCATCATTGACGCCCTGGAGCGGGCCGGCGTGGACGTGCTCTACGACTGCCGGCGTGGCGATTGCGGTATCTGCCGCTGCGGCGTGCTCCTGGGCACTCCCGATCATCGCGACGTCATCCTCAGCGACGAGGAGAAGGCGTCCAACAAGGTCATGCAGATCTGTGTATCCCGCGCGAAGTCAGAGCGGCTGGTATTGGATCTCTAGAGGGAAACGGAGGAGTCGGTCATGGGCCCATACAGGAACAGTGCCCCGGCAATCCGGGCGCTTGTGCGCGAGGCCGAGGTCCATCGCGACGTCTATGTATGCCCAGAAATATTCGAGCTCGAGCTTGAGCATCTGTTTCCGAATAGCTGGATCTATGTCGGGCATGCCAGCCAATTGTCGAAGCCTGGCGATTTCATCACGGCGAACGTCGGGCGCCAGCCGGTGCTGGCAAGCCGTCATGGCGATGGCTCGATCCATGTTTTGTACAATCGCTGCCCGCACAAGGGTGTCAAGATCGCGTCAGAACCGTGCGGCAACGCCGGCAAATTCTTCCGCTGTCCCTATCATGCCTGGTCGTTCACGACCGACGGCTCTCTCCTCGCCATTCCCCTGAAAAAAGGCTATCAGGCAACGGGCTTGTCGGAAACACAGGCGAGCGAGGGGCTTCCGAGAGTGAGGAACGTCGTTGTCTATCGCGATTTCATCTTTGCGCGACTGAACGACAGCGGCGTGTCCTTTGAAGAGTATTTTGGCGAAAGCCTTTCCACGATCGATAACATGGTCGACCGCTCGCCAGAGGGGAAGCTGGCGATCCAGGCCGCACCCATCCGATATATGCACACCTGTAACTGGAAGATGCTGGTCGAGAACCAGACCGACACCTGTCATCCCATGGTGGCGCACGAAAGCTCGGCTGGAACGGCGGTCAAGGTCTGGAAGCGCGAGCAGGGCGCGTCGACCGAAGCGCCGATAGCGGTGCAGCTCTACGCGCCCTTCATGAGCCCCTATCAATTCTACGAGCAGTCGGGGATCAGGATCTGGCCGAACGGCCATGGGCACACCGGGGTTTCCAACTCGATCCATTCGAACTACTCCGATGTCGAAGGTTATCTCGATCAGATGATCGCAGCCCATGGTGACGCCAGAGCTCATGAAATCCTCGCGCAGGTGCGGCACAATACAGTCTACTTTCCGAACGTGATGGTGAAAGGCGCCGTGCAGATCCTGCGCAACTTCATCCCAGTTGCGGTCGACAAGACCCTGGTCGAAAGCTGGGTGTTTCGCCTGGTCGGTGCACCGGACAAGCTCTACGAGCGAGCCCTCATGTATAACCGGTTCATCAACGCGCCGACCTCCATCGTCGGTCACGATGACCTCGAGATGTATGAGCGTGCCCAGGAAGGGCTTCGCTCCAACGGTAATCAGTGGGTCATTCTCCGGCGCCTCTTTGAGCCGGGAGAAGAGAGTGACGTGACGGCAGTGATCAACGGAACGTCAGAGCGGCAGATGCGAAATCAATTTCATGCATGGGCCAAGTTCATGACGGCCGATATGGAAAAGAGCGCAGAGGCTGCCGAATGACGGAGCAGGAAATCACTGACTTCATCTATCGCGAGGCGTATCTGCTTGATTCGATGCAATGGGACGCGTGGCTGGACCTGTTTCACCCCGAAGGCCGCTACTGGATGCCGCTCGAATGGCAGCAACAGGATCCGGTTTTGCAGCCGTCACTGATGTATGAAGACCTGCTGCTCCTGAAGGTGCGGATCGAGAGGCTTTCAGGCGAGCGTACGTTCAGCCAGAAGCCGAAAAGCCGTTGTCATCATCTGTTGCAGGCGCCGCAGATTCTGGCGAGCGATGCGGGAGCCGGGTTGTACAAGGCGCGTACCTCCTACATCTACACTGAAACGCGCGGCGACACGCTGGAACGCTTCTCGGGGTGGGCTTCGCACGAACTGCTCCGATCAGGCGATACCATCAAGATCAAGCTCAAACGCATTGACTTGATCAACTTCGACGCTCCCTTCAGCAACATCCAACTGTTCATGTGAGCCTTCTCTTGACCAACGAGACCGTCTTCACCCGTTTTCGCGAGACTGCGCTGCGTCGAGGCGATGGTGCCTTTCTCAATGTCCTTGCGGAAACAGCGGCCGTCTACGGTTTGACGGCCGGCGACATCAGCTATCGCGCCATGCTGGAGCGGGTCGAACGCCGGCGGTCGAAGCTGGCCGAACGCGGCTATGGCGAGGGGCATCGGGTCGGCCTTCTCTTGCAGAACAGGCCCGTTTTCCTGGAAATATGGTTTGCGCTCAATGGGCTCGGTGCGTCGGTGGTGCCCATCAATCCCGACCTCAGATTGAGCGAGCTCGAATATATCGTCGGTCATTCCGAAATGAATGCGGCGTTCGTGCTTGAAGAACGGCGTGAGGAATTGCAGATGGCCGCTGGGAATGCCGGGCGCGTGATGCCGGTCGCGACGGAGACTTGCGACGTTCCAAAACCCTTTGGCGGCGCGGCGTCGCCGACCGCCGGCGATGCTTCCACCGAGTGCGCGCTGCTGTATACGTCCGGGACGACAGGCCAGCCCAAAGGCTGCGTTCTTACCAACCAGTATTTCCTGCACTGCGGCGACTGGTACCGCGATGTCGGCGGCCTCATCGACCTCAGGGCCGATCAGGAGCGCATGATCACGCCACTACCGATCTTTCACATGAATGCGATGGCGGTGTCGGTCATGGCCATGGTGTCGGTCGGCGGATGCCTCACCATGCTGGATCGCTTCCATCCAGGCACATGGTGGGATTCGGTCCGCACGAGCCGTGCCACCTGTTTGCATTATCTGGGCGTCATACCTTCGATGCTGATGAGCGCAGCGCCGTCGGCGCAGGACAAGGCGCATTCGGTGCGGTTTGGGTTCGGCGCCGGCGTCGACAAATTGCTGCATGGGCCGTTCGAGGAGCGCTTCGGATTTCCTCTGATCGAGGCCTGGGCCATGACCGAGACCGGAAGCGGTGGCGTCATCGGTGCGAGTTCAGAACCGCGCAAGATCGGCACGAGTTGTTTTGGCCGTCCCGATCGGGATGTCATGGTTCGCATCGTCGGTGACAACGAGAACGATGTGTCGGTCGGAACACCCGGCGAGTTGCTGGTGCGGCGCGCCGGCGCTGATCCACGCTACGGCTTTTTCCGGGAATATCTCAAGAATCCCGAGGCCACCGACGAAGCATGGAAGGGCGGATGGTTTCGCACCGGCGATATCGTGTCGAGCGACGCCGATGGCGATCTGCATTTCGTCGACCGCAAGAAGAATGTAATCCGCCGTTCCGGCGAGAACATCGCCGCCGTGGAAGTCGAGACGGTCCTGAATCGCAATCCGCTGGTTCGGCAGGCGGCCGTGGCGGCGACGCCCGATCAGGTTCGCGGCGACGAGGTCGTTGCGCTGGTCATTGCCGCTCGATCCGGCGCCGACCGCGCGATGGCCGAAGAAATCGTTCGCTGGTGCCTGGAGCAGATGGCCTACTACAAAGCACCCGGCTGGATCGGCTTTGTCGATCAATTGCCGCTGACCGCAACGGAGAAGATTCAGCGTGGCGGTCTGAAGGATCTGGTGGCCGAGTTGATGCTAGAGGGCTCATTTCACGACATGCGGGCTCTGAAGAGGCGTCAGGTCTGATGCAAGGTCCGGCGATCCGCACCACCCTCATCACCGGAGGGAACTCCGGCATCGGCGAAGCCCTGGCGCGAAAGCTGGTTGAACGAGGCCAGCGGGTGATTTCCGTCGGCCTGGAGAAACCAGCCTGGACCCATGAATTGCTCGTGGCCTACCAGGCCGACCTGACCAGGCTCGATGAAGCGCGCGACGTCGCCAGAGAGGTCTGCCAGGACGTCGCCATCGATCATCTCGTCCACAACGCCGGCATGATTCTTCCGAACCCGTTGGCGGACGCTAGACCGGAACACATCCTCACGCTGGCGCAACTGCATCTTGGCGCGCCGATGGTCCTCACCCAGGCTGCGCTGACGGGAATGCGGGAGCGCGGTTTCGGGCGCCTTGTTTTTGTCAGCTCGCGCGCCTCGATGGGCATGCCGACCCGCTCGGCCTACGCCGCAACCAAGGCCGGCGTGCACGGGATGGCGCGGACCTGGGCGCTGGAGCTGGCCTCTGCCGGCATCACGGTGAATGTCGTCGCACCAGGTCCGATCCTGACGGACAATTTCTGGAGCATCGTGCCGAAGGAATCCGAGTTGCAGGACAAGATTGCCCGCAACGTGCCCGTCGGGCGGTTGGGCTCACGCGAGGACGTCGCTCACGCGATCGACTTCTTCCTGGATGAGCGCTCCGGCTTTGTGACCGGCCAGATCCTTTACGTCTGCGGCGGCACCAGTCTCGCCGGCTTGCCGACATGATCGGCGCACCTTCGATCGCGTCAGATCTGGTTCTGACGAATGTTCTCGACCATCCTTGCGAGCACGCGCCCGCAAATCTCGATCTCATCGGGATCAACGCCGTCGACGAGCCTTTTGTAGCTCTTTTCCATGATCGGCCAGATTCTCCGCAGCAGCGCTTCGCCATCATCGGTCAGCGCGACGACCCGACGACGCTGGTCTTCCTCGGCGATCTCGCGCTTGACCCAGCCTGACGAGACCATGGACTCCACCATCCTGCTGGCGGTCGACTGCTCAGTGACCGCCAGCACCGCGATCTCGTTGACCGTCAAGGTTCTGTAGATGTAGAGCACCGACAGCGTGCGAAAGACGACATTGTTGATGCCGTGCTCGCCGAGGTCGCGATTTTGATCGAGGTTCCAGCGATTGGACAGGCGGTTGAACAAATAAGGAATGTAGAGTTCCAACTGGTCCTTGGTTCGTGGCGGGCCCGATTTCCACCTGCTTCTCGATTCTTTGCGCATTATGGCTTGCCACTTTTCTTTCTGTCATCGCTCCTCACCTCTTGAACGAGCGATCGCAAGACGGTGAAAGCGTGTTCGAGTTCTCGGGCCGATACCTTCTCAAAGCGTTTACTGAGATGTTTCTTGTGAACGGCAACGGCTTTCTTGAACACGGCTTCGCCCTTGGGGGTCAAGCGCACGATGAAGGAGCGTCGGTCCTCGCGAGACATCTCCCTACTGATCAACGCATCGGCGAGCAGCCGCTGCACCAGCCCCGATACGTTACCACCGGACACTTTGAGATTCTGGGACAATTGGCCGAGCGCCAATCCCTCCTTGTAACGATCGAGTTGCGCCAGGACGTCGAACTTGGCCACCGAAAGCCCGAACTCGGCGTTGAGTACCGCATTCAGCGACGAAAAGATGTCGCCATGCAACGACAGGATCTGCAGCCAGAGCCGCGTTTCCTGTTGTCCCAAAACCACAGACGTGTCGTCCTTGAGTGCTACCGGCATCGTAAAACTTTCAGCGAACAACAGGGCGTTTCGTTCGATCGGAAGGGGCGAAGCTTTATCGAAAATGCCTCCTGGATCAGCGTAACGTGAATCGTAGTCAAGCCGCGTTATTCTGAGGTCCCTCGGCGTGATCGGCAATCGAAACCACCCTTCTGCGGTCAACAAATGGCCTGGCGCGCATGCCGCAGCGGTCCGCGGCAACGCAAGGAATCGCCGTGATCACGCAAACGACTTGACGGTTTCTATCGCTCCTTCCAGCTCCTGACCCGGGCCGTCCTTGAGGGCGGCTTGCCTCAGACGGCGCGCCCAGTCGGCGGCATCTTGGCGCTTCTCGACCAGCTTGATCGCCGACATGACCTTGTCGAACTTCGACAATCCACGCGTATGAGTGTCGGAATAGCCCTTGATCAGGCGGCGGCATTGCAGGATTTCGACACCCAATTGATAGTTCATGCCGACTGCATCGGTGGCGGCTTTCAGCCATGCATCGCGATGCGCCATCTCGACCGCGTGCCGCTGCGAGCGGCGGCGCATCCCGCGAAGGCCGCCCACGATGTAGAGTCCCAGGAACCAAGGCAGCGAGTAGGTCCTCACCCGGCGTCCTTTGTTGACGTGACGATCGAGCCAACCGGCCAGTCGCGGGCGCGCGACCAGCCAGCGAGCAAAACCCGCCGGCATCATGCCCATGACCTCTTCCATGCGCGGATGCATGAATTCGGTGGTCTGAAGCACCTGGTCCTGCGCCAGTTGAAGTTCGCTTTCGATGCGCGCACGTCGGTCCGCGCGTGTTTTCAGATCGGCCACGCGAATGACATCGTCATAGGCCATGGCATTCGCCAGATACTTCGCCGCCGTGGAAGTAAAGAGATAGTCTCGCTCGGCGCCGCCACAGTTGCCGTCGATATCGTGGAGGTAGCGGAGAATGTCGAGATATTCCGCCCCGTAGGCAACGTCCTGGAAATCGACCACCTTCCTCAACCCGGCATAGCCCATGCTGGTGACAGCCTGCGGCAGTTCGTTTTGGAGCCGCGCAAGCAGTGGTGCCAACCGGCTGTCCGATATCGCGGGGAGGGAAGGACTGGCCTTACTCTCCGATGGCGGCGGCGTAGGCACCGAATTGTCGTGAGCTCTTTGCGCCGCGGCATCAAACGTGCGGATGCTGGCCTCGGCGCCCTTGCCGCCGGCGCGGATGACATCGAGATAGCTTTCGCGGCTGAAGGGCAGCACGCCGGCGCCGGCCAGTGCGCCGAACATGGCGGCGGAAATGACACTGCCGTTTTTGACGGCCAGCGCATCCATGTCGAAGATGATTTCCTTCTTCGCGGTAACCCCGATCGCGGCTGTGACGGCGTTATTGTCCGCGATTCCATTGCCCGCTGCGATTTTTTCGCCGATCGCGAACGATCGATGATTGGAAGCGATCAGGGTCGTGCGCTCCGGCGTGACGATCCCGCGAAGGATCGACCGGCCTGCCTCCATGAACTCCGAAGCCATCACGACGTCGACGTCGCCGGGGGTCGGCATCAGCGACAGGATCGGTTTGCGGCCTTCCAGCGGCAGCATCATCTCGACGTAATAGATCGTGGCGCCGGTGCGCTGGGCTACTCCCGGCACCGAGGTCGATTGCGCGACCCAGCCATGGTTCTCGGCGAGAAGCACGATCCATTCCGCCAGGACGCCGCCGCCCTGGCCGCCCATGGCAACGATTGCGATCGAGACCGGCCGTTCGGTCGCCTCGCCAGCCGCAGGCAGCGCAAGTCGTACCGTCTCATCCCTCATGCAAGCGCCTCAGAGGACGGACGCTGGCGGTCCCGTCGGCGTTGCAGATAGGAGATGACGGCCATGGTGACCTTCGATTTCCATCTGTCCCAGCGGGTCGGATTGTGGATGACGTCGGCCCGATAGAACGACGGACACAGGATGGCCGCCTCCGCGACCTCGCCGCAGTTTCCGCAGCCGACGCAGGAATTGTCGATGGCGGCGACCGGATCGTCGCGAAGCGGATCGTCCAGCTGCTTGACGGAAAGCGAGGGACATCCGGAGAGCCGGATGCACGCGTGGTCACCGGTGCATACGTCCTCGTCGACGCCGAAGCGCTCTTTGACGACGCGGGTGCCGTCCTTGATGGCTTTCGCGATCTGCGGCTTCACCCGACGCTGCTTGTTCAGCATGCATTCGGAGGATGCGACAATGATCTTGGGGCCTTCATCGCTGGTCGTCAGCGCATCCTTGAGAGTGTCTCGCATCTTCTCGACATCGTAGGTCCGATCGATCTGGCGGACCCACTTGGCGCCGATTCCCTTGACGGCCTGGACGATGGAGTTGTTCGTTTTCCGCCGCTTGTTGATGGCGCGCGACGACGGGATGTCCTGACCGCCTGTTGCCGAGGTGTAGAAATTGTCGACGATGAGGAAGACGCCGTCGTGCTTGTTGAAAACGGCGTTGCCGATGCCGCTGGTCAAGCCGTTGTGCCAGAAGCCGCCATCGCCCATCACGGCGATCGATCGCTTGTCGGCCTTGACGTTGAATGCCGAGGTCGAGGCCGGACCAAGTCCAAAGCCCATCGTCGTGGCGCCGATATTGAAAGGCGGCAGGATTGAAAACAGGTGGCAGCCGATATCGGCCGAGATGTGATGCTGGCCAAGCTCCTCCTGCACCAGTTTCATGGCCGCGAAGATCGGCCGTTCGGGGCAGCCCGTGCAAAGGCCCGGCGGCCGGGCCGGAACGACCTGTTTCAACTTCTCCACGGCCGGCTGGCGCAGGGTCGGCGTTGCATCCGGGGCCGGCGGCCTGTTGCCGAGCAGCCGCGGCTCGGTCTTTTCCAGGAAGTCGCGAATGCCGCCGAGCAAGACCTGGGCCGTATAGTCGCCAGCCATCGGCAGCATGTCCTTGCCGTGCAGGCGCGCCTGAACGTCGTATCGCCGCAACACCGTATTGATCGCCTGTTCCAGGTATTCAGGCTGGCCTTCCTCGACCATCAGGACAGCATCTTTTTCGAGGCAGAACTCCACGACCTCGGAGTCGATGACCGGGTAGGTGACGTTCATGACGTAGAGCGGAATCTGCGTATTGCCGTAGGCATCCGAAAGGCCGAGATATTGCAGCGCCCGGATGACGTTGTTGTACATGCCGCCTTGCAGGATGATGCCGACCTTGCCCTGCTTCGGGCCCATCCATTCATTCAGGCGCTTGTCCCGTACGAAGTTGATCGCCGCCGGCATGCGGGTCTTGATCTTCTCCACTTCATGTTCAAAGGCGGCGGGTGGAAGTACGATGCGTCCAACATCACGCCTCGGGTTGTTCAAGGCGTCCTTGATGGTATGAGCCGGCCTGACATTGTCCTTGCACAGAAAGCTCCCATGCATGTGGCAGGCGCGAATACGGACCTCGAGCATGACCGGCGTGTTCGAGACTTCCGACAGCTCGAAACCCCTTTCGATCAGATTCACGATGCATTCGTGGTCGGGCCGCGGATCGAGCAGCCATATTTGCGACTTCATCGCAAAGGCGTGGGTTCGCTCCTGCATGATCGAGGAGCCCTCGCCATAGTCCTCGCCGACGATGACCATCGTTCCGCCGGTGACGCCGCCTGAGGCCAGATTGGCGAGTGCGTCGGATGCGACGTTGGTTCCGACCGTCGATTTCCAGGCAACCGCACCGCGAAGCGGATACATGACGGAAGCGGACAGCATCGCCGCGGCTGCCGCTTCGTTCGCGGAGCTCTGAAAGATGACGCCAAGATCGTCCAGCACATCCTTGGCGTCCGCGAGCACATCCATCAAATGCGAGATCGGCGAGCCCTGATAGCCGCCGACATAGGAGACGCCCGATTGTAGCAATGCCTTGGTGATCGCGAGGATGCCTTCGCCACGGAAGACGTCGCCCTTTCCAAGCCGGAGGTCTTCAACCTCGCGGGCGAAAGATCGTTCAGCCATTGCGTCCTCCAGAAATATGCGATATCATACTTTTACATGTAAAGTAAGTCAACGCGAAAGCCTGCCAACACTGCCCGTGGTTTCGCTGCGTGTACGACATCTGCGTTCTGCTCCGAGGTAGAGCCTATGCTGAACTTGCCTCGCTTTAAAGCCGCGGCCGTGCAGGCCTCGCCGGTCTTTTTGGATCCGGGCGCAACCGTCGACAAAGCGGCCGCGCTGGTGCGCGAAGCGGCGGCAAACGGGGCCGAGCTCGTCGCCTTTCCCGAAGTGTTTGTTCCCGGCTACCCCTACTGGAACTGGATCACCGATCCCGTCAGCGGGAGCCCCTGGTTCGAGAAGCTGGCGAAGGCTTCGGTGCTCGTGCCCGGGCCGGAGATCGATGTCGTGCGGAGGGCGGCGCGTGACGCGGCATACCATGTCGTGCTCGGAGTGAACGAGCGCAGCCCGGTTTCTCTGGGGGCGATCTACAACACGCTTGTCTTTATCGGCCCCGACGGTTCACTGCTCGGCAAGCACCGCAAGCTGGTGCCGACCTGGGCGGAAAAACTGACCCGGACGGGCGGGGACGGCTCAAGTCTGCGGGTGTACGACACCGAGATAGGACCTCTCGGCGCGCTCGCCTGCGGCGAGAATATCAACACGCTCGCCCGCTTTGCGCTGTTGGGGCAGGGCGAGCTCGTGCATGTCGCAAGCTATATCTCGCTTCCCGTCGCGCCACCCGACTACGACATGGCCGAGGCGATCAAGCTGAGGGCGATTGCGCATTCCTTCGAGGGCAAGATTTTCACTATCGTCTCGTGCTCGACCGTCTCGGACGAGATCATTGCGGCGATGGAGGGCGTCGTCCCCGATGCCCGTGTGCGGCTAGAGCGCAAATCGAGCGCGTTCTCCGGGGTCATCGGGCCGGAGGGCCGCGTCGTCGGCGAGCCTCTGATCGACGATGAAGGTATAGTCTACGCCGATATCGATCTCAATCGCTGCATCCAGCCGAAGCAGATGCACGACATCGTCGGGCACTACAACCGGTTCGATGTCTTCGATCTCAAGATCAATCGCCGTCCGCTTGCTCCGCTCGGCTGGGCCGAGGCGGAGCGTCCGGAGAAGCACGACATGGAGCGACAGCCCGAACCTTGGTCGAGCCTACTCGCTGCTTCGAAATAGCAGTCGAGAGGTCAGCGAGTTCTTGGGATCACGTGTTGGAGGATTGAATGCGCGAAGATGTCGTCGGCCGAGCGAATGTCGAGGATACTCCTGAGCTCAAGGCCTATTACAAGGATCTTGAGAAATACGAGGCCGGTGCATTGTGGACGGTCGCCAACAAGATCGAGCCCTGGGAGCCGCAATCCACCTCTGTGCCCGTTCTCTGGCGATATGGCGACTTGCGCGACCATGTGTTGCGTTCGGTGGAGCTGGTCTCGCCGGAGAAAGCAGGCCGCAGGGTCATCTACCTCAACAACCCCGGTCGCCGTGATGTCTCCGCTGCGGTCGGCTGGCTCTATTCCGGCCTGCAGGTGATGCATCCCGGCGAGGTTGCCTCCGCGCATGCGCATTCGGCATCCGCGCTCCGTTTCATCATGGAGGGCACCGGCGCCTACACCATTGTCGACGGCCACAAGATGACGCTCGGCGCGCGTGACTTCGTTCTGACGCCGAACGGCACCTGGCACGAGCACGGGGTCGAGGCCGATGGTTCGCCGTGCATCTGGCAGGATGGCCTGGATATTCCGCTGGTCAACGCGCTGGAGGCCAACTTCTACGCGGTTCATCCGAAGATCCAGCAGGAAGAGTCGGGCTATCCGGTCGACGACATGACCAGGACCTGGGGCAATCCCGGTCTCAGGCCGGCGTCCGCGCGATGGTCGAAGGGCTATTCGCCTCTGTTCAAATATGAATGGGAGCCGACGTATGAATCGCTCGGCAAATACGCGGCCGCGACCGAAGGCTCCCCATTTGATGGCGTTCTCATGAACTATGTCAACCCGATCACCGGCGGGCACGTGATGCAGACCATCGGCGCCAGCATGCAGATGCTGCGGCCGAGCGAGACGACCCGGTCGCACCGGCACACCGGAAGCTTCATCTATCAGGTCGCCAAGGGCCGTGGTCATTCCATCATCGCAGGCCAACGTTTTGATTGGCAGGAGCGGGATATTTTCTGCGTTCCCTCGTGGGCCTGGCACGAGCATGGCAATGCCTCAAGCAGTGAGGACGCCTGCCTGTTTTGCTTCAATGATCTGCCTGTGATCGAAGGGCTCGGCTTCTACCGGGAAGAGGCCTATGGCGACAACGCAGGCCATCAAGCGGTCGCCGCATAATCCCGTCGCGGCCTGGCGTGATCGTCGTGCAGGCCTCCCGAATTCAACCCGAATATCATGCGCCTGGTTACATATAGTCGGGCTCCGGCGGCGCCCGACTAGGAGTGCTTGTCAACAGACTGGTTGTCGCCGTCGAACGCTTCGGCTCTTCCCATGGTCTTGCGTTGCCGAACGACATGCTGTCGTTTATCGACAATAGCGTCAGGCTATTGCCCGCGCTCAAGGACCTGCTTGCAAGTGCCGCCATGCGCTTGCCGGCCGGCTCCGCAGTTCCCCTCGAAAACGTCAGACTACAGGCGCCCGTTCCGCGGCCGCGCAAGAACATTTTCGGGATCGGCCTCAACTATCGAAAGCATGTCGCCGAGTCCGCTGGGAGCCTCGACACCGACAAGGACCTGCCGAAGCAGCCGGTGGTCTTTTCAAAACCGCCAACCAGCGTGGTTGGTCCCGGCGGCGCGATCCAGCACAATTCGAAAATGACCCAGCAACTCGACTGGGAAGTCGAGCTCGCCGTCATCATCGGGAAAACCGCGACCCGGATTTGCGTCGAGAAGGCGATGGATCACGTGTTCGGCTATTCGGTGATGATCGATATTTCGCGCGCGACAACCGTCGCGCCGGGCAATGGATCTTTTCCAAGGGCATGGACACCTACGCCCCATTTGGTCCTTGCATCGCGACAGCGGACGAGATTCCAAATCCGCATGATCTGCGGCTTTGGCTGACGAAGAACCGAGTGATGAAACAGGATTCCAACACGCGGTACATGATCTTCGACATATCGTTTCTGATCGCCGATATTTCATCCGGCATGACGCTGGAACCTGGCGATATCATCGCAACCGGAACGCCCGAAGGGGTCGGTGCGGGGCTCGATCCCCAGGAATGGTTGTGGCCGGGAGATGTCGTGGAAGCCGTCGACGGCGTCGGCATTCCCCGGCATCCCATCGTTGCGATTTGAGAGCCCCGCGATGAGCAAGCTCCGCTATCGCATCGGCCAGGAATCCGTGCGCGATCCGAGATGACAATGTTTTCGTTCGATCGCGAGCTGAGGTTCGGAGATTGCGATCCGGCCGGCATGGCCTACTTCCCCGCCTATCTGAATATCATGAATGGGGTGGTCGAAGAGTTTTGGACCGACATTGGATTCCCATGGCGGGGATTGATCATGGACCGAAAAATCGGGACGCCGACGCTCCATCTCGACTGCCACTTTTCCAGGCCGTCCATCTTCGGCGACCTATTGATGTTCAAATTGGCCGTGCGTCGGGTGGGCCGGCGTCGCTCCATCTGGCTCATGTCGTTTAAGGGGAGGACGGCCTTCGCTGGAAGGCGCATCAGACGGTCGTTGCGACCTCGCTTGCCAACCATCTTGCGATTGCCTGACCTGACGATATTCGCAATGCTCTCGTGGGGCATCTGCAACCTGGTGATCCCGCTTAGTCCGCAGAACTCGAAGCGGTAGGGCGATAGTTTCGAAAACAAGCGCAATCGGAGCAACGGCACAACGCCATGTCGATATCACTGTTCATGACTTTCCGCGATCTGGCGGCCGAGCGAAGGGTCCAATCCGATGATCTCGCGACCGCCGCCGAGATGATCGGCTCGATTCCTGGTCTGACCGAAGGCTTGCTGTTTACGCCGCTGGAACGGGACGTCGCGCATCCCTTTGCGAAGGACGGACCGCCGCCTCTGTTCGCCCTGCAACTGCGCTTTGCGGATGTATTCACCTGCGAGGCGGCAGCAGTGCGCGACGGCATTCTCGCCAGGCTCGCCGAGGGCAGCGGTCTGCCGTCTGTCGCCGGATTGGAAGTCACCCACCAAGTGATGGTGACGCGTTCGTTTCCCGTCGACGTCGCCGGGCATCCGCAAGGTGGCGGCGCTCCCTGCAGTTACCTCGTCCACTATCCCGGGCCGGCCGAAGATCTGAATGCATGGCATTTGCATTATCTGGAGAATCATCCCGCGATCATGCGGACCTTCCCGGATGTCCGGCAGATCGAGATCTACACGCGCATCGACTGGATCGACCGGCTTCCGTCGCAGCGGGTCGAATACATGCAGCGCAACAAGCTGGTGTTCGACAGTCCCGAGGCGCTCTCGCACGCGCTGACCTCCGATGTTATCCATCGGATGCGCGCGGACTTCAATCGGTTGCCGCCGTTCGCGGGCGGCAACCGGCATTTTCCGATGCTGACACGGTCGGTGTCGGCGCGTGCAGTGTGACCGACCGCGCCGGCCTAGCTGCTATTTAAGTCTAATGCCCGCCGAGATAGGCCGAGATGAGCCTGGGATCGTGGATCAGGGTGTCGGCGGGTCCCGACTGCACGATCTCTCCGGTCTCAAGGACATAGCCGACATCGGCGGTCTCCAGCGCGGCGCGGGCATTCTGCTCGACCAAAAGGATCGAGACGCCCAAATCGCGCAGTGAAGCGATGGTGCGAAAGATTTCGCGCACCACAAGGGGAGCGAGACCGAGGCTCGGTTCATCGAGCATGAGCAGCTTTGGTTTCGCCATCAGCGCGCGCCCGAGCGCGAGCATCTGGCGCTCGCCGCCCGAGAGTGTTCCGGCCGCCTGGCTCCGGCGCTCCTTCAGCCGGGGGAAGCGACCGTAGACCTCGTCCATGGTCTTCTGAACATCCGAGCGATCGCGCAAGCTGTAGGACCCGAGCAGGAGGTTGTCGGCAACCGACATGTCGGAAAACAGCTCGCGCTTTTCGGGCACCAGGCACAGCCGCCGCTCGACCCGTCCCTCAACGGCGATCTTCCCGAGGTCGCTGCCCTGAAAGGCGATCTGTCCGCTGGAGGACAGCAATCCGATGGCGGCCATCAGGAGCGTGGTCTTACCGGCGCCGTTCGGACCGATCACGGTCACGATCTGTCCCTGTTCGACGGACAGTGACACATTACGGACGGCCTCGACCTTGTCGTAGCAGACGGTGACGTCCGTCATGGAAAATATTGCCGTCACGCGACGCCTCCAAGATATGCCTCTTGGACCCGGACGTCGCTGCGGATCGCCGCCGGCCCGCCCTCGCAGAGCTTGGAGCCGAAATCGAGCACGACGATGCGATCGACTAGCGACATCACGAACTCCATGTCGTGCTCGACCAGCAGAATGGTCAGATGGTCCGCGCGTAGCGACCTCAACAACTCCGCTAGCCTCAGCTTCTCCTGGCGGCGAAGGCCTGCAGCCGGCTCGTCCAGCACCAGCAGCGCCGGATCGGCCGCGAGCGCGCGCGCGATCTCAAGGATGCGCTGGTTGCCGAGCGGCAGATTGCCGGCGAGTTCGAACGGCTTTTCCCCGAGCCCGACCCGCTCGAGCTGCTGCAGCGCCTCATGCTGGGCGCTCGCCTCTTCGCGCCGGTCGAGGCCGAGCGCGCCGGCCAACAGACCGGTGCTGGTGCGGCAATAGGTGCCGAGCATCACATTGTCGAGCAGCGTCATGCGCGGACGCAGTTTTACATGCTGGAACGTCCGCGCGATGCCGGCCTTGGCGATGCGCGATTGAGCGTCGTGCGTAATCCGCCGGCCCGAAAAGAAGATGTCGCCGCCGTTCACGCGAAGCGCGCCGGTGAGGCAGTTGAAAATCGTGCTCTTGCCGGCACCGTTCGGTCCGATCACGCCGAGAATTTCGCCGGACCGCACCTCGAAGCTGACATTGTTGACCGCGATCAATCCGCCGAAGCGGCGTTCGACGCCCTGGACCTTGAGCAGGGTCTCGCCCGGCGTCGGTTGCTGACGGCGGGGCAGGGGCGGCGCCGGCAGCGGACGCTCGCGTTTGGGTTGGGGCAGCAACTGCGCCACGAACGGCACGATTCCCTGCCGGGCCCACTGCAGGAACAGGATGAACAAGGACGAGAAAGCCACGATCTCGAGCTGGCCGGACGCACCCTTCGCGATCAGCGGCAGATAGTCCTGCACGCTGTTCTTCAGCAGCGTGACGATGGTGGCCCCGACGACGCCGCCGAGCAGGCTGCCCGCCCCGCCGACCATGGTCATCATCAGGTACTCGATACCCATGCTGGCATCGAAGGGGCCGGGGCTGATGAAGCGGCTCATATGGGCGTACAGCCACCCGGAGAGCGAGGCGAGGAAGGCCGCGATCACGAACGTCAAGAGCTTGATCTTGAACGCGCTGATGCCGAGGCTCTCGACCAGGATGTTGCCGCCGCGCAGGGCACGCATGGCACGGCCAACGCGCGAGTCGAGCAGATTGTAGCCAAGGAACAGGATGGCCGCGACGATTCCCCAGATCAGGAAATAGATCTTTGAGCTGTCGACCAGCGCGATCGAGCCAATGGAGATCGGCGGGATCGACGAGATGCCGTTGAAATTGCCGAGCCCATCGACATTGCCGAACAGGAAGGCGATCGCCAGACCCCAGGCGACGGTGCTGAGCGAGAGGAAATGACCCTGCAGGCGCAAGGTGACGACGCCGAGGAAGGCCGCAACGCTGCAGGTAACGACGATCGCCAGCGCGAGCCCAAGCCAGGGCGAGTATCCATTCAACGCCGACACCCACGCTGTAGCGTAGGCGGCGATGCCGACGAACGCCGCCTGGCCAAAGGATACGATTCCGCCGACGCCCGTCAGCAGCGCTAGTCCGATCGCAACCAGCGAGTAAATGCCGATGTAATTCAGCAGCGTGATGCTGAACGGGCTGAGGACGTAAGGCGCCGCGGCGAAACACAGGACCGCGGCTGCGGCGGCAAGGTGAATTTGCAGGCGCGTCATTCCTCGATTTCCTCTTCGGAATGCAACGCGGCGAGGGACCGCCAGACCAGGATCGGGATCAACAGGGAGAACACGATAACGTCTTTCAGGGCGCTGCTCTGAAATGACGCGAAGCTTTCGAGGATGCCGACCCCGACGGCGCCGATCGCCGCTCCCGGATAGCTGGTCATTCCGCCGACGATGGCGCCGACGAACGCCTTGAGGCCGATCAAAAAGCCCGAATCGTAGAAGATGGTGTTCACGGGCGCGATCAGGATGCCGGATACCCCGGCCATCAGCGATCCCAGGAGATACGCGACTGTGCCGGCGCGTTCCGGCCGGATGCCCATCAATCGTGCGCCCGTTCGGTTCACCGCCGTGGCGCGCAACGCCTTGCCGACCAAAGAGAAATCAAAGAACAGATAGAGCAGGCCGCTGAAGACGAGCGCGGCAATGACGATCAACATGGTCTGTCCCGAAACCAGCACGCCCGCGATCTCGAGCGAGAGCGACGTCAACGGCTCGGTCCTGACGCCCTCCGGGCCGAAGAACAGTAAGCCCAATCCTACCAGCGCAAAATGCAGCGCGACTGAGACGATCAGCAACAACAGCACCGTGCCGTCGGCAATCGGGCGGAACACGATCCGGTCGAGCAGGGGAGAAATCGGCGTGATCAGCATTAGCGCCAGCACGAGCCTGACGGCAAGCGGCGGATCGGCGCGCACCGCAAGCCAAGCGATGCCGACCACGACCAATGGCAGGACCAGGTAGGATAATAGCGCACGCGGCAGCAGGCGAAGCTCACCAGCGCGCGCCAGCGAGATGATCTCGACCAGCGTCGCGAGGCAGGCGAGCACCACGACCAGTTTTCCCGTTGCCGGAGACTGTTTGGCGTCGAGAGCGGCGAGCGTCAGCGCGGTAAAGGCCGCGATGTCGCCAAACGGAATGAAGATGACCCGCGTGACTGTGAAGATCAGCACCGTTCCGATCGCCACCAGCGCATACACCGCGCCGGTGGCTATACCGTCGATCGCAAGAATGGCTGCGATATCACTCGTCATGCCGTCGTCCGTCCCCCGCTTTTGCCGATATCGGCCCCCGTTACGGCGCGTATTTCCACGTGCCGTCGGTCAGGCGCACGATCACGAGCGAACGGTCGTCCACGCCGGTGGCCGCGCCCGGCTTGAAATTGTAGACCGCGTGCACGCCTGCCAGTTCCTTGGTGCTCAGGATTTCATCGCGCAGGGCCTTGCGGAACTCCGTCGTTCCCGGCTTGGCGGTCTTCAGCGCGCGCTCCGCGGCCGAGGCGAAGATCAACCAGGCGTCGAAGGAATACGCGGAAAATCCGTCGGTGGTCGGCATGCCGTGCGTCTTCTGATAGATCGCGCGGAAATCAAGCGCGATCTTCTTGGCAAAGTGATCGTCGGGAAGCTGGTCGGCCACGATCACGGGGCCGGCGGAAACCTGGATCCCCTCCGCAGCCTTGCCGCCGACATGCACGAAATCCGGATTCACCAGCGCGACCGTGCCGTAGGTCTTTCCCTTGAATCCTCGCTCGGCGAGGGTGAGCAGCGGCAGCGCGCCCTGCGTGCCCGATCCGCCGATCAGCACCGCGTCGGGCCGGCCGGCGAGCACCTTCAGGATTTGCGCCGTCACCGACGTATCGGTCCGCGCATAGCGTTCGTTCGACAAGAGCTTGATCTCTTCAGCGCTCTCGGCCGCCTTGGCACCGTTATAGACGAGATCGCCCCAGGCATCGGAGAAGCCGATGTAACCGATGTTCTTCATCCCGTCCCGCTTCATGCGGTCGGCGACGACCTTGACGAGAAGCGAGGCCGGCTGCGGCACCGAGACGATCCACTGCTCCGGCGACGCCGGTAGCGCGCCGACCGGCGAGATGGCAATCATCGGCACGTTCAATTCGCTGGCTACCGCGGCCATCGCGATGGTCGAAGGTGCGGTAGCCGTGCCGATCAGCAGGTCCACCTTCTCTTCTTCGACGAGCTTGCGCGCGTTGCGGGTGGCGGCGGACGGATCGGAACCGTCGTCGAGCTGGATCAGACGGATCTTCTCGCCGTTGATCGCGCTCTTGTATTCGTAGGCGGCATTGATCCCCCGCCCGTAGGGGATACCGATCGACGAGCCAGGGCCGCTCAGCGAGGTGACGAAGCCGATGGTGATGTCGGCCTGCGCAGCCGGCGCCGTAAAGACGCCGGCGACGAGTGCCGCCAAACTCAGAATTTTGCGCATTCCGTTCCCTCCTGTTGCAAGCATACGAGATCAAAACCGTTCGAACGCGAGTTGGCGAAGACGACTGCCGGCCGTACGCTGCGGGCACGCGCAGCGACGTCGTGCGTAAACGTGCCATCCATTGACTGGGGCTGACAGGGCATCCAGCGGGAACTCGCGGGCCGATGCCGACATGGGCGGCCTTTGCCAGTCCGGATGAATTCTGGAAGGAGCGGTGACAATGCGCGGCCGGCGACGCGGCGATAGCCTGCCCGAGCGCGATGATTGTCGACACGATCAAAGTCTCCCGATCCGGCCGCCAGCAATCTTGTTGTAACCAGCGGGGCCGACCCGTCGGCAATTACTTAAAGCCTAAAGTATTTCCCGTGGGCGCGTCAACATGCGCAAATCCCGGCGATGCAAAAAAAGTCATAGCGGGGCGGGATGGCGGCGATTGTTGCGCTGTTGATTTAATGTTCGGCGGCGATGCCGATCCGTTATCGGCGAAGCGGCCGGAGCGGCCGACGCCCGATCATTTGACCTGCAAATTATTTTATGGTTGAAGTATGTTGATCGGCGGCCGGCCGATCGTTGCAATTCCTATCGCTGGGTCGACAGTCCAGGGAAACAAGCCGGTGCGCATTTTCTGGCAGAGTTTTGTCGACGCGAGCGCAAACGCGCCCTACATGGCCCGGCTTGCGGAGTACCTCAACGAGATTGCGGCACCCGGCACGACGGTCCATGTCGAGGGCATCTCGCCGCCGGACCGCGAGTTCGGGCGGCTCAGTGAATTCCGCTGCGCCATTCAGGCGGTTGACAATGGCCTCGCCGCCGAAGAGCGCGGCTTCGACGCCTGTGTGATAGGGCATTTCCAGGATCCCGGCCTTTACGAACTTCGCTCGGCGCTGGAGATTCCCGCGATCGGCGTCGGGGAATCGACCCTGCTCGCGGCGTCGCAGCTCGGCCGGCGATTAGGCCTGGTGACGCTCGATGTGGCCTTCGAGGTCTGGCACTACGAACAGGCCGATCGGTATGGCCTGGGCGGTCGCGTTGTTCACGTCACCGGAATGGGCTGCAAGCCGGAGGATTTCGCCGCGGCCTTCGCGGGCGATCAGGCGGCGCATGCCCGCATGCTGGAGGATTTCACGGCCTGCGCCCTGCCGCTGGTCGAGCGCGGCGCCGACGTCGTGGTTCCCGCCGGCGTGCTTCCCGGCCTGTTGATCGGGCGCGAATTCGGCTTCAAGGTCGCCCACGCGCCTGTCGTGAATTGTGCCGCCGTGGCGCTGAAAAGCGCCGAGATGTGGGGCCAGCTCAAGCGGCTCAATGGCCTGGAGCCGAGCCGCGGTCCGAGCTTCAAGCGCGCGAGCCCCCAGGCGCGAGACGACTTCCGCGCGCTGCTGGCGCGCAATGAGGCTTCCGCGGCATCAAGAAAGCGAAACTCCGGAGAAGAATAATGATGACGCCCGAAAAGATCCTGTACGAAACTGAAGTGACGGCGACCGGAGGCCGCGACGGCAAGGCGGCAAGTACGGACGGGCTGCTTTCGGTGTCGCTCTCGGTGCCGAAATCGCTCGGCGGACCCGGCGGCGAGGGGACCAACCCGGAGCAGCTGTTCGCTGCCGGCTACGCCGCCTGCTTTCTCGGCGCCGTCAAGCTCGTGGCCCGCACCCGGAAGATCGTGCCATCCGGCGAGCCCAGTGTAACCGCAAAGGTCGCCATGGGGCCAGTTCCGGTCGGATATGCGCTCGCCGTCGAGCTGATGGTGAGCCTGCCGGGCATCGAGAAGCCCGAGGCCGAGGGGATCGTCTCCGGGGCGCACGAGCGGTGTCCCTATTCGAACGCGACGCGTGGCAACATTGAAGTGAGGCTGACAGTGGTCTGACCCGCACGATCGAGAAGGCCGGCGGCCGATGCAGAGTTCGACGCGCACACCGTATGAAGGAATCGTGATGGCTGCCCCCGTCACGATTCCCTATGTGCGCTACTCCATCGAAAGCGCGCAATGGTGGATCGGACGCGCACTTGGCGCACTGGTCGCACAGGCAGGCATTCGGTCCTCTGATATTGATGGGCTCTCCGTGTCCAGCTTCACCATGGCGCCCGACAGCGCGATCGGACTGACGCAACATTTCGGGCTTTGCGTTCGCTGGCTGGACACGATTCCGCTCGGCGGGGCGAGCGCAGTCGCGGCGCTACGGCGAGCGGCGCGCGCGGTCCAGGCACGCGACGTCGACATCGTCGCCTGCGTGGCCGGCGACACCAACCACGTCGATTCCTTTCGGCACACGCTCGAGAACTTTTCACGCTTCAATCAGGACGCGGTCTATCCCTACGGGGCGGGCGGTGCGAATGCGAGCTTCGCGCTGATCGCGCGCCACTACATGCGGACCTATGGCGTAAAGCGGGAGGATATCGGCAGGATCGCCGTCGCCCAGCGCGCCAATGCGCTACGCAATCCGAACGCGCTGATGAAGGCCCCGTTGACCCTTGAGCAATACGTGTCGGCCCGGCCGATCTCCGATCCGATCCATCTGTTCGACTGCGTAATGCCTTGCGCCGGGGCAGAGGCCTTCCTTGTCATGCGGGAGGAGACCGCGGCCGCACTCAAGCTGCCGGCAGCGAAACTCCTTTCCACCATCGAGCGGCACAATGCCTTCGGCGATGATCCGGTCCAGCTGCGCGGCGGCTGGGCGATGGACACCGACGAGCTTTACGCGATGGCCGGCGTGAACCCAGGCCATCTCGATTTCGTGCAGACCTACGACGACTATCCAGTCATCTCGATGATGCAGTTCGAAGACCTTGGGTTCTGCAAGAAGGGGGAGGGGGCGGAGTTCGTACGGAGCCACGATCTCACCATCGACGGCAATTTTCCGCACAACACCTCGGGCGGACAATTGTCGGTCGGACAGGCTGGAGCCGGCGGGGCCTATCTCGGGATGGTCGAAGCGCTGCGACAGGTTCTCGGCACGGCCGGACTCACGCAGGTGAAGAATGCTAGCCTGGGCCTGGCTTCGGGTTTCGGAATGATCAATTACGATCGCGGCCTTGCTTCCGGCGCCGCCATCCTTGCCGGGCCATCGCGATGATCGATCCGATCAAACCGCCGCGGCGCAAAAATCCGCTTGTTAGGACCCGGCTTCCGACGTCTCCGCCAAAGGCGCGCAGCCGGACGTCGCACGCATTCACCCGCGCCGCGGCCGAAGGACGCTTCGTGCTGCAGCGCTGCGGAGCGTGCGGCACTTACTGCTATCCGGCACGGGAGGCTTGTCCTTCCTGCCTGTCGTCCACGCTTGTCTTCGTCGACGCGCCGCGCCGGGGAACACTGCATAGCGAGACGACGGTGCGCGTGCCGAGCGACGTCTATTTTCGCGAACGGGCGCCCTGGCGCGTCGGTCTCGTGAAGATGGGATGCGGGCCGGTGATCGTTGCGCATCTCCATGCCGACTGCGAAGAGGGCGCAGGCGTCAAAATGTCGTTTCAGCTCGACAGGAGCGGTCAGGCGGTTGCCTTTGCCTCACCAGAGAAAGAGACTCCGAACATGGCGGATGACAGGCAGTGGCGCGAAATGACGGCTGATCCGAAGTTCAGGCGAGTGCTCGTGACCAACGGCCGCAGCGCGGTCGGCCAGGAAACCGTCGCTGCGCTGAAGTCCGCGGGCGCGAAGACGGTCTTTGTCGGTGTTGCCGAACCGTGGAGGCCGTTCGCCGGCGAGAAGCTGTTGCGGGCGCAAGAGGGCATCGAGATCGTTCCGCTCGACGTTGCGGACGAAAAATCCGTCACGGACCTCGCGGCGGATATCGGCGGCAAGGTCGACATATTGGTGAATACGGCGGAATATATCCGCTCCGGCGGATTGCTGGACCGGCGGGGCACCAGCGTTGCGCGCGACGAGATCGATCAGGCCTATCTCGGCTTTATCAACCTCGCCCAGGCGTTCGGCCCGGGAATGCGGATGCGTGGCGCCGACGGCGTCAACAATAGCGTCGCATGGGTCAATGTCCTTTCGGTCTACGCGCTCGTGAACTGGCCCGCCTTCGGGGCCTATTCGGCCTCGCAGGCAGCCTGCCTGTCGCTTTCGCATAGCCTCCGGGCGGAGTTGCGGTCCGGCGGCGTCAAGGTCATCAATCTGTTCACAGGCCCCATCGACGTCGAGTGGTTTCAAACCTTGCCGCCACCGAAGGTCGCGCCGCGCGTTGTCGCGACCGCGGTCGTGTCGGCGCTCAAGAACGGGCTGGAAGAGGTTTATGTTGGAGATGTCGCCGAGGAAATCCGACAGCGCCTCGCGGCCAATCCGAAAGCCGTCGAGCGCGAACTTGGCGGGTAGGCGTCGATCCCTGACAGATCCGGAAGCAGTGAAATGGAAGCCAACAAGCTCGTGGAGCTAGCAAGCGCAGTTTCTTCCGGCGCGGTGCGCGTCGTCGACCTCACATTCACGCTGAGCCCGGATTTCCCGGTCATCGTTCTTCCGCCCGAGTTCGGCCAGGCCGCGCCCGTCCGCATCCAGGAGATCTCGCGATACGATGCTGCCGGCCCTGCCTGGTACTGGAACAACCTGACCTTCGGCGAGCATACCGGCACGCATTTCGATGCGCCGATTCACTGGTTTACCGGCAAGAACCTGCCCAACAATTCGGTCGACACCATGCCGACCCGGGACATGATCGCGCCGGCCTGTGTGATCGACTGCTCCGCGCAAGCCGCACAGGATCCCGACTTCCTGCTGACGATCGACCTTGTCGAGGCCTGGGAAGCGCGTCACGAACGTATCCCCGCGCGAAACTGGGTCTTGCTGCGGACGGATTGGTCCAAGAAGGGCTGGCGCGACTACTCCAACCTCAGGGATGATGGCGCGCATACACCCGGTCCGAACGCCGCCGTGATGCGCTGGCTTGTCGAGGAGCGCGGCATCCTCGGCTTCGGCACCGAGACTATCGGCACGGATGCCGGCCAGGCCGGGCATCTCGATCCGCCCTATCCGGCACATCACTTCCTGCACGGCGGTGGACGATACGGCCTGCAGTGTCTCTGCAACCTGGACCAGCTCCCCGCCATCGGTGCGGTGATCATGGCCGCACCACTGAAGATCCAGAACGGCTCCGGCAGCCCGCTTCGGGTGATTGCCCTGCTGTCTTCGTGAGCCAACCGGCCGCGAAATGACTTCTCGAATAAGGAAAGCACCGTGAACCCTAAAAACAGCCTCTTCATCGGCGCCGCATTATTGCTTGGCGTTCTACCATCGGCGCATGCGGAAATTCTCGTCGGTTTCGTCACCGGCCTCAGTGGGCCGGTGTCGTCGATCGGCATTCCGAACGCCAAGGGGCTCGCGGCGGGGCAGGCCTATATTGGAGAGATCGAAGGCGAGAAGGTGCGCGTCATCCAGCTTGACGACGCGTCCGATCCGACCGCATCGACGCGGAACGCCCGCAAGCTTGTCGAGCAGGAGAAGGTCGACATTCTCATCGGCACTTCAGGGGCGCCACAAACCTTGGCAATGGCGACCGCGGCGATCGAGATGAAGGTGCCGATGATCGCGGTTTCCCCGATCGCGCCGGTTCCAGCCGGCGAGGACGGACCATGGGTGGTGCAGACGCCGCAACCAGCGCCGCTTCTGGTGAAGGAAATCGTCGATCACATGAAGGGGCGCGGGCTGAAGACCGTGGCATTCATTGGATATTCCGATGCCTTCGGCGACCTCATGTACGATTCGCTGGTCCAGGACGCGAAAGCGGCCGACATCAAGGTCGTCGCCAATGAGAGATACGCAAGATCGGATACGTCGGTAACCGCCCAGGTGCTGCACGCGATCTCTTCGCATCCGGACGCGATCATGCTTGGCGGCACCGGGACTCCCGGCGCGTTGCCGGCCCTTGCGCTCTCCGAGCGCGGGTACAAGGGACCTTTGTACGGCAATCATGGGATGATCAGCGCCGACTTCCTGCGCCTTGCGGGCAAGTCTGCAGAAGGCATCATTTGCCCGACCGGGCCGGTCACGGCGGCCGAGCAGCTTGCAGAGAACAATCCGATCCGGAAGGTCGCGCTGGCGTTCCGTGCTGCGTTCGAAAAGGCCAACGGCGAAGCGGCGACGGACTCGTTTTCTTCCTATTCGTTCGACGGCTGGCTGATCTTTGCCGATGCCGCCAAACGCGCTTTGGCGAGCGGAGCCAAGCCGGGCTCGCCGGCATTCCATGCCGCCCTTCGCCAGGCGCTGTTTACGACAAAGGAGGTCGTCGGGACCCAGGGCGTTTACACGTTTACCCCGGCGGATCGCCACGGGGGCGACGACCGTTCGCGCATCATGGTCCAGATCCAGAATGGAAAATACAAACTGCTGCCCTGAGCCGGAGAATGCATCGGATGGAGGTGAGCATGCGGGCAAGCGTCAGCGAGGTTATCGGGCAAGATCGTGCCGCGCCAACCTGGTCGCGCACGATCGAGCGGTTTCCCTCGGCGGACCGGACCCTCTCCACGATTCTCACGCGGCAGGCGGAGCAATACGGCGATCGCGTTCTGTTTGTTTCCGGAGAGACCCGGTGGACTTATTCAGAGACTGTCGCGGTTGCGGCGGCGTCGGCAAAACTTCTCACCGATGCCGGCATCCGGCCCGGCGATCGGGTGGCGCTGATGTGCTCCAACCGTCCGGAATTCCTACAGGTCTATCTCGGCTGCGCGTGGCTCGGTGCGATCGCGGTGCCGATCAATACCGCGCTGCGCGGCATCCAGCTTTCTCATGTGCTCCGCAATTCGAAACCTGCTCTGCTGATCGTCGAATCCACGCTTTTGAATACGATCGAGACGGTCGATGGCGACGTCGAACGGCCGGGACAGGTATGGACCATTGGCGAGCCGCCTTCGACGTCGGATATGAAATGGTCCGCGGTGCCGATGCCCTCTCTTGGAGCTCAGGCGCCGGCAGGCGCCGCGCGGCCGGGCGACACGGTCGCCATTCTCTACACGTCGGGCACCACGGGGCCCGCCAAGGGCGTGTGCTGCCCGCAGGCGCAGTTGTTTTGGTGGGGCATCTATTCGGCCCGCGCGCTCGGTATCCGCGAAGGCGACGTATTGTTCACGACACTGCCGCTGTTCCACACCAACGCCCTCAATGCCTTCTATCAGGCGGTGCTGAACGGCTGCACTTACGTACTGGAGTCCAGATTCTCGGCCTCCACGTTCTGGGCGATCGCGCGACGTCATGAAGCGACGGTCGCCTATCTGCTGGGCGCGATGGCGATGATGCTGCTGGCGCAGCCGGAGAAGGCCGACAATTCCGCCCATCGCATCCGCGTCGCGCTTGGCGGCGGCGTGCCCGGGCAATTCCACCGGCCGTTCCTTGAGCGCTTCGGCGTACCGATGGTGGATGGCTATGGCTCGACGGAGACCAATTTCGTGTTCGCGGGTTCGATCCCCTCCGATCGTCCCGGCACAATGGGCTATCTGGCGGGAGGCGCCGAGGCCCGGATCGTCGATGCTGACGACGCGGAACTTCCGGATGGTCAGGCGGGAGAGCTCGTGCTGCGTGCGTCCGAGCCGTTCGCGTTCGCCACGGGATATTTCGGCACGACCGACAAGACGGTCGAGGCATGGCGAAATCTCTGGTTCCATACCGGTGACAGGGTCGTTCGCGATTCCGACGGCCACTATCGTTTCATCGATCGCATGAAGGATTCGATCCGCAGGCGCGGCGAGAATGTTTCCTCGTGGGAGGTCGAACAGGTCATCCTGAAGCACCCGGCGGTGGTTGCGTGCGCGATCTACCCGCTTCCCTCGGAGCTGGGAGAGGATGAGGTCGCCGCGGCCATTCAGCTGGAGCCGCATCGAACGTTGGAGCCCGCCGAAATTCTCCGCCATTGCGAAGGGCAAATTGCCTATTTCGCCGTTCCGAGGTTTGTGCGTTTTGTCAGCCAGATGCCATTGACGGAAAATGGCAAGGTCAAGAAGGGCGCGTTGCGCGAGGCGGGCATGACATCAGATACGTGGGACCGCGAAGCCGCGGGATACCGGCTGCGGCGCTAGCGCGCGACAGCTCTTGGATGCGGTCGCGCCCTGGATCTCACGTCCTTTGCAGCGCGTCCCTTACGGAGCCCTTCAGCTCGTCGAGTTGGACGATCAAGCCGTTGACACGGTCCGGCGGAAACTCCGCCAAGAGCGAAGCGAGCCATACGCCATGCCGCTTCGCCATGCGGCGGAACACCTTTCTGCCCTCGATCGTCATGCAGATGATCTGCACCCGGCGATCGAGATTCGAAGGCGTCCGGGTAATGTATCCATCCTCGACGAGGCGGTCCACGATGGGCGTGAGGTTGCCCGCCGAAACCATCAGCCGCTTGGGCAGCTCGCCCAAAACCAGGCCGCTCGGCTCGCGGTCAAGCTGGGCGAGAACATCGAACCGGGGCATCGTGAAATCGAATTCCTCGCGAAACCGACGCCGCAGCTCTGCTTCAATCAAAGTCGTGCAGGCAAGCAGGCGGAGCCAAAGTCTCGTCTGGGCCCGATACTCGGCCTCCTCGTCAGGCCTGTTCTCGGTCAGCGCAGACTCATTTGCGGGCAATTAACTCCTCCAGAGATTGGTTGCGGGCTCTGTTCTGGCGACAACACAGCGTCGTGTCCTCGGATTGTCAATTCCTGGGACGAACCTGGCTTGCTCGTATCGCGCCGTCACAAGAGCCTGACGACGTCTCGACACGCAAGATACTTAAGGTCAAAAGTAAATTCAAGGTGCCTGAATCGCGTTTCCATCCGATCGGCTATACGGAGCGCTTGTTGGTGCAGGATCTCGTGCTGCAGCGATAGGCCGCTTGCTGTGTTTCTTGCAAGCGCGCCAGACCGCTTTGACAAATCGCTTGAGGAGTAAATAGTTCAGATATAAAATAATTTTGACGAGGCCGCGCGGCACGCGAAGGCGGGAAATCCATGCGCTGGGTCTCGCTCGACCGCGAAGCGGCCGGCTCTACCCGCTTCTTGATGAAGCCTCGCGTGAGGGCGCGCAAACTGATCCTTGAGGGCTGCGAATGGAAACTGTTGCGAAGCTGATGTCCCGCGAGTGGCTGGATTGGCCGTTCTTCGAACCGCGTCACCGCACCGTCTGCGAGGCGCTCGATCGGTTTGTAATGTGGGGCAGCCTCGATGCCATCGACCACGGTGATGTCGACGGCGCGTGCCGCAAGCTCGTGCGGACGATGGGTGCCGCGGGGTTGCTCGATTGCGCGGTGGCCACTGCAGATGGTGATGTAACCACGATCGATTCCCGCTCAATCTGTCTGTCGCGCGAGTCGCTGGCCTATGCCGATGGATTGGCCGATTTCGCGTTCGCCATGCAGGGCCTGGGATCCGGGGCGATCGCCCTTGGCGGCTCGCCCGAGCTGCGCCATGCCGTGCTGCCGAAGGTTCGTTCGGGCGAATGGCTGGCGGCGTTTGCGCTCTCCGAGAAGGAGGCCGGGTCGGATGTCGCG
This sequence comes from uncultured Alphaproteobacteria bacterium, assembly GCA_963822795.1. Classification (GTDB taxonomy): domain Bacteria; phylum Pseudomonadota; class Alphaproteobacteria; order Rhizobiales; family Xanthobacteraceae; genus Bradyrhizobium. The sequence goes on from CAWGJM010000047.1 coordinate 84,389, forward strand.
GCCATGAGCTGCGCGGCGCGAGCCGATGGCGACGACTACATCCTCGACGGCGAGAAGACCTGGATTTCCAACGGCGGCATCGCCGACATCTATACCCTATTTGCGCGGACGGGGGAGGCGCCGGGGGCTCGCGGCATCTCCGCGTTTGTGGTGTTTCCGGAGGATGCCGGTTTTGGCATCGCCGATCGCATCGATATCATCGCCCCGCATCCGCTCGCCACGCTGCGTCTGCAGAATTGCAGGATTCCGGCGAGCCGGCGCCTCGGGTCGCCGGGCGGCGGCTTCAAGCTCGCGATGCAGACGCTGGACATTTTCCGGGCGTCGGTGGCGGCCGCGGCACTCGGCTTTGCGCGACGGGCGCTCGACGAGGCGCTCGCGCATGCACGCAACCGACGCATGTTCGGAGCCACCTTGTCCGATCTGCAGCTGACCCAGGCCGCGTTCGGCGACATGGCAACCGAGACGGATGCAGCGGCGCTCTTGACCTATCGCGCGGCCTGGCGTCGCGACGTCCAGAAGCTGCCGACAACACGCGAGGCTGCGATGGCAAAGCTGGCGGCGACCGAGACGGCGCAACGCGTGATCGATCGGGCCGTGCAGATGTTTGGCGGCCGCGGCGTCCGAAAGGGCGAGATCGTCGAAAGCCTCTATCGCGAAATCCGGGCGCTACGCATCTATGAGGGCGCGACTGAAGTCCAAAAGCTGATTGTCGCGCGTGAATTGCTCAAGCCGTGCTAAAGACCGTACGCTCGTCGGCATTCACAATAGACACCATCCGGGAGTCCCCAATTCATGTGATCCTGCAGCCCGAGGGTTGGCCAAAGCCGGTCGGTTACGCCAACGCCATGCGCGCCAGAGGTCGTACGGTCTCGTGCGACCCAACCAGCTCGGTGAGGCCGTTGAGAGCCAGAAGGTCGCAATCGTCAGAGGCGCAATCGCACCGCCCACTGGATGGATGATCTTGATCATGCTTTCTCCGGCCCTTCATGCATGTTCGCCGCGACTATAAGACGTGTATCCTGGGTGGCCGGTCATCTGCTGAACCACATGCGCCGAAGAAGATGGTCGCGGCGAACGAACTGGTGATAAAGAGCGGCACCAGCGTGAAGCACGACCAACGCAAGCAGAAGCCGCGCTCCGATGCCGTGTGGGAGCCGGGGCGGATACTTCCAGAAATCCGGCAGCAGTGCGCCTTCTCCGCCAAAGATCATTGGCGCTGCGCCGCTAAGTGCCAGCATTCCTACGCCACTCGCGATCATTCCGAGGATGACGACGTAGAAGAGGAGATGCACCGCTTGCGCTGTGCGCTCCTGCCAGTGCGGCGACCGGGCAATCGGATCGGGTTTGCGATCGAAGCCCCACCACCAGCTGATCCGAAGCACCGTCAGGGCGAGCACTGCAACGGCGATCGACACGTGGACCCGCAGGATTGGAGCCTTTGCCACAGCATCAATTGTGTTGGCCGCGCGAAACCCCGAAGCGATGAGAACGATGATCAGCAGCGCGCTTAGCCAATGCATCGATACCACCATGGCCCCATAGCGTTCTGTGGTGCTCTTCAGTCCCATTGCCGATCTCCTTTCCAAACACTGGCGTGCCGAGCTACGCGACACAAATGCCCGGCACCGCGACCTTCTGGAACAGGTGCGGGGGAAGCGACGGCGGAAGAGGGATAGGCCGAGATTTTCGCTCTGAACTCAGGGTGCGTGAACGCGACCCGGAAGTCGGCGGTCGTTTGCCAGACCGCATAGTTCAGATGGGTGGGGCTTTCGCCGATCGCGCGATGAAGCTGGGTGGAGATGAAGCCCGGCTGCCGCTTCATAAATGCAGCATCGTCTTGCCAGACTTTCAGGAAGGTCTGCTCGTCGGCTTTATCGAGTGTGAAGACATTCACCAGCACGACGGGGCCGGTATCGGTTCCGACCTGACGTTCGATCGGGAAGGCAGGGTCCAGCGGCCGTAGCTGCGACATGACAAGCTCCGTTCGGTTGGTTGTATGGTGTCCACGTGGTACGATAGATACTACGGTATTGACATTATGATGTCAATAAAGTTTTATGGTGACACATGCTCAAGACCCGACGAACGCCAGCCGGCGACGCCCTGACCAACCTCATGCTTGATCTATTCAGAACTCAATAGCCTGCTCTTGACCGCCGGCGACCGGCTGGTGGCCCGGCTCGGGCTCACGAGCGCCCGCTGGCAAATCCTGGGAGCCATTGTGGAGGGTGAACGTCCGCAGCCGGTCGCCTGGCTTGCCCGCGATCTGGGCGCAAATCGTCAGAACGTGCAGCGGATTATCAACGACCTGCACAAAGATGGGCTTGTGGCATTCGAGTTCGAACCCGCATCACCGTCGGGCACAACTCGTGGTCCTTACTGAGAAGGGACGGCGGACGTTCGATGCCGCCATGGCTTTGCAGGCCCCCTGGGTCAACAGCCTCTCGGATGGACTCTCGATCAAGGACCTACAAACAGTCCATCGGGTCACAGCGGCGCTGCGTAAAAAGCTGGAGGGCGACGACGAACCCGAAGAGAAGGCATGATTGATTGCCAATCTCGCGCTGCTTTCACGCGATGTCGGGAATGGTAGAGGTCGAGGATAGGCGCGGTGAGGCCGCTACCCTCGTCCGCGATGGGTGTGCGCCGTGCAAAGGCGGCGCTTTCAAGTGGGTGCAAATCCCACCCGGCAACCGCTCCAGCCGGAAGCAACCGGAGCAGTCATGGAGGTAACGAAGTGGCTGAAGCCTCTGGTTAGCGTGCCACGATATACGGTGACAGCGCGAGTGCGCAGGCCGTAACGCGAGTAAACGCCGAGCAAGCCTCGAAAAGGACGATGCGCAGGCCGACCCGACAACCCTTTCGGGGAAGGCTGATACGGCTGGAGGCCTGGGCGCGGATGCGGCCTGTTCCAGTTGCTCATCGTTGAGATCGGGGCGCAAGATGCGCAGCGTCTGCTGTACGAAAGCTTGCGCTTGTCGACAGGCTTCGCCTTCGGCTGCTCGGCTAGAATCCCAGCCACGGGCCTGAATGCACCAGACGGCGAAGCCTTGAAGGGAGGTGAGGTCGCGGCTTGACGGGATGCTGTCGAGAAACTTGTTGACCGTGCGGGCGGTGCTGGCCGCGAACCTGGCCATCAAGGCCGCCTCGTCCTCCGCTTTGATGTCAGAGGGCATCCGGGCCAGGGTGGTTATGACGCGTGCGAACACCACCGCAGCTAAGACCGCTATGACAAACAGGCCGAAGTAGGACGAGAAGATTGGGTTGTCCGTCGGCAGCTTGCCGCCGCTTCCAACGACGAAGGCGATAGAGACGGCAAAGCTCGCAACCGGCGAGACGAACGCTAATACCCGCAATAGGCGGTGGAAGGTCGCCTCGTCCCCCGCTTTGATGGCAGAGGGTGTCCGGGCAAGAATTATTAGAATTGTTACGATGGATGCGAGCACGGCGTTGGCGATCGCGAATATGAAAAACGGGCCCAGGAACGAGAAGCGTCAGTCGTCGATCCGGAGACTGCCGCCACCGCCGAAGAACAAGAGAAAGACAGCAACGCCGATGACTGACGGGAAGAATCTTGACAGCCGGCGGAAGCCTCCCTCGTCGTCCGCTTTGACGGCAAAGAGCATCCGGGCCAGCAGGATTATCAGAGTCGTTATGAGGGGCGCGAGCGCGGCGTTGGCGATCACGAATATGAAAAACAGGCCGACGAGCGGCAAGCGTGGATCGTCGGCCCGGAACAAGACGGCGAAGAAGACAGCAGCGCCAACGACTGGCAGGACGAATCTTAATATCCAGCGGGCAGTACGGTAACGGCGGTCAAGGGCATCATAGGTCTTGCGGGCCTTGCCGGCAGCAGCATGCGCAAGGCCGTCAAGAACCTCGGGGAGGGTAAAGGCCACATTGGCAGGGGGACCGCGGGTGTCGATGGCGGGCTCGTCCAGGTCTTCCAAGTTCGAGCCATCGGCGGCAGCGAGGGCGCTACGGACGTCCGCGGCGTCCGGATGTCGTTTCGCCCAAGTGTCCAGAACCAGCTCGACGTGACGTTTGAGCGGCGGATGGTCCTCAAGGCGCCACCCCAGCCGCAGCCTCACGATCTGCCGGCGCAAATCCAGAGCCCGCAAATAGGCCGCCAGCTCGTGCTCCACAGCCTGTTCGTCGAGCACGCCGGGATAGTCGCAGGCTGCCTTGAAACGTTCCAGGTCGCGGTCAGTCTGCGACATGGCGTGTTGTACGCGACTTCGCTGCCTTAGAATATTCCGTCTGAATCTCCTCGGAATATGTTCTCGGAATCATCTCCGGAGCATATTCCCGCTGACGGACGATCTGATATCGCCCAGGTGGAATGGCGATCGAGTCATGCTCGTCATGCTCCAGCGCCACCGGGTCGCCGGTCACGGTCAGGAACATGGCCATCAGGCGCGGATCGCGGAACAGCGCCGCACCCTCCAGCTTCGATGGCGTGAGCGTGGCCGGTCACCTCGCCGTGGGCGAGCACGACCTGCCATCCTCGCGATCAATCGGATCGAGCTCTTCCGGGATCAATTCTACCGGGACAATCAACACGTCGCCTTGTCGGTACATGGAAGCCACCTTTGCTGGTCCAAAGATTTCAGGTGTTGGTTTCCTTTTTGCGTTGCGCGCGCCCCTCTCTTGTTAAGGCCAAACCGGGTCTTCTAGTTGATCCGACCGTCACAAAAGCGTGAGCGATTGCGCAATGCCGTACTGGAGACGAGACGATGCCGAAAGAATATCCCGATGAGGAGTGAGACAAGTTCCACATCGATATCCTGACTGCGAACTTCGTGCTGCATCCCGACTGGTTTGACATCGTGGTCGGCTCCAATCTGCTCGGCGACATCCTGTCCGACCCCGGCCCGAGCCTGCACGGGCACCATCGGCATCGCGCCAAGCGGCAACATCACCCCAATGCGGACATTTGATCGACCTTGTTCACCAACTTGGAATGATTATTTTCGAGGCCTAATATTGATACCGTGAGTGCTGGTTCGGCGTTGGTCGCGGTGTCAATCCAGGGCACAGATATAGTTTACCATAAGGCGTATCCGCATTGAGAAGTGCCGTCCCGAGGAAATGGAGACTGACCGTAATTCCGCAATTCGGTTTGCTCTGCTCTGCTATGGTGGCGATGGCGAAACGAGGCTCGGCATGACGTTCAAGTCTCGGATCAACCGGTTTGGCGCGCTGTTCATCGCTTTTGTTTTGACCGTTTCGCCGGCGCGCGCCGTTGAGGATGCTCGCAAGGTGAGCGTAGTATCCTTCGGCCTTTTCGGCGATCAGGGCGTCTTCAAAAGTGAGGCGACCGGCGCAGCTCAGATCGTAGCGAGCCGCTTCGGGAACGGCCCGATCAACGTGCAGTACAATTCGAAGAGAGGCGGAGGTGCAACGATCGAAGCGCTGGCCACGTCATTGCATGTGGCAGCCAAGGAGATGGACGCCGAGAACGATGTTCTGTTTTTGATACTCACCTCGCACGGCTCCCCGGCCGGTCTTGCAGTCAAAGCAGGGCGGCTCACGCAAACGCTCACGCCGTCTAATCTCGCCGACATGTTGGCGCGGACGGGCGTGCGACACAAGGTGGTGGTCATCTCGGCCTGCTATTCCGGAGTCTTCATCCCTCGCCTCGCGAACCCCGATGTGCTGGTCATCACTGCGGCCGATGCCGATCATCCGTCGTTCGGCTGCCGGGACAAGGCCAAGTGGACCTATTTCGGCGATGCTTTCTTCAATGTCGCACTCCGGTACGCTAACAGCCTTGAGGAGGCGTTTGTTGTTGCGCGCGCGCTCGTCCAGAAGCGAGAACTGCGAGAGCACTCTGAGCCGTCGAGTCCCCAAATAGCAGGCGGCGCAAACGTGCAGCCGTTACTGATTGCGCGACCTTGAACGACCCGCCGGTTTCGCCGTCGACGCCCATGCGTGTCGAAAGCCTCGCCCGTATTGATCTGGTGACGGAATCGCGCCGCATTTCTGCTAATGGCAGCACGAAACGGACGAGCTGATGCATTCGCCGCGCCTCCGCTGTGGGATCAACGGACCAAGTTCAGACCCGGGCCGAGATCCGAACATGTCACCTTTCAGACCTCAGTCGATGTCTGACTTGAGCGATCGTGATGGTCGGCAAGCGACTCGGTTTCTGCGATCGAGCTCCTCCAACGGATAGAGAATGGCTTTGCCGGTCTTGATGAAGGATGGACCGATCCTCATCGAACGCCAGGTGCGGAGGGTTCCCTCGCTGAGCTGGCCGCGATAGCGCCCATCAACTTCCTCAAGCCATTTAAGGGCGCGTGCTTGCAGTCCGCCCAAATGCGCGCTGTCCGAGGTCCGGGCCCTATCTGTGTCGTCATGCATGGCGCTCCGACGGCCATCATTTCCGGCGGTATCGACATGTTGTCGGGCGTGTTGCGCGCGATACGGGGACGCGGTCTGCAGATACCGGAAGATGTCTCGGTGGTTGCGTCGGGCCATCCCGAACTGGCTGAATTGTTCACCCCACGTATTGCAGTTGTCGGCTGGGACCAGGCGGAGGTCGGCCGTATCGCCACCGGCATGCTGCTCGATCGGATCCGAAACGGCGGTTCGCCTGAAGCGTGCAGCGTGCTGGTGTCCACCGAGTTCATCTTGCGTGCATCGGTGGGACCCCCAAAGCGCTATGCCTGACGGCATGGGCAGGCCGAGTAATCAGCATACAAGGAGATATTGGAATGACTGACGGATCCAGAGAGCTACGCAGCCCGATACGCCACGTTCTATGGATTCCACGCGCTCCAGGTCGCGTTCGCGGGAACGGACCGTCCTGTTGCTCTACCGCTTCACGGCTGGCGGCAAGTCGCTGGCTTCGACATCCCGTTGAGACAGGAAGGCGATGGCCACGATCGCAGCCGCAAAGCCCGCGGCGGCGCCGACGCCAAGCGCCCAGCGCGGGCCGAGATGATCGGCGACCCATCCGACGATCGGTGCGCCGATTGGCGTGCCGCCCAGCGCGATACCGAGCCGCAGCGCCATCACGCGTCCGCGCATCGCGGGCTCGGTCGAGAGCTGCATCAGCGCGTTCGAGGTGTTGGTGACGGTCAGCGCGGCGACGCCGATCACGACGAGCGCGGCAGCGAACAGCCAGTAGCTCGGCGAGAGCGCAGCCAGCGTGCAGCCCAGTCCGAAGATCGCAGAGCCCAGCATCAGCGATGTGAACCGCGGCCGCTCGCGGCTTGCGGCCAGCAGCGCGCCCGACATCGTTCCGATTGCCATCATCGAGGACAGCAGGCCAAAGCCGCGCGCATCGGTTTGGAAGACGCCGACCGCCATGGTCGAGATGAAGATCGGAAAGTTCAGACCGAAGGTCCCGATCAGGAACAGCATCACCAGGGTGGCCCTGAGGTCGGGGCGGGACCAAACATAGTGGAATCCCTGTGTGACGCCGCCCCTGGTACGATGGGCGCGGGCATTCGGGCGAAGCTCCGAGGTGCGCAGCAGCGACATCGACGTCAGGACGGCCATGAACGACGCCCCGTTGAACACGAACGCCCAGCCGGTGCCGACGGAGGCGATGACGAGGCCGGCGACGGCCGGCCCGATCATGCGCGCGGCGTTGAATGAGGTCGAGTTCAGCGCAATCGCGTTCGACAGATCCGCATCGCCCACCAGTTCGGCCACGAATGTCTGGCGCACTGGTGCATCGAGCGCGGCGCTGCATCCGAACAGGAAAGCGAATGCATAGACGTGCCAGAGCTGCACCCGTCCGGTGACGGTCAGAATCCCGAGGATAAGTGCGAGCGCACCCATCGTCGCTTGAGTAGCCATCAGCAGTTTGCGCTGGTTGAAATGATCGGCGGCAAATCCGGACCACGGCATCAGCAGGAGCTGTGGTCCGAACTGAAGCGCCATGACGATGCCGACGGCGGACGCACTGTGATGCGTGAGCTGGGTGAGAACGAGCCAATCCTGGGCGGCGCGCTGCATCCAGGTCCCGATGTTGGACACCAGCGCACCTGCGGCCCAGACCCGGTAGTTGAAGCTCCGCAGCGATCGAAACACGCGCCTCATGATCGCTTTGGCTCATTGCCGCCGCGAAACCGTCCGAACTGCCGTGCGAGGAGGAGGCCGATCAGAAGTCCGCCGAGGCCGAGTGCGGCGACGTCGCTTGTGGTCCTCAGACCGAATTCGCCGACACGGCACACCAGCAGATATCCGACGAGGAGATTGAAGAAGCCCCACAGTATGTTGGCGGTCGACGTCGACAGTCCCTCGCCCGGCGGTTTTGCGAACGGGGTTTGGAACGGCTCTCCCATCATGCCGGCGACGACGTGGGGAATGGCGTTGGTGAGGAAGGCGCCTCCGAAGAAATAGGCGACGAGGTCAGGCCAGTTCATGCGTGGGTCCTTTCAAGGAGGTCGATGACCGATTGCGTCGAGCCGGTTTCGCCGAGCCGCGGGAACACGTTGGCGATGCTGTAGTCGTGTGCGTCCGGCCGCGAATCGGTCATGGCGTCGGTGGCGAGTGTGACGTTGAAGCCCGCCTCATAGGCCTGCCGCGCCGTCGATTCGACACCAGTGCCCGTGGCGACGCCGGTGACCACGACTTGCGTGACGCCGCGCGCTTTCAGCTGGCTCTCGAGATCGGTGCTTGCAAATGCGCCCCATGTTCGCTTGGTCACGACGATGTCGCCGGGTTGCCGATCAAGCTCCGGGATGAGGTTGGTCCATCCGTCGGGAAACGATCCGCCGTGGCGTGGTCGCTCGGTTCGTCCCGGCGCGCCGCCATCGACATTGACCAGTGCGACCGGCAGGCCGCGCCGCCGAAACGCTGCGGCGAGGGCGCATGTACGCGCCACGACGTCCGCGATCGGATGGACGAAAGGTGAGCCGACGAGGCCGTTTTGCAGATCAACGACAATGAGCGCGGTGATCGGATCGAGCGTCGTGAGGGCCATGATCGTTTCCTTCTGTCTGCCGGACATTTCGCGCCATAGAGGCGGCAAGGCCGCATCAATCGTCGATGAGCCGCTTCAAAAGCCCGACGGCGGCGGCGAGCTCGTCCTGCTCTCGCGGCGACAGCCGCGCCGTGATGGTGCGCGTCAGCCAATCCTGCCGCGCGGCGCGACCTACCCTGATCCAGTCGCGGCAGGCCTCGGTGAGAGACATGATGGTTTGCCGGCCGTCTTCGGGATCGGGGGTGCCGTTGACGAGGCCTGCGGCCTCGAGCGCGGCGATTGCCGAACTCATCGACTGCGGACGCATCCCTTCGGATCGCGCCAGACTGGAGACTGTCGCGGGGCCAGCCTTTTCGAGGCGAAGCAGGACCGAGACTTGAGAGGGTGTCAGGTCGCCATGATTGCCCTGCTCACGAAGCCGGCGCTTCAGCTTTCCGATCAGCAAACGCAGGTCTTCGGCCAGCGCAGATGCGCGCGCCGGCCGCGGATGGTCATGTGAATTGCTCATGCCGGCGGCAGATAGCATATATGAAGATAAACTGTAAAGATAATCTTCTCAGTTTGTCTGTCGAATTGACCGTTCAATGGTTTAGCCGCGAGCGGAATCGATTTGGAGGAACGTTGGTCATTGGACAAGGCGTCCAACGTGCCGGCAATGTTTCAACTTCAGATACTGGGACGCGACCTGGTCGAGAGAGGAATCCTATTCGGTGGTGAATCAAGAAAGTCTAAGAGCGCGCGAATTTCTTAGGGCGTTCGATAGCGCGCCTTCAAACCGTTTGAAGAAGTGCGAACGTACGACTTCGCGCTTCTGGTTAGAGGATACGTCAAAATTCCGATTTGTCGAATAAGGTGAGGCGAGCGCGGCCCTCGCGCTTGCCTCTGACTGGACGCCGCTCACGCAGCGCGCTGCGAATCATCCTCTGGCTGCGCGGGGGAATCACGTCGGTTTCTGCCAATGGCGAGGAATACGAAAAGCGTAACCGCATGACACTGTGCCGCTGTGGTGAATCCTAAAACAAGCCCTTCTGCGATGGTACTCATGCTGCAATCAAATTTCATCGCGAGTAGTTTACGGAGACACACACCATCAATTTTTATCGTCGACTGCGCGAACGTAGGCGATCTCCGGGGCTCTTTCTCGAGCCGGTGCGCTATCCGCTCGCATTAGCGTCTCCGTTTGCGATCTGTCGGGCCATCTGATTGCGCATCAGCGCATGGATGGAGCGGCTGTCGATTCCTCACGAGGATGAATTGGGAAGTCGATAGCTGCGGCCCAGGAGGGCCGCCCCAGTGGAGAGGCTTTGACGGAGTTTCATTCCTTCCGGAAACTGGCCTAGTGACCGCAATGGGAGCACCCAACATCAGACGGCCAGGCGGCCTTCCGATTTGGCGAGAGGGAGAACTGCAAGGGTCCATCGGCGTAAGTGGCGCGTCTAACAACCAGGTCGATGAGGACTGCGTTCGGGCTGGAATAGTTGCTCGCCGAGCCGATTCCGTTCGCTGAGTTCCGTCTGACACCGGAGTTTGCCGTGATTTTAGGATGACGCCCGTGCGCCGGCAAACTGTAAAATTCTTGATTTGTGCACCGAACGGTATGACTAATCCGGGCTCGTTTGGCGTGCCAGCGGATGCCACAACAGAGTGCGAAGATGAGTGGAATCCCGACGGCTAGCGGTAATAGCCAATAGGTGAAGTGGGGGAGCTCTTTCCAAATCGGCAACTGTTTTCCGTTGTCCACGTAGAAGGCGATTAGAAGCAAAACGTAAGAAGCACCCATCCCAATGATGTGCAGTCTAGCCCAATTACGCCGGTGCTGCCGTCTAGCCTGCCGCCCCAAATACGCAGCCGCAAACGAAAGTGCGCCAAGAATGAACAAGTGGTAGTCCTCGACCCAACGCACCGCAGCGAGGCCGGTCGCCGTTAGAAATACCCCGACCAAAAACCAAAAGTAGACCGTACCGTACCGAGGATGGCGACCCGGGCGTTTCTGACTCAGCATGGCGATGGCGCCGGTGACCGTGCAGGCGAGCCCCAGCAAGACATGAGTGCCCACCACGGCCAGAAAGATTGGATCAGTGGAGGGTATCTCAATTCCCGCAACGTTGGTTATCTCGTCGGGCATACTGATGCTCCGCGCACCTCAAGCATATTCACTCACCGTTCGCTGCTAATTAAAGCTGATCTTGCGGCTCAGCCAACTGTGCGGCAACCCTCACCGTCATTTACCCAGAGCCATCTGCCGACGATCACGGCCGCTGCCATTCCCGCGAACTGCGCGACGATGAATGCAGCCACGCCTGAGGGAGCAATCCCTGCGAAAGTGTCGGACAACGAGCGCGCGATTGTCACGGCTGGATTGGCGAAAGATGTCGATGCGGTGAACCAATAGGCCAAGGTGATGTAGAGGCCGACCGCGTAGGGAATGGCGGCCGGCGCCGTGCCGCGCAGCCGCAGATAGTGAGCAGCAATCCAAACGTCGCGACCGCCTCCGCGAGCCATCGCCCGGCGCCAGCGCGCGAAGTGACTGAGAATTGCCACACCGGCAATTCAAACATGAAATGGGCCGCCCACACGCCCACAACGGCTCCGATGATTTGCGCGGCGATGTAGCCGGCAGCCATCGACCAAGGCAGTTCACGTTGCAATGCGAATGCGATGCTCACGGCGGGATTGAAATGCGCGCCGGAGATCGGTACGAAGATCAGGATCAGCACAACTAGAATCGCGCCAGTCGGTATCGTGTTGCATAAAAGTGCAATAGCGACATTCCCGCCCGCGAGCTTCTGGGCCCGGCGCGCCCAAGGTTCGTCCCAACCCGACTGAGCGCAACGCGCCCGCATCGAGCTGTCATTATTTTGGTCTTCCGCACCGCAAGTTCGTAGCGAGCATTTCCGCTGTTGACCGGCCGTGCGTTGCAAGCCGAATCTGATGATCTGGAGATGATGGTCTTGCGCTTCTGTATCATCAGTTTCCAGACCTCGGCGAGGTGGTCGTGAGCATTGATGATCATGTCCGGCGAGCACACGCCTGAACGCCGCCTTAGTCCTACGACCTTCGCCTAGTTCTGATCAGGGTACCCCGTCAAAGTCGACGGCTGGCCCCGTCGGCACGACGTGAACCACATGATAATGATTGTCGCGCAGATATCGCAAAAATGCCGGCAATATCGCTGCCGTCTTGGGCTGCGAGTCGTGCAGCAGGATGATCCCCTTGCGCGCGACCCTAAGGCGCCAAGTCAAAAGCCACAGTTCCCGCGCCGGCGGGATGGGATCCCAGTCATTGCCCCAAAAATCGGCCCCAAACACCACGATTCCGCGCGATCGCAACAGATCGAGCGTTGCCGGCGTGGTTTGGAAGCCGGGGAAGCGGAAGAACGGCGTGGTCGGGGTCGTGGTCGCCACCCCATGCAGCGCCTGTTCGACCGCCGCAATGCCGTCGTCGATTTCCTTGAAGGCGTTGCTTTGCGGCATCGCCTGTAGATCAAAATGCGTCCAGGTGTGGTGTCCGATGCTGTGGCCTTCGGCTGCGACCCGCCGAACCATGGTGGGGTGCTCGGAGGCGGGTTTGCCGATCATGAAGAAGGTCGCAAGCACGCATTCTTTCGCCAGCGCCGCAAGCACTTTCGGTGTAGTGGGCGGCCAGGGGCCGTCATCAAACGTCAGCACCACCTCGTGATCCCGCAGCGGCAGCGTCTGCGGAAAGTTTTTCAGGCCGACTTGCGGAAAGTCGACGGCATCGACGGAAAGCGTGCGCGAGGTGCCAAGCGTGCCCTTGCGTGGACAGCCCTTGGCATGCGCGAGCCCGATCGACGCGAGCGAGATCAGCGACGCCGCGCCTACCGCGCGGGTCAGAGAGCGGACCGCTTCTAGCCGGCGTATCTTTGGCATGTCGCTTGGTATTGCCTATTGGGTATTGCCTCGGCCCATAGCTCAGACGAGTTGAACCCTTCTGTCAAACCGGCGGGTGATCAACCGGCGGGTGATCAGGTGGTGCCTCGTTTCGGTGCTGCTAACACCGGGCAGGGATTCGAAATCATCGGGGCAGCCGCTTTTCCACATGTTCCGTAGGCCCATGCGATCTACGTCGCGACCTTGTCTTCTTTGTCGGCGCCGGGCATGACGATCTTCAGCGCATCATCGGGTAGGGGGCGCTGCAGCCCCTTCGCCTCGTCCCAGGGAGCGCGTATCCGGACGGGTGGTCAGGATGACGGGCATCGCCTTGGGATGGATCGGTTCGACAACGGCGTTGGGTGACGTCGTGAGAAATCCGTAGACAAGCGGGGGCCGGCGATCGGCTTGGACTTCGTGCCACGGTCGCCCTTGAACTCGGTCCAGATACCGGCAAAGCAGAACAGCGGCCTGCGCTCGTCGAGCGCGAACCAGACGACGTCGTTTTTTTTGGTCGCCGGATCCGGCTCGGGCACGTACTCAGCGAAGCTGTTCGCCGGCACAAGGCAGCGGTTTTCGGGCTTCATCCGATGCCGATCTCGGACAGGGCAGAGGCCGCAGCCCGATCAATGAGGCATTTTTTCTCAAACAATTTCCTACCGTCTTGATTTTGTTGGCTTCTCTGACTTCCCTTGGGACTCCAAGCCCCCCAAATTCCCGTGGTGATTGCCTCAGAAACGCGATCAGAACGGCCGGAGCTGACGGCCAACCGGTCAACAGCACGTCAACAGCAAATCCCGCTTCATTCCAGCTCCGTTCATGCTCCCATTTGCACTTCTACCGGACTTTTCGTTTTGATTTCACACGAGAATTGGTGTTCCGGACTACTTTGACATGTAGGGGTCACAGGTTCGATCCCTGTCGTGCCCACCAGGCTTCGCGAGCTACGGCTCGGCAAGCCGTCCATCCATCGTAGCGAGGCGAGCGAAGGCTGTCGCGCCGGAGCCTTTTGGCGAATGCGGACCGGGGGCCTAGCGCAACCGGAACCTTGCCTCGCGCTTATCGCTTATATTGTCCGAGGCGCCTTCGGTCGCCTGCTCGCGTGCGGGCTTTCGTCATGACGAAAACATTCAAAGCGGGCGATCACGTGAGCTGGAATTCCGAGGCCGGCCGGGTGCGCGGCCGCATCGTGCGGGTGCATAAGCGGGATGTGGATTACAAGGGCTACGTCCATCATGCGAGCCGTGATGATCCACAATATGAGATCAAGAGTGACAAGACCGACCACTTCGCCCTGCACAAGGGCCGGGCGTTGCGGCTTCTGCGCCGCTGATTTCGGAGGCACAATGGCGGGAGCCGCGCTCGCTTGAACTCGTAAAATGGATCAGGGGATGGCGAATCCGTTCTACACAATCGGCCATGGGACCCGTCCCATCGGCGACTTCATCGATCTCATTCGCAGCGTCGAGGTCACGCTGGTCGCCGACGTCCGCACCGTGCCGCGCTCGCGCACCAATCCACAATTTAATCGCGATGCATTGCCGGGGTCGCTGAAGGCGCGCGGAATAGCATATGAGCACATTGCGTCGCTCGGCGGACTGCGCCGCCGCGACCGCGATGTGCCGGTAGATGTCAACGCCTACTGGCAGAACGAAAGCTTTCACAACTACGCCGACTACGCGATGAGCGAGGGCTTTCGCGCGGGTCTCGCGCACTTGCGCGAGCTCGGGCGCGACCGGAGCTGCGCCATCATGTGTGCGGAGACGCTGTGGTGGCGGTGCCACCGGCGGATCATCGCCGACTACCTCTTGGCGGCGGCTGAGGCCGTCTTCCACGTGCTCGGACCGGGGCACGTTGAGACCGCAAGCATGAACGAAGCAGCGCGCCGGCAAGCTTTGGGCTGGCTGATCTATCCGGCCGAAGGCGATGCCGCCGCACCTCTCAAAACGTAAAGAGAACTGAAGCGTACCACGAATATTGGTCGGTCGTATCGACGTTTTCGATTCCGCGCCGAATGTAGCCGAGCAAATGGAAAGTGTCATTGATGTCGTATCGGGCGCCCATTCCGATGCTTGACGTCGCCGGCGTTCCGTTGCCCTCGGCGGTTTGGTGAAACAGCTCCACGCCAAGCTGCAATTTGGGAAGCAGCTGATAGGTAACGACGCCGCCTGCCTCGCAAAAATTCTGCGAGGAACGCCCGCTGATCACGCAGCCGCCTCCGCCGAAGGCCGACCATCCCCCGCTCCAGTCCTTCTGGACCCAGACCGGCAACAGCAGCGAGGTGGTATCGTTGCCGACAGTTTTCGACGGGCTCGGCAGAAACACCCGCGGAAAGAAACTTACGTCCAGACCGAAAGAGTCCTGGTGCAGGAAGCGATACTTGGCGGCAAGCTCGACATTGCCGAGGCCGAAGCTGGTGCCGCTTGCCGCGGGCCGATCGAAGCCCGCGGGCACGGTGGCCGTCAACTGAAGATCGGGCGCTGCCCCATAGTTGAAATCGATTCCGGTTTCGCCGCCGATGTCGCTCCGCGTGGCGGTGCCGTTGTTGAACGTATAGATCTCGAAGTGCTTGTAATCGGTCGGCTCGGGGTCGTCGGACACGTAAGGCGGCCCAGCCAGTGCGGGACGCGCCAGGCCAAACACCGCAACGGTGATGATCGCCCACTTACGTGGAATCGAAACTGAGCAGCAAATGGGTAGCATAGGTGTCAGCCGTCGCTGATCTCGGGTGTTTCGGGATGTTCACGTGCCCTTCAGGATGGGAAGACGATGCTTGCGACCATCAGGGCCGCCAATCATGCTCATGCCATGTTCGCGTCTCATGGATTGCTCTCAAAATGTCTGCGTCCCGGCCAATGACCAATCCCACGCCCGGTTCCAACAGATTCGCCCCCAACTGAACCGGAAAGCGGTCTCGATCGCAATCAAACATCTCGTCAGGAAGTCCCTCCATGCAGCCAATCCACCTTCCGACGCTTGGACCGCGCTACTGGACCGCGCTCTGCCTCGCCAGCATTTTTGGCGCGAACATGGGGGATTTTTTCGCCCACGATCTCGGGCTCGGCCACGTCGACGGACTCCCGTTCCTTGCAATGGCCTTTGCCATCGCTGTCATGGGCGAGCGGTTCGATCGGGCCGTTCATCAGGCTTATTATTGGGCAGCGATCATCATCGTCCGAACCGCGGCGACCAATTCCGCGGATTTCCTGTGCGGCGACATGAAACTGTCCAGGGTTTGGGTGATCGCCGCGCTCACGGCGTTGCTCGCCGCCGCCGTCGTCCTGAGCTGGCAATTGCTGTGGCGTCGGAAGCCTGACCAGCGCGAAGCCGCTGACAATGTGCTGCGTGCAGATAGCGGCTACTGGATCAGCATGTTCATCGCCGGCACCCTGGGCACGGTGATCGGAGACTATTGCTCGCACAATCTGCATCTCGGTGACGTCGGCGCCTCGATCTTGCTGAGCCCGATCCTGGGATTGCTATTTGTGCTGGCTCGCGGTGGCCTGTTGCGCGCACTGTGGTTCTATTGGCTCACGGTGGTCATTGTCCGAGCGGCGGGAACCGCGGTCGGAGACTTGGTCGCAAGTCGGGGCATGTTGGGACTGCCACTGAGCACGCTGGTGACCGGCGTGATCTTCGTCGGACTCCTGATCGCCTGGAAGGAACCGGCTCGCCCGAAGCTGGTCGAGGCCGGCACCTGAGCAGATTTTACCGGCCGCCGATGTGCGGCCTCATCGTGCGGAACGTGATCGAATAGCGGCGCTGCGCAACCGGCGGGATGCTGTGCTCCCAGATCTGCCTGGATTCGCCGTCCATCATGTAGATGGAGCGCGCCGCTGCATCGAACGCATAACGCTGCCACTTCTCGCCGATGCGACGGCGAAAGCGGAACTTGCAAGGCCCGCCGAGCGATAGCCCAAAGACCTTGTCGAAATGCGGTTTGTCGCGGTGCCATCCGATGCCAACGCCGACGTCATAGTCGGTGCAGAGCACCTGGCGGACGCTCCCCGCCGGTAGCTCGCCAAAGCCTTCGACCGATTGCACGATCGCGTGCAGCCAATCCGGGATCGGCTCGGCCTCCAGCATCTTCTGTGCGGTGTAGTCGTAGCGGAACCCGAACGACTTGACCCGCCGGTTTCCCTCGAAGGCGCCGAACTGAAACGGGTGCAGCGGCAATTGCGCGATCCGCGAGATCAGATCGCGCTCCGTCTCTCGGGACACGAATTCTGGCGCGTAGCGCAGTCCTTTCGGACCGGCCAATTGATCTGGAAATAACGCGAGCTGAGACACTGGAACAAACAAGCCTTGATCGTCTTCGAGACCACTTCATGTGGGGCCCGCCACGCCGAATCGAAAGTGCTCATTGGGCAGGTTTCCCACGCAGCTCTTCGGCGAGATAATCGACCAGCGCGCGAACCTTGGCCGATGGGCGCGGCCCGCCGGGAAATACCGCGTGCACATCGACGGGCGAGAGCTTGTAGCCGCGCAACAGCGGCGCCAGCGCGCCCGCCTTCACTTCCGCGCCCGCCATCACGGTCGAGACCATCGCGATGCCCAAGCCTGCCATCACGCTTGCGAACGCACCCGGACCTGAATCGGTATGGATGCGGCCGCGCACGGCGACCGATACTTCCGTGCCGTCGCGGTTGAACGACCAGGTCTCCCTGCCGAAGTTGCCGGGGCCGAAGATGCAGTCGTGCGAAGCAAGATCGGCCGGCGTCTTCGGCGTGCCGCGCGCCCTGAGGTAAGCGGGCGAGGCGACCAACATGCGCTGCCGCGTCACCAGCTTGCGGGCGCCGAAGGCGGAGTCGTCGAGTTCGCCGAGGCGGATGGCGACGTCGGCGCCTTCGGCGACCAGATCCCGGCGCGCGTCGAGCACCGACATTTCCACCCGCAACAGCGGATGCATCTCCAGGAATTTCGGCAGCCGCGGAATGATCTCGCGGGTGCCGTAGACCACGGGGATCGCAAGCCGGATGATCCGCGGAGCGAATCCAGCCCGCGTGCGGCGTCCTCGGCGTCCTCGATCTGGCTCAGGATTTCGCGGGCACGATCCAGAAACAGCGCGCCGGCATCGGTCACCGTGATGCGGCGCGTGGTCCGCAGCAATAGCGTCACGCCAAGCCGCGCTTCCAGTTCGCCGACGATGCGCGACACCGAGGGCTGCGACAGGCCGAGCTCGAGGCCTGCGCGCGAAAAGCTGCCGCTCTTCGCGACGCGCGTGAAAACCGACAATTCCTGCAGCCGATCACTCATTTGTATTCCAAATAAGTGTTGTCCGAACTTCCCGTATACCCGTTTGCCCGCAAATGAGCCAGATGTTGCGGGCCAACCAAAACCAACGGAGTTTCCCATGGCCCTGCAAGATCGCCTCGATGCCTTCAAAGCCGATTTCATATCCGGCAAGTGGATGCGCCAGCCGACCAAGGAGGTGCTGGACAGCATGAACCGCGCCACTGCGGAGCTGATCGAATCCGGCCAGGCCCAGCGTGCCAAGAAGGCCGGCGACGTCGCGCCGGAATTCACGCTGCTTGATCCCGAGGGCAAGGAGGTCTCCTCGCGCGACCTGCTCGCCAGAGGTCCGCTGGTCGTCTCGTTCTATCGCGGCGTGTGGTGTCCCTACTGCAATCTCGAACTGCAGGCGTTGCAGGAGGCGCTTGCCGACATCACCGTGCGGGGCGCTAACCTGGTAGCGATCTCGCCGCAGACGGCGGCCAACAGCCGCAAGTCGCAGCGCAACAACAAGCTCTCCTTCCCGATCCTGAGCGACGTCAAGAGCGAGGTGGCCAACGCCTTCGGCATCCGCTTCGTGCTGCCGGATGATCTGGTCGAGCTCTACAAGGGCTTTGGCAACAACCTGCCCCCGACGAACAACGATCCGTCCTGGGGGCTGCCGATGCCCACGCGCTACGTGATCGGCACAGACGGTATCATCGCCTATTCCGAGGTGAATCCGGACTACACGCACCGCCCCGATCCGTCGGAATTGTTGCCCGTGCTGGATCGCCTGCGCACCAGCAAGGCGGCCTGATCCACCCGCCGGCGCGTTTCCCGTGCGCCGGCACCTCCTCAACAATCGAGAGTTTAAAGAACGGAGCGTTCGCCGAACGGCTTCGCGCCCCAACAAGAGGACTGTGTCATGTCAAAACTCAATGGAAAAATCGCCGTCGTCACCGGGGGCTCGAGCGGCATTGGTCTGGCCGCCGCCAAGAAATTCGTCGAAGAGGGCGCCTATGTCTTCATCGTCGGCCGCCGGCAGAGCGAGCTCGACAAGGCGAAAGCCGAAATCGGCCGCAACGTCACCGCCGTGCAGGCTGACGTCGCCAATCTTGAAGATCTCGATCGGCTTTATAAGGTCGTGAAGGATCAGAAGGGTGCGGTCGACATCGTGGTCGCCAGCGCCGGCTTTGTCGAGCGCGTGCTGACGGAGAAAGCCAGCGCTGCGCATTTCGACAAGACCTTCGGCATAAACGTCCGCGGCGTCTACTTCGCCGTGCAGAAGGCGCTGCCGCCGATGCGCAAGGGCGGATCGATCGTGCTGGTGTCCTCAAGCCTGCATCTGATAGGCCTGCCCGAGCACGGAACCTACGCGGCGACCAAGGCAGCCGTGCGCTCCTTCGCGCGCACCTGGGCGATGGAATTGAAGGATCGCGGCATCCGCGTCAATACGCTGTCGCCCGGCGCGGTCGATACGCCGATCATCGACAACCAGTTCAAGTCGAAAGAAGGGGCCGATGGCGCGCGGGCGTTCTTTTCGTCGATCACCCCGCTCGGCCGCATCGGCCGCCCGGAAGAGATGGCCTCCGCCATTTCTTTATCTGGCGTTCGACGACAGCAGCTACTCGACCGGCATCGATCTCTTCGCGGATGGCGGCATCACGCAGGTCTGACGGCGCAAGGTGGCGGGATGAAAGTCCCGGCGCTGCGCTATTGTTGTGAGCATGATCTCCGCGCAAACGCGTTCCGCGTTTGTCGCGAGGGAAAACCGGCTTCCACGTTTACGGCAACCCCCGCGTTTCGATCTCGCGGACCAGTTGCAGGGTCGGATCGACCAGATTGCCATCGGCGCCATCATCGAGCCCGAACGCGGAGGCGAGGCTGCTTTCGCGTTTTCCGAGTATTTTCGTGCGCGGGCAATGCTCGGCGCCGCACAGCAGCTGCTTGAGTTTCTCGCCTTGCGCGACCAGGCGCGGGGTGTCCTGCGCCGACCAGGCGAGCACGATCGGCACCTCCACCTTGAGAATGCCTGGAATGGCCGATCGTTCGTCGTACTTGCTCGCGTCAGGGCCGAAATACGACTTCTCGTCCTCGCCGGCGTCGCTGCCTGAGCGGTAGATCCCCGAGACCAGCACGGCTCCCGCGACGTTGGAATCGCTTTCCTGGATCTCTGCGTGGGCAAGAAAGCTTGCCACATGAAATGCGCCGGTGGCGTAGCCTATCGCCACGATCTCCTGGGCATTACCCTTGAACAGGTCGATGTTCTGGTGAATCCACGAGGCCGCCGCCGCGACGTCCCGGGCTCCCGCCGGCCATCCCGCTGCCGGCGCCAGCCGGTAGGTCATGCTGACGCCAACCATGCCGTTGCGGGCGGCAAAGCACATGGCCTTGTCCTGCAGCGTGTTGTCCTGGGCCTTGTCCTGTCCGTTGCCTGCGACACCGGTGGTGCCGACGCTGGCAAAACTTTCGCCGGCCACGAACAGCAATACCGGGCGCGGTGTCGCCTCCTTGATATCGCCGGTCGCAACATCCAGGACATTTAGGTCGTTCTCGCCATATTTCAAATTGCGCGAGAACGTCACCTGGTCGCATGAGTTCGAGCTGTCCGGCGCAGGGTCAGCCGCCGGGCTACCGTCGCTGCCAGGGGGACCGTTCAACAGATCGGCAACAACGCGCGACCACTCGGGCTGCGCTGCGCGAGAGGTTCCCGTCGTGATCGCCAGCAAAGCACAAATTATCAAGCATTTTATCATTACGAACCACGCCTACAGCCGCCCCAGCATCCCGCCGCGATCGGGCGATTTAACGGCAGATACGCCAGCTATGACTACCCCGCTTTCTTTCAACCCTGCCCCAAGCTGGCGTCAGCGACGGGCTGCCGACCTTTCGCCAGATAGGCACAGCAAGGAAAGAGATGGCGTTGATCGGAAACACCCATCCGGAGCCGACGCCGGCGATCAGGCCGCCGGCAATGCCCGGGCCGATCATACGGGCAGCGTTGAACGATGTCGAGTTCAGCGCCACGGCGTTTGGAAGATCGCGCTCCTCGACCAGTTCGGCGACAAAAGTCTGTCGCGTCGGCGAATCGAACGCGGACGCACGTAAACGTGCCACAGACGAACGACGCCGGTGACGGTCAGCAGGCCAAGGCCAAGCGCCAGCAATTCCATTGCGGCCTGCGTGCAAAACAGAATCTTGCGCCGGTCGAGATGATCCGCGGCAAACCCGCTGAGCGGCAGCAGCAGGAGTTGCGGGCCGAATTGCAATCCCATCACGATTCCGACCGCAGTCGCGTTCCGATGTGTCAACTCGGTGAGAACGATCCAGTCCTGCGCGGTGCGCTGCATCTACGAGCCGATATTGGACACAAGCGCTCCAACGGCCCAGATCCGGTAGTTGAAGTTTTGCAGCGAACGAAATGTGCCCTTCAATATGAGGCTTTCCCGCTTTCGGGGGAATTGCCGCCGTTGAACCTGCCGAACCGGCGGGCGAGCGCGAGGCCGGGAAGCAGCATGCCCAATCCCAGCGCGACGGCGTCGAGTGTGGCGCGCAGGTTGAACACGCCGACGCGGCAGATCAACAGATAGGCCAAGACGAGATTGAAGAAACCCCAGGCGACATTGACGGTCGACGAGGACAGGCCTTCGCCGCGCGGCGTGGCGAACGGGCTTTGAAACGGGCGTCCCATGACGCCGCTGACGAAATGCGGGATCGCATTGGTCAACACGGCGCCTCCAGCGAAATAGGCATTCCATTTTCGGCGGCCCCTTTATGCGCGCGACGCTGTTGTGATGCGCGTCGGCATCCAGGTCGGTCATGGCGTCAATCGCGAGCGCGACATTGAAGCCAAGTTCATGGGCATGCCGCGCGGTCGAACTCGACGCCGGCGCTGGTGGCAACGCCGACCTGCGTGACGTCGGATTGCCGGAGATATTTCTCGAGGTCAGTGCCGGTGAAGGCGGTCCACGTCCGTCTGGTGACGACGTGGTCGGCTGGTTGCCGGTTGAGCTCGGGGAGGAGATCGGTCCATCCGGGAGGAAACGCGCTGAGCGCGCGCGCCCGCTCAGCGCGACCAGGTGCTGTGCCGTCGGCACTGATGAGGACGACCGGCAGCTGCGCGCGCGAAAGGCCTCGGCCAGCGCGACGGCCTTGTTCACGATGCCATCGATCGGATGCACGGCCGGCAGACCGAGGATGGCCTTCTGCAAGTCGACCACGAGCAGGGCCGCCTTCGGGTCGAGTGAACTTGCCGTCATGTTCTTGTTCTCCATTGCAACTGGTACGCAGGCCGCGTTCGCGGCCTCAGTCATCGACGAGGCGATTGAGCAGGCTCATTGCGGCCGCAAGCTGCGCCTGTTGCTGCGGCGTGAGCCTGGACTGGATGGTCTTGAGCAGCCAATCGTGCCGGGCGGCGCGGCCGCTTCGGATCAATTCACGGCAGGCTGGCGTCAACGACAGAATCGTTTGCCGCCCGTCGGTTGCATCCGGCGATCCCTTGATCAGCCTCAAAGCCTCGAGCCCGGCGACCGTCGCCCCCATGGATTGCGGACGGACACCCTCCATCCGCGCCAGCGCGGTAACGGTCGTTGGTCCCTGCCGATCGAGATGTCGAAGCACCGCCAATTGCGACTGCGTCAGATCTCCGGCCGACGCCTGCTCGCGCAGCCGTCGCTTCAATTTGCCGCTCAGCGCATGCAGCGCTGCTGCGAGGGCAGAGGTCTTGTCAGCTTCGGGTTCCGTCCTCCGTTTGCTCATGCCGAAGACGTAAGCGGTAAAACTACAAAGCTAAACTACCGAGGTAGGCTTCATAAAGGCAATGTGATCGCGGGCCGGCCCAGAGACTTCCGGCCGCTTCGCTTAGCTATTTGCGTCCGCCATGTGCTTCCCGGCGATGTAGCCAAACGTCAGCGCCGGGCCGAGCGTGATGCCGGCGCCGGGATAGTTGCCGCCCATGATGCTCGCCATGTCGTTGCCGGCGGCATAGAGGCCGGTGATCGGGCGGCCGTCCGCATCGAGTGCGCGGGCGTGTTCGTCGGTCTTGATGCCGGCAAAGGTGCCGAGATCGCCGATCACCATCTTGATCGCATAGAAGGGCCCATGCGCGACCGGCGCGACGCAGGGATTGGGGCCGTGCAGCGCGTCGCCCTGGTAGCGGTTGTAGGCACGCGATCCCTTGCCGAAGGCCGGGTCGCGTCCCTCCACCGCGCTCTTGTTGAATTCGATGATCGTCGTCACCAATCCCATCGGATCGATGCCGGCCTGCGCCGCAAGTTCGGAAAGCGTCGTGCCACGCTTGAGGTAGCCGCTGCGGGTGTAACGGCCGATCCGCAGCGGAAACGGCGGCACGCATCCGAGGCCATATTTGCGCAACGTAGGATGGTCGCAGACCAGATAGGCGGCGATCTCCTCGCCCGGCTTGGCCGCCTTCATCATCGCCTGCACGAAGTCGTGATAGGAGTTGGCTTCGTTGGTGAACCGCATGCCGTCGCGCATGACGGCGATGACGCCCGGTTTGGCCCGGTCGATGAAATGCGGCATCACGCCCTGGCTGCCGTCCTTGCGCTTGGTGATCGAGACCGGCACCCAGGCGGCGGCGTTCGGCAACGTATCCTCGATGCGGCCGCCGGCGGCTTCCGCTAATTGCAAGCCGTCGCCGGTATTGCCGATAGGGCCGGGCGAGAAGTGCTCGTTTGCCTTCGGCGCGTGCGGAAACAGTTTCTGGCGCCGGTCGGCGTCATGCGGAAAGCCGCCGCAGGCCAGCACCACGCCACGCTTCGCCGTCACGCGCACGGAGCGTCCCTTGCGCTCGACGATCGCACCGCGCACGACGCCGTCTTCCACGATCAGCTCACGCACCGGCGAGGACAGCCACAGGGGAATGTCGAGGTCGAAGACGGATTTGGCGAGACGGCCGGCAAGCGCGTTGCCGTTGGTCAGGGTCATGCCGCGGCCGTATCGCATGATGTCCCAAGCATGCCGCGAGAGGCGTCGCGCGACATAGACGGCCGAAGCCAACGATTTCGTCGCGCGCATGAAATGGACGATGTCCTTGCCGGATCCGAGCATGATGCCGAACACGGTGAGTTCCGGCAGCGGCGCGCCGAGCTTCTTGACGCGCTTGCCCAGTTCGCGCCCGTCGAACGGCCGCGTCACCATCGAGCGCCCGCCCTGCACGCCGCCGGGGGCTTCCGCGTGATAATCCGGAAAGGTCAGCGGCATGTCGAATTGCACCGCTGTCTTGGTCGTAAAGAAATCGACCGCCTCGGGGCCGACCGCGAGGAACGCGTCGACCCGCGCCGCGTCAAAACTGTTGCGGGCCTCGTGGCGCAGATAGGCGCGCGCCTGATCGGGTCTGTCGACAATGCCCCAGGCCCGCGCCAGCGAGGTGCCGGGGATCCACAGCCAGCCGCCGGAACGCGCAGTGGTGCCGCCGAAGCGCGGTTCCTTCTCGACGATCAGGACCTTGAGCCCGCCGTGCCCGGCGGTGACAGCCGCCGACATCCCGGCGGCGCCGGAGCCCACTACCAGCGCATCGCACTCATAGCTTAATTCCCCACCATCTTGTTCGCTGTCTGCCACCGCGATCTGCCCCTCACCCGCGTTTTACGTCATCATACATACCGGTGGCACCAGGCATGGCAATACTGATGACGCATGGCAAAACCGGCAGCGCCGCACCTGCTGGTTTGCGCAAGCTGCTGCCGGCTCGCTCGTTGGCCGAGCCGTGAACAGGGCCCGCGCTCTAAGTTGCTATGCCGGGGGCGTCGCTCGCCGCAATGACGCGGGCCTGAATCATTCCGTCTACGGGCCCGGTTCCAAACCGTGCCGAAATCCTACCGGCGGCCACGTCGGTGGCTTCAGTGAGCCGATTAGCGCCTCGCGCCTCGATCTCGTTGCGAAGTGGGCTTCCTTGACAGAAGCCAATGGCCGGATCCTGGCAAGTCGGCGCCCTGCTTCGCCGCGTTACAGTCTCCGACGTCACGCTGCCGAAGCCGGCGCCGCGTACCTCCGCAATGATCGCATGCTGATCGTGATAGCCGTGCGGCGTCCGCGCCAGAAAGCCCGGGGGATCGTCGGGGAACAGTTCCGCGACTGCCTCGGCGGTCAAGTTGGCGAACTCATTGTATTCGAGCCGATCCCAGACACTGAAGATGAAGTGGCCAGAGGGCTTCAGCACGCGTCGCGCTTCCCGGTAAGCTTTCGGTTTGTCCGGAAAAAACATCACTCCGAATTGACAGACCACGGCGTCGAACGAGTGGTCGGGGAACGGCAGCGCCTGCGCATCGGCTTTCTGCCAACTCACGCGCTCTGATGAAACCCGTTCCGCGGCATGGTCGAGCATCGGCTGATTCAGGTCGGTAGCGACGATGTTGACGCCGGAAGGCAGCGAGCGCAACAGCGCGCAGGTGACGATACCGGTCCCTGCGGCCGTCTCCAATACGCGTTTTGGATTGAGGGCGGATAGCCGGTTGGCGAGGTCTTCGGCGTAAGGCTCGAAAATGAGCGGGCCAAGGTATTTGTCGTAAAGGGAAGGAATTGATCCCGAGAAAACTGCGTCGACCTTCGTCATGCTGACCCTCCGTCACATCAATTCGAAGAGTGGGTCATTAGAGTCATCTTTGATGGGTCTAACAAGTGGGAGCGCGCTTGGCGAGACCAAGAAACGCGGTTTCAAGCGGCTTGTCGCGAGCCGGCCGTTCAGCCGCCGAGATAGGCTTCGCGGATTCTGGGGTCGTTGGCCAGCGCCGCCGCTGGACCGGACAGGGTGATGGTTCCGGTCTCCAGCACGAAGGCGCGCGCGGCGATATCGAGCGCCATCGCCGAATTCTGCTCCACCAGCAGCACGCCGAGACCGGTGCGCTTGTAGGCAAACGAAGTGCCATTTGACGCCTCGTTTCAGGCTTTCAGTGTTTCGGGAATTTTTCGCGTCTTACGGTGTCACGCCGGACCGCCGCACGGCTCGCGGCGCGGTCTGTGTCTTCCAGGTCGAGTTGGCGACATGGACCGGCGAAAACGGCGGGCGTTCGACATAGCGGCCGTCGCCGCGTTCGGCGCGAAGTTCGCCGTTGGTCCAGGCGATCTTGCCGCGTGACAAGGTGGCGACCGGCGCGCCCAAGCAGGAAAAGCCCTCGAAGACGTTGTAATCGATGCGGCTGAGCTGGCTCTTGGCGGTGATGGTTTTGCCCGCGGCGGGATCCCACACCACGAGGTCGGCGTCAGAACCTGTCGCTACCGCGCCTTTGCGCGGATAGATATTCAGAATGCGGGCGATGTTCGACGACGTCACGGCGACGAACTCTTCCTTCGTCAGCCGGCCGGTGTTGACGGCTGCGGTCCACAGTAGCGGCATGCGGTCCTCGAGGCCTCCGGTGCCGTTGGGGATTTTGCGAAAATCCTCCAGGCCGATCCGCTTCTGCTCGGTCGTGAACGCGCAGTGGTCGGTCGCGACCACGGAAAGCGAGCCGGATTGCAGCCCGGCCCACAGGCTATCCTGGTGCGATCTGTCGCGGAACGGCGGCGACATCACGCATCTCGCCGCATGGTCCCAATCCTTGTTGTCGTATTCGCTGGCATCAAGCAGGAGATGCTGGATCAATGGCTCGCCATAGACGCGTTTTCCCGCCGCGCGGGCGCGTGCGATCGCCTCATGCGACTGCCGGCAGCTCGTGTGCACGACATAGAGCGGCGCGCCGGTCATGTCGGCGATCATGATGGCGCGGTTGGTGGCCTCGCCCTCGACTTCCGGCGGACGCGAAAAGGCATGGCCCTCGGGCCCGGCGACGCCGCGCGCGAGGATGGCCTCCTGCATGCGCGCGACGACGTCGCCGTTCTCGGCATGGACCAAGGGGATGGCGCCGAGATGGGCGCAGCGCGCGAACGAGTTGTAGAGCTCGTCGTCGTTGACCATCAACGCGCCCTTGTAGGCCATGAAATGCTTGAACGTGTTGATGCCGTAGGTCTTGACGACGATCTCCATCTCGTCGAACACCTGCTTCGACCACGATGTCACCGCCATGTGGAAACCGTAATCGGCGGCAGCCTTCTCGGATTTGCGCCGCCAGTCCTGGTAGGCAGCGAGCATCGATTGCCCGGGGTCGGGGATGCAGAAATCGATCACCATGGTTGTGCCGCCGGCCAGCGCCGCCTTGGTCCCCCATTCGAAGTCGTCGGCTGAGACGGTGCCCATGAAGCCGAGCTCGAGATGGGTGTGCGGATCAATGCCGCCGGGCATCACATAGCAGCCGCCGGCGTCGATCGCTTCAATGCCCGAGGGTGGGTCGATGGACGTGCCGACCGCGGCAATGGTTTCGCCGTCGACGAGCACGTCCGCGCGTTTCGAATGATCGTGGTTGATGACAGTGCCGCCGCGGATCAGGATGGACATGGGATCTCCAACATAGATCGAGATGACGGCCACCGGCATGCAATGCCGCCTTTCGCAGCTTAGCGGCCAATCGCTTCTTGGACAGACAAAAATTTAGTCAGCGTGCCACGAGACGTGCGTGAAGGCGGCCCGCTGTTCGGTTCCTGTCGCGGCTCGTGGTTCAAGTACGCAAGGAGAGCCGCAGTGCTAACCTGTTGCGCCGACCGATGCAAAGAAACCGTCCGGCCCCTCCAGTTCCACTAGCTTCCTCCGGTCGATCAGCCAGAACCGGTTGCCCACCGTTCGCACGAAATTGCGGTCATGCGACACCAATAGGCAGCTTGCCTGATGATCCATCAATTCGGTCTCCAGAGCTTCCTGCCCCTCGATATCCAGATGGTTGGTCGGCTCATCGAGGAGATAAAAGTTGGGGTGGGCCAGCCGCAGCAACAGCATGCCGAGACGCGCCTTCTGTCCGCCGGAAAGTTGTCCGATCGGACGGCCCTGCAACTCGATCGAGAGGCCGGAGCCCGCGAGCAACGCGCGCGCACGCTGATCGCCGACGTCGAAGCGGCGGACGATCGTGCGCATCGGCGTGTCGGCGTCGGCAAGATCGGCGAGGGCCTGATCGCAATAGCCGAGCACAAGCGACTGCGTGGCCTTGATGCCGACTTCGGCGGCGTCCGGATCTTCGATGGCCGCGCGCAGCATCGCCAGCAGCCGGGTCTTGCCTGCCCCGTTCGGGCCGAGCAGCACGATCCGATCGCCCTTGCCGATGAATTTCTTGCCGGTCCTGAACAGCAATTGGCCATCCGGCGTCTCGACCGCGGCGTCATCCAGAGCGACCAGAACCTTGGCATGCGTTCGGCGATTGGCAAGCTTGATCGTCCCTGCAGATCGTTCGAGGTGCGCCGGCTTTGCCGCATCTTCCAGCTTCTCAGCGCGCTGTTTCAATTGCTTGGTCTTCGACAACATGAGGTCGCTTCCGGAGTTGACGCCGATGTTGTTGAGCTTCGCCGCGTGATGGCGAAGTTGCTGGGCAGTCTTCAGGTCGCGTTGATGGCGCCGCTCGTCCGATGCGTCAGTCTCGCGAAGCGCGGCGCGCGCCCGTGTATAGGGCAATGAAAACACCGACGACTGCTCCGGTCGCAGGAACAGCGTCCGGTTCGTGGTCGCATCGAGAAAGGCGCGGTCGTGGCTGGAGATGACGACGGGCATCTCGCCCGGCAGCGCGTTCAGCCAGTTTTCCAGCTGGCCGATCCGGGCGAGGTCGAGTTGGTTGGTCGGCTCGTCGAGCAACAGCACGTCGGCCTCCGTCACCAGCGCGCGGGCAAGCATGGCGAGTCGTTGCCAGCCGCCGCTCAGGTGTTTCAGCGGCCTCTGCCGTAGCGCCTCGGGTACCTCGAGCGATTCCAGCGCCACGTCGACCCGCCAGCGCTCACTGAGCCGTTGGTCAGCGGAGAGCGCCTCGAGCACGGCCGCATGGAAGGGTCGGTCCATCATGGCTTCCGGCACATTCTGCTCGACATGGCCCACCGTCAGACCGCGGGATCGGATGATCTCGCCTTCGCTCGCTTCCATCGTGCCTGCCATGCAGCGCAGCAGGGTGGATTTTCCGCGACCGTTGGCGGCGACAAGCCCGATCCGGTCGCCGGCATTGACGACGAGGTTGAGCTGCGAAAAAAGCGGCGCGCTCAGCGTCACGCCGAGATTGCGGATGTTGATAAGAGTCATGATCATTCTCTGGTCTTGCCGGCGATCACGACATCCGGGGCAAGCAGCCATCATCGGATGTCAGTGTCAGAGCGCGGCGCTGGATGAAAATGCAGGCTCGCGCGTGAGAGCACGAAAACGCTGCATAGCCACGAGGGGCAGACCAGGAAGAAGTTCTGTAAAGTATCTGGTCAGCCCTGCAAACGCATCTGCAGGGCGTTAATGGGGCCACGCTGGCGATAAAGCCGGAAAAATGTCGTCATCGCGCGGCCCTCCTTTCTCGATTGAGTGAGGTCAAAATAACGCGTCCTGCCGAGGAGCGCAAGCCAAAGCCTCCGCCCATGTCGGCACGCCTGGAATGATCGTGGTTGATGACGGTGCCGCGGATCAGGGTGGACGTGGGATCTCCGAGCAGGTCGCCAGGGGCGGACGCCCGAGGTCGTCCGTTTCGCCAAGTCTATTATGCAATGTCGCGGACAGGGAAAAGTGGCTGACGCGTACGAGTTTGACGAGCTTGCGTCGCGTCCGATATTGGGCACACTCTCGTGGCTCGCGGCAGCAGAACGCCGCCAAAAAAAGCAGATTTCGGGGGGCACCATGGCGGCCGCGCTCGATGCATTGCAGTTCGGCATTTTCGATCAGAACGACCGCGGGCCTTATCCGCTGAGCGAGCAATATGAAAACCGCCTGCGGTTGATCGAGTTCTACGACCGCGCCGGATTTCGCACCTATCACATGAGCGAGCATCATTCGACGCCGCTCAATCTGACGCCGTCGCCGAGCGTTTTCCTTGCCGCGGTCGCGCAGCGCACCAGGCACTTGCGGCTCGGCGCGCTAGTCTATGTACTGCCCGCGCATCATCCGCTGCGGCTCGCCGAAGAAGTGTGCATGCTGGATCACTTGAGCCATGGCCGGATCGAGGTCGGCATCGGCCGCGGCGCCTCGCCCCATGAGTTACATTATTTCGGCGTCGATCCGGACCGGGCGCAGGCGATGTATGTCGAGGCCTACAGCGTCATCATGCTGGCGCTGACGCGCGACGAGGTCAATTTCAGCGGCAAACACTACACCTTCGAAAACGTGCCGATCGACCTGAAACCTCGGCAGCTTCCGCATCCGCCGTTGTGGTATGCGGTCCCGGTGCCGGAAGGCGCGGCTTGGCCGGCGCAGCATCGCATCAACGTGGTGTGCGGCGGGCCGCTGCCGCGCGTGCGCGAGATCACCGACCGCTATCGCGCCGAATGGGCGGCAGCGGGAAACGCGCCGGAAAAATTGCCGCTGCTCGGCATCAACCGCTTCGTGGTCGCAGCCGATAGCGATGGCGAAGCGATGGCGCTCGGGCGCCGCGCCTGGCCGAAATTCCATGCCAGCTTCATGAAGCTCTGGAAGCTGCACGGTACTCAGCCGCGCTATGCGCGTATCCCCGAGGATTTCGACGCCGTCGTGCAGGGCGGCGGCGCGGTCGCAGGTTCGCCCGCGACCATCCGCGAACAGGTGCACAACATGATGGAGCAAGCCGGCGCGAATTATTTCATCAGCCAGTTTTCCTTCGGTGATCTTGCCCAGGACGAGGTGCTGCATTCGGCCGGCATTTTCGCGCGCGAGCTGCTGCCGATGACGGGCGCGGCGCAAGTGGCTGCGGGAGTTGGGCCATGATTAGGGCGCGTAGCGCGTCTCAATCTTAGATTGATCAAATCTACCGGCGCAATTATGAAGGAGCCAGAAGAAAATCGAAGAAAAATAGAAGACGCGGAGATCAGTCGCGCAGGTCGCATTGCCAGGCGTTCGCGGCCATCGCAACCAAGTCTTTCGCAAAGTCTTTCGATTGACTCGACCTTTGCGCGATGTACTCTCTCGATCCAGAAAAGAACGCTATCCGAAACAGGATAGGGCATAAGGGAGAATGCGATGAGCTGGTTGCGGCTGCTTTGCTTTTCGTTTGCGATCCTGAGTTTTTTTTTCGTTGGCCGGCCGGTTTTGGCCGAAGACACCATCAAGCTTGCTTATACCGACCCGTTCTCCGGGCCGTTCGCTTCGGGCGGCGATGAATTCCTCAAAAACTTCCAATTTATCATCGCACGGAAAAACGCCGCCGGCGGCGCGTTGGGACGAAAATTCGAACTGATCCCGTTCGATGACAAGCTGCAGCCGGCGGAAGCGCTGATTGCACTCAAAAGCATGACCGACCAGAACATTCCGTTCGTGATGCACTGTACTGGATCGAATGTCGGCGCGGCCATGATCGACGCGGTATCCAAGCACAACGCCCGCAATCCCGACAATCGTATCCTCTATCTGAATTGCGGGGCGCTCGCGACCGAGCTTACCAACGAGCAATGCGACTTCTGGCACTTCCGCTTTGCAGGATCGGTCGACATGCGCGCGGCCGCCCGCATCAAGGCGCTGCCGGCCGATCTGAAGAAAGTCTATCTGCTCAATCAGGATTATCTGTTCGGACAGTCGATCCAGCACGATTCGAAGAAGTGGCTGGCAAAGCTTCGTCCCGACATCGAGATCGTCGGCGACGAATTGATGCCATTCGGCAAGGTGCAGGACTTCGCGCCCTATGTGGCCAAGATCAAGGCCTCGGGCGCGCAGAGCGTGGTCACCGGCAACTATAACCGCGATCTCAACCTGCTGATTAAGGCGGCGAACGATGCCGGCCTCGACGTGCGGTTCGACACCTTCCTGTCGCACCTGATCGGCGGCGCGACCGCGATCGGGGCTGCGGGCGAAAACCGCCTGACCTCGATCATGGAGTTCAACAGCAACATTCCCGTCGATCTCAAGGTGCCCGCAGCGGAGCGGTTCGCCAACGACTGGCGGAATAGCGGCCACGACACCGATTTTTCGGCGCTGAATTTCGTCACCATGATCGACATGGTGACGGACGCGATCAACAAGGCCGGCTCAACCGATCCGCTCAAGGTCGCGCTCGCGCTGGAGGACATGCATGAGAAGGACCTGCTCGGGCAGGAAACCATCATGCGCAAGGATGATCACCAGTTGCTGATGCCCTACTATGCCGGCGTGTTCAGCAAGGATGTCAAATACGACGCCGAGCATACCGGCTTCGGCTGGAAGAACTACATGACCGCGAGCGCGGGCGACCTGACCTTGCCGACCATCTGCAAGATGAAGCGGCCGGAATGAGTTGATTGACGGGGAGGGACGGAAGCGCGGGAAACGGGGACCTCAAACCAATGGAAATCGTCCTCGTTTCCCTGCTCAACGGCCTCGTCTACGGCATGCTGTTGTTCATGCTGGCGAGCGGACTGACGCTGATCTTTAGCATGATGGGCGTCTTGAATTTCGCCCATGCCAGCATCTACATGATCGGCGCCTATCTCGCGTTCACCATCAGCCAGTTCACCGGCTTCTTTCCCGCGCTGATCATCGCGCCTATTCTGTGCGGCCTGCTTGGCGCCGCGATCGAGATCTGGGGATTGCGCCGCGCGCACGTCAACGGCCATATCGCCGAGCTGTTGTTCACCTTCGGCCTCGTCTTCATCATCGGGCGCAGCGTGCAGATGGTCTGGGGCATGCTGCCGATGGCCTACCGCGTGCCGCCGCTATTGGATTTTCCGCTGTTCACCTTCTATGGCGAACATTTTCCAGCCTATCGCGGTTTCATGCTGCTGGTTTCCGCCGGCATGCTGGCGGCGACATGGGTGCTGTTGAAGAAGACCCGCGTCGGCATGATCATCCAGGCCTCGCTCAGCCATCCGCAAATGGCGAGCGCGCTCGGCCATAACGTGCCGATGGTGTTCACGCTGGTGTTCGCCGGCGGCTGCATGCTCGCGGGGCTCGCCGGCGTCATCGGCGGCAACTACCAGACCACAGAGCCCGGCATGGCCGACGCCATGGGGCCGATCGTCTTCGTGGTCGTGGTGTTCGGCGGACTGGGTTCGCTGATGGGATGTTTCATCGCCTCGATTCTGATGGGAATGATCCAGACGTTTGCGGTGGTGATCAACGCCTCGCTGCTCGATGTGGTCAAGCCGCTCGGGGTAACTTTGTCGGGCGACAATCTGTTCACGGAATTCATGACCGTGCCGGTCGCGCGCATCGGCGCGTTGTTGCCGTTCGTGCTGATGATCCTGATACTGTTGTTCCGGCCGCGCGGGCTGATGGGAACGCGCGACACATGAGCGGCAGCAGGTCGGTCCAAAGTCGGGTCCAAGGCTGGGTCTGGATCGCCGCGCTGGTCGCAGCGATTGCGATGCCCTGGGTCTTCTACAACTACCACACCGGCCGCCACTCCGGCTTTGTGGTGTCGATGCTGAGCCAGATGGGCATGATGACCATCCTGGCTTTGTCCTACAATATGCTGCTCGGGCAGGCCGGGCTGTTCTCGCTGTGCCATGCGACGTTGTTCGGCATCGGCGGCTATGCGACCATCCACTTTCTCAACCTCGCCGGCGACGGCCGCCTGCCCTTGCCGCTGGAACTGTTTCCATTGCTCGCGGGATTGTCAGGCCTCGGCCTTGCGATCGTGTTCGGCTATATGGCGACCAAGCAGCGCGCGACCGCATTTGCCATGATCACGCTCGGGATCGGTGAACTGATGACGACGGCGGCGCTGATGTTCCACCATTTCTTCGGCGGCGAGGGCGGCGTCAATTCCAACCGCATGATCGGTCACAGCCTGCTCGGCTTCAAATATGGCGCGGCGATCCAGGTCTATTACCTGATCGTCGCCTGGACGGTGATCTCGGGGCTTGCGATGCTGTATCTCACCAGGACGCCGTTAGGGCGGATGGCGAACGCCTCGCGCGACAATTTCGAGCGCGTGCAGTTCATGGGCTACGACCCACGCATGGTGCGCTTCCTGCAATTCGCGCTGTCCGGATTTTTCGCCGGGATCGGCGGCGGGCTCTACGCCATCACCTATGAGATCGTGACCTTCGATGCGCTGGCGGCTCCGTTGTCGGCCAACGCGCTGCTGATGGCCTATATCGGCGGCACCAGCGCCTTTGGCGGGCCGATCCTGGGCGCGGTGCTGATCACGCTGCTGCAGAGCGGCGTCAGCCTGATGTCGAACTCCTGGCTGGTCTATGTCGGCGCGCTCTTCATCAGCATGGTGATCTTCGCCCCGAACGGAATCATGGGACTGATCGCCGCGCACGACCCGATCGTCCGCGGCGGGCGGTTCGGCCGGCTCATCGTGCCCTATGCGAAGGTCCTGGTGCCCGGCATCGTCATGGTGCTCGGCTTCGTCGGCTTGGTGGAATTGGCCTCGTTCCTGACCATCGGCGCGGCGCAAGGCAAGACGCTGGTCCTGTTCGGAAACAAGATCGACGATCATGCGCCGCTGCCCTGGCTATCCGCGGGCCTCTGCCTTGTCGGCGGCGGCCTGTGGTTCGGCAGGGAAGCCCGCTCGTTCCGCCGGGTCTGGCAAGGGCTGATGCTCGAACTGCAGCCGAAGCGGAGCCTTGCGTGACCGACACCGCGCTCAGCCTCTGCAACGTCAGCAAGGCCTTCGGCCAGATGCAGATCATCCGCGGCGTCAATCTCGACATCAAAAAGGGAGAACGTCATGCCATCATCGGTCCGAATGGCGCGGGCAAGACCACCCTGTTCAACCTGATCAGCGGGCGGTTTCGCCTGTCGTCGGGCGAGATCCTCCTCAACGGCGCCCGCGTCGACCACTTGCCGCCACACAGGATCAACCGCATGGGCCTGTCCCGCAGCTTTCAGATCACGTCGATCTTTCATCGCCTGTCGGTGTTCGAAAATCTGCGCTGTGCTCTGCTGTGGAGCATGGGCTACCGCTACTCGTTCTGGACTCCGCTGTGGCGGCAGCGTGAGCTGAACCAGCGAACCGACCTGATGCTGGAGGAGCTCAACCTTGCCTCGCGCCGCGATACGCCGGCTGGACTGCTCTCTTACGCCGACCAGCGCGCGCTCGAGATCGGCATGACGATCGCGGGCGGCGCGTCCGTGATCCTGCTCGACGAGCCGACCGCCGGCATGAGCAATACCGAGACCGACAATGCGGTGGAGCTGATCCGCCGGGTCTCCAAAGGCAAGACCCTGGTCATGGTCGAACACGACATGAAGGTGGTATTCGATCTGGCCGACGTGATCACGGTCCTGGTTTACGGCCAGGTCATCGCGTCGGGGCCGCCGCAGGCGGTTCGCGCCAACCCGGCCGTGCAGGAAGCCTATCTCGGTGCGCTTGCCGCATGATGCTCGAAGTCAGGAACCTGCACGCTTACTACGGCCAGAGCCACATTCTGCATGGCGTGGACCTCGACGTCGGCGACGGCGAGATCGTCAGCCTGCTCGGGCGCAACGGCGTCGGCCGATCGACCGCCTGCAAGGCGATCATGGGCCTCGTTCCCGCGCAGGGCACCATCAAGTTTCTCGGCAAGGATATCGCGGGGCTCAGGCCCGATCAGGTCGCCCATTTGGGCATCGGCTATGTGCCGGAGGACCGGCAGATCTTTCCGACGCTTTCGGTGCGCCAAAACCTCGAGCTTGGGCTGAAGCGCGCCGGGCAATTCGGCCGCTGGAAGTTTGAGGACGTGTTTCGCCTGTTTCCCAATCTCGAAGCACGGCAGGACGTGTCGGCCGGCGTGCTGTCCGGCGGCGAGCAGCAGATGCTGACGATGTGCCGGACCTTGATGGGCGATCCCGATCTGATCCTGATCGACGAGCCGACCGAGGGGCTCGCGCCAAAGCTCGTCGAGCAGGTCGGCGAATTGCTGGCCGAGATCTCAAGGCGCGGCGTCGCCATCCTGCTGGTGGAGCAGAAGCTCGCCATCGCGCTGAAGATCTCGAACCGGGTTTTTGTCATGGGGCACGGCAAAATCGTGTTTCAAGGCAAGCCCTCAGATTTCGGCGCCAATTCCGCAGTACGCAAGGAATGGCTGGAGGTCTGATTTCGCCGGGCCTCACGTGAGCTGGCTGCGTCCGAGGTGGAGGAAAAATCAACGAGGGCGTGAATTCATAAATCCATCGGCGTTGGCGGACGTGTTCGCTTTGGTGCGAATGACGGACTCTGGTCGAACATCGCGCCAGGTCCGAAGAGTGCAAGAAGCCGACTTCATTCTCCCGGCCCGCGCTGAATACGCGGATCATTCGGCTCGATCGTATGCAAGATTGAGGAGGCAGTACCACGAACAGTTAGCACCGTAACGGTAAGTTGGGGATACATTTCGTCTGCCGCCTCGTATCAGGTTGGGTGTCATGGACCGGCTACCGCTCCTCTCACACCGCGAGATGGAAAGCTTGCTATCACAGCAGACCATCTCCGAGCGTCACCCTTGGGTGACCAATGACGCGCGACTTATCGAGGCTCATCTCAGGGACGCATGCGCGGCGGTGACGCGGGCGACGAGATCGGAGTCCCGGGTCGAATGGGGGCACTACGGTTCTGGCTATGCCTCATTCGTTGATGCTTGGTTCTACAAAACAACTTCTGACTTCAATGTAAAGCAGCCCATCCGTCACGGGGAAGGACACACTGGTCTGGTTGTCCTCTTGAGCCGGCTCTCGCCTTACTTTGTCTTCATGGAGGGCGAGAAGCGCTGGCATGCGCACGGCGGCAGCAGCTACCTTCCGGAGTTCGCTATGCTCGACAGGCTGGAAACTGAAAGCGTGTCGCTCTTGGCTCGGCAAGCCCAGCCCGTTCTCGAGAGCTGCGGGTTGATTTGCGCCGTTCGAGAGCAACTATCCGAGCCGTTGCCGTCAGGCCTGCGGGTCCCCACGATCCTCGCCGATCGCGGGTTCACCCAGTTTGATGCACTGTTCTACTGGGAGGACTAGGTGGTAGCGGGTCCGCAAGATTGTGGCAATCGGTTGAGGTTCGAGAAGGGTCAGCTCGTAGGGCGGATCGTGATCCGCCGTTATGAATTGACAAGATGGTGGGCTACGCCTTCGGCTCCAACCCGCCCGACGGGCTGAAGTCACGCCGTCGTATCGAGAAGCGTTTTGCTGAACCTCCCCATGGCTAAAGCCAGGGGGTTCTGAGAGAGGCAGAAGGCAGTCTTTCCGGGGCTCTCGCGGTCTCTGTTTGCAGAGGCGCTACATCATCCCCGGCCTCGACGGCCGGCCCAACACTCTTGATCCGGCGACCCGCTCTAACGCCATTATGGACGTAGGGTTGGGCAAAGCCCTTCCCGCTTGCAGGTTGAAGTACACTCGACATCGCCGTCCTCAGGAGCGGTTCCGCACTGGCCCAAGCGATCTTGACTTGGGGAATGTCGAGCAAATTCGTATCGCAGCATGTCGCAAGAAACGCGCTGTAGAGATCACGTTGAACCGGCTCTGTCCTGCCATCGCCGAACACATGAACCCGCTGCGAGAGCGGCTTCTTGATGTATTCGCCCGTGGTATGATCGAACTGGCTCAACCGTGTATGCCGGGTTTTGATCTCAATCACTCCACCGCCAGCACTTGCAGCCTTGCGCTGAAGCATCGAGATCAACATTCCTGGCGCACGCACTTTCACGCTGCGACCGTAGTTCTTCTGAAATGACTTGTAGCTCAACTCCTCTGTTTTGATGGTTGTCCCTTGACCGAGAATGCGGTTCGCCAACTCGCCATGCGATCGCTTGCGCTCGGCAGCCAATACTCGATCGCGCTCGCGTTTCGAAGCGGCAAGCGCCTGATAGCGCTGCGACCTGTTCCACCTTCTCTTACCCTTGATCGCGCGCCCTTTGGCATCGAAGTTGTCCAGGTTGGTTGCACGTCGCGAGCGGTCCATCGCGCGCTGGATACGCCGGCAGTCGTTCCACGGTTCGACAACGCTCGGGCATAACTGCTCCAAAATAGCGTCGTCGCTTGATACCGCCGCGATGCTGGACGGCCCGATGTCGAGTCCGACAGTACCGTCCTTGGTGGTGTGCGTAGCGGGCGGCAAGCCCTCTTGCACCAACTGGCAAAACCAGCGAACGCGGCCCTTGATCTCGCGCCGGATAATGCGGACATACTTGGTCCTGGCCGCGAGCGC
Source organism: uncultured Alphaproteobacteria bacterium (assembly GCA_963822795.1). Lineage (GTDB taxonomy): Bacteria > Pseudomonadota > Alphaproteobacteria > Rhizobiales > Xanthobacteraceae > Bradyrhizobium. The sequence continues at coordinate 122,473 of CAWGJM010000047.1, forward strand.
TTCTCTTTGCCAATCGCGTTTGTCCTTTGGATCGAGCATAAGCGGCAGCACAAGGCCGCTGTAGTGCACGGCGGGAACAGGCTCGGCGCGGTAGCGGACCACAGCGTCCGCTTTGCCCTCGATGCTGTTCAGCCGGTTTAACGATTTGAACCGTGGGCGGCCGCGCTTGCCAAACGCATACTGCTCGGCTGCCCGGAACGCGCGCAAACTCGTGGTTTGCGTGTCGTGGCTGCCGAGGTGATCGCCGATCCAGCAGGCATTGCGGCAGGAGAGCGCATGCTTTTCAATCTCGCGCGAGGTGAAGCCGAACCGCTCCAGTTCGGCCCGGAACGCTTGCGAGCGCGCTTTGTTGTGACGCTTGTCCACTGTCGCAGGCATGGCGCGTGCGGCTTGCCATGCCTTCGATTGCTTCATCAGATCGAGGCGGCGAAGGCACTCCTGCAAACAGGCATTATAGAGGTGCCGGGCCGCGTTCAGCCGCGTATCCAATGTCTTCTCATCCGCCGCAGTCGTCTGAAGCGGGAACTCGGCGACGAAGGACAGGGTTTTAACGCGCGGCATCACAGTCCTCTACGCATCAATTGCCGACTGCATTCATCTGCTAAAGCCGGATAGCTCTCTCCTATGGCTCTCCTATGGCTGAGTAAATCTTTGCTCTGTACCGCAGAGGCGATGCCAACCCGACCAGCGACTTCCTCTAATGCCCTGTCGTACGCTATTAGATTATGCCGGATGAAGTTTACGGTGATGCGTTCGAGAAACTCGGCGGGTGCATCTTCCGCCGCCCCGTCTCCATCCCAGTGCCATTCGTTATACGCTTCAATCGCCGGAGGCGCATAGGCGCTAATTTCGCATAATGAGAATTGCGCCTTACCACATCCGGTTCCCCAAGGAGCGTGGTGAGGGCTTGTGTCCATCCTCGCGCCTTAAGACCGGCAATTGAAATCATTTGAGGCTTTTCCATCAGGCCCTCTTCGGATTTTCAATGTTGCTTGATGAGCGCGAGGGGAGTGCCGCCGATCGAAGACACAAAATAACTGTTCGTCCATAATGTTGGAATGCGCGTGCGCAGCACCCGGAACTGCTGACGGAGAACACGCGAAGACCGGCCCTTGATGCCCTTCACCAGCCGGTGGATGCCGTATTGCGGATCGCAGCCGACAAGCAGATGGACGTGGTCTGGCATGACTTCCATTTCGATCAGCGCCGATTGCGTCTCGCCGCACACTTGCTGAATTAGTTTCTTAAGTTTGGCGTCGATAGGCGGATTAAGAACTGGCTTACGGTATTTCCGGCAAAACACCACGTGGTATTGCACGAGAAGAGAACGTTCCTGTTCGATCTGAAGTCCGCCATAGCCTTGGCTGATGTCTAATAGCAAGGAGGCGCTCACCCCATAGTTGAAACTAGTCGCCCCCGTCATTGAAAATGACGGCAACTTCTGAATCTCTGTCGCCGCAAGCCAGCGATGGAGGTGATTGGTGGCCGGGAAAGAGATCGCCGTCAAGAAATACGTAGTGCGGTTGACCGCGGAGGAACGTGGCCAACTCGATGAGTTGATCAGCAAAGGTAAGCGTTCTGCGCGGATGCGGGCGAAGGCTGGAGCGACAGCCGGATTGCCGCGGCGCTGGACACCAGCATCGCCAATATCGAGCGGACCAGGCGCCATCTGGTCGAGGAAGGGTTCGAGGCGGTGTTGACCCGTAAATACAATCCCAATTCCGCCCGTCCACGCATTTTCGACGGCGCGGCGGAAGCAAAGCTGATCGCACTGACACTCTCTCCGGCCCCGGAGGGTTTCGCCCGTTGGAGCCTGCGCCTGCTCGAGGAGAAGGTCGTCGAACTGCACATTGTCGAGCGCGCCAGCGACAACACGATCGGGCGAACGCTAAAAAAAACATTCTCAAACCGCACCTCAAGCAGCAATGGGTGATTCCACCGGACGCCAGCGCGGCCTTTGTCGCCAACATGGAAGACGTGCTGGAGGTCTATCAGAGGCCGCACAATCCGCAGCGTCCGCTCGTGTGTCTCGACGAGACCTCCAAGCAGCTGATCGTTGAGACGCGCGCGCCGATCCCTGCGAAGCAGGGACGCAAGGCGCGTCACGATTACGAATACCAACGCAATGGCGTCGCCAACTTATTCATGGTGTTTGCGCCACTGGAAGGCTGGCGGCATGTGAAAGTGAGCGACCGGCACACCGCCATCGATTATGCTCATACGCTCAGGGATCTGTCGGACGTGCATTTTCCCGACGCGGCGAAGATCGTGCTGGTGCAGGACAATCTCAACACCCACAAGCCAGCCTCGCTCTACGAAGCCTTCCCCGCTGCTGAGGCCCGCCGGCTCGTCGAGCGCTTCGAATGGCATTACACGCCCAAGCACGGCAGCTGGCTCGACATGGCCGAATCCGAGCTCGGCGTTCTCGCGTCCCAATGTCTGAACCGCCGCATCGCCGACAAGAAAATCCTCGCCCGCGAAGTCAACGCATGGCAGGACCACCGAAACAAGCACCATGCCAAGGCCAACTGGCAATTCAAAACCGCCGACGCCCGCGTCAAGCTGAAGAGACTGTACCCTCAGTTCGAATGACTCGGGCGACTAGGGGCTTGCGCGCCTAAGTTCGGTCATGAGGTCCTCCGCCTTTAGGACCCCCGCGTTGGCCGTGAAGCTGTAGCTGGCGATCATCTGATTGATCATCTCTAGGGAGATGTCGACGTTGGGTGCAGCGACGAGACCGTTTTGATTGGCGAACGGTGCCTGGGGATCGGATATCGCTACATAGGACGGCGCAGCGGCTGTGACGCTCGTCTGTGTTCCGCCATTCGCGCTCGCGGTCTCATTCAGCCGCAATGGCTGGTATGCCTGCGGCGGGCCGGTCGCCACCGTTCCGTTCGTCGCCGGCAGGGCGCCGGTCGTCATGACGTTCGCCACATTGCTGGCCGAGACCTCAAGGCGTCGGGTCGCAGCGTTCATTCCTGATACTGCGATCGCAGAGATGCTACTCACGGGTCTCTCATTGGGAGGAGTAGCCGCCACTATGCTCACGAGGCCACGTAATTTATCCTTCACTTTGGCAATAAAATCCGAACGAAACTCTGGAGGCGGCGTTAACGATAGCGCCATGGATCAGTCGGCTTCATCCATCGAAGCTTCAATATATCGTGAATCAGGTGGAGAGCTCGTAGGGCGGATCATGATCCGCGGTTACGAATTGACAAGATGGCGGGATACGCTCCAACCCGCCCTACGGACCTATCTCGCCAGACTGCGGGATGGTAACTCGATAGCGGCGCAATTTTTGCGGTGGGCCAGCATGCAGTCCTCCTGCTGCGAGATATCAAGCATCTTGTTGAGTAACAGATAGCCGAGCACAAGCGCTGCTGCCAGAACGACCAGGAATAGGGCGAGCGCGGCATCAGGAATGGGTGGCGAGCCATGATCCTGGCGCTTGGAGACGTCGATCCCTTGCGGCCTGCTGCGTTTCATTGCCGGGCAGCACCAGCGCCAGCCCCGAGGTAGAAGCCGGTCCATGAATTGCCCGCGGGCGGCGCCGGTTTTACCACTGGCGAAACCGGCGAGTTGGCGAAATGTTCAGACGCATAAGTCTCGGCCGCCGAGAGCGGCAATGACCGCGGCCCCGGCCGACCGGCAGCCTGCGCTCTTGAGACCTGTTTATTGCTTTTTGCAGGATGTATTTGACCAAGTGACGGCAACGTCCGCACCTTTTGCGAAGCATCGGATTCGGAGTTCGGCGCCTGCGCTTCACCAGCGGAAACGCTGCCGCATGCCACGAAGGCAATGAGTGCCAATCCGAAAGCTAGACGACGCATAATGGATAATCCTCTGCTGGATAGAGTAGCCAGAGATGTGGGTCGAACCGAGGCCGATTTCCAGGCAAGGCGAAGCCCTCTATACTAGCCTCGGTGGAACGCGCCAAGGAGGCGCCGATGAAGCAGCTCGTAGGGCGGGTCATGATCCGCCGTTATGAATCGACAAGATGGCGGCTTACGCCTTCGGCTCCAACCCGCCTACGCATGCTGACCGCAATAGGACGAATGGCAACGGCGGGTTATTGCGAAGCCGCTCCTTCCGCAAGTTGAACAAGACTGCGCCAGCCATAGGCAACTTCGACCAAGACGCGGTTCTCGTTAATATCTTCCTTCTCTCCCACGATTTCGCCGCCGAGCGCCTCATAGAAGCGGCAGGCGCCGATATTCTCTCGAAGAACCCACGGGCTTGCCCCCTGTAGCTGGCGACGTCGCATTTCCTGTCCCATCGTTCGCATCAAGGCCGAACCAAGTCCGCGACGTTGAGAGGAGCGTAAAACGTAGATGGAACTGATCTCGCCGTCACATCCCTCAGCCTTCGACATTTCCGTGTGCTACATGCCTATTGCGCAGGGAAGGTCGGATGATCCGGCCACACCTGTGGTTCTGCCGCGTGCTACCTTTTATGCACGCGGACCGCGGGTGCGAGCTGGCACCCGCCTTCCCTACGCCCGCGTGATTCAGGAGGGAACGACTGAGGCATCAACTCGGGGCGCGGGATAGCGGCCAGCGAGCGCGAAAGCGCGGGTCAAACCAACTACCAGACATGCGAATCCTCGCCAATGATGGCTCTTGCACTGACGGATTTGTGGGGGCACTGTTTACGGCAAATGCGGTGCAAAACGCCGCCCAGAAGCAAATCCCGAGGAAGCGCGCATGCCCGCCACGCGGATCGACTGCGACATCCATCCTTCGGTGGGCGGAACGCGCACGACGCTGTTGCCTTATCTCGACGATCACTGGAAAGAGCAGGTGGTGAGCCGGGCGATCGACGGGCTCGATCTGACGAGCTATCCGCCGAACATGCCGCTGTCCGGCCGCGCCGATTGGCGCCCTGCGGCCGGCAAGCCGGCAAGCGAGCTCGCCATGGTCCAGCGCGGCGCGTTCGACCAGCTCGGCGCCAGCCATGCGATCTGCAACGTGCTGTATGGCGCGCAGGCCGTGTTCGATCCCTATATGGCCGCCGCCTTCTGCAAGGCGATCAACGACTGGATCGTGGCCGAATGGCTGTCGCGCGATTCCCGGCTGCGCGCGTCGATCATGGTGCCGATGCAGGCGCCGGATCTGGCGGTTGAGGAAATCGAACGCCGCGCCGGCGACGACCGCTTCGTGTCGATCTTGGTGCTGGCGCAAGGCGAGGCGCTGCTCGGGCGGCGGCAATACTGGCCGGTCTGGCAGGCCGCCGAGAAACACAAGCTACCGCTCGCGATCCATGCCGGCAGCCAGTACCGCGGCGCGCCGAGCTCGGTCGGCTGGCCGTCCTACCGCTACGAATATTATTTCGTCGAAGCGCATGCGTTCCAGGCGCAGCTGCTCAGCCTGATCTATGAGGGCGTGTTCGGGAAATTTCCGGGGCTGAAGGTGGTGCTGATGGAATCCGGCGTGACCTGGCTGCCGGCGTTCATGTGGCGCGCCAACAAGACCTGGCGCGGCGTGCGCGTCGAGGTGCCCTGGGTCGAGCGCGAGCCGGCTTCCATCATCCGCGACCACGTCCGCGTCACCATGCAGCCGTTCGACGGCCCGCCGAATGCCGCCGGTGTTGCCGACGTGATCGACCAGATCGGTTCGGACAAGATGTTCCTGTTTGCCTCGGACTACCCGCATTGGCAGTTCGACGGCGACGACGCGATGCCGCCGCATCTGCCCGAGAGTATTATTTCGCGCATGTGCGCTGACAATCCGCTTGAAACCTTTCCGCGGCTGAAGCTGGCCGCGTAGATCACCTGAAGGAGGATCGCATGAGTGAGGTCATCGACCGCCCTCTGCTCGAACAGGAAGCGAGCGCGAAAAGCCGGCTTCGCATCATCGATTGCGACATCCATCCGAGCCTGCATTCACGTGCCGACTTGAATCCCTTCCTGTCGAAGCGCTGGCAGGAGCATTTGAAGACCTACGGCGACCATCTGCGCACGCCCTATATCGGCACCACGCCCTATCCGCGTTCCTCGCCCTTGATCGCGCGGCGCGACGCCTGGCCGCCGACCGGCGGCCCGCCCGGTTCCGATCTCGCCTTCATGCGCAAGCAGCACCTCGATCCGCTCGAGGTCGAGTTCGGCATCCTGCAGGTGCTCGACCTCTTCATCTTCTCGCAGCAGAATCTCGAATTCGGCGCCGCGATCCAGCGCGCCATCAATGAGTGGCAGCTTGCGAACTGGTGCAGCCGTGAGCCGCGGCTGAAGGCCTCGATCCTGGTCGGCCAGGACGACACCGCGCTTGCGATCGCCGAGATCGAGCGCTGCGCCAGGACCGGGCAGTACGTCCAGGTCAACGTCTCGCCGCGCGCCAACGAGCCGCTCGGCCGCCGCCGCTACTGGCCGATCTACGAGCGCGCCGAGGCGCTCGGCCTGCCGCTCGGCATTCATGTCGGCGGCTATGGCGGGCACGCGCCGACCGGTAGCGGCTGGCCGTCCTATTATTGCGAGGAACACCAGTCGAACGCGCATACCATGGCGGCGATGCTAGCGAGCCTGGTGATCGAGGGCGTGCCCGAACGCTTCCCGCGATTGAAGATCGTGTTCATCGAAGGCGGCTTTGGCTGGATCCCGTCGGCGATGTGGCGAATGGACCGGCATTTCGACCGCTTCCGCAGCGAGGTGGCGCACCTGAAGCGAAAACCGTCGGAATATGTCCGCGAGCAGTTCTGGTTCACGACCCAACCAATCGACGAGCCCGACGAGGCGCGGCATCTGCGCTCGCTTATCGAATGGGTCGGCGTCGACCGGCTGCTGTTCTCCTCGGATTATCCGCACTGGGATTTCGACGATCCGCGCTTTGCCTTCAAGACGCCGCTGACGGAAAGCGAACGGACGCGAATCTTCGGCGCCAACGCCCGCGCGCTTTACAAGCTCTGAAGTTCAACAAGTTGTAAGTTCATGGCCCGTCACATCGTCGCCCGCACCACGGAGATTCCGCCCGGCAGCAACAAGGTGGTCGGTATCGACGGCCGCGACATCGTCGTGTTCCATGTCAACGGCGAGTTCTTTGCGCTGCTCAACCGCTGCCCGCACGAGGGCGCGCCGCTCGACAAGGCCGCCTGCGTGGCGCGGCTGACTTCGCCGGAGCCGGGCGTCTACCAGCGCTCGCGCGTCGGTGAGCTGCTGCGCTGCGCCTGGCACGGCTGGGAATTCGACATGCGCACCGGCCAGTCCTGGTTCGATCCGAACCGGGTCAAGGTGAGGTCCTATCCGGTCGCAGTTGAGCGCGGCGAGGAGCTGGCCAAGGAACTTGAGAGGGAACTCGAGAAGGGGCCGTATGTGGCGGAGACGCTTCCGGTGCATATCGAGGACTTTTACGTCATCGTGGAGACGTGAGCTGAGGTTCAAGGGCGAGCCCATTGACCGTCGCTCTCACCATGATCGCAATCTCGTTGCGCAAGTCGTCGATCGGAACCGCGATCAGCTTTTGCTCCAGGCCAAGCATCACCATTCCGTGCACGGCCGAAAACAGGCCTCGCGCCGTCACGCCTAGCTCGTGCGCCGCGCGATTCGGAAAAAGCGTGGCGCGGGGCCGATAGATATGGCGGAAAAGCGCCATCTGCTCGTCGATGGCCCAATCCGGAATTGGCTTGCCCGGTTGCATCCGATGTTCGAACGGCGCCCGCCACAGCCCGATATTCTCCGCAGCGAAGTCACAATAGGCTTGCGCAATGCGAACCAGGGTTTCGCCGGCGGATACAGACCCCTCGCTTTCGGCTTCTGTCAGTAATGCGTCCAACCTGCGGAGCGTTCGCGATCCCACCTTGCGGCCCCGGATCCGCGACCCGGACGGGCAACGCCGATGTCACCCGGAATTATCGCCAATTCCATCGTCAACCTGTGCGGCGCCATCGGCTTGAGCGTCGCCATGGTGACGCTCTACCGGCGCGATCCCAGGAGTCCCCCGACAAGGCGCCTGCTGGTTGCGCTCGGCGTGACGGCAGTGCTGTTTTTCGTGCGCGGCGTGGCGTGGTGGGCCGGAAGTGCATGGCTCGATCGCCTTTCCCTGCTGCCGGCCGCGCTGGTGCCGCTCGGCGCCTTGATCGTCACCGAAGGCATCCTGCGCCGCCATGCCCCCGGCCGTTCTCGGTGGGGCCGCGCTCGGCCTCGCGGGCGCCGTTGGACCTGACGAATTCGCCACATTCTATTCGCTGTGGCTTTCGATGTTCCAGCTCGTCGGATTCGCTGCCTACGGATTGCTGCGAGGGGTTGCGGGACCGGTCCGCGCTCTTGGCGTCGGAGAACCGCAGCATCGGGCGTCTGGCCGTCGGCGCTGTCGTCGTCATCCCCCTTTATCGTCACCGACTTCCGGGTGCTCGCTCCCGATTTCCCGATCAGGCTTGGCGCGTTAGAAGCGCTGCTCGTCGTCACGGCCGTCCTGATCGCTGGAGGTGGCGCGGAGACCCCGACGCCAGGCCCTGCTGATGGCGGCATTACGGCTTTGCAGCTCGGCACTGCTCGGTGCAGCCGCCGCGTGCGTGTCGGGGGATGTCGATATGGCGCAGACCGTGAGATTCTGCGCCATCGCCATGTAGGGTGTTCTTACCATCGGCCTGATGGTCGATGCGCTGCGCGCGCATTTTGACTCGCAGGTACCGGGGATACTCAATTCCGTCGCGGCATCTCCGGCGCGGACGCGCGACCAATTGATTGCCGAACTGGCGCGCCACCCGATATTCGAGAGTGCCCGGCGCTGTCGCGAGAACGAGCTTATCGCCTACGATCCGCCGTTGCTGCGTGACTTCCTGTCGACCCGGCGGGTTTTGCGGCGCAGCGAGGCGCCCTGGGGCTTATCTTGTCCGACCCTGCCGTCGAGCGCGCGGCATCGCTGATGGCCGCAAACAACGCGACGCACTCGTCATCATTTCGCACGACCCTGTCGACCTCATCGTGCTTGCGGCGCCTGTCATTTCCACCGATCCGGCCACCGAAACCGCACCGGCGCTGGTGCGGCGCTTGCTGGCGCTAACGCCGGAAACAGCGTGACATCCGGGCCGCAATTTTCTGTGTCAAGTATCGAAAAATGCGATGCGGGTGCTATAAGCCTGCTTCGGTTTTCATGGCAGGTGCGGATAAATGTCGAAGCAGTCGAAGCGGGAAGAGGCCGAACGCCTGATCCGCGAAGCAATGGCGCGCAAGCCGCTCGTCGTGAAGCAGGGCAATACCCGAATCGAGGCCGTTTGCGGCAAATGCGGCGCGCCCAACCGCCTCTCGGCGGAAAAAGGCGCGACGCGCGTCAAATTTGCCTGCAAGGAATGCGGGCACAAGCAAGAGACGCTGTAAGCGTTGGCCCGCGGCGCGGCTTATTTGCGGTTTTATTTTATTTAAAGACTTCGCAAACGTTACTGTGGCCTTGTGTGACGGAAATTCCGCCTTGCGGGAAAACGTTGTTCCACCATGCGTCCAGCGCATCGCGGTCGCAGCGCAGCTTGACGCTCATGCCGCCGGCGAACCTGATCCAGTCGGCGAAGCGGTGGGCCGGCACGGCGATCACCACGGGAATGTCGGCGCTGAGCGCGCGCTCGATCAGGTAAGAGAGGCCTTTGCCCTCGCGCTCTTGCCGCCCGAACCGGTTGATGATGACGATGTCCCCGCCGTCTTCGAGCGCGCGCGCGACCCGGCTACCCGCATCCAGGAGTTGCCCGACATCGAGCCGGCAGCCGGTCGTGCAGGAGCCGAGATTCTGCAGTAGCGGCAGCTCTTCGCCGGAATGGATCAGCATGGCCGACATGTTCGGCACATCGGTGCAATGGCGGCCGAGTTGAACCAGCCCGACCGCGCGGTGGCCGCGTGCGTTCAGGCCGGCGGCGAATTCTCGCAGGATTCCGTCCGGGTCCTGGCCGGGCTCATAGACCAGTGCTGCAAGGTCGCATTGGGAGTTGAACATGGTAGCACTTCATAGGCGAATTCAGGCCGCGCGAGTTGGCGGTCCGGCCGTCTGCAGTTCCGCAACTTCCTCATCCGTGAAGACGCGGCTGCGTGTCAGAAACCGGACGCCCTCCGGCGCCTCTACGGAAAATCCGGAGCCGCGTCCTGGCACGACGTCGATGATGAGCTGCGTGTGCCGCCAATATTCAAACTGCGCGGCGCCAATGTAGAACAGGCAACCGGCGATCTCGCCCAGCAGCACGTCCTGCGGCCCGACGCGAAAATCGCCCGAGGGATAGCACATCGGGGACGAACCGTCGCAGCAGCCGCCGGATTGGTGAAACATCAGCGCGCCGTGTTGGCCCTTCAGCAATGTTACGACCTCGGCCGCCTTGTCCGTGATTTCGACCCGATTGACCATCATCTCGATCCCTTGTCTGTCGAAACGAAACGCAGGCGCGGATGTTGCCGCACCTGCGTTCTGAATTCGCTTAGAAGAATCCAAGCGCCTTGGTCCCGTAGCTCACCAGGATGTTCTTGGTGTTCTGGTAATGGTCGAGCATCATCTTGTGGTTTTCGCGGCCGATGCCGGACGCCTTGTAACCGCCGAAGGCCGCGTGGGCCGGATAGGCGTGATAGCAATTGGTCCACACCCGGCCGGCCTGAATGGCCCGGCCGAACCGGTAAGCGCGGTTGCCGTTGCGCGTCCAGATGCCGGCGCCGAGTCCATAGAGCGTGTCGTTGGCGATGGCGAGCGCCTCGTCATCGTCCTTGAACTTGGTCACCGAGACCACGGGGCCGAAGATTTCCTCCTGGAACACGCGCATCCTGTTGTTGCCTTCGAAGATCGTCGGCTCGACGTAATAGCCTTCGGCGATTTCGCCGCCGAGCTGCGCACGCTTGCCGCCGGTCAGGACCTTGGCGCCTTCCTGCTTGCCGATGTCGAAATAGGACAGGATCTTCTCGAGCTGGTCGTTCGAGGCCTGGGCACCGATCATGGTGGTGGCGTCGAGCGGGTGGCCCTGCTTGATCTTCTTGGTCCGGGCGACGGCGCGTTCCATGAACCTGTCGTAGAGGGATTCCTGAACCAGCGCGCGGCTCGGGCAGGTGCAGACCTCGCCCTGATTAAGCGCAAACATGGCAAAGCCTTCGAGCGCCTTGTCGAAGAAATCGTCGTCCGTATCGGCCACGTCGGCGAAGAAGATGTTCGGTGATTTGCCGCCGAGTTCGAGGGTCACCGGGATGATGTTGTCGGAGGCGTATTGCATGATCAGCCGCCCCGTCGTGGTCTCGCCGGTGAAGGCGATCTTGGCGATCCGCTTGTTCTGGGCCAGCGGCTTACCGGCCTCGACCCCAAAACCGTTGACGACGTTGACGACGCCGGGCGGCAGCAGATCGGCGATCAGCTCCATCACCACGAGGATACCGAGCGGCGTCTGCTCCGCGGGCTTGATGACCACGCAATTGCCGGCGGCCAGCGCGGGCGCCAGTTTCCATGTCGCCATCAGAATCGGGAAATTCCAGGGAATGATCTGACCGACGACGCCGAGCGGCTCGTGATAGTGATAGGCGACGGTCTCGGCATCAATCTCCGAGATGCTGCCCTCCTGGGCCCGCACGACGCTCGCGAAATAACGCCAGTGGTCGACGACCAGCGGCATGTCGGCATAGGTCGTCTCGCGGATCGGCTTGCCGTTGTCGAGCGTCTCGACGAGCGCCAGCAGTTCCAGATTGCCCTCCAGCCTGTCGGCAATCTTGTTCAGAATACGCGAGCGTTCGGCGACGGACGTCTTGCCCCAGGCGTCCTTGGCCTTATGGGCGGCATCGAGCGCCAGTTCGATGTCGGCGGCGGACGAGCGCGGGATCGCGCAAAGTCTCTTGCCGGTGATCGGACTCGGATTGTCGAAGTACTTTCCTTCGACCGGCGCCACCCACTTGCCTCCGATGAAATTGTCGTATCGTTCTCGGATTAGAACCTGTTTTGAAACCTTCTCGATCGCTTCATGATACATGGACGTTCTCCCGGATCGTCCGGCGCAGGGCCGGAATTGCGCCGAATGTGGTACCCTTCGCATCGTGCGGGCTCGGCTTACCGCACGCAGCGCACGGTCATGGACTGGCAACTCCCGCTTTGATCTCGAGACGGCCGCGGCGACGGCGCCGCCGCGGTCATTGCGTGTGGATCAGGCTCGCGCCTCGTTGATGATCTGGAGTTGGGTGAATTCGGCGAGGCCTTCCTCGGCGAATTCGGTCCCGATGCCCGACTGCTTGGCGCCGCCGAAGGGAATGTGCGGCGCCATGTCGAGATGCTTGTTGATCCAGACCGTGCCGGCCTCGATGCGCCTCGCGACCTCGTGGGCGCGAGCATTGTCTGACGACCATACCGACGCGCCGAGGCCGTAGGTCGTCGCATTGGCGCGCCTGATCACGTCCTCGCTGTCTGAATACTTGATCACCGGCAGCACCGGCCCGAACTGCTCCTCGTCGACCAGCCGCGAGCCTTCCTTGATGTCGCGCACGATGGTCGGCTCGATGAAGTAACCGGGCCGGTCCATCGCCGATCCGCCGGCAATGACCTTGCCGTTCCTGCGTGCGTCCTCGAGGAAAACCTTCACCTTCTCGTACTGCATCTTGTTCTGCAGCGGGCCGAGCTTGGTGCCCTGCTTCGATCCGTCGTCCACCACCGTGTTCTTGGCGATCGCTACCAGCTCGTTGCAGATCTCGTCATAGACGAACTCGTGAACATAGAGCCGCTTGATGGCGAGGCAGACTTGCCCTGAGTTCTGGAACGCGCCTTCGAAGATGCCCGGTGCGACCTTCTTCGGATCGACGTCGTCGAGCACGATGCCGGCATCGTTGCCGCCGAGCTCAAGCGTGATGCGCTTCAGCGTCTGCGCGGCGCTCGCCATCACCTTCTGGCCGGTCGCCGAAGAACCCGTGAACGATATTTTGCGGATGTCGGGATGCTTGGTCATGGCATCGCCAAGGTCGTTGGCGTCGGTGATGACGTTGAGCACGCCCTTGGGCAGGATGTTCTTGACCAGTTCGGCGAATTTTAGCGTCGACAGCGGTGTGGTGGGCGCCGGTTTCACGACCAGCGTGTTGCCGGCGAGCAGCGCCGACGGCAGCTTGAAGCTGAGGATGAGCAGCGGATAATTCCAGGGGATGATGGCGCCGACCACGCCGAGCGGGCGGCGATGCGCTTCCACACGGCGATCGCCGGAGTCCTCGATCACCCGCATCGGCAGATCGAGCGAGCCGAGATAGCGGAAGAAGGCGGCCATGCCCATGACCTCGCCGGTGGCGTCCGCAAGCGGCTTGCCCTGTTCGCTGGTCAGCAGGCGGGCCAGCTCGCCGACATTGGCTTCGATGGCCTCAGCCATCTTGATCACCAGCTTGCGCCGCTCTTCGATCGGGGTCGCCGCCCACGCCGGATAGGCGGCCTTGGCCGCAGCCACCGCCTTATCCAACTGGTCCTTGGACGCGCGCGGACACTGCACCAACACGTCCTCGGTCGCGGGGTTGAGGACGGGCATGGTCAGGTCGCCGGGCACCAGTTGCCCGTCGATCAGAAGATTGTAATCGCTCATTGGCTGTGTTCTCCCTTTGAACCGGCCCTTCTGAGCCGCGTTATATGTAGGCGTATATCACGCATGCCGACGGCAGGCCATCACCTCCCATGCGTCAAATCGGCTGGACGGCGAGGCGGGCTGCGATATAGTCTGTTGGAAATAACGAAGAATTGTCCCGGGGCCCACCGATGGAGATCGAAACCCAGCGCCTGACGACCTGCGAGGTCGCTGCCGACGGCGGCGCCATTTCGCTCGGTTTCGTCAACTCCACCGGCAAACCCGCCACCATCCGGCTTTCGCTGAACCAGGTCGGCGCGCTGGTGATGACGCTGCCGGGTCTGATCGACAAGGCGCTGCAGACGCGATATGGCGATCAAAGCCTGCGTTACGCCTGTCCGCTGGCCTCCTGGGTGGTCGAGCAGTCTACCGATCCCACCCAGGGCATGGTCACGCTGCGCACCGTGGACGGTTTTTCCGTCTGCTTCTCGATCCCGCGCGAGCAGCAGAGCGAACTCGGCGAAGCGCTGGTGGCGCAGCCGGCGCCGAGGGCGATGCGGGCGAATTAGCGAAGGTTGTAGTTGATCCGTATTTTGGGCATCGTCATTCCGGGGCGCGCGCCAGCGTGTACCCGGAATCTCGAGATTCCGGGTCGGGTCCTTCGGACCAATCCCGGAATGACGGAGAATATGAGGTGCGTGCTCTGGTGTTTGCGGTACTGATCGGGCTATCGTGGTCTGCCACCGCCACGGAAATCCGGGTGATGGCGGCAGGAAGTCTGAAAGACGCCTTCACTGCCGTTTTCACCGATTACACTAAGCAGTACGGCGCTAGCTTTTCGCCGGTGTGGGGACCATCGGGCGCGTTGCGCGAGCGGCTGCAGAAGGGCGAAGCCTTCGACGTTTTTGCTTCCGCCGCCTTGCCGCATGCGCAGGCGTTGACGGAAGCTGGCGTGTCCGGCCAGAGCGTAATGTTTGCCAAGAACGCGCTTTGTATCGTGACCGAGGCGGGCAGCCCCCTCGATCCCGGCAATCTGATCGATATGCTGCTCAAGCCGGACATCAGAATAGGAACCTCAACGCCGATTTCAGATCCGGCGGGCGACTACACCTGGGAGATGTTTCGTAAGGTCGATGCCACGCGGCCCGGTGCTTTCGAACGTTTGTCGAAAAAAGCGCAGCAATTGATCGGCGGACCCGTCACGCCCGCCCCGGCGAACGGGCGCTCACCTCTCTTGGTCGCGCTCGACGATCGCCGGATCGATCTGTTCGTCACCTATTGTTCGAGCGCGCAACAGATCGTTCGGGAGTCTTCGAAGTACAAATCGGTGGCGTTGCCGCCGGAGCTGTCGGGCGGCCCGGAATATGGACTGACCGTTTCGCGCAAGGCGGCAGCGGGCGCCGCCGATTTCGCGATGTATCTGTTGTCGCCGCCGGCGCAGGCGACGTTGAAGTCATTCGGCTTCGTTCCGGTCGCATTGCCGGCTGGACCGTAGCGGCTTAAGCGGAAGCGGCCTCAGCGCCTGACCGCGCTGAGGCCGTTTCATTGGCCACAGATATTCAACGCATGCCGCGACTCGCGCCGAGGCGCAACGGTCCAGCAATCGCACACCTGAACCGGTCGCAGGCGCCAGCCATGCGTGGTGTGCACGCGGCGCTGCACCACATAGCAGCTACCGTCGTCGTCGTCGTAGTAGGCGTCGTCGTAAGTGTAGGGGTCGCAATAGTCATAGGCGTAGAAGCCCCGGACCGAACGCGAAGTGGCGGTGCCCGAAGCCGCGATCATGAAATCCGCGGCCGCGAAGACCGCCGAATTCACCGCCGTGGAAGCCGCGAGCCGCGGCCATGCCGCCGCCACGGAAACCGCCGCCACCAAGACCGCCTCCGTGAAATCCGCCGCCGCCAGAGCCGCCACCATGAAAGCCGCCGCCGCCAAAGCCGCCGCCATGGCTACCTCCGCCACCTCCACGAGCCAACGCCATCGTCGGCGCGGCCAAGCCAACGGCGGCAAGAGTCAACAATGCAACCACTGTCCTGCGAAACATAAGCATTCTCCGTCCAACACATCACTCCCAACCGAACACTCGGGACAGGTGGCGACCGTTCTCTTCGCTATCGGCTTCTGCCTCAATTCCGCGCGACCCTGATTAAACTAAATGTCAGAAAAGGTGAGCGCATTCGCGCGACGCATTGGCTCGCAATGACGGTTGACTATGTTTCCTTCACAAACGTCGCAAACGTCTCCGCGTAATCCTTGTGCCAGCGCGACAGCGCGGGGCGGTTTTCGACGATGTCGCTAGCGGCCCAGAGGATGCGCCGCTCGTCGAGTTTTCGCGGCACGTCGTTGTCGGGACAGAGGATGTAGAAATCGCCGGCGTTGAGCCGCTCGATCATGAAGTCGACGGTCTGTTCGGGAGTCCAGGCGGCGGCCGGCTTCTCGGTTCGGCCGTGCGCGGTGAGGCCGGTGAAGACAAAGCCGGGGATGAAAAGATGCGCGCTGATCGTGTTACCCGCCGTATTGCGCAGCTCGTGCTGCAGTGCCTCGGTAAACGCCTTCACGCCCGCTTTCGAGACGTTGTAGGCGGGATCGCCGGGCGGCGTGGTGATGCCTTGTTTGGAACCGGTATTGATAATGAGGCCGGGCCGTCCGCGCGCAATCATCTGCGGCGCAAACACCTGCGAGCCGTTGATGATGCCCCAGAGGTTGACGCCAAGGATGCGCTGCCAGTTCTCGATCGGACCGAACATCTGGCTGCCGGGCTGGATGCCAGCATTGTTCATTAGCACGTCGGCGCCGCCAAAACGCTTCTCCACCGCGCGCGCGAGTTCCATTATATTGTCGCGGCGGCTGACATCGACGGTCGCGGTCATGACATCGGCGGCGCCTCGGTGCGCGATCGACGACAATTTTGTGGCGGCCGCATTGAGCCGGTCGCCGCCGATATCGGCGATGCAGACTTTCAGGCCGAGGCGGGCGAACCGCGTCGCAGCGGCGAGCCCAATGCCGGACGCGCCTCCCGTGATGACGGCGACGTTATCGGGCGACAAAGCGGGGTGTGGCATGGGAATTCTCCACTGGCTTAATAAGCTATCGAGCTATGTTGAGGCGGCGAGCCTACCATGTGCGAAGCGACATGGGAGGTCTTCGCGAAGGGGCCGTCAAGTCGGCTTTACGGGTTCGTGACAGCGTTGTAGATTTTTAAACATAACGGTCAGGACAGCGATCGATAATCGATCGACATCAATCAAAATAGAGGGAGAAGAGCATGGCAGTATCGCAGGCAATTCCGATCACGCGCCATCCTTACGCGGATGGCTCATACAAGAAGATGCTGATCGACGGCCAATGGGTCGACGCCGCCTCGGGCAAGAAATTCGAGACCCACAATCCCGCGACCGGCGAACTGCTGGCGACCGTGGCCGAGGGTGATGCCGAGGACATCAACCGCGCGGTCGCGGCCGCCCGCCGCGCCTTCGAGGGACCGTGGAGCAAGGTCAGGCCGTTCGAGCGGCAAAACCTGCTGTTGAAGCTCGCCGATCTCGTCGAGAAGAATTTCGAGGAGCTGTCGCAGCTCGACACGCTCGACATGGGCGCGCCGATCAGCCGCACCCGCGGCAACAAGCTGCGCGTTCTCGGCATGCTGCGCTACTACGCGGGCCAGGCGACCGCGCTGCACGGCGAAACCATCGAGAACTCGCTGCCCGGCGAAATCTTCTCCTACACGCTGAAGGAGCCGGTCGGCGTCGTCGGCGCGATCATTCCCTGGAACGGCCCGCTCGGGGCCAGCGTCTGGAAGATCGGGCCTGCGATTGCGACCGGCTGTACCGTGATCCTCAAGCCCGCCGAAGAGGCGCCGCTGACCTCGCTGCGGCTCGGCGAACTTTGCATGGAAGCCGGCATTCCGCCCGGCGTCGTCAACGTGGTGCCCGGCTATGGCGAGACTGCGGGCGCGGCGCTGGCCTCGCATTCCGGTGTCGACAAGGTGGCGTTCACCGGTTCGCATGTCACCGGGCAATCGATCGTGAAGGCTTCCGCCGGCAATCTAAAGCGCGTCTCGCTCGAGCTCGGCGGCAAATCGCCGGACATCGTGTTTGCGGACGCCGATCTCGATGCGGCGGTGCCGGGTGCTGCAATGGCGGTGTTCGCCAATTCCGGGCAGATTTGCAGCGCCGGCACGCGCCTGTTCGTCGAGAGCAAGATCTACGACGAGTTCGTCGGCCGCGTCGCCGAGTTCGGCAAGAAGCTGCAGGTCGGCAACGGGCTCGATCCGAACACGCAGATCGGACCCCTGGTGTCGGAACAGCAGCTCGAACGCGTCTCCGGCTATCTCGCGATCGGCCAGAACGAGGGCGCCAAGGCGCTCGCTGGCGGCGCGCGGCTGACCGAGGGTCCGCTCTCGAAGGGCTATTTCGTGCCGCCGACGGTGTTCGCCAACGTCCAGGACAATATGCGCATCGCGCAGGAGGAGATTTTCGGCCCGGTGATTTCGGCGATCTCGTTCAAGGACAGTGACGAGCTGATCAAGCGCGCCAACGCCACGACCTTCGGCCTCGGCTCGGGCGTGTGGACCACGAATGTCAGCAAGGCCCATCAGGTCGCCAAAGCGCTGCGCGCCGGCTCGGTCTGGGTCAATTGCTACCAGGCGATGGACCCGGCGGTGCCGTTCGGCGGCTACAAGATGAGCGGCTACGGCCGCGAGTCCGGCAAGCAGCATCTGGAGGAATATCTCAACGTCAAGGCGGTCTGGATCAAGACGGGCTAGCTAGAGCCGCCGACTCCTCGCCTCGCCCCGCTTGCGGGGAGAGGCCGCCCCGGCTACGCGCAGCCAAGTCGGGCGGGTGACGCGCATTCGGTGTTTGTGGAGCCCTTCACCCCGACCCTCTCTCCCCGCGAAACAGGCTGTGTGGAAAGTCGCTTGAGCCAGAGACGTACAGAATTGTTTTCTCAATTGTCGTCACTGGATAGAAGTTAGCAATGCAATTGGCTTCTGCATCGACGAAATTGAGGCAGATATTCTATGTGCAAATCGAGCAACCGACTTTTCACATAGCCTGGAAAGAGCTGGGAGAGGGAGAAGTAGTTCATTGCGTGGCGGCCGCAAGCCGCCACTTTCCCCTACCGGCTCGCGCTCTTCTTCGGCTTGCCGATATCGCTTTGCAATCCCAGAAGCTCCTTGCGGACCGCGCTCGCGGCCTCGCGTTCGATCTTGCGGTAGCGCGCGACCAGCGAGATGCCGAACGGCGTCAGCGCTGCGCCGCCGCCGTTCTTGCCGCCGGTCTGCCGCTCGACCGCGGCCTGCCGGCAGATGCGGTTGATCTCGTCGACCAGGTCCCACGCGCGTTTGTAGGACATATCCATCGCGCGGCCCGCGGCCGAGATCGAGCCGAACTTCCTGATATTCTCCAACAGCTCGATCTTGCCGGGCCCGATCCGGCCTTCGCGATCGAGGTCGATGCGCAGGCTGAGCGAAGGAAGCGACCTTGCGGGAGATTTTTGCATCGAAGACCTGCTGTTTCGCCTCAAGCGCTCAGATTGCCATCGAAGCCGTTTGCGAACAAGATGAGGACACCACAAATCCAGATCGCAGCAATGTTTCCGGGGCAGAAATGAACTTTCCTAAACTGTTTTCACCGCTCAAGGTCGGTCCCTATCAACTCAAGCACCGCCTGGCGATGGCGCCGTTGACGCGGATGCGCGCGACAAAACCGTCGCTCGCGCCGCGGCCGTTGAATGCGCAATACTACGCGCAGCGCACCACGCCTGGCGGCTTGATCATCGCCGAGGCTTCGCCTGTGATCGCGACCGGCTTTGGCAGCCTCGGCGTGCCCGGCATCTATACCGAGCAGCAGATCAAGGGTTGGCGCGAGGTCGTCGATGCGGTCCACGCCAAGGGCGGGACGATCTTCCTGCAGCT
Organism: uncultured Alphaproteobacteria bacterium; assembly: GCA_963822795.1. Taxonomy (GTDB): domain Bacteria; phylum Pseudomonadota; class Alphaproteobacteria; order Rhizobiales; family Xanthobacteraceae; genus Bradyrhizobium. Next base: position 141,848 of record CAWGJM010000047.1, read on the forward strand.
CTGGCATGTCGGCCGCGTCTCGCACTCTTCGTTTCAACCTGGCGGAGTGCTGCCGGTGGCGCCGTCGGCGGTCCCGATTCCGCAGGAGTTGAGGACCATGACCGCCGACGGCAAGGTCGTGACCTACGAGACGCCGCGCGCGCTGGAAACAGGCGAAATTCCAGGCATCGTCGAGGCATTCAAGCAAGCCGCACGCAACGCGATGGAGGTCGGATTCGACGGCGTCGAAATCCACGGCGCCAACGGCTATCTGATCGAGCAGTTTTTTTGCAGTCGCGCACCAATCTGCGCACCGACCGATATGGCGGTTCGATCGAGAACCGTACGCGACTCCTGCTGGAGATCACGCAAGCGGCGATCGAGGTCTGGGGCGCCAACCGCGTTGGCGTGCGGCTGTCGCCCTACGGCGTCGCCATCGGCTCCGGCGAGGCGGAGCCGATGCCGCTCTACGGCCATGCGATCCAATCGCTCGACGCGCTTGGGCTCGCTTACTTGCATTTCATCGAGCCGCGCTCGAGCGGGGCCGGGCGCGCCGAGGTCAACCATCAGAACGTGCCGTCGGCCATGGTGCTATTCCGCCCGATCTGGAGCGGGGTTTTGATTTCGGCGGGCGGTTTTACGGGCGAGACCGGCCGCGATTGCGGAAGGCCACGCCGATGCCATTGCGTTCGGCCGCATCTTCATCTCCAATCCCGACCTGCCGCGCCGCCTGCAGCACGGCTTTCCCCTGACGCCCTATAACCGCGCGACCTTCTATGGCGGCGAGGAGGCCGGCTACACCGATTATCCCGTCTATGACGAGATGGCGCCAGCTTGAACGTCATTGCGACGAAGCTCCGTAGGGTAGGCAAAGGCGCCCTTGCGCCGTGCCCACCATTCCGCAAAGGACAATATGGTGGGCATGCTGCGATTTGCCCACCCTACAACTTGAGGCGCGCGATGGACGAGCTTGATGCGCTGACGACAAAGAAGAGCAGGGCCGTTTCTCCGGGCAAGCCCGCCACCGGCCGGTGCCTGTGCGGTAAGGTCACCTTCGAGATCGATGTGCCGGCGCGCTGGGCCTGGCACGATCATTCGGCGTCGAGCCGCCGCGTGCATGGCGCGGCCTACGCCACCTATGTCGGAAGCTGGCGCAAGCGTTTTCGCATCACCAAGGGCAAGACCGCGATCGCGCGCTACGAGGACAAGGCCGCAAAGGCCGCGCGCAGCTTCTGCGCGCATTGCGGCACGCCGCTGATTTACGAACGCGCGCGTTCGCCGCATATGGTGAACATTCCGCGCGCGTTGTTTTCGGAGCGCACGGGCCGGCAGCCGCTCTATCACATCGCGATCGAGGAATTGCAGGAATGGGCCTATACCGGCGAACCGCTGGTGCCGCTGAAAGGCTTTCCCGGCATTGTCTGGCAGCGCTCAAAGAAGAAGCGGCGTTCCGCCGGAGAAGATCCCTTCGAGCTCAGTCGTGAAGACGCATGAACGTCTGATCGAGCCTTTGCGCGGCATCCGCGAGTTTCGTCCGCGTCGTCTCCAGCCAGGCCTTGTCGGCTGCGAGCTTGTCTTTGGCGCCCGCGAGCATTCGCGCCACTTCCGAAGGCTGCGGCCCACCCAATCCCAGGCTCGCGGTTACCATGTTCTCCGCCGTCAGCGCGCGGCGGAACTGTTCCTCCGACAGCGACAGCCTGGTCTCCATCTTCGCAGCCGTGGCGATCTCGGCATAGATCCGCTGTGCCTCGGCGTACGGAATCTCGCTCGCGCGCAAATGATGCCCGCGGCCATAGTTGACGAGTTCGGACGCGAAATGATGCCCGATGCGGAACGGCACGTCGGCCTCGCGCTGCAACGTGTCGGCCAGCTCCGTGGTGGTCGAATAGTCGCTGTTGACTTCGTCGAGCGCGCGCTCCGGCCTGAATCGCATGGTGCCGATGACGGCGTCGGCATGAGTGAATAATGCGGCCATATCGCGCAGCACGACGTTTGGGTACTCCTTCGGGTTGCCGAAATCTTTGTAGTCGCTCATGCCGGCTTCGACATTGTGGGCAATCAAGGAAAACGTATCGGCTTCGCCGATCAGGGTGCTGGCTTCGGCCCGCAATCGCACCAGGCCGCTCGGATTGCGCTTCTGCGGCATGATGCTGCTGACGCCGGTTTCGCTGCCTTCGGTCAGCACGATCCAGGGTTCGGTCTCGGCATATTGCGTGGTGATATCGGCGATCAGCGCGCCCAGCGTCAGCGCGCCTGACGTCGCGAGGCCGGCGAGTTCGGCACCGCCGTCGATCGGGGAAATCTGGTTGGCATCGAGCGAGTTCTCGACCGGCGCATCGAAGCCGAGCAGTTCGGCCAGCCGCGCACGATCGACCGGGAAACTCGATGTGCCCAACGCCGCCGCGCCCAACGGCGACTGGTTCAGTCTGGCAAAGGCCTCGCGCATTCGCGCCGCCTCGCGGTTGAAGGCGTTGGCGTAAGCCGACAGATAGTGTCCGAGCGTGATCGGCTGCGCCTGCACGCCCCAGGTATAGGCGGGAATGATCGCGTTCGGCGCCTGCGCCGCCAGCGCCAAAATCGCCTCGCGCAGGCCGTTCAATTTCTCGAACGCGGTGAGGAAATCGTCACGGGTAATCAGCCGCTGGGTGGTCGAGCCAATATCTTGCCGGCTTCGCCCCGAATGCAGCCGGCTGATGTCCGGGCCGCCGGCCGCCATCAGGTCCTGTTCCACCTTGAGGTAGTCGCCCGACCGCACTGCGCCCGGTTGATCGCCGGCGGCATCGACGCGATTTATTGCGTCGAAAATCCGGGCGCCGAGCGGTTTTGGCACAATGCCGCGCTCGACGATCATGACGGCGGAAGCCTTGTTGATCTGCGACAGCCAGAAAAAGCGATCGCGCGGCGCGGCGACGGAAGGGGCGGGCTCGGCGATCGACAACAGAACGCCCGCGATCGCCAGGAAGTGAGCGCGCATCGAGATTTTCCTCCCTGTAAGTATTTGTACCTTGGCCACACCATAGCGCGCCCACGCGCACATGCCAGCGCAGGGCAGCCATGATCGGGCTTCCTTGCCTTGCGCCTTCAAGTTTGGTCATGTTGCCGTCATCCCGAGGGGCCAAAGGCCGCGGGCAGCAGGAGGAAGCATGAAGAACCGCATCACCGGCCGCTCGGCATTTCTGGCGCTGCTCAAGGACGAGGGCATTACCCATCTGTTCGGCAATCCCGGCACCACCGAGTTGCCGATCATGCACGCCTTGAAGGACCATCCCGACCTCACCTATGTGATGGCGATGCAGGAGAGCCTGGTGGTCGCGATCGCGGACGGTTATAGCCGCGCGTCGGGACGGCTCGTCGCCTGCAACGTCCATGTCGCGCCCGGGCTCGGGAATGCGATGGGCTCGCTCTACAACGCAAAATTCACCGGCACACCGATGATCCTGACCGCGGGCCAGCAGGAACAGGGGCATGGCCTGATGGAGCCCGTGCTGTACGGGCCGCTGGTGCAAATGGCCGAGCCTCTGGTGAAATGGGCAGTCGAGGTGACGCGGCTGGAGGATCTGCCGCGGATCGTGCGCCGCGCGGCCAAGATCGCGACCACGCCGCCGACCGGTCCGGTATTCATCTCGCTGCCCGGCGACATCCTCAATTGCGAAGCCGGCATCGAATTGGGACGCTCGACCCGCGTCGACACGCGCGTAAAGCCTTCCGACGAAGCGTTGCAGGCGCTGGTAGCGCGCATTCTTAAGGCGCAACGCCCGGTCATCATCGCGGGCGACGAGATCGTCAAAAGCGACGCGCTCAGGGAAGCGGCGGCGCTTGCCGCAACACTCGGTGCGCCCGCGTATCAATGCTCGACGCCTTACGGCGCGCATTTCCTCTCGGAGAGTCCGTGTTTCATGGGGGCGCTGTCGCGGTTGCAGAAGCAGGTGCGCGAGGTGCTCTCGCCCTACGATCTGATGATCGTGATCGGCGCCGATCCCTTGCGCATGTCGGTCTATAGCGAGGTCGATCCCTTGCCGGACGGACTTGGCATCGTCCAGATCGGCCTGGTCGACGGGGACCTCGCCAAGAATTACGGCGCTGAGATCGCGCTGAAGGCCGACGTGAAGGAAACCCTGCGCGCGCTGGTGCCGGCGTTGAAGACTGCCGGGGGCGCGGCGCTCGAGACCCGCGCCAAACACGGCATTGCGGAGCTCGCCTCGAAGAACTGGACGGCGAAACGAAAGGCGATCGTCGAGCAAATTGCCAAGGCCGGTAGCAAATCGCCGATCGATCCGGATTTCCTGACGCTGCAGATGGTCGAGGCGATGCCCGACAACGCCATCCTGGTCGACGAGGGACTGACATCCGGGCGGCAGCTCCTGGCGCTGCGGCCGCATCGCGACCGCTACGGCTATCATGCGCTGGCTTCCGGCGGCATCGGCTGGGGCCTGCCGGCCTCGGTCGGTATGAGTCTTGCGAACCCGCAGCGACCGGTGGTGTGTTTTTCCGGCGACGGCAGCGCGATGTATTCGATCCAGGCGCTGTGGACCGCGGCGCATCACAAGCTTCCGCTCAGCGTCGTCATCGCCAACAATGGTGGCTACCGCATCATCAAGCAGCGGTTGTTGGCCTTCCACGGCGACGATCACTATGTCGGCATGGATTTCGTCGATCCCCCCGTGGATTTCGCAGGCATCGCCACCGCGCTCGGGCTGGAAGCGATCAGGATCAGCGACGCAAGCGAGCTGAAGCCGAAACTATCGTCGGCGTTCGGCCGTCCGGGCCCGAAGCTGATCGAAGTGATGGTGGACGGAACGGTGAATTGATCGTCCCATCACCCTGTATCATAGTCGGGCTTGACCCGGGCAGCCACGTCGTCATGCGAAGTCATGCCGCCACATAAATCACCGCGGTTACGCGATGCGACTGTGTGAGCTGAACCTCCCCATGGCTAAAGCCAGGGGGTTCTGAGAGAGGCAGAAGGCAGTCTTTCCGGGGCTCTCGCGGTCTCTGTTTGCAGAGGCGCTACATCATCCCCGGCCTCGACGGCCGGCCCAACTCTCTTGATCCGGCGACCCGCTCTAACGCCATTACGGACGTGGGGTTGGGCAAAGCCCTTCCCGCTTGCAGGTTGAAGTACACTCGACATCGCCGTCCTCAGGAGCGGTTCCGCACTGGCCCAAGCGATCTTGACTTGGGGAATGTCGAGCAAGTTCGTATCGCAGCATGTCGCAAGAAACGCGCTGTAGAGATCACGTTGAACCGGCTCTGTCCTGCCATCGCCGAACACATGAACCCGCTGCGAGAGCGGCTTCTTGATGTATTCGCCCGTGGTATGATCGAACTGGCTCAACCGTGTATGCCGGGTTTTGATCTCAATCACTCCACCGCCAGCACTTGCAGCCTTGCGCTGAAGCATCGAGATCAACATTCCCGGCGCACGCACTTTCACGCTGCGACCGTAGTTCTTCTGAAATGACTTGTAGCTCAACTCCTCTGTTTTGATGGTTGTCCCTTGACCGAGAATGCGGTTCGCCAACTCGCCATGCGATCGCTTGCGCTCGGCAGCCAATACTCGATCGCGCTCGCGTTTCGAAGCGGCAAGCGCCTGATAGCGCTGCGACCTGTTCCACCTTCTCTTACCCTTGATCGCGCGCCCTTTGGCATCGAAGTTGTCCAGGTTGGTTGCACGTCGCGAGCGGTCCATCGCGCGCTGGATCCGCCGGCAGTCGTTCCACGGTTCGACGACGCTCGGGCATAACTGCTCCAAAATAGCGTCGTCGCTTGATACCGCCGCGATGCTGGACGGCCCGATGTCGAGTCCGACAGTACCGTCCTTGGTGGTGTGCGTAGCGGGCGGCAAGCCCTCTTGCACCAACTGGCAAAACCAGCGAACGCGGCCCTTGATCTCGCGCCGGATAATGCGGACATACTTGGTCCTGGCCGCGAGCGCTTCTCTTTGCCAATCGCGTTTGTCCTTTGGATCGAGCATAAGCGGCAGCACAAGGCCGCTGTAGTGCACGGCGGGAACAGGCTCGGCGCGGTAGCGGATCACAGCGTCCGCTTTGCCCTCGATGCTGTTCAGCCGGTTTAACGATTTGAGCCGTGGGCGCGCTTGCCAAACGCATACTGCTCGGCTGCCCGGAACGCGCGCAAACTCGTGGTTTGCGTGTCGTGGCTGCCGAGGTGATCGCCGATCCAGCAGGCATTGCGGCAGGAGAGCGCATGCTTTTCAATCTCGCGCGAGGTGAAGCCGAACCGCTCAAGTTCGGCCCCGAACGCTTGCGAGCGCGCTTTGTTGTGACGCTTGTCCACTGTCGCAGGCATGGCGCGTGCGGCTTGCCATGCCTTCGATTGCTTCATCAGATCGAGGCGGCGAAGGCACTCCTGCAAACAGGCATTATAGAGGTGCCGGGCCGCGTTCAGCCGCGTATCCAATGTCTTCTCATCCGCCGCAGTCGTCTGAAGCGGGAACTCGGCGACGAAGGACAGGGTTTTAACGCGCGGCATCACAGTCCTCTACGCATCAATTGCCGACTGCATTCATCTGCTAAAGCCGGATAGCTCTCTCCTATGGCTGAGTAAATCTTTGCTCGAATAGCTTGTACCGCAGAGGCGATGCCAACCCGACCAGCGACTTCCTCTAATGCCCTGTCGTACGCTGTTAGATTATGCCGGATGAAGTTTACGGTGATGCGTTCGAGAAACTCGGCGGGTGCATCTTCCGCCGTCCCGTCTCCATCCCAGTGCCATTCGTTATACGCTTCAATCGCCGCACGTCTCACCCAATGTTCCGGGCGCGTTTCAACAGAAACGTGCATTTCCAGTACCTGCTGCATCAGTGCCGCGCGCTTTGTCTCCACGGCAGTCTTTGCTCCGCACTGACGCCGAGCAGCTTTCGCTTTTGCAGCAAGAAACTCTGACGACACCTCGAAGGAAGCTACTCTTGCGGTGTCGTAGAGGCGCATAGGCGCTAATTTCGCATAATGAGAATTGCGCCCTACCACATCCGGTTCCCCAAGGAGCGTGATGAGGGCTTGTGTCCATCCTCGCGCCTTAAGACCGGCAATTGAAATCATTTGAGGCTTTTCCATCAGACCCTCTTCTGATTTTCAATGTATTGCTTGATGAGCGCGAGGGGAGCGCCGCCGACCGAAGACACAAAATAACTGTTCGTCCATAATGTTGGAATGCGCGTGCGCAGCACCCGGAACTGCTGACGGAGAAAACGCGAAGACCGGCGCTTGATGCCCTTCACCAGCCGGTGGATGCCGTATTGCGGATCGCAGCCGACAAGCAGATGGACGTGGTCTGGCATGACTTCCATTTCAATCAGCGCCGATTGCGTCTCGTCGCATACTTGCTGAATTAGTTTCTTAAGTTTGGCGTCGATAGGCGGATTAAGAACTGGCTTCCGGTATTTCGGGCAAAACACCACGTGGTATTTGCACGAGAAGAGAACGTTCCTGTTCGATCTGAAGTCCGCCATAGCCTATTATATACCTGACTGATGTCTAATAGCAAAGAGGCGCTCACCCCATAGTTGAAACTAGGGGCTTGCGCGCCTAAGTTCGGTCAAGCCGCCGTGGTATCGGCCCAGATGGCATTGGCTTCCTCCTCCACTGCGAGTTCGCAAACGTCACGAGAATAAATAAATCCTTGTCTTCATCTCGTCGGCAATGCGTACACACGCTGTGGCCGCCGATGCGCAACGCGTTGAACTCTGGTCGCCTCAGTCGATCGTCTCACGCCCTATCCGCCGACCTCGCTGCTGATGACATCGCCGAACAATTCCCAACGCTCTCCCTCGAATTTCCTGAGCTGGAATTGCTTGATCGGAGCGAAGTCAGTTGCACTGGTGTTGATCGTGACGCCGGGCAAGAGCCCTTCCTGTTGCAAACTCCTGATGTTCGCGGCCTGCTTCATGATATTCGCGCGAGTAAGATCATCGCCGCACTGCTTCAGAACATGAACCATCGTTTGCGCAACGTTGTAGCCAGTCATTATATTGAGGTCCTCACGATTACCCTCCGGGAAATATCTCCCAAGGAAGGCGTCAAAGTTCTTGATGCCTTCGTCATCTTTCCACTGCGGGTCCGTAGGATCTTTCTGATAAGTTGCGGATATTATGTTCTGGCTGTTTTCTAATCCAGCCGGCTTCATCACGGTTCCCGTTGATGCACCGACACCGTTGAGAATGAACAGCGGTTTCCAACCAAGCTCAGCTACTTTCTTGATCGACTGCGCAGCGAACTTCGGCGTCGTGATGCTAATCAAAATATCTGCACCCTCCGACTTGAGCGCTACTACGTGGGAGTCAATGGTAGGGGTGGTGGTTTCATAGCTTTCTTCTCCGACAATCATCGAGGCCGCCTTGGCGCCCAGACCGTCCCGGATGCCTTTGACGTAATCTTTTCCATAGTCGTCGTTTTGGTAAAGGATACCAATTTTTCCGGTCGGCCTTTCCTTCAAAATGTACTTGGCATAAATGCGACCTTCGCTCTGATAGTTGGGTGACCAACCCATCGTCCAAGGATACTGCTTCGGATCGTTCCACTTTGTCGCACCGGTTTGAACGAATAGTTGAGGCACCTTCTTCTCGTTCATATATTTTTGAATCGCCGAGTTGGACGACGTACCAAGAGCATCGAAGATGAAGAGCACTTCGTCGCTTTCAACTAGTTTGCGGGCTTGTTCGACCGCCTTCGGCGGGCTGTAGGCGTCATCATATGAGATGAAATTAATTTTGCGACCATTGATGCCGCCCTCCGCATTGATCGTACGCAGCGTCGGTCTTACCGATGACGCCGTAAGAGGACGCTGGGCCGCTGTAAGGCATGATGTTGCCGATTTTTATTTCGGTATCTGTCGCACCAGTGTCGTACCTCTTCTGGGCAATTGCGCCAGTACTGGTTGCTGCCAACACAATAATGGTTACCGACAGCACCTGTAGTCGATCACGAAACGCGAGCATGATGGACCTCCTTGTGAGCGTGTCGTCCTTTCCTAGGCTTGCTGGATATCGTGCTTTTTAAAAAAAGTTATACCCGAACAGGTGCAGACGCTAACGAATTGTGGGCTGCGGACGGCCATAACTCGCCGACTGCGTGCCTCTTATCATCGTCGCGCTTATCCTGGTTTGTCATCAGACCGGCTCAATCGACAATGAACAGCTTGGCGCCGATCCTGGTGGTGGATTGATGTGCCTCTGCGTTGTCCCCTACCTGATAGCTCAGCCCGGGAGTCAGCACGAACTTGCGTCCGTCTTCGAGGGTCGTTTGCAATTCGCCTTCCAGGCACAAGATGACGTGCCCTTTCTTGCACCAATGGTCGGCGAGGTAGCCCGCAGTATATTCGACCATACGAACCCGGATTTGATTGTGCTCTTCGCCGAAATACCGTGTGCGCCAATAGGCGAGGCCGGTTTCTCCCTTGTGCTCAGTCCTTTCGACCTCCGCCCAGTTGGTCGTGCCAAAGGCGAATGCAGCTATCTTCATCGTGTTCTTTCCTTTTCGGTTGGAGAACGGCAAGCCCGGCAACGACGGCAGTACGTCGCTACTCCGCGGCCTTCGCCGCCGCATGCGGGCGATACTGCGTGGCTGGGTGCGGCGCGGTGAGCCGCGCGCGGCCGGTGCCGAACAGTTTTTCGCGCAGCGTGCCATTGCCGTAGGCGGTCTTGTAGCGCCCGCGCCGGGTCAATTCCGGCACCAGCATCTCACCGATATCCTCGAAATCGCCGGGCGAAACCGCGAACGGAACGTTCAGCCCATCGACGTCGGTCTGCTCGAACCAGGCCTCGACCTCGTCGGCGACTTTTTCCGGTGTACCGACGATCACGGGTCCGATGCCGCCGATGCCGACATGTTGGGCCACTTCGCGCACGGTCCAGAGCCGATCCGGATCGGCCCGGGTGATGTTGTCCATCGCGCTGCGCCCGGCGTCGTTCTCGACGTGACGGACCTCCTGGTCGAGCGCATAGGTCGAGAAATCGACGCCGGTCCAGCCCGACATCAAGGTCAGCGCGCCCTCGGGGCTGATGTGGCGGCGATAGTCTTCATATTTGGCCTTGGCCTCGGCCTCGGTTCGCCCGAGGATGATCGTCATCATGCTGAACATCAAGATTTCAGCGGGGTTGCGGCCCATCTCCGCGGCAAGCTTGCGGATCGCCGCCACGCGCGGCGCGATGACCTTTGCGGACGGTCCCGACATGAACACGCACTCGGCGTGCTGCGCCGCGAACTGCCGACCGCGCGGTGAGGTGCCGGCCTGATAGAGCACCGGTGTGCGCTGCGGCGACGGCTCGCTCAGATGAATCGCACTGAGCCGGTAGTTGTTGCCCTCATGGGTGACGCGATGCACCTTCGCAGGATCGGTGAAAATGCCGCGGGTGCGATCGCGTATCGCTGCGTCGTCCTCCCAGCTTCCTTCCCAGAGCTTGTAGACCACCTCCATATATTCATCCGCGATGTCGTAACGGTCGTCATGCGCGGTCTGCTTGTCCTTGCCGGCCCCGCGCGCGGCGCTATCGAGATAGCCGGTCACTACGTTCCAGCCGATCCGCCCCTCGGTCAGGTGATCGAGTGTCGACATTCTCCTGGCAAAAGGGTAGGGCGGCTCGAACGACAGGTTGCTGGTGACGCCGAAGCCGAGGTTTTTCGTGACCGCGGCCATCGCCGAGATCAAAAGCAGCGGTTCGTTGGCCGGCGTTTGCGTGGCGTAACGCAGGGCCGCGTCCGGGCTGCTGCCGTAGACGTCATAGACGCCGAGCACGTCGGCAAGAAACAGGCCGTCGAACCGGCCGCGCTCCAGTGCCTTGGCCAGATCGATCCAGTAGGGCAGCCGGTTGTATTCGGCAGTGCGGTCGCGCGGATGGGTCCACAGCCCCGGCGATTGATGCGCCACGCAGTTCATGGCGAAGGCGTTGAGCCGGATTTGTTTTGTCATGATGGCCTGCGCGATGGCGAAAAGCTGATATTAGCGGCCGGCCTGCTTGAATGGCAACTGCGCGTCCGCCGGCGGCGAGACGTGGACGACGTTCAGCGTCATCGACACCACGTCGTAGTAGCCGTTGACCGCGACCAGGTCCATGACGCCGTTTTCGCCGAATTTTTCGACCGCTTTGGCGTAGATCGCATCATTCACCTCCCAGACGATCGCCTCGTCGTCCTTCATCTTCTCCGGCTTGTTGCCGGCGCCCGGGGCTGCGACGATCTCGGGATCGAGCCCCGCCTTGATCGCGAGCGGCGCATGCGCGTACCACTCATATTGCACGCTCCAATATTGCGCGGTCATGATGATCGCCATCTCGTTGAGGCGCTTGTCGAGCGAGGTGTTGAAGCGGACATATTCGCCGACTTTCTGCAGGCGGTCGGCGAGTTCCGGGCTGCGCAGCCAGGCATTGAACGGGCCGCTCATGCGCTTGCGCGGTCCCGACATGATGGCGTCCGCCACGGTGCGCTGGGCCGGCGTCATCTTGTCGAGCGGAATTTCCGCCATGCGCTCGCCGGTCAGCGCAAACGCGGAGCCGGTCAACAATAGCCCGATGGCAACAATGCGGAGCGTCGCCTTCATGGTTTTCTCCCCGATATTAGCCCGGTCTCAACGCCAGGTTCCGCACGGAAATTGTTCCATTTCGGGTGGTCTTAGCAAGGAAATTCATCGCGCGAGTTGCCTACTTCCAGCCGCCTGCATATCCCGATACGCTGAGCTGTCTTGACGAATTTCGCGATCCAAAAGGAAGACATGACCCGAACCGAGGCAATCGACCACGCCCACCGGCAGTTTCAATCCGGCGAATTCTTGATCGAGCTTGACCGCCGGGTGGGCTATCGCACCGAAAGCCAGAACGCCGAGCGGAGCGACGCGCTGCGCGCCTATCTGACAGAGGAGATGCAACCGGCGTTTTCAGAGCTCGATTTCACCACCAGGCTGATCGAATCCCCCACCGGAAAGGCGCCACTTCTATTCGCCGAGCATCGCGAGAGCGACACCGCGCCGACCGTCCTGATGTATGGCCACGGCGACGTCGTCGACGGCATGGTCGGCGAATGGCGCGGCGGTCTCGACCCCTGGCGCACGACCAGGATCGACAACCGCGTCTATGGCCGCGGCACTGCAGATAACAAGGGGCAGCACAGCATCAATCTCGCCGCCCTGCGGGCCGTGCGTGCGACGCGCGGCGGCAAGCTCGGCTTCAACGCAAAATTCATCATCGAGATGGGCGAGGAGATCGGCTCGCCCGATCTCGGAAAAATCTGCCAATTGCATCGCGATGAACTGAAAGCCGACCTGTTCGTCGGCTCCGACGGGCCGCGGCTGGCGGCGGACCGCCCGACCGTGTTCCTCGGCTGCCGCGGGGGATTGCGCATCCATCTCGACGTGAATTTGCGCGAGGGCGGGCATCACTCCGGCAATTGGGGCGGCGTGCTCGCCAATCCCGCCACCATCCTCGCGAATGCGATTGCGACGCTGGTCGACGGTCACGGCCGGCTCAGGCTCGAAGTGTTGAAGCCGCCGCGGCTGACCAACCAGATCAGAAGCTTCCTAGCCGATGTCGAGATCAAGCCGATGGCCGATGAGCCGGCGCTGTCGGAGGGCTGGGGCGAGGAGCGCTTGTCTGCGGCCGAACGGCTTTATGCCTGGAATACATTGGAGGTTTTGGCGATCTCGTCGGGCAATATTGAAAAACCCGCCAACGCCATTCCGGGACGGGCGCGGGCCGTGCTGCAGCTTCGCTTTGTCGTTGGCACCAAGTTCGACCGGGCTGTCGACGCGGTGCGAACGCATCTCCACGCCAACGGCTTTCCGATGATCGAGGTCAGCGCGACCCAGAGTTTTGTCGCCTCAAGAACCGATTTCGATAGCCTCTGGATCAAATGGGCCGCGGATTCGATCCAGCGGACCACCGGCAAGCCGCCCGCGGTGCTGCCGAATTTCGGCGGCTCGCTGCCTAACGATGTGTTTTCCGATGGGCTGGGCCTGCCGACGATCTGGGTGCCGCATTCCTATCCCGGCTGCTCCCAGCATGCGCCGGACGAGCATATTCTGCTCTCGGTTACCGAGGAAGCGCTCGGCATCATGGCGGGCCTGTTCTGGGATCTCGGCGAAATGCCACGTCCGCTGTAACAGCCAGAACATCCGCGTTCGATGCAAGGGATATGAAAAGGGATTTTAGATGGCACTATCGGCTCCGGCGACGCTTTCCGAAGCCTCGCGGGAAAAGAGTTTTACCAAGCTCGTTGTTGCGGTCTCGATCGGAAACGCGCTGGAATGGTACGACATCTCCTCCTATGGCTATTTCGCCATCTATGTTTCCAAGGCATTTTTCCCCAACAGCGATCCGACCATTTCGCTGCTGTTGACCTTCGCTACGTTCGGATTGGCGTACTTCATTCGCCCCGTCGGCGGCGTCGTGCTTGGCGCCTATGCCGACCGCCATGGCCGCAAGGCCTCGTTGATGGTCTCCATCGTCCTGATGACGATCGGCACCGCAGCGCTCGCCTTCACGCCGACCTACGAGACCGTGGGCATCCTGGCGCCGATCGCGGTTCTTGCGGCCCGCCTGCTGCAGGGATTTTCCGCCGGCGGCGAATTCGGCAGCTCGACCGCGTTTCTGGTGGAGCATGTACCGCACCGGCGCGGGTTCATCGCAAGCTGGCAATTTGCCAGCCAAGGGATGGGCCAGGTGCTGTCGTCTGCGTTCGGCGTCGGGCTCACAATCTGGATGACGTCCGCGGAGATCAGCGCCTGGGGTTGGCGCATCCCATTCCTGTTCGGCATCCTGGTCGGGCCGGTCGGCATCTACATCCGCAACCATCTCGAGGACGCGACTCCGCCGCCTTCTGCCAAGCACGAATCCGTGGTGGGCAAGGTTTTTCGAGAGCAAAAGCTTCCTGTCGTGCTCGCCGTCGGTGCGCTCGCGGTATCGACCGCAGTCAACTACCTCGTCATTTATATGCCGACCTATGTGGTCAAAACGCTCAACCTGCCGCCATCAGTCGGATATGTCGCGACGCTTGCCGCCGCCATCGCCGTCACGATCCTGACGCCGATTGCGGGTAACATCTCGGACCGGATCGGACGTATCCGGCATATGATCGCGATCGGTTTGCTGATGCTGGTCTCGGTGTTTCCGGCGTTCCTGCTCTTGACGCGGACGCCGGTGCCGGTGGTGATCGTGTCGGGCGTGGTTTATCTCGCCGCCCTGAAGGCGACCTATTTCGGGCCGCTCGCGGCGCTGATGTCCGAACTATTCCCGTCGGCGACGCGCGCCACCGGCTTGGGGTTGAGCTACAACATCGGCGTCACCTTATTCGGCGGGATGGGGCCGGCGATCATGACCTGGATGGGCAGCTTTGCCCTGATCGGCGATCTCGCGCCGGGGTATTACATCACGGTCATCGCTGCCTTGAGCTTGTGCGCGCTCATGACGATCCGCAAGACCGCGGCGGACTCGTTCGCCGCGTGATTAACTATAGGTCCCGGGGCCGGGCATCATCGGCTGGACGCCATTTGGGCGTCCCTGCCGCCGAAAGTCACATTCTATTCTGCCCCGGTTTGTGCAAGCATTCTGGGCAAATTCCAGTGAGGAGCGAACAAATGAAGCATTTACGTCTACTGGGCCTGGCACTCGCTGCCGGGCTTTGTGCCGGCCAGGCTCATGCCGAGGAGCTGACCGGGACGTTGAAGAACATCAAGGAAACCGGGGCAATCACCCTCGGATTCCGCGATTCCTCGATCCCTTTCTCCTATCTCGACGACAACCAGAAGCCAATCGGGTTTGCGATGGACATCTGCTACAAGATCGTCGACGCCATCAAGACCGAGCTCAAGCTCGACAAGCTCGAGGTCAAGCTCAATCCGGTGACTTCCTCGACCCGTATTCCCTTGCTCGCCAACGGCACCATCGACCTCGAATGCGGCTCGACCACCAACAATGCCGAGCGCCAGAAGCAGGTCGCCTTCACCAACACGCATTTCCTGACCGCGAGCCGCTTCGTCTCCAAGAAGGCCAACAACCTGGCCATGATCGACGACCTGAAGGGCAAGTCCGTGGTCTCGACGTCCGGCACCACCAACATCAAGCAGCTCACCGAGGCCAATGCCGCGCGCAATCTCGGCATTGCCATCATTCCGGCCAAGGATCACGCCGAGGCGTTCCTGATGGTCGAGACCGATCGCGCGGTCGCCTTTGTGATGGACGACATTCTGTTGGCAAGCCTCGTCGCCGGATCGAAGGACCCGAGCGTCTACGCCATCTCCAAGGATGCATTCTCCAAGCCTGAGCCCTACGGCGTCATGCTGCGCAGGGACGACCCGGCGTTCAAGAAAGTGGTCGATGCCGCAACGGCCGCGCTCTACACCTCGGGCGAGGGCCAAAAACTCTACGACAAATGGTTCATGCAGAAGATTCCGCCGAAGGGCCTGAACCTGAACACGCCGATCGCGCCGGAGCTGAAGGCCGAGTTCGCCAAGCCCTCTGACTCCCCCGATCCCGCTTCGTATAGCGCGATGTGATAGGGCGATGTGAGGATTTCCGGCTCATGCAGTCGCTGCATGAGCCGGGGTTACGTTCCCCCTGCCCAGCAGCATTTCCGCAAGCCGTCGAAGCGAGGTTTTTACGAATGAGACGCCTGCCTATGATCGGCCTTGCGCTCGCCGTTGCAGTCTTATCCGGGCAGTCTGGCGCCGAGGAGTTGACGGGGACGCTAAAGAAGATCAAGGAAACCGGCGCGATCACGCTCGGATTCCGCGATTCCTCGATCCCCTTCTCCTATCTCGACGACAACCAGAAGCCGATCGGGTTTGCGATGGACATCTGTCTTGGGATCGTCGACGCCGTGAAAAACGAACTCAAGCTCGACAAGCTCAAGGTCGAACTCAATCCGGTGACGTCGTCGACCCGTATCCCGCTATTGGCCAACGGCACCATCGACCTCGAATGCGGCTCGACCACCAACAATGCCGAACGCCAGAAGCAGGTCGCCTTCACCAACACCCACTTCCTGACCGCGACCCGCTTCGTCTCCAAGAAGTCCAACCACCTCAACTCGATCGACGATCTCAAGGGCAAGACCGTGGTCGCAACGTCCGGCACCACCAACATCAAGCAACTCACCGAGGCCAACGCCGCGCGCAATCTCGGCATCACCATCATTCCGGCCAAGGATCACGCCGAGGCGTTCTTGATGGTCGAGACCGGTCGCGCCGTTGCCTTCGTGATGGACGATATCTTGCTGGCGGCCTTCGTCGCCGGATCGAAGGATCCGGGCGCCTATGGCATCTCCGGGGATGCGTTCTCCAGGCCTGAACCGTGCAGCGTCATGCTGCGCAAGGATGACCCGCCCTTCAAGAAAGTGGTCGATGCCGCAACGGCTGCGCTCTACATCTCGGGCGAGGGCCAAAAGCTCTACGACAAATGGTTTATGCAGAAGATTCCACCCAAGGGCCTGAACCTGAACACGCCGATCGCACCGGAGCTGAAAGCCGAATTCGCTCACCCGTCGGATTCGCCGGACCCCGGTTCCTACCAGGCGATGTGAGATTTCACGGCTGATGCGATGGCCCGGCCATTGCATGAGCATCGGGAGTTGAAGGGCTGTCGGAAGTTACATTCAGCCGAAATGTTGCAAGCATTGCAGCAGTCATTGAAGCGAGGAGAACACGAATGAAACGCCTGCGTATGATCGGCCTTGCGCTCGCAGCCGCGCTCTCGGCCGGGCCGGCCAACGCCGAGGAGCTGACGGGGACGCTGAAGAAGATCAAGGAAACCGGCGCTCTCATCATCGGCTACCGCGACTCGTCGATCCCGTTCTCGTATCTGGACGACAACCAGAAGCCGATCGGTTTTGCGATCGACATCTGCTACAAGATCGTCGATGCCGTGAAGCAGGAGCTCAAGCTCGACAAGCTCAAGGTCGAACTCAATCCAGTGACGTCGTCGACCCGCATCCCGCTATTGGCCAACGGCACCATCGACCTCGAATGCGGCTCGACCACCAACAACGCCGAGCGGGAGAAGCAGGTCGCCTTCACCAACACCCACTTCCTGACCGCGACCCGCTTCGTCTCGAAGAAGTCCAGCCACATCAACTCGATCAACGATCTCAAGGGCAAGACCGTGGTCTCGAGCTCCGGCACCACCAACATCAAGCAGCTTACGGAGGCCAATGCCGCCCGTAACTTGAATATCAATATCGTCCCGGCCAAGGAACATGCCGAATCGTTCCTGATGGTCGAGACCGATCGGGCCGTAGCCGTTGTGCTGGACGACGTCCTGCTCGCGAGTTTTGTGGCCGGATCGAAGGATCCGGACGCCTACGTGATGTCCAAGGATGCGTTCTCCAAGCCCGAACCTTACGGCATCATGCTGCGCAAGGACGATCCAGCCTTCAAGAAGGTGGTCGATGCCGCAACCGCTGCGCTCTACACCTCTGCCGAGGGCCAAAAGCTCTACGACAAATGGTTCATGCAGAAGATTCCGCCGAAAGGCTTGAACCTGAACACGCCGATCGCACCGGAGCTGAAGGCCGAGTTTGCCAAACCCTCGGACTCGCCGGACCCGGATTCCTACAAGGCGATGTAAGGGGTTTCGGGAAAGCTCAAGTGAATTATCACTGGAACTGGCACATCTTCTTCGAGCCGGACCCGAGCGGGGCCGGCTCCTATCTCGACATGCTGCTGTCGGGGTTGTTCTTGACCATCGAGACCGCGTTGTGCGCCTGGATCATTGCGCTGGCCTTCGGATCGGTGATCGGCGTACTGCGCACGCTACCGTCGAAGACTGCGTCCCTGGTTGGCTTCGTCTGGGTCGAATTCTTCCGCAACATGCCGCTGCTGGTGCAATTGTTCATCTGGTTCTTCGTTTTGCCGGAGCTGTTGCCGCAATCGTGGGGGCTCTGGATGAAGCAGATGCCGCATGCGCCGTTCTACACCGCGGCGATCGGGATCGGGCTGTTCATGTCCGCACGCGTCGCCGAGCAAACGCGTGCCGGCATTGGCTCGCTGCCGCGCGGCCAGAAACTGGCCGCGACCGCACTGGGACTGACCACCGCGCAAGTTTATCGCTATGTGCTGCTGCCGATGGCGTTTCGCATCATCATGCCGCCGCTGACGTCTGAATTTCTCTCCACCATCAAGAATACCTCGGTCGCCATCACCATCGGCCTGATCGAGCTGACCGCGGCCGCCCGCTCGATGCAGGAGTTTTCCTTCCAGGTGTTTGAGGCTTTTACCGCGGCGACCGTGCTGTACCTCCTGGTCAATATCGTCGTCGTTGTCGCCATGCGCTTCCTCGAGCGCGCGATCGCGATCCCCGGCTACATCACGGGGAAATAGCGCACCGATGTTCGCCAATTTCGACTTCGACGTCATCCGCCGCTCGCTCGGCTACCTGTTCTTCGACGGCATGACGTTCACGCTGACGCTGACGGGGCTTTCAGCGCTGGGCGGCCTGATCTTCGGCACGCTGATCGCGCTGATGCGGCTGTCGGGCTTAAAATTGCTCGGGTGGATCGCTGGACTCTATGTCGACCTGATGCGCTCGCTGCCGCTGGTGCTGGTGATCTTCTGGTTCTATTTCCTGGTGCCCTATATCGGGCAGTGGCTGACGGGATCGTCGCGGCCAGTGCGCGTCGGCGCGTTCGCTTCCTGCCTCATCACCTTCGTCCTGTTCGAAGCGGCATATTTCTCGGAAATCATGCGCGCGGGCATCCAGTCGATATCGCGCGGACAGCCGGCGGCGGCGCAGGCGCTCGGCCTGACCTACAGCCAGACCATGCGCTATGTCGTGCTGCCGCAGGCATTCCGGAACATGCTGCCGGTGCTCTTGACGCAGACCATCGTGCTGTTCCAGGACACGTCGCTGGTCTATGTGCTGTCGATCCCGGATTTTCTCGGCGCCGCCAGCAAGGTCGCGCAGCGCGACGGACGGCTGGTCGAGATGTATCTGTTCGCCGCTGCGGTCTATTTCATCATTTCCTGTTTCGCGTCATTCGGCGTCCGCCGACTGCAGGCGCGCATCGCCATTGTCAGATAGGGGACGCATGATCGAGATCAGCCACGTCGACAAATGGTATGGCGCCAGTTTCCAGGCGCTGAAGGATTGCACCACCTCTGTCGCCAAAGGCGAGGTGGTTGTCGTGTGCGGGCCGTCCGGCTCGGGGAAATCAACTCTGATCAAGTGCGTCAATGCACTGGAGCCGTTCCAGAGCGGCGAAATCATCCTCGACGGCATCAAGGTCAACGATCCCAGGACAAACCTGCCAAAATTGCGGGCCCGGGTCGGCATGGTGTTCCAGCATTTCGAGCTGTTCCCGCATTTGCGGATTATCGACAATCTCTGCCTCGCGCAGGAAAAGGTGCTGGGCCGTTCGCACGACGCGGCGCTGGCGAAGGGCACGAAACTGCTCGACCGCGTGGGGCTGAAGGACCATGCGCGCAAATACCCGGCCGAGTTGTCCGGCGGCCAGCAGCAGCGGGTTGCGATCGCCCGCGCGCTGGCGATGGACCCGATCGCGATGCTGTTCGACGAGCCGACCTCGGCGCTCGATCCCGAAATGATCTCTGAGGTGCTCGACGTGATGGTCGACCTCGCGCGCGAGGGCATGACCATGATGGTGGTCACCCATGAAATGGGCTTTGCCAGCAAGGTCGCGCACCGCGTCATCTTCATGGACCAGGGCGAGATCGTCGAGGACGCGCTGAAGACCGATTTCTTCGGCAAGCCCCGCAGCGACCGCGCGCAGAAGTTCTTGTCGAAGATCTTGTCGCATTGATTAACGCTGTCACTCCGGAATGGTCCGCAGGACCAGACCTCAGATGCGCAATTGCGTATCGGGGAATCTCGAGATTCCGGGTTCGCCTCTTCGAGGCGCCCCGGAATGACGGCCGAAGGGTTTATCCGTATCAACAATTCGCGTATACGATGCACCGCCATCGCCGCTATCCCCCGACAGGAGAATTCGCTTGGACCCAATCGCCTATGTCAATGGTTCGTTCGTGCCCATGTCCGAGGCAAAGGTGTCGATTCTCGACCGCGGATTCCTGTTTGCCGACGGAATCTACGAGGTTGCCGCGGTGCTCGACGGCAAGCTGATCGACAACGCCTCGCATCTGGCGCGGCTGGAGCGCTCGGTCGGGGAAATATCGCTGAAGCTGCCGGAGACCACCGGGCGAATCCAGGAGATCCAGAGGGAACTGGTCGCGCGCAACAACCTCGTCAACGGCATGGTCTATCTGGAAGTCACGCGAGGCGCCGACAAGGGCCGTGACTTCGCCTTCCCGAAAGACGTCACGCCGACCCTCATCATGTTCACCTCCGTCAAGGACATCGTCCACGCCGAGTCCGCCAAGACCGGCATCGGTGTCATCACCGTGCCCGACATTCGCTGGACGCGGCGCGACATCAAGAGCGTGGCGCTGCTTGCGCAGGTGCTCGCCAAGCAGGCTGCGGCGGAAGCCGGCGCCGGCGAAGCCTGGATGATCGAGGACGACGGCAAGGTGACCGAGGGCGGCTCGTCATCGGCCTTCATCCTGACCCAGGACGACGTGCTGGTGACGCGACAGAATGGCAGCGAAATCTTGCCTGGCTGCACCCGCAAGGCGGTGGTCGCGCTCGCTGCGGAGCGCCAGCTCCGCGTCGAGGAGCGGGCGTTTTCCGTCGAGGAGGCGTTGGCGGCGAAGGAAGCCTTCATCACCAGCGCCACCGTGTTCGTGCAGGCGGTAGTGTCCATCGACGGCAAGAAAGTCGCGAGCGGCAAGCCCGGTCCGATGACCAATCGCCTGCGCGAGATCTATGTCGATTTCGCGCGGGCGACGGCGGTTTGAGATCGGCGGGATTCTCTTCACCTCGCCCCGCTCGCGGGGAGAGGTCGAAATTCGCGGCAGCGAATTTCGGGTGAGGGGCTCTCTCCACGAATTGCGCTCGTGGTGAGAGCCCCTCACCGCAGCCTCTCCCCGCAAGGGCGGGGCGAGGAGAGATAACCAATCGTGGCTACCTCCGATGTCCACGTATGACAGCTAGGCCGCGCTCGCTGCCTTGGCCTTCACCAGAGGCACCGCACGGAACGAGATCGCGAGCCGGTTCCATGCGTTGATGGTCGCGATCAGCATGGTGAGGTTCACGGTCTCGGCTTCCGAGAAGTGCTTGCGGACCTCGTCATAGACGTCGTCCGGCGCGTGGGTTTCCGAGATCAGCGTCACCGCCTCGGTCCAGGCCAGCGCGGCGCGCTCGCGGTCGGTGTAGAGTGGCGCCTCGCGCCAGGCGTTCAGCAGATAAAGCCGCTGCTCGGTCTCGCCGTGCTTGCGCGCATCCGCCGTGTGCATGTTGATGCAGAAGGCGCAGCCATTGATCTGCGACGCCCGCGTCTTCACCAGTTCGATCAGGGATTGCTCGAGACCGGACGCCTGCACCTGGGCCTCCAATGTGCTGAGCGCTTTGATGGTGTCGGGCGCGGCCTGATAAAAGTTCATGCGGGGTTTCATGGTCGTTCTCCTTCTTCGGTGTGAGTAGACTTTTGAAGCATGATCTTTTCGGAAAATCGGCTCCCACTTTTCCGGAGCATGCTCTGGTGCGCACCGCCCGATGATGGGTGATCAGACTTCTTCAGCAGCAGAGCCGCGGCGAGGGCGACAATCAGCGCGGCACCGAGCAGATAGAAGGTGTCGCTGAAGGCGAGGATAAAGGCCTGCTTCTGCACGACATGACCTATGGCGACATAGGCGCGCTGCAAGGCATCGGTACGGTCGATGACGCCATGGTTCATGAAATATTGCGTGAGCTGATCGAGCCGGTTTCGGGTCGCCTGTTCGAACGGGGACACTGACTGCATCAGCACGTTGGAGTGATACTGTTCCCGCTTGGTCAGCAAGGTCTGCAGCACGGCGATGCCGACTGCGCCGCCGAGGTTCCGCATCATGTTGAACAGACCTGACGCGGAACCGGCGTTCTCGGCCTCGATGCCCGCGGTCGCAACCGCCGACAGCGGCGTCATCACCAAGGCCTGACCGATGGCGCGGACCACGTTGGGCCAGAACAGCTGATCGGTGGCGTAGTCCGTGGTCATATAGATGTTCATGAAGTTGGAGGCCGCGAACAGGACAAAGCCGATCACGATCACGCGGCGGGGGTCGAAGCGCTTCATCAGCCGCGGCACCAGCGGGATCAGGATCAATTGCGGAAGTCCGGTCCAGGCCAGCACCATGCCGATCTGCTCCGCATTGTAGCCCTGGATGCGCGACAGATAGACCGGCAGGATATAGACCGAACCATACAGCGCGACGCCGAGCAGGAAGTTCGCCGATATGCCGAGGCCGAAATTGCGGCGGAACAACAGACGCAGGTTCAACAGCGGCTTCTTGGCCGTCAGTTCGATCCACAGGAACAGGGTCAGCGCGACCGCTGAAATCACCGAGAGCCTGACGATGAACGGCGAGCCGAACCAGTCGTCCTTGTTGCCTTCCTCCAATACGGTCTGCAGTGCGGAGAGGCCGATAGCCATGGTGATGATGCCGAGCCAATCCCCTTCGCGCAGCAGCGACAGCTTCATCGGCCTTGCGTCCAGCGAGAAGTAGAGCATGCCGACCATCAACGCGCCCGGCGCGAGGTTGACATAGAAGATGTACTGCCAGCCCCAATTCTCGGTGAGATAGCCGCCGATGGTCGGGCCGATGGCCGGTGCAAACGTGGCCGACAGCGCGAACAGCGCGAGCCCGATCGGTTGCTTCGCCTTCGGCAGCAGCGTGATGATCAGCGTGAACGCCATCGGGATCAGCACGCCGCCGGTAAAGCCTTGCACCGCGCGCAGCGCGATCATCTGCGGCAAGTCCTGGGCCAGCGCGCAGGCGGCCGAAAGCACCAGGAACAGCACCGAGTTGGTCAACAGATAGATGCGGACCGAGAACACCTGCGCGAGCCAGCCGCTCAGCGGGATCACCACGATCTCGGCGATCAAATAGGAAGTGGAAATCCAGCCGCCGTCGTCGATGCCGGCGCCGATCGCACCCTGGATGTCGGCGAGCGAAGCGTTGACGATCTGGATGTTGAGCACCGCCATGAAGGCGCCGAGCGTGGCGCCGATCACGGCGATCCAGGTTCTTGCCGAGACCGCGGGCGCTGCCGGCGTTGCCGGGGTTTGACGACGGTCGCTGATGTTAGTGGGAGCGGTATCGACGGTGGCTTGGAGTGCGGTCATGGGAGTCTCCTCTCGAAGAGGAAAGGTGCATTGAACGGTTTTCATCGATAATCGACGCAAATTATCCTCCGGGACTTGAAGATAACCCTGCCGGAAGCCCGTTCGACTCAGCTGCCGTTGCCCCGCGCCGCCGCGGTGTTCGCGGCAAGCCGGCTGTTGGCCTCGCGCTCGGCGACAACCGTTGCCTTGGTGTTGACCGTCGGCTCCACCGACATGCCCGGACGCAGCAAGCCCTTCAGGCTGTCATCGTCGAGTACGATCTTTACGGGGACGCGCTGCACGATCTTGGTGAAATTGCCGGTGGCGTTGTCGGGCGGCAAAAGCGCGAATTCGAGGCCGCTCGCCGGCGACAGGCTGTCGACGTGGCCTCGCAGCCTGGCCGAATTGAAGCTGTCGATGCGGATTTCGACCGGCTGGCCGTTGCGCACATGGGTGAGCTGGGTTTCCTTGAAATTCGCGACCACATAGACCGCATCGAGCGGCACCACCGCCATCAACTGCGTTCCCGCCTGCACGAACTGGCCGACCCGCAGCGACCGCGCGCCGACGGTACCGTCGACCGGCGCGGTGATCCGCGTGTAGGACAGATTCAGTGCCATCTGCTGTTCGACCGCGCGGGTGTGATCGAGCTGTGCGACCGCCTTGGCGCGATCGGTGGCGAGAACCTCAACCTTCCGCTTGGCGGCGTCGAGGCCCGATTTTCCCTGCTGCAATTGCGCGGTCTTCTCGCGCAAGGCTGCATCGGTCTGCTGCGCGCGCTGCACGGTGCCGGAGCCAGACTTCATCAAGTCGTCGTAGCGGGCGCGTTCTTCCTGCGCGAATTTCAGATTGGCTTCCGCTGCATCAACTTCGGCGGCTTGCTGCTGAATGACCGGCTGCTGCAGCTCGATTTGCGCATCGAGGTTGCGCACCGCGGCCCCGGAGGCCGCGAGATCGGCGCGGGCCTGATCGAGTGCGGTCTTGAAGTCGCGGTCGTCAATCCGCGCCAGCAACTGGCCGGCCTTCACCGGCTCATTGTCGCCGACCAGCACTTCGGCGATGTAGCCGGAAACTTTCGGCGAGATGATCGTGGAATCGGCTTTGATGTAGGCGTCATCGGTCGTTTCCAGGTATCGGCCGGTGGTGAGGTAGCCGTAGCCAAAGCCGACCGCGGCGGCGATGCCAAGGCTCAGCGCCAAGGCCAACGCCGCACGCTTGATCGCCTGCCGGGATGGGCGAAGGCTTATTTTCGCTTTTTCTTCAATGACATAAGACAAGTTCGACATAGCATCCTCCGGGGTCGATCGCTCGCCCCAATGGGCGCTACGTGATCCGGTCAGGATGCAACGTCTCCTCTCGTGTGATAATCTGGCAAAAACTGGAAGCATTATCCAACAGAAGCGGATAATTGGAGCCCGCCAATGGACCGGCTAACCAGCCTAAATGCGTTCGTCCGGGTCGTCGACAGCGGCGGATTTTCGGCCGCAGGACGTAAGCTCAACATGTCGACCACCATGGTGAGCAATCATATTCAGGCGCTGGAAGAGCGGCTGGGCGCGCGGCTGCTCAACCGCACCACACGCAAGGTCAGCCCCACCGAAGTCGGCAAGGCCTATTACGACCGCTGCATCCAGATCCTGGCCGATCTGGAACAGGCCGACGACATCGCCGGCGCCCTGCAATCGACGCCGCGCGGCACGCTACGCATCTATACCGCGACCCATATCGTGCCCTTTGTCGCGCCGGTCATCGCCGAATTCCTCGCGACCTATCCCGAGGTCAAGGTAGACCTGAACATGGGCGAGCGCGCCATCGACCTGATCGACGAGGGGATCGATATCGCGGTGCGGCTCACGCCACCGACCGAATCCAGCCTGATCGTGCGCAGTCTTGCGACCTGGCGGCATGTGTTGTGCTGCTCGCCGGGATATCTTGAGAAGCACGGTCGGCCGCTCGAGCTCGCAGAACTCGCCGAGCGCAACTGCGTGCGCCACGCCCTCTATCCCTTCGGGGACGAATGGCATTTCGCCGACCGCAAGGGCATGCCGGCTACCGTGCGGGTATCGGGCAATTTGATTACCAATAGCGGCGAGACGCTGCGCGTGGTGGCGCTTGCGGGTGTCGGCGTCAGTCTTGCGGCTGGATTTTTGGTCCACGACGATCTCGAAGCCGGCCGGCTGATCCGGCTGTTGCCGGAATATCGACCGGTCGAATTATCGATGAATGCGGTCTATCCGCACCGCCACCATCTCTCGGCCAAGGTCAGGACCTTCATCGACCTGTTGGCGCAGCATTCCGCCCAACAGCAGAAGTTGATCAATCCATATTCGTGAGGCCATCTGGATCGGCGCGCAGCAATGCAATAACGTTGCGATCCAAATGACCTGCCATCCCGCAAAACCGCTCGCGCTGCTTGTGGCGGCCCTGCTCCTCACTCCGCTGCCGTCGGTCGCCGCCGATTTCGGGCCGCGGCCGGGCGCGAACTTGTCGGTGGAAAAGCTTGTGGCGATCGATGATTTCGTCAAGGCCGACATTGCCGCAGGCAAGATTCCAGGCGCCATCGTGCTGATCCAGCGGCACGGCCAGCCCGTCTATTTCAAGTGCTTCGGCCAGCGCGACAATTCGGGAACGCCGATGACACCGGATGCGATTTTCCCGATCCACTCGGTCACCAAGATCATCACCAGCGTCGCGGCGCTGATCCTGGTCGATCGCGGGAAGATCAGGCTCGACGATCCCGTCAGCAAATTTATTCCGTCATTCGCGAACATGAAGGTGGGCGTCGAGCGCAAGGACGAAAGCGGCAAGCCGTTGCTCGACCTGGTGCCGCCGCGCCGGCCGATCAACATCGAGGATCTGATGCTGCAGACCTCCGGCATCACCTATGGCTTCTACGGCGAAGGCCTGGTCAAGGCGGCTTATGCCGGCATCTATCTCGGCGACTTCGACAACGCGGAATTCGCCGAACGGATCGCGAAGCTGCCGCTGGCCGAACAGCCGCGCACGCTCTGGGATTACGGCCACTCGACCGACATCCTCGGCCGCGTCATTGAGGTCGCCTCGGGTCAGTCGCTGTATCAGTTCGAGAAGCAAAACCTGCTCGATCCGCTCGGCATGACCTCCACCAAATTCTTCCTGACCGATCCGGCCGAGCGGGCGCGCTATGCGCAGCCGCTGCCGCGCGACCGGCACATCGAGCGCAATCCGCTTGAGGTGACGCGCTGGGAATCCGGCGGCGGCGGCATGGTCTCGTCCATCACCGATTTTGCCCGCTACGGCCAGATGCTGCTCAACGGCGGCTCGCTCGACGGCAAGACCTATCTCAGTCCTGAAACGTTCAAGGCGATGACGACCGACCACATCGGGCCGGGGTCAGGGGTTGCGCGCAATTACTTCTATTATCCCGGCGACGGGTTCGGCTTTGGCTACGGCTTCGGGGTGCGCACCGATCCCGGCAACGCGATGCCTCCGCCGCCGGGTTCGCTCGGCGAAATAAAATGGGACAGCGCCGCCGGCGTCTACATCGTGGTCGACCGCGCGGAGGACATGTTTTTCGTGGTGATGCAGGATTCGCCGTTATGGCGGATGCAAGTCATTACCTCGATCAAGAAGATCATCTACGACGCGTTCGAGCCATGATGCTGCGAAGACCAGACGATCAGGCGGTGACGGCCCCGGCACGCATTGTCGCCTTCGACCGCGCGCGCACCTTCATCACCATGTTGGTGCTGCTGCATCATTCCGTCGTCAACTACACCTATTTCGGCAGCGGCGACCGCATGCGCTGGCTCGGCTTCGATCTGGTGGTGCTGTTCAATGACAGTTTCTTCATGGCCTGCATGTTCCTGATTTCGGGACTGTTCGTCTGGGACAGCCTGGCGCGCAAGGGAGCCGCGATTTATCTGCGCGACCGCGCCTGGCGGCTGGGCGTGCCGTTCCTGGTCTCGATCTTCGTGCTGATGCCGATTGCCTACTATCCGACGTTCCTGCGCTACCATTTGCCCGGCACCACGGATTTCAATTTCTTTCATTTCTGGTGGCACACGCTCACCGTCGGTCCCTGGCCGTCCGGGCCGGCGTGGTTTCTATGGGTGCTATTGGCGCTTGATGCGCTCGCCGCCGCCGTGTGGGCCACAGCGCCTGGGGCGATCAACGCGCTCGGCCAATTGATGTTGGCGCTGCGCGGCCGGGCGATGACTGCTTTCGCGGTGTTTCTGCTGTTTTCGACGGTGGTCTACCTGCCGATGCGCCTGGTCGTCGGCGACGGGGCCTGGCTCGAGCCGGGCGGCTACCCGCTGCCGATCCAGACCAGCCGCATCTTTCTCTATGCCGGATATTTCTTTTTAGGCGTCGGTCTCGGCGCCACCGATTTACGGACGGGGCTGCTCGCAGAAGGCGGCGAAGCGGCGAAACGCTGGCCGGTCTGGCTCGCCTGTGCGGCGGTCTTCTACGGCGCGATCCTGTTCCTGGTCTATGCCCACCACAACTGGATCGCCGATTTCAATTCGCCGCCGCTGTCCTGGCGCGGGTCTTACGGCCTTGCCTTTGCCTTGTTCAGCGCCGCGATGACCAGTGCGGAAGTTGCAAGCTTCGTGAGATTTGCGAAATCGCGGCTCAGCCTGCTCGATGCGCTCAGGCCCTCGGCCTATGGCATCTTTCTGGTGCATTACATCTTCATCATCTGGCTGCAATATTACGTCTACGATTTTTCGCTTCCCTCCTTCGTCAAGTTTGCGATCGTGTTCGCCGGCACGCTGTCGCTGAGCTGGGGGCTTGTCGTGATGCTGCGCAAGATTCCGCTGGTGGCGCGGATGATTTGACGCCTAGTCGTCTGCCGGCGTCATCGCGAGCGGATTTTTATTCAACTTGAAGTTTTTTATTTGATGTCACAACTTCATGCTCTAACGAGATGATCGGGCGAGCGGGGCGGCGAGGCTCCGCCAACGCAAGCGGCGGACCGCGCTATGTGATACCGTCGGCGATGCCGCCAGTGTTGGCGAGTTCGGTGACGCCATTCAGTCCTGGCGGCAAATGGCAATGCACATGGGGACCGGCGACCGATCCTGACGACACGAACCTCGTGTTCGTGGCGACTTGTGCGATCGTCGTGATACGTGGCACCGACGTCGATACCGGGGACATCTGCGGAATTATCAAACAAGCCTTCGAAGATTTCACGGTGATCTTCCAAAGCACGCCGCCATGGCTGTCGTCGGACTCCGGAGTGTATGTCGTGGATCGAACCCTCGCCGGATTGGAGATGATTCAGGGGCTGACCTCCGGCGATCAGAGCCTCGAGGCCTATCTGACCAGTCCTGCGAACGGAAACCCCGTCCTGGTCGCGGCGGGACACAGTCTGGGAGGCTGCTTGACCACCGTGACGGCGGTGGCTGAGCTCCGTCTTGGCCCAGGACGGTGTCAAATCGCCGATCGTTCCGGCGGCCTTCGCCGCGCCCACGGCGGGAAATCAAGCCTTCGCGGATTATTACACCTGCACATTCCCTTATTGTCCGGGCTACTGCAACGAGATGAAGATAGCGCCGGACGCCTGGTCGAATCTGGACGCGCTTTACTCGCTTTGCGATCACTGCGGCGTTGACTTGCCCGACGACGTTCTCGTCGGGCTGGACAGCATGATTGGATTGATGGACGTGTTCAACATGAGCTACGCGCAGCAGTGATCGATGAATGCGCCCCTTACCCGGCACATGCGACCCCTTATGCCTTGGCGGACTGGTTTACCGAGGCTGGCTACCAGCACGGGACTATACGGCTTTTTCTCGGCGGGGGTGTCCGTCGTGCCACCGCCGAACCTTGTGGATCAACGCTGACCCCGCCGGCGCGTTATCCACCATCGGCTACAGTCTCATTTTGAGGAGCGCGTGGCTAAATCATGATCCGATTAGGTTAATCGGCGCATCACGGCTTCAAGATCAATTTCTGCACGCGCCAGTTCAACAGCTCAGCCACGTAGAGCACGTTCTCCGATGGACACGCCATCGCGTGGATCCAGCCGAACTGCTTTAGTTGCTTGCCGGACTGGCCGAGTACGCCGAGCACCTTGCCGTCGAGGGTAAGCTTGTAGATGCGGCCGGGCCAGGCGTCGGAAGAGTACAACACCTGGTTGGGCGGCGGCGTGATGCAGAGCGACCAGGGCGAGCCCGGCGCGAAGGTGCCGCCGGCGATCATCGCTTCATCCGGTATCTTGCCGATCGCGGGCTTGGCGTCCGGCGGTACCGGAACGTCGATCACGATCTGGCGCAGGAACTTGCCATCGCTGTCGAATACCTGGATGCGGTGGTTGCCGCGGTCGGCGACATAGACATTGCCCTTGGCGTCGGTTGCGATCGAATGCGGGGTGTTGAACTGGCCGGGCGCCTTGCCGCGTTCGCCCCAGGATGTCAGCCAGTTGCCGTCCTTGTCGACCTTCGCGACGCGCGAATTGATGTAGCCGTCGCTGATGAAGGTGTTGCCGTCCTTGTCCCAGGCCACATCGGTGACCTGACGAAACCGTCCGTCCTCGGCGGGCAACGGGGGTTTTGGGTGTTTCAGCGGGCCGGTCTCCTCGTCGGACGCCTCCTGCTTGCGGCCGAACACCATGAGGACGCGGCCTTCTGGATCGAACTTGATCACCATGTCCGAGCCCTTGTCGGTCACCCAGATGTTGTCGTGCGGATCAACCTTGACGGTATGGGCGAACGACCATGCATAGAGGTTCTTGCCCATCTCGCCGACGAAAGCGCCTTTGGCGTCGAACTCCAATAATTGGGTTGCGGCCGCGGCGTAGGCTGGGCCCGAGGTGTTGCCGCGCGACAGCGCAAAAACATGGCCTTTGGAATTGACCGCGACGCCCGACACCTCGCCGAAGTACATATTGTGCGGCAGCCGCAGCGGGTTCGGGACGGACTCAAATGGGATGCTGGGCACCGCCTGCTGCGCCAGCGCAGGTGATGCGATCAACAGCAACAATCCGATCAGCCCGCGCCTCATGAAATCCTCCCGAGATATTTGTTTGCTTTTTTCAGGAACGCCACCTTGATGCTATGACGCCCCGGGCCTCGGCGTCCATGGCCGCAGGCGCGCTGCGGTTCGTCGTTCCGCGCATGGCACAAATCGAAAACTCGGCTTATGAAGCGGAACACCTTCGAGAACGGCGGTCACATGTCAGCCGAGTCAATTCGCAATCGAAGCCCGTTTCTTTTCGCTGCTGCAGCATGCGTGCTGCTATCCTTAGTGCCAATCGACCGCGCGTCCGCCGTCTATCCCGACCGCATCGTGAAAATCATCGTGCCGTTCGCGCCAGGCGGCGGCACCGACATCGTCGCGCGGACGCTGGCGCAGGAGATGGCCAAGGATCTCGGCCAATCCGTCATTGTCGAGAACAGGCCGGGGGCGGGAACCATCGTCGGCACGCAGACGGTGGCTGTGAGCGAACCGGACGGCTACACGCTGTTGATGGGCACCTTCGCCAATGCCGTCAACCCGAGCCTGTACGCCAAGCTGCCCTACGACCCGCAAAAGGATTTTGCGCCCGTGGCGCTGGTGGCGCGCTCCTTCAACATTGTGGTGGTCAATGCGAAGTCGCCGATCAAATCGATCGCCGACCTGATCGCGGCCGCCAAGGCCGACCCCGACAAGCTGTCCTACGGGACCTATGGGACCGGCACTTCGGCGCACTTGGCGGGCGAGCTGTTCAAGTCGATGGCGAAGGTCAATCTCACCATGGTGCCCTACAAGGGCGCGGCGCCGGCGATCACCGACCTGATCGGCGGCCAGATACAGGTGATGTTCACCACCGTCGCCAGCGCGGCGGGGCTGATCGAGGCCGGGCAACTGCGCGCGCTGGCGGTGACTTCGGCCGAGCGCTCACCGGCATTTCCGGATACTCCGACGGTTTCGGAGGCCGGTGTTCCCGGCTATGCCGCCGAGAGCTGGTACGGCCTGTTCGCGCCGGCCAAGACACCACCCGAAGCGATCGACCGCCTCAACAAGTCTGCCGCGACGGCGGTGAAGTCCGAGGTGTTCAAGCGGCTCGGCGTGAACGAGGGCCTGGTTATGGTGGCGAGCCCGCCGGACGAACTCGACCAATATTTTAGAGGAGAGGAAGCGCGCTGGCGCAACGTGATCAAGGACGCGGCAATCAAGGTCGAGTAGCGCGGCCGCGAACTGACAGAAGCGCCCCGGGCAAGCGATTTGTGAAGCCCGCTATGCCCAGAACGCTGTCGAGCCGCGCCAATCTGGTGCCCGACGCGGCCCGAACGGTGAGAGCCGCCGTTTCAGCGCTCCATTCGCCCCAACGATCATGGCTTCGCCATATGCCATGCGCCGTTGAGAAGACCGTCGCCGTTGGTCTGGCCTGGCGCGGTATCTTTCTTGAAAGCGTAGAGTGGCTTGCCCTTATACGCCCACATGTTCCTGCCGTCGACGCGAGCAACGATTGTCATGTCGCCGGTTGGCCTGGCGTTTTCAGAGGCCAACAGAGGCGGCCAGTTCTCTGCACAGCGGCCATTGCACATCGACTTTCCACCGGCATCCTGGTCGAAGGTATAAAGCGTCATGCCGTTGGCGTCGACCAACGTCCTGCCCTTCGCCGTTTCGGCCGTCCAAAGCGCCTGTGCCGATACAGACGTTGAGGTGAGAACAAAAGTCAGAGCCGCTATCGCGGAACATGTCCTGGACATCGCAGCTGCACTCCTGATGGTCATCTTTTGGGACGCGTGCGGGTCGTCAAAGACAATGCCTTCACGCCACAATTATTTCCACCTCGACTTTTGTCAAATCCGAGGCTCTTAGCGCGGGCCGTGCGTCAAATATTGGTCGGCCTAAGTCTGTTCGTTCCTCGGACCGTTCTGCGACGACGGTTTCATTGGCCGAAGGCCGCGAGGTGACAGCAAAGGAACTGCGCTGCCCCACACCTCTCAGACGCCAAACGTGTGCTGGTTCCAGCTATGAACTACTTCTCGATCCTGTCGTGAACCTGCCAGAAGCGCAGCGTGCGCTGCGCGGTCTCCACCGACAGCTTGCCATAATCCTTGGCTGCGATTGTAATCGTCCGCTCGTCGATCTGAGGCTTGACCGGCCGCTGGGTGAGGATCGTTTCGACCGCCTGCCAGCTCAATCCGGCTGATTTGCAGGGAATCAGAACCAGGTCGGCGCGGTGCCCCTCAATCACTTTCGCAATCAGTGCCGTCGGCACGTTGGTGAGGATTGCAAGCGCAGCCTTGACTTCATCGAACCTCTTGGTTTCGACAAACTTGATGATGGCCGCATCGTGCAATTCGTTGAGGCCCTTCATCCGCTTCACGATCTCCTCGGCACGGGTGAAGTTGCGCCCCGGCGGAGGTTTCACGCCTGCCGCGTCCGCAATCGCCTTGATGACGCGCCTGATCTCCTCCTGAAGTTCGGGGGGAGCCGTCGCCATCAATCGTTCGCGTACGGCGTCGGTCGCCCGCCGCAGGAGATCGCGCAAGAATTTGATCGGGAGATCGATACGAAGTCCGAGCATCTCGGTGAGTTCGTCGTCGGCCTCCGCATGCGCCACCATTCCGGCATAACCGGTTTCCGAGAACCGTGCGCTGCTATTGTTGGCAAGCTTGCGGATGACCCGGCGCTCGCCGCGATCGACGATGACGTCGGTCACGACCTCCGGCAAGTCGGCGCGGCCGGATATCGCGAACAGATGATCTTGTCCCTTGGTGCTGGCGATTTCCACAAGGGTGCTAGTGGTCAGCCGGCTGGACCGGATGAGGACGTCCTCGGCCACCCCGATCTCGTCGTCCTGCGCGAGCCGTTGAATGACTTCGAGAGGCGCGTAGTCGACCGGCGCGAGGCGTTTGCTGAGTTCGGCCTTGGCTCGACTTTCGACCCGGGCGGTGAGCAGACACAACACGTCATCGAAGACCTTGATCTGATCTTCGCTGAGCCGCTGCCCGTCGTGCAGGAAAAGATCTGTCACCTGCCGAAGGGTGCTGACTCGCTTTTCCGATGAGCCGGTTCTGACGGCGTCTTCGAGTTCGGCAATGATGGAATCTGGCTGTAGCGCAAGCTGCATGTGGTTTTTCTTTGGCTTTTCTCAGCGCGGCCTGGCTTCGGGCATTCCAAACCGACAATGCGCCACATCCCATTTCCCGTAGAAATACGGGAAATTTCAACCGTCTAAGCTTCAGGTTGAAACGGCCGACGTTTAAGTCGAATTAATTTCGATGGCTAACGAAGAATGTGCTGGCCGATTTCGCCGAATACCAAGTGGGTTTTTCCTTGACCCTTCATCGTGGCAACGGTTCACGAGCTCTGCCGCGGAGAAGTCAGGCGTGAGAGAAGTTCGGGCATCGACGAGGGCCTAGCGATGGTGGCGAGCCCGCGCGAGACGTACTTGATCGATGTGTTGAGGGCCCGCGGAAGCGCGCTGGCGCAAGATGATCGAGGACGCCGGGATCAAGGTCGAGTAAGAATGGCGGCGCGGCCGCGATCTCGCTGCCGACGCCAGCAGCCGGAATATACAGTCAGGGCAGGGGTTGCTGCAGGGCCGTGCTTCAATGAAACCTGACTTTAACTGGGAGGATAGGATGCGACTGATCGTTTCGATGACGTTAGCGGCTTGCGCCGTTGCGTTGATGACCTCACCAAGCCTGGCGCAGACGCCAGCGCCGGCGCCCGCCGCGGCGTCGCCGGCCCAGCCGTCCGCAGGCGGAACGCCCGATGCCATGCCGTTCGACATTCCCTATGGTCAGTCGATCGGGCTTGAGCACGCCAAGCAGGTGATGGCCGCCGCCGAAGCCGAAGCCAAAAAGCGAAACTGGAAGATGAACATCGCCGTGGTCGACACCAACGGCGAACTGGTGCAGTTCGAGCGGATGGAGGGCGCGCAGATCGCGTCGGGTTCGATTTCGATCGGCAAGGCCCGCACGGCCGCGCGCTTTCGCCGGGAGTCGCGGGCGTTCTACAATGCCTTTGAAGCCGGGCACGGCTATGTCGCCACGCTCGATCCGACCCTGGTTGCTAGCCCCGGCGGATTTCCGCTGGTCGAGGGCGGCAAGCTGATCGGCGCGGTTGGTTGCAGCGGAGGCACTGGCGACCAGGACGCCACGATCTGCAAGGTCGGCGCCGAAATCGTGAAATAATACCATCACGTGCGCGAATCGTGCCGCGGCGAATATCTCGCCGCGGCACCTCCGCCGCAGGCGGTTCCGCTTCGGTGGGCGATCTCCCAACGTCGAGTTCCCAAGATCGCGGTTCTCCGATAGAATCGCCGTACCATGTATGTGACCGCAGCCGAAAGCCGTGTGCTGGCGCGCATCTTCGGGCTGTTGTCCGAAGACCTGGCCGAGCGCGACGTCCGCGAAGCCGTCGGACATCATCTGCTCGAACTCCTGGAAGCCGACTATTACGCGTCGTTTGTCTGGCGGGATGCCACGCGGCGTTTTGAGAAGGCCGTGTTCATGAACATGGATCCGAAGAATCTCGCGAACTACGATGCTTATTTTCAGCACCGCGATCCGATCACGTTCAAGCTGCAGGCGCGGCGCGAGGCCACCCTGGTGACGCAGGTCATGCCGCAACGCGAATTGATGCGGACCGAATTCTTCAACGACTTTCTTGCCCGCGACGGGCTGTATTGGGGCGTGAACGCCTACAGTTTCGTCGGCAACCACAACATCGGCGATGTCCGCATCTGGCGTCACCGCCGGCGCGAGAATTTCGATGCGCATACGCTGGAGCTGTTGCGCCTGATCGAGCCGGCCTTCACCGGGGCGCTCGCCCGCGCCGGCGGCGAACCTGTTGTCGCGGAGTTGCGCGAACGCACGCCGTTGCTCAGCCTTTCGATGCGCGAACTGGAAATCGCGCGGATGATCGCCGACGAGTTGAGCGACAAGGAAATCGGCTACCGGCTCAGCGTCGAAGTCTCGACCGTGCGCACGCACATCAAGCGCATGTTCGGAAAGCTCGGCGTACGCCGCCGAAGCGGCGTCGCCAGTCTTTTCGCCAGGCACCGTTGATCCCTCAGTGACCTGACGGCGCCGGCAGTCGCCCGAAAATCCCTTCCAGCGCCATTCCGATCGCGACCAGGCGCCGATCGCTTCCCGCGGGGCCATCGAGCTCCAGTCCGACCGGCAATTTGGTTGAAGCACCCAGCGCCATCGGGACCTGGATGCCGGGGACCCCGGCGTTGCTGCCGGGATCCGTGTTCTGGATGAACAGGACAAAATTTTCGACGCTGCTCGCGTCGGGCTGCGCGGGAATCGCCACCTTCGGCGTGGTCGGAAACGCGATGGCGTCCAGCTGGTTCTTTGCGAACGTATCGCGATAGAGCGCCTGCAGGGCCGGACGCGCGGTTTTCATGGCGGCGTCATAGGCCGGCTTGGCGTCGACGACCGTGTTGTTCGGTCCCGGAAGCTTGCGCGGAATGACCAGTCCGTCATAGGTCCCCTTGACGTCAGGGCTTGAGATGGATTTGGCCAGCTGCTCGATGCTGATCCCGGTGCCGGTATGCTTCAGATAAGCCACCATGTCGTCATAGGCTTCATAAAGCGCCACGGGAAACCCGACCTGGCCGTTGAGCTCGGTCAGTTTCGGCATGTCGACATCGACGACGGCAACACCGGCCGTTTTCAGCTTCTCGACCGCAGCGTGAAACGCGGCGTCGGTGTCGCCATCGAGATTGGCGAGCGTTGCGGCGACCACGCCGATGCGCATCTCCTTCAAGTTGGCGGGCGCGATCGCGGCGCCGCCGGTAATCACCCGATCGAGGATGGCCACGTCCGCCATGGTGGAAGCCATCGGACCCGGGGTGTCGCGGGTGTGCGAGATCGGCGCAATTCCTTCGCTCGGATATCGTCCGACCGTCGGACGGAGCGAGGCGCAGCCGTTGAAGGCGCAGGGAATGCGCACCGATCCGCCGGTGTCGGTGCCCAGTCCGGCCGTCACGATCCTTGCGCCGATCGCAGCCGCGGTACCCGACGAAGAGCCACCCGCGATTTTCGTTGGGTCATAGGCGTTGCGGACGCCGGGCGCGGGGCCGGCTTGGAATGTAGGGTTGTAGCCGGATATGCCAAACGCCAGTTCATGCATGTTGGTCTTGCCGATGATGATGGCGCCCGCCGCCCGCAGTTTTGCCACGACCGGGGCATCCTTGTGCGGTACGAACCCCTTGAGAGCCGGTGTTCCTGCAGTCGCCGGCAGGCCCGCGACTTCGATGTTGTCCTTGATGACGATGGGGACGCCGCCGAGCGGCTTGCATGCGGATTTTTTGGCGCGGCCGGCGTCGAACGCAGCGGCCGCCTTCATGGCGCCCGCTTCGTCGAGTGTGATGAAGGCGTTGAGAGTTTGGCTTGCCTTGGCGCGCGCCAGCGCGGCCGACGTCAGCGCTTGGCTGGTGATCTTGCCGGCGCACAGATCGGCCGCGGCCTGTTTCGCGGTCAATCCGTCAAGGTCGATCGTGGCCTGTTCGGCGCGTGACGGATGGGCACCGACAGATACGGCGATGCTGGCGATGGCCGCGCCGAGCAAGCATGCGCGATGACGTTGGCGGTCCATGACTTTCTCCTTTGTGCGATGAAGATGACCGCTGAAATCTTAGCCTGTTCCCGGTCGCGTGCCTGTCCTCATTTCCGAGGACGGAAGGGGAAGGGGTTTGGGCCGATTGGTCTTGCAGGCGGTCGCACGCCGCTGGGGCCGGAATAATTGGCTGGCGAAGGGGTTGCAGAAACATGTTGCCAAAAATCCGGGAGGTCATCATGGTCGGAAAAATCCTGCGCGCGCTCGCAGCTTCTAGCTTCGCTCTTGCCTGCTTCGCTCTCCCCGCGTCCGCCCAGGACACGGTGCGCGTGCGTGGCACGGTCGAGCGCATCGACGGTCCGGTCTTTGTGGTCAAGACCCGCGATGGATCGGAAGTGAAGCTGACGGTGACCGACAATCCGCTGTTCGTCGCGATCGTCCCGGGCAAA
Organism: uncultured Alphaproteobacteria bacterium; assembly: GCA_963822795.1. Classification (GTDB taxonomy): domain Bacteria; phylum Pseudomonadota; class Alphaproteobacteria; order Rhizobiales; family Xanthobacteraceae; genus Bradyrhizobium. Next base: position 178,923 of record CAWGJM010000047.1, read on the forward strand.
ATGAGCGATATCAAGCCGGGCATGTTCGTCGGCTCCGCCGGCACGATGCAGCAGGACGGCACCCAGAAGGCCATCGAGGTGCATATCTTCCCGGAATCGATGCGTGGCACCGGCGAGGGCCATTATGATTGGGACCTTTTGCCCAAGAGCAAGATGACCAATGGCAATGTCGAGCAGGCCGTGACCGCGGTCGATGGACCGGTTTTGTCGGTCAAGTACAAGGACGGCGAGAAGAAACTGGTGGTGACGCCGCAAACGGTGGTGGTGACCTACGAGTTCGGCAAGCGGGAGGAGATCGAGCCAGGTACCAAGATTTTTGTCGCTGCGGCGAAGAAACAGGCTGACGGCTCCTTGCAGACGCCGCGTATCACCTATGGCCGGAATGGCGAGGGACCGGCATTTTGATCTGAGGGCGAGAGCAGGCTGATCACTTTCCTGAGTTTTGCATTGCAGCAACGGCAAATTTGCCGCGCAACAATTCAGCTGATAGATAGTTCGCATGGTGGGAAGCCGACGCGAGATGCCGGCTGGAGCATGATCCGATCAGGTCAAACCGGATCATGATCTCATCGTTGTTTGAGCATGATCTCCGCGCAAACGCGTTCCGCGTTTGTTGGCCAACGGAAAAACGCTTCGCACGTTTCCGGATCGTGCTCTAGGAGCTGGAGTTCGCCCATGTGGGTGTTGTTGCTGTTGCCGTTCATCGGCCTGCTCTGGGTGCCGTTTTACAATTTTGCCGAGCCCTCGCTGTTCGGCTTCCCGTTTTTCTATTGGTACCAGTTTGCCTGGGTGCCGATTTCTTCGCTTTTGATCTGGCTGGTCTATCGCAGCCAGCCCCACGACGAAGCCTCTTAGATAGTGGAGCGCAGCGTCATGGCCGATCAGATCGAATGGGTTGCACTCTCGGTTTTCACCTTCTTCTTCGCGCTCGTCACCGTCATGGGATTCTTCGCCGCGCGCTGGAAATCCGGCCCGGTCAGCGAACATCTCGACGAATGGGGACTGGGCGGGCGGCAATTCGGAATCTGGATCACCTGGTTCCTGATTGGCGGTGATTTCTACACCGCCTATACCGTGATTGCGGTGCCGGCGCTGGTCTATGCGGTCGGCGCCTACGGCTTCTTCGCGCTGCCTTACACCATCATCGTCTATCCCTTCGTGTTCGCCGTGATGCCGATCCTGTGGAAGGTCGCGCACGCCAATGGCCATGTCACAGCCGCCGATGTGGTCCACGGCACCTATCGTTCGCGCGGGCTTGAGCTTGCGGTCGCCGTCACCGGCATGGTTGCGACCATGCCTTACATCGCCCTGCAACTGATCGGGATGGGAGCGGTGATCAAGACCATGGGGCTTTCCGGCGACCTGCCGATCGTCGCCGCCTTCGTCATCCTGGCGCTCTACACCTATAGCTCGGGCCTGCGCGCGCCGGCGCTGATCGCCTTTGTCAAGGACATCATGATCTACATTGTGGTGCTGACGGCGGTCGTCGTGGTGCCGGCAAAACTCGGCGGCTATGGCGCGGTGTTCGCGGCCGCCAACGACGCGTTCGCGGCCAAGGGCGGCGCCACCGGCTTGACCCTGAAGCCCGCGCAGATGCTGCCTTACGCGACGCTCGCGCTCGGTTCGGCGTTCGCCGCCTTCATGTATCCGCACACGCTGACCGGCGTCTTTGCCTCGAAATCCGCCGATACCATCCGCAAGAATGCGATCCTGCTGCCGGCCTATACGCTGCTGCTCGGCCTGATCGCGCTGCTCGGCTACATGGCCCATGCGGCCGGCATCAACGTGTCCACGCCGAACGACGTGGTGCCGATGCTGTTCAAGACGCTGTTCCCGTCCTGGTTCGCAGGCTTTGCGTTTTCCGCGATTGCGATCGGCGCGCTGGTGCCGGCGGCGGTGATGAGCATCGGCGCCGCCAATCTGTTCACGCGCAATGTCTGGAAATCCTATGTCGATCCCGGCATCAGTCATGCCGGGGAGGCGGCGGTTGCCAAGATCACCTCGCTGGTTGTGAAAGTCGGCGCGCTGGCCTTCACGCTGTTCTTGCCGGTGCAATATGCGCTCGATCTACAACTGCTCGGCGGCTTGTGGATATTGCAGACGTTTCCCGCGCTGGTATTCGGCCTGTTCACGCGCTGGTTCCGGGCCGAAGGCCTCCTGCTCGGCTGGGCCGCGGGCATTCTCTGGGGATCGTGGACGGCGTGGAGCAACGGCTTGAAGCCGCTCGCGACCATCATCGGTGGATCGAGCTATTCCTTTTATGTCGGGTTGGGCGCGCTGATCCTTAATATCGTGGTCGCTGTTGTTGCGACCGTCATCGTCGGCCTGATCTCGCCGACGCCGAGCGGTGCTGCGGCCCGATCCTGATAGTCACGCCAGCCCTTCCAACAGCCGCGCAACCTCGGCCTTCACCTTTGGGATAGCTGCCTCCTTCATCGGGCCATAGCCGCGGATGTCCATCGGGGCCTTGGCGATCGCAAGGAGATCGGACCGGCGCTCGGGCGCGATCTTGTCGAGGATGGTACCGATCTGCCGTTCGTACCAGGAGATCAACTCCCGCTCCGCCCGCCGCTCGGCGGTGTAGCCGAACAGATCGAAGGGGGTGCCACGGAGAAACTTCAGACGTGCAAGAACCTTCAACGGCGTCTGCATCCACTGGCCGAACGCGCGCTTGCGGGGCCGGCCGCGGGCATCGGTCTTTGCCGGGATGAACGGCGGGGCCAGATGGTATTGCACCCTGAAATCACCTTCGAACTCGCGCCGCAATTCATCAAGGAAATCTGTGCCCATGTGAAGGCGGGCAACTTCGTATTCGTCCTTGTAAGCCATCAGCTTGAACAGCGAGCGCGCGACCGCTTCGGTCAAGGCCTCGCTTGCAAGCGCGCTTTCAGCGTGACGCACCCGCGCGACCATTGCCTCGTAGCGGTCTGCATAGGCCCGGTCCTGGTATTCGGCGAGGAAGACGCTGCGCCGGGCGATCATCTCGTCCAGCGTCTCGGTCGTCGGCGTGGCGTGGGTGGGCTTGGGCAGGAAATCCGGATCAGCGCGGGCAATTCGCCCCCAGGCGAAAGCCTGCTTGTTGCGCTCGACGGCGACGCCATTGAGCTCGATCGCGCGCAGCAGCGCGGGAAGAGATGCCGGAACCAGTCCATCCTGCCAGGCAAAGCCGAGCATGATGATGTTGGCATAGACGGTATCGCCGAGCAGCGTCTCCGCCAGCGCGTTCGCGTCGATGGTCCTGAGATTGCCGCCGCCGATCACCCGGTCGATCGCGCGCAGGCGGGCCGGGAATGCAAGATCGGCGTCGCGGGAACGCACCATGTCGCCGGTCGGCATTTCGGCGGTGTTGACCACGGCGCGCATGCCGCGGCGGTAGGTGCCGGACGCTTTTGCCGAAGAGCTGACCACGAGGTCGCAGCCGATCAGGGCGTCGGCGGCGCCCTGATCGATGCGGACCTGATGCAGCGCTTCCGGCGTGGTGGCGAGGCGGAGATAGCTCAGCACTGGTCCGAACTTTTGCGCGAATCCGGTAAAGTCGAGCACGGAGACGCCGTGGCCTTCGAGATGGGCCGCCATGCCGATCAGCGCGCCGACGGTGATGACGCCGGTGCCGCCGACGCCCGTCACCAGTAGATCATAGGGGCGGTCGAGACCGGCGCTGGTGGGAAGGCCGAGCGTGGCGGCACGCGCCACCGCATCGATGTCGGATGCAGCCTTCGCGCGGCGTTTTCCGCCCTCCACCGTAACAAAGCTCGGGCAAAAGCCGTTGAGGCAAGAAAAATCCTTGTTGCAGGTCGAGAGATTGATCCTGCGCTTGCGGCCGAACGGCGTTTCCTTCGGCTCGACGCTGAGACAGTTCGACTCGACCGAGCAATCGCCGCAGCCTTCACAGACGAGATCGTTGATATAGGCGAATCGCGCAGGGTCCTCGATCTGGCCACGCTTGCGCCGGCGTCGCTTTTCGGTGGCGCAGGTCTGCTGGTAGATCAAAACGGTGACGCCGGAAATTTCGCGCAGCTCCTTCTGCACGGTGTCCATTTCCTCGCGCGGGTGGATCGTGACGCCGCCAGGCAGTTCCTTCGCTTCGAATCTCGACGGATCGTCCGACACCAGCGCGATCCGCGCGACGCCTTCGGCGCGGACGCTGTGGGCGACGGCATGGACGCTGATGGGGCCGTCGACCGGTTGGCCGCCGGTCATGGCGACCGCGTCATTGAACAAAATCTTGTAGGTGATGTTCGCACCGGCCGCGATCGCCTGCCGGATCGCCATCGAGCCGGAATGGTAGTAGGTGCCTTCGCCGAGGTTCTGGAAGATGTGGCCGTTACCGGTGAATCTGGACGACGCCACCCAATTGACGCCTTCGCCGCCCATCTGGATCAGCGACGAGGTTTTCCGGTCCATCCAGCTCGCCATGAAATGACAGCCGATGCCGGCAAGCGCCTTGGAGCCCTCGGGCACTTTTGTCGAGGTGTTGTGCGGGCAGCCCGAGCAGAAATACGGCGTACGGGTCGCGCCCGCAATCGTAATGGTGCGTTGCGGTTCCGGCGCGAGCGCTGCCGCACGGTTTGCAAGCCAGAGCTCGGGGAAGATCGGATCAAGGCGTCGTACGAGTACGTCAACGAGTGCGCGAGGCGACAATTCGCCGGTCCAGGAAATCAGCCGCGCGCCGGTCTCGTCATGCTTGCCGATCATCCGCTCCGGCTTCGATCCCGGATAGTCGTAAAAATATTCCTTGAACTGGCTTTCGATGATGCCGCGCTTTTCCTCGACCACCAGGATTTCGCGTTTTCCGGTAACGAACGCCATCGCGTCGTGCAAGGCGAGCGGCCACACCATGCCGACCTTGTAGACGTCGATGCCGACGCGGCGGCACGCGGCTTCGTCGAGACCGACCAGCCGCAGCGCCTCCATCAGGTCGAGATGGGCCTTGCCCGTGGTGACGATGCCATAGCTGGCGCTCGGGATATCGTAGATGCGGCGATCGATCGGATTGGCTTTGGCAAAGGCGTAGACCGCGTGCTTCTTGGCCTCCAGCCGCTCCTCGATCTGCGGACCTGGCAGATCGGGCCAGCGATAGTGCAGACCGCCTGGGGGCGGCGTGAAATCGGGTTGAACAAATTGGCGAGGCGGGCGCTGTTCGACCGAGGCGCCGGATTCCACGATCTCGGATATCGCCTTGAAGCCGACCCACATGCCGGAGAAGCGGCTCAGTGCATAGCCATATTCGCCGAATTCGAGATATTCGGCGACGCTCGCAGGATGCAGCGTCGGCATGAACCAGCTCATGAAGGCGACGTCGGATTGGTGCGGCATCGAGGACGACACGCAGCCGTGGTCGTCGCCGGCAACCACCAGCACACCGCCATGCGGCGACGAGCCATAGGCGTTGCCGTGTTTCAACGCGTCGCCGGAGCGGTCGACGCCGGGCCCCTTGCCGTACCAGAGCCCGAACACGCCCTTTACCCTTCGATCCGGTTGGGTCTCGACTTGCTGCGAGCCCAGCACCGCTGTCGCCGCGAGGTCTTCGTTGACGGCAGGCAGGAACTCGATGCGTTCCGCCTTCAGGCGCTCCTTGATGCGCCAGAGCTCGAGATCGACGCCGCCAAGCGGGGAGCCGCGATAGCCGGAAACAAAACCGGCCGTATCGAGACCTGCAGTGTGGTCGCGTTTAGCCTGGTCGAGCACAATTCGAACAATCGCCTGTAGACCGGTCAGGAAAACGCGGCCGCGTTCGCGATCATAACGGTCGGAGAGCTGGTAGGTGTCGAGTGCCGGAATGTCGTCCATGGCAGGGCCCGAGCGTGTCACTGTGGAGCGACTCAAACGGTAGTCCCTGGAGCTTGGCAGGTCTTACCTATTCATTCCCTCGGACCGCCGATATCGGTAGAACTTTACAAATACCTCCACTTTTTGGTAGAAAAATTCGGAATGGATAGCATTTATGGTTGAAGATCAGGACCGGCGGATTCTCGCTCAACTGCAAAAGGAAGGGCGCGCCACCAATCAGGAACTTGCCGAAGCGGTCGGCATGTCGACCTCGGCGTGCTGGCGTCGCGTGCGTGCGCTGGAAGAGTCCGGGGTAATCCGCGGCTATGCGGCGCTGGTCGAACGCGAGCAGGCGGGCTTTGCGACGTCCGCCATCCTTCACGTGTCGCTGGAACGGCACGACGCGAAATTCGTCGACGAGTTCGTCTCAAGGGTGACCAAGCGCAGCGAGGTCCTGGAGTGCTTCGCTACCACGGGCGACGCCGACTATCACCTGCACGTCGTCGTGCGCGACATGAAAGCCTATAATCAATTCCTCGACGAATTCATGTTCCGCCTGCCCGGCATCCGCTACGTCCGCACCAACATGATCCTGAAAGAGATCAAGACCGGCGTTGCGCTTCCGTTCGAAACCAGGCGGCCGCGGAAGTAACAGTTCGAACGCGTTGCGCTAGTGCTCGATCTTGATATTGGCGGCTTTGGCGACCTCGCCCCAGCGCACGATATCGGCGCTGAGGATTTTCGTAAATTCCCCGGACGAGTTGCCGATGGCCTCGATGCCGAGCGGCTTTAAGTGAGCGATCACGTCGGGCAATCGCGCGATCCGCATGAATTCGCCCTCGAGCTTCCCAACGATTTCGGGCGGCGTGTCCTTCGGCGCGAATACGCCGGTCCACAGCGTTGCATCGATGTCGAAGCCGGCCTGCTTCATGGTCGGAACGTCGGGAAAATCTTCCATCCGTTTCGGCGCTGCCACGGCGAGCGCGCGGACCTTGCCGGCCTTCACCTGAGGGGAGACCGGTCCGGCGTCCGCAATGGCAGTGGTCACCTGACCCGAGACGACGGCGAGCACCAACTCGTTCGCGCTCTTGTAGGGAATAGCCTGCATCGGTGCGCCGGTCTTCTGCTTGAAGAGTTCGGTCACCAATTGGAACGAGGCCGACGCGCTCGCATAGTTCATCTTGTCGGCATTGCCTTTCGCGTAGGCCACGAATTCTGAGACCGTTTTGACCGGCGAAGAGGCATTGACGATCAGGATCAGCGGATAGGAGACGAGTTCGGATATCGCCACGAAGTCGCGCAGGGAGTCGTAGGGCAATTTTGCGTAGAGGGACTGATTGATGGCCATGCCGGTGGCGCCGACCAGCAGCGTGTAGCCGTCCGGTTGGGATCGCGCGACGTATTCGGTCGCCACGATCGCACCGCCGCCCGGCTTGTTCTCGACGATTACGGGCTGGCCAAGGTCTTCGGACAATTTCTGCCCGAAAACGCGCGCGATGATGTCGTTGCCGCCGCCGGCCGCGAAGCCGACGATGATGTGGATCGGCCGCGTCGGATATTTCGAGACGTCATCGTGAGCGCGTGCATCGCTTGCGGCGAACGCGATGATGGCAAGACAGGTGCCGGCAAGGATATGTCGACCGGGCATCGCCATGGACTGAGCCTCTCCTCAGAGCCGGGTGACGTGAACATGCAGCACAGCGGCCTTGCCGTCATCGAGCGCTGCAAGGCAACGCTCGACCGCCGCGGCCAGTGCGTCCGGCTCGGTGACGGCCTCGCCATGCGCGCCAAACGCCTTCGCCACGGCCGAAAAATCCCGCCGCTCGCCCTGGCGGCCCGACATCAGACGCGACTGGAACTGGTCGGTCTCGGCGGCGATGCCCTTGGGGTAGACCCGTTGCGTTGCGGATTTGACCGCCTGCCAGCCGCCGTTGTCCAGCACCACGGTGAAAATCGGAATCTGATATTGCTGCGCCACCGCATAGACGCTGTCGGGCGAGGAAAAATGGAAGCCGCCATCGCCGATCACCTGTACGATGCGGCGATCCGGCTGCGCCAGCTTCAGCCCAAGCGCCATTCCGCCGCTGAAACCGAGCCCGCCGCCGGCAAGCCCGACATAGCTTTGCGGTTTGGTGCGCGCGATGTGTTCCTGCAGGATCGGGCCGTTTCGGATGGCCTCATTGACAACGACGTCGTCCTGCGAAAGTTTACCGCTCAAGGTCGCAAACACGAAGGCTGGATTGAGCGCGCCCGAAACTCCCTTGTTGCCAGACTCCGCTGCTCTGCGCGCGACAGCCTGCTCGCGCGCGCCGCTCCAGCCGGCGATCCGCGCGCCGACGCGCTTGCGCCAGGCGTCGTCGGCGTACGCCTCGACCGCATCGAGCACCTGCTGCAGGATGATCGCGCTGTCGCCTTGAATGCGCATGTCGGTCGCAAATCCCCACATCGGAAAATCCGCCTTCAAGGGATCGATGTCGATCTGGATCCATTTCAGCGCGGCTGCACGCCCAGCGGATTGCGGCACGAAGGGAACGTCGGTGTCGAGCAACAGTCCGAGGTCGGCTTGCTCGGTCAGGGCCAGGGGATCGATGCCGGCATAGCAGGGCGACTCCCAGGGGATATTGAGGTCGATCGAATTGAATTCGGCGACCCGGATGCCGCAGGTGCGCGCAAGACGGTCCAGTAGCGCGACGGCTTGCGGCTTGCGGCCGAGATAGGCCGCGAATGCCACCGGATTTTCAGCCGCCATCAGGCTTTGCGCGATGGCCTCCGCGCGTGCCGGCTCGATGCCCCCGGCCTGCACGCTGCCGTAGCGCGCCGGCGGATAGGCCGGCATATCAGCCTCGTCCCATTCTTCCGCGAGCGTCTCGCGCGGCAGCATCATGTAGACCGGACCGGGCGGGTCGCTGTGGGCGAAGGCGCTGGCGCGGGCGAGCGCTTCCTTGACTACGATACCGGAGGGCAACGAGTATTCCCATTTCACATAAGGCCGCACGATGCTCGCGATATCGAAGGGGTCCTGCACGAAATGCACATAGGTGTCGCGCGAGCCTTTCAATTCGCCATGCAGCGTATGCGGCGCGCGCCCAGCGAACACCATCACGGGCAGGCGATAGCGAAACAGATTCTGGATCGCCATGCACGCATTCGCCGTGCCGGCGTCGACATGCACCAACACCGCCTGCGCCCGCCCGGTCGCCAGGGCGTAGCCGCCGGCCATGTGCACCGCGACGACTTCATGCGGGCACAGGATCACCTCGGGGTGCTTGCGGCCCTCCTTGTCCCAGCGCGCCATCTCCTCGATCAGGGAGACATGATCGGTGCCGAGATTGGCGAAGATGTAGTCGACGCCAAGATCGACTAGGCCTTCGAGGAAATAATGCGCGGTCGAGTGGCGGGTCATTCCCTAGCGCTTTTCCGCAACAAACTTGTTGCGCAAGGTACCGATCCCGGTGATCTCGATCTCGACCACGTCGCCGGCTTTCAAATCCGGCGAGGCGCCGTCGGTGCCCATCCAGATCACGTCGCCCGGCCACAGCGTGAAATATTTAGTCAATTCGACGATGAATGGCACGATGCCGAAGATCATGTCGTTGGTGTGGAATCGCCCGGTCTCCTTGCCGTTGACCTTGACAATGGTCTCCATCTTGTTGAGGTCGATTGACGTCTCGATCCACGGTCCCATCGGCTTGAAGGTGTCGGCGTTCTTGGATCGCCACAACGAGCGGTCCGCCTTCTGCCAGGTGCGCTCGCTGACATCGTTGCCGATGGTGTAGCCGAACACGCAGGACGTCGCGTTGTCCTGATTAAGATGTTTTGCCTTCTTGCCAATGACCACCACGAGCTCGCCTTCGTAGTGGATTTTCGCCGTTGCATTCGCCGGGATCACGACGTCTTCGTCATGCGCGATCAGCGCGTTCTGCGCGCGATAGCCGATCTCGGGCCGCTCGGGAATGTTCGGCGCCTCGCCGCGCTTGTTGGCGGCTTCCTTGAGATGCTTGAGATAGTTCAGGCCGACGCAATAGAAGGTGCGCGGGATCAGCGGCAGTTCAATTTTCACGTCTTTCAGCGCATGTGACTGCGCGCTGCGCTGCCACTCGCCGAACGGATCGCCGCTGACGGTCAAGACATGATCGCCTTCGACGATGCCCCAGGAGGTCTGGCCTGCGGCGGTGAATTTCAGCCAACGCATGTTCGTTCCTTTTGTTTTATTCGGCCGCTTCGCGCGGCTTGGTTTTCCAGGCGCCGGCCACGGGGCGCTTCAGCCCGAGGTTTTCGCGCAAGGTCTTGCCGGTATAGTCCTTGTGAAACAGGCCGCGGCGCTGCAATTCCGGCACGATGTGGCGAACGAAATCGGCGTAGGAGCCTGGCACATAGGTCGCCGCGATCACAAAGCCGTCGCAGCCGTGGCCGACGAACATCTCTTCCAGCCGGTCGGCGATTTCCTTGGGGCCCCCGACGATCGCATCCTGGGTCTGGCCGCGGCCGGAGAAGGTGATGAAATCGCGCGTCGACGGGTTAGGCTTGCCCGAGGTCCTGAGCACGCCGTCACGGATGCCGAGCATGCCTTGCATGCCCTGCAGTTCCTCCGAGGTCAGCGGCTCGTCGATGCCCTTGGCGGCGAAGTCGAAGTTCAGTCCTTCGGCGAGCAGCGACAGCGCGTCGATTTCCAGCGGCAGCTTATGGATCAGCGCCATCTTGTCTTCGGCTTCCGACTTGGTCGCGCCGCTGACCGGCGTCACTAGGTTGCACAGGAACATCTGGTCGGGATCGCGCCCGGCCTTGGCGGCCTCGTTTCGGATCGCGTCATAGCCCTGCTTGGCGTTGGCAAGGTTGCGTGCCGCGGTGAAGATCACCTCGCCCCATCGCCCCGCGAAGCGCTGGCCACGGCCGGAAGCGCCGGCCTGGATGACGACAGGGTGGCCCTGGCTCGAACGCGGCACCGTGAACGGCCCGCGCGACTTGAAGAACGCTCCCTTGTGGTCGAGTCGCTTGACCTTGGTCGGATCGGCAAAACGTCCGCCGGTCTTGTCGATGATCAGCGAGCCGTCCTCCCAGGAATCCCAGTGGCCGAGCACCACTTCCATGAACTCGTCGGCGCGATCGTAACGCAGATCATGTTGGAGATGCTCGTCCTTGCCCATGTTCAAGGCTTCGCCGTCGTTGACCGAGGTGACGACGTTCCAGGCGGCGCGGCCGCCTGTCATGAGGTCGAGGGTGGCGAAGCGGCGCGCCACGTCGAACGGCTCGAAATAGGTGGTCGAGCAGGTCGACGCCAATCCAAGCTTCTCGGTGACCATGCCCATCGTGGTCAGCACGATAATCGGGTCCATCTTCACGCAGCGGATGCCGTATTCGACGGTATGGGCGTGATCGTTGCCGTAGCGGTCCGGCATCGCGAGGCGGTCGTCGAAGAACGCCATGTGGAACTTGCCGGCTTCGAGAATCCGCGCGATCTCCTGGTAATAGTCGGCCGACATCGAATCGTCGCGGGATTCCGGGTGGCGCCACGAGCTCGGGAGGTTGGTGCAGTTCTGCGCCTGCAGGAAGCCCACCATTGCCATTGGCCGTGTCATGCTGCTCTCCCTGTTCAGCCTATCAAGCGAGATCGAGCTCGGCGGTGACTTTGTATTCGCCGGCCAGCGCGCGCAGCTTGTCCCAGGTCGCGTCCTCGATCTCGAGGCCGTTCTTCCTGCGCTGCTGCTCGCGCAAAAATTCGATCTCGCCAGGATAGAACACGCCGGATGATCCTTCCGCCGGTGGCGTCGATTTCAGATAGCGCGCGAACTCGGCGACTTCCTTCTTGAATTCCTGCAACGGGCGGAAGGCTGCGACGTTGAACACCGCCATGAAGCAGCCGTCATTGTGCCGGCCGGTCGGTTCGACGCCAAAGCCCAGACCGGTGAGCAGCCCGCACAGCACCTCCACCATCGCCGCTAAGCCGCTGCCCTTGTAGCCCTCGGTGCCGCCGAGCGGCAGCAGCGCGCCGCCTTTGCGATATTGCTTGGGATCGGTGGTGTGCCGTCCCTCCGCATCGATGATCCACCCTTGCGGGATTTTTTCGTCTCGCGCGACGGCGAGGGCGATCTTGCCGGCCGCGACGGCCGACGTCGCCATGTCCAGATAAAACGGCGCTTCAAGATCGGACGGAACCGCGATCGAGATCGGATTGGTGCCGAGCCGCGCCTCGCGGCCGCCAAAGGGGGCGACGTGCTTCGGTGACCGGCCGGAATCGGCGGTCGCAAGTCCGATCATGCCCTCGCGCATCGCCATCATCGGATAGGCCGCGAGCCGCCCGACATGGCTTTGCCGGAACACGGTGCAGGCCGCGACATTGGCGGTCTTCGCCTTCTCGATCGTCAGCGCCATCGCTTTGGCGTTGACATGGAATCCAAAGCCCCAGTGGCCGTCGATCACGGTCGTGGTCGGCGATTCCTGCACGATGGTCCACTTCGCGCCGGGCACGATATGGCCGGCCTTGATACGGTCGATATAGGTCGGGATCGCGATTACTCCGTGCGAATCATGTCCGGCGAGGTTGGCGTTGACGCAGGCGATAGCGACCGCATCGGCCTCTTCCTGCGACGCGCCGGCGGCTCGCAGCAGCGCCGCGCCGATCCGGGTGAGACGATCGGCCGGAACGATTGGCATGGGGTTTCCTCAGACGATGGCCCGCGTGGGCAACAGCGGGTCTTGCTTGTTGTCGTTGGACCGCATGGTCTCAAAGCGATGGCTCCAGGGCAAGAGCCGATATCGCGTCCGTCGCTTTCTGGATATCCGGATTTCGTGATGCGGAATTGGCGATACCCGCCTGTTTCAAACCGCGAGAACCGCGGACGCCGGTTGCCTGACAGCGGCCGGTGACCCCGGGGTCGGCGGGGGGCGTTGGGGTGATGTTTACTTTGAATCGGGGTTTTGAAGTCGCTCCTAACCTCGGTTTAGGGGGCGGATCCGCATAAATCGGCCAGGAATCTGCACGGGTGGCGCAGGGAGTTGAGCGTCTTGAAGACCAGTCTCGCGCGTACGTTTGAGGCGTTGAGCGCCACCAACGAGGCAATTCTTTACGCGAAATCTCCGGCAGAATTGTACGAAAAGGTTTGCGGAGCCGCTTTTTCGAGCGGGGACTTCCTGGCGACGGCCGTCTTCCTGGTGGAAAGCGGCGGCAACGTGCTTCGGTTTGCGGCCGGATTTGGCGAAGACATCGTCCGTCTGCGCGGCATCGAAATCACCACGGTCGCCGGCACGCCTGAAGGGTCTGGGGTATGCGGCCAAGCGTTCCGCGATCAAAAACTGTGCATTAGTAACGATTATCTTAACGACGCGCATTCGGCGGCTTGGCGGAATGGCGCGCAGGCCGCCCAGGTCGGCGCGGCGGCGGCGCTGCCGTTAATTTGCGGCGGCCGCAGCGTCGGCGTGCTGCTGGTGACGCGGCGGGAAGCCTATTCGTTGAACGATCAGATGGTGTCCCTGCTCGAGCGCATGTCGGCAAATATCTCGTTCGCTCTGGATAATTTCGAGCGTGCGGAAGAGAAGGCCAAGGCCGACGAACAGAGGGAGCGCCTGTCGCTGATGTTCGCAGCGCTGAGCGCGACCAATGAAGCGATCATGCGCGCCAAGTCGCGGGCCGAACTGTTCGATCTGGTGTGCGGCGCGGCCGCGAAGGGCGGCAAGTTCACATCGATCAGCATTGCGCTGGCGAGACCCGACAGCGATTACATGGATTTTGTCGCCATCGCTGGTCCGACCTCCGACGCCACCCGCCAGACGAGGCTCTCGATCAGTGAGGCGCATCCCGAAGGACGCGGGCTCAGCGGCGTGGCGTTCCGCACGCGGCAGCCCTGTATCAGCAACGATTATCTCGCGGATCCACGATGGAGCACTTTCCACGCTGCGGTCCGTCGGGACGGCGCCGGATCCGGCGCGGCGTTCCCGCTGCTCGTGAGCGAACAGGCCGTCGGGATCATGCTGTTCATTTCAGCCGAAAAGGACACGTTCACGGCCGAGTTCGCTGAGCTCCTGCAGCGACTGGCCGACAACGTGGCGTTCGCGCTGGAAAATTTCGATCGCGCCGACGAAAAGAAGAAGGCGGACGAGCGCATCAAATATCTCGCCTCGCATGACAGCCTGACCGGCCTGCCGAACCGGGAGATGTTCAACGGTCTGTTGCGCCAAGCGATCGATACCGCCCATCGCCACGAGCGGCGGTTCGCGGTGCTGTTCATCGATCTCGACCAATTCAAGGTCATCAACGATTCGCTCGGCCACGAGGTCGGCGACCTGCTATTGGTGGAAACTGCCAGACGGCTGCGCGGCTCGCTGCGCGCGAGCGACGTGGTGGCGCGGCTCGGCGGCGACGAATTCGTGGTCATACTCGAGGAAACCGACGACGCCGAAGTCGTCGAACATGTCTCGGGCAATTTGCTGTCAATTCTTGGTCAGCCGCTGGAACTTTGCGGACATGAATGTCACACCACCGCCAGCATCGGCATCGCGATGTATCCGGCCAACGGAAGCGACGCGCAAACGCTGACCAAGAATGCCGACATGGCGATGTATCTCGCTAAGGAAGACGGCAAGAACGCGTTCCGCTTCTTCTCGAAGGCGGTCAAGGCCCAATCGGTCGAACGGCTCGCGCTCGAAGCCGCCTTGCGCCGCGCACTCGAGCGCGACCAGTTCTCGCTGAACTATCAGCCGAAAGTGGACGTGGCGAGTGGACAAATCACCGGCGTCGAAGCGCTGTTGCGCTGGATGCATCCCGATCTCGGCATGGTGTCGCCGACGCAATTCATCCCGCTAGCCGAGGAGATCGGGATCATCGTCCCGATCGGCCGCTGGGTCCTAAGGCAGGCCTGCGCGCAGAACATGGCCTGGCAGCGCCGCGGCTTGAGCCCGGTATCGATGGCGGTCAATCTTTCGCCGCGGCAGTTCGCCGACAAGCAGCTGTTGCAGGATATCGACGAAGCGCTGGCCGCGAGCGGCATGCCGGCTACGCTGCTGCAACTCGAGGTCACTGAGAGCATGGTCATGCACAACGTCTCACGCGCCATCAAGGTGCTCGACGCGATCCAGAGCCGCGGCATCCGGCTTGCGATCGATGATTTCGGAACCGGCTATTCGTCGATGTCGCTGATGAAGCAGTTCCCGATCGACACCATCAAGATCGACCGTTCCTTCGTGCGCGATCTGCCCGACGATTCCGAAGACCAGGCCATTGCGCAGGCGATCATCCGCATGGGCAAGGCGCTGGGGATGACGATCGTCGCCGAGGGCGTCGAAACCGCCGAGCAGCATGCCTTCCTGCGTCATCACGGCTGCGACGAAATGCAGGGTTACCTGTTCTCCAAGCCGCTGCCGGCGAACATGATGGCCGAATTGCTGCAATCCGCTCCCACGCTCGCATCGCCCCCGCTGCAGCCTGCGGCTCCCGGCGAAGCGACATCAGGCCGTAAACGCGCTGTCATCTGAAGGCTGTGCGTGCAGGTCGCGCACGTCGGAATCAGTGGAATCGATCTTGCGCGAGAAGTCGTAGGGCCACGGCTGGTAGGTCTGGCCGGCCAGCGAGCGGAAGATCACGTTTGCGGCGTCGGCGTACCGGGCGCCATCGGCCAGGGCGAATGGCGCGCACCACTCCGACGGCAGGGGCGACAAAATCTCTCGCACCTCCATCGCCGGTCCCCACCACCATGCCGGCGCTGGCGGTCGCTCCTTCTCGGCGAGCGCGCGCCAATGCGTGAACTCGTCGACCACGCGCTCGAATTGCAGTCCTGCAGCCTGATGCACCAAAGGCCCTCCGACAGCCTTCAATGATACAGGCGTCGCCGGCCGGCGCAATGCGCTTGAACCCCGTTCCGATCGAATCGGAACGGGGTTGAAGCTCTTTTGTTTTGACGCGTTTTCTTGAGGAGAACCGGGGCCCACTTCGCTGGCTACTTCTCCTCCGGCACCGGCGTCGATGTCGCCGGGCCTTCGCCCATGATCAGGAGCACCGCGTCCTCGTCCTTGGCGCCGTCCCAATGCACCTGCTTGCCATAATGAGTGACGAAGCTGCCGGGCGGCATCGGAACCGTGCCGTGCTCGGGATCGAATTTCGCGCCCGATCCCACCCACCAGGTCCCCTGCAGCACCACGATGTAGCGGTCGTTGGGATGGAAATGCGGGTGGCTGAAATGATTGCCCTTGGTCCACTTGTTGTAGACCATGTAGAAGCCGGGCTTGGCGGGGTCGCCGACCACGACCGCGCTTTGCGCACCGGCTGCGTTCACCGGCCCCCACGGGATCTGGTCGGGCAGTTTATAGACTACCGCGGCGGGATTGAGTTCGGCGGCCGAGCCGATGCTCAAGGTAGCGGCAAGCGATATCGGCAGCGCGAGATAACGCCAGAGCCGGCAGGTCACCTGCATGGGTGTTCTCCCTGAATTAAAAGCCCGATGCCGGAATATGCGGGACGGGTCGATTGTTATGTTATCGGGTCGCATTCGCGCGGCGCAAGGCATCCGACGTGCCGGCACCGCATAACGTAACTGCAGCATGAAAACCCTATTTACGCCGCATCCGCCGATGCTAGGTTGCGGCACAATCAAAACAAACGGGAGGACCATTCTCATGAAGCGCTTGTCAACGATTGCCGCGGGGCTGTTGATCGGTGCCGCCGCATTCCAATATGCCGACGTCGCGTCAGGCCAAAGCGATGGCTGGATTACGCTGCTCGACTCCAGCAACAAGGGCGATTGGGGCGAAGTCGGTACGGCCAACTGGGAGATGAAGGACGGCGCGATGACCGCCGACAAGCTCAACGGCAAGGACCTCGGTTATCTTGTCACCAAGAATTCATACAAGGACTTCCAGATCAGGGCCGAGTTCTGGGTCGACGAGGAAGCCAATAGCGGTGTCTTTCTCCGCTGCGACCGCTCGGACAAGATCGACGCCAAGATTTGCTATGAGGTCAACATCTTCGACAAGCGGCCCGATCCGTCTTATGGTACCGGCGCAATCGTCGATGTCGCCAAGGTCGATCCGATGCCGAAGGCCGCCGGCAAATGGAATGTTTATGAGATCACCGCGCAGGGACCGCATCTCACCATCGTGCTGAACGGACAGAAGACCGCGGATGTCGACGACTCCAAGCACCTGAGCGGACCGTTTGCCCTGCAGTACGGCTCCGGCGTGGTCAAGTTCCGGAAAGTCCAGATCAAGCCGCTGTAAGTGGTGCGTCCGTCTGAGAGCATGATCAGGAAAGGTGGCTACCGGTTTTCCGAAAAGATCATGCTCAATCAAAAACTAGAGCGCGATGGTGAATCAACTCGACCCCCATCGCGCTCTAGCCTCGGAAAGGCTCACCCTTCAACGGGTGGGCCTGTTGGTGCCAGCCCCATGCGGTGCGGATGATGGTCGCCAGATCCGAATGTTCGGGCATAAAGTTCAAGACTTTGCGCGCGGCAGTGGGGTCGGCGACAAGATAGGCCGGATCGCCCGGCCGCTTCAGCTTGATGACATGGGGGACTGCTCGGCCAGTCTCGGCGGAAATCGCCGCAAGAATCTCGCGTACCGAAAAGCCGTTGCCGGTGCCGAGATTGAAAGCGCCGCCGGCATATCCCTGCATCAGCAGCTGGAGTGCTGCGACATGCGCCGCCCCGAGGTCGGTGACGTGGATGTAGTCGCGGATCGCGGTGCCGTCGGGCGTGGCGTAATCCTCGCCGAAGATCGCGAAGTCTGGCAGGTGGCCCTGCAGCGCCATCATGGCGCGGGGAATGAGATGGGTTTCGTTCTCGCGCAATTCGCCGATGCCGCCGGAAGCATCGGCGCCGCTGGCGTTGAAATAGCGCAGGCAGAACGCGCCCAGGCCGTAGGCTGAGCGATAGTCCGCGATGATGCGCTCGATCATCCATTTCGAGGCGCCGTATGTGCTGATCGGCGCGCATGGATAGGTTTCCGGCAGCGCCTTGCTGTCGGCTTGGCCGAAGACCGCACCGGTCGACGAGAACACTAGGCGACGGCAGCCGGCTTCGCGCATCGCAGCCAAGAGCGACAGCGTGCCGCCGACGTTGTTGAGGTAGTATTTCTGCGGATCGGTCATGGATTCGCCGACTAGGCTCGCCGCCGCGAAATGCATCACGCCGCGATGTCGTGCTGCGCGAACACGCGCGCCAGTGTCGCCTTGTCGAGGAGGTCGCCGACCACGAGCGCTGCGCTGGCGAAGCCGCGATGGCCGGGCGAGAGGTTGTCGTAGACGATCGGACGAAAGCCCGCCGCGGCGAGCGCGCGGCAGGCATGCGAGCCGATATAACCGGCACCGCCGGTAACCAAAATGATTGGGCGATCGCTCATGCTCACCATTATTGTTTGAGCATGATCTCCGCGCAAACGCGTTCCGCGTTTGTCGCGAGGGAAAACCGGTATCCACTTTTCCGGATCATGCTTTAACCTAACGCTCCGTTTGATCGGTGTCGGAGGGCCAGCTCCGGTTGAACAGCAGATAGAGCGCGCGAGGGTTGGTGGTGAGATAGCGCCAGAACAGCCGGCGCGGCTCGAGCCAGATGCGCCAGGCCCATTCTAGCCCGGCATTCTGCATCCATCGTGGCGCGCGGGGACGGCTTCCCGACAGGTAGTTGAACAGTCCGCCCGAGGTCTTGATGACGCCGACATCGCAAAGCCTGGGCAAAAACTCATCGACAAAGGCCTGCTCGTAGGGAACGCCGAGCCCGACCCAGAGATAGTCCGGCGCGAGGCGGTTGATCTCGTCGACCTTGGCGCGCAACGCGTCGCCCCGCAAATAGCCGTGGGAGGACTGTTCCGCTGTCTCTATGGATTCCTGATCGGACATTTTGTCTACCGGCTTTGGAAGGCTTGTCCGAGAGACGTGTTCGACGCCGCCTTTCTCGAGATTGCCGTGCTGGTCATCGCCATCTTCTATGTCTCGATGGCCGGGCGTACCGGATATTCCTTTCTCGCGCCGCTGCTGTTCGCCGTCGTGGTGCTGGTCTTTGCATTCGAGGCCGGACCGGTCTCCAGGCTGATGTCGAACCGCGGCAATGAATGGCTCGGCCGGATATCGTACTCGATCTACATGTGGCAGGCTTTCATCATCTTCAACCTTGTCGACCGCCCGGTCTCGATCGCCGAGAAGATCACGCACAATGAATTCGCTCGGAACCGATCCTGCCTCAAATCTGGCGTACCACGCCGGGTTGGCCCGGCGCGCATTCCAGCGCGTCGCGGTCCCATTTCGCGGCAATGGCAGCGGCTTCATAAGTGCTTTGCAGGAAATCGAGCAGCGCGTGATCCGGATCGGCGCCCGAGCGCACAGCATCGTAGGGCAAGATGAACTCGGCCAAAGCCTCGCTGAAGAAGGCAGCCCCCGGCCGTACGCGCGCGGCGCGAAAACCTTCGGGCTCCGGATAGGCATAGGAATAGAACGCGGGATAATCGATCGCACCGCCGCCCGGCCAGAAGCCGGCGCTGCTGACCTCATGCGAATAGGCTTCGCAGGCGACCGCGTCGGAAAGATGCGGCACGCCGCCGGGATGGCGCGGCGCGCGGCGGCCCGAAAAGCGCGTGACCGCGAGATCGAAACTGCCCCAGAAGAAATGCACCGGGCTAGCCTTGCCGAGAAAGCCGGTGCGGAATTGCTTGAACACCCGATCGACGCTGACGAGAATCCGGAAGAAGCGGCCGACGGCGTCGGGATCGTAGGAGGCGTGGGTCGTGTCCTGCGAGAACCGGATCGGTTCCGACAATTCGTTCGGCATCTCGTCGATCGCGATGTGAATGCCGAGCGCGGCGAGATCAGCCATGACTGCCGCATAAAAGCTCGCAACCGAATGTCCCGCGAGCGGAAACTGCCGTCTCGCGCCGTCGCTGGTCGAAATCCTTAAAGCATGATCCAGAAGATCGAACTCTATCTCGAAATTCCTGGCGCCATCCGGAATCGGCGAAGTCGAAAGCCCGCGCGCGGTGACATAGAGCGTCACATGCCAGGAATGGTTGAGCCAGGGCGAGAGCGTCAGCCTGATCTTGCCGACGATCTGGGTCCACAGTTGCAGCGTCGCGGTGGTGTCGCGCCACGTCGCGGTCGGCAATTCCGGCCACGGGGCTTGCGGCGTACGGCTCATTGGCAATTCCTGACATGGCAAGGCCGGGCGATCCGGCCCGGCCTTTATAGGCGAACTCTTGGTATAGGCGAACTCTCGGCGATTGGGATGGAAGCTATTTGGTTTTGCCACCCTTGCCGAAGGCGGCATCGACTTCCTCCTCCTTGATGCGGGCGGCGGAATCTCCGGGCTGACCGAGATTCTGCTCTTCGGTGCCGTCGCCCATCATGCCGGGATGGGACTCTGCGGGCTTGGTCTTGCCAGGCTTGGGATCGGGCTTTTTGGTCATGAGGATCTCCAGGCGCCAATGCGCGTGACCTAACTTGGCGAGCACCGTCTGGTTCCGAAATGCAGTTCAAGATCCGACGGCAGTTAGATCACGAAGCTGTGCTTTCCGTTGGCCGCGCGTGGCACGGAAAAGGCCGCGGCAGTACCAACGCCGCGCGATCGCCTGCAGCGGGTTGCGCACCAGTTGCGCCATCAAGAGAATTTCGACCATGGCAGATATCCTGCGCCTTGGCCAAACATAGGGCGGCGTTTTCTTGAGAGAACGCCGCCCTTTTCGCACCTGCCATGCAGTTAGCCGTGCAGTTTTTTGGCGGTCTCAGCGATCACGCGTCCTTGATAGCGCGCACCCGCCAGCTCGTTTGCGCTGGGTTGCCGGCTGCCGTCGCCGCCGGTGATGGTGGTCGCGCCATAGGGCGAGCCGCCGGTGACGTCATTGAGCTCCATTTGGCCGGAGAAGCCGTAGTTCAGGCCGATGATGGTCATGCCGAAATGCAACAGGTTGGTGATGATCGAGAACAGCGTGGTCTCCTGGCCGCCATGCTGGGTCGCGGTCGAGGTGAAGGCGCCGCCGACTTTGCCGTGCAGCGCGCCCTTCATCCAGAGCCCGCCGGCCTGATCGAGGAAATTCGCCATCTGCGAGGCCATGCGGCCGAAGCGGGTGCCGGTGCCGACGATGATGGCGTCGTAATTCGCAAGCTCCTCGACCTTGGCCACGGGGGCGGCCTGATCGAGTTTGTAGTGCGACGCTTTCGCGACCTCCGCCGGCACCAGTTCGGGCACACGCCTGATGTCGACCGTGGCGCCGGCCTCGCGCGCGCCTTCGGCAACGGCATTGGCCATCGCTTCGATATGGCCGTAGGCGGAATAATACAGGACGAGAACTTTGGTCATGGGTAGTCTCCGTGGGTTTGGTAGGTGTTGTCATGAGTTTCAACTGTCGTTGCCGGGCTTGACCCGGCAATCCATCGTCTTCGTGACAACTCTTCCGAAGAAGGATGGATGCGCAGGTCAAGCCCGCGCATGACGAGCGGGCGGAGCGCTACGCTGCGTCGACCAGCACCAGTTCGGAATCCTCCAGTGCTGTGATCTTGAGCGTTTCCTCGTCGCGGATGGCGGCGCCGTCGCGGGCGTTGACTCGCACGCCGTTGATCTCGACGCTGCCTGCGGCCGGCACCAGATAGAGGTTGCGCGTCCTGCCGGCGGTGTATTCCGCGCTCTCGCCGGCCTTCAGCGTGGTGGCGAGCACGCGGGCGTCGGCGCGGATCGGCAGCGCATCTTTGTCGCCCTCGACACCGCTGGCGATGGTGACGAGCTTGCCGGAGCGGTCGGCCTTCGGAAACGGCTTTGAGCCCCAGGTCGGCTGGCCGCCACGCGTGGCCGGCTGAATCCAGATCTGGAAGATCTTCGTTTTCGTCGGCTCGAGATTGTATTCGGAGTGGCGGATGCCACTGCCGGCGCTCATCACCTGCACGTCGCCTGCCTCGGTGCGGCCCTTGTTGCCGAGGCTGTCCTGGTGGGTGATCGCACCCTCGCGGACATAAGTGATGATTTCCATGTTGGCGTGGGGATGGGCGGGAAAGCCGGTGTTCGGCTCGATCTCGTCGTCGTTCCACACCCTCAACGAGCCATGGCTCACCTTATTCGGATCATAGTAGTCCGCGAACGAGAAGTGGTGCTTGGCCTTCAACCAGCCGTGGTCGGCGCCGCCGAGTTTCGCAAATGGCTTTAGTTCGATCATGGGATATTCCCTGTCGCTCAAATTTTCCGTTGGCATCTGGATATGCGTTGCCATGTGGTTCATAAATAGAAACTATTGAAACTCATTGTTTCCCAAAACGTCCCTAAAGGTGGGCCGAATGTCAAAACTCCCGGACTTCGAAGCGCTGGCGATTTTCGCGAAAGTCGTTGAGCTCCGCTCGTTCGCAGCGGCCGCAAGCGAGCTAGCGCTGTCGAAGGCGACCGTCTCCAAGGCGGTCAGCCGGCTGGAAGAGCGGCTGGGCGCGCGGTTGTTCAACCGCACCTCGCGGCGGCTCGCGCTGACCGATGCCGGACAAAAGCTCGCCGAGCGCGCCACGCGGCTGCTCGTCGACGGCGAGGCGGCGGAGAACGAGGCGCTGGCACAATCGACCTCGCCGCGCGGGCTGGTGCGGCTCGCGGTGCCGATGACGTTCGGGGTCAAGGCGGTGGCGCCGCTGTTGCCGGAATTCATGAAAACCTATCCCGACGTCTCGATCGACCTGCACTTAGGCGACGCCACGGTGGATCTGATCGGCGAGGGTTTTGACGCGGGCTTGCGGATCGCGCGGCTGCCGGATTCCTCGCTGATCGCGCGGCGGCTGTGCGCGATGCCGCGCTACACGGTGGCCGCGCCGTCCTATCTGAAGCGCCATGGCCGGCCGACGCATCCGATGCACCTCGCGCAGCACAAGTGCTTCGGCTACGCCTATCTCTCGACGCCGAACGTCTGGCACTACACCAATGCCGCTGGCGAGCAGGCGAGCGTGCGGCCCGCCGGACAATTGCGCGTCAACAATGGCGAGGCGCTGCTGCCGGCGGTTCTGGCTGGTCTCGGCATCGCCGATCTGCCGGACTTCATCGTCGGCGATGCCATCGCGTTAGGCGAAGTCGAGGTGATCCTGATGGGCTGGAAACAACCGGAGGGCGCGGTGCATCTGGTGACACCGCCCGGCGGCCCGCGGCCGGCGCGCGTCGAGGTGCTGGCGGATTTTCTCACCAGGCATTTCGCGAAGGGGAGGAAGAGCGGGTAAGGTGGGCAGACACGAAGTCCTCGTAATGAATTTCATTTTCAAACGGCCGACTTGCGAGACGAGACCGTCATTGCGAGCGTTAGCGAAGCAATCCATCGCACCACGAATGAGAAGCTGGATTGCTTGTGCGCCAGGTCAAGCTGGCGTGATCCCGCCGGTGAGAGACCGGTCTGGGTAAGCCGTAGCGGGCGCCCGGTAACGAGTGTTGCGTGGTCGCCGGCGACGGCGGGTGCGAAGCGTGCACAGTGATCGTGTGGGGTGTGCTATTGAGCCTCGAAAACCAGAATTCCGCAGAGGCCGAGACGGTAAGCAACGTCGAAGGCAACATGTGCGGTCCCGTTATGCGAGGGACTGACGCTCTGCCGTGGTCGAAGACCACATCACGCACGAAAGGATCACGTCGGAACCTGGGAGATCTCACGTTCGGCCGATGGACACATCGTCCCCCAAGGCCCGTATCGGGAAGGTGAGGAGCCGTAGCCGATGATGCACGAGCGTGAGAAGTCAGGCCTCGCCGTAGTAGCTATGAAGCCGACCAACAAGGCGGAGCGATCCGCTGCGGAGTTGGGGGAGCCAAGGGCGGGGGCCGAGGGGAATGTGGGCCAGCACAGCACGGACCGGGCACGGAACCAGGCAACCGTGTCACAGGGGTTGGAATGCATACGGCAAGTTTCGCCGCTAAACACCCAAGGTGGGAGCCGTATGCGGGAAAGCCGCTTGTACGGTTCTGTGCGGGGGGCGCTCAGAAATGAGCGTCCCTACCGCGATCGGAGCTCACGCTCCTCGCAATGACGCCGACGCTCTTCCGCGCTCTCGCGACGCGATCGCGCCCGAGTTTTGCTAAAAATCTCTGCCCTCAAACAAAGAGGGCGCGGGGAATGCCGGGTGCCCAATGCACCCGCAGCCTCGTGTGCGCTTTGTGGTTGGAGTATGCACACGAGTATTCACAGCGGACATCCGGCATTCCCCACGCAATGGTTTTAACGCTCTACTTCGTGCTCTTGTGACGAGTTCCTTTTTGCCACCGTCGCCTTACGGATTGAATGACGCCTCAGACACCCGGTTGGCAGAGCGCGCCTCCGCGAGACTTAGCATCAGCAACGGATGCCAGGA
>CAWGJM010000048.1:0-27694 GCA_963822795.1 uncultured Alphaproteobacteria bacterium
ACTTATTTGTTTCGCTTCCGCGGCCCACGCGATTTCTCCTCGGTTCGTGCTCGCCGTTGCCGGCGCTCCCGGGCGGGTGGAGGTTCCGCCACAGGCCAAGATCATTGTTCAGCCGGTGATCTCAATTTGCCGGCGTACTCTCGCGTGGGCGTGAGTGGGATCTCTCAGGTTTCCAGGCAGTCCGTCCTATGCCTTTGACCCGGTCCAAGACCCCGGCCGAATCGACGCTGCCTCGCCACTGACGGTCTCGTCGATGCTGCCCCTGCTGCCGCAACAGCAAAGGCTTCAGCGTGACCTTCATATCGGGGCTACCGCGGGGCTTTGGCACCTGCTGTCTACGCTTCACGAACGGTGTTGCCACCGTCATGCAAGACTCGCTTCCGGCTGGCTGGCTGGCCTTTGCCGGGAGGGAGTTGAACCCTCTGGACTGCTATGAAAGGTTTCCGAGCTGCTACATCTCTTTCCCCTTTCCTGGATTTATCCTGACGCTATGCGGCTTGAAGCTGAGAACGCGGTGCTTCGACACCAGTTGAATATCTTGAGGCGCAAGCTGAATGGTCGCGTCCGGCTCACGAACCATGATCGCTTGTTCTTTATCCAGCTGTATCGTTGGTTTCCATCAGTCCTGAAGGTTCTCACAATCATCCGGCCCGAGACCCTCGTGCGTTGGCACAGAGCGGGCTTTCGCTGCTACTGGCGTTGGAAGTCGCGCCCACAGGGAGGGCGACCGCAGATCGACACGGAGCTGCGCAGATTGGTCCGCCGGATGAGCGTCGAGAATCCGCTTTGGGGAGCACCACGCATTCACGGAGAACTGCTCAAGCTTGGGTTTGAGGTCGCGCAGTCGAGCGTCGCCAAGTACATGGTCAAACGGCGAGGGCCGCCCAGCCAGGGATGGCGGACCTTCTTGCATAACCACGCGCCGGACATTGCCGCCATGGACCTGTTCGTTGTTCCGACCGTCGGTTTCGACCTGCTCTATGCTTTCGTCATCGTCCGGCTCGGTCGCAGAGATCTTGTCTGGATCAATGTCACAGCATATCCGACCGCCGATTGGATCGCGCGACAGATCATGGAGGCATTCCCCTGGAACGAGGCTCCGCGCTACATGATCCGAGACCGCGATCGGATCTACGGCACCGTCGTCACACGCCGACTGGGCGCGATGGGCATCCGGGACAAGCCTACCGCACCGGCCTCACCTTGGCAGAATGGCGTTGTCGAACGGCTGATCGGCTCGATCCGGCGAGAGAGCGTCGATCATATGATCGTCCTGGGCGAGGCGCATCCGCGTCGCATCCTGAAATCTTACGCCCGTTACTACAACGGAGTCAGAACGCATCGGTCTTTGAACAAGGATGCGCCCGTCTCTCGCTCGGTACAGCGCACCGGTGTCATTCGTTCACGCGCCATCCTTGGTGGACTTCATCACCATTATAGTCGGATTTAAGTTTTCGGTACACACACCGGTGCAATGGGCCTATCGCGTATGCCCATTGCGCGCAATCGGCGTGTGACCACCGCACCATAGATGCGATCCCGGTCGCGGATCACGCAGCGCGGAGCTTCATTCCACGGGAATGCTTCTGTAATCTGGCGTGCAACCCATTCTGCAGTGGGATGTGTTGTGACGCTGATCCAGATCAGTTCTCTGCGATCCAGTCGTACTATGATGTAGGCGTAGAGCAGGTCGAAGCCAAGTGTCGGGACAACGAACAGGTCCATAGCGGCGATATCTTGAGCATGATTACGCAGAAAGGTGTGCCATCCCTGGCGGGTCGGCCCGCGCAGCTTGACCATGTATTTGGCGACACTCGACTGCGCGACCTCAAACCCGAGCTTGAGTAGTTCGCCGTGGATGCGCGGCGCGCCCCAAAGTGGGTTCTCGATGCTCATCCGCCGGATCAGCGCGCGCAGCTCCGTCTCGATTTGTGGCCGACCTCCCCGTCGGCGCGATTTCCAACGCCAGTAGCAGCGAAAGTCGACCCTGTGCCAACGCAAGAGCGTCTCGGGCCGAACGATCGTGAGCACCTTCAGGATCGATGGAAACCAACGATACAGCTGGACAAAGAACCATCGATCATGGTTCGTCAGCCGGACGCGACCATGCAGCTGGCGTCTCAAGACATTCAACTGATGTCGAAGCACAACGTTCTCAGCTTCAAGCCGCAACTTCGACTTGAATGGCGAGGCCAGGGCGGCCAGGACGAAACAGAGTAGCCCGATCATTCCACCAGCTTAGGCGATTCCGTCGCGTCATCAACTCGGATGAGGTTTTCGGTACACACACGGCGACAGGCTGACGATGGAATGCCTACCAGGTGATTTTATTCGTTGGCAACTTTCGGTGTTGATCGATGACAATCAAGAACGTGCTGCAGGTCTAACGCCCGTGCAACGTTTGGCAAGCGTTCTGGCACCTTATCAACCCGAACGTTGGTTCAATGCCGATAACGTACCTGCAGATGATCATCACGTCATCCGCTATGTCCCTTGGGCAAAGCTTCGCAAGGATGAAGATGACAACGTGATCGGCGTCCTATGGGTCGCCTTCCGCTTGCGCGACGACGAAGAGTACCTGTCCGCGACGTGGATGGAGTTTTTCCCCGGGACGAAAAGCATTTGCGTTAAGGGCGCCGTGCAAGCGATCCGGGCGAGCAATATGACTGTTTCGCCGAAAAGCGGCTTTGCGATCGGAAACGTGAGAGCAGTCAAAACCACATGTGCTGCTGACAGGCAAAAGCATAAGATCAGAATTATACATGAACGAGAAGATGACAACCACGCTCACGCAGCGCTTCGAGGCTGGCCGCGGGACAACGAAGATCTCTTAAATCTTATTGCCGACGACATTTGGAACGAGACGGTCCTGAACAAGAATATTCCATAGCGCCCATGAAGCGCGGTGCCGACTTGGCCCCGCCACGTAGCGGCGTCCTTCACCCCGATCCACAAGGTGTAGCGGCTTCCATCCGCGCCCGATCGGCGGAATCATGGGGGCATGTCCGACCCCGAAACCCTAACCCTCCGCGCCACCGCAATCGCCGGCCAGCGCCACGCTGACGATTACGCCGTGATCTGGCGCGGCATGTCGGTCGGCCGGATCAACCGGCGCCGACCTCGACGACTGCAAACTGAAATTCCGGAAGGCATGGGCGCGGATTCGCGCGAGCCTGACCGATCAGGATATCGCCGACGCGAAGCAGATCGCGGTGATCAGCGCCGAAGCGCTCGCGCGGTATGATCGGCGGCACGGAAGTTGAAGCCATGCCTGATCGCGGATGGAAGCGAGCATTCGACGAACCGATCCCGCTTCCGCGCGGCCGCGAGCTCGTCACGCTTGAGGATGCCGGCCACTACATCACAAAGCTTCCGAAGGCCGAGCACGAGGCGCCGGAGTAGCAGGCAGCGATGGAAGCTCTGATCCTCGTTGCGGAAAGAGGCGGTCCGACAATGCTCCCCCGCATCGGCATGATGCGCGCCCTGAACGCAGGCGGGGCCGCCCGAGCCCGCGGCACCGCCGGTGCCGCGGAAGAAGGCGGGCAAGAAATATCGGGTCGTCAAATGAACCGCGGTAGCCCCCGCCCATTGCAAACGAGTCCAATCAAGTAGAACATCCGCTCGGCCAATGGGCGGGGGACAGGGCCAATACCGGGGGGAAGCAATGAAGATCCTTGCCGCGACTCTTGCTTTGCTTGTTTCAACTGCCGCGAGCGCTCAAGAGTGCCAAATGTGCTCAACGGCCGACGCCTGCATAACAGCGTACGTCAAGGCGACGGCGGAGGCCCAAAAGGCCACTAAGGTGGCAATCCGTGATTGGCAGCAAAATCTGGACAAAAAGATTTCCGCAGAATTCTCCAGCAGGGGTACGACTGCATTACAAACCGTCATGCTTTCGCAGGTTCGCTCGGAGCTTGATCGCCTTAAGGAGTGCTTGGTTAAAATTAAGTAGCTAAGCTCGGCGGCGCGATCGCGATTGGACGGATGATCGTCCGGAATGGCAAGCGGCGACGCAAGCCTTGATCCTTGTCGCGACGAAAGGCGGGCCGACGATGCTAGCGCGGATCGGCATCATGCGCGCACTAAACCGTCACGTCGAACGCGTCTTCGAACCATCGGGCAAAAAGCATCATTGGGGAAAGCGGAAGCTTAAGCGGGATGAACAATGACCCTCCAACGGAGCGAGTTAACCCTAATAATTCCTTTCAATTGTCGATAAAATTTTATTGAGTAGGATGATGAGCAGTTGAGCGGCGTGACGAACCGCTTGATGAGAGGTCAGCGAAGATGGCGCAGCTTCACGGACCTCGTCGAAATTCAGCGATGGAACCGGTCTCTGAACCGGCAGTTGCGGAAATGAGCCGTCCGGTGCCCGCCCGGACGGCTCTTTCTTTTTCCAGAGCGTCCGTGGAGGGCCCGAGGATCAAGAAGGACCGCGTGGACCCGTCGTCAGGTCAGGCCCCATCGCGGCAGTCGTCCGGCCGGATTGTAGCCCAGCAAGAAGACTATCATAGTTGGTAGGTGGTGCCGTAGGTCTGCGATGGGATACGCTGTTCTACAGGAGGAGCGGCGATGCAAGACATGCAGGCCTATTTGAGAAAGCTGCACCTGGACGCGGTGGATTGCGCGTTAATCAGTAAGCTTGCGACCGATCCGCAGAAGAAAGAGCTGTTCGACCGGCTGCGGACCACCTAGCGATGCTGGCATCAGAGCTGGAACGTGCGATCGAGGCGAAAGGACCTTAGTGGATTATTTCGCTAGTCCACGCTAAGCCCCGCCCCAGACCTTGTGGCTTCCCCTGCTCGCGACTTGGTGGAATCATTGGGCATGCCAACCACCCTCACCCGTCGCCGCAATCCCGATGCCAGACAAGAGAGCTGGCTGGTCTACTATGGCGACATCCGTGTCGGCACGATCGCGATCCGCTCGGGCAACCCGTTCGGCACCGATCCATGGCAGTGGCGCTGCGGCTTCTATCCGGGCTCTGAGCCCGGCGACTGCACGTCCGGCAGGGCCGCCACCTTCGACCAGGCGCGCGCCGATTTCGAGGAAGCCTGGCGGATCTTTCTCGCCAATCGAACAGATGCCGACTTCGACGAATACCGGAAGCACCGCGCCTAGACAGCGTGGAAATACGCGATGTGGGATTCAGGATGCAAGCTGCCAACGCAACTAGCAAGCGGCCATGTCCAGATGCTTCTGCGGCGCAGTGATCGACATCAAGGGCATGAGCCAGCACGTCCATGTCACCCACATGGAAGCCGCATGAAGTTCGTCGAGCCCAGCCCCTTCAATGATCCCGACGCTGCCGCACGCAAGCTGGTTGAGATCGCGAACACGATCGAGCCGGCCCAGGATGGACGGATCTATATCGAGCTTGTCAACGCCGCTTTCCTAAAGGCCGGTGGCACGCGCGAGCAGTTCCGCGCCGGCATCCAGCGATCGGTCGACAAAGGCTGGCTCTGGCT
Organism: uncultured Alphaproteobacteria bacterium; assembly: GCA_963822795.1. Lineage (GTDB taxonomy): Bacteria > Pseudomonadota > Alphaproteobacteria > Rhizobiales > Xanthobacteraceae > Bradyrhizobium. The sequence continues at coordinate 5,469 of CAWGJM010000048.1, forward strand.
GCATGAGTCCGGGACATACGTGAAGTTCACCCCGGCCGGCGCTGAGCTGTTCGCCTATAGGACAGCCTCATAGCGATGCGGTGACGTCCGGTTTGACGCGCATTCCGGACTCAAGTCGGACATCGCGCCGTGTCGGAAATGTGCCAGTGGGCGACATCGCGCGTGCGGGGCGAGCTGCCTTGCTGCTGGGTGGGCTGCCCAATGTCTTGGACGGCGGCTCTCCAAACAGCATCCGGTAAGCTACCGAGAAGCGCCCAAGCTCCCAAAAGCCATGGTCGGTCACAATCTGTGTAACGGTTTTCGTGGACGGATCCGAATGCAGGAGCGCCTGCCGCACCAGATGCATTCGGCGCAGGGTGAGATAGCGGATTGGTCCCATGCCGAGATGCCTTTCGCAGGAGGCGCGCAGTGTTCGTTCTGCGACGCCGATCGCGGCGCAAATTTCGGTTAGATAGAGTGGCCGGTGGGGATGTGCCTCCAGGAATTCCACGAACCGGGCGAATGTGGTGTCACAACGGCGGTCGCCGTTAGTCTGCTCCAGGCTGCGGCCTTCGGCGAGGCATCTCACCAGGATATGAGTAAGCTCATTCTCTAGCGCCCGGGTCACTTCCGGGAGCTCTAGAATGTCTGGGGTGTCATGAGCGAGCTGCCCGATGCTCTTGTGCAGCTTTAGTAGTCGAAGCATCAACGCAGAAGGCGGGCGAATAGTGGACTTGTGAGGTGTCTCCGGCAGGTCCCGACCAATGATTGCCTCGGCAGCCGCGGCCAGATCATCAGATGAAAGGGATAGCGTGCCATAGTGAAAGTCCGCGTCAGATCGTTGATGTACGACATCAGACCTGTTGATGACCATGTCGCCGGGCCGAACTTCCAAACCGCAGTCCAGCAAAGATGACGAATTACATTCGGTAAGAAAGCCAATCGATCTGCGGCCGCGTTTGACCGCGACAGTATTGATCTCGGGCAGCGAGATGTGGATTCGATGCATCCAAATCCGGCTCATGCCGACTTGCGCGATCTCGGCATGGAAATTCCCCTTCGCTGTGGGAAATAGCTCGACATCGGCAGAAGGAAAAACCGCCTGACAGGCCGACGGATCATCAAGACTGAAAACTCTACTCAACGCCACTCTCTACTCCCCGAAAACAGAAAATACTATTTGATCGGGCAACTGCTTCCAAAAAGACGAGCGTCAGGAGGACCTCGTAAAAAGGGCAATGTGATCGGGGCCTCGGAGGCTCTGTTGTATTTTGGCTCCACCACTCTACCATAACTTGTGATGAATGTGCGGTTATTTGACTTAAATCAATATACCGATTGTGACACGGCAGATGGCCCTTTGAGTCAAACTGAAAAGAACTTCAGCACGAGCATATATTTTCCGCTTTGCCCCTCAATTCGGACGCCGCTCGACGCAGCCTGACCGTTCACCGCGGACTAGATTTCTTTGATCCAGATCAAGGGTCGCTACCACTCTGGGCACATACCGCACTGGGCTTGGACACGGATATGGCAGCACAGCCGACAGTCGTGGTCGTGGTCGATGACAATGCGGGCTTTCTGAAGGGAGTGGCGCGGCTGTTGGCCCACAACGGCATCGAAAGCCGGACGTTCGCCTCCGCGGAGGCGTTGCTCGAGAGCGGCAGCGCGCGGACGGCAACCTGCCTGCTGCTCGACATCCACCTCGGAGGAATTTCGGGGATCGAGCTACAGCGCCGACTTGCGGCATCGGGATCGAAGTGCCCTGTCATCTTCATGACGGGGAACGACGACGAGGCCACGCGCAACGAGGCGGTGGACGCCGGGTGCATCGCGTATTTGCGCAAGCCGTTCGCGCGTCATGTCTTGCTGGATGCCATTGGGAAAGCTGTGGCCTAACCGGCACGGCGTAACAAGAACACGCCGGGTCGTCACGTCCGAGTCGGGTCATTAGCGTCGGATTTGACATGTCAGCGACATGTCCGGTTAGATCGCGATCTCGGACATTCCGGCGGCACGGGCGAGCAGTTCCGCGCCGGTATCCAGAGGGCGGTCGACAAAGATTGGCTGGCGAGCCATGAATCCGGGACCTATGTGATGTTCACCCCGGCCGGCGCCGAATTGTTTGCCTGAGGCGCCCCAGATCAAGCGTCTGGAGTAGCGTTATGCGTGACACAGATTGGACGCCCTCGATTGTGCCCGGCGACGAGGATCGAGACACCTGCCTGGTAGTGAACGATTTCGGCCGGCGCGGTCGCGCCTGGTGCGAAACCGATGTCGAGGCCGCGGACCTCGAGACCGTCATCCAAGACCTACTCGATGGGCAGTATTGGCACCCCGTGCGCGTCGTCAGCTTCAACACCGTGGAAGGTTGGTCGCGGGATATCTCTGCCGAGGTCGCCGAGGAACTCCGCCGGCGGTGCGATCTGCAGATGCGCGACATCCCTTCCATCATCCTAGATTTTATCGAGCGGTATGAAGCTGCCTCGCCGCGCCAGCTCACGTTGCGGCTGTCAAGCTAGTGCGGATCGCCCGCGGCATTGATCCGGGCGAGACGTGATTGTTCTGGTCGCGGCGTTTTCCGGGCAACTATAAATTATACCCGGAAAAGTGGGGACCGAGAGGGTTGAGCCCTTGAACCCGCTATCAGAAGCTGCTTCAGCAGGCGATTGCGACTTTTCAGCCAACACCGACAAAATGAAATTCACCCCTGCCGGCGCCAGAGAGTAAAGGACGCGTTCGCATGACCACGGTCGATGATCGCATGCCCACGAAAGACCTTGAAGTTGAAGTGCGTGAACCGGCTTGGTCCACCAAGGTTCGCTTGGGTCCGTAAGAGCCACAGGTGCTCTGGTGCGCGATGTCCGTGACCGCTGTTCGGCGCATTGGTGCACTTGGGGCTCACAGGCGGTCTCGCGAGCGGCCGGAGCGCACTTTATACGACGTCTCGGCACGTCTGCGATTTGGTCGCTATCAGATGAAAAGCGGACGTAGTGCGGACATCTCGAAACCGTAGCGATTGACCCACTTCGGACATCTACCCACGAATCCCGTCGGATAGGTTACGATGGTCACAAGCAAAGTTCGCCCCAGAAGCCCGCAATCCAGAGCGGCATGAATAAGAGCTTTATCTCCCGGTCGAGGACATAGATCACACGCGCTGCGTGTGTACAGTCAAAATCTCGCCGTGATTGTCGCTCGCTGCACGCACGCCAAAAAAAGCACTTGCCTTCCTGTCGCGTGGAGACAATCATCCAAATGCCGCGACCCAAGGCTCTCATCCTGATTGGCAGGTACACGCCACGATCGAAGGGAATGTCACCATGACAGACCAGGGTTTGATGACGCGAAAGTCGGTAGCCGCCATCATCATCGAAGCGGGTGAACACACGCTTGGCAAGACGCTCGGGCCGTTGAGCATTACGGCGCTCGGTATCGGCTGCATCATCGGCGCCGGTATATTCGTTCTCACCGGCACGGCGGCGGCGCACTATGCCGGTCCCGGAATCATGCTCTCCTTCGTCGTCGGCGGTATCGCTTGCGCCTTCGTCGGCCTGTGCTACGCCGAACTCGCCGCGCTTCTGCCGGTCTCCGGCAGCACCTACACTTATACCTATGCGACGTTGGGCGAGATCTTCGCCTGGATCATCGGTTGGGACCTCATCCTCGAATACGCCATGGGCGCCTCCACCGTCGCCGTCGGCTGGTCGGGCTATATTGTCTCGCTCTTGCATAATTTCGGCATCAACATTCCACCGCAATATGCCGCGGCGCCCTGGACGGAGTTCAAGCTGCCGGACGGCTCGACCGTGGCAGGCATCGTCAACCTGCCGGCGGCGTTCATTGTCCTCCTGCTCACTGCCATGCTGATCGCTGGAACAAAGGAATCGGCCCGGCTCAACAACATCATGGTCGGCATCAAGCTCTTCGTCGTACTCGCCTTTATCGTGTTCGGCGTCGGCTACGTCACGCCGGCGAATTGGCACCCCTTCGTCCCGGACAATACCGGCACATTCGGTCAATTCGGCTGGACCGGCATCATGCGCGGTGCCGCCGTCGTGTTCTTCGCTTTCATCGGCTTCGACGCCGTATCGACCGCAGCTCAGGAAGCCAAGAACCCGCAAACCGATATGCCGATCGGCATTCTCGGCTCGCTGTTGATCTGCACCATCCTCTATGTCGCGGTCGCTGGTGTGCTCACAGGCCTCGTGCCTTACACCGAACTCGGCGTGCCCGATCCGATCGCCAAGGCTGTCGATGTTATCGGGCTGACTTGGTTCTCGGTGCTGATCAAAATCGGAGCGCTCTCCGGCCTCACCACGGTGATCCTGGTGCTGCTCTATGGCCAGAGCCGCATCTTCTTCCAGATCGCCAAGGACGGCCTGCTGCCCAAAATGTTCTCCGATGTGCATCCCTCGCTCGGTACGCCCAGCAAGAGCCAGCTTTTGATCGGTATCATCGTGGCCGTCGTCGCGGCGCTGACCCCCATCGATATCCTCGGTGAAATGGTCAGCATCGGTACGCTGTTCGCCTTCGTGCTGGTCTGCGGCGCGGTGATCTATCTGCGCAAGAGCGACGCGGAGGTCGCCCGCCCGTTCCGCACACCCGGCGTGCCGGCGATACCGATCCTCGGCATCGCCTTCTCCGTCCTGCTGATGGTGTTCCTGCCTTGGCAGACTTGGCTGCGTCTCTTCGTATGGCTGGTGATCGGCCTCGCCATCTACTTCGCTTATGGCCGCAGCCACTCGGTCCTGCTCAACGGTGCGGCGCCTCGCTAGACGAGCAATTCCGCGGAGCCGGCGGTGATTTGGAAATCGGGTTTGGAAAGCAGCCGCTGGACCAGGTGTTAGCTCAAGGCTCGCAAGAAGCGGATTGGCGCAACGTGATCCGCCGTTCACGCGGTAGAGAGCGCTTGGCAAACCCGCCCTACGACCTCTGGCTAACCCCGCTCCTTGGTCGCTCACGCGGCGGGTCGTAGATCGTCAAAACGAGCATGTCGTCGCCGCCAAGATTGTGCAGCGAATGCCGTTCGCCGGCTGCAAAGCGGGCTCCCGACGGTTTTGCGGTGGAGGTTGGTTCCGTCGCTTCTCGCAGGACCGAAACCAAACTCAAATTGCAAAGGCCTGCGCAACAAGTAGCACGCCGGCCGGGCAATACGATAGGATCGTCAAACCGTTGAACCCATGACACCGAAGTTACCCCCGCTACGCAAACCAGGTTCGGCGCACTTACGGTACACTGCCAACCATGTCCGAGATTGCGATCTAACCGGACATGTCGCTGACATGTCAAAATCGACGACCCAAGGGCGACACCGGAGATTCGCCTCAGAAGTCCCGTTTCGGCGGGTCAACAAACGGAACATTAGTGCTATGGTTTGGCGACGAAAGGCCGTGGAGCGCCTTGGGCTAAGGGGTTCACCATGGGACGGAAAAACGAGTCGGGACTTCAACGCGGGGCACTGGATAACGAGACTGGCTTAGGTGCGGAGCGCTTGGCCAATCTGTTAACATTGTCCTACGAACCGATGCTCGCGTGGCGACTGGACGGGCCAATCGAGTTCTGGAACGCAGGGGCCGAGCGGCTTTACGGATTCGCGCAGGACGAAGCGGTCGGACGTACAAGCCACGCTCTGCTGCGGACTGAATTTCCGATTGATTTTGCTGACTTGCGCTCGCAACTCCGGGATAGGCAGAACTGGTTGGGCGAGCTACATCACACCTGCAAAGATGGCAGCAAAGTCGTCGTCGAGAGCCGTATGCAGTTGTTCGGTGATAGCTTGGTGCTCGAAGCCAATCGCGATATGACCAAACGCATAGAGATCGAAGTTGCGCTTCGCGAAAGCGAGCAACGATTGCGCTGGCTGGCCTCCATAGTCGAGTCCAGCGACGACGCGATTGTAAGCAAAAATCTCGATGGCATCATTACAAGCTGGAACAGCGGTGCTGAGCGCGTCTTCGGCTACTCGGCCCGCGAGGCGATCGGTCAGCCCATTACACTTGTGATTCCCGAGGAAAGGCACAACGAAGAACGAGAAATTCTAACGCGCATCAGACGAGGTGAGCGCATCGACCATTTTGAGACTGTTCGGCAACGTAAGGATGGCGGCCCGATCACCGTTTCGCTGACCGTTTCTCCGGTCAAGGACGCCAGCGGAAAAATCGTCGGCGCATCAAAGATCGCGAGAGATATTACCGATCAGAAACGAAATCGGGAGCAGATTAACGTTCTGGCTCGCGAGGCGGAGCACCGAAGCAAGAACATCCTCTCGAACGTACAGGCAATCGTTAATCTTTCTCAGTCCGATACTTCCGAGGGCCTAAAGCGCGCGATCAGCGGGCGCATCCAAGCGATGTCAAATGTTCACTCGCTGTTTGTCCAGGCGCGATGGATAGGCGCCGAAGTCTCGGCGATCGCGAAGCAGGAGCTCGCCCCTTATCTCGATGAGCACGAGGAGCGGGTACGCATGGAGGGTCTGGAAACCGTGTTAGAACCCACCGCCGCGCAGGCGGTTGCTGTGGTTTTGCATGAGTTAGCAACCAATGCTTCCAAGTATGGAGCGCTATCTGACGCGAAAGGCCAGATTAGATTGACGTGGTCGCGCAGCGAGGATGAACAACTAGCGCTCCGCTGGACCGAATTGGGCGGTCCGAGGGTAAATGAGCCCGAACGCAAGGGCTTTGGTAGTCGCCTCATCGAAGGAACGATCAGCCAACTAGGTGGCAAAGCGCGCTTTGACTGGCGCTCGGAAGGGCTTGTTTGCGAGATCGCTGTTCGGACGTGAAATCCTACCCGAACTGGGCTTCGCTGCTCTCACGGTGGCAACTTCTGCTCTTGGCACCTTTTGAGACATGTCGACGGCTCCCGAGAATGTCTGTTCATTGGGGAACACCGGAAGTGACAGGCGAGCCGCGAGAACTACGCGATTGACCCAGAGCGGACTCAACTGCGTTGATAGTGGGTCTCATGAGCGCCGTGGCCCTGTGTGTACCGAAAACCTAAACCCGGACGTGGTGATGATGAAGTCCGCCGAGGATGGCGTGTGATTTGATGCTTCCGGTTAGCTGAATTTGGCGAGAGACCGGCGCATCTTTGTTCAATGATCGGTGCGTTCTGACGCCGTTGTAATAGTCAGCATAGGATTTCAGAATCCGGCGCAGATGCGCCTCGCCGAAGACAATGATGTGGTCCAAACACTCGCGCCGGATAGATCCGATCAGCCGTTCGGCAAAGCCATTTTGCCAAGGTGAAGCCGGTGCAGTGGGCTTGTCCCGGATGCCCATGGCGCGCAATCGGCGTGTGACGACCGCGCCATAGATTTGATCCCGATCGCGGATGAGGTATTTTGGCGCATCATCCCAAGGGAAGGCCTCCGTTATCTGGCGCGCAATCCACTCCGCTGTCGGGTTTGTTGTGACGTTGATCCAGACGAGGTCTCTGCGTTCGAGCCGGACGATGACGAGGGCATAGAGCAGGTCGAAACCGATAGTCGGGACAACGAACAAATCCATAGCGGCAATATCCGGCGCGTGATTACGCAGGAAGGTCCGCCACCCTTGGCTTGGCGGTCCTTGCCGTTTGACCATGTACTTGCCGACGCTTGATTGAGCGACCTCAATCCCGAGCTTGAGCAGTTCACCATGGATACGCGGCGCGCCCCAAAGCGGATTTTCGACGCTCATCCGCCGGATCAAAACGCGTAGCTCCGTCTCGATCTGCGGTCGCCCTCCCCGTGGGCGCGACTTCCAACGCCAGTAGCAGCGAAAGCCGGCTCTGTGCCAACGCACGAGGGTCTCGGGCCGGATGACTGTGAGAACCTTCAGGATTGATGGAAACCAGCGATACAGCTGGATAAAGAACCAACGATCATGGTTCGTGAGCCGGACGCGACCATGCAGCTTGCGCCTCAAGACAATCAGCTGATGTCGAAGCACCGCGTTCTCAGCTTCAAGCCGCAACTTCGACTTGAATGGCGAGGCCAGGACGGCCAGAACGAAACAGAGCAGCCCGATCATTCCGCCAACTTAGGCAATTCCATCACGGCATCAACCCGGATAAGGTTTTCGGTACACACAACCTGCCGATGGGATGGCACAGCGCCGTTCTGTCGCTCAAAGGTCTGCTGTTGCACCCGAATTGGGAGCACAGGATCTGCTCTTACGATAGCCCCGATTACGACCATCAGCACCTTCAGGATCGATGGAAACCAGCGATACAGTTGGACAAAAAACCATCGATCACGGTTGGTCAGCTGGACGCGACCATGCGGCCTACGCCTCAAGACAATCAACTGATGTCGAAGCACCGCGTTCTCGGCTTCAAGCCGCAACTTCGACTTGAATGGCGAGGCCAGGATGGCCAGAGCGAACCAAAGTAGCCCGATCATTAGGACAGTTTAAGCGGTTCCGTCACGTTATCAACTCGGATAAGGTTTTCGGTACACACAGGGGTGGGGATCAGACGATCCAACTTTTCGACAGATATTCACCTCTCTCATGATGCCCTCCGCAACGAAGGAACAGGCCCAGGCTTTCAATTAGCTGCAACGCCTCAGCGGCTCGGCCGAGGTTGCGGTTAGATATATTGATACGACCAACAATATCGACGTTCGGCCCTTGCTTTCCAAGGTGAAGACGCCGACGCTGGTCATGCACACCAGAGACGACCGGTATTCCCATCGCACAGGGTCGGGACTTGGCAGCTGGAATGCCCGGGGCACGTTTTGTTGTTTTGCCTGGACAAGACCATCTTCTTCTCGAACAACATCCTGGCCTGTCCCTGTTTTTTCGCGAGTTGAACGATTTCTTGCATACGTCGCGTTAGTAAGCACTCTCGTTCTCTGGATAAGGCCGGGTAAGGGCTGCCGACCCGCGACATCCGCTACACGGTCGCGATTGGGGGTAAACCGGACATGACGCGGACAGCCCAATTCGGTTGAGATTGACCCGGAGCGGACATTCTCATTTTTCCCAAACCGAGCCGAAGAACGGGAATTTCGAGGTGTTCCCTTTACCGGACGCGCGGTAGTCTATCCGGCGTGGTCGGAGGGCGTGTCTTGACCAAAACAGGCGATACCGAGCGCAGGCTAGTCGCGATTTTTGCGGCTGACGTAGAGGGATACAGCCGCCTCATGGGAGCCGACGAGGTAGGTACGCTCAGGGATTTGACCCAACGGCGAGACATCCTTGATGGCCTGATTGCCTCTCGTCGCGGTCGGATTGCCAATACAGCCGGGGACAGCGTGCTGGCGGAGTTCGGCAGCGCAGTCGATGCCGTTCAGTGCGCTGTCGATGCGCAGGCGGCACTTTCCGAAGCCAATTCAGGCCTGTCGCTTGACCGTCACATCAACTTCCGTATCGGCATCCATGTCGGCGACGTTATGATCAAGGGAGGTGACCTTTTTGGCGATGGTGTAAACATTGCAGCCCGGTTGCAAACCCTCGCTAGTGCTGGTGGCGTCTGTCTCTCAGGCGTCGCGTATGATCAGGTAAGAAAAATTCTACCTTTTGCATTCGATGATCTTGGCGCGCAACAAGTCAAGAACATCGATGAGCCAGTTCGGGCATTTACCCTAGGGGCAGAGCGAGCGGCGGTAGTCGCTGCGTCCGCCATTGCCTCAGTATCGCCAGCGCTGCCCGATAAGCCTTCCATCGCCGTGCTGCCGTTCCAGAATATGAGCGGCGATCCAGAGCAGGACTATTTTGCCGACGGAATAGTGGAAGACATCATCACTGCACTGTCCCGTTTCAAGGCGTTGTTCGTCATCGCCCGCAACTCGAGCTTCACATACAAGGGGCGCGCCGTTGACGTGAAGCAGGTCGGACGCGAGCTTGGGGTGCGCTACGTGTCGGAAGGTAGCGTTCGCAAGGCGGCAAACCGTGTGCGCATCACAGGACAGCTCGTCGATACAGCCACGGGGACGAATCGATGGTGGGCTCGACGACATCTTCGATCTACAGGACCGGGTGACCGAAAGCGTTGTCGGGGCAATCGCGCCAGCCGTTGAACGGGCCGAAATCGAACGTGCCAAGCGCAAGCCTACCGAGAGCCTAGACGCCTACACCTGCTATTTGCGCGGTCTAGCCAAGCTTTATCAGTTTGCAAACCGGCAAGCGATCGAAGGCGCATTGGATCTTTTCAACGGTGCCATAGAGCTCGACCCGGAATTTGCCTGCGCCTACGGCCGGGCCGCTGCTTGCTATGCCCGTGCCAAGGGCCAGGGCTGGATTTCAGGCACGGCGAACGAGATTGCCGAAGTGTCGAGGCTGGCGCGGCGGGCCGTAGACCTGGGAAAGGATGACGCGATCGCGCTTGCCACCAGTGGGTGGGCGTTTGCGTATGTTGCTCGCGATCGCGACGCAGGCGCCGCCTTGATCGATCGCGCACTTGTACTTAATTCCAATTTGTCTGAGGCTTGGACTTTCGGCGGCTGGGCGAAACTCTATCTAGGCGAGCCGGAAGCGGCGATCGAGCGCTTCGCGCGCGTGTGCGCAACGCGCCTGAGCCCACTTGATCCGTGGGGCATAGTAATGCGGTCGGGGATCGCACATGCACACTTTTTCCTGGGACGCTATGATGAAGCTGTATCGTGGGCTGCGATTGCGTTGCGGGATGATCCTGACCATCAACCCGCTCTACGTATCGGCGCGGCCTGCAATGCGATGGCCGGACGGCTGGAGCAGGCGCAGAAGGCGGTAGCTCGACTGCTGCAGCTGCATCCCGCGTTGCGCGTCTCCAATCTGAAAAACGTGCTGGGCCCTTATCGGCGCGCCGAAGACCTCTCGCTATACGAAGAAGGGTTGCGAAAAGCCGGGTTGCCTGAATGAGCGGCGGAGTTAAGGCGACTTCCGCTATTGGCACCTTTGAGACATGCCGGCCGGCACTGCGAACGTTTGTTGATCGGGGTAGACCGGAAGTAGTCGGCGCACAGGTTAAAACGACGCATACGGACCGACGCTATCTTCGCAGTTATCCGGCCAGCGGCCTTGCTGATCTGAGATAAGGCATCGTTGCGGCTGCAACTGTAAGGCTGTTGCCTCTCGGCGCCGCAGGGAAGGCCGGCTATGGGCCTTCCGATTGCCCGCTGTCTTTGGTCATCCGTCTCACGCCATCGTATGAGCGTCGGCGCCGCGGTGTCGGCCGGGTTGGCGCCGACGGTCGGTGGCCGCATCGGCCTCCTGATACGGCCAATCGCAAACCTCCCGACGTCGGGAGGTTAAAAGAGCAGAAATCAGCCATGTCGATGGGCGGTGCGCTCACGCCGAGCACTGCCTCTGTACGACTGGAATCTGCTGCCCATCGGCCAGCAGCTTTGGGAGCAGCACCTGCTGACGTACAAGACCTACCCGCCGCTGCAAGCGCCGGAGACCTACAATTTGGATGGAATCCTGAAGCAAGTGCAGACTGCGCACACTGCGGGCGAGTAAGCTGCCTGAAGCGAGCGTGACGAGACCATTCGGGCGCCCCACAATGGGGCGTCCGCTTACCCGAGAACCCTCTCCAGTCCCAGGCGCCAAACCAGGAGATCAAGTCATGATTATCCGACGATTGCTGGTGCTGAGCGCGGCGGCGCTCGCCACGTCAACGGTTGCCGGTTACGCCGGCCCTTGTTCGCATGACATCGACCTCACGCAGTCGCGCGTCGACGCCAAGCTCGAAGCTAAGGCCGCCGCTGGCCCGAGCGCGCGTGAGAGCAGCGCAGCCACAATGCATCGTCAGCCAACGCCAGGCTCGCTCGCCGCTGCCGAAAGCAAGCTCGGTGAAGTGTCTTCAGACACGGTGGAGGCGGTCAAGGCTGCGATGGCTCGTGCTCGCAAAGCGGACCTCGCCAACGATAAGAGCGCGTGCGAGCAGGCCCTTGCTGATGTGCAGCGGGCGATTGCTCCTTAAACATGCTGCTTGGATCGGCCTCCTGACCGCTCGTAGGCGGCTGACATTGCACATCTACCTATCGTCCACCGTGGATCCTCAAAGCCTGCATGATTTCTCACTGCCGATGGATGAAAATCTCTTGAAGTGTATTTAGTGAGGGCCACGAACACGCTTCTGGAAGCATGAGCCATCGGCCCAAAGTCCGTGGGCGAATACGATGCTAGGTTGGTTCTGCTTTGCCATGATACTACTCCTTCATGTTGAGCGTTGGACTGATCGTCTCCGAATGAAGGACGAAAGCGATGTCGAAGGCCGGCACGCATTTCGTCAAAGCAAGACGGGCCAGCTCGTCGACATCAAGGAAGCGCCGCAACTTGCCAACCGGCTTGACCAGGCGCGGGCCCGGGTAGCCGCGATTACGCTTCGCCATGGGCTTAAGCAGCGGCCGGAGGAAATCGTCATCAACGAGGAGACCGGCACGCGGTATGCCGAGAAGACCTACGGCAACCACGTCATAGCCGTGCGCTGGCTGGCGATCTTTGGGTTGCCAGAAAGGCTGCATCCTACGGAAGGTATTGAGCGGGCCGAAGCGGCAGCAGCCGAGCTGCGGGCAGTATGGGCCGAGCTCAAGGTGAAATTCGGTCTTCCACCGGGCGCCACTCCTGAGGTCCGCACAGCTGTCGTTGGAAGCCGTGAACAAGCGCTTAGGGAATGGTTCGAGAAATTCAACGCGCGCCAAGATAACGTGGGCTGGCGCCTGCAGCCCTGCCCGTCCCTAGCCTTTGTGAATGATCGCGGTGAGCTCGATTTCAAGCACGATCAGGATCTACGCGACACATGCGTGATGCTGCTCGATCGCGCCGGCTGCGACCTGCTCACGATCTGCGACATCACAGGTCATTCCTACTCGAGCGGGCAGACCATTGTGAAACACTACCGCGCTCGCAACGCGCTGCGCGCGGATATGGGGATCGATCGCCTAGTGCTGCAGGTTCGTAAGGAGGGGATGACCGGATGAAGCGACAGCAATCAGGTCGACCCGACAATAGATCCTGAGAGCGCTGCATCCAAGCCACTGTATGCGGAAGCTTCAACTCTATACTTTAGTGATCGCCAAATAGTCAGGGGCTCGGTTGCGAATGAAGTTGGCTGGACAATTCGGTTTCGCAGATCCTTCACCTATTCGGCGGAGTCATGAACCTTCCGCCGTGTTGGGGGATAGAGGGAGCCACCCACTTTGGCCAGGAACGTTACCTGAACAAACATTAAAGGGGTCGCATGGATGCGACCCCTTTTTCATGCCGTAAACGGTCGCATGGCGCGAATCTACTCGACCATCAACAACCAGAATTCGTTTGATCTGTCAGACTGTTGCGTGATGGTGGGGGAGGAAGGACTCGAACCTTCGAAGCCATGAGGCGGCTGATTTACAGTCAGCTCCCTTTGCCACTCGGGACACTCCCCCGTTTCGACGGCATTGCACCGCCCCCGCAAACACGGGGAACACAGACGCCGTGGAGACGTAAAGACCGCGAAATCCCTTCTCGAAGGGGTCGCGGCCGGCGCGTTTATGAGGGAAGCCGTGGGGCAAAGTCAACCAACACAATCCCCCAAATAAGGCCGGTAAACCCCAAATTGCCATTGTCGGGAACCCGTGACACAAGCCTGCCCATGAACAATCGCGATCGAAAGCCGCCATTCCAGAGCGGCGGCGGCAAAGGGCGGCGCGCCGCCCCCCGCCCGGCTTGGCGCAACCGCGCTCCGGGCCCGGACGATCCGGTCATTCTCTACGGCTGGCATACCGTGACCATGGCGCTCGCCAATCCGGAGCGGCGCATCCGAAAACTGCTGCTGACCGAGAACGCGGCGCGGCGGCTTGAGGAGGAAAAGGTTGCGACCCGCGTCACGCCGGAGATCGTACGCCCGAGCGAAATCGACCAGCGTCTCGGCCCTGACGCCGTGCATCAGGGCCTGTTCGCGGAGGCCGATCCCCTGCCCTCACCCGATATCGAGACGCTGCCGCAGCAAGGCATGGTGCTGGTGCTCGACCAGATCACCGATCCGCACAATGTAGGCGCGATCATGCGCTCGGCCGCGGCGTTCGCGGTGAACGCGATCGTCACCACCGCGCGCCACAGCCCGGAGGCGACCGGCGTGCTGGCGAAAGCGGCCTCCGGCGCGCTCGAACTGGTGCCGCTGGTGACGGTGCAGAATCTCGCCCGCGCGCTGACGGAGCTGAACGAACGCGGCTTCCTGACGGTCGGGCTCGACAGTGCGGGCAGCGAGAATCTTTCCGCGGTCGCGCTGCGGCAGCCGCTGGCGCTGGTGCTCGGCGCTGAGGGTAAGGGCCTGCGGCAACTGACGCGCGAAACCTGCAGCGTAGTGGCGCGGCTCGATCTGCCCGGCGAAATCAAGAGCCTCAACGTGTCCAACGCCGCGGTGCTTGCGCTCTATGTCGGCGCGACGCGGCTCGGGCTGATGGGCTGACGCACCCTCGGCTGCGCGGGTGCTTCCGCGGCAATTAAGCCAACGTTAACCATAATTATTCCAGCCTAAGGCCCAAGGAATCGACCCCAGGCCGCGAGAGCTCATGATGACTGGCAAGACATCCGTCGAAAATCGCATCGTGTTGGGCGACCATGTGCCGTGGTTCGGCACCTCGCTCGTGACCGGGGGCGCGTTCGATCTGCATGTCAGCGCGGGGCGCTGGGTGGTCTTGAGCTTTCTCGGCTCGCCCGCCAATCCAAGAGCCGGCGAAGAACTCGGCAAGCTGTTGCGCGACGCGACGCTGTTTCGCGGAGATCACATGATCGTCTGCTTCGTGTTGACCGAGCCGCCCGAAGATATCGCGCGACTCTCCGAGGTCTCCGGCGAGGCGCTGTTATTCCTCGCCGACTATGACGGCGCGATCAGCCGCGCCTACGGTGCGTCCGAGATGCCGCGCACCGTCGTGCTCGACCCGATGCTGCGCGCGGTTGCCGACATCGCCTGGGATTTACCGCAAGGCCATGCCGAGACCATTTCCAAAGTGCTGCGCGGCCTTCCCTCGGTCGACGATTCCGCCGGCGTTCCGATGTTCGCGCCGGCGCTGATCGTGCCGCGCGTGTTCTCTTTCGAGCTCTGCGATTTCCTGATGCAGTTCTACTCTGAACAGGGCGCGACCGATTCCGGCTTCCAGTTCGATCTCGATGGTAAGACCAAGACGGTCTCGGATTGTCGGCTCAAGCGCCGCAGCGACGTCGCGATCGCCGCGCCAGAGGTGCGCGATCTCGTCCGCGACCACGTCGTTCGCCGATTGCTTCCGGAGATCGATCGTTATCTTCAGTTCGAGGCGACCCGCATGGACCGCTATGTCGTGGCTTGCTACGACGCCGAGGTCGGTGGACATTTCTTCCGTCACCGCGACAACATCAATGCCGGCGCGCAGCACCGGCGTTTCGCCGTCTCGATCAATCTCAACAGCGATTTCGACGGCGGGGACCTGATTTTCCCCGAGTTCGGGCGCAGGGTCTATCGGCCGCCCGCGGGCGGCGCGCTGGTGTTCTCATGCGCCGCGCTACACCAGGTAACTCCCGTCACCCGCGGCCGGCGCTTTGCCTTCCTCTCATTCCTCTACGGCGAGGAAGACGCGAAAAAACGCTTCGCCAACAATACCAAGCTGCACGACGGCGAGGCGCAATATCTCGGCGACCGCGACCGCCTGTTCCCGGAGGAAGCCCCGCCGCTCGCCGCCGACGCGACGTAGGTTCACAGAAGCAAACGACCGCTCGCCGGAGGCGAACGGGCGCTCATGCCCTTAATCCTGCCGCGTCATAACCGTCCCATCCCCTCGTCCTGAGGAGCTTTCGTTTGCAAGCGTCTCGAAGCATGAGGCCCGGGAAATCGGGACCGAGGCCTCATGGTTCTCCGAGCGATGCGAAGCATCGTCCGGAGACGGCGCACGCGCGCCTCCTCACCATGCGACGACGAGCGATCAGTAATAGCGGCGCAGCACGCGGTGGCCGTAGCGATAGGGCGTGGAGCCGTGGTGCATGGCATAGTGGTGCGGGTGATGGCGGTATGTGCCCCAGCCGGACACCGCCTCCTCCTGATAGGTCGGATACGGCGCAAACGCGCCCGGACCGCTATAGGTCGGGCCCTGGTTGACGTAATAATATTGGCGAGCCGGCTGGGCGTAATGTTGGTATTGGGTGGTCGGCTCGGCCAGCCGCTCATAGGCCCAGCCGCCGCAGCCGGTGTTGCAGCCCGTGTTCACGACGGGCGGCGTGTAGACCTGCTCGCACGGACTATAGGTTTGTCCGCAAGGCGAGCACGCGGTGAACCCGCACGCCATCGCGGGTGCAGCCCCCGCGGTCATCACGGCGATCGCCGCGGCCACTCCTGAAATCGTCTGACGCATCACTCTCTCCTGTTTCGATCTGTTTTTTGGTTAGGTTAAGCAGTTTCTTGATTGTTCTGTCTGAGTTCTATCTTTGGAAATCGGGCCGCGGGTTTGAGAAATCCTGCTGAATTCGCCCCTGCCCACCGCGCGGCGCGAGGATCACCGGCGGAGGATAGAGCGGCACCTCCGGCTGTGCCGGTTGCGGGAGTTGCGGGGCCGAGTGCGCCGACCAGGACTGATGATAGGATTTCGGCCGGTTGCGGCAGCTTGCGATTGGCCGGCGGCTCGATCTCGAGGCGGCCGTAACCCGGCTTCGCGCCGTGACCGAGGCTTGGATAATAGTGGCCGACATACGGCGTGGGATCGATGTAGCGGCCGCCAAAGATCGTCGGCTGATTGTGCACGCCCTTGCCGAGGCCAAAGTCGCCTTCGACGACGGCGTAGGAAATATCGATGCCGTTCTGGATGATGGGCACGCCGGGGCGGCCGGGGATGACGAGATCGAATCCCTCGCCGGCGAAGGCCGCAGGCGTCGTTGCGATCAAGATGGCCAGTGCTGCCGGCAGGCGCATGGGATCCGGTTTCCGATTTGCTCGACCACAACCTATACTATCGCGCGCAACCAAGGGTTAAGGCCGCGCGCTAGGTTACCGGTAAGCCTTAACGCGTAAGCCATTTTATCGAAGTTAATTGCCGGCACTTTATCTGACCGAAGGTTAACGGCCGCCCGTTGCGCGGTTCTCAGGCGAATGCGGTCGAAACAATCGTGTGGATGCCGATCGCGATGGTGACGCTGCCGACCGCCCCCTGCAGGCCGCGATTGGCGAACGTCAGCCAGCGCGCCGAGATCGCGATCGGCACTGCGATCAGCGTCGACAGCGCGCCCATGCCGATCATCGAGCCGATTCCGAACAGCGCCACATAAGCGAGCCCGGCCGCCGGGCTTTTGGCCTGCGACACCGTCAACACCAACAGCGCCGCCGAGCCCGCCATCCCATGCATCAGGCCGACCAAGAGCGTGCGCCAGCGAAAGCCGTGGTCGTGCCCATGCTGGCTGCGCGCGTGCGGCGCGGCTTCGCCGGCATGGCTGTGGGCGTGGATGTGGATGGTGCCTTCGCCATGGCTGTGACGATGAAAATGGACGCGGTCGCGCCACAGCCGCCACAGCACATGGGCGCCGAGGCCAACCAGCATGATGCCGACGGCGGTTTCCAGAGGCTGCGTCAGATGTTGCGGCATGGCCTCACCCAGCACGATCGCGGCCCCGGCGAAGACGAACAGCGTCAGCGTGTGGCCGAGCCCCCAGGTCAGGCCGTGCTTGACGATATCGGTGACCTCGCTGCGGCGCGCGGCAATGCTGGAGACCGCCGCAACGTGGTCGGCTTCCAGCGCGTGCTGCATGCCCAACAGAAAACCCAATCCCAGAATGCCGAACATCTGTTCCCTACTCGCCTCCTGGGCGCAGCCCCGGCAAGAGCGAAAGCGAAGTTCACATTGGTTTGAAGGCTCGCGCAACACCCATCGGGCACGGCCTTAGCGTACGATGCGAGCCCGTGCGCCTTGGCCAGTGTCTCAACGAGCATGCGCACGTCATCAGGGTTGCGATCGGCAATGGCTCAGCCGCTTAATCGTACGCTGTGTGGATGTGGATTTCTTCATTGGATGATTCTCCACGTGAATTGGCCATTCCGGCCGCACCTGGACAATGCACCACCCTGGAAAATCTTCCAAGCCTTGACTTTATGCTAAGTTATTGTTATAATTGATCTATTCTTTTAAATTTCGTTTTTAACGTAACTGTTCACAGGACCAAAGGGGCGCATGGTGGAGCGACTTTACGCCGTTCTCAATTGGCTAATTGATCCGGTCAACCTCACTGCAATTTCTACGGTCGTCATTGCGGCGTTCACTATAGTCCTGGCGGTTGTCGGCTATTTTCAGGCTCGCCTTATCCGGCAGAGCATTGATCTCGCTCGGCAAGATTTATTGCTACTCATCGTCCTCGCATCATTGTCCGGTTCGTTCAGGGTCCTGTTGACGATGGGAAGGAACCAGAATTTGTGTGGGTCACTATCGCTAACATCGGGGAAGCGTCTGCCACTATTACTGCAGTAGGGTACGGTCTCGCGCGCCGCAGAGGCCGAAATAATTGGTTGCCACCAGGATTGGCAGCAGGTTTTCATGACATTTCGCCCACCGTTCTCGAGAGCGGGGGCAGACTGACATTTAAGGTGAGCGCCCAGAACGTCACGGATGATGCCGCTATTGCTGCTTCTGCTTTGGATGATGGTGAATTGTGCGCAGTCGGCCAGATTCTGATATCAGGACGGAAACGGCAGGCGCCTAGAAATGGCGTTCCTTCGAGTCCACGATGGCCAAGGCAACTTTACTCCCTCCGATAATCCAGAGGATGAATATCAAGATTAGCGCCGGCCGGGCCCGGCGATGGCGGGTAGCACGCGCATATCGCTGCGAGGCAGTACTGGATGTTGAGATACCGCTCGGGTCAATGACCGCGTTATGCTTGTTCGGATTTTGGCACTTCAATTCCCTTGATACGGCGGCGCCAGCACTGAAAATTGATCACGGCGCCGACGACCAACATCGGAGCAACCGCAACAACCGCCATAAGCGGCGACAGCGGCTTCGGCGTGATTAATTCGAGGACCATCACAGAGACCATCCAAAGCGTCGCGAAGGCCACCGCAAAATCGATCGTCGGAACTCGCAGCCAGTATAGGATGGCCGAGACGGCGGTAGCTGGCGCTATCGCAGCGCCGATCATGTAAACGGTAAGTTCCTTTGGCGTCAGAACGTCAATCACCATCGACGTTAAGAGCCAAAGGCCCACAAACATCGCGGTGATGTCGATGAGTTTCACGCCTTATTTCTCCTGTGTGACAACTCGGCACAGCGTCACGCGCGCCGCGTCGATCGTCAAGGAATTAATGGCGCCCGGCGCTCGAACACGCATAGGGCAGCAAACGTTGCGTATTCAACACGAGTTGTTGCTTGCGGGGTATTTTCCAGGGGGTACATGTTCGGCGCCCGTGGCACGGCGGCGGAACGATTGAGCTGCCGCATACCCACGTCGCGGCGGGGCTCGAAGATGCCGGTCAATCGTCTGGCTGGCGACTGATGCAGATCGTGTCCAGCTCCTCCTTGTCATTCTTCGGCGAGACAAATCCCACATCATGAGGGCCGGTGAGTTCGCAGACGTGATCTAACTCTTTGCCACGCTGGTAATTGCCGTATTCGGCGATCACAAGTAGGACAAATAGAATCCACGCAAAGGGGTTCTTTAGGAGCCCTTCGCGGATTTTGTCGGTCCAACTATTCATCGGTGAACGCCATGACGCCATCGTCTCCGACAACAACAACCCAGAACGGCAGGAATCACCAGGTATATTGTGCCATTGCCGCCGCCGGTCATTCAATGCATGGCGGGGCATTTTTCATGGTACATATTCGGCGCGTCGTGGCATATGCGCGAAACCAAAAACTTACCAGTTAAATCGAATAAATCGCCGTATTTTATTCGCCGGCCACACCCCGGAAACCGTGAACGAGCACAATCGCAAAAGTTTAAGGCCGGTCGGCGCACGTCACACGCGGACAAAGAAAATCCCGCCTGCGCGCACTCAGCACACAAGCGGGTTTCTCAGCGGCACGCGTCAGCGCTCCCGGCCAATCGGCGCAACACGAAGCGCAACAGGGCCATCTATCTATAAGCAATGAAGATCGTTGGAAAGCGTGATCAGCGGCTTAGACTGGCGATTGGCGATCCTGAAAATCGCCGCAGCAATCCGTGGCGCATCGCAGCCTATAAAAGCGACGTCAATGTCTCCTGCGGCGGCGCTGCTCCGCCCAAGTTCAGCTTCCGCGAGCTTCGGACTTGCCGTGATGCGTTCACCCCGTGAATTTGGTGTGCCGCCCGGCATGCAAGATCGCGTAATGACAAATATACCGCCGCCGAACACGCGAAAGGCGTGTTCTGTGCTCGAGGTTACGGGCTCCAACTGACTTTCTCTGTACGGGCCTGGAGGTGCCGTCAAAGCCAATCCACTGGCTTGACGCTGCGCCTGCCCTCCAGTCGAAGTACATCGAGATGTTCTTTTCTGCAGACAAGCCTGATGTAGCGGAACCATTGATTGAGCAGGGCAGCCTCAGTGTTTCGTGATGCTGACAACCGGACTGATCGGCGAAGGCCAGACATTTATCCACGACTTGCGTGATGAATTACTGATCGCCGCCGCAGCGCAGGGGCTTGATGGCGACGACGTCGTCAAGCCGAAATCGGAACGAATTGTCTCGGTTGTGATTAATAATATTACTACCGGGAAACCTGGCGCGGGCGGGGTTCTCCCGATCGCTGTTAAATTCCTCCCATGTTCGAAACATCAGTCAGTTCTTGTGAAACTGGATTTCGAGACGAAAATCAGTCCCGCTCTCACAGGAGAAATCAATCACATGGCCACAAAACTCACAAAGGAAATCAGAAAAATAAAAGCCTGGCTGATCGAACTCAAGCGATGCAGAAAATCTTACGAGGAGCAAACCATGTCCAAGTCGTGCTATACGCTATTGATTCGCGAAGACAATCGCAGGCACGACATCGATGGGGAAGAATTGACCGGCTTTAAGGAAAAATACGCCACTGACCCGTCAGCATTCTGCAAGCTGGCGCGAGGGCCAGAACGGCACCTACAAGCAGCAGATGTTGGAAGCGAAATAAAGCAAATCGGTTCGGCGGCACAACGGCGGCCTGCATCTGCGGCGGGCCGCCTTTTTTCCGGCTTTCGGCTGGAACCAAATCCCTAAGTTCACTTTTGAACAATTCTCAGGAACTAAATCCCCGCTCGCAAGTAGCTTAGTAGTGTTGCGTGCGCGGGGAAGTCGTGTGTCCGAGTTGCTTACTATCCTCGTCGTTGAGGACGAGTACCCATTGCAGGGTATAGTGGAAGATATTTTAATCGACGGCGGCTTTGGCGCAGACATCCTGTCTTCCGCTGAAGAAGCGCTTACTCTGTTCGGGAGCGGGACCAAGAGCTACAAGGCTCTCGTCGCCGACGTAAACCTGAAGGGGCGGCTGAACGGTTGGGAGATCGCAAGGCGCATCAGGGAAATTGATCCCGCGTTTCCCATTGTCTACATGACCGGGGCCGCTGCGGATCAATGGCCGTCACAGGGCGTCCCTAACAGCATCCTGCTCCAAAAGCCGTTCGCGCCAGCGCAGCTAGTCACCGCCGTTTCGCAGCTTCTCAACGCTGGAAATCCGCCAACCGCACCAGCCTGAAGACACGGCCCCACCTCTTGGCAAGGGATAGGGGTTGCAAGGCAGGGCCGTGCCGGGCCATGGGACTAGGCATGGCCCCATGACGATAACGGGGATATGGCGAAGGTGGTTCCGAGTTGCGACATATGGGGTCTGCACCGGTGGTAGAAGGCTATCGCGGCGGCTGCAATCCTGGGGACGTAAGCCACTCGTTCATACGAGAGGCGATTTCGGTCTGTCTGGCTTTGCGGATCAGCTCATCACGCTCTATCCCAGGTGGGAACGTCTCGGCCTGCTCTCTGAGACGCTTTGCTTCTTCTGCTAGTCGCTTCTCAAAGGAAAACGTGTGCTTGATCCGCCGTCGTTCCATGGCAATCCACCCCGACACCTACGGACATAAATAAATAAAAAGGCAGGTTCCTCAGTTCTCGTCTGCTCGGTAGTCGACATAATTCAAAACCGGCCACAAGAGGCCACCAACTGAGGCGGCCTTAACTTGCCCGTTGTCGCTGTCGCCATCGACGCCAAGCCGGCGCGCCCGCGTCGGTGTTAGCTGCCCCCTCGTAGTCGGAAGAAGCTCCAAATCTGCGGTGCTGATGGCCGCCGAAAAGAAAGCGGGTCGCTAAAGTCGAGTACCGTGCTCCAAGCCACCGTCGTTCTCCACGGTCGTCTTGCTACGCCTACTGAACATCGACCTCGCCATAGTACTGAAGTTGAGAA
>CAWGJM010000049.1:0-217725 GCA_963822795.1 uncultured Alphaproteobacteria bacterium
AAGCTGCCAACGCACCAGCAAGCGGCCATGTCCAGATGCTTCTGCGGCGCAGTGATCGACATCAAGGGCATCAGCCAGCACGTCCATGTCACCCACATGGAAGCCGCATGAAGTTCTGCTGAGCCCAGCCCCTTCAATGATCCCGACGCTGCCGACCTGCCGAAGCTGGTTGAAGATCCGCGAACACATCGAGCTGGTCGAGGATGGACGGATCTATATCGAGCTTGTCAACGCCTCGAAAGGCCGGGTGGCACGCGCTAAGCAGTCCCGCGCCGGCATCCAGCGATCGGTCGACAAAGGCTGGCTCCGGCGCACGGAAATCCGGGACATACGGCTAGAAGTTCACCCCGGCCGGCGCTGAGCTGTTCGCCTATAGGACAGCCTCATAGCGATGCGGTGACGTCCGGTTCGACGCGCATTCCGCACGTAACTCGCACATCGCGCTGTGTCGGAAATGTGCCAGTGGGCGACATCGCGCGTGCGGGCGAGCTGCCTTGCTGCTGGGTGGGCTGCCCATGCTTGGACGCGGCTTTCCGCAAACAGCATCCGGTAAAGCTACCAGCAGCTGTCCTGCGAAGCTCCCAAAAGCCATGGTCGGTCACAATCTGTGTAACGGTTTTCGCGACGGACTCCTGAATGCAGGAGCGCCTGCCGCACCAGATGCATTCGGCGAGGGCGAGATAGCGGATTCCGCCCCATGCCGAGACGCCTTTCGCAGGAAGGCGCAGCGTTCGTCGCGACGCCGATCGCGGGCAAATTTCGGCTGTAGTGGCCGGTCTCGGGGCTATCTACGGAACCGGCGAATGTGCAAATTAATGGCGTACGGTGGCTTAGTTGCTCGAGGCTGCGGCCTTCGGCGAGGCACTACCAGGATATGAGTAAGCTCATTCTCTAGCGCCGGGGTCACTTCCGGGAGCTCGAACACGTTCTCGGGGTGTCATGAGCGAGCTGCCCGATGCTCTTGTGCAAAGTCTAGCAGCGAACACTCAAATGCAGAAGGCGGGCGACAGTGGACTGGCGAGGCGTCGCAGGTCCCGACCAATGATCGCCTCGGGAGCGGTGCGGCCAGATCATCAGATGAAAGGGATAGCGTGCCATAGTGAAGTCGCTGATCATTGATGGACCATCAGACCTGTTGATTACCACGTCCCGGCTGGCTCAACTCCAAATGGAAGTCCAGCACATGTACCAATCTCATTCGGTAAGAAAGCCAATCGATCTGCGGCCGCGTTTGACCGCTAGTATCGATCTCGGGCAGCTGATGTGGATTCGAACACGCATCCAATCGGCTCATGCCGACTTGCGCGATCTCTTCGGCATGGAAATTCCCCTTCGCTGTGGGAAATCTGACATCGGCAGAAGGGAAACTGCTCGACAGGCCGACGGATCATCAGGTCTCAAAACTCTACTCAACGCCACTCTCTACTCCCCGAAAAGACAAAGGATGCATTTGATTGGCACGCTTTCAAAAGACGAGCGTCAGGAGGACCTCGTAAAAAGGGCAAATGCGATCGGGGCCTCGGGAGGCTCTGTTGTATTTTGTTCTTCACCACTCTACCATAACTTGTGATGAATGTGCGGTTATTTGACTTAAATCAGATACCGATTCGCGACAGCACGGCAGATGGCCCTTCGAATGAACTGGGAAGAACTTCAGCACGAGCATAGATTTTGCTTTGCCCCTCAATTCGGACGCCGCTGACTGAGCGACTGGTCCACCTGGATGGTATTTCGATCCAGATCAGGAGTTGCGACCACTCTGGGACATACTGCATCTGGCGCTCGGCAGACCAGGCGACAGCCGACAGTCGTGGTCGTGGTCGATGACAATGGCGGGCTTTCTCGAAGGGAGTGGCGCGGCTGTTGGCCCACAACGGCATCGAAAGCCGGACGTTCGCGGCCAGGCGTTGCTCGAGAGCGGCAGCGCGGCGGACGGCAACCTGCCTGCTGCTCGACATCCACCTCGAGGAATTTCGGGATCGAGCTGAGCGCCGAGTTGCGGCATTGGATCGAAGTGCCCTGGCGATCTTCATGACGGGGAACGACGACGAGGCCACGCGCAACGAGGCGGTGGACGCCGGGCGCATTGCGGATTTGCGCAAGCTGTTCGCGGCGATCAATGCTCTCGCTGGATGCCATTGGGCAAGCTGCTGGCTGCACGGCGTAAACAAGAACATGCTGGGTCGTCACGTCCGTATTGGTCATCAGCGTCGGATTCGCATGTCAGCGACATTCCGGTTAGATCGCGATCTCGGGAATATTCCGGCGGCACTGGGGCCGAGCAGTTCCGCGCCGGTATCCAGAGGGCGGTCGACAAAGATTGGCTGGCCAGCCATGAATCCGGGTCACGATGTTGACCTCGGCCGGCGCCGAATTGTTCGCCGAGACGCTTATCAAGCGTCGGCAGCAGCGGTTACCAGGATATATATTGGACACGCCCTCGATCTGCTGGCGACGCGAGGATTGTATACATGGTGGTAGTGAACGATTTGCTCGCGCGCTGTGGGCCTGTGAAACCGATGTCGAGCGCGGATCCTCGAACAGACTGTCATCCAGACCTACTCCATGGCAGACATCCTCGTACCGCGCGCGTCGCTCAGCTTCAACACCGTGGAAGGTTGGTCGCGGGATATCTCTGCCGAGGTCGCCGAGGAACTCCGCCGGCGGTGCGATCTGCATGCGCGACATCCCTTCACGACCCAGAATTTCATCGACGATGAAGCTGCCTCGCCGCGCCAGCTCACGTTGCGGCTGTCAAAAAGCTAGTGCGGATCGCCGCTGCATTGATCGGGTGGAAGATGCGATCGTTCTGGTTTATGTTTTCCGGTAACTAAAAATCATACCCGGAAGCTGGGGACCGAGAGGGGTCAACAACTCTTTAACCGCTATCAGAAGCTGCTTCAGCAGGCGATTGCGACTTTTCAGCCAGCACCGACAAAATGAAATTCACCCCTGCCGCGCCAGCAAGGATGATTTGATTACCACGGTCATGTGATCATGCCCAGGTCGAAAGACCGTGAGTTGAAGCGCGAATGGGCTGGTCCACCAGGCTTCGCTTGGTTCGGAACGACAGGGCGCTCTGGTGCGCGATGTCCGTGACCGCCGTCCGGCGAGATTGGGCGCACTTGGTACTTGAGGCCGTGCTCCGCGAGCGGCCGGAGCGCACTTTATATCATGATCTTGTCGGATGCCGCCGATTTGGTCGCTATCACGAAAAGCGGACGAGCGCGGAACATCCCTCAAACTCGTAGCGATTTACCACTTCGGACATCTAGCCACGATCGTCGGACGTTACGATGGTCATAAGCTCGCTGACAAGCTGCAATCCAGAGCGGCATGAATAAGAGCTTTATCTCCCGGCTGAAGGACATGACGCGCCGCGCGTAAAGCCGAGAAAACTGCTGATCGTCGCTGGCCGCACGATGTGAAAAAGTACGCCTTCGTCGCGTGGACAATTATCGAAATGCCGCTGACCAGGTCATCTGGATCTTGCAGGCAGCAGGGCCATGATCGAAGGGATGTTACCATGAAGGGTTTGATGACGAGAAGTCGGCAACCCGCCATCATCATCGAAGCGGGTGAACACACGCTTGGCAAGATCTCGGGCCGTTGAGCATTACGGCGTCTGGTATCGGCTGCATCATCGGCGCCGGGTATCGTTCTCACCGGCACGGCGGCGGCAATGGTCGCCGAACCGGATCGATGCTCTCCTTCGTCGTCGGCGGAATCGCTGGCCTTCGTTCGCCGCGCTATGCTGAACTCGCCGCCGCTTCTGCGTTTCCGCACACGTATCTCTCGACCGATGATGTTGGGCGATCTTCGCCGGCATGATCGGTTGGGACCGTCTCCTTAATACGCCGATGGCGTCTCCACCGTCGCCGTCGGCTGGTCGGCTATATTGTCTCGCTCTTGCAGGTAATTTCGGCATCAACATCTCCATCTTATGCTGGTGCTGGTATGGAGTTCAACTCGCCGATGCGGCTTTACGGTGGTGGCAGGCATCGTCAACCTGCCGGTGGTGTTCATTGTCCGCCGACTGCCACGCTGATTGCTGGAACAAAACGTTGCCTCTGGCTGGGCAATATCATGGTCTGGGCATCAGCTTCTTCCGTTCGTACTCGCCTTTATCGTGTTCGGCGTCGGCTACGTCATGCTGGTCAGTTTGCAGATCTTCGTCCGGACAATACCGGCACATTCGGTCAATTCGGCTATGCATTATGCGCGGTGCCGCTGTTGTGTTCGCTTTCATCGGCTTCATGCCGTATCGTACCGCAGCTCAGGAAGCGAACTCGCAAACCGATATGCCGATCGGCATCGGCTCGCTGTTGATCTGCACCATCCTCTATGTCGTGTTGCTGGGGTGCTTCAGGCCCGGCCTCACCGAACTCGGCGTGCCCGATCCGATCGCCAAGGCTGTCGAGGACGATTGGGCCGACTTGGTCTCGGTGCTGATCAAATCGAAGCGCTCTCCTCGGTGGCCGATCATCGGTGATCCTGGTGCTGCTCATGGCCAGTGGGGCATCTTTCAGATCGCCAAGGACGGCCTGCTGCCCGACGTCTTCCTCACCCGCGCATCCTCGACGCGCAGCCAGCTTTTGATCGGTAATCGTGGCCGTCGTCGCGGCGCTGACCCCCATCGATATCCTCGGCGAAACGGCTCACGAGATTCCGGTACGCCGTTCGCCTTCGTGCTGGTCTGCGTGCTGGCCGACGACCGCGGAGCCACGTGAGGTTGCCCGCCTGTTCCGCACACCCGGCGAGCCGGCCACAACCTGATTCTTGACATCGCCTTCGTCCTGCTGATGGTGTTCCTGCCTTGGCAGACTTGGCTGCGTCTCTTCTGAATGGCCCGGTGATCGGCCTCGCCATCGACTTCTGCTTATGGCCGAGCGACTCGGTCCTGCCAACGGCGCGGCGCCTCGTGATGCCGACCGCCTGTACCGGCGGTGATTTGGAAATCGGGTTCAAGTAGCCGCTGGACCAGGTGTTAGCTGAAGGTCAGCAAGTGGATGGGCGCAAACCAGCCAGCCCCTGTGTTCGACGCGGTAGAGCGCTTGGCAAACCGGCCTGATCCACCTCTGGCTAACCCCGCTCCTTGGTTGCTCACGCGGCGGGTCGTAGAGCATCGGGCCAAAATGAGCACGTCGTCGCCGCCAAGATCGTGCAGCGAATGCCGTTCGCCGGCTGCAAAGCGGGCTCCCAACGGCTTCCGCGGGCGAAGGTCCGTTCCGTCGCTTCTCGCAGGACCGAAACCAAACTCAAATTGCAAAGGCCTGCGCAACAGATAATATGCCGGCCGGGCAATACGATTATATCGTCAAACCGTCGAACCCATCATCCCGAAACCACCCCCAGGCGATGCAACCAGGTTCGGCGCACTTACGGTACACTGCCAACCATGTCCGAGCATCGTGATTAACCGGACATGTCGCTGACATGTCAAAATCGACGACCCAAGGGCGACACCGGAGATTTGCTCGACAGCTTCCCGTTTCGGCGGGTCAACAAACGGAACATTAGTGCTATGGTTTGGCCAACGAAAGGCCGTGGAGCGCCTTGGGCTAAGGGGTTCACCATGACGGAAA
Organism: uncultured Alphaproteobacteria bacterium; assembly: GCA_963822795.1. Classification (GTDB taxonomy): domain Bacteria; phylum Pseudomonadota; class Alphaproteobacteria; order Rhizobiales; family Xanthobacteraceae; genus Bradyrhizobium. The sequence goes on from CAWGJM010000049.1 coordinate 5,586, forward strand.
AACGAGTTGGCACTTCAACGCGGGGCACTGGGGATAACGAAGATGGTCAGGGCGAGCGCTTGGCCAATCTGTTAACATTGTCAACGAACCCATGCCGGTGTAACCTTACCGGACGGCTGAATCAGTCTGGAATGCAGGGTGAAGCGGCTTTACGGATTCGCGCAGGACGAAGTGGTCGGACGTAAATAAGCCACGCTCTGCTGCGGACTGAATTATCCAATATTTTGCCGACTCGCGCGCTCGCAACTCCGGGATAGGCAGAACTGGTTGGGCCAGGACATCACACCGGAAGATGGCAGCAAAGTCGTCGTCGAGAGCCGTATCAGTCGTCTGGGTGATGCAGCTCGGTGCTCGAAGCCAATCGCGATATGACCTACGAAACGCATAGAGATCGAAAGTCGCGCTTCGCGAAAGCGAGCAACGATTGCGCTGGCTGGCCTCCATAGTCGAGTCCAGCGATGATGGATCGTAAGCAAAAATCTCGACGGCATTATTACAAGCTGGAACAGCGGTGTCAGCGTGCTTCGGCAGCCCGGCGGCGAGGATCGGTTAGCCCATTACAATTGGCGATTTCCCAGGAAAGGCAGAACGAAGAACGAGAAATTCTATCCGCATCAGACGAGGTGAGCGCATCAACCGATTCAGACGGTTCGGCAACGTAAGGATGGCGGCCCGATCACCGTTTCGCTGACCGTTTCTCCGGTCAAGGACGCCAGCGGAAAAATCGTCGGCGCATCAAAGATCGCGAGAGATATTACCGATCAGAAACGAAATCGGGAGCAGATTAACGTTCTGGCTCGCGAGGCGGAGCACCGAAGCAAGAACATCCTCTCGAACGTACAGGCAATCGTTAATCTTTCTCAGTCCGATACTTCCGAGGGCCTAAAGCGCGCGATCAGCGGGCGCATCCAAGCGATGTCAAATGTTCACTCGCTGTTTGTCCAGGCGCGATGGATAGGCGCCGAAGTCTCGGCGATCGCGAAGCAGGAGCTCGCCCCTATCTCGATGAGCACGAGGAGCGGGTACGCATGGAGGGTCTGGAAACCGTGTTAGAACCGACCGCCGCGCAGGCGGTTGCTGTGGTTTTGCATGAGTTAGCAACCAATGCTTCCAAGTATGGAGCGCTATCTGACGCGAAAGGCCAGATTAGATTGACGTGGTCGCGCAGCGAGGATGAACAACTAGCGCTCCGCTGGACCGAATTGGGCGGTCCGAGGGTAAATGAGCCCGAACGCAAGGGCTTTGGTAGTCGCCTCATCGAAGGAACGATCAGCCAACTAGGTGGCAAAGCGCGCTTTGACTGGCGCTCGGAAGGGCTTGTTTGCGAGATCGCTGTTCGGACGTGAAATCCTACCCGAACTGGGCTTCGCTGCTCTCACGGTGGCAACTTCTGCTCTTGTGCAGGTTTTCGGCCGCCGGAATGATGGTCTCTCCACGCACTCCGACGGCCGGCGGCCGAAAAGCGCCAAGGCAGGAAATCGCGGGTTAGGAACGGCGGTGGTGCCGGCAATTAGGGGAATTCCGCGCGGGCGGCAGGGGCGGAGGGGGGGGAAGGGGGAGGGTAGGCAAGTAAGTCTCGCAGCCGGGGCGGGCGTGGGGTGGGGTGCGGGTGGGGGATGGATTGAGTTGGCCGATCAATCGCGTGTGTGTGAGGTCGGCCGGCCGCCATGACGTACGGAAGGACGGGATGGCGAAGGCGGTTGGCAGCAAGCCCAGACAGTGATCGTTCGTACTTGTGTAGGGCGTCAGTTACGTCCGCCAGCAGTGGGGGTCGAGCTCGATGGCGGACGGGGCGGGGGGTTGTGTGTCGGGGGTGGTGCCCGCGGGGGGGTGTCGCGGAGACGCGTATGGCGGCCCCACCGCGGGGGTAGGGACTCTGGGGCGTTGGGCGCCTCGGGCGGTGAGCTCGTCGCGATATTGGCGCGGGGGCCGTTGTGATGTTAGCGCGGGGAATGAGGGGCAGCGCAAGCAGCCCAGGTACACTCGCTATATTTGGCGCGGGGGTGTGAGGGGAGGGGACGCTAGAGGAGGGGACGGGGGGGGAGTGTGGGGGCAAGATACGTCAGGGGAAGGCGGGGGAGAATGCGTGTGTAGCGAGTGATATCCCTGTGGTGTAGCGCGGGGCGGTCTCAGGGCTAATACCCCCCATGAGGAGGTCACGCCTGTGGTCGGGGGCGATAAGACGGCGGGGGGGGAGGGGGCCGCGGTGGGGGAGGGGGGAAGAAAGGGGAGGGCTTGGTTCGGGTCCCCGAATGGACGCTTGGCATAGACGACCCAGTCTTTGTTGTGCAGCGGTGCCAAATAAGCCGCGAAGGCTTTTGGATTGGTCAGCGCCATGTACTTGCCGAAGAACTGCAGCTCTCCGGCACAATGAGCGGCAGCAAGCTTTTCCGGACGGGCCCTCGGAACCGGCCCGGGGGGAACCCCCAGGCGGGGAGGGAGGTGGGGCTGCAAGCGGACCCAGCGGGGCCCGTCGAGCGGGAAGCTGCCACCCCGCAGCACGATGATGAGGAGCGGAGGGTGGGGGAGGGGGGAGGCCCAGGAGGGGAAGACGGAGGGGAGACTGACGCGGCGGCCGAGGAGGTGGGGGGGGTCGGCGGCGGTGGGGAGGGTGGTGGCGGAAGCCGCCAAAAACGGGATCGCATAGTTTGCGGCCGTGTTGGGGTGGGCGATCGGGGAGTTGAGCGGCAGCGACAAGACGACGTGGAAGAGGTGGACCGCCAGCAGGAGCGCGGCGTCGCGGGCGGGCCACCCGTCGCGCGCCGCCCCCCCGTAGCTCGTAGGGCGGTGACTGTTGCGGGAGGTGTAGTCGACGATCGCCGGATGGCAGCACGTCTCGTTGTAGCGGAGTACAACGTCGCCGAGGAGCTCTGCCGGGCGGCTGTTGACGGTCGCCATCATCCCAGGAGCTGGACGCGGATAACGTCGCCAGCGGTGGGATGCCACCCCGGCCGTCGGTGGCCGAGGAAAATCGCCACGTCCTCCATCGTAGGGCAGATCATCGCGGCGGCCATTCCGGCGGCGGGTGGTCGTTGTCGATTTTGTCGGGCTTGTTACGGGTGGGTTTGAGTTGCGCGTCAGGCGGGGATACGACGTCAAGTCGGGCGGGGACGTGAGGGATGAGGTCCGGCGCGTGGCGGCGAGGGTATGCCGCCGCGTCGTATTCCATGTGTCGTGTAATGCGCGCGCATGGATTGAATGGTTCTATCGTCCAGCAGGTGCGTCGGGAAAGTAGGCGCAGCGAACGCGGCGAAAGCGGCCTCCCCACCTTAGTGATATTGGCCGCCTCGGCGATCACGTGGATCAGCCGGTTGGGCGGGAGGGGCGGGCTCGGCTGACCGGGAGTACGAGCCGGCGTCCGCCCGCGTGCATGCGGGGGCCCGCTCGCGTCGGACCAAGTTGGCAGCACCTCCGCCAGAGGACGCGCAAGTCGGGGGATATCAGGCGGTTGCGAGCCGTGGCGTTCGATGGCCTTAGGCGGATCACGGCGTGTGCTGTGTTGAGGCGTGTCACTGTGAATGGCATCCCCTCGCCGGCGCGCGGGGGCCAGCCAGAGCCGGCCATGGGCAAGACGGGGCCCCTCGGGCACCTGGCGGATAGGGGCGGCGGCCCGCCGGGGCCGATTATCGGCCGGGTTCTTCGCGGGCGGGGTAGGCGGCAGATCTCGGCGGTAATAGCTATCGGCCGCAGGGTCACGCCGACCAAGAATCTCACCCCGGACAAGATTCGGCCCGGTCTTGAGACGGTGAGGCCGGCCGCGATTAAGGGCAGTCGCGATCGGGGGCAGCTAGCCGGGGCGGCTGTCTTCCGGGAGGGCGTTAAAGGGCAGGAAAATGCTTGCAACTGCGGATGTGGCTTCTCTGCGAGTGCTTCCCAAGCTTGCGCGCATTCATGTCTTCGATCATGCGCTGGCGCAGCGGGCTGACAACTTCTTTACCGATAGGCAACTCCTGTCTTGGATGAGGTTCAAAACACCTCTATCCTCGCGACAGGTCGCCCCGGATGCTATCGACGATCTATATCCTGCTTACCGCTCTCGGAGATGATGAGGGATACCTTCCGCGAGTCTATCGCGAAGCGATTTCGTGCTATGGCACCTTTTGAGACATGTCGACGGCTCCCGAGAATGTCTGTTCATTGGGGAACACCGGAAGTGACAGGCGAGCCGCGAGAACTACGCGATTGACCCAGAGCGGACTCAACTGCGTTGATAGTGGGTCTCATGAGCGCCGTGGCCCTCTCGTCGGGCCGCTTTCCTGCAGGGTCCAGCGTGAGAGCAATTCGCAGCAAGCTCACCGGCTCACGGCCTTCAACCGCCAATAGCAGGACTTCCATCACCGCTTGCCACTCCTCGCGTTCGGCGGCGCCACTGTTCATCGGACTGTCGCTGTTCGAGAAGTGCAGGGGGTGGTGTGAACGGGCGCTGGCCGCTCTCGACGGCGCCAGCCGCGACACCAGACAAGAGATGATTTTCAGGAAGCCCTGGCGCTGTTGTCGATGCTCACCAGGGGGCACACCGATCAGGTTCGCGTCGCAATCGAGCGTGGGCTTGCGCTTGCAGAAGCTTGCCAGGACCGCGGGCGCCAACTGCGCCTTCTCTTCGGTCAGTCCATCTTTTTCACGCGGATTGGCGACATCCGCGGCGCCCTGGCGGTCGCGGAACAGGGCACCGTCATCGCGCAGACTGCCAAGTACCCTGCCGGCGCCGTCTGGGCGGAGTGTTGGGAGGGCAATGCCCACCACTTTTTGGGCAACCAAGCCGCGGCACAACTCCATTGTGAGCGCGGCTTGGCGCTCGCGGTCGAGCTTGGTACGTTCAACTTCTTCGGTTTTGATCAGCGCATCCGCGCGCTCGTCGTTCTCTTCCGCATCTTGTGGCTGCGTGGGTTCTCCGATCAGGTGCTTGGAATCACGCAAAAGGTCATCGATGATGCGGCGAGCCGAGATCACCCCGTTCTGATCTGCACTTCGCTGTTTTATGCCTCGATGTTGTTACTGTGGACCGGTGATTTGCCAAGAGCCGGCGACCTCATCGAGCAGCTGATCGCATATGCCGGACGATACTCCCTTGAACCGTACCGGGCTCTCGGCATCGCTCTGAAGGGCGAACTTGCCATCAGCCTCGATGAGCCGGAAGCCGGTCTCGATTTGCTACGCAGCGCGTTGGGAAGCCTGCACGCTCAACAGTACAATCTCCTAATCCCCGGCTTCATCGGCGCGTCGGCGGAAGGCTTGCGCAAGACCGGACGATTCGAGGAGGCGCTGTTCACGATCAATGGAGCCATTGCACGCGCGGCAAATAGTGGAGTGGAATTTGACTTGTCTGAACTGCTCCGGATTAAGTCGCAGATTCTCGCGGCACGACATGATCGTGAATTAGCGATGAACTGCCTGACTGAAGCGCTCACTGTCGCACGCGCGCAATCTGCCCTCGCCTGGGAGCTGAGGTCCTCGATGGCCTTGGCGCGCATGCTTTCCGAAGACGGGCAGCGCGATCAGGCCCGCCATACGCTCGCCCTCGTCTGCGACCGCTTCACCGAAGGATTTGAAACCGCAGACCTCAAGTTAGCACGAGCGCTGCTTGAGGATTTGCGATAGCCCTTTTAGCCGTTGGCGGTTCCTCGTGGTTTCGTCGCATTGAAGCGATGCTGGTTGCGCGCTAAAATGCACGAGAGCGTTCGGCACAAGGAAGCATCGGTGCTTCCAGGTGACCCCTCCGCTTTATGAGTGTCCGGTTGCCGACGCACGAGCGCGGACAACGCCTATGAGTGATCACCGCAACCCAGAACCCAAGGACGTTCTCTCTTTTGGCCCGTTCAGCCTGTTTGTGGCCGAGAGGCTACTCAAGAAGGGTGACGAGCCGATACCGCTCGGTGGCCGCGCGCTCGACATCCTGATCGCACTCGCGGAGCAGGCCGGGGAAGTCGTGAGCCACAAAAAGCTGATCTCAAGCGTGTGGCCAGATGTGACGGTTGAGGAAGCCAATCTCCGCTTTCAAATAGCTGCCCTTCGCAAAGCGCTTGGTGACGGGCGCTACATATCCAATATTGCCGGTAGGGGTTACTGTTTTGTGGTGCCTGTCACGCGCTCGAGTGCTAGGCAAACGGCTCCGGTCACCGGGACTACCACTACGGAGCGAGTTCAAAAACTGCCGCCGCGACTAGCGCGAATGGTCGGCCGTGATGACACCGTTAGAGCGTTGACGCAGCAACTTCAGGAGTGGCGCTTCGTCAGCATCGTCGGTCCCGGCGGTGTCGGCAAAACCACCGTAGCGATCTCCGTCGCTCATGCGCTGGTTGACGGATTCCAAGGCGCGGTGTTCTTCATCGATCTGGCTGCTCTGACCGATCCCCAACTCGTGCCGACTGCGATCGCATCGGCACTCGGGTTCATGGTGCAAACCCAGGACCCGGTCATTGGTCTGCTGGCCTTTATTGGCGACAGGAAGATCCTCCTCGTGCTCGACAATTGCGAGCATGTTATCGGCGTTGCGGCGGCGCTGGCCGAACGCGTCGTCAGCGAGACACCGCAGGCGCACGTCCTGGCGACCAGCCGCGAAGCGCTCCGGGTCGAAGGCGAACATGTCCACCTATTGTACTCACTTGATTGTCCCCCCGAGGATGCGGGCCTGACTGCTATGGAAGCACTAAGGTATCCCGCTGCCCAGCTTTTCATGGAGCGGGCCGCGGCGAGCGGCTATGGCGCTGAGCTGAACGATATCGATGCGCCGATCGTCGCCCGGAGCTGCCGCCGGCTCGACGGAGTGGCACTTGCCATTGAGCTCGCGGCCAGTCGCGTCGGCTCCCTTGGGATTCGTGGAGTTGCGGAGCTGCTCGACAACCGCTTCGGCTTGCTCTGGCAGGGCCGCCGCACCGCGCTGGCGCGGCACGAGACCCTGAACGCGATGCTCGATTGGAGTTACAGCCTGCTTTCGGAGCGCGAGAAGGTGGTCCTGTGCCGGCTGTCAGTCTTTGTCGGGAATCAAAAGAAGGTCTGGGGCAGCAAAGAGGAGCTGCCCTTTATGGGCGGCGCCCTAGCGACGGGCGGCGGGCTCGTCTTTCACGGCAATATTCAAGGCTGGTTCAAAGCGCTCGACGCTAAGACCGGCGAGGAGCTGTGGAAATTCAACGCCGGGTCCGGGATCAGCCAGGGTGCTATCACCTTCGAACTCGACGGCAGGCAATACATCGCCGTTGTCTCCGGCCGGCTGAAGACCCCACCAAGCTTCCTCGGGCATACTGGCGAACGGATATTCGCCTCAAGCCCGGAGGGCGGCGCGCTGTTCGTTTTCGAGTTGCCCGATTGAGTCGTTCGACTTCGCCGCCACGGCTATGGAGGCAGTCCGCTGGGTTGCCTCAACGAACCGACGAACCAGGAGGCCGCAAAGCACAGTCGGCGAAGGTCGCTGCCGCGGTCTTTGCCGGGGCGAGTTTACTCACCGCTCTGTTTGGTCTGCCGATCGCAGCGCCGACTGTGCGCGCCGACGATCCTGCCGCCGCGGTCGGCTCTTACGACGCGGGCCGGAGCGCTGCGGGCCGCGGCCTGTTCAACCAGTATTGCGCACATTGCCATTCGCCGGACGCGGTCAGCCCCGATCCGCCCCGAGACTTGCGCCGGCTCAAGCGCCGCTACGGCGAGAAGACGGCCGACGTGTTCTACTTCACCGTCACGCATGGCCGGGCTGAAAAGGGCATGCCGAACTGGAAGGGAGTGCTGGACGACGAGACGCTGTGGACCATCTTCGGCTTCCTCGAGACGGTGCAGACGGAGCAATGAACGCCGGAGACATTTTCCGCCCATACTGATCAATGTCTGTGTTTCTTCACGCTCTGCGCATTGGTCTCCTGGAGCTGGGGGTCTTAACCAGCCCGGGGGCTCGCGCGAACGCCAGCAAAGCGCAATCGCGCCCATAACTTGCGGTAGCCCTCCCCGTGAAGGCGGGAGGCATCTATTTGCCGGTCGAATATGATCTGCCAGTGGGCGAGAGCGCCCGGCTCATCGTCTCGACCTCCTGTGGGCCAAAGGGCGCTTGCCTGGATGGAACTCGACGACGTCGCGGCGAAAGCCCTCGGGTTGAACGTGTAGAGCTTTGGCGGATTCTCGTTTGGCGCGGCGGCCGAGCGCGAACATCTCGGCCGTTCCCCATTGCCGCCCGAAGGCCGACAGAGCCGCCGTTTCTCCGCCCGCGCCGTTCGCGCTCACCGCTTCCATGAAACTCCTTCACTCATGCAGGCGTAGCATTGATAGATCAGCGCCCTGAACTCTTCCAGCCCAGAAGCGGAAATTCGCTGACCAATCCTCGTTACGAGTGCGCGGGCCTAGATCGAACATGAAACTAAGTCCGCAAGACCTGGAAAAAATCACCGATCTCACACTGAGTCACTACAACGAGCTCGCCGAAGAGTTCTGGGAAGGCAGGCGCGATCACAACGTCCACCAGAACATCGCCGCACTGCTACAATGCATTGAGGGTGAGCCGCCCTTTACGATACTAGATTTCGGCTGCGGGCCCGGCCGTGACCTCAAAGCGTTTGCCGAACTCGATCACATTGCGGTAGGTTTGGAGGGTGCCGCGCATTTCGCCGTGATGGCGCGCGCCCATAGCGGCTGCGAAGTATGGCAGCAAGATTTTCTCAAACTCGATCTGCCGGATAACCGTTTCGATGGTGTATTCGCTAATGCCGCGCTATTTCATGTACCCAGCCAGGAGCTACCGCGCGTGTTGCTGGAACTGCGCGCGAGCCTCAAACCGGGTGGTGTGCTGTTCAGCTCGAACCCACATGGTCATAACGAGGAAGGCTGGAATGGCGGGCGCTACGGCGCGTATCATGATCTTGATACCTGGCGCCGCTATGTGTCAGCTGCGGGATTTGTTGAGCTTAATCACTATTACCGACCCGCCGGACTGCCGCGCGAAAAGCAACCCTGGTTAGCGAGCGTCTGGCGTCGGTAAGGATGAGAACAAGAAAACATCCGCAGGCGCGGCGTCGGTTGCTGCGGGGTCGCCGCCGACAACGCCGAGGCCCCAGCCCATGGCGCAGTCGGTCAAACCGTCAGTACAAATTTTTTCGAGCGTGCGAACGTCAGTTTTGCTCAAGCCCGGGATTTCGAAGGCGGCGGCGTTCGGGATCGACAACACAAACTGGCGCCAGCGGAACGCTTCGAGCACCTCGTGCTGGGGATGAGCGAGAGGCGCTGCTCAGGCACGACAGGCGATACGGAGTAGGCCGCTATGGCGCCGCTGCGGCGCAAGATCGAGTTGAAGTTGCGCCAGATGCGCTGGTTGCCGGAGCAGATCAGCGGCCGGCTATGCGAACAGGGCATCAAGCTGAGCCCGATGAACGCATCTATCAGATGATATGGCAGTACAAACGTGACGGCGGCGACTTGTGGCGCGGTCTACGACGGCGCGGAAAACGCTATAACAAGCGCGGCGGTAAGGACGCCGGACGCGGTCTGATCCCCGTCGACCATTGTCGCCCGCAAAGCCCGTCTGGGAGACTGGGAGACTGGGAGGGCGATACCGTTGTCAGTGCCGTACACAAGGGCGGCTTGCTCACGCTGGTCGAGCGCAAACCTAACTGGCCAAAATCATCAAGTTGCCGCGGCGACCGCCCACGCAACACAGACAGCAGGCGTGCGTCGCCTCAAGCCAATCGGCGACTTCGCGCACACCATCACCTTCGACAACGGAAAGGAGTTCGCTGCGCATCAGACATCGCCCATGCCCTGAAGGCCAAAATCTCCTTAGCCACGCTATTATCACGCATGGGAGGGTGGCTTGAACGAAAACACCAAGGGTCTCATCCGCGACTTCTTCCCGAGGCCGATTTCTATACGATCGCCAACCCCAAGGTTGCCAATTCGAGCGTTTACTGAATGCAAGACCTCGCAAATCCCTCGGCTTCCGTTCCCCCCAAGAGGTTTTCGACTCCCTCGCTCACTCTTAAAGTTCTATGCGCTGGCAACTTGAATCGGCGTCATGAATAGGACAACGAGGCAGGCAAAAAAACAGCCGCTATATCGCAAACAAGCCCCTAAAATTTTTAGTTAGCTTTTTCTTAACTTTTTCCATTCAGCCTCGCTGCGGGGGGGGCAGAAGGAGAATTTCCTATGCTCCAGATCATGCTCGCGTGCACACGTACCGGTAAGTTCATCCCAACCGGAATAGAGACTGATTTCGATACTTTTATCGCGCTGCCGGAGGTGTTGTCTCTGACCCGGTGCCCCGCATGCGGCGGCAATCATTATTGGACAAAAAGCCAGACTTGGATTTGCAACGCTGGGTGTTCATCGCGAGCGTTGTTGCCTGCCGAGATCGTCGGCGGCCACTAGTACCGCCGCACAGTGGTTTTGACAGGTTGGATCGGGGGTCAAAGTAGCTCTGGCAGGTGTTGCGGTTCGACGAGCAGTTCGATGCTGCGGGCGGTCCTCGGTTGCCTTCTGATGAACCCGGCTCGTTCGAGCGTCAACACCATCTGGTGAACCGAAGGCGGGCTGACGCGAAAATATTGTTGCATGTCGGTTTCGGCCGGAGGCCGGCGGTGCAGCCGCGTGTAGAGGTGAATAAACGCCAGATATTGGCCCTGCTTAGGCGTGAAGGTTTTTGCGGAGCGACTCACGCCGGCCATCCGATTCAGCTGTTTGTCCGTGCCTCGAACGAGGAGGAGGTACGGATGAATGTACGTTATCGGGTCGAGCTCAGCCAAACCGAGCGCGCCGAACTCACGGCGCTTCTGAGCGGAGGCAGGCATGCGGCGCGCAAGCTCAAGCGGGCGCAGATATTGCTGGCCGCCGATGCAGGGGCCAGCGACGATGATATCGCGACCAGCGTGGGTGTCGGCGGCTCGACCGTCTACCGGACCAAGCAGCGCTTCGTGCTGGGCAACCTAGAGGCGGCGCTCAGCGAGGAGCCGCGCCCTGGAGCAAGCCGTAAACTCTCGGGCAAAGAGGAAGCCCTGCTGGTCGCGACCGCCTGTTCCAAGCCACCGCAGGGCCGCGCCCGTTGGACCCTGGAGCTGTTGGCGGGTGAGATCGTCAGGCTCACCGAACACGACAGTGTCTCCCGTGAGACCGTGCGCCGACGGTTGGCCGAAAACGACCTCAAGCCCTGGCGCAGGGACATGTGGTGCGTTCCGCAGGTCGATGGCGAGTACGTCGCCCGCATGGAGGATGTGCTCGACCTCTATGCAGAAGAGCCCGATCCGAAGCACCCGGTCGTCTGTTTCGACGAGAGTCCGACCCAGCTCATCGGCGAGATCCGCCAGCCGATCCCGGCGGCGCCGGGCCAGATCGAGCGTTACGACTGTGAGTATAAGCGCAATGGGACGACCAACCTGTTCATCTTCCTCGATGCGCATCGATCCTGGCGCAAGGTCAAAGTCACCAACAGCCGCGCCGCAGTGGACTTCGCCGCCTGCATGCGTGAACTCATTGACGTTGACTTTCCTGAAGCGGAGCGCATTCGGGTTGTCCTGGACAACCTGTCAACTCACTTCCCCGGCTCGCTCTACCAGGCCTTCCCGCCTTGCGAAGCGCGACGGGTGCTGCGCCGGCTGGAGTTCCACTATGTCCCCAAGCACGCCAGCTGGCTGAACATGGTCGAGATCGAGATTGGCGTGCTGCGCAGCCAATGCCTGGACCGGCGTATCGCAACCCCGGAACAACTTGTGTCCGAAATCGCCGCCTGGGAACGGCAGCGCAATGCTTCAGGAGCCCGCATCAAATGGATGTTCACAACCGCAAAGGCCCGCGCCAAAATGGGCCGCGCCTACCCCGAACCGATCAGCGCCAAATCGCCCTCGGCCAAAGAGTCATAACCATTGTGCAGAGGTACTAGTGGCGATTTCCAGTACTTGCGCCTTCGTCTTCTGGTTGCTTTCCGCAACAATAGACGCCATGGTTGCATAATTTGCGAATTGAAATTCAATTCTCTCGAAAAACCAAAATGTTACCGGCGAAGGGCCCCACCGTCGGGTTGGATGACGCGGGAGCCGTGGTGCTGCGGCGACGCGCGCGCCGCGAGGGAGTGATCAGCTCGCCTTCGCCGGTCGCGAACCACGCGCCCTGCAGCTCGACGCGGATCAGGCCGGGCAGGCGCCAGCGCGCCAGCGCGAACGGCGGGCCATCGCTGCGCGTCTCCTTCCACGCGAAGGCGGGCGCGCCGATAGGACCGCGAGCGCCGGCGCGCGCGCCGAGCTCGGAATGCTGACCGGCCCGATCGTGCTCGACCGGACGAAGCTCGCGTCGGGTTCGCTCGCGTCGAAGAACGGGCGGAAGCGGCTGGGCCACGACGGCGTAGCTCACTTGGCGATGACGCGTGTCGGCGAAATCGTGACGGATGTCGTCGGCGAAGCCCTGATCGCCGCGCCCGATCATGAAGCTCGCGACCGGCGCGTCGTTGATGACCTCCGGCCTGTCCGGATTCTGCCAGGTCGCCGTGATCACCACCCGCGCGGTGCTATTGGTGTCGATGCCCAGCATCACGGTCGAGGGATCGAGCGTCGCAAAGGTCTGGTTCTCGGCGCGCCGCGCCGTGAGCGTCCCGGCTGGCGCCGCAAGCGGCTGTCGCACCGCGTGCGTCAGCGTGACAGTGCGCAGCGGGGAGACCTGCGGATGGCGCCCGGCTGCGACCGCGTACGCCGCCGTCTGCGGCAGCGCCAGCGCCGCGACCGCGAAATGATCGAGGAATTTCGGAGCCGACGAGAACTCGAGCGTGAGCTCCTCGGCCGGCGCCAGCCGCACCATCAGCCAGTCGCCGACCGACGGATCGCCGATCTCGCCCGCCGGAAGCCATTCGAGCACGGGGCTCGCGTCGGTGCGGACGCTGAGCGCGATCTGCTTCGGCTTGAAATCCGGCCACGGCTCGGTCCAGGCGCGCTGGGTCAGCGCCAAGTCGAGGCCCGGCGCGGGCTGCGGGAACACCGTGAGGCCGTAGAGTGCGAAATCGGGAAACAGCACCTCGTCGGGCGACGCGGCCTGCATCTGCGCCTGCCGGCGCAGCACCAGGTCGCTGATCTGCTGTGGCGTCATCGGGTCGAAGGCGCCGTGCTGCTCGGCGAGCGTGAGCGAGGTGCGCGGCGGCGCGGCTTCATAGGGCGCTGGTACTGTGACCAGAACTCTCGGCCGTCATCTGATCAACGCGAGTCACGAGATTATCGTGGCTAATTCGAGAGCGCCGGAGACCCTGGCTGGACCGGTCATCGATCTCGGGCCCACGCGCGACGGCTGGTGCGAAGGCGCAGGCGGCTGAACGCGATGTGTCATGCTTGCGACGAATTGGGTGAACGTGCCCGAGGCACCAAAGAATATCGATCGGCACGGGACGGATCCTGATCGATGCGACCAATGCTCCTGATCGGAAGCTTAGGCGCAGATCAGTGCTGTTTCGCAGGGCCACCGGTTGCGCGCATTCATCTACCAGTCCGCGTCCCACTGGGGTTCCATGGCAGTTGGATCGGCGACGGTTAGGCCCCATGCCCGACCCGAAGGATGCCATCATTGCGATTTTCGGGGCATCTGCAGCGCTGCCGGGCCTTCTGCTGGTGTTCAGTGGATTTATTCCGGCCGTCCTGAACGGCAGCTATAGAGCAGACCTGCCGTCGGGTGCGGCTCGATATCAACGCTGGTCATATCTTGGTTGTATCCAATTGCGCGAGTACGATAGCGCCGGCCGAAGCTCGCGTTGCACGCAATGTCGAGGAGTGTGAACATGGGCATCGAAGCACACGGTAATTCGCAGGCCATGCATCGAACCGGCTGGATCCTCAGCGGGATTGTCATCGCGTTTATGGCCGCAGACGCCGGCTCCAGCCTTCTGGCAATTGCACCCATCAAGAAGGCGGCGCTCGAGACCGGCTACCCGCTCCACCAGATGTGGCTGATCGGCGCGCTGGCGCTCATCTGCCTCGTGCTCTACGCGATCCCGACCACCAGCGTGCTCGGGGCGATCATCCTAACCGGATTTCTAGGAGGCGCGATCACGAGCCACCTTCGAGTGGCGGGGACGCCAACTCCAGAGATGATCGTGAGCTTCATTCTTGGAGTGACAGCGTGGGGCGGGCTGTGGTTTCGCGATCCGCGGATTCGCGCGTTGATCCCGCGTCGGCACAACGTTGTGCACAGCACCACGCTGACGGATGCGAGTAGTTCTCGCAACCGTGCGATATCGTAAGGGTGGGCGGACGATGCCTGAGAAGTAACGGCGAGGCAAGGCAGAACCGCCATGCAAATCGTAGGACTAGTGATTTCGTGGGCCGTTGCTATCGGCATCATCGGCATCGGAATTGGCTATGCCGCCAAATCGGAGATGAACGCGGCGGGCTTCGAAGCTGGCAAGGGGCACCAAAGACAAGGAGCACACCATGTCTCAGATCCTCAACGCCGCAATCGCCGTAGTTGGCATCGATATTGGCAAGAACTCATTCCACGTCGTTGGCTCGATCGGCGCGGTGCAATTATGTTGCGGCAGAAGTGGTCGCGTGGCCAGGTGGAAGCGCGCTTTGCCAACATGCCACCGTCCCTGATCGGCATGGAAGCCTGCGTCGGCGCGCATCATCTCAGCCGTAAGCTGAAGGAGCTCGGCCACGATGCGCGGCTGATGCCGGGCGCGGTAGTATTATTGCGACCAACGCTATCGTATGGCGGGACGGCCGATCTTACCGTCGGTAGCAAACCCTTCCACAGGCTCGGAGGCCCGCAGCTCAGTGAGCGCGAACAAGGGGGTCGCGGCGGACGCGAACCTAAACACGTCGTTATCGGTGTGTCACACAACCGCTCTGATCGCAGCCGATACTCTTACACAGTGGAGCCGGAGACGGTCTGACCTCAGGCGTGCTGCACTCCAAACCGCGACGGGAATCTTGAGCGGTTGTGCCGTCAAACTCAGTTCGGGAGCAGCGTCATGACATTGCGAAAATCTGGTGGCCGCAGCTTAGCGATAAGGGTACTCGGATTTGGCGTCGGCATGCTTGCCGCTTCGCCAGGCTTCGCCCAAGGCAACCCGGAGCGGAACGCCTATTTCGGCCAGACCCATGTCCACACCAGCTGGTCGTTCGACGCCTACGTGTTCGGCACCACGGTCACGGGGCCGGAAGAGGCGTACCAATTCGCGCTCGGCCAGCCGGTCAAGCACCCGGGCGGCTACACGGTGCAGCTCAAGCGCCCGCTCGACTTCCAGGCAGTGACCGATCACGCGGAATATGTCGGCGCGGTCCGGCTGGCGAATGACCCTGGCTCCGAATTGAGCAAGCTGCCCATTGCCGAGAAACTGAAGGTCCGTGACAGGGACGACATCCAGAAAATCTACCTCTTCCTCGCCACCTCCATACTCAAGAAGGAGCCGATCAAGGAGCTCCTTGATCCGCAAGTAGCCGGCAACATCTGGAAACAGACCGTGGCGATCGCCGACAAGTATTACCAGCCGGGCAAGTTCACGACCTTTGCGGCCTATGAATGGAGCTCGACGCCGAACAACATGAATTTGCATCGCAACCTAATCTTCAAGGATACGAAGAAGGTACCGGAGCTTCCGTTCAGCGCTATCGATTCGACCCATCCTGAGGACCTCTGGGCATGGATGGACACGCAGCGCCGCGCCGGCAACGAGTTGTTGGCGATCTCGCATAACGCGAATTTGTCGGACGGTGCGATGTTCCCGTTGGACGTCGACAGCAAGGGGCGTCCCATCGACGCCGCCTGGGCGCAGGACCGGACGAACAACGAACCGCTGGCGGAAATTACGCAGCTTAAAGGTACGTCGGAGACGCATCCGAGCCTTTCGCCCAACGACGAGTTCGGCAATTTCGAGATTCTCACCTATTTGCTGGGTGGCGTGCAGCGCGTGCCCAGGATTCACGGCAGCTATATTCGCGAGGCCTACCAGAACGGCCTCGGTATGCAGGACGCCCGCGGCTACAACCCGTACAAATTTGGGGTCGTGGGCGCGAGCGACTCGCACGACACCGCCGTTGCCTACGAGGCGTCGAACTATTTCGGCGGCCACGGGCTCCTCGACGCGACCCCGCAGGCGCGCTTGAGCGGCAAGAAAGAATCCGGTTTGACTATGGATCAGCTCAGCGTGTCGGGCCTGGGCGGGGTTTGGGCGGAGGAGAATACGCGCGAGTCGATCTTCGCCGCCATGCAGCGCAAGGAGACGTTCGGCACCAGCGGCCCGCGCATCAAGGTACGCCTGTTCGGCGGCTGGGACTTCAGCCCCGACGCGCTCAAGCAGGCGGACTGGGTGAAGGCCGGCTACGCCGGCGGCGTGCCGATGGGCGGCGACCTGCCGCCGCCGAAGGGCAAGGCGCCGACATTCATCGTGTGGGCGGTGAAGGACCCCGACGGAGCCAATCTGGATCGCATCCAGATCGTCAAGGGCTGGAGCAAGAGCGGCCAGATTTTCGAGAAGATCTATGACGTCGCGTGGTCGGGAAATCGGGTGCTCACGCGGAGCAGCAGTCCGATTCATAATGTTCTCTTCGGCGGCAACGAGCTGACGTTGCCGCCGGTCGGCAACACGGTCGACATCAAGAACGCCACGTACGAGAACACGATCGGCGCCGTGGAATTGAAGACCGTGTGGACGGATCCGGATTTCAGTCCGAGCTCTGCACGCCTTCTACTACGCGCGCGTGGTGGAAATCCCGACCCCGCGCTGGACTACCTACGATGCCAAGACCTTGGGCGTGCCGCCGCCGAGCAACGTCGCGGTAACCATTCAGGATCGCGCCTGGACTTCGCCGATCTGGTACACGCCGACGGCCGAAATGCGGGCGCAGGCGCCGCACGGCATGACCGTGGCCGATCTCACGCAAAGAGGCGCGACGCCGCTCGACGACGCACAGCTGCGCGCGCTGATCGTTGGCAAGACCGTGGCGGTACGCAATACGGTCACCAATCAGCGGTTTGAGATCACCTACGGGGTCGACGGCCAGCGCCTGATCTCGAGCATCGATGGCAAACTGCCCGATTCCGAGCAGATGGGCGACCTCATGCACCCCAATGGGCTGGGCGCGGAGTACGAAATTCGCAACGGCCATGTCGTCACCACGATTGAGGGGACACCCTTCGAGGTCACCGTCTACCGTCTGGGCGACAAAACCGTCGCCGCGCGCAGCAACGAGTTTGGCTATGCGAATTATGAAGTCGAAGGTTTGAAGCCGTGAGCGGCAGGTCGCCGATCGAGCGCGAAGGCCGCTGCCGACAAGAGCGCCACCATGGGTTCGGATGAGTTCGCATCGATGAGGAGGATGCGATCGCGGCTGCGGCAATGGCTGCGCGAGCCGCTCTTGCATGTCTTGCTGATCGGGGCGAGCACTGTTCGCCGTCCACGACGCGCTTAATCCCGGCACCGCTCAGCGCCAGGATGCCAATCGCATCGCGATTACGGCGGATGACCTGGCGCAGCTTCGGATCGCCTGGATGGCGCAATGGCGCCGCCCGCCCACGGCGGATGAGATGCGTAACCTCCTCGATGGCAAGATCCGCGAGGAGGTTCTTTCCCGCGAGGCGATGGCGCTCGGCCTCGACAAGGACGACACCATCGTCAAGCGCCGCTTGGCGCAAAAGATGCAATTCGTCATGGATGACGTCGCGGCGCTGCGCGAACCGACCGAGGACGAGCTTCGGCACTGGTTCGAGCAGAACGCGCAACGTTTCGCACTACCGAGCCTGGTGACGTTTCGTCATCTGTATTTCTCGCCCGATCGGCGCGGCGCGCGGGCGCACGACGATGCCGCCGACGCGCTGCAAAAGCTTGCCGGCAAGGCGGAAGAAGCACCGGGACCAGCAGGACTCGCCGACCCGTTCATGTTCCAGGACTTTTACGCCGAGCGGTCGTCCGATCAGGTTGCCGGCATATTCGGGACGAGCTTCGCGCAGGCGCTGCCGGGACTCAAAGAGGGACAGTGGCAAGGACCCGTCGAGTTCGGATTGGGTTGGCATCTGGTTTGGGTCGAATCGAAGATTCCCGGCCGGGTGCC
This sequence comes from uncultured Alphaproteobacteria bacterium, assembly GCA_963822795.1. Lineage (GTDB taxonomy): Bacteria > Pseudomonadota > Alphaproteobacteria > Rhizobiales > Xanthobacteraceae > Bradyrhizobium. The sequence continues at coordinate 23,567 of CAWGJM010000049.1, forward strand.
GCCCTTCGAGGAGATCGAGGCGACGGTCAAGTCCGTATGGATGGATGAGCAACGCGCCGAGGCCAAACGCAAGATGTTCGAGGCCATGAGAACCCGTTATCAGATCGTGCTGCCAGCAAGCGCCCCGGCAACGCCGAGCGGCACCGTGGCCCACGCTGCCGCGTCATCGCCCTGAGCCCGCCCAGGAGCTTTGATGTTCACGCGATTGCTGCTTCTCTGCATCCTGCTTGGGGCCCTGCTTCACGGTTCGATTGCGCAAGCGCACGAGTTGCGGCCGGCGTATCTGGAGATCAACGAGACCGTCCCGGGGCGTTATGAAGTGTTGTGGCGCACGCCGATCAACGCCGGAATGCAGCTGCCGGTCGTGCTGAAACTCCCCGACGACGCGCGCAACATCATCCCGCCATCGGTCAAGGAGTTTTCCGGCCAGCTGCTCGAACGCCGGTTGATCGACGCCGGCAAGAACGGCCTTGCCGGCAAGCGCATCGAGTTCGTCGGCCTGCAAGCGACCATCACTGACGTTCTGGTGCGGGTGCAGGCGCTCGACGGCACGCACACGACCACGCTGGTGCATCCGTCGCAGCCGTGGGTCGAGATCCCCATCTCGCAAAGCTTCGCGGCCGTTGCCGGCACCTACCTCGTGCTGGGCACCGAGCACATCTTGTTCGGACTTGATCATCTGTTGTTTGTGTTTTGCCTTGTGCTGCTGGTCCGCGACCGGCGCAAATTATTGTGGACCATCACCGCTTTCACGCTCGCTCACAGCATAACGTTGACGGCCGCGACATTGGGCGTCGTCCACGTTGCCGCGGCGCCGGTGGAAGCGAGCATTGCGCTCAGCATCCTTTTTCTGGCGCGAGAGCTTCTGGTGCAGAAGCGCGGCACGCGCGGGCTGACCCAAGCCTATCCGTGGCTGATCGCCTTTTGCTTCGGACTGCTGCACGGCCTCGGCTTCGCCAGCGCGCTCGCCGAAATCGGGCTGCCGCAGGGAGAGATCCCGCTTGCGCTGTTTTCCTTCAATGTCGGTGTTGAGCTTGGGCAGCTCGCCTTCATCGCCGCCCTTCTCGGGGCCTGGGCCATCTCACGCCGGCTGGTGCGCGCAGCGCCAGGTTGGGTTCCGATCTGGGCGCCGCGCCTGGCAGGTTATGCCGTCGGTAGCACGGCCTCTTTTTGGATCTTCGCGCGTCTGGCCGCCGCCTGATGTCGCGTCGCCAGGACAGCTCGCCCCGAACATCCGTGCTTGCCGGCCTTGCGCTGCTCGTTGCGCAGACCGCCAGTGCGCTTTCCGATCCGCAGTCGCCTACCGATTCCGCGAATGACGCTCGCGGCACCGATTTCAGGTATGGCGCAGACTATAATGGGCTCGACATCACGCGACCGGAAAAGGCGTATGTCGAAATGCGTCTGGAGGACCGAACCTCGGGGATCGCGAAGTCCGTCGATGCACAAGCCTTGCTGCTTCGCGGTGGCGGCGCCGTCGCGCTAGGCGCCGGATGGAAATTCGGTTGGCTGTCTGAAATTGCGCTGATCAATGAGACGACTGTCACGTCCGCGCCGCCGGGTTCAAGTGGCGAATTTGGGATCGGCGATACGGTGTTTCAGGGCGTACTCAGTCGCCCGATCAATGAACGCTGGGGTTATGGGTTCGGAGCCCGGCTGGTCGCGCCGACTGCGGAAGACTCTCTCGGCACCGGACGGTGGCAGATCATGCCCGGATTTGGCATCCGCTACTCTTTCCTCGAGTTCGGCGACGATACCTACTTCGTTCCGAAGCTGCGCTATGCAGTCAGCTTTGGCGGTGACCCGTCCCGGCGCAATCGCAATGAGCCGCAAATTGCGCCGACACTCAATATTGGCCTGCCCGACCGCTGGTTCGTGACGCTTTATCCCTCATACGATATCCGCATCAATTACGGCGATCCGGTACCGGGTCAGACTGGACGGCTGTTCCTTCCGTTCGACGCGGCGATTGGACGAAAAATAACCGACAAGGCGATGATCACCTGGGAGATCGCCGCGCCGATCGTGAAAGATTATCCGGTCTATAACTTCAAGACTGAGCTTCGGCTGACGATCGATTTCTGAGTCTACGTGGCAGGCGTGCCGCAAACAATGACTGCTCTCCTACAGGTTTTTCGGACGTCGGCGATGAACAAGGCCGACCTGTACCTGGCTTAATTCCTTGCCTATGGCGTTCGGGTCGCTGGCTCCCGCTTTCTGGATTTCTTGATCGGCGGCCGGATGCAATTCTGGGCGAGTTGGCGAGCCTCAAGCATGTGCCGCGCCGATCGCAAACTCACGCCTGCCGACTTCGCCAGCAATCGGCCGGTCCAATGGGTCCCCTCAGCAAATACGCGACCTGAAACTTCCAACTTCGGCTGAGTGGTGTCGATCTGCCGGAGACACCGAGGCCAAGAGAGGTAGCAAACTTGCGTGCCGGAATTTCTCATCGTAGCCGACACTGTCCCATTAAACCTGCTCCATGCTATGCTGAGCATGTCCAGTTTCGGTCGAAAAAGGCCTTAAACTTAGTTAGGCTGGGCGCGATGCTTGAGGGGGGTATGATGCGTCGTATTTTGGAGTGGCTCGACAGCCTAGGGCTCGGCCAATATTCGACTGCAACGTTGGAATCTGGCAAAGGCGGGAGAAGGGCAGCTGGTGCTTTTGTCGGGGGAAGGAGGCATCGGCAAATCGCGCGTGTGCCGCGCAGTGGTGGACGCGATCGCTAAAGAAACCTTTATCCGCATCAGCTATCAGTGCTCGCCCTACCATACCAACTCACCGCTTTTCCCGGTCATACAACATTTGACTTTTTCGGCAGACCTCATGCCCGGGGACAGCAACGACGAGAAACTCGACAAGCTGGAATCGGTCCTTGGGCGGTTCACCGGATGCGGTGAAGCGTTCCGGGCGCAGATCATCGCGTATGCCGATGACTTCGTTATCCTCAGCTGCGGTCATGCGGCGGAGGCAATGATGTGGACGAAGGCGGTGATGACAATGCTAGGGCTCAGCCTGAACGAGGCCAAAACTTCGATCAGGGACGCCCGGAAGGAACGCTTCGAGTTCCTTGGTTACTCGTTCGGGCCGCACTACTGGTGGAAGAATGGCCAGCGGTATCTGGGCGCGAGCCCATCCAAGAAGAGTGTGCAGCGGATCAAGGCGAAGATCAGCGAGCTGCTGGTACCCGGCAACAAGGGCTCATGGCCTGATGTACGTGACCGACTGAACAAGCTGCTGATTGGCTGGTCAGCATACTTCAGCCATGGAACGCGTGTGCCGGCCTACCGGGCCGTTGACGCCCACGTCTATGACCGCGTGCGGAACTTCCTCCGCAGGCGACACAATGTGAGCAAACGCGGCACCTCACGGTTCTCCTTTAGCGAAGTGTTTGGAGAACTTGCGGTCTCGCATCTTATGCGCGGCACAATGGACGCCCGCCGTGGGTCGTACGGTGACGCCGGTCGGAAAGCCGGATGCTGGAAATCAGCGCCGGTTTGATGAGCGGGGACGGGAAACGGAGCGGGCTCTTCAGAGCACAGCCACCGCGCCCGTCCTCGACTCTACCGCGACCCAACCTATCGCTAAAATTGCTCGTCCGGCGGGTTCAGGAGCCCGAAAGTAGCCGGGCACAAGGAATCGCCGCTGTTCTTCTCGCTAGCGCTTGACTTGGCAGGGATTTTGTCATGCGGAGGAGCGTCAGTCATCGCTGCCGAACACCTGGGCAACAAGGGTGAGGAAACAGAGCCGTGAAGCTGAATTCATCGATTTCGGCCGTCGTCACAGGCGAAGCGTCCGGCCTTGGCGCAGCGACCGCTAGGATGTTAGCGTCGCATGGGGTCAAGGTCGCGCTCTTCGACATGAATACTGATCTTGGCGAGCCTCTAGCCGCCGAAATCGGCGGAGTATTCTGTAAGGTCAACGTAACTTCGACGCTGGAAGTCGATGCTGCATTTGCGAAGTCGCGCGCCGCGATCGGACAGGAACGCATCCTAGTAAATTGTGCCGGTGTCGGCGGCTCCGTGAAGACGGTTTCGCGCGACAAGCAGACCCGCGAGATCAAGGAGTATCCACTCGACAATTTCGAACGCATCATTCAGGTCAATTTGATCGGCACGTTTCGTTGCATCACCAAGAGCGCCGCTGGCATGTTGACACTTGATGTCTTGCCGGACGGCGATCGCGGCGCAATCGTCAATACTGCGTCAGTCGCTGCGGAAGACGGTCAGATTGGACAAACCGCCTATACGGCCTCGAAGGCCGGCATTGTCGGGCTGACGCTGACCGTCGCCCGCGACCTTTCCAGTGAGGCCATTCGCGTTAACACCATCTTGCCCGGCATTTTCGATACCCCTTTGTTGCAGCGTGCAGGCGTGGCGGCTGATCTTCTCGGATAATGGTGTATTGAATGCGACAACCCAGCTCATCGTGCTCAATTCGATTGCAAATAAACACCGCACCGTTTCACCATGCGTTACGGCGGGTAGGTTTGTTACTGTGCGGACCGTCATCACGTTCTCCTACGCCTTGGGTGGTGGGGTTAGCACCGATACGGTACCCCCGCCGCGCCTGCATAGGATCTCCTCCCGTTTCCAGTTGGCCAATGGCCAAGGCCGAACAACGCAGCCCCTTCGCTCCGGCCCCATTACAGGGCCTTCCACGCCACTACGGGCTGCTCCGCCCCTGCGCTCCGCGTCGGTACTCTCGCCCTCGCGGTTGGATCCGCTTGCGGCTTCTCCCTTCACGCCAGCGGCGTGACAGAGCACAGGTTCTCACGTTCCGTACGAAAGCCTGGTCGAGCTTCGCGCCGCCTACATGCCGGATGTCGCTCGGGCAGTCTCAGGCATCCCCCGAGCTGATCCCGGAGGAAGGGTCACCCCCCGGTTTCGACATCGCCTAATCCGCTTTCGACACTTCTGCAGCGGTTCGCTTGCGCTCGCCTCTCTCGACCTTGCCTGCCGGAATCTTGTGCCGGCGTTTCCGCAACGCTCACCACCACGGCTTTTGACCACAGCAGCTTGCGGTGGCTTGAGATCAGCACCTGATTGCCGAACCCGAAGGGCCCTCCTTCATCTCTCGTACAGTTGCGCATCGCCCTACTCCTGGCGATGCTCGTGACACACGACCCGGAGCGGAAGTCGCTAACCCTTATTCGATCACCTCGTCGGCAGTCGCAAGCAGCGAAGGCGACACCGTGAGGCCGAGCGCATTGGCAGTCTTGAGATTAATCACCAGCTCGAACCTAACTTCCGGCTCGGTGACGATCTCAAGCACGTCGTCCATGCGCGCGGGCCTGAGGAAGTCGAGCGTCATCGAGCGCACGACGAAGGCATAACCCGGCGCTTCCTTTTCGGTCGCCTCGAACAGTGCGCGGTGGTCGGCGCCGATGAGCCTTAGATGGTTGGTACGCCCGCGCTCCATGTAGCGCAGATAGTTAGCGTGATGGACGATGCCGGTGAAGTCGGTGTCCTCATAATAGACGCGGACGGTGAGGAAGTGCCAGCCGCCGCGAATCGCACCATCAAGGGGAAATGCGTTGCGAACTATTCATCGGAAAAATTCGTCGGTGCGGTGGGATGGTTATCGTCATATTTTCCGGCCACGCCGTCACCTTGCGCAGTGCCGACGGGTCTTTGCCAACACTTCGATGCCTAAGTCCACTTTGAACCCGCAGGCCGGGATACCGGAGGGATGAGCGCTTCTCAAGCTGCCAACTCGTCCAGCATCACCTTCGCCTCTTTCAGATCGACCGTATCGAATCCCTCAGTAAACCAGCCGTAGACCGGAGCGAGAAGCTCGCGAGCCTCATCCCGCTTTCCCTGTTCGCGCCAGAGCCGCGCCATGCTCATCGCCGCGCGCAATTCCCAGGACTTAGCTTGCTGTTCGCGCGCTACCGAAAGCGCACGCTCGAAATACGCTTCCGCTTTCGTCGCCTCGGGCTCGGGGGACTTAAGGGCGATTTCGCCCGCCACGCGACTGATTTCGGCTTCCCACAGTCTTTCCATGTGTGTTTCCATCGCTGCAATCGCTTCGTCAATGCACCGCCAAGCGTCATGGAATTGGCCGAGTTCCGCATAGGCTCCTGCCAAATCCGAGAAAGCGAGCCACAGCCTGCTTGCTCCTGTTGACCGGACTCCGGTGATGCCCGAGGTCAATTTTTCGATCGCGTCGGCGCTCTCGCCTGTCAGAGCGGAAATCCAACCCAAGTTCAACATTCCCTGCGCTTTCCAAAATACTGCACCTTTTTCACTTGCCAACTCCTTCGTCGACAAGCGCCTTTGCTGTCGCGTAATCTCCCCTCCAAATGTAGGTAGTTGGTATGAACGATAAGACGTACAGCAAAGTGGCCGCGTGACCGATCTCGCGGGCAGCCTTAAGCGCGCGCTCAGCGTCTGCGAGCGCGGCATCGGGATAGCCTAGTCGATCGATTCCATGAAAGTTGTCATAAGCGGGGGATTCATCTGTCGTTTCAAACTCCTATATGTGCGGTGCGCGGGGCTTTGAGCGAAGGATTGGACCGAAATGGCAGCGTGGCGGCGAGCGATTGAATTGTCGCTCGAAGATGCGGATGTGGAGAGATTGAGGTCGATAGCGCAGTCGCGAACCGAGCCGGCGAGCCGGGTCGAACGGGCGCGGATTTTGTTGTCCTATCGGAAAGACCCGTCGTTTTTTGCGGTGGGACAGGCGCTTGGGCTGCATCATCAGACCGTCCAGCGTTGCGTTGAACGGGCCGTGGTGGAAGGCCCGATGGCCGCGCTGGACGATCGACCGCGCCCTGGCAAGGAGCCGACGATCACCATCGAAGCCAAGGCGTGGTTGACGTCGCTGGCTTGCCGGAAGGCAAAGGAATTGGGCTATCCGCACGAATTGTGGACGACGCGGCTTCTCGCCCGCCACGCCCGCGAGCACGGACCGGCGCAGGGACATGCGTGCCTGGCCAATCTGGCGCAGGGCACGGTTTGCAAGATTCTCGATCAGGAGGAGGTGAAGCCGCACAAGGTGCGCTATTACCTGGAGCAACGCGACCCCGAGTTTGCGGGAAAAATGGCCGAAGTGCTGTGCGTTTATCGCAAGGTGAAGCTCCTGAAGAATGCCGCAGTCGCATCGAAGAAGAAGCCGAGCGACACGGTGGCGATCATCTCCTACGACGAGAAGCCCGGCATCCAAGCGATCGCGACGACCGCTCCCGACTTGCCACCCGAACCGCACGTTCATGCGACCTTCGCGCGCGACCACGAATACAAGCGCCACGGCACGGTCAGCTTGCTAGCCGGTATCGACCTGCTGACCGGCAAGGTTCACGCCCTGGCGAAGGATCGCCACCGCAGCCGCGAGTTCATCGAGTTCCTCAAAATCCTCGATGCGGCCTACCCGGCCCACACGGCAATCCATTTGATCCTCGACAATCATTCCGCGCATGTCTCGCGGGAAACCCGAGCTTGGTTGGCCGAGCAGCCCGCCGGCAGATTTGAGTTCACCTTCACACCCAAACATGGCTCCTGGCTCAACCTAGTCGAGGGCTTCTTCTCGAAGCTCGCCCGTTCGATTCTGCGCCACATCCGCGTCGCCTCCAAACAAGAGCTCAAGGACCGCCTCATGGCCGCCGTGGACTACTTCAACAACGATCCGGTCGTTCACACATGGACCTACAAGCTCGACAAGGCCGCATGATATGATTCGAACTTCGGAAACGCTGACCTAGTAGCTATAAAGCAGAGGACCGATTTGATAATGTTACTACGGACACGTCCTGGCCGAAACGTGTCGCCAGCGGTCGATGTTGGATGGGATCATAAAGCGCAAGCGCGCGATCGAGGTGCGCTCTACCTTCCACAATATGCCCGAGCAGCCACAAGGTGGCACCCATGAGGCGATGACCGATCATGAGCGGCGCTGTCCCCCCCTGCTGTTCACCGAGCGCAAGGAACTGCGCGGCCAGCTCGCGGGCCACCTCGCCATTGAATGCCATAACGTTGGCGACCCAAACGCTGTAGAGGACCGAGAATAGCAACAGCGGGTCTTCCGGTGTTTTGCGGAGCGCTTCAGCGTGCTCGATGAGCAAGCGCGCTCGCTCCGCAGCCGCCTTCGTTTCTGGCGCGGCATATCCCTTGACATGGATGAGCGGCGCGATGAGGGCAACCTGAAGTTTGATCTCTTCGCGACGTAGCGCTTGGCGTGGCGGGGAGGGTCGCAAGTTGCCCGAGCGCACGCGAGAGCTGCTCTGCCGCTTCGACCAGCGCCGAGCGCTCCAGCAATCTCTGTCCCGCCTTGCACCAGAAACCTGCGGCTTTCTCGATCAGGTTGACCTCAGTGCAATGACGCGCGAGTAGCTCCGGTTGGTTCTCGGCGCTCTCCGCAAATCGGTGCTCCAGAATTTCAGCGATCCGGGCGTGAAGCGCGCGACGCGGCTCGCGCAACAGCGTGCCATAGGCCGCGTCCTGTACGTGGGCATGCTTGAACAGGTAGGTCGCATGCGGCGGCATGCCTTGTCGGAACAGCAAACCAGCGACCATGAGTTCGATCGAGTGCCGACGTTAACTCCACCTCCGGCTTGCGCACTACCGCCGCGAGCAGCGTGTGTGAAAATTCCCGTGCGATCGCCGCCCCGATCTGCGCGATCTCTTTGGCAGACCCAAGCCGATCGAGCCGCGCCATTAAGGATGCTAGCGGGCTTGCCGGGACAGCCAGTGCGGAGGAGGGAACTGTCGTTGTGAGATGCTCAAGTGCGCCCTGGCTCTCTGGCTCCAGCACCGCCTTCGTCATCTCCTCCACGAACAGGGGAATGCCGTCGGTGCGCTCGATGATGTCCTGGCGGATGTTGGCTGGCAGCGGCTTGTTGCCAATAACGCCCTCGATCATGGCGAGAATTTCGCGCTCTCCAAGCCGATTGATAGTGAGAGCGGTTACATGAGGCCGTCCGATCCACGGCGCCTCGAACTCTGGCCGGAACGTTACGAGCAGCAGTACACGAAGGCTACGAACCCGGTCCACGACGCGGCCAAACAATTCCAGGGTCGTGGGGTCGGTCCAATGCGCATCCTCGAAGATCATCAGCACCGGACTTTGGCGTGTCAGTGCCTCTACTTGTGAAATGAGCGCTTCGAGAGTTCTTTGCCGGCGCTGCTCCGAAGTGAGTTGGAGCGCGGGATAGCGTCTATCGCTCGGAAGCGACAGCATCTCGGCAAAGAGCGCGGCGTCCTGCTTGGAAGTGGGTCTGCGCCAGCACCGCGTCGAGCTTGTCGAGCTTCGCTTGCGGGCTATCGTCGTGCACAAACCCGGCGGCGCGCTCCATCTGGCCGATGACCGGATAAAGAGCGCTGTCGGTGTGCTGTGGCGAGCAGAAATAGCGCAAGCGCGTGTGCGGTTCCCCCGCAAGGCGTTCCAGCAATGCAGCGGTGAGCCGCGACTTGCCGATGCCTGCCTCGCCGGAAAGGAGAACTACTTGGCCTTCGCCGGTCTTTGCCTTTGACCAGCGCCGAAGCAGAAGTTCGAGTTCTTCTTCCCCGACCGACAAGCTCGGTCAATCCGCTCGCGTGCAGCGCCTCGAAGCGGCTTTCAACTGAGCTTGCCCGCAACGCTGCCCAGGCGTGCGCTGGCCCTGCTATGCCCTTGAGGTCCTTTGGTCCGAGGTCCTCAAGCTCGAAGAGATTGCCTAGAAGTCTTCGCGTGCTCTCCGCGATGACGACCGTGTTCGGCTCGGCAATCCCCTGCAGGCGTGCTGCAAGGTTCGGCGTCTCGCCGACAACCGCCTGCTCCTGCGCGGCGCCCGATCCGATCAGGTCGCCGACGACAACGAGGCCGGTCGCGATGCCGACACGCGTTTGTAGGGGAGCGTTTGACTTGAGCGCACTAACAGCACCAACCAGCTCAAGTCCTGCCGGCACCGCCCGCTCGGCATCGTCCTCATGCGCCTGCGGATAGCCGAAATATACGAGCACCCCATCGCCCAGATATTTTGCTACGAAGCCACCAAAGCGCTGCACAGTTTCCGCGACGCACTTCTGATAGGCTGAAATGACCTCGCGCAGGTCCTCAGGGTCCATACGCGCCGAGAGTGCCGTTGAGCCCACCAAGTCGGAGAACATCACGGTGACCTGACGGCGCTCGGCGCGGTCTTCGGCAGGGACGCGCCTTCGGTATGGGCACCGGTGGCTCGCGCTCGACCACCATGAGCGGGGGAGCCATCGTTATGGTGAGCGAGAAGATCGTCCCCAAGGGCAAGAAGCTCGCGGCCCACATCCTCGAAGCCGCCGAAGACGACATAGAATTCAAGGATGGCCGCTTCACCATTGCCGGCACCGATCGGGGCCTCGGCATCCACGAAGTGGCGAAGTCGGCCTTCCAATTGGACAAGCTGCCGCCCGGCATGGAGCCTGGCCTCTACGAGACAGCGACCTACCGCGCCCGCTCCGGCAACTTCCCAAACGGCTGCCACGTCTGCGAAGTCGAGATCGATCCCGAGACCGGGGCAACGGGCATGGTCGGCTACTGGGTGGTGGACGACGTCGGCACCGTCATCAATCCGCTGCTGGTCAAGGGCCAGATCATGGGCGGCATCGCGCAAGAAATGTCATGGATAACCGCGACGGCCAAGTGCTCACCGGTTCGTTCATGGACTACGCCATGCCGCGTGCGGAGGACTTCTGCAACGTGGTGATCGAGGACAATCCGGTGCCGACGCCGACCAACCCGCTCGGCGTCAAGGGCGCGGGCGAGGCCGGTACGGTCGGCTCGCTGTCGGCCGGGGTCAACGCCATCGTCGATGCGCTCTCGATGCTCGGCATCAAGCACATCGACACGCCCTGCACGCCGTTCAAGGTGTGGCAGGCGATCCAGGGGGCGGGCCGCGATAAGGCTGATGGCTAGAGCGTAATTGGTACGGCGTCACCCGCGACAAGCGCCTTGTCGTTCTGGTTGGCCAGAAGAAAGCCTTCGCCATCGCAGTACACAACGGCTAGGGCGACGGCGGTGGTCGAAGCTGCGCGGGTGGCTGAGCGCTGACGCCCTCGAAGGGCGCCTGAATGAGCGATTCTTCCTCCAGATCAATACGGACCACGTTTTCGGAAGTTTGAAAATGTTAGATCTTGACTGATCCTGCTCCGCCATTTCAATTATTGAGGAAGCTCCTAAGTACGCTTGATCGACTAGGGTGCTTCAGCTTCCTAAGCGCCTTGGCCTCGATCTGGCGGATGCGCTCGCGGGTGACCAAGAACTGCTGGCCAACTTCTTCCAGCGTGTGGTCGGTATTCATGCCGATGGCGAAGCGCATGCGCAGCACGCGCTCTTCACGCGGGGTAAGCGAGGCAAGCACGCGGGTCGTTGTCTCGCGCAGGTTCGACTGGATGGCGGCATCGATCGGCAGGATAGAGTTCGTGTCCTCGATTAGGTCGCCGAGGTGGGAGTCCCCCTCATCGCCGATCGGCGTTTCGAGCGAGAGCGGCTCCTTGGCGATCTTGAGAACCTTGCGCACCTTCTCGAGCGGCACGTGGAGCTTTTCGGCGAGCTCCTCCGGCGTCGGTTCGCGGCCGATCTCGCTGAGCATCTGCCGGCTCGTTCGCACAATCTTGTTGATCATCTCTATCATGTGAACGGGCACACGGATGGTGTGCGACTGCTCGGCGAGCTCGCCTGCCGGATCCACCAAGTGGCGCAGGTCGCAAACTTGTAGCCGCGCCGGTACTCGAACTTGTCGACCGCCTTCATCAAGCCGATGTTGCCTTCCTGGATCAAGTCGAGAAATTGCAAGCCGCGGTTGACGTATTTCTTGGCGATAGCGATGACGAGGCGCAAGTTCGCCTCCACCATCTCCTTCTTGGCCTGGCGCGCCTCGCGCTCGCCCTTCTGCACCATGTGCACGATCTTGCGGAACTCGCCGATCTCGAGCCCTATCTCGCCCGCGAGCGCGTGGATATCGCGGCGATGCGACTTGACCTGGTCCTTGTCCATGGCGACGAGGCTCTTCCAGCCCTTAGCCGGTAGCTTTGATACGCGGTTGAGCCAGAGCGGGTCGAGCTCGGAGCCCAGATAGTTCTTGAGGAAGTCCTCGCGCACGACACCGTGGCTCTCGGCGAGCCGCATCAATCGGCCCTCGTGGCCGGCGAGGCGCTTGTTGATGTCGTAGAGCTGCTCGACCAGGGCATTGATGCGCGTCTGATTGAGTTCGCAGCGACTTCACCTCAGCGACGATCTCTTTCTTGAGCTTCTTGTACTTGCGCTCCTGCGCTGGAGAGAGCAACTCGTTGCGCAGCTTGTTGCGGATGTCCTGATCCTGCAGGCGGCGCAGGCGCTTAAACGTATCGGCGATGGTGTCGAAGGTCTCCAGCACCTTGGGCTTGAGCTCGGCCTCGATCGCGGCGAGCGACATCGAGTTTTCGAGATCGTCCTCGTCCAGATCGCCTTCATCGAGCGCGGCTTCCTCCGTCTGTTCTTCGCCGCCGCTGTTCAGCGGCTTGGTCTTGAACGGCGTGGGGGCCGGTGGGGTCGACGGCGAAGCCACAGGCTGCGGCGGCACGACCAGGGGAAACGGGGGCGCCCTCGTGGGCACGGCGGGCGGCGCATCGACGCCCGGCACGGCCGCCGGCACCGCCTTGGCGTCGGGTCCGGCATACGTCGCTTCGAGATCTATAATGTCGTGCAGGAACACTTTGCCGCCATTCAATTCGTCACGCCAGATCATGACAGCCTGGAAGGTGAGCGGGCTCTCGCACAGGCCGGCGATCATCGCCTCGCGGCCGGCCTCAATACGCTTGGCGATAGCAACCTCGCCCTGGCGCGAGAGCAGCCCAATCGAGCCCATTTCGCGCAGATACATGCGCACCGGGTCGTCGGTGCGCTCGATCGGCTCCTTAGCCTCGGATTTGCCCGGCGTCTTCGGCGTGACCTCGACGAGTTCGCTGGACTCGGTTTCTTCGCTCTCGGACCTCTCGCGCGTCTCCTCGTCGGCCTCGGCCTCCTCGGTCTCGACCACGTTGATGCCCATCTCGTTGAGCGTCGCCAGAATGTCCTCAATCTGCTCGGAAGTGACTTCTTCCAAGGGCATGACCGCATTGAACTGCTCGTAGGTGACGTAGCCGCGCTTCGTGGCCTCATTGATCAGCTTCGTGACGGCGGCGTCGGAGAAATCGAGAAGCGGCAGCACGGCATCCGGGATCTCGGGACCCTTCTGCAGCGCTTCTTCCTTCTGCGGTGTTGCCTTGGTCTTGTTTGCCATCGGTCTTCCCGCTGCCGGCCCGAGCATGCGCCCAGTCATGGTCTGTTCGCGTATGCCGCCTGCGACGGCCGTCGCGCCCACTGGTCGGTTTCTATCGCTCGCCCGTCCGGCGTAAGCGCCATTAGGTCGCCTTCGCGCCACCGGCGCGAGCAGCGTACAGGTGGAGCGGTCCTGCGGTACCCTCGACGACCTGCTGAGAGATCATGACCTGCTCGACGCCTTCGAAACTCGGCAGTTCGAACATGGTGTCAAGGAGTATAGCCTCCATGATGGAGCGCAGCCCGCGCGCCCCCGTCTTGCGGTCGATGGCCTTCCTGGCGATGGCGCCGAGTGCTTCCTCCGCCACAGTGAGATCGACCCCCTCCATCGCGAACAGCTGCTGATACTGCTTCACCAGCGCGTTCTTGGGCTGGGTCAGGATGAGCTTGAGCGAGGCCTCGTCGAGATCCTCAAGCGTCGCCACCACCGGAAGGCGGCCGACGAATTCAGGGATCAGGCCGTACTTGAGCAGGTCCTCCGGCTCGACGTCGCGGAAGATCTCGCCCTGCTTTCTATCCTCGGGCGCGATGACCTTGGCGCCGAAGCCGATCGAGCCCGGCCGGCTGCGCGCCGAAATAATCTTCTCGAGGCCAGTGAAGGCGCCGCCACAGACGAACAGGATGCTGGTGGTGTCGACCTGCATGAATTCCTGCTGCGGATGCTTGCGGCCGCCCTGCGGCGGCACGCTCGCGATCGTGCCTTCCATGATCTTGAGCAGCGCCTGCTGCACGCCCTCGCCGGACACGTCGCGGGTGATCGAGGGATTGTCGGACTTGCGCGATATCTTGTCGATCTCGTCGATGTAGACGATGCCGCGCTGGGCGCGCTCGACGTTGTATTCGGCGGACTGCAGCAGCTTGAGAATGATGTTCTCGACGTCCTCGCCGACGTAGCCGGCTTCGGTGAGCGTCGTCGCATCCGCCATGGTGAAAGGCACATCGAGGACACGCGCCAGCGTCTGCGCCAGTAACGTCTTGCCGGAGCCGGTCGGGCCGATCAACAGAATGTTCGACTTCGCCAGTTCGACGTCGTTGTGCTTGGTCTGGTGCTTGAGCCGCTTGTAATGATTGTGGACGGCGACCGAGAGCACCTTCTTGGCGTGGTCCTGACCGATGACGTAGTCGTCGAGGACCTTGCGGATCTCTTTCGGCGTCGGAATGCCGTCGCGCGACTTCACCAGCGAGGACTTGTTCTCCTCGCTGATGATGTCCGTACATAGCTCGACGCACTCGGCGCAAATGAAGACGGTCGGCCCGGCAATGAGCTTGCGCACCTCGTTCTGGCTCTTGCCGCAGAACGAGCAGTAGAGCGTGTTCTTCGAATTGCTGTCGCCGAACTTGCTCATTTCAGAGCCCCGACAAGATGTGAGTCATCGCAGGCGCTACCCCGCAGGACAAACGAGACGTGGCACGATCCCTCTCCCTGAGGGCCGGCCGTCTCAGTCGCGTTGGCCTTCGACGGAATGATTTCATAAGGCCAAGGTACCTCCCCGGCAACGCGGTTTTATTGCCGCGCGCGGGGAGTGGAAGAGCCATCGGCACCCCGATGGCTCTTTTCTATCGCTTCGACAGCCAGGCAAGCTCGATAGCAAACGGCCCGATCAGCTAACGAGAGAATCGCGCTTCTGCTGCTCTGCTTCGTTCGTGGCGCGCGGAGAAGCCGGCAACTGCAGCACGGTCGCGTGCTGGCCTTCGCACAGCCGGGCGAGCAGAATGATTTTTCCGTCGGGAAATTCCAGCGCGTCGTGGTGCACAGACGCCTGTTCCATGTTGACCTTCCGGAACCGAGCTAACCTCTCTGCGACCTTCTGGTTCGGTAAGAGAGCATGTCGGTACTCGACTTCCTGCTCAAATGCGATCTCCGTTCCCGGAAGAACACACACCGCGACGTTTGGCTCCCCCACTGCGGCAAACCCACGAGTAATAGAATTATCAAATCTTGTCGATATTAGCTTGTCTCCGACCTTTGCCGGTCGGGATGCGACGAAATCCAGACTGTAGTCGCACATCGAAGCTACTCCCCTGTTGCGAACAGCCGGGCTGGTTGTCCTCCGGCTTGAAACACATCAAACATCAGTGGCGATCTTGTGGCGGCACCCCACGAGGCGCGCTGTCGCATCGCGGTCTGCATATCGAAGAACACGGTGGGTACCGAAAAAAGCGGCGCAAGTTACAGGACAAGCAGAACTCGTTCACCCCGCGGCCGTGCGAGCGAATATGCGGTCGATCTTGGTAGCCATGATGAAGTCGTTCTCATGCAGTCCCTTGATCTTCTTGGTTTGCAGCGAGACCGTCGCATTGCCCCAACCGAAGCTGATGTTCGGATGATGGCCTTCAGCTTCCGCGAGTTCACCAACCTCCTGAACAAAGGTAAGCGCCTCCCGGAAATTGCGGAAGCGAAAGCTCCGCTCGATGCGATGAGCTTCCTCCAGCAGTTGCCAGTCTGGTGCCTGTGCGTGAAAGAACTCAGCTTGCTCGCGCGTGAGTGGAGGAATTGCCCCGCGACAGGGAGTACAGGTTTTGCTAGCAAGAGCTTCGGTCATGTTGCTTGTCCCTCTTGTCAGCCGTCGCCACTAGACCGGCCAACTGCGAAAGTGATGTTGCGATCTCCGCGAACCAAGCGATGGAAGAGCGCGTGATCACGGCCGCAGCTGCGCCGGTTGGATCAGTTGGGCCGATCTCAGGTCCGGCACCGATACGGCGTGGGCGCTCTCCGCCTCAATCACCCGCACCAGGATTTGGTGAGAAATATTGAAGTTTATCCGGCTTCCCCTCCCACTCCTTAGAGTCGGGCGGCGGCGCTTTTTTCACCGTAATCTTTGGCCAGATTTTCGCGTATTTCGCATTCAGCGACAGCCATTCCTCAAGTCCCGGGTCCGTGTCGGGTTGTATAGCGTCCACAGGACATTCCGGCACACAAACACTGCAGTCGATGCATTCGTCCGGGTGGATCACGAGCATGTTCTCGCCCTCGTAGAAGCAATCCACGGGGCAGACCTCGACGCAGTCCATGGTTTTGCAGCGAATGCAGCTCTCATTGACGACGTAGGTCAATTAAGCGTCCTTTCAGTAGATCGCAGTGATGAACTCATTCGCGATGTCCGTCCTCGCGGCACTCGCTCTTCGGCCGATAATGGGCGCAGAGGAGACCAGCGTCGTCCGGCTCGATCGGCAGGCCGAACAGGAGGCATTCGAGGGCCGATCGGCTCGCTCTCGTCGAGTCGCGGATACATTTCTCCACTGAGGTACGCGCAGTCCTGGCAGACACCAAAGTGCCGATGCGCTCCATCCGCAGCTACAGTGGTCAGCACGTGGTGCAGGGCGTCGCGCATCGCGGCTTGCTCTTGCGCGTTGAGCGAGCCCACGGCGCGCACCAGAGCTTCGAACGGATCGCGCGCAACCACTTCATGACCTTTGTCCGTCAAGCGCAGAGTAACGCTTCGCCCATCCGCCTGAGATCGCTGTCGGACCAAGTACCCAACTGCCTCAAGCGCCTTGATGGCTTGTGATGCGGTGCCACGGGTCGTCGCTTGAAATTCCGCGAATGCCGACGGGGTCCGGGAGAACGAGTTGGCGCGGGCGAAAAAACGGAGCGCCATCCATTGGGCAGGGCTGAGTTCGCCCTCATAACCGTCGGCTTGCACGAGCCGGCCCACCAGCAGCAGCAGTTCCGCCGTTTCGCGCGCTGACATGTTAGCCTCTTCAAAACATAGTAGTGTTTCGAAATTAACTTGACAACCGAGTCGGATGATGATAATTTCTTTTCGAAACTAATTGGAGGCGCTGACTATGACCCGCGCCGCCGCCTGGCCGATCCTTACGGCCGAATCCGGCCTTACTCGTTATCTCGAAGAAATCCGGCGGTTCCCGATGTTGGGCCGCCAGGAAGAATACATGCTGGCCAAGCGCTGGCGCGAGGACGGTGATCGCAACGCCGCGCATCGGCTCGTCACTAGCCATTTGCGGCTCGTCGTTAAGATTGCCAAGAGCTATCGCGGCTACGGTCTGCCGATCACCGACGTGATCTCGGAAGGCCATGTCGGCCTGATGCAAGCGGTCGAACGCTTCGAGCCCGAGAAGGGCTTCCGGTTCACCACCTATGCCATGTGGTGGATCAAGGCGGCCATCCAGGCATACATCCTGCACTCGTGGTCGCTGGTGAAGATGGGCACCACGGCCAACCAGAGGAAATTGTTCTTCCACCTGCGCAAGGCCAAGAGCAAGATTTTCGCGCTCGATGAGGGCGACATGCGCCCTGATCAAGTCAAGCTCATCGCCAAGCGCCTCGGTGTCACGGAGCACGCCGTGATCGCCATGAACCGCCGGCTCGGCGGCGACCTCTCGCTCAATGATACCATCCGCGAGAATGGCAATTCCGCCGAATGGCAGGACTGGCTGGTGGACGAATCCCCGGACCAGGAAATGACGCTCGCCGCGAGCGAAGATTTCGATAAGCGCCGCAAGGCGCTGTCCGATGCGCTCGGCATACTCAACGAGCGCGACCGGCGCATCTTCGAGGGCCGGCGCCTGGCCGAAGACCCGATCACGCTCGCGGAGCTAGCCGACGAGTTCGGCGTGTCAGGCGAGCGCGTGCGCCAGATTGAAGCGCGTGCCTTCGAAAAGGTGCAGAAGGCGGTCAAGAACCACGTCGCCGCGATTGAAACGCCGGTGTCCCTGCCGATGCATTAGCTTCCAGCCTCTCCCGTAGTGGGAGAAACTGCCGATGGACCTGTTGCTATGGGTACGTTTACGGCAACCGAATCATTGGGGGCGTCAAAATAATGCTGGCAGGAGGGTCGAGCCGCGTGTTGCGGCTCGATCTGCCTGTGCAACCGTCACTGATTTGACGCGATTTTCAGATCGGAGCTAACGGAGGCGGCGGGCACACGCCGAGCGTTACAGCCATCCGCGCTCTCCGAATGCAGAAAGATCAACTCCAGGTGGGGCATACCACCCACCCGAGCGATAGCGGGCGCCAAGCTTCAGAGCGACCTCCTTGTTGCCATAAGGAATCCTTAGCGGCGTACCTGTAACCGAATTTGGCTGCGCGGGAACCGGTGGAGCGGCCGCAGCGTCAGCTTTGCGTTTCCGAGACCTCTTCGTCGTCGCGGTCGATTGAGGCGCAACTGACCCTGCCAGCTTGTAGGCGGTCTTGCGACCGTGCTTGCGGCGCTTCGTGCCTCGGTTCGAAGTCTATCCACGCGGACATAGCAGCCGAGTTGGCCTTGGCCTCCTCGGGAATGACGACGCCTTTTCCCTGCGCGATCTTCTTGGCGTACAACATCTGTGCCGGGCTTACTGGTTTGGAGTCGAGCTTCCCCGGAGTTTCGCCCTCGGCTTTCTTGGACGCGTGTTCGTTGAGAAATTTTCGGCAGATCGATATCGACGTCTTGTAGCCAGGCGGAGGCTTGATGCCCTTCTGCCGGGCGAGGCTGTCGGCAAAGCGCTTCATCGCAGGCGTTGGCGGAAACGTTCCGGGGCC
The DNA here is from genome assembly GCA_963822795.1 of uncultured Alphaproteobacteria bacterium. GTDB lineage: Bacteria > Pseudomonadota > Alphaproteobacteria > Rhizobiales > Xanthobacteraceae > Bradyrhizobium. The sequence goes on from CAWGJM010000049.1 coordinate 42,297, forward strand.
GTTGCCGACCGCCGCTCCAAGCAAGGGAGGCCCGCCGGCGGCGGCGCCTTCCTTGAGCTTGCCGATGATTCGCTCGGCGACACTGCACACTGCGTCGATCGCACCGACCATCTCCTGCTTGCCGACAACGACATCGTCGAGCAGGCATTCAAGTTGCGCCGTCACCCCCGGATCAACCAGAGCCGGGTCGGCCTGTTTGAGAACGCCGAACAGCGACAAGCCAGCCTCGGTCGGCACGATGTGCTTTCCCTGGGCAATCAGGAAACCCTGTTTCTTCAGCCCGCCGATGATCTCCGCTCGGGTTGCCGGCGTGCCAATGCCCTTGGCCTCCTTCAGGCGGTCCCGCAGAACCTCATCGTCAACAAAGCGCCAGGCATTTTGCATCGCCTCGATCAGAGTGCCTTCGTTGTAACGCGGCGGTGGCCGGGTCTCCTTGTCCTCGATTTTCGGATCGTGCAGTTGCGCAGTCTCGCCGTTGCGCAGCGGCGGCAGCAATTGCGCCTCGTCGCCCTTTTCGTCGGCGGGCTGCCAGTCCGGGAAATGCTGCGCGCCAGCCGAGATCAATGGGCTGACGGCCGGAAGCGCGGAATTCGAAACCACGCACGTCGAGCGTTGCGGTAGTCTGCCGGTAGCGGAAGTCAGGCATCAGGGCGGCCAGATAGGCTCGCGCGATGACGTCGAACAGTTTTTTCTCGTCGGACGACAGACGAGGCCAGACCTCCCGCAGGTTGTCGATCGTATTGACGTTGGGAATGACGGCGTGATGGCTCGCGCCCTCCAGCCCCTTGTCGTAGAAAGTGCCGCTCGCACCCCTGCGGATCACTGGCGGCGCGGGTACGGGGATTGCGCTGAACGACTGACCCACCCGCAGTCCGGCCACGATCCGCGGCACGTCCGATATCAAGCTCTGCGGCAGGTAGCGCACCTCGGCGCGCGGATAGGTGATGATCTTCTTGCCCTGGCCATCATAGAGTTCCTGCGCCACCTCGAGTGTCTTGCTGGCCGGCCAGCCAAATCGCGAGCCGCATAGTTTCTGCAGCGACGGCAGATCGTGCAGCTTGGGTGGCCCTTGGCGTTTATCCTCGACGCGCACGGTAAGCGCGCCCTCGAAGCCCCGAGCCGCATCGGCAATTTCTTGCGCAATCTCCCGCCGGACAATTCGGTCCTGCGGCGCGTGCCGCATCTGGAATTGGCCGCCTGCAACCTTCGCGGTGGCGACAACTTCGAAATAGGCGATTGGCACGAAGTTCCGGATTTCCAACTCGCGCTTGCAAACAATGGCCAAGGTCGGCGTCTTCACGCGGCCAACGCCGATGACTCTCCGCGTGAGTCCGGCGGCCTCGCCCAGTTCGACGACGTACTGACGCAGGCCGCCGATCTCGAGGAAGCGCCCGCATGGTGGGTGCGCCCGCTCGATCAGCTTCGCGCCGATGAAAGTGACGGCGGCGCCGCCGCCAAGGAACGCAGCGACAACGGTGAGAGCGTGCATTCAAGTTTCCGCTTGTCGGGCTGACTATCGGGATCAGAGCAGTGGCTCACCAAAGAGCCGGACGTACTCGGACATGCCGAGCTTTTCGAGCCAGTCCGCAATCTGCTGGATCGCGGCCGCGTCCCGCGGAATTCATCCCGCCCTGGGCCGAGCGTCTGGACCCGTGGCAAAATCAGGTTGGCCCGCCAATTCGCAGCATGCTACGCCGCCGGACCAGCCAGGCCAAGCAGTTGTCCTTTGCGTTCAATTGTTCACGGGTGATTGCCGTGTCGCGCGGGCCGCCTTCCTCGTGGCTGGCAAGCGGGGTCACGAGTGACCCCGGATTGTCCAGCCGAGCCGAGATTGGCATTCTCGAGGGCCGCCGGCCGGGTGGCCAAACACTCGATAGGCGATGTGGACATCGCCGCTCTTGGCGTAAGGTTCGCTGCTGCTAATGCCATAGAGGCGATCACGAAGCGAGGGTTCGACTTGGCGTCCCAGTCTTGGATCAACCGGCTTAGTGCGCCGCTCATCGCTTTTGCTTTGGCCGTCGGGATGTCGGTTTCGACGGTGCACGCCGTTGGGGATGCTCGCAAGGTGAGCGTGGTGTCCTTTGGACTTTTCGGCGATCAAGGCGTGTTTAGAAGGGAGGCGAGCGGCGCAGCACAAGTCGTGGCGGACCGTTTCGGGAGCGGCCCGATCAACGTGCAATATAATTCGAAGAAAGGCGGAGTTGCAACGATCGAAGCCCTGACTATGTCACTGCAGGCGGCAGCCAATGGGATGGACGCCGAGAACGATGTTCTGTTCTTGATTCTCACCTCGCACGGCTCTCGCGCCGGCCTTGCAGTCAAAGCGGGACGGCTCGACGCAAACGCTCACGCCGTCTGATCTCGCCGATATGCTGGCGCGGACGGGCGTGCGACACAAGGTGGTGGTCATCTCGGCCTGCTATTCCGGAGTCTTTATCCCTCGTCTCGCGAACCCCGATACGCTGGTAATCACCGCGGCCGATCCCGACCATCCGTCGTTCGGCTGCCGGGACAAGGCCAAGTGGACCTATTTCGGCGATGCCTTTTTCAACGTGGCACTCCGGGAAGCTAAAAGTCTGAAGGACGCCTTTGCTGTTGCGCGCGCGCTCGTCCAAAAGCGAGAACTGCGCGAGCACTTTGAGCCGTCGAATCCCTTAATGGCCGGCGGTACGAACGTGCGGCCATTGCTCATTGCGCGTGATCCGAAGCGGACTGGTATCCGGGATAGATTGCGCGGAACTGATCGACATTCACCAGCAACACACTTCCACCAACCTGAAGCGATGTAATGGCGACGTCCCATTGCCGTATCTTCATGTACGCGTCAGCTCGAACTCCGAACCAGGCCTCGCCGACGGCTCGTTTGAGCGGAGCGGCTTTTCGGCGTTCCTTGCCAAGCTTGGTCCGGCCGATAGTTTGATTAAGAGCGCGTCATATCTTCTACACAAACCGCACTTCTCCGGCGTGCGGAAGCTTTTGCTCGATCGTAGCGCAACCATCGTTCAGGACGATAGCGGCATCCCGCTCACCTATTTTGGAAAGCGGTGGCGGCTCCTGGCTTTTGGCCATTATGCTGGGCCCATCTTGGCACGCGGAAGCACATCGAAACCGCCACCTGGTCGTTTGGTTGTCGAATGGCGAGGGTTTTCCCGTTCTGTTGGTAGAAACAACAGCAGTAGTTACCATGCTGATGCACCGACATCACCATTACCTCACGGTGATGGGACAACGGATTGCCAAAAATTAAACCTCCAGCCACCTCGCGGTAATGCTCGCGCCTCATATCAGCGGCGGCCTCGGTTTGGAGGCAGTTGTGGGACACGTGTCATGTGTGACGAATGCGCTAGCAGGTCCACTCCCAGGCCGCCGCGTCCACCACGCTGTCTGGGCTGCGCCTAGCCAATGAAATTCGTTCGAAGAACGCTACGATTTGGCGGCCTGCCCGATCTGTATACCTTCGAGTGCCGTGAATGTAGCGAGTGGCACACCGAGGAAGGGTCGAAGTAGCGGCCAAGTCTAAACTCTGAATAGGCCGTCTCGCGTCGTCGCGGAAATGCATCAACGCCGAGGAACGCCGATCGGAGAGCACTTGAAGCTGGTGCTCAACATCATCGACCGGCAGCAGGAGCGTTGAGGCTTGCCCGAACGTCGCTTCCCGCCGCCCTGGTCGGTCGAGCGCCGCGCGGCAGCCAAGCTGCTGAGCCGTGACGGGGTGTTGGTCACAGGACCGTATCCTACGACTTGTGCGATAGCTGTGCGTTGAACTCGGCGAACAGTTCCCGGAAGACGCGTAGCATTCCGTCGTCAACGCAGTCTCTGCGCTTACTGTGCCTTCGTCGTTTCAGACGGGGTGGGCGCTGCGCCTGCAAGTAGAGCTTCTGCTCGTGTGGGCGATCCGGATCGCGCTCCGGATTCCTCAGCCCCCTTTCGTATTCCTTCGAGCGCCGCCGCCAAGCTGCAGTTAGGCCGTTCTTGTCTTGACGGTAGACCAGCCCGAGCACCGCTTCCCGCCGCCCTGGTCCGTCGACGAGGCCAACTCGAAGCTGGATCGGCGATGCTTCATCGTCCGCGATGCTAATTGGCACGCGCTCGCCTACGTCTATTTCGAAGGGGAGCTGGACCGTCGCTGGGCGGCGCACCTCCTCACGCGCGACGAGGCGCGGCGCATCGCGCAAGAAATGCAGCCTCCATCGGCGAGCCGGCGATGAGCGCGCCTTTCTCCCCGCTAAATCCGTGCCTATGATGCACCAGCCCGCGAAAGCGGGTACTGAAGCTCCAATAGCCCAATTCAACGCCCACTATAGGTGGCAATTATGCTCGATCGTACGACCCAGCTCAAAAGCTATCAGACCTATATCGACGGTAGGTGGACTGATGCGGCCTCCGGTAAGACCTTCCAGACTTTCGATCCGTACACTGCACAACCGTGGGCGCTGATCCCTGAATGCGACAAGGTCGATGTAGACATAGCGGTCGAAGCCGCTTCCCGGGCTTTCGAGAGCGGGCCTTGGCCGAAGATGACCCCGAGCGCACGCGGGAAGATCATGCGGCGGATCGCCCAGCTCATCGAGCAGCACGCCGAACACCTCGGTCAAGTCGAGGTCCGGGACAATGGCAAACTGATTTCCGAAATGGTGGCGCAGACCAAATACATGCCGGAGTGGTTCTATTACTACGGGGGTCTCGCCGACAAGATCCAGGGCGCGGTGGTCTCGGTCGACCGACCGGATCACTTCAATTACATCCTGCGGGAGCCGGTGGGCGTCTGTGCGTTTATCACGCCGTGGAATTCGCCGCTAATGCTTACCACGTGGAAGCTTGCGCCAGCGTTGGCCGCCGGTTGCACTGTCGTGATCAAATCATCTGAGTACACGTCCGCATCTTTGCTCGAGTTTATGAAGCTTGTTATTGCGGAATCGGGGTTGCCGCCAGGCGTTGTAAACGTCGTAACGGGATACGGCGCGGTGGTAGGGAAGCCACTCGTCGCGCATCCGAAAGTCGCCAAAGTCGCCTTCACCGGCGGCAGTGCGACGGGTGCCCGAGTCAACGAACTGGCTGCGAAGACATTCAAAAAAGTCTCGCTCGAGTTGGGCGGAAAGTCGCCCAATATCGTATTCGATGATTGCATTATGGATGATGCGGTGAATGGCGCCGTGTCGGGCATCTTTGCGGCGACGGGGCAAACATGCATCGCGGGCTCCCGTCTGTTGCTGCAAGAGACAATCCATGATCAGTTCGTGGAAAAACTTGTCGCGATGGCGAAGACCGCAAAACTCGGCGATCCAGCGCTGACCGAGACACAAGTTGGCCCGGTAACAACGCCGCCGCAATATCAAAAGATCCTATCATACATCGACATCGCGAAAGGCGAGGGGGCAAAGTGCGTGCTTGGCGGTGGAGCCGCGCAAAAGGAGGAAGGTGGAGGTCAGTATTTCATAAAACCGACGATCTTCACTGGAGTCAGCAACAGGATGCGGATTGCCCAAGAAGAAGTGTTCGGACCGGTGCTTTCAGTCATTAAGTTCAAGGATGAGGATGAGGCAATCGAGATCGCCAACGACATCGCGTACGGGCTAGGTGCCGGTGTATGGACACAGTCACTCAAACGCGCGCATACAATGGCGAGAAGGATCAGAGCCGGAACCGTGTGGATCAATACCTACCGAGCGGTGAGCTTCATGATGCCCTTCGGTGGTTACAAAGCCTCGGGTCTTGGCCGGGAGAACGGCATAGAGGCAATTGATGGCTATCTCCAATCCAAGAGCGTCTGGATCAACAACGGACCGGGGGGCGGAAATCCATTCGTTATGAAGACCACCTCGTGAGATGGCATGGCGTCCGGCGAACCGGATCACGGGACAGGTCAACATATATTCAAAATGACCAGATCGTCTGACGATCGTGGAAGCCACGCTCATAGATTTGCGAACCTATGGTAACGGCTGGCTGCCCCTAGTGAGAGCGGCACATGTCAAAAGAGCCCGGGGCATTTGCCACCGGGCACCGGTGAGGAGAGACAGTCACGATATCGCGCAGACGCATATTCACCGGCACGGCGGCCTCGCTACGCTGGCAACAGCCGAACCTGCCACCGCAGAAACGTTTCAGGGTTTGGTCAAAGAATAGAGGAACGGCCGCCTTGTCCTTGATGACGCGGTTCATAACCGCCATCCCGCCGTCGAACGTCCGCCCGCGTGATTTTGTTGATTTGTCAACCCGAGAGAGCCGCGATCCACATCCGCGAGCCTCCTGAGCGGCTGTTATGGCTCGTCCCGACCACAGTCCTAAGGCCATAAACACACGGGCTCGCTCGGGGTCGCCGCCGCTAACACCCCCTATCAACAACCGCATTGCATTGGCGGCGCGCTGCTCTTCCGCCTCGCGCCGGTGGAATTCGGCCATCCCGCGGAGCTGAGGATCGCTACCGGTTAGTTGCCGGTCCCTTAAGCTCGACGCCGTTGCCTTCCGGATCTCGCAAGTAGATGGATGGGCCGTTGCCCTCGGCACCATAACGAAAAGTCTCCGCCCCACAGGCGATGTCTTGCCCCGCCAGATGTTTGGTGATCGCCGCAGCGTCAAAAGGCTCGACCCTTAGGCACAGGTGATCGAGGTTGGCTCCGCCGGTGCTCGAGGTGCCGCCAGCCGGCCCGGCCTCGTCGGCTGGCACGATGTCGATCAGCGCGTTTCCGGCGCGCAGCTGCGCCAACTCCCCTTGTCGCATTCGAATCTTAAGCCGAGGGCATTGAGGTAGAACCGTTCGAGCGCCGCGGGGTTGGCCGCGCGCAGCACGACGTGATCGATCCCAACAATGTTGAAGGGTGCTTGCATGACAGGCTCCTATTCGAGAATCAGCCGATCCTAATCGCGGGCGGCGCGGAGCGTTAGCCACCCGGCTGTCGCGCCCTGCCGCAATGAACCAGGGTCGAGTTCACAGTCGGGACCGATGGGCCCACCCCCACCATTGCGCTCCGGCCCTCTCCTATTCCGCACATTGCCGGCGCCCCACAGACCATGCGCGCTTGACAATCGTCAGGCATGTTCTCTTTATGTTCTTTCAACGCCATATTTTGAGTTTCGCAGGAAGCCGGACGGGATGGAAACGACAGCCACCATCCTCCATGCGGACCTTGGATGCCTTTTATGCCTCGGTCGAGCAACTGCTCGACCCGTCGTTGCGCGGCAAGCCCATCGCTGTCGGCGGCGGCGTCGTACTTGCCGCGTCTTACGAAGCCAAGGCACTTCGGAATCCGCGGAGGCATGTCCGGGACGGCGGGCGCGCGAGCTCTGTCCGCAACTGATCTTTGTCGGTGGCCATTTCACGGACTACCAGCGGCTGGGCGATGCCGCCATCGAGGTGCTCAACGATTTCACGCCGCTCGTCGAGCGAATCTCCATCGACGAGGCCTTCGCCGACGTTGCGGGTTGCACCCATCTGTTCGGTCCGCCAAGCGAAATTGCAAGCGCGATCCGGCGCCGAGTGCGGACAGAGCTTGGCCTTCCAATCTCGGTTGGCGTGGCGCGCACCAAGCACTTGGCAAAAATTGCCTCGCAAGTAGCCAAGCCCGACGGGCTTGGTCATTGTCGATCCCGACACCGAGTTGGACTTCCTTCACGACCTGCCGGTCGAGCTGATGTGGGGCGTGGGCCCGGTCACCAAGGCGCGGCTGGCTGAGATCGGCGTGCTCACCATCGGGCAGCTGGCGAAGACACCGGGACGGTCGCTCGAACGGTTGCTCGGTCCCGCGGCATCAGAGAAGCTCACGGCGCTGGCGTGGAATCGCGATCCGCGCGAAATCAAGACGCATCGGCGTGCGCAATCGGCCGGAGCACAGTCGGCGCTCGGCAGGAAGCCTGCTGAAGAGCGGGTCTTGATACCGACACTGCGTCTTCTTGCGGACAGGGTTGCGAGCCGGCTGCGGGCCAAATCCCGGCCCGGCCGGACCGTGACGGTCCGCGTCCGCTTCGCCGACCTTCGCTCGGTTACTCGCTCCGTAACGCTGGATGCGCCGATTTCGGCGACTGTCGATCCTTGCCGAAATCGCCGAGGAACTGGTGCGCAAGGTGCTGGCGCAGCACCCTGATGAGAAGACCATCTCGCTGCGTGGCGATCTCAGTGTCGCATCTTGAGAAGCTTTGGGACGTGCAGCTTGAACTACCGCTTGGGCTTGAAGACGAGCAGCGCCGGCCTGGCTCCAAAAGAGGCATGGCGCGTTGGATGGCCGACCGAGCTATCGACACTGATCCGCGATCGTTTCGGAAGGGAGTCGATCGGTTACGGGTCGGTCGCATTGAGGGCTTTTCGTTCCGTTCCCGACGAGTTTCGCGAACTCGCCGAAAAGAGCCTCTAACCCCGGAATAGACCCCAGGCTCATAAAACGAGCACCAGGAATCGGCGAGCTGACCATGCCGGACCGCGCTAAGTGGATGATCTACGCGCCAACGGTTACACCGGGCATCTTATAGCCGTGGAGGCCAAGCGGCGGGGTCTGAAGCCTGTGCTGGCCGGTCGCAGCGCTGCTCCGATCCATAGGTTGGCACCGAGCTTGGTCTGCCCGCCCAAATCTTTGATCTTAGCGACATAGTGTCGTCTACCGCGGCGCTTTCGGAGATCGCGGTCGTGGCGAATTGCGCCGGCCCGTTCACCGCTACCAGTGGGCCAATGATTGAAGCCTGCATAAAGAGCCGAACAGCGACGGGACTGTTCTCCCCGGGTTGCTAATCGATGCGCCACACAATAGGGAGGACCACCTGCCAGCCAACCCAAAGAGGATAACATGCGCACCCACCCGTCACGGCGCCAAATTCTAGGCAGTACGCTCGCGTCGAGCAGCCTAGTGTCCTTTCTGAGTCCGCGTTTGGCCTTCGCGGAAGGCGCTGCTGCAACGCCTGAATGTCACGATAATGATCAGGCAACCATCCGACAAACGGAAGGGCCATTTTTCAAGCCGAGTTCACCGGAACGCGCTGACCTCGTTGAGCCCGACACTGAAGCGGGGTCGAGATCAGGGGTGAAGTACTGACGCGCTCTTGCCGGCCAGTGGAACGAGCCCTGGTTGACTTGTGGCATGCCGACGAGCACGGCGAATACGACAATGGTGGCTTCCGCTATCGCGGACACCTCTTTACAGACGCGGAAGGTCGCTATCACTTTCGCACCATCCTACCCGCCCTTTATCCGGGCCGCACCCGTCACTATCACGTCAAAGTGCGGGCTCCGGAGCATCCGGGACTCACAACCCAGCTGTATTTTCCGGACGAACCCGCCAACCGCCGCGATCCTTTGTTCCGCCGCGATTTGGTGATGCGAATAACGGAAGCATCGAGCGGCATCGCTGCCCGCTTCGATTTCGTCCTCAACATACAGTGACCGCTCTCTTCTCATCCTCGGAAGGGGTGCTTCAGGAGAGTGGCGGCGCGCTCGACCTAAGACATCTGCAAAACGCGGAATTGTTCTGGTCATCACAGTCGGAATCCCCGCGCAAGGGCATGTCGACTATCATTGGACACAATCAGATGACGAGCTGCTTGAGCGGGATCGACATCGCTTGCCTCGTGTCGCCTTACGATGGCGATTTGCTTCGGACGTCATGTTCCCAATAAGCCGCAACTCCACGAGTGCGTCAGCGAGGGGGTTCACGTTTCGGCGTGCTAGTGTTGTGATTCCAACACTTGTTTCGCACGCGCGACTTTACTGAAGATTTCGATGGCAGTCTTGGTCCAGATGTAGGGCTTGGGATGGCCATTGTGGTTGTCGAGATAGTCCATGATGGCTTGCTTCAGTTCGTCGACGCTCTTGAAGACGCCGCGGCGGATGCGTTTTCGGGTGATCTCGGCAAAGAAGCGCTCGACCATGTTGAGCCACGAGCCGGACGTGGGCGTGAAGTGCAGATGGAAGCGCGCATGCCGCTTGAGCCAGCGCTTTACCGCAGGGGTCTTGTGGGTGGCATAATTATCGACGATCAGATGCAGGTCGAGATTGGGCAGCGTCCGTTGGTCGATGGTCTTGAGAAAGCGGAGGAACTCGCGATGCCGGTGGCGGGGCATGCATTCGCCGATGACGGTGCCGTCGAGCATGTTGAGCGCCGCGAACAGGGTGGTGGTGCCGTTGCGCTTGTAGTCATGCGTCATCGTCCCGCAGCGGCCCTTCTTCATCGGCAACCCCGGCTGGGTGCGGTCGAGCGCCTGGATTTGGCTTTTTTCATCGACCGCCAGGACCAGGGCCTTGTCGGGCGGATTGAGGTAAAGGCCGACGATATCCTCGACCTTGGCGACGAAGTTCGGATCGCGTGAGAGCTTAAAGGTTTTGCTCAGATGCGGCTTGAGTCCGTGCGCAGCCCAGATCTTGTGCACCGACGACGGCGCGATGCCAGTCCGCGCCGCCATCGTGCGTTCGCTCCAGTGGGTGGCGTCCGGCGGCTTGTCATTGAGCGTCAGGTTCACGACTTGCTTGATTTTCCTCGCCGTCAGGGACTTGCGCCCGGGCGGGCGGGTGGCGTCCTTCAACAACCCGTCCACCCCCTTGGCGGCGTAGCGTCGCCGCCAGCGGCGCACGGTGAGCACGCTCTTGCCTACTCTCGTCGCCACCTCGACCGCACCAATGCCCTCGCCGGCAAAAAGCACGATCTGCGACCGCCACACAATCTTCTGCGGCGTGTTGCGGTCCTTCACCAGTTTCACAAGCCGCTCCCGATCTTCAGGAGCAACTTGGATGCGCTCGATCTTGCCCATACCGGCAGACTCGCATCCTTACGCCGATTTGGGAATCCTCTGATGCGAGCGGAACACTAGGAGCCTGTCCAAGTAGTCGCTGTTCAAATCCCAGCAAGTCTGATTCAAGCTTGGACTATGAGCAAGCACACGGCGGCTTCGAAACGCCTTACCGATTGAGAAAGCAACTGGTGGAGCCGGTGTTCGGACAGATCAAACAGGCGCGCGGTTTCCGCCAGTTCCTGTTGCGCGGCGTCAAGAAAGTACGTGCCGATCTGCACCACCCACAATCTCCTGAAACTTTTCACCCTCGCAAAGGCCGCCTGAGGCGGCTACCGTGCAACAAATGCCCGGCCGCGATGCCTATCTGGACGGGCTCCTAGGGCGCGTCGATCTCCGTCGTTAGGCTGTCTACCAAACGTAGCCTAGATCAATGTGATGGACGTCCCGCAAGCACCTCGGTCAGATGAAGATCTGGACCGCGCATCTTACGATCCGCCCAGACCTTGAGGTCAGCGACCGTAAAGTGCTCGAGAAAGGGGTTAGCTCTGATTAATCGCTCCCGCTTTGTCTGGCCCGTTGTCGCGCGCCTGGAGGGTGATCCAGTGGCTCGATGCCAGCACCTCCAGCGCCTGCAGGGTTTGCCGCACCCGCAATTCGGCGTGCCGGCCGCCGGCGATCAGTTGCTGGGTCTGCGCGAAGAACTCGATTTCGCGGATGCCGCCGCGCCCGACCTTGACGTTGTGCCTCTCGACGGCGATCTCGCTCTGGCCGCGATAGGTCTGCATCTGACGCTTCATGTCGTGGACGTCGGCCAGCGCCGCGAAGTCCAGATGCTTGCGCCAGACAAACGGCGCGATCTCCGCCAGCGTCGCTTCGCCGGCCTTGAGGTCGCCGGCGCAGGGGCGAGCCTTGATCATGGCGGCGCGTTCCCAGGTCCGCCCTTCCCGCTCGTAATAATGCAGCGCGGCTTCGGTCGACATCGCGACCTGGGTGGACGCCGGATCCGGCCGCAGCCGCAAGTCGACGCGGAACACGTAGCCGTCGCCGGTGCGCTGCTGCAGCAGCCGCGCAAGCGCCTGCGTGACGCGCACGAAGAATGGCTGCGGCTCGATATCGCGCGCCAGCGTCGGCGCGCTCGGATCGAAAAACACGATCAGGTCGATGTCGCTGGAATAGTTCAGCTCGCCCGCCCCCATCTTGCCCATCGCGAGCACGAACAGGCCGCTGTTATCCTCCGGGCACTCGGGGTTTTGCGGCGACAGCCGCCCGCGCACGGTTTCCTGCCGCAACAGATAACGCAGCGCCGATTGCACCGAGGCGGAGGCAAGCTCGGTCAGCGCCGCCGTCACCCGCATCAGCGGCCAGACGCCGCCGATGTCGCACAGCGCGATCAGGAGCGCGGCCTCGGATTTCATGCGGCGAAGCAGCCGCATCGCGTCGGTCTCGCCGGGTGCGGCCACAACCTCGCGCGTGGTCGTCTCGATCAGCGCGGCAAGGTGGGATTCCGGCTCGCATCTGAAGAGGCGGATCAGCCGCGCGGCATCGGCGCGGATCAGGTCGAACAGATAGGGCGAGAACTCGATGATGCCGAGCAGAATGTTTTTGGCAAAGGGACGGTCGAGCAGTTCGTCGATTTCAGCCGATTGTTTCCGCTCAAGCTCGGCGAGCCAATCTCCCAGGCGTTGCTCGGCGTCGCTCGACGCGGAGACATAAGGTCCGTCCGCGAACCGGGCGACCAATGCGGTGGATTTGACATTCGCTTCAGTCTCGCCGCGAACCGTCATAGCAAATGCCAAATCCGAAGCCGCATGGGAGCCAAATTTCCCAGCCCCCGGTGTCCGAAGTTCGTGCCTGAGAATTGCCGCGAAAGTTCACGAACCTGGGATACCGGTACTGGACTTTTTCGATTGCGGCCGCGATTCCCGCCACGGCGGGCGTCACGCCACCTTCTGTGGCACATCCGGCGTTTGAACCGCAAGCCTGTCGCCGCCGGCCGCCCGGGCCGGGATCGCCAGCGTCGCGACCAGCCCGGGATGGGCGTCGCTCAACCTGAGCTCGCCGCCGTGCAGGGTCGCCACCGCAGACGCCAGGCTCAGTCCAAGCCCGGAGCCGGGCTGGCTGCGGCTGGTGTCCAGCCGTACGAACCGTTCGACCGCATGTTTCCGATCGCCTTCCGGAATTCCCGGACCATGATCGGTGACGCTTAGCAACACGGAATCGCCGTCGCGGCGGGCTTCGATCAGGATCTGCTTGCTGTCCAGACTGACGACCGCGCCCGAGGCGGCCGGCTGAACGGGCTTGCCGTATTTGATCGCATTCTCCACGAGATTGGCGAGCGCCTGGCTGATCAATTCGCGGTTGCCGTGCAGCGGCGCGGAAGCGGTCTTGAGCCGCAAGGTCATGCCGTCCTCCTCCGCGAGCGGCTCGTAAAGCTCGTGAATGCCGCTGGCGACGTCGGCGGCGTCGAAATCGTCCATGTTGCCGCGCGCCTGCCCCGACTCGGCACGTGCGATCATCAACAGCGCGTTGAAGGTGCGGATCAGCGCGTCGGACTCCTCGATGGTGCGTTCCAGCGCGGCACGATATTCGGCTTCGCTTGCCGATTTCGCCAGCGCCTCTTCCGCGCGATTGCGCAGGCGCGTCAGCGGCGTCTTCAGATCATGCGCGATGTTGTCGGACACTTCCTTCAACCCCATCATCAGCGCTTCAATGCGCTCCAGCATGGCATTGAGGTTGCTCGCCAGACGATCGAGTTCGTCGCCGCTGCGCCCGACCGGCAAACGGCCAGTGAGATCGCCCGCCATGATGCGCTGGGCAGTCCCGGTCATGGCGTCGATGCGCTGCAGCACCCGTCGCGCGACGAAGATGCCGCCGCCGATGCCCAGCACGACGACAACCAGAATCGACCATTGCGCCGCCTTCGCGACGATGCCGAACAACCGCCGCCGTTCCTCGAGGTCGCGTCCGATCAGAAGCCGGAAGCCGCTGGAGAGTTCGGTCACAAGAACCAGCGCGCGATGGTCCGAACCGTCCTGATCGTCAAGCCGCCGGTAGGCGGTCTCCGACCAGCCCGTGGTTCCCATCACCCCCGGTGCCAGCGAGCCGACATTCCCGGCGATCCCCACCCCGGTCGGGGTGGTCACGAGATAAAGATTGGCGCCCGGCCGCAGCGCGCGGTTCTCGACCGTCAAGACAAGGCCGCGCAGGCCGCGGTGGTTGTAGATGTCGCTGACCTCCTCGGTTTCCGCGTCCACCGTAGTCGAGATCTGTTGGGTGATCATCCGGCGCGTGTTCCAGGCGAAATAGCCGAGCAGCGAAGCAGCGAACAACGCGAACAGAAGCAGGTAGACCAGCGTCAACCGGAACGCGGTGGTTCGGATCAGCTTACCGAATGCCGTCACGAATCATGTACCGAATTTTGAGGATTTCGTCAGCTCTCGTCACCTGTCGTCACCTATTACTTTAGCCTTCATTGTCAATGCCTTAACTCACGTGGACACTTCTGCGAAATGGAAAAAAAGTGGTAAGCTGACAGCATCTAGAATTCCAAACTGTCCGTGATGGCATTAGATCCGTGACGGCATTCGGTAAGTGGTCACAAAGGGCGCAAAAAACCAAGGCCGTCACGGACACTTTTCAAGACCGCGTTCGAACCAGCTTACCGATTTTCTACCAAAAGGATGCTAAATGCCTCTGAACTCAAATCAAATTAAATCCCTGCAACCTGGCCCGCATTCCGACGGCGGCGGCCTCTATCTGGTGGTGCGCGACAGCGGCGAACGGGTGTGGGCGTTCCGCTTCACCGATCTCGACGGCAAGCGAGCCCAGATGGAATTTGCTAAGGCGGGCGAGCGAGCCACCGGCAAGCCCGGCGAAAGGTCCCTGCAGGAGGCGCGCGAGATGGCTGGCGAGTATCGCGTCGATCTCAGGCGCAACGGGATCGACCCCCGCGCCGAAAAACGCGCCGTGCAGGGCGGGAGAACGTTCAAGGAATTTGCTGAAGAGCATTATCCGAGCTGGTGCAAAGGGCCTGCACAGGGACGAACCGAAAGCCTGGGAGCGCTCGATCAGGGACGTGCCGAGCCTGCACAATCTCAAGCTCCGCGAGATCATCAGTTGCTCCACCTCGCGCTTGATCCGCGGTCTATCCGGGCCATGACGAACCTGCGAGCCATCGAATTTGCAGGCGACCAGCTTGCGGAACCAAGCCAGGATAGTGTCCGACCGGGCGACGGCTGCTACCTCGGCGAGAACCTTACGGCCCACGCCATGACCAATTTCGCCGAGCGTGGCTCACGACGATGGGTCATCGATCCGGATGCCGGATTGCGACGTGATCCAATGCCGCGTTGGCGCGATCTTGTAGTTTCCCTGAGGTGGCGCGTCTTCCGGAAGGCCGGTTGTTTCTCCTTGGACCGGCGATAGGGGCGGCGATCGGTTCCAGCCGTGCCGGTCGCCGCTTGTGACAAAGGCCCGCTGGAGAGCGGTTCGCCGGTCCCGATCCTTTCCTAATTCTCCGAACGCGGCTCTCCGTGTGTGGGCTCGCTCGTGAGATTTGGCTCTCTCAAAGGGAGTGGCTCGCCCTCTCGTTGGTACTCTCAGGTCATTTGGCTCGCCTCGATTTCAGTGTTATCGTGGTGATGGCGCTGCTCCTTTGGTCGCTCGATGGCAAACGATAACGTCTATCATTTCCCGCGCTTCGAATGCGTCGATTTCAATTTTCATATCGAGAAGATGAGGCCGCTCGGGCACTACATCCTTGCGAACAATCGCAAGTCAATCCCGGTCGACCTCATAACTTGGGAAGATGAATTTACGCGGCGACTCTCGTTTGCGAAGAAACATGAGGACCCGTGGCGCGTCGCCGAGACCACGGTCGGCGAAGCTTGGGTTAGCACCGTCTTCCTCGGCATCGATCGTAATATCTACCGCAAAGGCCCGCCGATCCTTTTCGAGACAATGATCTTCGGCGGCAGGCTCAATAAGTTTCAGAACCGGTGCTCGACGTGGGCCGAGGCCGAGGCCATGCACAACTTGGTGGTCGCAATGCTGCGCGGTAATTTGTTTGAAGGTGTGGTGAAATAGAGGAAGACATAAATGCATACCAAGGATCGGCTCGCAATGGCGCGGCGTGAAGGATGCCTTGTTGAGATGGCGAGGCTCTCTCTTCCATTATGGCTCGCTCAACTCCCATGGTCCTCTCAATGCACGCGGCTAGAGTGAAATCGGTCACCTTCTCTCATTTCGCCCCTTCTAATCGTTGCTGCCGGCAGCCGCTGGATCTTGCCCAGCTCGCTGGCGATCTTTTGCCGCGTGGTTGCCAGATCGAAATCCCGCTGTAGCGCCAGCCAATGATGCGACGGCGTTCCGAGCACCCTTTCAAGTCTTAGTGCTGTGTCGGCCGTCACGCCGATCTGCTCGGTGGTGATGCGCTCGATCCGCGTGCGCGGCGTGCCGCAGGCGTTGGCCAGCGCCGCGGCTAAGATCGATCCGCCTAAGATCGAGCAAGGCCCTGCCCGGATGCGGTGGCCGCGGAGGTTCTCGGCATTCCTTGGCTCTCCTTACGCTGTATCACAAAATGATAACGCTGTGGATTGCTTGCTCTTCTATCACGCGTTGATAACGATGCAAGTCTCACCTCAGAAAGTCTCGATCGAGCGTGTTGCTCGGTGTGTTGCCGTCGTGCTGCCCTTGTGTTGGTCGGCGCTTCGCTCAACCCATTGAAATTGCTTTTGTGTGTTGGTGTGTTGGTCTGCGTGCGAGGATGTCATGGCCAGCCAAAAAACCGATCAGGAAAAAGAGCGCGACTGGCGCAAAAAGGTTCGCAAGCTTTCCGAGCTTATGTTTCGAGGCAACGATCAGGAACGCGAGACGGCGCGCCAACGCCTTGATGAGTTGCCGACCAAAAATCGCATGACCTGGGGCGATGTCAGTCGCTTGATCGCGCTTTCGCACAGCAATCCGGAAACCACGAGAAATGATAGCGAGGGTGAAGACGAGCCGCCTGCATCGCCGGATGACAAGGTGCCAAAACTTATTCGAGCTGGCCGAATGGACCTTGCGACGTTTCCTATATCTTGAAGAGCATCAGCTCGCCGCGGCTACGCTCTAGGTTCTGCGTTGCTTCGTGTTCCGGGATTTTCAGCATACGCCGCGGTTGGCGTTGCTTAGTCCGACTCGTGGCTGCGGTAAATCGGTCATGGTCAATCTGCTCGCAAAACTACGTCCGCGCGCTCGCAAGCTCGGCTCCGAAACGACAGCGACATTGCCGCGGCTGATCGATCGTGACGCACCGACCCTGTTGCTTGATGAAGCCGACAATCTAAACTTCGCGAAAGACGGCGTGCTTCGCTCAATCGTCAATGACGGATTTGAAAACGGCGGCGTTCGCATGCTGATGATCAACGGCGAGCTTCGCGAGTTCAGGTTATTCGCGCCGCTTGCGTTCGGTGCAATCGGTCGGTTGCCGACACCGTTGATGTCGCGCTCTGTTGTGATCAATATGTGCCGCGCGCCGGAAAACGCCGGGCTTGAACGCCTTAGTCTCAAGAACCCGACACTGTTGGCGGAACTGGATTTTGTCTATTGCCAGGCGTTCGATTGGGCGCAGAAAATCCGCGGGCAACTCAACACCGATCCAGCGATGCCCGATGGCTTCTTTGGCCCGTGTTGCCGATCGCTGGCGCGTGCTGTTCTCGATCGATGACGCGCTAGGCCATGGCAATCGAGCACGCTTGGCGGTAAAAGAGTTTTGTCGGCGAACATTCAGACGTGGACATCGGAGTCATTCTGCTTTCCGATGTCCGACGCGTGTTCGGAGCTTTCGCCGAGGATCGGATCAAAACCAGCCTGCTACTTCAATACGTTCTCGCGCTCGATGATGCGCAGTGTACGGAGTTTTGCGGCATCAAAGACAACCGAAACCCCAAGGCTCTGACCGAGTCTGAGATGGTGGGGATGATCAGAGGGTTCGGCATCCGTATCCATACAATCTACCCACGCGGTCCTCGCGTGCCTGGCTCCAGAGTTGTGTGTACCGAAATCCTAAACTCGGGCGTAGTGGTGATGGAGTCCGCCAAGGATGGCGCGCGAATTGATGACACCGGTCCGCTGGACCGGGCGAGAGCTCGGCGCATCCTTGTTCAATGACCGGTGAGAGTTCTGATCGCGTTGTAGTAGCAAGCATACGATCGCAGAGTCCGGCGTAGATGTGCCTCGCCCAGGACAATGATGTGGTCCAAACACTCACGCCGGATCGATCCGATCAACCGTTCGGCATGATGCCGTCGGCTTGTCCCGGATGCCCATGGCGCGCAATCCGCGTGTGACGACCGCACCATAGATACAATCCCGGTCCTGGATCATGTAGCGCGGAGCTTCATTCCACGGGAATGCTTCTGTGGTCTTGCGCGCAACCCATTCTGCGGTCGGATGTGTTGTGATGCCAGGACGGCCAGAACGAAACAGAACAGCCCGATCATTCCGCCAGCTTAGTCAATTCCAGCTGCAGCTAATAACGATCCCTCAGCGTGTTCGCGCCAATGAACAGCCCGATATGGCCGCCCGGCACGGTCTCCTGAACGATGCGGTCCTTGCCTGTCCCAATATAGTCTGCGACATCAAGGACCTGCTCGTGGCACCCGGAAGCGTGCTTCTGCTTAATGGATGGCAGGTAGAGTTCAAGTAGAGTTCGCTGAGAAATGGGCAGCCGTCATCCGAGGAGCCGCCGGCGCGCGCATCTTGCCGAGCAGGAACAGATTGCTGGCCTTAACCTCCTCAGTGCGGATCGTGCCAAGCCACTCGCGCCAGCATGTCGAACCGTGCATCCGCAAACGCCTAATGGTGCGGCGTCATCTCCTGGAGTGGCACTGGATCGGCGAGTTCCACGCTCAGGGCGATCACCGTGTTTTTTTGGCCGTTACTGACCCGGGGCGCGGAATTGCGCCTGTCCTTCTTGACCCGAGCCATCGAGTTATCCGCCGAAGCGGAAGCGAAGTCCAAGGGTCGAAATGAAGCCGGTCCGCTGAATGTCTGTCGGAATGCCGGCGATGGTGTAGCGATCGCTACCCAGATCGAAGTACATTATTTCGCTCTTCACCGACACGTTCCTCGTCAGGCCGAACTCCGAACCCAATCCAATAGTCCAGCCGACGTTGGTCTTGGAATCGCTGCTGGAGGGGCACCCCACCACCGGCAAAATCGTGGATTGCGAATTAGGGGTACACGTGGCCTCAGCGCGATCTCGCGCGATTGCCGCTCCGCCCTTCACGTAGGTCAAGAAACGGTCCCAATAGGTGTACCCGATCCGACCAGTCGCCGTGGACAGCCAGTTCATGTCGATTTCGCAATTGGCGAAGAAACCGATCGGACAAGACCGCGCGCCGTGGGCGTTGGTCCAGGCCAAGTCGCCTTCGAGGCCGAACACCCATTCGCCGACCTGATAATTATATCCGATTTCGCCGCCGCCGAGGAAACCGGCAAAGCGAGGGTTAGTCGTCGTGCCGTCGTCAAGGAAGGTCAAATTGGCAAATCCCTGGCCGGCCCCCAGATAAGCACCGATGTAGAAACCGGCCCAATTGTAACCCGCCGGAACTGTGGAGGCCTTGTAAATCGGCGCCTTGACGACGAGGGGATTGTCGGCCGCAGGATCGGGGACAAATTGGTAGCGCAGGCCGCCGTTTATGCCCCAGCCTTCGATGATGTCTCCCGTCCGATAGTCTACGCGCAAATAGCTTACCCAAGCCGTGTTCACCAACTGCGCCGCGATGCCCAGGCCGAATTGGCCATAGGTCCCGAGGCCGCTGGTGGCAACCGTCGAACTGAGGGTCGGAAGGGGTGCAAATGCTGCGCCCAGCGCCGAGAAATTGCTGGTCAAACTCGAGGTGACCCCGCCCCGAAATTCGTGGAAAACGCTCGCGGAGGCGAACGGCTGCCAAACCATATTGCCGGACGTAACAGTTGTGCCGACCCGCACACCAAGGCGACCAAGAACGCTTTCGATGTCGTTGACCGTTAAGACCCACGGAGGAACGAACCCAGGCCCAACCGGGGTTCCGAGGATGCCGGTCCCAGGGACATTCAGTGGATCGACACGCGTTCTTGACCAGACAATACCCGCAGACGGTTCGATGAACCAATGACTAGCGAGATTTTGATTGTAAGCGACATTTCCGGTTAGACTGAGGCTGCGTGCATTGAAAAGCTGGGCTGACAGTCCGTTGTTGTCGTCGGAGGCTTCGTTTTGGAAGAAATCTCCGCGAATCTGCCCGTCGATGAGAAGACCTCCGTAACTGGCAGCTCCATAAAAACCAACGAACGGGATTTGTAGGCTGTCGTGAAAACTCGCAGGCGGATTGAGGCCGGGAGTGGCATCTTGCGTCTTTGATCCCAGGTAGCCAATCGTTGAGCCTGCGTGCAAATTCCACCCGTTCACGTTCAGCCTGGCAAAGTCGGTGCCGATCTGAACCCCGGCGAAATCTTCCAGCGTGCGCGTGTTGCAAGCGATGCCGCCCTGCTGAGGCGTGCCAAAATTTATGTTTCCTGCTGTTGCGGTTGTGCTGGCGCTGAGATGGCCGCCGACGCCGCGGGCCCAGACGCCGCCACCTTGCTGGTCGGGTTGAGGATTGGCCGGACTTCCGATAAACGCACTCGACTGGGTCAGGAACGCGGTGTTCACTGAATTGATTGATGTAATAAGCGTGCCCACCGATGCCGACACGTTCGCGACGGCCATGCCCGCCGCCTGAGCTACGACGGGAGCGGTTGCATTCAAACCATTCAATCCGACCGATGTACACTGAGCCTGGGCAGCCGATCCGGAAAACAGTATGACCACAAATGCACCGGCTCCCAGGACCGAGCTTTTTATCTTTGCTGGATTGGCCAATAGTGTCGGGCAAATGCCAGCCTGCTCAACACTCGCTACGCTCATCATCCCAATCGCCAGGAAACACTTACACGGGACAAATTATGGCGGCGTTAAGCAGCATCACGACGGATGTGCGATATCGCCGCTGGGCTAATAAGGTATAAGATACAATGACCCGCTCATCTGCTGGAAGGGGTTGATGGCAGACGCGCCGCATTGTAGCCAATTTTCCACCGAGGATGTGCTCCTTTTGCAACGGATTTGCGGACTTGTTCGGGTCGGTTCGCGCGCAGCGTGCGAAATCTCAAATACCTCTGCACAAATTGTGAATTGCCCCGGTTGACTTGCGGGATGCAGATCAATCGTAGATTTGCTGATTTTTTAGTCCTGAGCAAAGCTCGCTTCCGGCGCCTGTGATTGACAGGGAAATCGGGAAATCGCTAGTTTAAGCCGTCGGGCGTCATCTGGGGATACCGGACAAGACCCAGTCGGCTATCATCTGCAGCTTTATCAGGGCTACGAGCTTATCTGCCGCTGCAGCCTCGACCACGTAGCGCTGAGTTCATAACCGTCGGGAGGATTCCCCGAAATTGCCTGCGAAAACACTTTACGATCTGCTCTGTGTTCGTCCGGATGACGACGCTGAAACGCTCCAAAGTGCATTCCGCAACGCCGCAAAGGCTAACCACCCTGATTTGAACCCCGGCGATCCGGATGCACCCAGGCGCTTCAGGCAAATTGTCACCGCGTATGAGATCCTTCGCGATGCGGAGCAACGGGTTGCTTACGACCGGCTGCTGGCGCTCGAACGCGCTCAGGGTCGTGCGAAGCTGACGCGCGCCATCGTCTCTAACGCGGCCGCAGTTGTCGCCTTCGCCGTTGTTCTAATTGGCGGCTACACGCTGTTCGCGCACGTGTCGAAGACATCCGTCGAGGTGGCCGAAGTTGCGGCACGCAAGCCAGCTGACATCATAGCCATCCAACCGACGACACGGGCCGAAACGGCTGACCGGGTCCAGCCATCCGAGAGGCTCCTGGAAGCCCCCAAGATAGTGACCATGCCGAGCGCTGTTACATCGAGCGTGAACGGTGACAGCCCTCCCGCAGTCGCCAATGGCAGGCCGGCTGAGATCCATGTCGCCGAACTGGCGGCGGACACGAGCCACCGAGGTGAGCCGAGCGGCAAATCTGCACGTGGAGAGCTTGCTGACGTACCGATCGTGCCAGGTGCCGTTGTGCCAAAGGCAAAGAGCAACGAGCCTTTGATAATTGCCAATGGCGGTCCAGCTCCCGAACCGACCGGATCGAACAGCGAGGTCGCTAAGGCGGTCGACGCTTTGGATGCCCGCGTCGATCGGGGCGACACGGGGAACGGCGCTGACGATCACGAGAATCATAACAAGTCTAATCCGATCGACCAAAATAGAGTGCTATCAGTCGAACCCAAGTACTCGTCGTCGGAAAAGGATACTAGCCCTGCAAAATCACCGTCCTCTAAATTGGCGATATTTGAAGGGAAACATCATGTGAGGACGACCGGTAAGCAGCCGGTGTTTGCGAAACGGCCGGCGACAGACCGCGCGTCTGTCAGACAAGCTGCTGCTGCGGAAAGCAGAAATATGCCGCGGGTTGCGCTCGAGAGCGGAAACACATCGGCCTGCGCCGGTTCTTGCTCAAACCGTGAACCGCCTCTTTTTGGAGTTGGCTTTTAGCATCACGGTTCGTGCGCCGTTGAACTGGCGCTCTATCGTGCACCTGCGTTCGGGAGCATCTTCGGAATCGACTTGGACGGACGAATTGTCTCGACATGCGGGTCGACACCATTCCTGGCGCATGGCAGTTTCGGTACCCTGGAAATCCGCGACGCCAGCTGCCACGCTCGACAGCGCCCAAGAAGTTTTGGATCTCTGCGTTGAAGGCGAACGGCTCTTCCTGGCAGCCGTTGGCGACGGACGATCTGGCGCATGTCGTAGGCGAAGTGCTTCAGCGGTGAGAGGCTGCCGGACTTGGCGTGAAGGTAGAGCTGCTGTCTGGCGCCGGCCTCTCCGGTCAGCGCGAACGATGCGCCGGCGGCGACCAAGCGCGGGAAGTGCGGCCTCCATCTCCTCGAGATGCGCTTCCGCTGTCTTCGGCGACGAGATCTTGATCGGGCTCGCCTATGCGCGGAGAGCGCCCGAAACAGCTGCGAATGTCGTGGTTGGCGACCATAGGGTTACTACAAGATTAGGGGAACTTCAGACTAAAAAGACCGCCGTCCCGTGGGAGCGTCCCCGGTGCCTTGGGTTGGGTTTAGAGCTGTCCTAATTCCATTAGATGAACAAATCAGCTGGTCGTTCGTCTCCTCAGAGGGGCACGAATGTGGGACCGCGATGTGCGACAAGTGCCAGGAACTCGACAAGAAGATCAAGCAGTACGAGAGGATAGCGGCATCGATCAACGACCAGTTTACGATCGACCGGATAAAGGCACTGGTCGAGGAATTGCGAGTCCAGAAAGCCGCGCTGCACCCATGAGGCCGGGCGCCATCCGCATTCAAAATCAATTGGAACCCCGCAACTGTTTGTGCATTTTAGTTCCCCACCGGGCCTTGCCGGATCTTCAGCGCATGAAACTTTTTGCCGGGGGATACGGCGATGCGAGACTAGCGCGCGTATGCCATGGGGCCGGACGGCCACATACAGGATCGTTTCGAGTTTTGGTCCATGGACGATGAGGCGGCCAAGGAGCGCGCCAAGCAGCAGGTGGACGCCACGATGTAGAGCTATGGCACCAAGCTCAAAAGATCGCAGAATTTAAAGCGTTTTCTCCTCGGAACCGGTGACGCGGGACCGAAGCCTGCCTCTCGCCAGATGGCCCTTTGCTGAGTCTACGGAGCCCCGCTGGTACGCGTTCCGGCCGCGAGCTCGAGTGGCCGGGCGGCATGCGTCTGAAAACGAATCGGGCCGCCCGGCACGAAGCGAGGCGGCCTGGAATACGGGTTGTTGCAGTCAAACCGGCCACCGATCGAAGGCCCGTGTATCTGTTGTCTTGCTGCAGATTTGCACTGCTTATCCCCAAGCTGACCGCAACGGATCGGCGACGAAGAGTGAACGAGGCGCGAGACCGAAACACCGCGTCCGAGATTTGGGGCTCAGAAACTCCGAGATGTCAGAGACTCCGAGATTTCGCGCGGTGTCCGTATTTGACGCCCCGTGGTGCCGGGTTTGGCCAGCAGGCTCCCGAGTGCGGGCCGGCGCTTACATAAATGACCGCGGGATGGTGTTTGAGACACCCCGCGGCCCAAAACCGGATGATACCTAAAAAATGAGTGCTGAAATCGCGCCGGTGTTCCTTCTGTAGAACACCCCTGTCCAAAAATGGAGTCCGGGAATCTACGGGTCTAATCCCCCTCAGCAAAACGGCCCCAGCGGGGCGCTGAGGCTGTCTTGCTTTTCTCTCACTTCCGCCGGCTGGACGGTTGTGGCACAGAGTTGATTCCTGGGCCGCCTATTCGTTCCTAAACGGCATGGGCGCGGGACCTCGGTCCCGCGCCCTGGTCGTCACCGCCTCAGTCGTCTTGAATGGCCGGCAAGTCGCTAGCGGTTGCGCTTCCTATGCGATCGGCGCCGGCGCTACATAGGCCGCGCTCCTACATGATCCGGTGCACATATCGGGCTATGATCTGCCTCTGCTCAGGCGATAGCGCGTTCCTGATCTATTGCGGCGACGTCCACGCCGGCACGATTATCCGCAGCATCGGCAATCCCAACGCTGTGCCGCGGTGGCAATGGCGTTGCGGCTTCTATCCGGGATCGGGGCCGGGCGAATGCACCGTCGGCACGGCGGCCAGCTTTGAGGCGGCGCGATCGGCATTCGAGGCAACCTGGCGCGTGTTTCTAGCGAAGCGCGCCGAGGCAGATTTTCAGAAATCGCGAGACGACTGGGATTGGACCGCCCAGAAATATCGGCGCTTCGATCCGGGCGAGCGCATGCCGGCATGCGGCCTACCCCAAGGCGCGAATGTGAATTGACTGGGAACAAGGGGCTTGTCTCTGCGATCTGAAAATCCGGCCGAGGCCGGAACGGAGGACAATCCGCAAGGAGGTTCTGATGCGTATTCGGGCCTTGGCGATTTTTGCGATCGGGACGATCTCAGCAGGGCCGGCGGCGGCCCAGACGTACGATCCAGCGTATCCGGTTTGCCTGCACGTGTACCCAAGCTTGGGAGGCAGCTATTACGAATGCGCCTATACGTCGCTGCCTCAGTGCAACGCGTCGGCATCGGGCCGCGCCGCCCAGTGCGTCATCAATCCCTATTTCGCAGGCGCGGGAGAGCCCGCGAGTTATCGGCGGCATCGCCGCGTCTATTAAAGAATGAACCGTATCGGCCGCTGCTCCACCAGGATTGAATCTGGAAAGGCGCGCACGCCCGCCGATGCGGCGGAGCGGGAAAGCCGTGCCCGTCCTGCAATGTGCCCGATGCCGGCAGAGACCCGCTGCCGCCGAAGGGCTTCAGGATGGACGCGGATAAGAAGGGCTGGCGCCATTGAAGCACAAAACGAAAGTGCTTCGATGATCCCATTCCCCCGCCCGGTGGCCATCTATAACATTGGCCTGGTGGTGGCGCCTGTCTTTGGCTTGAGCGATTTGTTGACGTCAAAACCTCGCAATAGCTGCGACTTCTGCGGAAGCCAGACGGGCCTCAGCAAACGCCATGTCTGGCCTGACCATTTCCCCGGCCGGCCGATAGCCTATTCCTTCGTCAAGAGTTCGTTGAGCGGTCTGAAGCTGCCTCCCCACGCTCGCTCACGCTGCGGCTGATATGAGCGAGGCTGAAATTCGAACGCTCGCCATCAAAGTTATCGACAGAATTTCCAAATGGGGCCAAGATGCGTAGGTTCATCGGCGGCACGTCGGGGGGCTACCCGAAATGCTCAAGGACTTCAGTTGGCGAAACCTCGTCATGTTTTTGATGGCGTTAGTGGTGACGAGCTTCCTCATATTGGGAAGCGTCATCTTAGCGGTTGACCGCTTGCTGTATGCCAATGCGGACCGTGCTGACGAGCAACCCGCAGCGGTCCAACGGCCCACGACATTTCGCAATTTGAGACGCCACGTCTCGCTAGTCACCCCGCCAGGTGCAGCGCAGCGCAATTCGGTCGATTAGACCAACTCCCTGCCTAGCGTCGTTGTGCACTGGAGCCGCGGAACAGGTGGAAAAGCCAGATCTCCCACAATTCCGGGTCGCTGCCTTGTGTTAGCAGCGGAATGGCGGGCGGGTCCAAAGGATTCGTATCGCGCGCGAGGAGTGTTTCGATGCTGATGGCGACGGAACGGCGGCCGGCGATCCGCACGCTGCGAGGATGGGCAATATCCGTGCTGCAGGAAGCTGGCGCCATCAGCGAGTGCGAGGAGCACGGCTGGATGCAGGACCGTGCCGATCCGCATGCCTGCGAGCGGGCCTTCGCCGTTGCCCGCCAGGATCCGCCCTCCGGCGTCTCGCCGCAGGCGGCGGCCGTCGCAATCGCCGAAGTGCTCGACTCGATCGGCGCCACCTGCCCGGAATGCCCGCCCGGTGCCAAGTAGATCCCCCTAAACCTCGCTGTCTTTTGCCGACACGCTATGGCGTCGCGTCAGCGGCCAGATAGTCCGCGCCGTCTCCAGACGCTGGCCAGTGCGGCCTCGACGGTGCCCATATCGCGCCCACGGTAGAGCGCTTCGCCGGAAAAGAGGACGGCCGCACGGTCAGAGCTTGCGAGCGCCGACTGCGCCCAGCGCGTTTCGGGCGTCGCGTACGAATAAGCTCCGCGTGCGAAGGGATCGTGGGCCAATTGATCGCGCGCGCCGCAACCAGATCCTCCCGCATCAGTTCCTTCGGTACGAGCCCGAAGATGTCGCCAAGCGAGGCGAGCCCAGCCTTGACGAGTTCCTGCTCGTTGAGGCGCGTCATCCAGTCCGTCTTCGGACCTCCGAACCAACCCGTGAGCACGGGATGCTCAGCAGGATGCTGCGTTCACCAGACCGGGATCCTCGCATCCGAAAGCAGAAATGTGAGATCGGCGAGTTCCCCTCGCTTGTCGATCCACCAACGGGTCTCGAAGCGCAGCCAAATCTTTATGACGTTGCCGAAGCCGATGTGTGCTGCGGCTGCGGCCTCCTCGCGTTCCGCCGGAGCGACCCGCGTTCCGGATCAGGTACCGCAGCAGCATTGCACCGCCTTCTAAAATCAGGCTGCTCTCCAGCGTCATTGCCGTGACGGCGGGGCGAGATCGAGCTCCGACCTGCAGACAAAGCTTACCGGCGCGGATCTGCTGGGGCCGAATCCCGCGCCTCCGGTCCGCATCCAACTTTCGACTCCACAAAGTTGTCTGATTGGGCTTACGATCCAGGGCGCATCCGGGGCGGGAGCTTTTCGCATTTTTGAGCCCGGAGGCCGCTGATCACACATCAGTGGTTTTTTTCGTTCTTTGAGATACCAATTCGCTTTTCACCAAGGAAAATGCAAAACGAGCGTCAAAGGGTAACAACGATGGACGAGAAATTTGCCCGTCTGCATACCGCAATATTGTTGACCGCTACCGTCGGTTGCTTAAGACCGAGCTTTCAGAGATCGAGCGCCAATTCATCGAAAGGCGTCTAAACGAAGAGAAATCGGCGATGGAGAGCCTGGCCATATCGGCCCATACCCAAGTTGAAAATCGCCCAGCGAGCACTTCATGAAGTCTGTCCATGATGAGCTTGCCTTTGAACGCAAAGAGATTGAGTTTCAAAAAACAGAACGCTATCAGCGCGCGGCACGACTTCGTCTTCCGATTGGCAAGCATTATCCTCCGCTGTCTACATCCGCGACAGACGGTAGTGCAGGCGCGTTCCGATCCTCAAGGGATTTATAATTTGCGTTAGCAATTGGCGCGCGTTTTTCAATGCGCATGCTTTGGCGTCGAAAACCCGCCTTCCAGATTGCGCTATTGGTCGAACGGTCGCCCATGGCTACGCCTTCCTACTGGCGGACGCATCAGGAGAGAAATCAGAAGGACCATGCTGAACACGAAGACAGCGAGCAGCGCCCTTCCTATCAAAGCAGGCATTCCCTCGCCCGAAATCCGTCGTGGCACACAGTACGCCTCGGCGGCCCATCTCTTCCTCTGGGGCTTTTGCATGGTCCTGCCACTCCGGCCTATCACGGACCTGATGGGATGGCTGCTCAAAGGTTCGCGATAGCCCTTAACCGCAACACACGTTTGAAGTCCGGAATGCGCATCAAAAGCGAACGTGGCCCCAGCTGGGGATCGACGCGAACCCGCTGGTGAGTCCATTCGGGTCGCTACCAAACTTCACCCGCCCCGTAGAAACCGCGCGTATGCGCTCCCGTGAACGATGGCGAGTTATTCAGAACATCAAGCTGCCAGAATGCATGAGAGTACTATCACGCCGCGCCTATCGCGCGGCTTGACGACGGCGCCGTCGTGGCCGACGAGGCAGTGGAGTGCCCAGCGCCGAGGCTGCCATCGAATGCTTCCGACAGATGCGCTCTCGCTTTTTTACGCGGCGCCTGGGCGTTTTCCTGGGCGAGGTCTTTATCCGCGCCGGTAATATCCATTCGTTTCCACGGCAAGCTTAATCTCATCGCTAACCGCGACGACCGCTTTTCTTCTCCTGCGCCATTTTTTTGACGCTTCATGCCTTGGGATCGGCAATCCTCTCGGGATCACCAACAGGCGATCTCGCTTGCTGCTCACATACACATCAAACATGGTGCTCCTCCAGCCAACATAAACATATCGCTTTGGAGCAGAAAGGGAGTTACCGAAATGCAACAACTAGGAGCAAATACAACGAATACGTGCAGAGCTGGTTCGATCGTTGCGAAGCAAGAAGAGCCATTGAGCCTTTGAAAACGAGTGCCATGAAAAGACACGTGCGGAGGGTATGAAAGTTCCGGCTGGTTACGTACCGGTAATACTACGGTCGTGAAGAGCGACGCGAGTTGTGCAATGTAGGGGCCGCAAGGTGGGGTGTAACAGAGAGTAGGGATCGTGGGGTTATATAGGAAACATACCAGGTCTCGGTTCGGCGAGAGCCGGCGCAAAGCTAAACTGTTCTACCAACAGATCCTTGACGAGATGGATCGGGAGCGACAACAGCTCAAGGAGCGTTGCCCAGCTCACGCAACTCCCGAAGACGAAGAAGAAGCGACATGCACTGAAACAAGAATGTGCGTAGCGCCTTCGGCGCATTTTATCTCCGTGCGCTCACCGCCGCCCGGCCTAGGATATTTGACGAAGACTCAGTAAGGAAAAAGAAAGACGTTCCGGGCTCAAGGCCAAGAGCAACGCCGACAGGCCGAGATGACCGCGAATGAAATCTGCTGCGGCGTTGCATGCCACCGCTGATGTGGGCTGAGGGTCTTGCTTGTGTAAAAACGCGGCGGGCTGCGATGGAGTAGAATAAGCATTCCACAAAGTTTCGTTTTTGGTCAGCGAGACTTCATTCGTCGATAGGCGCAGCAAAGGCGATTGCCTCTATTGGCAGAGCTGCTCGTTCGATCGCTTGTAATGACCGCCGCGATAGTGATGGTCGGCATCTCACTGCAAACGGTCCTTTACGCGGAGTCGCTAAAACTACAGTGGCTCACACCTTGCGGATGTCTTCCCGCTTGGTCGACTTCGCCCGTTCGACCATCTGCTTGTAGAGATAGACCGCGACATAGGAGTTCTCGGCTTCCTGGTTCACGTAGGGTTCCCTGGGATACTTCGCCTTGAACTTGGCGAAGAACGCGTTGCTGGTCGGTGAGTCGATCTCCTCGATGTAGTTGGTGGTGACGTACATGTCCTTCAAGCTCGGCGGCTTGAAGCGCTTGTGCTCGTAGCCCTGCCCGACATTGACCGACGAGGCCATCGGCAAACTGACGTTGGCGGAGGCCGCCTGCTCGCAATAGGAGGCCTGCGCAGTGCCGACCAGCAGCGTCACCACGAAATCCGGCTTGGCCTTCTGGATGTTCTGGATGCTTTGCGAGAACTGCGACACGCCGAGCGGGATGAATTCCTCGCCCGCCATCTTGCCGCCGTTCTCCTTGACGATCTTGCGCACCCATTCCGCCGAGATCTGGCCGAAATTGTAGTCGGCGGCGAGCGTATAGACGTTCTTGCCGTACTTCTCCATCATGTAGGGAATGAGGGTCGAGAACTGCTGCTCTGGCACCGCGCCGGTGACGATCATGTGGCCATCGCAGACGCCGCCTTCGTACCGGTTGTGTAGAACGCGAAGCCGTTGAACTGGTCGACGATCGGACGATAGGCCTCGCGCGAGGCGGACGAGAAGCCGGCGAACACCACGTCGACCTTGTCACGCTGCAGCACGCGCCGCATGAGTTCCTGGTAACGCGTATTGTCGGACTGGGTGTCGTAGGTGACGAGCTCGAGCGGCCGGCCGGCAATACCGCCGGCCTTGTTGATCTCCTCGGCTGCGAGCTGGATCGCATGCACCTTGCCGATGGTGGCGGCCGCGAAGTCGCCGGACTGATCCTCCAACACGCCGGATCCTCCGCGAATGCCGCGCCTGACGCGAGGACGAGTGTCCCCGTGAGGGCTACGGCGCGTAGCCCCCGCAATACTTTCCTGGTCATGTCGGTGTCTCCTACATCGCTTGCTTGGTGCCGCCTTGCAGCGTCGTGCTGGTCGCGCGGCCGGGAATGTCGGGCGGATTTGCCCGCCTGCTCAGAAACTCCTCGCAGTAGAGTTCCAGGTTCTGCCGCGCATGCATGCTCGCGCGGCGGAGCTGGGAATAGGCGCCCTCTTCGTCGAGTCCGTTCTCCTGGATGACCGCGCGGCGACCGCGGCGACGCCCTTCGAGATCCTGAACGCGGGCATACATGTCGCTGCGCAGCAGGAACTGGTTGATGCCCATGAACAGCGACGTGCAGACGGCGCCGCCATGGACCGGCTTACGCAGGAAGGAAGTCGCGCCGAGATTGACCAGCGCCTTGAGGCGGCTCGGCGCCTCGACGCCGACCAGGCCGATCACCGGCACCGGCGGCAGGAGCGAGGCGCGATTGACCTCGATCGCAACCGCGCCCTCGAGATCGCCATCGACAAACAGGATGTCGCGCTCGGGCTGCAGGCTGCCGACGTCGATCTGCGCGCGGCCGCCGACGATGTCGGGATATTCAGTTGTCACACCGAGTTTGGCGAGGGTAGACTCAAGTGCGCCTTCTCTTCCGCTGCGTCCGATGACGACAAGGGCGCGGCCACCTTTGAAATTCTGCAGCAATCGAGATGTCATGATTGCACCACTCTGAGCACGGGAGAGCGCATTGCACTCGCAAAGCGCGGCGACGACTGGACGAGATAGGGATCGGGCGCGATCGGGTTGCGCGCCTCCAGTAGCACTTCGAACTGCCCATTGAGGGCGGAGCGGGCATCCGCGGCGTCAGCCAGGCGTGATGAGTTTGCGCATCGATGCGCACCTCCCCCTGCGGCGCAGCCAGGCGCTGTACGGCGCGTGCATCGTCGATGCCGGCCTGCTCCAGCGTGGCGGCCAACAGCTTGACCGCGATGTACGACGCTTCCGCATCGGCCGACGACACCGGCCCGTCCGGAAAAGCCCTCACGTAGGCCTCGATGAATGCCGCATTCGCCGGCAATTCGAGCGAGGAGAAATAGACGCTGGAGCTCAAGTGCCCGTCGACGGCATCGGCGCCGATTTCGGCAAGCTCCGGCTCCGACAGCGTGCAGCTGGCGACCGGAATTTCATCGACCTAATCGATGCCGCGCGCGCGGCAGGCGGCGCGGAAAGCGCGGAAGAAGGCATAGGCGCTGGTGCCGATCAGGTTGTTGAAGACGAAATCGGGACGCTGGTCGAGGATCGCCGATATCACCTGGTCGAATTCGGTGTCGCCCACGGACAAATACCGCTCCGCGACCACGGTGCCTCCACGCGCGGTCAGCGCCTCGCGGAAGATGCGGTTGTTCTCCCAGGCCCAGATGTAGTTGGAGCCGACGCAGAATGCGCGAGTGCCGACCCGCGAGGCCAGATAGTCGACCAGTGGGAGCACGTGCTGATTGGGCGATGCGCCGGTGTAGATCACATTGTCCGAGCTCTCGAACCCCTCATAGTGCGATGGATACCAGAGCAACCCGTCAAACTTCTCGAAGCAGGGAATGACTTCCTTCCGGCTCGAAGACGTATAGCAGCCGACGACCTGGCGGATGCCGGCGCCAAGTAGTTCCAAACTAAGCCCGCGGTAGCGCGCGAGATCGCCCGACGGGTTGACCACGACCGGCTCCAGCGCCACCGCACCGCCTGCCTCGGCAATTTCCTGGAAGGCCAGCAACGCGCCATTCAGCATCGAGCGCGCGACGACGCTGTAAGATCCGGTCGTCGAGAACATTACGCCGATACGATAGTGCTTGCGCGCCATCCGCCCGATTGAAAACAAAAAAGCGCCCGCCGGCAGTGAAGCCGAGGGCGCCCTCGCCACCAACTGGGCACGCTTGAATTTGAAAGCGCGGCGTTGGAAATGGTTCGAACTTGCAGCGTTAGTGGGCAGCTTTGCCCAACGCTTGCAATTTAGGCTCCCTTAGATCGACCATGATGTCAAGCGCGTTGTTGCGGCGGGAGTTGCTTCAATTCAAGTCTTGCTGCAGCAAAACTATGCAGGGCGCTGCCAAAATTATTTCAGTTGCAAGAAGCGCCAACAGCGGTCATTCCATAAGCATTAAATCCGACGCTGATGCAAAACGTCACCTGCAATCCGCAGCCATCGAGTTGGATCACACGTCCTACCCAACAGGCGTAATTGAAAAATTGATTTCTCGTTCGGATCGATCATGATCTGGCTCAAGAACGAGAGGCGCGTGGGCGCGCAACGCCCCTACTGATCGAGAAAAGGCTGCATCGTTGAACGACGGCATTCGGACGAAAGTAAAGTGATCATCATCCCGCCGAGGCTCTAACTATGGTGATGCTGATCAAATGATCTCGCCCGGCGATATGTCGAAAGATGCGTAGTGTTGCAAGTGCTAGAAAGCCTTGGTTGGCGCACCAGCGCTCGAACCTGGAACTTGCTGATTAAGAGTTTGTGTTTTCGGCGGGTTTTCAAAAACTTGCGGTTCGGTCAGCGTTAAAAGGACAAAAAGTTTTCCCTTTGTCGGAATGGTGCGTCCTCGGCCGAGCGGCACGAGCTGCGCTATGGTCGCACGCCGCCAGAGATGCCGCGCGGGGTGGTCATCCGGTAAAGTGATTGCCGCCTCGCATCCTTTGCGTGCTGCAAAACGGTCCGGTGTCTGTGCCGGGCGGAGGATCTTCAATCAAAATGAACCGGATCAGGTCCGGGATAAGCGAGAGCGACGAACTCGCAGAACGCGCGGGCCGCGGTGGAAAGCCCAGCTTTGTTCTTCCAAGCAAGGCCTATGTCCATGGTGTGAACTTCGTCATCCAGCGTTTTGAGGTCGATGCGATGGCCTTCGAGAGACCACGGCCGATAGACCATGTCGGACAGAATGGTGATGCCCATGCCGGTCGCCACCATGCTGCGAACGGCTTCGACGGAAAGGGTGCGGAAGATGACGTTGGGAACGTGCGGCGTTTGTTGCCAATAGCGCATGGCAGAGCGTTCGGCCTCGTCAACGGTGAGCATCAGAAACGGCTCACCTGCAAGATCGGCCAGCCGAACACTGTCCGTGCTCAACAAGGGGTGATTTGCACAGGTCCAAAGGCGGCGCGGCGAACGCAACAACAGGTGCGATCGGATGGAGCGGCGGTCATGCAGGTTGGAGACGAGCATGACGGCGGCATCGACGCTGCCGCTCATGAGGCTGTGCTCGATCGCATCGCGCTCGAATTCATGGAGTCGCACCGAGATGCCCGGAAAGGCTCGCCAGAAGCGCGACAGAAGCGGCGGCAGGAAATAGCCGGCCACAGTATAGCTGACGGCAACGTCAACGGTGCCATCGACCTGGGTTCCCCAGCGATGCGGCCCCCGCATCGCGTCTGAAACGCTGGCCTCGATGATGCGGGCCCGCTGCAAGAATTGCTGTCCGTCGAATGTGAGTGTGACACCGTTCGAATGCCGGTCGAACAGTTTGCGTCCGAGTTCGGCTTCGAGTGCCTTGATCGACGAGGTGACGGCCGATTGCGTCACGTTCAAACCGGCAGCGGCTGCCGAAACCTGTCCGGTTTCGGCAGTGGCGATAAAGTGGCGGACCTGACGGAAAGTCAGAGCCATAAAAAATTCCGATATCAGCGAACGATATTTCGAATTTTACAATCGTCGCTGCGACGCAAAAAATCAAGTTGGTTGGTTCGTTCGCGTTTGAAAAGGCGTCTCGATGACTTCCGGTGACTTGGACTTGGTCGCTCGCGATGTCAGCGTCCAGTTCGAGGGCCTGAAGGCCTTATCCGGCGTCACGCTTGCGGTACCGCGGGAAAGCATCACTGGACTGATCGGTCCTAACGGCGCCGGAAAAACCACGCTCATCAACGTGTTGACGGGCTTTCAACGTGTTGGCGCGGGAACCGTCGAACTGCAAGGTCAGGTGGTGAACGGTATTGCGGCTCACAAGCTGCGGCGCAAGGGCGTGGCGCGCACGTTTCAATCAGGACGCCTATTTCGTGAGCTGCCGGTACTAGACAACCTGGAGGTCACCGGCGTCGGCCTCGGCCTAGCGCGGCGCGACGCGATTGCAGAGGCCGAGCGCGTGCTGGAGTGGCTCAGCATGTCGCACCTAGCCGGCTCAATCGCGGGCGCCCTGCCCTACACTGATGAGCGGCGCGTCGCCATCGGCCGCGCGATTATGTGCAAGCCGAGCTATCTGCTGCTGGACGAGCCTGCAGCCGGAATGTCCGAACATGAAAGCCGCGATCTTGCGGCCGTCATCAAACGGATTGCCGGCGAGCTCGGGGTCGGCGTGCTGCTGATCGAGCACAATATCGGCCTCGTGCTCGAATTGTGCGAACGCATCTTCGTGCTCGACTCCGGCGAGATCATCGAAGTCGGTCCGCCGGAGCAGATCCGCGACAGCGATGCGGTCCGGCACGCCTATATGGGAACGCAACGGGACGAGATTATTCCGGCGCTTGCGGCTGCCGAGGCGGCCGCACCATGACATTGCTGGCCGTCAACGACATCACGGTTCGCTATGGGCGCCTAACGGCCTTGCGCGGCATCAGCTTGAGGATCGACGAGGGCGAGGTCCTGTTCGTGACCGGGCCCAATGGCGCCGGAAAGTCGACCTTGCTGAATGCCATTGCCGGCGTCGTGCCGCCCATCTCGGGATCCATCACGATGGATGGCGCGGAGGTGACGGGAGTTCCACCGGAGCAGATCGCCCGGCAGGGATTTTCGCTCGTGCCCGAAGGGCGCAATGTCTTTGGTGCGCTCAGCATCGAGGAGAATCTGAAGGTCGGCGCCAGCATGCGGACCGACCGGCAGAAGGTCGCCGACGATCTTGAATCCGTCTACGATGAATTCCCGATGTTGGCCGAGCGCCGCCACGCGGCAGCCGGCATGCTTTCGGGCGGCCAGCAGCAGATACTCGTCATCGGCCGGGCGCTCATGACCTCGCCTCGCCTCATGGCTATCGACGAGCCGTCGCTCGGATTGGCGCCCAAGATCATCGATCAAGTGTACGAAATCCTGGTGCGGCTGCGGGCGCAGCGCAAGCTAACGCTGTTGATCGTCGAGCAAAGTTCGACGCGCGCCATGATGACGGGTGGGCGCATGATTCTTATGCGCGGCGGACGCATCATACTGGAGGGCGAGGCGGGCGACATGGTCAAGGACGAGCGCCTGAGGCAGGCGTATTTCGGCTTCGGGGACCATTGAAGATGACCGAACTGCTGCAAATCGTCTTTGACGCACTCAGCCTGGGTAGCCTTTATGCCCTGGGCGCGCTGGGAATCGCGCTGATCTTCGGCGTGATGCGGTTGGTGAACTTCGCTCATGGAGATTTCATCGCCTTCTGCGTGTTCACAATGCTGTGGCCGTCGATCAACGCGGCTGCCATCGTCTTCGCCGGCAATTTGCCATTTTACCTTCTCGTTCCGCTGCTGCTGCTTGTCGGGGCCGCGCTGTCGATGTCGTCGGAGATGATCGTCTTCCGCCGCTTCCGCAACGCCAATCCGGCAACGATGATGATCGCCTCCTTCGCGCTGGGCTTTGCGATCCGCAATCTTCTGCTGATGCTGTATTCGAGCCGCCCGAAGTCGATCGATCTATGGCCCAGCCTCAGCCTACCGATCGAACTTTGGGGCGCCCGCATCCCGATGTTGCAAGTTGTAACGATCGCGATCACTTTGGCCGTCTTGGCAGCACTGACGCTGTTCCTCAAACGCACGCGCTACGGCTTGGAGATGCGCGCTGCCGCCGACAACTTCACCATGGCCCGCATGCTTGGGGTGCGCGCCAACAGCGTTATCCTGCTGGCCTTTGCCATCAGCGGCATGATGGCGGCTGCGATCGGGCTGATCCTGGCGACCAATTCCGGCACGGCGGACATCGGCATGGGCGCCAATGTCATGCTGATTGCCTTCATCGCCACCGTGATCGGTGGTCTTGGCAGCCTGCCGGGAGCCGTTGCCGCTGGCTTCCTAATCGGCGGCGCCAGCGTCGTATTTCAAGCCACCCTGCCGCACGACGCCCGCGTCTTCCGCGATGCCTTTGTCTATGGCGCCGTGATCGTCGTCCTGCTGCTGCGCCCGCAAGGGTTGTTTGCACCCAAATCGGCCAAGCAGAGGGTCTGAGCGATGTCGCAACGTGGATCGGTCATGCGACGAACGATTGTGACGCCCCTCGTCCTGATCGTGGTGCTGCTCGCGATCGCGGCCTTGAGCTACCAATTCGGCAGCAGGGCCTTCAATCGCACGGTGGTCGAGATGTTCATCAACATCATGGTGGTCGTCGGCCTTTACGTATTTGTGGGAAATTCAGGCCTGTTGTCGTTCGGCCATATCAGTTTCATGTGCCTCGGCGCCTATATGACCGCCTGGCTGACCATCCCGCCAATGATGAAGTCGGTCACACTCAAAGGCCTGCCCGCGTGGCTGCTGCATACCCAATTGCCGATGTGGGCCGCGACGCCGATCTCCGGTGTGTTTGCAGCCCTGTTCGCGCTCATCATCGGCCGCGTCATCATGCAGCTGTCCGGAATCGCGGCCTCGATCGCGACGTTCGGACTGCTGGGCGTCGTCAATAACGTCTATTCGAACTGGGACTCGGTGACGGGCGGGCAAGGTTCTATCGTCGGTATCCCGCCCACCATGAATGTTTGGCTCGGATGGCTGGGCGCCGCAGCCGCCGTCGCGATCGCCTATCTCTTTTCGATTTCCCGCTCGGGCCTCGCGCTTCGCGCCACGCGCGATGAGGCGGTAGCGGCCCGCGCGTCCGGTATAGATATTGTCCGCGAGCGGCTGATCGCCTTCGTCGTCAGTGCCTTCATCATCGGCCTTGCGGGCGCACTCTATGCGCACTTCCTGAGCATCGTTAATCCGGGCGCGTTCTATCTGCGCACTACATTCATCACCCTGTCGATGCTCGTCGTCGGCGGCATGTACAGCCTTAGCGGTGCCGTGGCCGGCGTCGTCGTGATTTCGGCGCTGATCGAGATGTTTCGCGACCTGGAAAGGGGCGTCATACTCGGCGGTCTGACGATTGCGATCCCGAACGGGGTTCAGGAGATCGCGATCGGCATCATCACGATCGTCATACTGATGTTCCTGCCCAGCGGCCTCACCCGCAATCGGGAATTGTCCTGGAGCGGATGGCCACTGCAACGGCGCCTGACGCCACCACCTGTGCAAACTGCGTTGAAGGAATTGAACTGAAGTCCTGTAGAGAAAACGGAGGATTGGCTGATGCGCTTCACGAGACTACTAGGCATCCTGACCGCGGCAACCGCGCTGTGGAATACGCCGACGCTCGCCGCCGACGAGATCGTCGTCGGCTTCGCTACCGCTGCATCTGGCTTCATGCAGGCTTATGACAAGCCGGCCCAGGATGCGGCCCTCATCCGCATCGACGAGATCAACAGGGCGGGCGGCCTGCTCGGCAAGAAGATCAAGGCCGTGTTCGCAGACACCAAGACCGATCAGGCCGAGGGCGCCAAAGCCGGTCTCGCGGTGCTCGATCAGGGCGCGGATTTGGTGGTCGTCTCGTGCGACTACGACTTCGGCGCGCCAGCGGCGCTGCAGGCACAGGCCGCCGGCAAGGTTTCATTCTTCCTGTGCGCCGAATCGATCAAGGCTGGCATCCCCGGTGTTGGTCCCTACTCTTTCTCCGCGTCGGTGCTCGCGGCCGTCCAGGGCGCAACCATGGCCGAGTGGGCATATGATAAAAAGAATGCCCGCACCTTCTATCGGCTGCTCGACAGCTGGACGGTCTACAACAAGGGCATCTGCGACGGCTTCGACTGGGAGCTGCCCCATTTGAAGGATGCCGCGCTCGCCGGCAGCGACACGTTCAAGAACGACGATGCCTCGATCGCCTCTCAGATCACGCGCATCAAGAGCCTGCCGAGGGAGCCCGACGCCATCATGCTCTGCACGATGATGCCGGGAGCCGTTTCGGCGATCAAGCAGATCCGGGCCGCCGGTATCAAGTCGATGATCCTCAATGGCTCGGGCGTCGATGGCAGCTACTGGCTGAACGCCGTGCCGGACCTGTCGAACTTCTACGTGCCGGTGCAGGGCTCAGTCTATGGCGACGATCCTAATCCGAAGGTCACCGAGTTCAACAAGAAGTACAAGGAAGTTACCGGTGGCGACCCTTCCAGCCAATACGTCTATCCCGGATATGTCCTGATCGACGTCTGGGCGAAGGCCGTCGAGCGCGCCAAGACGACGGACGCCGCCCCCGTGGTGGCTGAGCTCGAGAAAATGACCAACGAAGCCACGCTGTTCGGACCACGCACCTTCTCCAAGGAGCTCCACCATCAGAACCAGGGCCGCTATCTGATCGTCGATACCGAGGACGGCAAGCCGCACGTAGTCGATCAGTGGACGATTTCGGAAAAGATCCCGGTCGACTATCTGGTGTCGAAGTAGATTGGCAACATGCCGCCTCAGGCTCCCACGGGGCCTGCGGCGGCAGCCGGTATAAGGACAACAAGAGATGGTCATCATCAATTGCGACATGGGCGAGGCCTTCGGCCTCTACAAGATGGGCGACGACGCCGGACTGATGCCCCTGATCGACGTGGCTAACGTTGCCTGCGGATTCCATGGCTCCGATTTCAACCATATGCGCAAGACCGTTCGCCTGGCCAAGCAGCATGGCGTCAGGGTTGGCGCCCATCCCTCGCTGCCCGATTTGCAAGGTTTCGGACGGAGGGAGATGAAGATCGATCGCGAAGAGCTGACGAACTGCCTGCTCTACCAGATCGGCGCGCTGAAGGCGTTCCTGGATGCCGAAGGCGTGGTCCTCAATCACATCAAGCCGCACGGCTCGCTCTACGGCATGGCCGCGCGGATGGAAGACATCGCCGAGGCCGTGGCCGACGCGGCCGATGTTTACAAGGTGCCGCTGTTCGGCATGAAGGGAACGCTGCACGAAAAGGTCTATCAGCGCCGCGGGCATGCCTTCGTCGCCGAATATTATGCCGATCTCGACTACAATGCCGAGGGTGGCCTCATCATCACGCGCGAACATGACGCCAAGGATCCAACCGACGCGGCAGCGCGGTGCCTGAGAGCCTTGACCGAAGGCAAGACGCGAACGGTAGCTGGAAACGACGTTACCGTCGGGTCCGATTCCATCTGCGTCCACTCCGACACACCGAATGCCGTCGCCATCGCGCAGGCGGTTCGCGACGCAGTCCGACCCTATCTGACCGTACACTGACCAAGGTCGAGGCGATCACAGGACGAGGAACTCATGGCTATACAGCAAATTTTTTCGCCCCTTCCAGGCATCTTCTACCGCAAGCCGGCGCCGGACAAGCCAGCCTACAAATCCGACGGCGACTTAATCGGGGACGACGACACAATCGGCCTCATCGAGGTCATGAAGTCGTTCAACGAAGTGAAGGCGGGCGCGACCGGCAAGATTGTACGTTTCCTTGCCGAGAACGAGGACGCAGTGATGGCCGGTCAGCCGCTCGCCGAGATCGAGATTTGAGGCCTTCAACCTACCCATGACCATCCATAAGCTCCTCATTGCCAATCGCGGCGAGATTGCTGTGCGCATCATCCGTGCGGCACAGGAGCTCGGCCTTGCGACCGTGCAGGTCTACAGTAAGGCCGACAAGGAGCAGCTTGCTGTGCGGCTCGCAGACGAGAGCGTCGAAATCGGTCCTGCGCAGGCGTCGAAATCATATCTTTCCCGCGATGCAATTCTCGCTGCGGCGAAAACAACCGGCGCCGACGCCATCCATCCTGGCTATGGATTTCTTGCCGAAAATGCCGAGTTTGCCGCCGCGGTCGAGACGGCGGGGCTCATCTTTGTGGGACCGACGGCCCAGTCGATCCGCCTGATGGGCGACAAGGTTGCCGCCCGGGAAGCCGCAGCCGCTGCAGGCGTGCCCACCATCCCAGGCAGTCGCGGCCGCCTGGAGTTGCCCGAGGCGGCTTTCGCGCTGGTGAAGACGACCGGCTTTCCCGTGATGATCAAGGCGGCAGCCGGCGGCGGCGGCCGCGGCATCCGCGTCGCGCGATCGGCCGAGGAATTTCATCACCTCATGCCGCAGGCGCAGGCCGAGGCACTGGCAGCGTTCGGCGATGGCGGGCTCTATGTCGAGAAGCTGGTCGAGGGTGCGCGGCACATTGAGGTCCAGGTGCTCGGCGACGGACACGATGTGATCCACTGTTTCGAGCGCGAATGCTCGCTGCAGCGCCGCCGACAGAAAGTCTGGGAAGAAGCGCCCTCCTCGCTGACGTCAGCCATTCGCGAGAAACTCTGTTCCTCCGCCGTTGCGCTGGCCAAGGCGGTGCATTATCGCGGCGCGGGCACGCTCGAGTATTTGTACGATGATCGCAGCCACGAGTTTTACTTCCTGGAGATGAACACGCGTATCCAGGTCGAGCATCCGGTGACGGAGATGGTCACCGGCATCGACCTAGTGCGCGAGATGATCCGGATCGCCAGCGGCGAACCCTTGCGTATCCGCCAGGATCAGGTGCGCATCCATGGCCACGCGATCGAGGTCCGCATCAACGCCGAGGATCCGGCGAAAGGTTTTGCGCCGAACCCCGGCACCGTCACCGCCCTGAACTTGCCGGGTGGCAACGGAGTGCGTTTCGATAGCATGCTCTATCCCGGCTACACGGTGCCGCCGTACTACGACAGCTTGCTCGGCAAGCTGATCGTTCACGACGAGGATCGCGCGAGCGCCATACGACAACTCGATCGCGCCCTCGGTGAACTGAACGTCGAGGGGTTGGCCACCACCAAGCCCCTGCACCAGGCGCTCGCGCGCGACGCTGATGTGCAGGCCGGACGCTTTCATACCGCCTGGCTCGAGCCGTGGCTGGCATCGCATGCTGCAAGCCTTGCCGCCGCGGTGACCGTACCAACCGCGCAGAGCACCCCGAAACCCGCAAGAGAATCCGCCCCGCCAGCAACAGAAGGCCACAGCCCCATGCAAACTCGATTTTCCTTCGGCGGCGATGAGCACATCTTCGCCGAGGTGGACGAAGCCATGTCACTCGAGGCCTTCTTCAAGAGCCTCTTCATCACCAATGCGGTGCGCGACGCGAGGATCAAGGGCGTCACCGAGATCTGCCCGGCCAACGCCTCCTACCAGGTGAAGTTCGATCCGGATCTGATCAAGCCCGATGACATGCTCGCCGAATTGAAGCGGCTGGATTCGGCGGCCGAGAAGTCCGAGCCGGTGATCACGACGAGGATCATCGAGATCCCCGTGTTTTACAACGACCCGTGGACGCATGAGACGCTGATGCGCTTTCGCGAACGCCATCAGGATCCCAATAGCACCGATATCGAATACGCGGCACGCATCAACAGTCTCGATGGTATCGACGGGTTCATCAAGGCGCATTCGAGCGCGCCCTGGTTCGTCTCGATGGTCGGCTTCGTCGCCGGCCTGCCCTTTCTCTATCAGATGGTCGAGCGCAAGCGGCAGATTCAGGCGCCGAAATATCTGCGCCCGCGCACTGACACGCCCAAGCTCACGGTCGGGCATGGCGGCTGCTTCGGCTGCATCTACTCGGTGCGCGGCGCAGGCGGCTACCAGATGTTCGGAATCACACCCATGCCGATCTACGATCCCAATCAGAGGATCAGCTATTTGCGCGATTTCATGTGCCTGTTCAAGCCCGGCGACATCGTGAAGTGGAAGCCCATCGACCGACCGGCCTATGATGCGGCGGTCGCCGACGTCGAGGCGGGCCGCTTTTCGCCGATCACCCGCAAGGTCTCGTTCTCGCTGACCGAGTTCAACAGCGACATCGACGGCTACAATCGCAAGCTCGAAGGGGTTCTCCATGGCAATTAAGGTTTTGAAGCCGGGTCTTGCGACCACCGTCCAGGACCTCGGGCGTCCCGGCTACTATCACATCGGCATCCCGCTTTCTGGCGGCATGGACCGGCACGCGCTCGCGGTCGCCAATTTGCTCGTAGGCAATGCGGAGGGAGCCGCCGTTCTTGAGGCTGTCTTCATGGGACCCGAGCTCGAGTTTACCGATGACGCCATGGTGGCCGTCACGGGCGCCGAACTGCCGCCCAAGCTCGATGGCGCTTCCCGCGAGACCTGGTCTTCTTTCAAGGTGAAGCGCGGCCAAAAACTCTCCTTCGATTTCCTTAAAAAAGGCGCGCGCGCCTATATTGCGGTGGCGGGCGGAATCGACGTGCCCGTGGTTCTTGGCTCCCGTTCGACCTATGCGCTGGGTGCGCTCGGCGGCTTCCAGGGTCGCAAGCTCGAGGCTGGTGACGAACTGCCAGTCGATGCTGCCGCGACATCGGTCAAGGAGGGCCGCACGGTCGCGGAAGGATTGCGGGGGTTGCCGGCGACAATGCCGACGGAGTTGCGCGTGATGCCCGGACTTTACTGGCACCACATCACCGAGGCCGGAGGCAACGGGTTCTTCAGTGACGCCTGGAAGGTCGCGCCGGAAGCCGACCGGATCGGCTACCGCTTCAAGGGCGGTAAGCCGCTGGAGTTCGTGCCGCGCGAACCACCGTTCGGCGCGGGCTCCGATCCCTCCAACATCACCGACGCCTGCTATCCGTACGGCTCGATCCAGGTGCCCGGAGGCACCGAGCCGATCGTGCTGCATCGTGATGCGGTCTCAGGCGGCGGTTATTTTATGGTTGGGACGATCATTTCGGCCGATATGGATCTGATCGGCCAGCTTCAGCCCAACACGCAGGTCAAGTTCGTCAAGGTCGACATGGACGAGGCGCTTCTCGCCCGCAGAGCGCGAGCTGAACTATTGACCAGAGCTCGCGCGTCGTTGGAGGCATCGCCCTAAGTTCCGGACGGGGTGGCCGACGCGGTGGGTCACCACCCATCCCGC
The DNA here is from genome assembly GCA_963822795.1 of uncultured Alphaproteobacteria bacterium. Lineage (GTDB taxonomy): Bacteria > Pseudomonadota > Alphaproteobacteria > Rhizobiales > Xanthobacteraceae > Bradyrhizobium. The sequence goes on from CAWGJM010000049.1 coordinate 85,321, forward strand.
ACCGGTACGATCGCGCTGCGCGCGGCGGTTCTACTACGAACAGCACGGCACGACAGTTGCATCGATCCTGTTTCGACTGAAATCGGAGTGCGTGACATGCAAACCACCTACGCCACCACCGACGTCGCTCCACACAACCGGCGGCAATTCTGGCCAGAAGTCGTCTCCAGGACCTATTTCCCGTTGGATCTTTCCTTCGCCGGAGGCAACGAATTCAACGGCAGCCTGGGCGCCTGGTCGCCTGGTCGCTCGGCCCTGTTTCCGTATCCCGCATTGTATCCGACGGACTGCTCTACAAACGGCACGAATGCCATCTGCTGAACGAGCGGGAGGAGTGCTACCTGATCACCGTACCAGAACTGGCCGAAATCCGCTTCGCACAGGACGGCAAAGACGTGCGGTGCCGCCCCGGCGCGTTCCTGATCGAGCGCAGCCATTTGCACTGCGAATTCAGTCATCGTAATGCGGCCGCGCTGTGGGTGCTGAAGATCCACAGCGCCGTGCTGCGCGCGCGGATCTCCCGCCCGAACGCCTTGCCACCTTGCAGTTCGATGCCAGCCGCAGCGTCGGAGCGCTCTTCGTCGATACGTTGCGGCTTACCGGCACTCGCATCGAGGAAATCGACGAACCCGCCCGGACGATGACGGGCAAGCATCTCATCGATCTCCTGGCGATGGCAATCGAATCCGATGCGCGCGTGCTGGTGGGCCATTCATCCTCGGTCCGCAACGCTCACCTCCTTCGTTGCGAACACTTCATCCGGGCGCGCCTCGACAACACGCGGCTCACGCCACAAATGGTGGCAGACGGTTGCGGCATCTTGCTCCGGTATATGCGCCAGATCTTTGAGGGAGAAGGCATCACCGTGGGCGCCTACATCCGCAACCAGCGTCTCCTGATGAGCGACGCCATGCTGCGTGATCCGAACTGCCGGAAGAGCATCTCCGAGATCGCCTATCAATGGGGGTTCGGCGACCAAGCGCAGTTCAGCCGGAACTATCGCAGCCGGTTCGGCTGCACACCGAGCGATGTGCGGGCGGCTTGCCGCGCGCAGACTTCTTATCCGCAATTCGTGCCCCGTCATGCCCGCACTTGTCGCGGGCATCCGGACCTTCCGTGCCGCAAGGCGTGGATGGCCGGGACAAAGCCCGGCCATGACGGAGGATGGGTCATAGGTCTGATCAATCACTCGAACTCCAAGATCGCAAAAGTGCTCGATCTCCTTGCGAAGCTCCGCGATAGCCAGATCGGTGATGATGTCTTTGCCGCACGCTTTTCCGAGCACGACGGCGACCTCGGCGCAACCGGTCAGGTGTTTGAAGGTGACGTGCTCGGCCCGATGCTCGACCGCGGCGAAGGCGACGTGTTCTCGCGTCCAACTCACGAAGGCGAATTTCGTCAACCTGCGTTACATCCATGCCGGCACCAATGCGCCCGGCCGTCAGATGGTCGAGCAATGGCTCGCCGAGACAGAATCAAGCGGCAAATCGCCGTTCGGCTCGGGCACTTCTCGGTGGCGCCGGACATTGTGCGCGATACCGATCTTGCGGTCATCTTTCCCGAAAGGGTGGCCCGCCAACTCGACACTGCGAAGGAATTTCGCTTGCTGCCCCTTCCGTTCGACCCGCCGCCGCCTGTGGAGATCAAGGTCCACACCCATCCACGCTTCGTCAGCAACATGGGCATCGGCTGACTCCGCGACGCGCTGGTCGCGACGTTCGCGAAAATACCTTAGACGTCACCAAGAACGAGCGTTTCACCTGATATGCTTTGATCTCTCGGCGCAGACGCCTCTTTCCTGAGCACCGGCGCGGCCTTCCCCTCGGCATCCAAGCACGAAAATTGCATGGAACAGCCCTGCCTAGAGAGCGAGCAACGCCATGAACCTGATCAATCTGGACATCCGCATGCTGCGCTCGCTGATGTCAGTCGTCGAGACCGGTAGCATCACCGAGACCGCGCGGCGGCTCGGCCGCACCCAACCCGCGATTACCCTTCAACTACAGCGCCTGGAGGAACTCACCGGAAAGGCCATCTTTATCCACGAAGGCCGTCGGCTGTTCCTGACCGCGGAAGGCGAGACGGTACTGAGCTACGCACGATCGATCCTCGGCTTTCACGACGAGCTGCTCGCGCAGCTCTCCTCTCCCGACGTCGAGGGTCACGTCGTGTTGGGTACCCCCGACCTCTATGCCGCCTTCATGCTGCCGTCGATCCTAAGGATCTTCCGCACGGCCTTTCCGCGGGTCCAGATCGAGCTGAACTGCTCGCTTTCGACCCCGCTGGTCGGTTGCGTAAAGCGCGGCGAAGTCGATATCGCGCTGGTGACCCGCATGAACGACTTCACCGGCGGACAGGTGGTGCGGCAGGAGCAACTGATCTGGATGACCGGCGAGCAATCCACCGCGCATAATGAAAAGCCGATTCCGCTTGCGCTGCTGCCGCCCGGCAACATTTTTCGTGACCATGCGATCGAAAAGCTGGAAGCGGCGCGCCTGCGATGGCGCATCGCCTGCGTCAGCCATAGCGTCAGCGGTCTGCAGGCGGCGGCCTTCGCCGGCATGGCGGTGACCGTGCTCGGCCGCTCCGCGCTGGTACGTAACATGCGCGAAATCGGCAGCGAAGACGGCCTGCCGCCGCTGCCCAAAGTCGATCTCCTGTTGTACAAATCGCCGGCCCCGACATCAAAGGCTGCGGGCGCCTTGCACGACTATCTGGCGCACTATCTCAATCTCGACGACGATCTGTTGCTGGGCAAGGAACTGCCTCTGTCGGCAGACGATACCGGAGCGAGACGGTCAACGAATTCGGGGACGAAACCGGCTCCAAGGCCGCACGCGCTCGAACGCGGCCGCGATGCGCACAATCACGCCTTCGTCGAGCCAGGGCGCGATAATCTGAAGCCCAATGGGAAGCCCGTCGCTATCGAATCCGCAGGGGATGGTCGCGGCCGGCAGCCCGGTCAGATTTATCGGCCAAGAGAACGGCGACCAACCTAGGTGGCGGTCGACGGCGATGCCATCGACCCGGTCGACGCCCAGCGCGCCGGCGGGAAACGCCGTCACCGCAACCGTCGGGGTGACGATCGCATCGACCTGTTGAAATAGCTCCAGGAACGACGCGCGCAGGCTGTTGCGACGATAGCTGGCCTCGACATATTCGATGCCGCTGTATCTTGCGCCCTTTGCCACCACGTCGCGGTAGTCGCTGTCGGAGGACGCAAGCGCGCGGGCGTCGCGGGTCGAAACCGCCGCCGCCTGCTCGGTATAGGCGATCGGTTTCAGGATTCGCTCCAGCATGTCCGGTTCGAACCGTACGCAATCGTGAACGATACCAGCGCCGAGCGACCCGAGCGTCTCAACCGCCGACTGAAACGCCTTGCGAACGTCGGCTGCGACCGCGGCATAACCGAAGTCGACACTGCTTCCGATTCTAATCCCGTCGAGCCTTCCCGGCGTCGCATCGAAGCTCCGCGACGGCACCGCGAGACTGGCGGAATCTCGCGGATCGTGGGTTGCAACCACTTCGAGTAGCAGCGCGGCATCGGCCACCGTCCGCGCGATCGGCCCGGTATGCGCGAGCGACGCCCACGACGGCGGCGAAAATCCCGGTGATCTCGGAACCAGACCGAAGGTCGGCTTGATGCCGACCACGCCGCAGAATGCGGAGGGTACCCGTATCGAGCCGACCCCATCCGTGCCGATCGCAAGCGGACCGCACCCGGCGGCAATCGACGCCGCGGCGCCGCCGCTCGAGCCGCCGCTGGTCCGGTCCTTGTTCCAGGGGTTGCGGGTGACGCCGGACACCGGGCTGTCGGCCGTGAGCTTGTAGCCGGATTCACAGGTGGTGGTTTTGCAGGTGACGATGGCGCCCGCCGATTTCAGTGCAGAGACTGCGGCTGAATCGACCGATGGCACGAGATCCTTGTTGGCGGGAGCGCCACCGAGCGCACGCACGCCGGCAACGTAGACGAGATCCTTGATGCTGACCGGCACACCGGCCAGCTTGCCGACCGGCGATCCGGAGGACCAGGCCGCCGTGGCTTTATCGGCCGCGGCGCGCGCCTGATCGTAGGTCGCGGTGACGACCACGTTGCAGGACGCATTCGTCAGCTCCAGCGCGGCGATGACGTCATCGATGACGTCTCGCGGCGTGAACCGCTTGGCGCGATAGCCTTCCAGCAACTCAATCGCCGACAGCCGGGCCAGTTCATTGGCCGCAACGGCGCCCCCGGCGCGGACGCTTCCTGCCTTCACGTTACGCCTCACGAAATCTGGAGGGCGGCCTTTACGGCCTTCTTCGCCATAACCGTCACGAGATGGGCACGATAGTCCGCATCCGCATGAATATCGGAACTCAGGTTTTCCGAACCCAGTTTGATCGCAGCGATCGCGTCCGGTGTGAACTCGATTTCGAGCACTGTTTCCATCGCTCCGACGCGGAAAACGCAAGGTCCTGCCCCCGTCACCGCGACCCGCACCTTCCCGGCTGTTTGTGCCACGCAGACTCCAACTACCGCGTAGCGTGACGCAGGGGATTTGAACTTGGCGTAGCCGCCGGCGGCCGGCACCGGGAAACGCAGCGACGTGATGATCTCGCCACCTTCCAGCGCGGTCGTAAACAGCCCGCGGAAGAAAGCATCGGCGGCGATCTCCCGTCGGTCGGTCACAACAGTCGCGTCGAGTGCTAGCACCGCGGCCGGATAGTCGGCGGACGGATCGTTGTTGGCGACCGAGCCGCCGATCGTGCCTTTGTTGCGAACCGCGGGATCGCCGATACCTGAGGCCAGACTGGCAAGGACCGGCACGTGCTTGCGAACAATATCGGATTCGGCAACCTCGACGTGGCGGGTCATGGCGCCGATGATCAAGACACCGTTGTTCACCGAAATGCCCGATATCTGCGGGATCTTCGACAAGTCGATCAGCGCGGTCGGCGCGGCAAGCCGCTGCTTGATCGTCGGCAGCAGCGTCATTCCGCCGGCGAGCGGCACGCTGTCGGCTGCGCCAGAGAGCAGCGCCGACACTTCATGGAGTGACGTCGGCCTGTGAAAGGCAAATGACCTCATTTCGCTTGCTCCTACTCTGCGGCGCGCGGCATCGCCGCATTCTGAATTAAGCGCCAGATTCGATTCGGCGTCGCCGGCATGTCGACGTGGTGAATGCCAAGATGCGACAGCGCATCGACCACGGCGTTGATGACGGCGGCGGGAGACCCGATGGTGCCGACCTCGCCGCATCCCTTCACGCCCATCGGGGTGTGCGTGCAAAGCGTCGAATGGGTCTTGATCGTCATGTTCGGCAGGTGATCGGCGCGAGGCATGCAGTAGTCCATGAACGAACCGGAAAGCAGCTGTCCCGAAACGTCGTCGTAGACGGCGTTTTCGTATAGTGCCTGACCGACGCCCTGAACGATGCCGCCGTGCAACTGGCCTTCGACGATCATCGGGTTGATGACCGTGCCGACGTCGTCGACCGCGGTATATCTCTCCAGCGTCACCATGCCGGTCTCGGGCTCGATTTCGACCTCGGCGATGTGACAGCCTCCGGGATAGGTGAAATTGACGGGATCGTAATAGGCCTGTTCCTCAAGGCCAGGCTCGAGCACCTCCAGCGGATAATTGTGCGGAACGTAAGCGGCGCCCGCGATGTCCTGGAAGGTCTTCGTTCGGTCGGTACCGGCTACCGAGAAAATCCCGGCCTCGAACTGAATATCCTGTTCGCTCGCTTCGAGCAGATGCGCGGCGATCTTCTTGCCCTTGACCACCACCTTGTCGCTGGCTTTCGAGAGCGCGGCGCCGCCGACGACCAGCGAGCGCGAGCCGTAGGTGCCCATGCCGAACTGCACGCGATCGGTATCGCCGAAGACGATGTCGACGTTTTCAAAGTCCACGCCGAGCTTCTCCGAGACGATCTGGGCGAAAGTGGTCTCGTGCCCCTGCCCGTGATTATGGGTTCCGATCAACACCGTGACCTGCCCGGTCGGATGCACCCGAACGGTAGCGCTTTCGTAGAGTCCGCCTCGCGCGCCGAGGCGGCCCGCAAAGCGCGACGGCGCCAGCCCGCAGGCTTCGACATAGGTGGAAAAACCCAGGCCGCGGAACTTGCCGGCGCGTTCCGACGCCGCCTTGCGTTCGGGGAAGCCCGCGACATCCGCCGCCGTGAGCCCGCCTTCGAGACATCCCATGGGATCGCCGGAATCATATTCGACGAGCACCGGCGTTTGATAGGGATAGGACTCCTTCGGGATCATGTTGCGACGGCGCAATTCGACGCGATCGATACCCATTTCCTTGGCCGCGAGATCCACCAGGCGTTCGACCACGAAGGTCGCTTCCGGCCGACCGGCGCCGCGATAGGCATCGACCGGCACCGTATTGGTGAAGACGACTTTCACGTTGCAGTAGATCGCAGGCGTCGTGTAGACGCCGCTCAACAACGGGCCATAAAGATTGGTCGGAATGTTCGGGCCGAAGGTCGAGAGATAGCCGCCCATATTGGCGAGGGTCGCGACCTTCAGTGCGAGGAATTTGCCGTGTTGGTCCAGCGCCAATTCCGCCTCGGTCACATGGTCGCGGCCATGCCGATCCGAAACAAAACCTTCCGAACGGTCCGCCACCCATTTCACCGGACGGCCGACGCGCTTCGCGGCCCAGGTAACGACCGCCTCCTCGCCGTAATGGAATTGCTTGACGCCGAAGCCGCCGCCGACATCGGGTGCCACCACGCGCATTTTCTGCTCGGGAATCTTGAGCACCAGGGCGCTCATCAGGAATCGCACAACATGCGGAAACTGGCTGGTGCTCCACAGCGTATAGTGGCCGGTCCCGGCGTTATACTCGGCGATTGCCGCGCGCGGCTCCATTGGGTTGCCGATCAGGCGATTGTTGACGAGGCTGAGGCGAGCGACATGCGCCGCCTTGCGAAAGGCGGTCGCGACCGCGGCCTTGTCTCCAAGCTCCCAGTCACAGCACAGATTGTTCGGAACATCGTCGAACAGTTGCGGCGCACCGGGCCGAACGGCCTCCAGGACACCAACCACCGAAGGCAGCACGTCATAGTCGACCGCAACCGCTTCCGCGGCCGTGCGTGCCTCTTCCAGCGTATCGGCAACGACGAAGGCGACCATGTCGCCGACGAAGCGCACTTTCCCTTGCGCCAGCATCGGAAACGGCGGCTCCTTCATCGGCAAACCGTCCGTGCCGTGGATGCCCCAGCCGCAGGGCAGCGATCCCAGCCCGTCGGCCGCGACATCCTCGCCGGTCAGAACGGTCTGGACGCCCGGCAACGCCAATGCCGGCCCCTTGTCGATACCGCGGATCACGGCATGACCGTGCGGCGAACGGATGAAAACGCCGAACGTCGTGTCCGCCCGCTTGACGTCGGCGACATAGTTGCCGCGACCGGTCAGGAAGCGGAAATCCTCCTTGCGGCGCGGGGCTGCACCAATCCCGATGATGTTCGACATGGCTATTCTCCGATTCCCGGTGCGTTCATGGCCCCTGCACCGGCCAGCACCGACGCCACGATGTTCTGATAGCCGGTGCAACGGCAGATGTTACCTTCGAGGCCGTCGCGAACGTCGGCCTCGGTCGGCGCCGGATTCTTTCCCACCATTGCCACCGCCGTCATCACCATGCCCGGCGTGCAGAAGCCGCACTGCAGGCCGTGGTTTTGATGAAACGCCTGCTGCATTGGATGGAGCGCGTTCGAGCCGCCCGGTGCCGACAGTCCTTCGATTGTCGTCAGCGCACCGCCATCCAGCATCGGCGCCAGCAAGGTGCAGCTCTTTACAGCCTCACCATTGAACAGCACGACGCAGGCGCCGCACTGGCTGGTGTCGCAGCCGACATGGGTTCCGGTCATGTTGAGCGTCTCACGCAAGAGATCGGCGACCAGCGTCGCCGGTTCTATATCAACCGTCCGGGACCTGCCGTTAAGCGTGAAACTGATTATCATCGATCACCTCCCGTAAAGTAACTGACATCAGGCAAGAACGCGGGCACGGCCCGCCGACCAGGTAGCCAGCAGCACATCGCCGACATTGAAGGGATCGCGGAAGAAGATTCGTTCCGGAACGTAGGCGACAAAGTCCTCGTCCGGCACCGTGTCGAGCATCACCTTGACGAACGATCCCTGATATTCGATCGCAACCACCCGGCTCGGCAAAGCCGTCATTCCGTCGCCGAGGCCGCCTACGTCGACGCGCATCAGCTCGATATCGTCACGCCGCACCGCCAGGTCGATCCGGTCGCCGACTGAAACGCGCGGATCGGAGCCAAATCCGACCTGGATACCGCTGCGGTTCGGCTGCGACAGCACGACGTGCCCTTCGCCTACTCTCTCGACCCGGCCCGAGAGCACGTTCTGCCCGCCCAGAAACTCGGCAACGTAACGGTCGCGCGGATAGGCATAGACATCACGCGCGGGGCCAGACTGCTTGATCCTGCCCTTCTCCATCACCACGACGAGGTCCGCGAGCGCGATCGCTTCGAGCTGGGTATGGGTGACGTGAATGAACGTGATCCCGAGCTCACGCTGCATCCGCCGCAGCTCCTGACGCATCTGCACCCGAAGCTGCTCGTCCAATGCGGACAGTGGCTCGTCAAGCAGGAGCACGCGAGGCTCGGTGATCGCCGCGCGCGCCAGCGCAACGCGCTGTTGCTGGCCGCCCGACAGATTGGCCGGCAGCCGGTCGGCCAATTCGGTTAGCCGCACCTTCTCCATCATCAGATCGACGGCCCTGTAGCGCTCGGCCTTCGACTGGCCGCGCACGCGCAGCGCGAACGCGATGTTGTCGCGGACGGTGAGATGAGGGAACAGCGCGTAGGATTGGAACATCATCGCCGTGCGACGTTCGACCGGCGCCAATCCCGCAACATCCTCACCGCCGATCACGATTTCGCCCGCGGTCGGCTCCTCGTGGCCTGCGATCATCCGCAGGATCGTGGTCTTGCCGCAGCCGGACGGGCCGAGAAAGCAGCAATAGGCGCCGTCGGGAATCCTGAGATTGACCCCGTCGACCACGTTGGTCATGCCATCGTAGCTCTTGCAGAGACCTGCCAATTCGATATCGCCCGCGCCCTTGCGCATTCGCCCCTCTAGTCGCTCGTCGCGCGCGCGCCGCGGCGCTTGTTGATGATGATAATGGCGCCGATGCAAGCAGCGATGATGACAAAGGACACGATCGTGGTGACGGTGCCGAGCGCGTAGAGCGATGGCGAGGTCACGTTGAGCGTCATACTCCAGATTTCGAGCGGCAAGGTGTTCAGGGAGCCGGCGGTCTGCAAAGTGCGGGCAAATTCATCGTAGGACAGCGTGAATCCGAACAGCGCAACCGCAACCAGGCCGGGCGCGATCACCGGGATTACGACCAGCCGGATGGTTTGCCAACGGGTCGCGCCGAGGTCCCGCGCCGCTTCCTCCCACACGCTGTCGAAGCGGGACATCACGGCGAACATCACCAGCACCCCGAACGGCAGCGTCCAGGACAGCTGCGCGCCGAGCGCGGAAGTGTACCAGCTCGCATTGATGCCAAGCCACTGAAACAGGAGGCCAATGCCCAGCCCAAGCACCAGCCCGGGCGCCACCAGGCTGCCGATCATCAGGTAGAACACGAACGTGTCGCCGAAGAACCGCCGGCGAAACGCCAGTCCTGCCATCAGCGATACGACAAGCGTAATGACTGTAACCAGCACCGCGAGCTTGATCGAACGATCGAACGATCCCTTGACGTCCCCGGTGCGTACCTGCGTGAACAGGTCGATGAACCAGTGCAGCGAATGGCCCTTCATCGGAAACACCAGGCCGCCGCGAATATCCTGGAACGACAGGATGTAGATGCAGATCATCGGGCCATAAAGAGCGGCGACGTAAAGGGTGAAGACCGTGGAGAGCACGTAGAACGTCCAGGGGCGGCGGTCGCCGCGTGCGACGGCGTTGATCCGCTGGGATCTGACCATGGGCATGTCCGTCTCGCCAAGCACAACCGTCATTGCGCGATCTCCCGGCGCACGTCGACGACGCGCAGGATCAGAGCGACGATGGCAACCAGAATGACAGTCAACAACACCGCGCTCGCCGCGGCGATCGGATATTGCAGGACGCCGACGTTCTCGTAGAACGCGCTGACCACCGAGGCCGAGCTGCCGCCGGACATCACCTTGACCACGAAGAAATCGCCCATCACGATCGAGATGACGAAGGTCGAACCGAGCGCGATGCCGCTTTTCGACATCGGGATGATGATGAAGCGCATTACGTCAAGCCGGCTCGCGCCCGCGTCCAGTGCCGCTTCCACCACGCGCTTGTCGATGCGCGCCAGCGAATTGAAGATCGGCACCACCATGAAGATCGTCAGCTGATGGACATAGGCGAGGACGACGGCGAGCGAGGAATAGAGCAACACCTCAAGCGGCTCCCGGATCAGGCCCGCGCCGAGCAGCGCCGAATTGATCAGCCCCTCCTTTCCAAGCAGCGGGATCCAGGAGATCATCCGGATGATGTTCGAGGTCCAGAAGGGAATCGTGCAAACCAGAAACAGGCCGATGGCAATCAACTGGTTCCTGACGTGGAAGACCAGAAAATAAGCGACCAGGAATCCGATGATCAGAGTGAACAGCCAGGTCAGGCCAGCAAATTTCAGCGTCTCAACGTAGAGATGGAAGGTCTGCGCCGACGTCAGCACGTCGAGATAGTTCGCAAGCGTGAATGTCGGCAACAGGCCGCCAAAACCGTCGGTCTCGAAGAAGCTCGCGGCCAGCACCACCAGCATCGGCAGCAGGAAAAACGGCACCAGCACCAGCATCAGCGGCGTCATGTACAGCCATGCGCTCAGATTTCGTCGCAGCATCACCTGCCCTGACTGGACTTCATTCCGGATCTCCGGCGTGGCAAATTGGTGGCCTGCGGGCGCTCGGGAGGCGCCGGCAGGCCCCTTCGCGTCAAGCGATCTTGAAGTCGTTCCATCGCTTGTTCATGTAGGCAGCGTCGTCCATCAGCGTATTCCAGCAGGAGATATTCTTGACACGCTCGAGGAAGGAACCGCCGTCGCGCTTGGAACCGGCTTTCTCCATCGGAACGCCGTAGGGGTCGTTGACGACCTCCGGCGCCGGCTTGCCGTCGTACCAGAAGTCCCACTCCGCTGCGGTCAGGAACTTCTTTGCCGTCGAGGGTACCGGGCTGTAATAGCCGTAGCGCGCGACAAAGCCGCCCTGCCAGCCCGAAAGATACCAGTTGAGATATTCGTAGGCAGCGTCGAGCTTCTTGCCGGAAAGGTGCTTCATCAGCCCCATGCCGTTGCACCAGCCGCGATAGCCCTCCTTGCCGTCCTTGACGTTGACGGGCGCATAGACGCAAGGAATTTCCTTGACGCGGACCGCGGCCACCGCCGGCGACCACATCGACTGGATGATAACTTCTCCGGCGGCCATCAATTGCACCGACTGGTCGAAGGTGGTCCAGGTGGCGCGGAATTGGCCTGACTTCTTCAGTTCGATCAGCTTGTCGCAGGTGAAGTCGATCTCTTGCTTCGTCATGTTGCCCTTGTTGCCGTATTTGATCAGCCCGGCGCTTTCGAAGCACAGCGCAGCATCCATGATGCCGATCGCGGGCACGTCCAGGATCGCAGCCTTGCCCTTGAATTTCGGATCGATCAGATCTTTCCACTCGGTCACTGCGTGGTCGATCAGATCGGGACGATAGCCGATCGAGTTGGCGTTATAGACCTGCGGCAGGAACGTCGCCCACTCCGTGACGCCGTCGTGGAGTTCGGTCGCATTCGGCTTGTCGATATACATCGCCTCATAGGGCGATATGCCCTGGCGCGGAATCTTGTGTCCGTCGATCTCACCCTTGGTGAAGATCGGCAGGATGTTGTCGAATTCCTTGATCTTCTTGACCTCGATGCCCTGGATCACCGAGCGCTTGGCGGCCAGCTTGGCCTGCCAGCCCTCGAGATCGGCGATATCCACCGAGTCCGGCTGGCTGATGAAGCGGTTGATCGCGGCCGAGGTATCCAGGTTTTGCATCGTGACCTTGAAACCGAGGTCCTTCGCGGCCTGATCGCCGATCGCCTTGACCACCGAGTAGGAGACGCCTACGTGCCGCAATTCGATGTCCTTGATCTCCTGCGCCCAGATCATCGGAAAGCCGCGAAACGCATCGGAGCCGACCGCCGCACCAGCCGCAGCCGAACCGGCCTTCAGGATCGCACGCCTTGAAACGCCTTTCTTCTTCGCCGAGAGCTTCGGCGAAGATGCCTTCGCATCTTCTTTATCATCCTCAAACATGGCTCTCTCCGTTCGCGTGTTGATGGACCAGCCTGCACGTCCAACCGGCTCGTTCGCTCGCGACCGCGTTGTTGAAGAAGCCTAGTGACGGAGAACTTCGAATGTAAAATCGGAAGTAAATATTCCAGCTATAAGGGCGACTAATGAAATTCCAGCGTGCCCAACGCGGCGGCACAGCGATCTATTCTTTGGTCTTTACTTTGCGCACTCGAGGTCTGGCGGGCGAACTGCAGCTTGATCCGATCGAGCATAAACCTGCACCGAACCGCGCGAATCCCGCTCGGCGAATAATTCGTTCACCTGTCCTCTGGCTTAGCGTCCGACCCAGGCGGCGACGGAGCGCGGACCTCGTCTGATCTTATTCTTGCTACGAATAAGCCCCAATGCGAGGCGTTGCCCGGCGCCATGCCAGTTCTCTTTCAAACGAAGGCAGCGGCCTCAATCCGGCAGGCGTAAGTTTTCAATCGCGCCTGCCCCGCCAGCTGTTCGTCGCAATTGCCAATCAGTTAGCAACCGGCATCGCTTTGTCGACAAACTCCGGAAGCGTTCCCACTCTTCCGCCGATGAAATCCGCAATGCCGGGCGTCCAGAGGCATCGCAAGCCGCATACATTGGCTCTCCTCCCAACGACGACTTCAGTCGCTCGGTGTTCCTGCGACCCCAATCCTTGCCAGGGGTCGGTCCCCGTCGCCGAAATCCGTCCGACTTCGAGCTTTTGAAATCCGAGCAGTCGGTCAAGGACGGTCTCGGTGCTAGGGTCCCGCTAGACGATAGACTGCTTCAATTGCGTCGGAGCTTTGATGCGATCTCTTCGATCCCAACTCCTGGCTCTCTGGATCATGTTGGTCGTTTCGGGAGCGACAACCCGCCTACCTTTCCGAGTTGTTTCGGCAAACCTCCAAGGCACGTGTTGCACGATGAGAAGGACTGGTAGCGCGCGCCTGCCGCGACATCGCCGACCGCTACCAGTTCTTCGTGTCAGGCTGGGGTGGCGCGCCGGTCGACGACCGGCTGAAGCAGGAACTCGTCACCATGGTCCAGACTGCCCTTTCCAATGCGGTGGGCGTGGAGGGCGGAATCTGGCAGGCCGATGCGGAGTTGCTCGCCCACGCGTTCCCTTCCTACGAGGGTACGGGGCCAAAGACCGACCTTCCGGCAGCCGAAGAGAACACCATCCGCGAGGTGAACGCGGAGGCGTTGCGGTCGGGCCGGCCCGCCGTCATTCGCCAAACCGGACGATCGCAAGTGCTCCTGGTGCAGGCATGTCCGCTGCGCGGGCCGCTCCCGGGGACGACCGACTGGACCATGACCAGGACGTTTACAGCCGAAGGGCCGGCCTACACGCAGTTGCTGGCGGGCCTGGCCGTGCTGGTCCTGACGATCTTCGGCTCGGCTCTCTGGCTCGCCCGGGTGCTCTTTTCTTGGTCGCGCAAGATTGCGCTGCTCGAGGACGCTCTCGGCAAAGGCAACAGCGGTTTGGCCGATCTTCCAACGCTACCGAGGACAGGCGAACAAGAACTCGACCGGCTGGTGGACGCATTGAACAACATGGGAAAGAGGCTCGCGCGCGAGCGACAGCGCGCCGCCGCCGCCGAACGCCTCGCCGCCGTCGGGCGGCTTTCTGCCGGCCTTGCTCATCCTAGTCGACGGCGCGGGGAACGAACTGCCAGCGCTCGCCACCTTGGGCGATCTCGCGCGGCCGCCCGACGGCCTGATGGCGATCGAAGTGGATGATGGACGGCGTGTCTTTGCGCCAGCTGACGGGAGTGGTTGCGGATTGATCCCCAACTCCCAATGGTTTAGCCGATATCCTGGGTTTAACGTTTGGGCGGGCCAGATCTCTTGATAAAACAGTCGAAAAAAGGGTGGGCCGCTTTCGCGAAAGCGTACCAAACCGCAGAACTTGACGAACGAGTGGCGCGCGTGGAGCAAATTGAGCAACGCCGAATTGGTGCGCATCGCGATGGGTGGACAGCCTGCCACACCAGTTGCCGCGGTGAGCGTGACGCGCGCCCACGTTGGCTTCAACGCGCCTTCCCACCAATCCAACGCTCGCATCGGCCGGTATGGTCTCGCACTATCTTGATCTAACTCAAAGGTGGGCGACATGGTCCAGTCAAAATTCACTCGGCCTGAAAGTCCGGGTGCCGTTGGCGCGGGGAACCAGTATCGACTTCGAGCCTCTCTGGGGATTGGAAGGCGTGGGGTGACACGTGCCCGCCCAAACGATGAGGACCTCTTCGCATGTTCCGACGGACAGCCTGTCCGCATTGAGCCTGGCCGCGCTTGGCGTGGTGTATGGCGATATCGGGACGAGCCCGCTCTACACGCTGAAGATCGTGCTCGAAGCCACAGGTACGCGTCCCCGACCGGAGGCGGTTGTTGGCGCTCTGTCGCTGATCGTTTGGACGCTGATCATCATCACCACGGTGAAATATATCGGATTTGCCCTTCGTATGGACAATGAAGGCGAAGGCGGCATTCTTGCGCTGATGGCGTTTCTGAGCAGAAGGCATGGGCGCCACAGCCTCGTCGTACTTGTGGGCCTGTTTGGCGCGGCGCTGGTGTACGGAGACTGCGCTCTCACCCCCGCCATCTCGGTCTTGTCGGCGCTGGAGGGGTTGGACGTCATTGCCCCTGACCTGGATCGGTATGTGTTGCCGCTGGCTTTGGTGATTCTGGTCGTACTCTTCGTCGCCCAGCAGCGCGGCACGGCGCGCATCGGGCGGCTATTGGGGCCGATCATGACGATCTGGTTCGCGGTCCTGGCACTGCTGGGGCCCTGGGGCATCGCACAGGACCCAGCGGTGTTGTGGACCATCAATCCGGCACTTGGGCTGCACTACCTGTTCGCGGGGGCGGCGCCAACTTGATGCTGGTGCTCGGCGGCGTGTTTCTTTGCGTCACCGGAGCCGAGGCGCTCTATGCCGATCTCGGGCATTTCGGCCGGGCGCCGATCCGGCGGGGTTGGTGCGTGGTGTTCCCGGCGCTTGTGCTGAACTATGCGGGACAGGCGGCAATCGTGCTGGCCGGCAAGCCAGCCGAAGGAAGCGTTTTCTTCCGCCTTTGCCCCGCGCCGCTACTACTTCTGCCATTGGTCATATTGGCCACTCTCGCCACCGCCGTCGCCAGCCAAGCCGTCATCACGGGCACCTTTTCGATGACACGGCAGGCGATCCAGTTGGGTTGGTTGCCGCAGTTACGGATCGTCCAGACGTCGGCCGCGGGCTATGGTCAGATCTACGTGCCCGCGGTGAATTGGCTGCTCATGACTGGGACGCTGGCGCTAGCGATTGGTTTCGGCAGCTCAGACAGCCTCGCCGCCGCTTATGGAAATTGCGGTGTCGGCGACAATGCTGGCAACCACCATGCTCCTGTCCATTGCCATGCGCGAGGTTTGGAATTGGCCATTGTGGAAGACGCTCACAGTCGGCGGTGTTTTTGGCATCGTTGAGGGAGCCTTCCTGTCCGCCAACCTGCTGAAGTTCACCGAAGGGGGATGGGTGCCGCTGTTGCTTGGTGTATTGATCTACGCCGTGATGCGAATTTGGCAGATGGGAATAGCGGCCATGCAACGGCAGGCAGACAAAATGCAGATTCCGATCGACGACATCGTAGCGCAGATCACCCGCGGCGACGTTTCCCGCGTATCTGGCACTGCCATATTCGTCGCGCGCGTCACCCGCGATATTCCGCCGCTCGTATTCTGGCATCTCCGACACATCCGCTCGCTGCACGATTGCATCTTTATTGTTACCGTCGTTACCGAGCTGATTCCGTATGTCGCAGAGGAGAACCGCACGGAAGTGCGCGAGATCGCGCCTCAGGTCTAGCGCGTCCACGCTCATTACGGCTTCATGGAGCAGCCGGACCTCCCAGCCTTGCTGGACCTTGCTCGTGACCGGGGTTACCCAGTTGATCCCTCCAAGGTAACCTGGTTGATCGGGCGTGAGACGATCGTGAGACGCGAGGATGGCAGGGGCCTGCCGTGGTTCATAGTGACCATCGTCTCCTTCCTCGTGCCCAATTTGAGTGAGGCAGTGGACTATTTTCGGCTACCGAGAGATGAGGTTGTAGAGATCGGACGCCAATTCGCGATCTAGAGTTTGTACTCAATGAGGTTCCATCCGAAAAGGGAGCGCCTGAAGCCATTGTCGGGTCCGGTCGCATACCGCGCGGAGTACGGCAATTCCGGCATCATGACCTTCATGGTCAATCATGCCGGCACCGTTTACCAGACGAGCATGGCAGCGTGATCGCGAAACAGATGACCTCGTTCGATAATCACCCTCGAGTGAATGCCCCGGTCAGATTGCCGCGCGCATCGTGCATCCGCCCTCTGTGTGATGGTTGGAAACCTCTCACAGGGTGCTGGCGGCCGATAGCCTTCCACCTGCAGCCGTCTGCTCACGAAGCACGTATAATGCTCTGCCGTGACTCGTTGTAGGATCGCCGCAGTAACGCCAGTAGGCTCCCCCCAGTCGCTGCGCCGAGGACGTAAACGACAATCGTCACGACCGCGAGCGGCGCGCGGACCTCGAAGCGAAGGAACGACATGGTCACGATTTCGAAGTTCTGCAGTGCGAAGATAAGCGTCGCGACCGCGACTAAGACGATGACAGCGAGATAGAACCAGCGCATGGATTCTTCTCCTCCGACGGGCCGAAGTCTCTGAGTCGTCGGGCACGCGACGACTACCAGCATGGCAGCGCGATCAGGCCGACGATGGCAGATGTGACGAAGCCTCACCGCGGTGCAAGCCCAAGCCAATCCCGATCCAGCCCGCGCCTGCCATGATGAGATCGATTCCGAGGAACACACCAAGAATATAAATGCTGTTGATTGGCCAGCGCGCAAGGATCGGCAAGCCGAACAGCGAGGTGATGACGCCAGATAACGCCGCCCAGATCGAGGGCGCCTCACGCTTCATGCTGAATGACAGAATGATCCGCATAATGCCGGAAGCAACCAGCGATGCGCCCAGCGCGAGCGTGAGCAGCACTGCGGCGGGCAGCGGATTTTCGAATGTCACGAAACCCGCGACGATGTAGAGCACGCCGAGCAAAGCCCAAATGAGGAACTTGCTCCAACTCTTGATCTGAAAGGCATTGATGACCTGGGCAACGCCGGCCACAATCATCATTGCCACGCCGACGACGAGCACGCTCGCTACCGTAGCCATCGCGATGCTGCCGAGCGCAAAGAAGCGGCCAATCATATAGACCGCACCGAGGGCGACGATCCAACCCCACTTGGCGCGCAGCGGCCCCATTCCTGACGATGCGGCTTCAGAATTTTGCAGAGGGTCCGACATGCTTGTCATGACCGTCCTCCAATGCGAAAGCTGTCCGACGCTGGTCTACGCCCTCCATCCAGGTCGTGCCGCTGATCTTGAGAATCGCGTTCGCGGTCTGCCTCAAGCATATCGCACAAGCTCTCACAAGACGTCCCCGGGTCGGCTATCACCGCCGTGGCGTTGCAGATGTCACCAATAATCCACTCGAATGTTTGAACGGCTTTGATCTAGCTCAAGCCAGCCGAGACGTCGGGCTTCTCTAAGCTCGGGGAAGATATCGCGCCGAGGACCGGCGTACTGGTAGGTTAGACCTGAAGATTGGCAGCAAGTAAGCCATCGAGGGTCATGGTGCGGTCGAGGCGTCCCACCTCGTCCTCGATGCCATCGGCATCGAAGCAGATCGCGCACCGATCCGCGAGCACGAAGATGCGGAGCAAAATACCGTGGTCGACAAGTTCGGCCTGGAGCTCGCGCAGCACGCGAACATGCGCAGCAGCGCCGGAAAATCCAGCAAGCCGTACACCGCAGCCAACACCACGATCGCCAAGCGCGGCGCCTGTATTCTGGTCGATATTGCCGATACCGAGAAAGCATCGCGCCAAGTGCTGGCTTGAATTTATTCACGTGAAGCCTGCCGAACGCGCACTGGCCGCTACCAATGTTCGCAGCCGCCCGGTCCCCTCACACGGACCGGGCTCACTTCCTCGCCGCCATGGCCATGCTCTAGTTGATCTGCGTCAAGGATCTGTCATCAGCGCGGTCGCGTTACGTCGAAGCGGCAATGCCATATGCGCTCAGCAAAAAGCCCCGGACGAAACCGGGGCTTAAGTTCGCCGGAGATGAAGCAATCAATAACGCGCCGCGATCGGGGCGCCGTAGCCGCCGAAGCGGTAGTTCACCCGGAAGGTGACCATATCCACGTCCTCGCTGATCCGATTGAGCGCACCAGCGACGATGGGATTTGCCACCGAGAACGAATTGTTTGAATTACCCATGAACAGGTGGTCGTATTCGATTCCGGCTGACCAGTTCGGAGCGAAGCCGTACTCGACTCCCACACCCACGGCGCCTCCCCAGCGGGTCGAACTCGCCGAGGCCAGATCAACACCCCCAAGCGTGGTAAGTATGTCGAAACGATTGCTCGTTACCGCCGCGCCACCCTTCAAGTACAGCAGCGCCGCATTCCAGGCGTAACCGATCTGGCCGGTGAAAAGGCCTATGCCATCAACTTTTGCACGGGTCGAGAACGCCGGATTGATCAGGCTGATGCGGGTGTTACTGAGATCGGCCCAATCGCCCTGGCCTTCCAGACCG
Organism: uncultured Alphaproteobacteria bacterium; assembly: GCA_963822795.1. Lineage (GTDB taxonomy): Bacteria > Pseudomonadota > Alphaproteobacteria > Rhizobiales > Xanthobacteraceae > Bradyrhizobium. The sequence continues at coordinate 104,220 of CAWGJM010000049.1, forward strand.
AAAACAAACTGGCCGGTTTGCCAACGGTAGCCGAGCTGCCCGCCGACGATACCTCCGGACCCATCACCGCAACCGCCAGGGATGATGGCTCCAGCCACCGGAACGAAGCCCCAACAAGCTCGGGCCTGACCCCAGCCACCGTTGGCGCCGATGTAGAAGCCGCTCCAGTCGTAAATCGGAGCTACCACCGGGGGCGGTGCCTTGGTGTAGGGATGTGCAGCCAGATCAGCAGCCGACGCCGGAGTCGCTATGGCTAATGCCACCAAACCAGCGGTAGCCAGGAATAACCTTCTCATCGTATCTCTCCGTTTCCGGCGCTTCTGGTGATCGATCTGTAACGACGAACGCATCCGCGACCGCTGATAGCTATTGTTGAAGATATTGCACTTGATTCCAATTCCACTCATAACTTATGCGACTGTGGCAGCAGGCTGTGTATCTCTATGGCAACAACCAGGCTTTCAAATATGTCTCGAAAATGGCAACTGAGCCAAGCCTGCTGACCTTTCGAAACAGACGCGCCAGTTGGAATAAGTACGCCCTAAATCAATTTAAAACCGTGAACCGAGAGAGCTACGTTCCGGAGCTGGATGCACGTGGACTCAGCAAGTCTGCACTGATCTCGCGTCGTACGGCTCTCTCTCTCTCTCTCTCTCTCTCTCTCTCTCTCTCTCTCTCTCTCTCTCTTCCGACAGCTGTATTTGCCCTCGCAACATCCGCGACCGCAACGCCACGTCTGATAGTGATGCGCCTCGACCCGTGGCCATCGCCGGTGACGCGGTCCGCGATGCATGCCGGCGTTGTTTCCGGATTACCCGGCGCCCGTGGCGCAACGCGGGCGCAGACCGCGAGATGGTCCTGATGCGTTGGGGCATGCTGCCATGGTCGCAGTCAGGTCGACGCCACGACCCGCAAGGTCGGGATCGCGAACGAGCAAGATCTAGAACTTGTGCATTACCGCGCCGACTACCTGTTCAAGCCCTACCTGTGCGAGATACGCGAGGCACCCGGATTCCAGCCCAGCCAAGCGAACGGCAGGGTTGTCGTTCGCGGTCATGTAGATCACGGGCACGGAAGTACCGGACCGAACCATTACGTGCCCACCGGTCTTTCATTACTTCATCGACGGGAGCGTCGGCCAATGCCCCTTGACGACGCGCCACGATAAAAAGTCGTACCATTCGCTCGGCGCTTCTATGTAAGCAGCCGCAAATTTGCTCATCACTCGGGCAATAACGACTGCTGCCTCAAACTCAAAATTTGTTGCGGCGTCCAGTGGGCGCTGCGCTTCATCTCGCTCGAAAACGCAGCACGTTTCGCACGCAGGTCCGCAATGATCTTTTCTGCGGTTGCACGTGACTCAGTTGCGATCTGGGCCTTGCCCTCAAGGGAGGCGAGGACAGCATCCATTTCGTCGATCCGCTCCTTCGCCCAATTTGGATAATAATGCGCGCTACTTGCCATAATCGCCTCCGTCGCTTCATTGGGATTGATGGTCTGTAGCCTCTCACGGCGGGCTTGGCACCGCGCGGGACAACGCATGAAGGCGACGGTCGCGTCGCCTGCAACCCTTGTCGCCAGCCGAGATCGACTTCACCGTCCGCACCGGCGACAGGCGACAGCTACTTGCTTAGGCCGGCTGTCCGCGACAAAATCAGCAGGCTGAGCACTATCCTTCTCATGCGCTTCGTCCGCGAATATGATTGGAAGTTTGTCGGACGTTTCCGCGTTTGACATGGATCAAGCGGCACTCACGCCATGACTGTTTTTTCCACCACTCAGCTCTCTGTTTCTGCTCTGCTTTCCGGACGCGAGGACCTTCTCGCTTCGTTCCTCTGCCCTTTGCACCGGCAGGGACCGCTCTTACGGTCAGATCTCAGGTAATCAATTTGATTTTTGCCTAACGTACCGGCCGGGCGCGGGCTCGATCACAGGGAAAGTAGCGTTGCCCAATTCCCTCGGAGCCTGAACGGTGCCGCTGGAATGAGCCTTCATCCAGCCATCCCAGTCCGGCCACCAGCTTCCCGGCTTCTCCTCGGCGCTTTCCAGCCAACTGTTCGCGTCGCAATTCAGATTGTCATTGACCCAATGACTCCGCCTGTTGCGCGCCGGCGGGTTGATCACGCCAGCAACGTGACCGCTGGCGGCGAGCACAAAGCGCGGATCCCTTCCCATCAGGTCCTTTGAGCGAAACGCGCTCTGCCAAGGCACGATATGGTCCTCGCGAGATGCCAGTATGAACATCGGCACCTTCGTCTTTGAGAGGTCAATCCGTTCACCACATTGGGTGGTCGCGCCGGGCTCCTTGATCTTGTTTTCAACGTAGGCGTTGCGCGTGTACCAGCAGTACATTGGCCCCGGCAAGCTGACGCTATCGGAATCCCAGTAAAGCAGGTCGAAAGCGTCAGCCGTCGCACCCTTTAGATAGCTCTCGACGACATAGCGCCAGATCAGATCGTTGGCGCGCAGGGTTCCGAAGGTAAAGGCCAGTTCCTTGCCAGGCAGAATACCGCCCCTTCCTATCGTCGCTTCGCGCAGGGCGACGGAATTCCGGTCAATCAGCAGACCGATTTCCCCGGTATCCGCGAAATCGATCATCGTGGTCAGGAGGGTCATGGTTGCGAGCTTGTTTTCTCCGCGCGCGGCGAGAACCCCCGCTGCACAGCTCAAAATGGTGCCACCGACGCAAAAGCCCAGCGTATGAATCTGATCGACATTTGCAATGTCGCGCACAACCTCGATGCTCTTGAGCACCCCGAGGTTCAGGTAGTCGTCCCAGGTTAGATGCTGGATCTCGGGAACGGCGCTTCGCCAGGAAATCAGGAAGACCTGATGCCCCTGAGAGACCGCATATTCGACAAACGAGTTTCCCACGCCGAGATCGAGCAAATAGTACTTGTTAATGCAAGGTGGCACCATGAGGAGCGGTGTTTTCTCGACATCCGCCGCCTGCGGCGCATACTGGATCAGCTGAATCAGTTCGTTCTCGAAGACGACCGATCCGGGCGTTACTGCCAGATTGCGACCCACCTCAAAAGCGGCTTCGTCGACCCGGGTGATACGCCCTTTTTGGATATCTTCAATTAGGTTCTGCATCCCGGCAGCCAAGCTCGCTGAACGCGTCTGGATTGCCGTTCGAATGACTTCCGGGTTGGTCGCAGGGAAATTCGACGGGCTCATCGCATCAATGAATTGACGCGCGTAGAAGCGAAGCTGCAGCTTTGTTTTTTCGTCGACCTGGGCCTGATCGACAAGCTCGGCCAGTTGCTTTGAGGTCATCAAGTAGGACTTCTTGATGAGTTGGTAGTAAGGCGAGTGCTGCCAGGCCTCGTCCTGGAATCGTCTATCGCGGCCCGACCGCTGGGCGCCCGTTCCAGATGCGGTGCCGAGGGCGCCTTTCCAGAAGTCAACAATCGGAGACCAATACTGCCGTTGCAGGTTTGCCGCGACGGCAAACGGCGACGAGGCATCACGCGTAGCAGGCTTACCCTCAACGCCCATTGCGCTGGTAAGCGCATCGTCAAATTGCTTCATCGATTGCTGGCCAGCGCGCATCAGGCTTTCAAGGTATGCCGAGGAGCCACTTGGGGATGACGGACTAACCATGTGAATCTCCCACGATCCGCTCTCTGCTGTCCGCTTGGCGCTTGCCGCGACCGAGTCCGGTCATGTTTCGCAGATTGAGCTATTGCGATCGCCTAAATGACGATGTTGTTGCAGTGCGCTCCCGATACAGCTTGACATAGATCAAATAAAGGTCCGCTCCAATCTCCGACAAACTGAACCGCGCACTGGATGCAGCGTTCTTTTGGGCCGGGGCAAAGCTCCTGGCTTAATGCTGAGATGTGTGCCGTATCCACTGCAACAGGCATTGTCGGCCCACTCCAAGCCATCTCTATCCGGAAGTGAGGCATCATGGATCATCCGCTCAGACGGCCGGAAGAAATTCTGGCTTATCGTTCACTGAAACAGATCCTTGCCGCAAAGCCGAGATCCCTGTGGACCGTCGGCCCCAGGGATACCGGGCTCGCGGCAATGGGCCTCATGGCCGAAAAGAACATTGGGCTTGTCCTGGTTACGGACCGTGGGGCGATCGCAGGCATTCTTTCGGAACGTGATTGCGTGCGGCGGCTTGTGCTTGCCGGAAAGTCTCCAGAACTTACTCCGGTAGCGGACATTATGGTCCGAGATGTTATCAAAATTGATCTTGCGAAGACGTTCGCAGACTGTCTGAAGCTGATGCACGAGCATGGCATTCGTCACCTGCCGGTGGTCGAGAACAATGCTCCCATAACCGTTATCTCGATCCGCGACTTGTTGGCCGAGGCAGTCGCACACCACGCCAAGGTCATCAGCGAACTTGAGCGCGAACGCATGACCATGCTCACGTCAACAGCCTGAGCATGCCTGGATCCATTGGCCTGCCATTGGAAAGGACGTGTCGCGATGAGTCTCTTGATCGTGCTGGGCGCTCTGGTCTTTCTGATGTTTGTGGCCTATCGCGGCTACAGTGTCATTCTGTTTGCTCCGATCGCTGCGCTTGGCGCGGTGTTGCTGACCGATCCCTCACTCGTTCCACCACTATTTTCCAGCGTCTTCATGGAGAAGATGGTCGGCTTCGTGAAGAATTATTTTCCTGTTTTCATGCTGGGCGCGGTCTTCGGCAAAGTCATCGAGCTTTCGGGTTTTTCCAAGTCGATCGTCGCCGCCGTCATTGGCGTGCTCGGCCGGGAGCGCGCTGTATTGTCCATTATCGTCGTCTGCGCAATCCTGACCTATGGCGGCGTGTCGCTGTTCGTCGTTGTGTTCGCGGTCTATCCGTTCGCGGCCGAAATGTTCCGGCAGGGCGATATTCCAAAGCGGCTTATCCCCTGCACGATCGCGCTCGGCGCGTTCAGCTTCACGATGGATGCCTTGCCTGGAACGCCGCAAATCCAGAACATCATTCCCACGACCTTCTTCAATACGACGACGTGGGCCGCCCCGGTGTTGGGGCTCATCGGAAGCATTTTCGTTTTCGGCGTTGGTCTCGCCTACATCGAGAACCGCCGGCGTGCGGCACAGAAACGCGGGGAAGGCTACGGCACGGAACTTCTCAACGAGCCGGAGCCATTCGAACAGCAGGAATTGCCCAACCCGTGGATTGCCATCGCGCCGCTGGTCATGGTGGGCGTCACGAACTTTATGTTCACGTATCTGGTGCCCCGGGCTTACGGCGCGATGCACGAAGTCACACTCGGCGGCCATGCGATCGTTACGCAGATTGGTCCAGTGGCAGCCATATGGGCAGTCGAGGGCGCGCTGCTTCTTGGCATATTGACGGTGTTCATCTTTGCCTGGCGTCCCGTGCTTGCAAAATTCGCGGACGGCAGCAAGGCGGCGGTCGCCGGGGCTTTGCTTGCGTCGCTCAATACCGCGTCCGAGTACGGGTTCGGTGGAGTGATTGCGCTGTTGCCGGGCTTTGCGGCGGTTTCCGCTGCGCTCAGGGCGATCCCTAATCCGCTCGTCAATGAAGCCGTCACCGTGACGGTGCTCGCCGGCATCACCGGCTCGGCTTCCGGCGGCATGAGCATTGCCCTTGCCGCCATGTCCGACGAATTCATTGCAGCCGCAAAGGCAGCAAGCATCCCGCTTGACGTTTTTCATCGTGTCGCGGCCATGGCGAGCGGTGGCATGGATACATTGCCTCACAATGGAGCCGTGATCACGTTGCTTGCTGTTACAGGCCTCACCCACAGGCAAGCCTACAAGGACGTGTTCGTGATCACGTTGACGAAAACTGCGGCGGTGTTCTTTGTCATCGCGTTTTACTATTTGACCGGGATCTACTGACATCCCTGACTTACGGTGCTGTAGCACGCCAATGGATGTCAGCAATCGAAGAGGCGAAAGCCTGTGGAGGACCCATGTCAGCCGATGCGGTTCGTTTAACGCTGGCGCCAGTCAAGGCACTGGATAGCGGGAAGATTGTCAGCGCCGAAGAAGCAGCCAGCCTCATACGAGACGGGGACACGATTGCAACAGGCGGCTTTGTCGGCATCGGCTTCGCCGAAGAAGTCGCTTTGGCAATAGAGACTCTCTATCTCGCGCAGGGGGATGCGACGGTTCCTGCCACCGACAAGCCGCGTAACCTCACGCTGGTCTACGCCGCAGGTCAAGGTGACGGTGGCAACCGGGGACTCAATCACCTTGGGCATGAAGGTCTGGTGCGCCGCGTGATCGGGGGGCATTGGGGGCTGGTGCCGAAATTGCAACAGTTGGCGATTGCCAACCAGATCGAGGCGTACAACCTTCCTCAGGGCGTGATTTCGCACCTTTTTCGCGACATCGCAGCAAAACGCCCGGGACATCTCACACGAGTGGGTCTTGGCACTTTTGTCGATCCGCGCCATGGCGGCGGCAAGATCAACGAACGCACCAAGGACGATCTTGTCCGCCTCATGGAGGTCGGAGGCGAGGAGTTTCTTTTTTATCGCGCATTCCCGATCGACGTCGGAATTATCCGCGGAACGACGGCCGATCCTGACGGAAATATCACCATGGAAAAGGAGGCGCTTACCCTGGAAGCGCTGGCCATCGCCATGGCGGTACGCAATTCCGACGGGCTGGTCATTGCACAGGTGGAGCGAATAGCCGAGCGCGGTTCGCTCAACCCGAGGCAGGTCAAAATTCCCGGAATCTTCGTCGATTGCGTCGTCTTGGCCAAGCCAGAAAATCACTGGCAGACCTTTTCAGTTCAGTATGACCCCGCGTTCAGCGGTGAACTTCGCGCTCCCGCGGGCTCAGTGCCGCCGATGGAAATGAGCGAGCGAAAGATCATCGCACGTCGTGCTGCCCTCGAACTCGATGCAAACAGCGTTGTCAATCTCGGCATTGGCATGCCTGAGGGTATCGCAAGCGTCGCCAACGAAGAAAAACTTACTGATTTACTCACGCTCACGGCTGAACCCGGCGTCATTGGCGGCGTGCCGGCAGGAGGACTCAATTTTGGAGCGGCGGTCAACGCACAAACCGTTATCGATCAGCCCTATCAATTCGACTTTTATGACGGCGGAGGGCTTGACGCAGCCTTTCTTGGGCTCGCGCAGGCTGACCGCGAAGGCAATCTGAATGTGAGCAAATTTGGTCCGCGCCTCGCGGGCGCCGGCGGCTTCATCAATATCAGTCAGAATGCCAAGAAGGTGGTGTTCGTTGGTACCTTTACGGCCGGGCGCCTCCGCGTGGCGGTCGAGAACGGGCGCCTGCACGTGGTCAAGGACGGTGATGTGGCGAAATTTGTCGGAGAAGTTGAACATCGCACGTTCTCCGGCCCCTACTCGGTGCATCGTGGGCAAGCCGTTCTTTATGTGACGGAGCGCTGTGTGTTCAAATTGACACCGGATGGGCTTGAGCTGGTCGAAGTCGCGCCCGGTATCGACATCGAGGGCGACATCCTCGCCCGGATGGAATTTCGTCCAATGATCCGCAATCCCGCCATTATGGATCAGCGCATTTTCGCGAGCGGTCCAATGGGCTTGCGCGACCAGCTGCTACGAATGCCACTTGAACGACGGTTCACCTATCACCCGGGTGAAAACCGGTTCTTCGTCAATCTAGAAGGCCATCGTGTTCACAGCCACGAAGACGTGGAAAAGCTTCGCCGGATCGTCGAAGACAAGTTGGCTCCCTTAGGTCGAAAGGTCTACGCGATTGTCAATTACGACAACTTCGAAATATTTCCCGACGTAATCGATGAGTATTCGACTATGGTTCGCGATCTAGTTTATCGTTTCTATTCCGGTGTTACCCGCTACACGACGAGTAGTTTTCTTCGAGCCAAACTGGGCGATGCGCTGAAGCAGCGCGCGGCGGCTCCGCACATCTACGAAAGTGCAGAAGAGGCATCCATCCATCTGCGCGATTTGCAAAAGAGGACAACAGGGTGAGATGCGAGCACGTCAATCGACGACGTGATATCCGCCGTCGATGTAAATGGTGTCGCCAGTGATGAGCCGGGCCGCATCATGAGCCAGGAACGCCGTTGCGGCGCCAACGTCCTCGATGCTCACTAAACTGCGCGCCGGCGCTTTGGCCTTCGCTTTTTCAAGTAACTTGTCAAACTCGGGGATGCCGGAAGCGGCCCGTGTCGCAAGCGGTCCCGGGGAGATCGCGTGCACGCGAATGCCTTTTGGACCAAGCTCGGCAGAAACGTATCTTACCGCACTCTCCAGGGCAGCTTTCGCAACTCCCATGATGTTATAATTCTTCACCACCGTCTGGCTGCCATAGTACGTCATCGTGAAGAGAGTGCCGCCCTTTTTCATCAAGGGCTCGGCGAGTTGGGCCATTCGAAGGAACGTCCAACAAGAGACCTGCATGGTAGTCAGAAAGCCATCCAGAGGCACGTCGACAACACGACCATGCAGAGCATCCTGGGGCGCAAACGCTATCGAGTGCACAACGAAGTCCAGCTTGTCCCACTCTTTCGCGATACGGTCGAATACGGCTTCCATTTGCCCCGGAACGCGAACATCGAGCGGCATCACTATTGGAGACTCGAGCACGCGCGCCAGCGGATCGACTTGCTTTTTGGCTTTGTCGTTGAGATAGGTAACGGCCAGATCGGCTCCGAAGGCACGGAATGCGGCGGCGCAACCCCACGCTATGGATCGCTCGTTCGCTATCCCCACCACCAACCCTTTCTTGCCTTCCAGCAGTTTAGCTTTGACGGCCGGAATCAGCCGAGCCTTGCCATTGCTGGGCATGTCGACCGGTTCGCCGCGCATGTACCTTTCGGCAGCTTGCTTCAGGCTGGTGAAGGCCTGGCGGCGGTCCTTGGCTTCTGCGGTCCTTGCGATCTCAAGCCCGTTTAGCTTTAGCTGTCCCTCACCCCAAGGAGCAACGTTGATCTCGAATTGGTCCTTCCCGACGGTCGCAAAGAACTGCTGAAGCGTGGCGCCCTTGCCCACCGGCAGGTCCTTGTTTGGCGCCCAATCGGCTGTACGTAGCGGCATTGCAGTGATTCCATGTTTCCGGCGGGTGTCGACAATCCATTGCGCGCTTCTCCGCGCTCACTTCTAAACTCCAGAGGGTCCATTTCGGAAGCAGAACTATGCTTGATCCAGATCAAGCGAAAATCGGTGGTTCACACATGCGCCTGCGCCTGGGGCGGCCGCAGCGGCCCGCGTGATTTCGAGCGGCTGCGCACCCGTTCTCGATCCGGGCCGCGCCGAGCAGAACCTCTTGCTGGGTTAATTTTGTGCGCCCCAACGCTTCGCACCGAGGCCTATTTTTCGGTTGCGTCTGACGAGTACGAGAACTCCCCTGCCGCGGAGAGGGCTGCAGTGACATAGATCTAACACCGCGGAATATGAAGCTTACTTCTCGCCCAGATACGCCGCGCCGAACGCTGCCCGATAGATGGCCCAGTATATAACGCCGACCAAGCCAGCACCACCCACGATATTGCCGAGCGTGACCGGAACGAGATTATGGATAATCCCAAATAACGTAATAGACGAGGCATCGAAATCAGTCGGAACGTGGCCAGTCTGGGTCAGCAGCCAAGCCAAAGGTAGAAAATACATGTTGGCAACGCAGTGCTCGAAACCGGCCGCTATAAAGGCGGAGACCGGCAATATGAGAGCGAGAATTTTGTCGGTGACCGACCGGCCGGCATATGCAAGCCAAACCGCCAAGCAGACGAGTACGTTACACAGAATGCCCTTGAAGAAAAGTGTCACAACGTCGGGCTGGATCTTTGCGACAGCCGTATTCAATATCGACAACCCGATGCGGCCTCCGTTCATGTCGAGATGATGTGAAAAAATGACCAGGACAACGAGTCCGAGCGAACCGACCAAGTTACCGAAATACACGATGACCCAGTTGCGCAGCATTTCTCTCGTAGAAACTTTTCCGCTCGCCCAGGCCATTACGATCAGGTTGTTACCTGTAAACAGCTCGGCGCCTCCCACCACGACAAGTACCAGCCCGAGGGAGAACGCCAGCCCGCCGACCACGCGTATGGTGGCGAAGTTCAGCCCTGCGTCGCTGGCGACAATGGTATAGTAGAGCGCCCCCAGGCCGACGCTGCCGCCAGCCACGATCGCCAGCAGGAAAGAGGCTTGAAGTGGCAAATTTGCTTTCTTGACCCCGACTTTTTCGACTGCCTCTTTGATCTCGGCCGGGCTATACGCGTTTAAATTGAAGATGGGTGGTTGCGGGACGGGTGCTCGGTCAGCCATCCTGTGTCTCCTTTGCGCGGGTTCTTATTGTCGAGATAGGCCCGTGATCGACGGCCGCGCATGACTGTTTGGGACCGGCTCTTCGAACGCGCCAGGAGGTATCTGACGACACGGGCCATGGGTTCTTGAACCTAGAGGATTACATGACCAAGGCATTCGCCGCGCTATCGCTCTCCACAAACCCGCGGGCGGGCTACGGCGCCTGAAGACCTCGGCAGGAGTGGTTAAGATCGTCCACTCTCGCCCCACAGCGAAAGAGATGTGGGCTCAAACATGGTCGCTTGTTTGCCCTCGGGAGAGGCGAGCCACTCCTTCAGTTCCCGATCTGACCTCGGCTGCCGACCTTTCATTCCTTCAAAAGCATTACGCAACATTTTCGCTCGGGCTTTCTCCGCTTTTTCTTTCTCGGTCTTACTCATCGATGATACCTCCTCAGAAAGTGTGAACGAAAACAGTTTCCAATAGCCGGCCCGGCAGACGGCGGGAAATGGGAATTCGCCAACGAGAGGGCCTAAAAAGCGCTCGCGACTAAAATCCAGACCTACGTCGCTAGCCGGCGTTGCCGGCAACCGTCAGAAGACCGACGATCTGCGCGGCAATAACCTTCACCAGTGTCATCGAAGGAAAGATCATGGCATACCCGATGTCGGGCCGTTCGGTCGGTGCCATCTTCGTCGAGTAGACGAGGATGGCTGGATTTCCCGTTGCGCCGGACGCGACACCAACGAGGTCGTCGTATGGAATGTTCATGAGATAGTGGCCGACGAGGAGGACGATCGCCACGGTCGTCAACAGGACCGCGACGCCGATGAACAGCATCGTCAGTCCGGACTCCGCGACGGTACGGACGAAAGGCTGTCCGGCGTTGACACCGACGGTAGCGAGAAACATCGCGAGGCCGAAATTTCGCAGTACGATGTTTGCCGGCAACGGCATGGTCCAGAGCATCGGACCGGTACGGCGCAGCTTGCCGAGGATGAGAGCGACGATCAGCGGTCCGCCGCCGATGCCGAGTGTCACGGTGCCCACACCGGGAATCGGGATCGGAATGAGGCCGAGAAGAACGCCCAGAACCATGCCGATCCCAAGGGAGACATAGCTGAATTCGGCGGCAGCCTTGACCGTGTCGCCGAAATGGCGGCGGATTTCGTCCTTTCGATCGGGAGGCGTGAGCACTCCGACCCGGTCGCCGAACTCCAGCATCAAGTCGGGTGTCGGCACTAGGTCCGCATCGTAGCGCCGAACATGCAACAGGTGGGTCGGATAACCCGACGGCATTGGAAGGCGCGCCAGGGGAACGCCTACTACATTGGCTTTTCCGACGAATACGCGGATGTAGTCGAGGTCGGCCCGATCGCTGGCCAGCCGACCAGGTTCCAGTGTCCCAAGCTGAGCCGCCGCCTTCGCGATCGCCTCATTGCGCTCGGCAACGACCAGGACGGCGTCGCCGGCGGACAGGACCGTATCGGCTGTCGGGACGAAATTTCGCTCACCCTTTCGAACCATAGTCACCTGCAGGTCGCTCAGCGCTTCCGTCGTCAGATCGCCAAGCCGTCGGCCGGCAAAATCTTCGCCGATTGAGATCTCTCCCATGTGGAAGCGCTGCGCCTTTGTCGGGAATTTGGGCTTCACGATGCGCGTCATGAAGTAGATGCAGAGGATGGGACCGATGACGCCGAAAGGGTATGCGATGGAGTAGCCGATCGATGGATCCTTGTTCTTGACGACGTCAAGCGCTGCCTGGAGAGACGCGGTGCTCGTCATTGATCCGGCGTAGATACCCAGCGTATGTCCGATTTTGATGCTGAAGATATGCCCCAGGCCGAGTGCAACGAACAAGCCTGCCAAACAAGCGACGAGCGCCAGCAGGTTGTACTTCTGCCCGACGCCCACCATCCCCTCGAAAAATTGACGACCATAAAGGATGCCAATCCCGTAAAGGAACATGATCAGGCCTGTCAGGCCGATCGGCCCGGTGATCTGAGCCTTTGGCGCGAATGCGCCGATGGCGAGGCCGACAAAGAGAACCGCGCCGACGCCAAGCGAGAAACCGAAGATGCTGATCTGCCCTACAAGGTAGCCCAATCCGATTGCCAGGAAGGCGGTCAGAATTGGCTGGCTTCCGATGATCTCGCGAGCAAGGTCCAACATGTCAGATCTCCTCAGATCGAATGCCCGTCACTAGCGTGCGCGACAGCCCGCGGCCTGGAATTGTCCGATAACCCGATTGACCAGTTCCCGGCTCGGTGCCTGAGTATCGACATGCTTGTAGTCGAGGCCCATCGCCGTCCACTTGAAGGCGCCCATCTGATGGAACGGCTGCACCTCGACCCATTCCACGTTCTTCATGGGCGCGACAAAGCGGGCAATGCCGTCGACGTTCGCCGGATCGTCGGTAGCGCCGGGAACAAGCGTGAACCGGACCCATACCGGCTTTGATATCGAAGCAAGGCGTTCCGCGAAGCGCAGGGTGGGCGCCAAGTCCCGGCCCGTCACACGCCGATAAGTGGCGGGATCCGAGCTCTTGATGTCCAATAGGACGTGGTCGATCACCGACAAGTAGGAATTGTCGGCACGGTCGGCCAGAAATCCCGATGTCTGGATAGCTGTGTGCAGCCCCATTTCCTTTGCGCCGGCAAATATCTTTCGGGTGAATGCGAGCTGCACCATGGGCTCTCCGCCCGATATCGTCAGGCCTCCACCCAGGCTGCGGATCGTGGGTGCGAAATCGCCGAGACGGCGCAGCACGTGATCCACCGACACGTAGGTGCCGTCCTTGAGATGCCAGGTGTCCGGATTATGGCAGTACGTACAGCGCAGCAGGCATCCGGAGGTGAAGATGACGATTCGGAGGCCCGGCCCGTCATAGCGCGACGAGGTTTCATAGGAATGGCAATATCCGAATGAGCCCACTTCGTCCCTGATGTTGTCTTCATCAGGGGCGTCGGGCGAAAGCCCGACCCGGAGGTCATGACGACTTCCGGGCTCAAGCGGCTGAATCGTTGACATCGCGACACCAGCTAGATTTGGCCGTGGAAAGTGCGGCTGATCACGTCTCTTTGCTGTTCCGGTGTCAGACGAACGAAGTTCACGGCATAGCCCGACACGCGGATCGTGAGTTGGGGATACTTGTCCGGATTTTTTATCGCGTCCTCGAGCGTATCCCGGTCGATCACGTTCAGGTTCATGTGGAACCCGCCCCGCTCGAAATAGACGTCGAAAGCCTTCACTGCTTCGTCCAAGAGCTGACCTTCGCTCAAGTGCGCCTTCTGCGGCGCGATCGATACGGTGTAGCTGATGCCGTCTTGTGCGTCCTTGTAGGGAAGCTTTGCGACGGAAAGGCAAGACGCGAGCCAGCCGTGGCTATCCCGGCCGTGCATCGGATTCGCGCCCGGCCCGAAAGGCTCGCCCTTTCGGCGTCCGTCAGGGGTGTTTCCGGTGGCCTTGCCGTACACGACATTGGAGGTGATCGTGAGCACGCTTTGCGTGTGTGTCGCGTTTCGATAGGTGGGATGCTTGCGTATCTTCTCCATGAAACTGGTAACGATGCCGGACGCGATCTGGTCGACGCGATCGTCGTTGTTGCCGAACTGGGGCGTCGCGGTGTTGTCGACGTTTTGGTAGTCCACGACCAATCCGGTCTGATCGCGCATGACGCGGATCTTGCCGTATTTCATCGCGCTCAAGCTGTCCGCGACCACCGAAAGGCCGGCGATTCCGAAGGCCATCGTTCTTAGAATGTCGCGGTCGTGGAGTGCCATCTCCAGGCGTTCGTAGAAATACTTGTCGTGCATGTAGTGGATGCAGTTCATGGCATGCACGTAGGTCTTTGCGAGCCATTCCATGGTGGTGTCGAACTTGGCCATGACGTCGTCGTAGTCGAGGACATCGCCGGTCACAGGCAGGCTCTGGGGGGCGACCTGGTCGCCGGACACCTCGTCGCGGCCGCCATTGATGGCGTAGAGCAGCGCCTTGGCGAGGTTGACGCGGGCGCCGAAGAACTGCATCTGCTTGCCGAGCCGCATGGCCGAGACACAGCAGGCGATACCGTAGTCATCACCCCAGAACGGCCGCATCAGATCGTCGTTCTCGTATTGCAGCGAGGAGGTGTCGCGGCTGACCTTGACGCAGTAGCGCTTGAACGGGGCCGGCATATGGCTCGACCAGAGAATCGTGATGTTCGGTTCGGGCGCCGGGCCGAGATTATGAAGTGTGTGCAGCATCCGATAGCTGCTCTTCGTCACCAGTGCGCGACCATCCAGGTCCATTCCGCCGACGCATTCGGTTGCCCAATAGGGATCGCCACTGAACAGCGCATCATAGTCGGGTGTGCGGAGGAACCGGACGATGCGGAGCTTTTGCACCAGCTGGTCCCAGAGCTCTTGCGCCCGTGCTTCGTCGAGAAGGCCGTCCTTCAGATCGCGCTCGATATAGATGTCCAGGAAGCTCGAGATGCGTCCGATCGACATCGCCGCACCGTTAGCCTCCTTGATCGCGCCGAGATAGGCGAAGTAGGTCCATTGGAACGCTTCCTGGGCATTCGTGGCCGGCTTCGATATGTCGTGATCGTAGAGCTTCGCCATCGAGGCCAAATCCTTGAGCGCGCGCGTCTGCTCAGACAGTTCCTCGCGCAGCCGAATGATTTCGTCGGTCGGCCACATGTCGTCGATCTGGGCGCGTTCCTCGCCTTTGGTCTCAAGTAGCCGATCCACCCCGTAAAGCGCCACCCGCCGGTAATCGCCGATGATACGGCCTCGCCCGTAGGCATCCGGAAGGCCGGTAATGATCCCCGACCTCCGGCAATTCATGATTTCGGGAGTATACGCGTCGAACACGCCGTCATTGTGCGATTTGCGATATTTCGTGAACGCTTCGTGCACAGCCGGATCGGGATCGAACCCGGCGGCCTTCAGGCCGGCCTCAACCATGCGCAAGCCTCCGTACGGGAAGATCGCCCGCTTGAAAGGCTTGTCCGTCTGGAGACCAACGATGACCTCGTTCTCCCGATCGATATAGCCCGGCTTGTGCGCCAGCATCGTCGAGGGAGCTGCGGCATCGACCGCGAGGACCCCTTTCTTCCGTTCGTCCGCGAAATACGGCTGAAGTTTCGCCCAGACAGCCTTGGTGCGCTGCGATGGCCCGGCCAGAAAGTCCTCATTACCGACATAAGGGGTGACGTTCCGGACAATGAAATCCCGAACGTTGATGGAAGTGGTCCAATCGCCAGGTCGAAAGCCTTTCCAGCAGTCGCCCGAATCTACTTCGTGCCTTAGAGCTGCGCTTCCCTTCATGGTGCGTCTCCGAGCGGTGACATCAGTATTGTTTGCGCTGCACCCAGCGGATCACTCCGGAGCTGCTGTGGCTGAGCACCGCATGATTGAGGCGCCGGCTTCATAAGCTTTGACCTATGTCAAAGCCGGCCACCATTCATGCTTCCGCGCTAGGCCAGGACTTTTGCTGTGATTTCGAAATCTGGCAGCGGATTGAACGTGAGGGCTCAGGCCGAGCTTTCAATGTCAAACGCGCGCGCAGGAGAGCGTCCCGTCGGACGCTCTCGGCGCAATTGGTTGTTGCGACGCAACGGTTGCGCCCTCCTTGAACCGCCGTCGTACGTTTTGAATGGAGTGCGCGGAAGTTTGGTTTTTGATCTATGTCAATCGATGTCGCGGCTGACGCCCATGGGACTCCTATTCTTGTGCGACTAAACAGGAATCCAGGGACATGCGGCCCCCTTAGAACAATCTGCGGGATGTGTGCGTTCCTTGTAATGCTCCACATCAGCATTCCCCGCACGAGGCCAGAGCCCCGATACCAACACTCAGACGCCAGGCAGCGCGCCTACTCAGCCACCAAGCACCGTGCCTCCGCCAGCTCCGGAGCAACCGCCGTTGAAGCCGCCCCAGCTCGATGCGTTGGTGGCGCCGATAGCATTGTATCCAGATGCGCTGCTTGCGAATTGCTGATGGCATCGACCTATCCGCTCGAGATGGTGCGGGCCGAGCGCTGGGTAAACCAGACCAAGAACCAGATGTGCTCAAGGCGGCGGCGGAGAAGCAGGAGTGGGATGCGAGCGTCAAGTCGCTCGTGGCGGCGCCCTCCGTTCTACAGATGATGAGCGAGCGTCTCGATCGGACGCAGAAACTCGGTGAGGCGTTCCATGCGCAGGAGCAGGATATGATATTATGGACGCCGTGCAGCGGATGCGCGCGAGGGCTTACGATAGAAAGAAGCTCATAACGACCAAGGAGCAGGTCGTGAGCGTGAAGGAGGAGCAGAACCGGCAGGTCATCTCGATCGAAACCGCTGCGCCGGCCACCCTCTATGTTCCCTATTATGAACCGCAGGTGGTCTACGGAGATTGGCCATACGCCGACTATCCGGCGTACCCCTATTACTGGGTTATCCTGGCGACACCGCCGCTGGTGTGATCGCGACCGGTCTCGCGTTCGGCGGAGCCTATGCGCTCGGACGGTGGGCGTCCGGCGGATACTGGGGACGCGGCGGCTATTACCCATATCGTGGATATGGTGCGGCAGCGGCGGTGGGGGCCGCTGCGGCCGGTGCCGCGTACTATGGCGGCCATTACAATAACAGCTGCTACGATTCGTACGGCAATTGGGTCTGTCCCGGGCGATATCCTTATTAACCCGCGCCGAGACTTTAGTGACGGCGGTAGGTGAAGTCCTTACCGCCGTCCATCCCTCCCATATTTGCCGCTGCCGGGTCGTGCAGGCCACGCGGCTGATTGGCTCGCCAATGTCACGAGCTGTGCCTCAACGGCTGTTTTTCGAGTGGACTCAGCATCACGACGCACTCACCCGCCAGCTCGAGTGGCGAAGCGGCCTTTCCGTTCGTCTGGAAGTGCAGATCAATACCCATTGTCTGTTCAGTGCATCACGCTGAAAGACGGAGACCGTACATCGGACGGACGCTGGCGGGAACAGTTCGATGGGGCTATTTGGGTAAAGCTGAAACCACCGAGCAAACGTCGTCGCCACTGTCGCGTTGATCTAGATCAAAGTTGGATGCCCGCGTCCGAGCAATCTGGAAAAAACTGCAGGAGGACCCTATGGAAAGTATGGAAAACAAGAACCCATTCGATGCCGTTCGATCCATGATGGAAGACAATCTTGCGAAGGTTGGGAGCGCGACAAAGAACTATCTCGACTTGCTGCAAAACAGCATGCTTAGCGTTCCGAACGCCAACGAGGATCAAATAAACGCGTTCAGAGCGTATATCGAGCGGCAGGTGGCCGCTAATCAGGCGTTCGTAAGCAAGCTGTTACGCGCCAAAGATATTCAAGAGGCTATGCAAATTCAGGTCGAGTACTTCCAATCTCAAATGAGAACTTTCGCTAACGATGCGATGCAGCTTACGGACAAAATGACGGCATCGGCCAAACGCTCAGCGGGTTAAGAGCCAACGCGTTTTGGGACTACGACCGATCCGCTCGTGGCCCACAATTGTCCTTTCGTTAGGCCAACTCTTGCACCGCACGATCCGATTAGCGAGCGTGTGTGCACAAATGCACCGGGGTCCAAGAGACTTTGTGTAACCAAGCGAAGGAAGCCTTGCGACTGGTCACGATGGGAATGCATGATGCGTAAGGCCTGATTGTCGCGGCAATGACGATTTTTGTGTTTGGCTTTTTTGGCAGTTCGGACGGTGGCTAACCAGATCGGGGCAACCTCCAGCGTTGATTTGAGCAGCGCATGTCGACGCGGGTGGCTGAGAACGGCGAACTCTACGGCGCTTTTTGACCCTCACGGGACGTTCCGGAGGATTTGTTTACGGGTGTCTCGAAGGTCCGATTTGCGGAACGTTCACGGGCTTCGCCATTCCATAAGAATGACGACCGGAAGCGTCGGTCTCATTCCCTTGGCAATGAGAAATCGTTTGAGATAAATCAAAGAAGGCCGATGGCAGACAAACAGTATGCGCCACATCCGTCGAGGTCACGCGTACTGGGAGGAATGCATGCGTCGTCTTTCGTTCATGGCGCTAGGAGCATGCGCTGCGCTCCTTTTTGGCTCTTTTGCTCAAGCGCAGCAGCCACCGCAGCCACCGCCGGCTTACGGAGAGCCTGTCACACTTGAACAAGCGAAAAAGATCGCCGCTGCAGCTGAGGCCGAAGCCAAAAAGATTGATGTGAGCGACAACATTGCCATAGTCGACCCGCGTGGCCAGACAGTTTTTTTCCAAAGAATGGACGGAAACCAAGAATTAGGAACTGTGGCTATCGACAAGGCTGTGACGGCGGCCCGCTTTCGCCGCCCGACGACAGCGTCTGATGCCGACAAACCCGGCGGATTACCGATCTTGATCGACGGCAAGATAATCGGTGCCATCGGCATTGGCGGAGGGCGCGCCCCACAAGACGCTCAAGTGGCAGAAGCCGGTCTCGCCGCAATCAAATAGAGACCACTCGTCGCGGCGGCCATGATCAGAACGGACTTTATTCCCATAGCTCGAAAGCGTGGGACGGCGTTGGGCGTCATGATATTGCGCGACGGGACGGTGCTCGGGGGTACCGCGTTTACGTCGTGCCCCTGAATGCTTATCTACTCAGCCTAATCGCATTTCCATGACGTCCACAGAAAGACGATCGATATAGCGACGCTCCATCGCATCTACGTAATCGTCTGCAAAGCCGGCGCTTTCGCTCTGTTTGACAATTTCCCAAGTTTGCCTTTTCTCGGCTGGGCAAGCCAACGCCGCTGAGCGTACGACCGCCGCAGCGCTTTCTGTACTTTTTGAGTATCGGACCGCTGCCGCATCGGCACAGGATCGCCATTTGCCGGCCGCCGCCCTCCGTTCTTGTGCGGACGCAACAGTGGAGACTATGCACCTGGCGGCAACTAGGAACTGCTTGCGCATGTCGCTGCTCAGATTAGGGTTTTCGCGGTTTGCCTACCCAACTGAGCGAAATCCATTAGCGAAAGTCGCTGGAAGACATTGACGTAGATCAAGCTGCTCGACGAGCAAAATGAACCTAGTAGGCTAGGCAGCCGAACGTGATCCTTCGCGCGACGAGAAAAGGTATGCGCTACGGCTGCTTGCCGAGGAACTGTCGAAAGACGACAAGCGTGAGCCGTATCGAGCATTGATGGCTACGGAAACGGGAGATCAATTCGATGAGGAAGGACACCGCCAAACCAGCGAGGCGCCGGCAAAGCTCGATATCGATGCTGTCCATTCCAGTGGTCGCCTTCGCACTCTGGTCGTGCGTAATCAATGCGCCGGTACAAGCCGCAGAGGCGGGCAAGGATGTGGGGACGGCCACAAATCTACCACGTATTCTCGTGCTCGCGACGGGAGGGACAATCGCAGGACAGGCAGACCCCCGTACAACGGGTGCGTACAAATCCGGCCAGATAACCGGAGAACAATTGGTCCAGTCTGTCCCGGGCCTGGACAAGCTGGCGAGTCTCAACGCGGAACAGATTTCGTCGATCGGATCCCAGGATATGAACGACAAGGTCTGGTTTGCGCTGGCCCGTCGTATTCAACAGGCCGTCGACAAGAACGAAGCCGATGGAATCGTAGTGACCCATGGCACGGATACTCTGGAAGAGACCGCGTTTTTTCTAGACAACGTGCTTCATGGTGACAAGCCTGTGGTCATCGTGGGTTCGATGCGTCCCGCCACCGCGGTTAGCGCAGATGGCCCCGGCAATCTATACGAAGCAGTCCAGGTCGCAGCCGATCCCCGTTCTCGCGGGCGTGGAGTCATGGCCGTGCTGAACGACAAAATTGAGGGGGCTCGTTCCGTCGCCAAAACCAACACCACGAGCATCGAGACGTTCAATTCTCCCAACGGCGGACCAATCGGCTATGTCGATACTGCCGGCGGTATTCGGTTCATGGCGCAGGTTTCTGGTCTGAAGCGCACGACATATGAGCTGCCGACAAACGAGCAACTACCCCGCGTCGAGATCGTATACTCGCACGCCAACATGGACGCCGTTCCGATTGAGGACGCTATTTCGCACGGCGCAAAAGGCATTGTATTGGCCGGTGTCGGCGATGGGAACACATCGAAGCAAGCCCTCGATGCGCTCGAAATGGCTGCGAAGAAGGGCATCATCGTCGTTCGTTCCACTCGGGTTCGATCTGGCTTCGTTACCCGAAATGTCGAGGTCGATGATGACAAGAACGGCTTTGTTGTTTCCGAGGACCTGAGTCCCCAGAAGGCACGCGTTCTCACCCAACTACTGATCGCGAGTGGCGTTACGGCTCCGGCCGAGTTACAGCGGGCCTTTACCGCAACTTGGTAATTGGCCTCGGTTGCCACGTCACCACAGCCTTGTTCAAATTCGAACCGGGCGCCATCGTGCCACTACACGGGCACACCGCGCTCGAACAGACCTATGTGATCGAGGGCTCGCCTGAGAACCATGAGGATAAATGCGGGCCAGGTCGGTTCGTCTGGCGCCCTGCCGGCAACAGCACGAGGCAATTGCGCCCAATGGCGCGGTGCTAGCTTGGCCTTTTTTCTCAAGCCCAATCGTTTCGCCCGCGGTGAAAAATTCTTCACGCCTGAGAGCGATAGAGCGCTTTGCTCATCGGCATGAGGCAATATCGATTTCACGAAGCTGCCGAACCGGGATGTCCGCCCCAACGGTCGCGACCGGGGGTAAACCGAACATGACGCCGACAGCCCAATTCGGTCGAGAATGACCCAACTGCGACATCGGCTTAATAACGAGCAGACCGACAACGGACATAATTTTCTTTGACCACGGCTAAACCCGTGGAAGAAACGCGGACTTGCGCGGCGGCATCGTGTGTTGGTGGCTTGCGCCGCCGCATCAATGCGTTACCATAAAGAAATCAGCGTCTTTTCCTGTCTCATGGCTAAATTCGTTGTCGGAAATAATCAATGAAGGGGCCGGCGTCAGTGGTTCAGAGATCCTCTCAACCGTATCCTGGGTATTTCGATGCGGTCGAGGGCCGCGTTGGCTTTATCGGGCAACAGTACCGATAGGGCGGCCCTGCTTCGCGGGCGCTTCGCGCTGTTTCGTGGCACCCTCGGACATACGAGGAAATTCTTCCGGAATCGACACGACGGTCCAGCGAATGGCCGCTCCCTCGTTCTGGAATTCCATTGCGGTAAACACGTGCGTTCCCAGTGGCTCCTCCGAATTTTCGGTCTTGACCGGAACATGAAACAACGGCGACAAGTCCTGGGGCACGAAGAGCTTGCTCAACTTGCAACTCACGAAGACGGAGATCGGAACGTTCTTTTTGGGTACGCCTCCAGCGGGAGCCGAGCCTGGAACCTGGAGACTGGTGGTTTCCGGAGTCTCGGCGTTGGACACTGGTGATCCATGCGTTACCACGACTGTACTAATGCTCTTACCCGCGACTGTGGCAGTCTGAGATTCCGGCGAACCGGACACGGCTTTCGGCTTAAAAAGGTGCGGATTGGTTATCTCGACCGGCTGGACATCGGCGTGCGCAATGATCACGCGCGTGCCGCGCTTCGTGAGATGCCAGAGTCGAATGGCAAAGTCATTTTTCAAACGGATGCAGCCGTGTGACGCCGGATGTCCAGGCACGACACCGGCATGCATTGCTATCCCTGACCAGCTGATGCGTTGCATGCAGGGCATGGGGGCAGCGCTATAAATATTTGAGCGGTGCCATCGTTGTTTGCTGAACACGCCGAGGGGCGTAGGATGCCCCGAGTTCCCGTTGACACCGAAGAGCGTGCGATCGGGGCTCCGTTGTCAAAAAGCGAAACCCGTTGGTCCGCGATCGAGATGATGATCTGGAGCGGGCCATCATCCACGACGTTGGTAGATCCAGCGCCACCGCGCGTATGCGGCGGACTGTCAACTCAGCCTTTAGGCGCTCCCAGTCCGCTGCAGTCAGGCGAGACAGGCGATCGATCTGCTTGACGAGAGCGCGCGGCCGCGGTCGAGGGCGACGACGCGGGTGACCTCATGGCACTCCTGTGCCGGTGGAGGAGCCGTCCACAGCATCATCAACGGACATCAGACCGGCCCGGTTGGTGCCACAACGGAAGTCGTGCTGCGCCGCTGCTCTTACTGGGCCACCAAATCTAGCGGGCTTCCTGCGCGCCAACTTTGGAGGTTTGATGGCGCATGCCCGGTCTCGCCCGTCGCCGCAATCACAAACATGTTCGGCAGCAAATAGGAGTTACAGAGAGACTGCCGTCGGGCAGTCTTTCCGTTTGCGCAGCGCGGCCCCGTCTCTATTTGGCCGCGGAATGGATCTCGGCAATGTAACCCCCTGGGAATTGCAGGACAGCCGCTTCACGCTCATCCACTTTGTACGGTTCGATCAGGACTATTGCTCCAGAGGCCTTTGCTTTGCTCAATGTTTCGCCGAGATCCGCGACCTCATATCCCATCGTTTCGCGACCGTAGGGATAGGGTAGATGACCATCAGTCGCCAGAACGGCGATCTTGCCAAACGTGGACTCGATCCGGACACGCCGATAAGTGCCGCCCGGCCGCCCGATTTCCGCGCCGGGTGCTTGCGCGTTGTCCGAGACAATCCTGCCGTGGGCAAATCCGACGAAGCTGCGAATAAAATTGGCTGCGGCCTCAGGCGCGACGTACACTCGGTTCTCCGGAACGGTCTGCAGGGGCGGGTAGGAAGGCGCCTTGGTGTGCCAATAGAGCTGCATGTTGACGCCACCCGGCCACTGCACGACGGCATCACTTCCAATTGCATCCGGGAAGGGTGTCACAAGAACAGCGGCGCCTGCCTTCTTTGCCGAGCGCACCGCGGCGTCCATGTCCGTCACGAGATAGCCGGTACGCTCATCGCCAAACGGATAGGGAATCGGCGTCTTGTATCCGAAGAGCGAGATCAGGCCTACCGGTGTTGTGAGCGCCTGCCAGGTAGTATGGCTCGGCGTTGGCGTGACGGTGACGACCATGGGCTGCGAGCTTTTTCCGCCGAAGGTCGCAAGAAAGCTGGCGGCGAAGCGATCCATGTCTTCGGCCGGGACATACACATGAGTGGTGCCGTATTGTGCACCGACCGCAAACTGCTGCTGCTTTTTAGCGAAAGGGCGGGCGTCGGCGAGCGCCGCCTCAACCGCTATCGCCCCGGCCAAAATAGCAGCCACTCCAACAATTCTCACTTTGCACATCAGAACTCTCTTCTTTTTGACCGCGCTCGGCAGGCACGGTGATTGCTTGACTCAACGCAGCCGCGCCT
Organism: uncultured Alphaproteobacteria bacterium; assembly: GCA_963822795.1. Classification (GTDB taxonomy): domain Bacteria; phylum Pseudomonadota; class Alphaproteobacteria; order Rhizobiales; family Xanthobacteraceae; genus Bradyrhizobium. The sequence continues at coordinate 127,644 of CAWGJM010000049.1, forward strand.
TCGTCTAACCTATCACTACACCAACGAAGAGGAAGGCAAGACGCTGCGGCGTCATTCGATCACGGCCTGTCAGGCTTGCTCGCTGAAGGGCCGGTGCACAACAGGCAAAGAACGACGGATATCACGTTGGGAGCACGAATTTGTCCTTGAGGCCGATCGAAACCCGGTGAAAATGCGTCTTCGCCGCCAGACCGTCGAGCACCCGTCCGGTACGATAAAGTCGTGGATGGGATCGACGCACTTCCAGATGAAAACACTCAAGCCACGTCAGTACCGAAATGGCGTTGCACGTCCTGGCCTACAACATGAAAAGGGTCATGAGCATTCTGGGCGTTGGCGGTTTGATGGAGGCGATCCGGGCCTAAGACAGGTCGAACCGGCCAGATGACGCGCCTGCCCACCCATAAACCGTCGCGTTTAAACCCGGCCTGGATCAAGAGCAGACATCGTGAGGCCACCCCGGCATATCCATTTGGTGCCTGCCAAGAGCAGACAAGCCAGCTCAGTCGATCACCTCGTCGGCGCGGGCGAGCAATGTCGGAGGGATCACAAGTCCCAGCGGTTTTGGCGGTCTTAACGGCGTCCAGGAGCGGCGGTGCCGACTACACGAAAACGCAGCGTGCGACTATGATGATGCCTCGTGCAGACAGTGGGAATTGCGATCGCTCGACAATTTCGATGCCGGGTTTGTCGCGAAATTTTTGACTCAGGATTGGAACCTTAGACTGCGGCTGCGCATTCATTAAATCGGCTTGCAGCGGGTTTCACCATGGCGATCAGGCGGCGCGACTTCCTGGCGGGGACCGCGATCCTGTTGCTCAGCAGCATGAAAAGCCGGGCTGTCATTGTCTCTGGCGGGCTGCCGTGGACGCCGGGCGCCGGCAGCCCTCCAGTCCCGGTCAGGCCTGGCCCATGGCATTATTTCACATCCGACGAAGGCCTCGCCGTCGAGGCGTTGGCCGACCGCATCATTCCACCGGATCCGCAGACGCCCGGCGGCAAGGATGCCGGCTGCGCCGTCTTCATTGACCGTCAGTTGGCCGGTCCTTACGGCCGCGCCGAGGGTCATTACACTCGCCCCCCCTTCATGCCCGGCACCAAGCAGCAGGGCCCGCAATCCGCCGACGGGCCGGCGGCGACCTATCGTAAGGCGCTGGCCGCGCTCGATCGATATTGCCAGTCGGCTTATCAGGGCAAGCGCTTTCCCGATCTTGCCGACGAACAAAAGGACGAGCTACTCAAGAGCATCGAGGACGGGAGGACAAAACTTGAAGGCGTCGACGGCCAATCTTTCTTCGTACTGGTCATCAAGAACATGCAGGAGGGCTTTTTCGCCGATCCGCTTTATGGCGGCAACCGCGACATGGTGGCGTGGAAAATGATCGGCTACCCCGGCGCGCGCTACAATTATCTCGACTGGGTCGAACGCCACAACGAACGCTTTCCACTACCGCCCGTGAGCCTGATCGGCCGCGCCGATTGGTCCCCGAAAACCTGAAGAAGCGAGGCGCGATGCCGCGTAAGCTGCTGAAAAAGGACGTCGTCATCATCGGACTCGGCTGGACCGGATCGATCATGGCCAACGAGCTGACCGACGAAGGTCTCGACGTGATCGCCATCGAGCGCGGTCCCTGGCGCGATGCGCCTACCCAGTTCCCGACCAATTACGTGCAGGACGAATTGCGCTATCGCATTCGCCACGAACTGTTCCTGCGCCCCGAGCAAAACACCTTCACCTTCCGCAACAAGATGGACCAGACAGCGTTGCCGATCCGCGACTGGGGCTCGTTCATGCCGCCGAATGGCGTCGGCGGCGGCGGCGTGCACTGGAATGCGGAAACCTGGCGCTTCCTGCCGACCGATTTCGTGCTGCGTACGCATCTGACCGCGCGTTACGGCGCGGCATTCCTACCCGAGGACATGACCATCCAGGATTTCGGCGTCACTTACGACGAACTCGAGCCGTATTACGACGTATTTGAATATCTCTGCGGCACCTCCGGCACGGCCGGCAATCTGCGCGGCCAGATCCAGGAGGGCGGCAACCCGTTCGAGGGACCGCGTTCGCGGCCCTACCCGACGCCGGCGCAAAAGCAGCCGTTTAGCCACACGTTGTTCGCCAGAGCCGCGCGCGAACTCGGCTACAAGCCATTTCCGCAGCCGTCAGGCAACCTGTCACAGGCCTATAAAAATCCCCTTGGGCTGCAAATGGGCCCCTGCACCTATTGTGGTTTCTGCGAGTGGTTCGGCTGCGGCAATTATTCTAAGGCCAGTCCGCAGACGACGATTCTGCCGCATTTGATCCGCAAATCCAATTTCACGGCGCGTGATAATTCGGAAGTGGTCCAGATCAACCTCGATCACTCTGGCAAGCACGCCACCGGCGTCACCTTCGTCGATACCGACGGAGTGGAATGGGAGCAGCCGGCCGACCTCGTCATCCTGGCGGCCTACACAATGTTCAATGTGCAGATGCTGCTGCATTCGAAGATCGGTACGCCCTATGATCCCGTCGCCAACAAAGGTGTGATCGGCCGTAACTTCACCCACCAGACGATATCGAGCGTCAACGGCTTCTTTGACAACAAAAAGTTCAATTTCAATCCATTCATCTCGTCGGGCTCGATCGGCATGTGTATCGACGAATTCAACGGCGACAATTTCGATCACGGCCCGCTTGGCTTCGTCGGCGGCGGCTATATGGGGCAAGTGCAGACCGGCGGCCGGCCAATTCAGACGACGCACGTACCTCCAGGCACGCCGAAATGGGGTTCCCAATGGAAGAGCGCGGTGCGCGACAATTATCTCTCCACCGTTACGCCGGGCACCGGCGTACACGGCAGCTTCTACAGCTATCGCGACGTCTATCTGGATCTCGATCCCACCTACAAGGACCGCTTCGGCCGTCCGATGATGCGGATGACGATCGATTTTCACGACAACGAGCTGAAGCAGAATGCCTACCTGACCGACAAATTTGCCGAGATCATCCGCGCCATGGGCGCACATACCCTCGACAAGGCGTATCGCAAGGGGCCTTACGACGCCACCGACTACCAGACCACGCATCTGAACGGCGGCGTGATTATGGGGACCGATCCCAATACAAGTGCGATCAACCGCTATTTGCAGAGTTGGGACGTGTCAAATCTGTTCGTCACGGGCGCTAGCGCGTTCCCGCAAAACGCCGGCTACAACCCGACCGGCACCGTGGCGGCGCTGGCGTTTTGGGCGGCGACGGCAATCCGCGAACAATATCTGAAAGATCCGGGGCCGCTGGTGCATGCGTAACGCCGCCAAGCTTTCGATCGTGATGGGTGCCACGGCGGCATGGCTCGCCGGCGCAGAATTGTGCAACGCCGCTGATCCGGATGGGCAGGCGTACGACCGGATCGAGAAGGGACGTTATCTCACCACGGTCGCGGACTGCTTCGCCTGTCACACCGTGGCGAACGCCAGCAAACCCTTTGCCGGCGGCCGTCCGATCGAAACTCCGTTCGGCATCATCACCTCGTCGAACATCACATCCGACAACGAGACCGGCATCGGCGCCTGGAGCGATGAGCAGTTCGACGACGCCGTGCGCAAGGGCATCCGGCCGGATGGCAGCAGGCTCTACCCCGCGATGCCGTTTCCCGCCTATACTAAGATGACGCGCGACGATGTGTTGGCGATTCGCGCCTATCTCGCGACCGTCGAGCCGGTCCACCAGCCGGTCAAGGCCAACACGCTGCCGTTTCCATTCAACATCCGCTTAGCTATGCGGGCCTGGGATGCGCTATATTTCACTAAAGGCGAATTCTTGCCCGACAGCCAGCAATCTCCGGCCTGGAATCGCGGCGCTTATCTGGTGCAAGGTCCTGGGCATTGCACGTCATGCCATACGCCGAAATCCTTTCTCGGCGGCGACAGGACCAGCGACAATCTGCGCGGCTTCAACCTACAGGGCTGGTTTGCGCCCGATATCACTGGCGATGTCGGCCAGGGGTTAGGCCAGTGGAGTGAGGCAGATATCATAAGCTATCTGAAGACCGGCCACAATCGTATCACGGCTGCGACCGGACCGATGGCGGAGGAAGTCGTCAATTCCACCTCGCAATATGACGACGATGATGTCCATGCGATTGCCACTTATCTGAAGTCGCTGCCGGGACAGCAAGCCGCAGCGCCGGCGCGGGCAGAGCCGTCGGTGATGAACGCGGGCGAAGCCATCTACCGCGATCAATGCTCGGCCTGTCATGGGCTCGACGGACAGGGTGTGGCGATGCTGTTTCCGTCGCTGGCGCAATCCTCGCTGGCTCACGCCAGTGACTCCACCAGCGCTATCCGTCTCGTTCTGCGCGGCGGACGCAGCGTGGCCACCAACGCGGAGCCGACCGCGCCCGGCATGCCGTCGTTCGGTTGGCAGCTCAACGACGCGCAGGTCGCCGCTGTCCTGACCTATGTCCGAAATGCCTGGAAAACTTCGGCCGCGCCGGTCAGCGCGGATGCGGTCGGAAAGGCGCGGGATCAGCTCAGCACCCGGTCCGATTAGACACGGACGACCGCCCCCGTGATGTCTGTCTTGGGCTCCTCGCGGCCATGGCTGCCGGCAATTGGAACACTTTGATGTCTCCACCACCCAGTAACCTCTCAGCAGATGCGATGGTAAACTGCACCATGAGACCAATTTCGTGCAACGCCGTCCACCAGCCCTGCCCTCCATCTTATCAGTCCTGCGAACCTACTTGCTCGAGCATCCGTCTCGTCCGATCGCAAGTCGCGACGGTCATTTACCTTATTCGAAGCGAGCAGTATTAATTTTGTAATTGTGATGTACTCTGGATGGATGCATGTCGATTGTCGACTTGCACTGAACCAACTTTAGGGATTACGGAGGGCAACATGGCCAAGAAAGCGAAGAAGGCAAAGAAGACAAAGAAGGCTGGCAAGAAGAAGAAGTAACCGTTCGACGAAAACCTCATAGCATCCGGATGACGTCTGAGGTTCGTTACGCCTTTACGCGGCACGAACGGGCGACAGCTTCGCCGACAGAATATCCGCACAAAGAAACGTCAGGCCGGACCTTTATGCAGATGGCTGCTGCATAACGGTCCGGTTTTTCATTGGGACTCGATCAAGCGGTCGGCGCTGGACCTCTGTGACCAATCATGCAAGAAGTTTGATGCCGCATTTGCGCGAAACTTAGCAGGATTTCTCAAGGTGGGGCATGGGACGTCCGTGCAGACGCCTTGGCGGCACGCCCAGTCGCAGCCGTCACGCTTGCAGTCATCGGCGCAAGAATGGAACGAGCAAGTGCGCTGCGAGCACACATATGACAGCTTCTTCACCAACCTGATCTCCGTCGGAGTCATGGCCTGAGAGCCCGTGTCGAGATGATAAACAGCCCGAATGCCGCCGATATCGAGCCAGTGGGCATTGGTGATCTCCGCAAGACACGTCCAGGATACATCAGTTGGTGCGCCAGGAGCTATGGGCGCGGATCACGGCGCGCACGGTGGAGCTGTTCCATTGCGGCGATCGCGTCGCAACTCCGGCACCGCGCGGGCCAACGTTCTGCGTGGATGGAATCGTAGCCTGTCGACACCATACACCTCCGCTTTGCTTCGGCGGCTTTAAACCACCATCCAAGAACGTACGCTACAATTAGCCCACGGAGTTAGCGCGTTGGCCCGCCTGACCGGCCGTTTTGCGCCAACGGCGGCCGTACCTTCATTATGCGAAAAAAGCAGTAGTAAGCCTTCCCTGCCGAACATGGATTTTGCGAGGTCCTCTCAACATCGGGTCGAACCAATTTTCGTAACGGGCGTCGGACGGGGAGCATTCAATCGCACCTCCGCCGCGGGCTAGGATGAGACCGCGGAATATGATCGATCGCCTTGGTTCCGGAAGTGTCCGGACAACAAGGAGGGCAAACATGTCCGAGCCAATGTTCCCTGACAGAGGCGGCAGAGAGGGCGCACGCGCTCCTAAAGCGAAATGCACTCAGCCCAAAGATGCCATTGATGGGGTTCTACGTTTATACGCCAAAATATGTCAGCTTCACCACGATCGCGACGCTTTCCCCGCCACCAACGAGCAAAACGGACAAAATCGAACTCTCTTCGTAAGTCGAGACACGAGCTTTGGCGCTGCTTACGCTAGACCCAATTCGGACATCGACCACCTGCGCCCTTTGCTAGCGGAACTGCCTGTTCCAATCCTCAGTGGCCAAATTCGAATTTTCAGTGGCCTGTTTTTCGGCTTCAGCGTGATCTTTCCCACCGCTCATAAAGCACAAATAGAACGACGAGCACCACGGCCACGACCATCCAGTTCTGAAATTCAATTCCGAAAAGGATAAAATGGTGCGTCAAGAAGGAGCCTATAAGTCCTGATCCGTCCATAGCGGCGCCATCCCATTTGGCTATTTTTTGTGTATTATTTTCCGAGCATAGGACGGTCTGCTGGGATCAACACATGGTTTCTCGCGAGAGATCGCGAACTCTTTTAGTTCAAGGATTTCAGATTGATGAAGGGAGACGCCTCGACGGTCTGGTGCGCGCTATGACCAACAACCTCGACGATTACTACCTCGTCACATCTCAGAGCGAAGCCCGTCCTGGACGTTGGAGCTGGGAGATACGCCGAATAAGCAAGCCACTAGGGGTCAAGCTGACGGCACATGGTTTTCGGTCGGACATGGCCGCGCAATTTGCCGGAAAGCGAGCACTGGCTAATTTCTTGTCCAATCTATTGAAAGAGGAAAGAAACCGACGCAAATGAGGACACCTGGCGTCACCTTGTTCACCCAACAGCGCTCGACAAAGCCGCATAACGGTATTCGTCATCAATTTTTCCATCGCGTCCACGCTTCGCGGCTGCGCGAAAACTGCCGCTGAGCAAATCGCCCGGATCTATACAGCGCAACCGAAGCAACCGTAGCCGGGAGCCAGCCGTACGGAATCCGCGGGCGACAGAAGCCGACCCGCGAATCCTGAGTTGTCCGAAACAGAACCCGAGCCTGGATGACTACTCGCCCTCGGTGCCGATCGCGTAGGCCGTCTCGCCGTGAACCGCGTCGTCACCTACCTTCAGCGTCGCCTCATCCATTCGCAGCGGGACGATGAACGAGATGACCTTGAGGATGATGAAGGTCGCGATCGCGTTGTAGACGATGATGAACGCGGCGCCTTCTGCCTGAAGCAGGAGCTGACCGGGATTACCGTAGAGCAAGCCCGTGACGTTGACGCCGGGCGCTTCCTTGTCGGTGCCGATGTACATCAACATGTTTGGATTGGCGAAGATCCCGGTTAAGAGACCGCCGGTGAGGCCGGCGATCCCATGGGTCGAGAGGACGCTCAGCGTATCGTCCACCTTCATCATGAAGCTGGTCTTTTGCAGCTTGTTCATGGCGAGCCAGGGAATGATGCCGGCGACAACGCCGATCGCGATCGCGCCGATGCCGTCGACGTAACCGGCGGCGGGGGTGATCGCGACCAGGCCTGCGATCATGCCGTTGACGGCACCCAACACCGACGGCTTGCCGTAGGCCATCTTGTCCATCAGCGTCCAGACCAGAAGGGCTACCGCGGTGCATGTGTTGGTGTTGAGCACTGCCGCGCCCGCGTCGGCATTGGCGAAATAGGGATCGCCGCCGTTGAAGCCGTTCCAGCCGAGCCACAGAATTCCGGCGCCCACCAGCGTCATCAACAGGCTGTTGGGCGGGAAATGATCGCGATCGGCCTGCAGCCGCGGACCGATCATCCATGCGGCGACGAAGCCCGAGGTTCCCGCCGCAAGGTGGATGACATAGCCGCCGGAGAAGTCCGCCACGCCCATGCTGGCGAGCCAACCGCCGCCCCAGATGCTGAATGCTCCGACCGTATAGACCAGCGTCATCCACACCGGGCAGAAGATCATCCATGCCGTGAAGTTCATGCGCCCAAGCACCGAACCGGCAAGGATGATGACCGTGATGGCGGCGAACACAAACTGGAAGAAAATCAATGTCGCCATCGGAAAGGTGAGTGCCGGCATGCCCGCGGCGGCTGCCGGAACGATGGCCTGTCCTGTGGTAAATGTCGCCGATGTCGCCAGCCCTGGCGTACCCAGGAATGGAAATAGTTGTGGCCCGAACGCCATATTGTAATCAAACAGGACCCAGACGACCAGGACCGACGCGAACGCGTAGATCGCCATGAAGGCGGAGTTGATCGCCCATTTCTTCTTGACGATACCGCCATAAAGAACTGTCAGCCCAGGAATGCTTTGCAAGCCGACGAATGTTGCAGCCGCGAGCTGCCACGCGTTATTTCCGGTGTCCAGCCATTGTGGCGAAGGTACGAGCGCCATGAACGATCCCCATTTCTTTTTTGAGCGAAGCCCCGATCCATGCACCAGCCGCACAGATCAGCACGGGAAAACGCAAGGAATGTACCACCCATCTAAAGTGTGTTTCGGCGTTGACTGGTATGAGTTTTCCCGAATGGCGAAGCCGTCCATGATCAATCCGAACGACTAAAAAGTATGCAGATGAATACACATTAGGCAGAACAGTTCATGATTTTGATCCGACCGCCGGTGGGAGTTGGCCTGTTAACTTTCGCGATGGCGGCTACAGCCGTCGGCGGCGAAGTACAACGTGGAGGGGTGGCGCCGACCTGCAGCAACCTGGCCAGTGGTGCGAGTTGGCAAATCAAGGTCGGCTCCGATAAGGACACCATGGATTCCTATCCGGCCCGCATCAGCGATGGGCAGATTTCGCGGCGCGATCCGACCGACGGTGGCAACTACACGCTGGATCGCAAATCCGGGGAGCTTACGGTGGTCTTTGCGTCGAGCACCGGTGGCTATTTCCTGCAGCACCGGCGTTTCCGCAGGTTTGGCGCCCTTGAGGATTTGCTCGCAGTAAGCACCGGATGCCGCCGATGCTCGTCCCACAGCTGATCAATCCACCACTGCCATTCGAAATGGATCACCGGCACGGGTTGCTTCGCAGCGAACGCCGCAATCGCCTCGCGCTGGCTCAGCAGCGTCCCTGGCGATGAACATCGCATCCGCCGGGCGCATGAGGCGATGGCGGTTTAAACGGGCGCTTACGTCTTGATCAGCTGAATCGATTTCGCCTGCCTCGGCATGTCCGGAAAGACCTCTGACAGCTCCGTTTCGGAAAGTCGGAGATGGCGCTCGCATATCTGAGCCAGCACGGTGCGATAATCTGTCACGACCGCGAGGTCGCGACCTTCGTACAATGCGGCGTCGTCGAGTCCAGGCCATTCCCCATGGACCTTGGCGCCAGCGATCGGGCCGCCCATCAGCCACATGAGGTTGCCGTGGCCGTGATCAGTGCCCGCATTCCCGTTTTGCGCCACGGTCCGGCCGAACTCCGAGATCACCACGATCGTCGTCTCTGCGTATGCGGGGCCGAGACTGCGCGCGAGCGCCGACATTCCCTTTGCGAAACGAGAAAGCAAGTCTGCAAGCTGGCCACTCACACCACCCTGATTCGCGTGCGTATCCCATCCACTGACCGCGAGGAATCCCAGTTGCATGCGAAGGTCCCGGCGCATAAGCGCACCGAGGCGGGCGGCATCGCCGGCAAATGCATATGCCGAAAGCGCACCATTATCCGCTGCCATCATCTCGGGATCGGCTTGCTGGATAGCAGCGACAACTTCCGTTCGAGCCGCAACATAGTTGGCGAACATCGATCCCATGCGGGGGTCATCACTGTATATCGCCTCAAACGCGTTCCTGACATTTTGCCTGTCGAGTATCGTGGGCCGTGCGGCGGTGGCGCCCGAGGCAATAGTGGCCACGCTGTTGCGACCCTTGAATATCGTTGGCAGAAGTGAGCCGATACTGACCGCACGGATCGGCGCGAACCGTACCTCCTCACTGGCGGGCATCACTCCCTCGAGTCGATTCATCCAGCCATCCGGGGTCGCTTTGTTTCCCGGTGTGCCGGATTCGATGTTGTCCTGCCCGTCGAAGTGCGAGCGCGTCGGATCCGGTGATCCCGCCGCGTGTATAAATGCGAGACTGCCCGTTTGCCAGAATGGCATGATGGGTGCCAACGCGGGATGCAAACCGAATTGTCCGTCGAGATCGATGGCACCGTCAGCGCTGCCCGGCTTCCTGATCGCGATCGTCGATCGTCGGCGGTAATAATTCGCCTCATTGTAAGGTACGACGAGGCTCAAGCCGTCGACTGCTCCCCGCATGAACACCACGATAAGACGCCGCGTCGCGGCAGCTTGAGACGGCGAAACCAAGGCCCACGCGCTGCAGCTGGATGCCAGCGAGGCGGCACCACCCAGGGACAAGGCTTGCAATAAGGCTCTCCGATTCATCTTACCGTCTCCTTTATCTGGTTAGCGCCGCATGAAGTCCGGACTTCCGAGCACTTGGGCCGCATTGAGGGGCGATGGTTCCGAAGCCGCGATTTTTGCGCGTGTTTGCGCTGAAATCTGGTCTCCCACCGTGGCAAGGACCGCGTTCACATCCAGGGGCGGTCCATTGGCTAATGCGCCAGCTTGCCCAGGCGCATCGGTCGGGGCGGAGTTGCGGGAGCTACCGGCATACGGATCGTTGTCGATCGTATCATCGATCACGGCGGCAAGCGGCGATCGACCCAGGCCAATTCCCGAGACGAAACTGATACGTTGTGCCAGAGCATCAGGATTGAGCCAGACATCCTCAGTGTTCTTGTAGCCATCGGGAGATTGGCAGCCATACAACGGCATTCCCATCCGGTTCATTGCCGCCAACAGCGGTCGAACATTGTTGACCTCGACGCCGGCAGCGCGCACGACAGAGATCACATACTGGTACGGCGTCTTGAATTTTTCGCCAATATTCGTGGGAGCACGAAATTCGGAACTCTTGAACAGCGTCTCCAGGACAGCTCGGATGTCCCCGTCGGTGGCCACGAAACGCTGCGCCAGTCGTTCGACCAGATCCGCTGGCGGATCGTCTGCGACGAAGTACTGGGCCAATTTATAAGAGATGTGGCGAGCCGTCGCCGGACTGAAAGCAAGGAGATCAAGAGCCCATTCTCCTTCGGCCAAACCCTTGACCGGCACCGCTTTGCCAAGCCAGACCTTATCGCCGTAGTCATGCAGACTTGAGAAGAAATGGAAGGTGTCACCGTTCACCGCGCGACGCGGATCGAACGACCAGCCAGTCAACATTCGCGCCAGCGTCGTCACATCGGCCTGGGTATAGCCGCCATCCACGCCGAGCGTATGGAGCTCCATCAACTCCCGCGCGTAGTTCTCGTTAAGCCCAGCAACCACCTTCCTGGTGCCTGGAATCCCGGCGCCGCCGGTTGGAGACGCTGAAAGCCAATTGTCCAGATAAAACAGCATCGCCGGGTGCTTCGCCGTGGCGCCCAGCAGATCGCGGAATCGGCCCATAACATGTGGCCTGATCGCCTTCTGCTCGTAGTCGGCAATAAGGACATGGTCCAGTCCTTTGCCAGCAACGATATTGAAGTGATTGAACCAAAAGTCGATCATCACCTCTTCGAGCTGCCGCGGACTTTCTACTGCTGGTACGAGCCGCAGCTCGCCGAAGTGGACTGCCATCTTCTTGTAGAGGGCATTGCGCATTGCGAGGCCACCGCCTGGCGCGCCCCCGGTCCCATCTTCCATTGCGGCCTTGATGACCTTGCGATAGGTCGTGATGAGGTCTGCTTGCGGCATCTCACCCTCCGAGAGCTTCGCCAGACGCTCGCTGAGCTCGCGAGGCATCGGAATCGTCTCGGGATGAAGCTGTTGGTCGATATAGCTGTCGATCCCGGATTTCATCACGCGTTCGATATCGCCGGGTCGAGGCCCGAAAGCCAAACGGTTGAGCACATGGAGAGCATCGGCCTGTGTCGAGGCTTCGCCGGCTGTGGTTCCGCTGATCGGAAACATCAGACAACCGATGGTCGTCGCGATTTCGAGGATTCTCCGTCTCATACAACTGGCTCCTCTTCCTTTGTCTCTGCTTTTGTCCTGGCCTTGTGCGGCTTACTCCAGGCGTCGGCGAGCTTGTTCATGGCCTTTGCGGCCACAAAGAGCAGCTCGATCTCCACAGGTGTCAGGGCGCGCTGCATGGTCTCGCACATGTTGGCGTCGCGTCGCCCGCCTTCCGCCTGCATCAGGGCGACGGCTTTGGCAGTTGGCTTGAGAATATGTTCTCGGCCGTCACGCGCATCGCGCGTACGCGTCAACAAGTTCTCGCTCTCGAGGTCGACAAGAATCCTTGTCAGAGACTGCGGCAAGATCCCCAACCGAGAAGCGAGTGCATTGGCCGAAAGCGGTCCTTCGCGACGAAGAATGCCCAACGCAGTGAGTTTGGTTGGGGTCAATTCGCCCTTTGGCATGCTGGAAGCCAGCAGCCGGCCGAGGCGCGTGACGCTGCGACGAAACTCGGTGACAGGTTCGAGGCGATCTTTCAGGCGGATTTTCGTTATCATATGCGTATCATAATTGGTTTATTCTCAATCATAAACCTGTCTCATGGCTCTATAAAGTTAACTCTTGTTTAGTATATCCCGAAGACGTGGCTTAGGACGCGCGCCGTCATCGCGTCATCATCGTCGGTAGCCCCGCTTACATCGCCAGCCGCGGGCGACCCGAGTTGCCCTGACGATCTGCGCGTGCGATCGGGACCATCACTTCAGGAATAGCCCGGCAACGCTCATCAAGATGCCGATCGTCGGGATGTTCCACGCGAGCGAACGAGCTAACGGTAAGTCCGCCAGCGTAGAGGATGCGACCCCAGAAGTAGAAGTGGGCTCCCCACACGGTGAGCCAGCTGTGTGTGTTCGTCACGGTGACAACAAGAATTGCAGCGGCGAATAATGGAAAGGTCTCAAGATAGTTTCGAAGTGTTCGTTCAGCCCTTCCGGCAACGCCGGTGAGCGGCGCAATGCTGTGTTCCCTTGAGCTGGCAGTCCACCAGTAGCCTCGTCGCGAGCTCTGCAGGTGCGACACGATGATGATGTGCACGATGCCGAGGACTATGCTTGCGGCGAGCAGGACGAGTTCAATGGTCATACAAGACAGTATACCCTCGGCCGCGTGGATGTCCGTTAGTGGGGCCAAGAGCGACACTGAGCCTGAACCGTCGGTCCTAGAGGCTGGTTATATCAGCCCCGCTCGCTGGCTGCTCCACATCAAGGACTCAAACCAGCTGATCACCGCTCCAGCGGCTAACAAAGGCGGTTGCTTCCTTCCTTTCGAGCTCGAGGCGGCCGGATGATGTGGTCGTCTTGTCTGTTGCCTCACGATAGAATTTGAAATTGATCTCGGTTCTCGGCGGACCATCGTTCCACGCGGTGAGGTGTCGAACCTCTCACCGCCTTAGCGGCCGCTTTGCGATTAGCGGTGCGCCTCCCAGTGTTCACACGCGGCGTTGAATTCGAGTTCTTTGATCATCTCCCGCACCCCGGATAGGGATGCCAAATACGCCTTGCCCGGTCGGTAAGCCGCCAGCTTCCCCACTCGTGCGCGACGGCGGAGTGTCTCGGCCGTCACACCGCCGTCGGGAAACGCAGGCCGCGCAAGTTGGTCGTGCGGTCTTGAGGTTTCATCGCTCCAATCAATCGAATCGACCATGTGTCAAGGATAGCCAAGATGTCAGCAGGGCGCTTAACGTTGACATTTCGTTTTTCCGCGCCGTCACTGTGAAGCACTTCACACGACAACCTATGAATGAGGAAGTACCCTCCTGAACATTCGCGGCCGCGCGAACACGGAGGGGCACATGATCCGCTGCGTTTCAGGGCTCACCATTCTGGCATTGGCCGTCGCGCTGAATTTCGTTCAACCGCGAAGCGCGCTCGCGTGGGGCGATGAAGGGCACGAAGTCGTCGCGCTCGTCGCTCAGTCATTCCTCGATCCGGACGTGCGCAAGCGGGTGTCAGCCCTACTAGCCGCCGACACCGATTCCCTGACGGCGCACGACATTGCCTCTGAGGCGACTTGGGCGGACAAGTTCCGGGACGCCAATGTGAATGGGTCGCGAGAGAAAACGAGGCAGTGGCATTTCGTGGACGTCGAGATTACCGCGCCGGATCTCGATGCAGCGTGTTTCAATCATCCCGCGATTGCCGCCGGCACCCCGGCCTCCGACGGCCCAGCGCCCGACTGCGTCGTCGACAAGATCCAAGAATTTGCCGCTGAGCTCGCAAACCCGTCGACCGACCTCGAAGAACAGGTCGTGGCGCTCAAATTCGTGCTGCACTTCGTTGGTGACCTGCATCAGCCGTTGCACAGCTCGGACGATAATGACCGAGGCGGCAACGATAAGAAGGTTTCCGCCACCGGATTCAAAGCCGGAAACCTTCACCACTTCTGGGACACCGAGTTTGTCGACCAGCTCGGACCCGACGCGAAAACGATCGCCTCCGATCTGATCGGACACATCACCCAGGATCAACAAAACCAATGGGAGGTTGGCGGTCCCACCGACTGGGCGAAGGAGACCTTCAAGGTCGCCCAAGCCGACGCCTACGGACAACTTCCCACGCCAAACGCGCACGGCAGCTTTCGCCTCACGGACGACTACGTCTCAACTGCGACCAATGACGTGTCGTTGCAACTTAGCAAAGCCGGCGTCCGCCTGGCGATAATCCTAAACCAGGCCCTGCGGAAGCCTGAGGTGTCGTCCCGCTGATTACGGCCGGCAATGCAGCGAGGCTGTGGGCCGCCCCGGCGACGCGATTTCCAACGCCAGTAGCGTCGAAAGCCGGCCCTGTGCCAACGCACGAGCGTCTCGGGCCGAATGAGCGTCAGAGCCTGCAGGATTGACGGAAACCAGCAATACAGCTGGATAAAGACTCAGCGATCATGGGTCGTCAGACGGGCGCGACCGTGCAGCCTACGCCTCAAGACATTCAATTGATGTCGAAGCACCGCGTTCTCAGCTTCAAGCCGTAACTTCGACTTGAATGGTGAGGCTACGTAGGACGGCCAGAACGAAACAGAGCAGCCCAATCATTCCGCCAGCAGGCGATTCCATCACGCGCTCGGATGAGGTTTCGGTACACACAGGAAGCTCTCGATCCGATGCACAATCTGAATGCCGGCATTGCTGACGAGTACGTCCACACCGCCATGGCGCGCAACAACGTCGGACACTGCGCTCTGAACCTGGCCCTCGTTCGTGACATCCATGCCGACTGCGATCGCCGTACCACCGCTGTTGCAAATTTCGTCGGCCACTGATTGCGCCGCCCCATTATTCAAGTCGGCTACAGCCACCCTGGCGCCTTTAATTCAGGTCGATGTTGACGCCGAGCGTGTTCGAGACCGGGACCGGCGTCGACGGCCTTCATGCCTCACCGCAGGAGATTGCAGCTCAGCATCCCCGGCAGATCGACTTTATCGATTTCTCGACCCTCGCGTCCTCGCGGTCGATGGCGGAATTGGTGCCGAGCAAGGGGCCCTTCTGGGGGCCGTTGCCAACGCCGTTGGACGAGAGCGCCGTGCCCAGCGAGTTGGTGCCGGGCGCGTTGGGGCTGGTGCCGAAGGCGCCGCCGGTGACGGGCATGCCAGCGGATGTATGATGCATTCCTCCCGTGCCGCCGCCCCGAGCAAGCGCCGCGGGGGTCACGCCAACGCAGAGGACGACGCAGAGAACGGAGAACCTTTTCATGCGAGACTCCTTTAGCAAATCGCCAACCGAAACGTGGATCTCGGCCTAACGGTTCCGGGTAAGGGAGTCGTTGTAACCCAGTTGACTTTTGTTCTTGTTACGTTCTGTGGGCCACGCCCGGGCCCCCGATCCGCCATCGACACACGTCCGATTTCATGGCCGCGCGCCGGGCGGGTGTGGCACCTTTGCACCCGCGCCGAGAGCGCGCGCATGACGGTGCCGGGTAGCCACGTTCTGGTGCAGGCCATCATGTCCGCCATCGACGACTACGCCGAGCGCGAGACCGGCAATCGCGAGTACTTCTGGAATCGACCGCAGGGCGCCGGGGGCTGAATACCGATATCTGTCGATTTGAAGCGCTCCTGCTCCGACGACTCACTGCACTGTTGCGACGGAGAATTTCTTTTCACTGACTACGACGACGTATTCGAGAAGAAGGGCGACCAAAGCATGTGTTGGCCGGTTGGAATAAAACGTCTCGTCCGGGTTCCTTAACTGCGATCGACGCGACTGCCGTGCCGTCCGTCTGAAGAATACACTCATGTGAATCGTGGTTTAGATTTGGTGGGATCGCAAATACCAACTCACGCCATCCTCGCGCCATGTCTCAGGACGCGGCTACAGGGAGGCAGCCATGCTGCTGCCATTTCCTATTAACCCTTTCCCACGCGGGCCAAGTAGGCCTGCAGCTCCGAGCTAAGTGAGACGATGACTGCGATGAACGAGGGCACGAAGGCCAACCACACCGGGCGCCTCGGGTGCGGTCCGGCGCTGTAGATGTTTTTGTAGTCATCGTCCCTGACGATAACGGAGAAGCCGAGTTGCAGGTACCTGGCGATCACGCCGTCCAACGAGAGAGCGAGCGCATTCACATCTTCGGGTTTCCACCCCCTGAACTGCTTCGTGCGCCTGAATAGATCGACCGCGTGAATGTGCCGGACCCCAGCCTTAGCGGCCAGCGCAGCCCAATCCGCCTCGCCGCCGTGCCCCGCGTAGCCTGCCATCACACGGATGGTGTGTCCCGCGTTCGTCGAGACATACCGGTCAGGATCATGACGTTTCGTCTAGCACTTCGCCGTGGCCGGTGCTTGTCGTTAACGGCTCAAGTCGCGCCTGAAAATTGGCAAGAAGCTGGCAGGTGAACCCCGCGCCTGATCGGCAAGTGATTGATATTTTGTCTTTTTATCTGATGCCGTCACGAATCATGTACCCCGCGCCACGAATGGTATGAAGCAGCGGGCGCTCGAAACCCTTGTCGATCTTGGAGCGGAGCCGCGAAATGTGCACGTCGATGACGTTGGTCTGCGGATCGAAATGATAGTCCCAGACATTTTCGAGCAGCATGGTTCGCGTCACCACCTGCCCTGCATGCTTCATCAGATATTCCAACAGCCGGAACTCGCGCGGCTGCAGCGTCAACTCGTCCTTGCCGCGGGCGACGCGATGCGACAGACGATCGAGCTCGAGGTCGCCGACGCGATAGGTGGTTTCTTCGGTGGGGCCAACATTGCGGCGCGACAGCACCTCGACCCGCGCCAACAGTTCGGCGAAGGAATATGGCTTCGGCAAATAGTCATCGCCGCCGGCGCGCAGGCCCTTGATGCGGTCGTCCACCTGCCCGAGCGCGGAGAGAATCAACACCGGCGTCCGGTTGCCCTTCTCGCGCAAGGCGCCGATCAGCGACAGTCCGTCGCGCTTGGGCAGCATCCGATCGACCACCAGCACGTCGTAGTCGCCACTCTCGGCAAGCGCCAGGCCCTCCTCGCCGTCGCTGGCGAGATCGGCGATATGACCGACTTCGCGGAACGCCTTGACGAGGTAGTCGGCGGACTCACGGTCGTCTTCTGTGATGAGCAGGCGCATCTTGCGATCGGCAGCGGTCAAGTGGGTCGACTTTCCTTCAACATGGCGCGGTCGGCATTTTCATGCAAGGCGGGCCTGTGCCATCCGGTTCATCGAAAAAAGTGGGCGGTGAAGCTGGGGGACCTCACCGCCCTTAGACCCTTCCGACAGAGGGGGGCTTTTTTTCCACCGGAAGGAAGTCGGAGGGAGCGGGCTCATCACCCGCTCCCAGGAAAGAGCCGTCGGCGGGGGCGACTGATGCCGGCGACACCCTCCATCTCGTAAAACCTTACAAACCTCAGCCCTTCGCCAGGGGCACTGCGACGAAGCGCGACTGCCCGCCGCTCTTCACCCGCATCAGGACGCTGTTCTTGTTGTCGCTGCGCGCGGACTTGATCGCGTCGCTGACGTCGTTGGCGCTTGCGACCGACTTGCCGGCGACTTCCAGGATGACGTCGCCTTCCTTGAAACCGCGCTCGGCCGCCGCGCTCTTCGGATCGACCTCGGTGACGACGACGCCTTCCTTGCCGGCGCCGGCGACGCTGTCGGCGGGCGCGACCGTCAGGCCGAGCTTCGGCACGTCGGTGCCGCGGGTGGCGCTGCCGCCATTGTCATCGTTGTCGTTGTCGGCCTTGGCCTCCAGCGTGTTCGGCAACTGGCCGAGCGTAAGGCTGACGGCCTTGTCCTGCCCCTTGTGCAGGACGTTCAGCTTGACCGCGGTACCCGGCGCAAAGCCGCCGATGGTGCGGGCGAGCTCGCGCGCATCCTTGACGGCTTCGCCATTCACCGAAGTGATCACGTCACCGGATTCGATGCCGGCCTTGGCCGCCGGACCGTTGGCCTGCGGCTCGGCAACCAACGCGCCTTCCGCCTTCTTCAGGCCGAGGCTATCGGCGATATCGGGTGTCACCGGCTGGATCTGGACGCCGATCCAGCCACGGCTGACCGAGCCCTTGTCCTTGAGCTGCGCAACGACGTTCTTCACAGTCGAGGCGGGGATCGAGAACGCGATGCCGACGCTGCCGCCCGACGGCGAATAGATCGCGGTGTTGACACCCACCACGTCGCCCGCGGTGTTGAAGGCCGGACCACCCGAATTGCCCTTGTTCACGGGCGCGTCGATCTGGATGAAATCGTCGTACGGGCCGTTGCCGATGTCGCGGCCCATCGCCGAGACGATGCCGGCCGTCACCGTGCCGCCGAGCCCGAAGGGATTGCCGACGGCGAGCACCCAATCACCGATGCGGGGCTTAGAGTCCGAAAGCTTGGCGAACGGGAAGTTCGATCCGCCTTCGATCTTGATCAAAGCGAGATCGGTGCGCTGATCGGTGCCGATCACCTTGGCGCTATAGGTCTTGCCGTCGTCGGCTGTCACTTCGACCTTTGAGGCGCCATCGACCACATGATTGTTGGTGACGGCAAAGCCGTCAGCGGAAATGAAGAAGCCGGAACCCTGGCCGGTGATCACCCGGCCCTTTCCGCCGCGCAGACCCGGCGGCAAGCCATCCGGCCCACCGAAGCGGCGGAAGAAGCGCTCCATCGGCGAGCCCGGCTGAAACGGTATCTCGTCATCGCCATCGTCCTTGGCGACCTTCTCCTTGATGTTGACCTTGACCGAGATCACCGAAGGCTTCACGCGCTCGACGATGTCGGCGAAACCGATCGGCTGCGCGACCTTGGAGACTTCATTGTTGACCTGCGCGTGCGCCGGGCTCGAGAAAACATCGATCGGCCCTCTCGACGGCGCGAAGCCGTAGGTGGCGATCCCAAGGCCGGCAACGACCGATGCCATCAGCGCCAATTTCCGCGCCGAAAGCAGCGAACGCCGGGTCTGTCGGTAGGACGGAAGGGACGAAAGGTCGGTCGGGCGGTCGGTCATGCAGCTATCTCCAGAGCCAAAATCGGCGGTGCGGACGAGCACCTTTCAGCTCTGAAGATGGGGATTTCCGCCTTACAGCGCGCTGGCGGCGGAGTTAAACTTTTGTAATGAAGACCCGAATCAATGCGGCAGTTTATCGCAGGCAAAACCTATTGATTTTACACGGAGTTAGGCGGCAGGCCGAATTGGGGCGCCGGGTCAGCAAATCGACGACATCAGGACTTCTTCGCCGGCGCATCCGCGGACATCAGGGCCGCCAGCCGCGCCTCCTCCTCCGCCGTCAGCGCGGCGGGGGCCGCGTCCAGACCGCCCTTCGAGCGGCGCCTGGCATACCTCCACATCGCCAGCCCTCCGCCTAAGAGCACGAGCGGCGGCAACAGCCAGAGCAGCAGTGTCTGCTGCTCGAACCGCGGCTTCAGCAGGACGAATTCGCCATAGCGCGCCACCAGGAAATCAATCACCTGGGCGTCGCCGTCGCCGGCGGCGATCCGCTCGCGCACCAACAGCCGCAGGTCGCGCGCCAACGGCGCTTCGGAATCGTCGATCGACTGGTTCTGGCACACCATGCAGCGCAATTCGCGCGACAGATTGCGCGCGCGGGCTTCCTTGGTGGGATCGGACATGATCTCGTCCGGCTGCACGGCATAAGCGGACGAGCATCCGATCAGAACAAGCACGAAGGCTGTCGCAAGCATCCGCTTCATCGGGTCACTCCGCTGCCTGCAGCCCACGTAGCGCCCTCGCCGGCTTCGGCGCGCCGACGCGCAGCCGCCGATCCGACAACGACAGCATCCCGCCGAAAGCCATCAGCACCGGGCCGAACCAGATCAAGAGCACCAGGGGCTTGTGATAGATCCTTACTGTGATCCCGCCGTCGCCCGTGGCGTCGCCCAACGAAATGTAGAGCTGGCTGACGCCGCGCGCGAACAGCGCCGCTTCCGTCGTCGACATCCCTCGCGTCGTGAAGTTGCGCTTGGAAGGCGTCATCACGCTGAGCCGCTCGCCGTCGAGCGTAACGCTGAAGGAAGCCACCATTTCGCGGAAATTCGGCCCCTGCCGCTGCGACTGCCCATCGAGCTTCAATTCGTAACCGGCGACCCTGGCGACGTCGCCGGGCCTCATGGTTCCGATATATTCGCTGTTCCATGTGGTCTCGCAGACGATCCCGATCAAGGCGATGCCAAGCCCGGCATGCGCGAACGCCGAGCCCCAAGTCGAGCGCGGCAATCCGACGGCGCGCCGCAGCGTGGTTACGAACGGCATGCGAAACAGGCCGACGCGCTCGGCGAGGTCGTTCAATGCGCCGGCGACGACAAAAACGCCGAGCCCGATCCCGAGCGGCGCAAGCGCGCTGCCGCCGCGCGCCAACGCCCACACCACGGCAATTGCGAACAGGGCCGCGATGCCGGCGGCCAGCAGGCGTTGGGCCGCGCCCAAGAGATCGCCGCGCTTCCACGCCAGCATCGGCCCGAAGGGGACGGCAACCATCAAGGGCACGAAAAGCGGGGCGAAGGTCAGGTTAAAGAACGGCGCGCCGACCGAAATCTTGTCGCCGGTCAACACCTCGAGCGCCAGCGGATACAGCGTGCCGACGAACACGGTCGCGCAGGCGGTGGTGAGGAACAAATTGTTGAGCACCAGCGCGCCTTCGCGCGAGATCGGCGCGAACAACCCGCCCTGCTTCAGCGC
This sequence comes from uncultured Alphaproteobacteria bacterium, assembly GCA_963822795.1. Lineage (GTDB taxonomy): Bacteria > Pseudomonadota > Alphaproteobacteria > Rhizobiales > Xanthobacteraceae > Bradyrhizobium. The sequence goes on from CAWGJM010000049.1 coordinate 148,687, forward strand.
CGATGCCCGCCAGGCGAACAGCGTGAGACTGCCGCCGATAAAGATGCAGAGGATCAGGAGAATGAACACGCCACGCGTCGGATCGGTCGCAAAGGCATGCACCGAGGTGAGGACGCCTGAGCGCACCAGGAAGGTCCCGAGCAGCGACAGCGAGAAGGTCAAGATCGAAAGCAGGATGGTCCAGACCTTCAGCGCGTTGCGCTTCTCCATCACCAGCGCGGAATGAAGCAGCGCCGTGCCCGCAAGCCACGGCATCAGCGACGCGTTCTCGACCGGATCCCAGAACCACCAGCCGCCCCAGCCCAGTTCGTAATAAGCCCAATACGAGCCCATCGCGATGCCGAGGGTGAGAAATATCCAGGCGACCAGCGTCCACGGCCGCACCCACCGCGCCCACGCCGGATCGATGCGGCCTTCGAGCAGCGCCGCGATCGCGAACGAAAACGAAATCGAGAACCCGACATAGCCGAGATAGAGCATCGGCGGATGCACGGCGAGTCCGATATCCTGCAGCACCGGGTTGAGGTCGCGTCCCTCGATCGGCGGATCGGCGATACGTAGGAACGGGTTCGAGGTGATCAGGATGAACAGATAGAAGGCGCTGGCGATCCAGGCCTGCACCGCCAGCACGTGCGCGCGCAGCGACAGCGGCAGATTGTTGCCGAAGGCTGCGACCATGCCGCCGAACAGCGCCAGGATCGACACCCACAACAGCATCGAGCCCTCGTGATTGCCCCAGACGCCGGTGATCTTGTAGATCAACGGCTGCAGCGAATTCGAATTCTCGAACACGTTGACGACGGAAAAATCCGAGGTGACGTGCAAGGTGACGAGCGCCGCGAACGACAACGCCACAAACAAAAGCTGGGCCAGCGCGGTCGAGCGCGCGATGTTCATCAGCGCGCCATCGCGCCACCGCGCCCCGAGCAGCGGAACGGTCGACTGAATCAGCGCCAGCCCAAGCGCGAGCACCAGCGCGTAGTGGCCACCCTCGGCAATCATCGCGTCGCTCCTTCTGGTGCCCGTGCGGCGGCCTGCGGCGCGACTGCACCGGCCTTTGCGGCATAATCGTCTTTCCAGTGGCCCTGTTTCTTCAACGCGTCGGCGACTTCCTTGGGCATATAGGTCTCGTCATGCTTGGCAAGCACGGTATCGGCCCTGAACACGCCAGAGGCGTCGAGCGCGCCTTCGGCGACGACGCCCTGCCCTTCGCGAAACAGGTCGGGCAGAATTCCGTTGTAGGAGACCGGCAGCTTGGCATCGCCATCGGCCACATCGAAGGTGACGGCAAGATTGTCACCGTGCTTGAGCGAGCCGGGCTGTACCAGGCCGCCCAGCCGGAACCGCCTGCCTTCCGCGATATGCTGCTCGGCCACCATGGAAGGCGTCGAAAAGAACACGATCGAATCCCGCAACCCGTACAGAACCAAAGCGAGCGCAAGCGTGAGCACCGCGAGCGAACCGCCGATCATTGTCAGACGCCGTTGCTTGCGTGTCATTTCCGGATTTTCTCCTTGTGCATGATGTCGTCCGAAAACCGCTGCACACTTTTCGGCACCATGCTTTCCTTGTGCATGATGTCATACGAAAATCGCCGCGAACCTTCCGGCGTCATGCGTGTCTATCCATCCAACCCGAGATTTTTGAGGCCTTCGTTAAGTTGTCTCAACCGTTCCGCGTCCTTGGTAACGGCGAGTTGGGCATCGGCGCCCGCGCTTTTCGCCTTTTCGCGATCACCCAGCACCATATAGGCGCGCACCAGCCGCAGCCACCCATCGACATCGTCGCCGTTTTGCTTGAGGCGGGTGGCAAGCCGGTCGACCATGCCGCGGATCATCGCTTCGCGGTCGTTACCGGTCATGTCCTTGGCGGCCGCCACCGCGCTATCGGAAAGCGCAGGCGCCGTCGGGCCGCCGTCGACCCGTGTCAATGCGGCCTGCACCAGCGGCCGCCACGGGGCGTCTGCCGGTGCCTTGGCGAGCATCGCCCGCCAGATCGAGGCGGCGTCGGCGCTCCGGCCGTCCTGTTGCGCCGCGAGCCCAAGGTAGTAGTTCGCCTTGGCCTGGTCGGCATCGAACGCCAAGGCGCGCTCGAATTCGGCCTTGGCCTCGGCCGTGACCACGCCGCCGGCGGCAGCTGCGATGGCTTCGCCGAGATCGGCGCGCCGGTCGGCATTATCGCCGCCATAGCTGATCGCGCCGTGAAAGGCCTTGACCGCCTCATCATAGCGGCCGAGCCGCGCCAGGACCGGCGCCAGCACCGCCCAGCCACGCGCGTCGGTCGGGTTCTTCTCCAGATGCTGTTCGACCTGCGCCACCAAGGTTTCAAGCGGCTGCGCGGCATCGGGCGCGCGGGCACGTTCGGCCAACGGGAAATCGGCCAGCCGCGGCGAGCCTAACGGAAGATAGACCGCGAGCGCCACGACCGGCAGCCCTACCAGAGCCAGCACAGCCGCCGACCGCCGCAGCTTCAGGTTCGATTGCATCGGTGGGTTGCGCTCTTTATCGGCGACAGCCAATAGGCGCCGGCTGATCTCGATCCGCGCGGCGTCGGCTTCCGCATTGCCGATCAGGCCCGCGCCCAGATCGCGATCGATCTCGCCGAGCTGGTCCTTGTAGACCGTGGCCTCGTTGCCTTCAGTTTGAGCACCGCCGCGCAGTCCCAACGGCAAAAGCACGGCGAAAATCGCCGCCGCCGTCATCAGCGCGAACACAAACCAAAGCGTCATCAAGCGGGTTCCGGCGGCGCGGACGTCTAAAGCGCCGATGCGTCGCTTTACACCACGCCCGCGAGCTGCGCCAATTGACAATTGTCAAATCGTCGTCAGGCCGGCCGACCCTTCAAAAGAAAGAAATAACAAACGGTTAGCAGACATCGAATGCGGCGCTTCGCGCCGCAAATTCGCCGTCCGCATTCAGCGCCTTCAGGAAATAGGTTCCCGGCCGGACCGAATCCGGCAGCCTGATCCGCAGCGAGCCCGCGGGCAGCGGCGACGCGATCGTGGTGACCAGCTCGGGCAATTGCTCGCCGCTGACCTGCTAAACCAGGACGACCTTCGCCTTGACCATCAGATTCCGATATGTCGCCGAGATGATGCTGTTCTCTAGTTCAACGAAATCGATGACTGAATTCATTTGCGAATTGACGCTGGATTCGCGCGCCGACCGTACGTTCCCGAACCGTAGCGGCCAACCGGAAATTGCGGCGGGAGTCTTGCACTATTCGTCTAGAGCAATATCCGGAAAATGGATAAGACCATGCTCAATAAAAACCTAGATAGTGATTCAACCTAATCCCATCGCGCTCTAACCCGCGCGTGACGGCTTGCGTTCGCCGGTTGCAGCGTTTTCCGCCGCCCGGCTCATCAGCGACGCATAGTCGTGACCGAACAACACGTCGCAGAAACGGATCGCCGCCGAAACCTGCATCTGCCGGTAAGCGCGCGTCCTGGCATCGCCGCCACGCAGCGATTGGACCAGAGCCTCGGTGGCACGCTCGACATAATGCTGCAACTCGGAATAGGTCCGCAGCGTGACCTCGTTGATGGCGAGTTCGCTGGCATAGGTGCGGCACACCGCGACGAAATCGATCAGCGCCGCGGTTTCCTCGACTTCGTTGCTGTCGACGCTGGCGCCGGAGGGAATGTCCTTGTCGGGGCGCTGACGCAGGATGCGGCGGACCCGACCGGGCACGCTGTCGATTTCCGATTGCAGGGCATTGGAGATGTCGGCGCGGATCGACGCCAGTTGCTTGCCCCAGGTCGACTCGTTGCGCAGGTCCAGTTCGGTCCGCAGCCCCCTGACGCCGTCATGCAGGATCTTCAGGTTCTCCGCGATGTTCGCGAAGTGGCCGCGCCTGATATCCATCCTTAAGGTGGCCGCGAGGCAGGCCAGATCGTGCAGCGCGATGGTCACGGCAATGCTGTAGGGTGTCGCCGTGACCCGGACCTCGTCGTCGGATGCCGCCATCTTGATGGCGAGGCGGATGATCTGCCACGGCGCGGTCAACCGCTGCATGATCAGCGACAGCGCGAACGGCAGCATTTGCGGCGTCTGCAGAGTGGGAACGTTGAGCGAGGCGCTGACTGCGGCGATCTGCGAATCCGAGAAAACCTGGATGTAGCGGGGAAGCCTTCCGCTGAGAGTATCCAGCGCCTCGCGGGCCTGAAAAACGGTGGCGATCGGCAACAGGTCGTCGATCACGTCCGGCGGGCCGACACGGACCAGCGCGCGCTGCTTGTCGCCGCCGGGCGCGGGCGAAGCGATGTTGAAGATTGCGCTCGCCACGGCGAGCCGCAACCTGCGGACCAATGCTTCGGGCTCATGAGAGGTTTCGGAGTAGCTCGACCGCTCCAGTGCCGCTTCATATTCCCGCACCAGCTCGGGCGCACCGTCGCGGGCCAGCCACTCCCACACCGGCATCAGCGACGCCCGGCGAATCTGGCCGGGCCGCGTCGGCGCATTGCCTCTGACAAGAAATGGCTCCAGTGGACGATACAGCAGCCGGGCCAATTCCCCGCTGCGTCGCCGCCCGCCGTCCTCTGGGCCTCGTGTGATCTGGCGCAATTGTTCGAGCACCAAAGCGGCGACCGAGGTATCTTCGCCACGTTCGATGGCGCGCTCGAACTCCCGCATCAGCAGCGCCTGCGCCTGCGGCGGAAGCTGAACGAGATAATCTCTCAGCCGCTCGATCGATCTCTGGCTCATGCGCCCGGCATTGCAGAATCTGTCGCGCGGATCGCAGAACGCGCCCGCTCACCACCTTAGATGCGCCGACGTTAAGAAGTCGTTAGCGGAAAAATACATAAAATCAATGGGTTGGGCTCCCTAATCGGGAGGATAGCACAATTGAAATGATTGCGGAATTTTCCCGACTGCCTAACCCGGCGGGCGGCGGGAGGCCGGGTAATTTTTGTCCGTGAGGAACCGGTCAGTGCGCCGCCAGAAGTGTCCAGCCGCCGCACCACTTCTAACCGCGCGCGGGTGCCAGTTTGGGGCTCATAACAGCAGAGCGTGAGAAGCTTCTTAGACTCGGCTGTGCGGCCTTGATCGGGACAAATTCTAGTCGTTTGCCTCTTCTCGACGGAACCGCTGGTCATGAACAGCGTCATCCGGCACCTCACAGTAACGACTCGTTGCGTACCGCAACTGCTTGGCCAGGCCCAACTTTCGAAAGGAAGGTGCGCCATGGAAATGGTAATCAGGGTCGATCCGCGAGTGATCATTGCCCTCGCATTCTTATTGACCCGCATTCCCTTTTAGGAGGAAGGGTAACGCCACCCCACCCGGGGTGGCTACCCATCCCGACCTGTTAAGCGTGGGGAAGCGCTTTAAACAGAACTATCTTGCCTAAATAATAGGCAATTGTTCGTAACTCGGTGGATGCCTGTCTTGTTCATTGCGCCAAGAAGTCCGCTCAGTTTGAGTCATTGGACTAAGGCTCACGCTGATTCGGTGGCTGCATAATCTAAAGCCGGTCTCCGGTCAGCGGGCAGTCAATTTCAAATGCGTTGGCCGCCCGTTCGGGTTGCAATTGTCTTTCAACCGAAAAAACCATCTTGGCTAGAAATCCGAGGCCGTTGCAGGAACCGAAGAAAGGGATTGGACGCCAGAATCGATTCGAATCGCGGTTCAGAAAATCCGGCGGCGTCTCGACGACCTCGCGGCATTCAACCCACTAGAGGTGACAAGGCGAAACGATCCACGAATTGCCGCCCTTGGAAGCAGCGATTGGTGAGACGTTGAGTGACATTTCTGGACCGAACAGTCGATCATACCGACGCTACCAAGCCGCCGCCACGCTCGACACCGCCGGAATCAACATGAACGGTCACCCCGCATCGTGAGGTGATAGAGGGCCTTGTTCACGGCAAAGAGCGAGCGATCGAACTGCTCCGCACCGCAATTCGGTTCTTTGAAGAGAAGATGCAGGACGATTCGCCGAAGTGTCCCTCGACCAAGTGGCTCGAGGACTATGGTTGCATCAACTGGAGGGCCAACTCAAGCGTTAGCACTGGACTGCAGGGTGTCCAAGCCACGGGGGGCAGGGAACTGGCAGGGAACATCAGGGTATCGATAAAAACGACACGCCGACAGGCGGGGTGATTGTCGCCGGGGGTTAGACCGAAGCTCGTTTTCTGGACCTGCTCGGTCGCGTCACGTTGTTGGAAGCTTCGCTGAACCAGCTCCGACGCGAACTAACCGTCTCCGCGCATGACAAGGAAATCGGGATCGGCCACAACCAGGGGCCAGATTTCGCGCCGATACCGGTTGAAGAACTGGACGATGTCGATGACCTCATTGCTCTGCTTAAGGAACAAGGTCCTGTTCCGCCCACCGATCCAACCGAGCTGACTGAGGGAAGTCAGAAGGCCAGCTGAATATCGGACAAAATCAAACAATATCTCGACGGTTTTGCGGTCGAAGCCTTTAAGGGCGCCGGAGGCGAAATAGGGAAACGGTTAGCGCAAGTTCCACTCTGGATTGCGCTGTATCACGGCATTGATCGAGTAACCGAAGCATTGGCCGTATGGATAGGCACCCTTCCCCATTAATCAAAGGAATCGGGCCGCCCGGCATTGAGCAGAGGGCTGCCGGCTCTATTGTGTGGGCCAGGGGTTGGCGCTCCAATCGGCCAGCCGCAGCTTAAAGATGCGTGCCTGGTCCGTAAAACTGCGGATTGCACTAGTGCTTAATGCGTGGTCAAAGTAGCCGAGCGCATGCCACGGTCAGGCGGGGTTGGCGTGGCGCTCGGCTACTCGTCTACGTCTGGTTACTCGGTTACTCGGTTACTCGGTTACTCGGTTACTCGGTTACTCGGTTACTCGGTTACTCGGTTACTCGGTTACTCGGTTACTCGGTTACTCGGTTACTCGGTTACTCGGTTACTCGTCTACGCTTTACTCGGTTACTCGGCCCGACGCGCGGTTCTGGACGACACGCGCCGAGCCCACCACTTCCGGAGATACGCCACAATCCGTAAAGAACGGCAGATGGAACGTTGCGACTGATTCGCGGCAAAAAACGCGCTTTAGCGCGGCAGTCATTGACTTAACTGTGGCGAGAGTGTGGATGCCTGCCCATGTGGCGGCCCGGAGCGGTGCGGAAACGGCTCCTCTCGACTTCTGGGTGTACCAGTTGGAAATGTCCCGCTTCTATGCGGACTTTGGCGTTAAAGAGCTTGGAGAAGCCCTGACCAAGAGTCCGGCGGCGATCTTGGGCTTGGTTGCGGCGAACGTGAAAAGGAATTGTGCCGTTCTAGGTTGCGAAGCCGCAAGTAATAAGCTGTAGCGCAAATCTTTATTTCGACAGGATGGTAGCCAGGGCCCTGATTTTTGCTCATCATGCAGCGTCCTAGCCAGCAGATAGCCAACCCCTCGCCCTCCGGTCGTCCAGGGTGACCAACGGAAGAATGCCCGCTGGCATCGACGCCCGCAGCCCGAATGCGCGCCGTTTCCGGGGCCTAATGGGCTGGTGCGCGCCTACGAGACGGAGTTCGAATCCACCTCCGAGCCGGACGGCAGCATGATCAACATGGCGGTCACGCTCAAGCTGGAGGAGATGCAGGAGGCGCAATTGCGCGGCCAGTCCGTGGACGCGGGCGAACTCACGAGGCTGGCGGGCCAGCTGCACCGGGTGCTCGCCAAGCTGAAACAGAAGGCGGCGGCAACGATCACTCCGCCCCTATCCATCCTCGATCACATCGCAGCGCGCCACGAGGAGGATGACGAGGCGCACGAGGAGGCCGACAACTGATGCCGCGCGCGGCTCCCGATGGAATACGCTGTTCTACAGGAGGAGCGGCGATGCAAGACACGCAGACGTATTTAGAAACGCTGCACCGGGACGCGGTGGATCGCGCGTTGATCAGCAAGCGCGCGACCGATGCGCGGAAGGAAGAGCTGTTCGATTGGCTCGCCGACCACCTGGCGATGCTGGCATCAGAGCTGGAACGTGCGATCGAGGCGAGCGAAAGGACCTTAGTGGCTTACTTCGCTAGTCCAAGTTAAGCCCCGCCCCAGACCTTATGGCTTCACAGCCGCGAATTAGCCGAATCATGGGGCCATGAACCTGTTTCTGCGCAAAGAGAACCACCCGCTGGCGAGCGACAACTATCGGGTTGTCGTTCGCGATGGCGGCGATGAGATCGAGGTCGGCTCGATCGGCGTTAGATTAAGGGCTGGGCCTGGGGGATCGACAACATAACTCCCGTGCGAGACGCCGAGCAGCAAGGCACCGGCAAAGATCGAGCGGACTGCATGAAGAAGTTTCGCGCGGCATCGGATCGATTCAGCTCGGCTGACAGAATTTCTGGAGATGACGCGGAAGCGGCTGCGACGAGCTGGTCCCGCCCTTCGACAACCCGATCACGCCGCCCGCCAGTCGCACGGCCTCGATGAAGCGCCGCTGCGCTGGCGAGACGCGGCTTTTGTGTCGCGCTTAATTTCCAACGCAGCTTTGAATCATTTGAATCGTACAGCAAGAACAAGTCCGCGACTCCCGGCTTACCCCAAGCCCAACAAAGCGCCCCGCCTCGATACGCTGTCGACTGTTCTCAGTGATGTCCGCATTGGGTCCAGAAGCGGACGCAGGTGGGATGGTTCAGTCCTGATCTTGTCAAATCTCTTCCGGGGAACATCGGAACATCGGATCTTAACCCCGAAGCCTAATTCAACTTGTGGCCTTTCTGGCGCAGCGCATCGGTCAGGCGGAGCCGCAACTCCTCGGCAGCCTTGCGGCTGACGTCCTGACCGATCTGCGCAGTTTGCTGCGTAATGGCCGGCCATTTTTCGATCAGCTTCTGTCCAGCCGGCTGACGAAGGAAAGCCTCCATTTGGCGCATTTCGTCGACTGTGAAATTGGTAGCATAGACGGTTGCCGCCTGCTCGAGCATTTCGTTGTAGTACGGCGTATAGAGGTCCCCGACCTTGGTGACGATGAGGTCGTAATCGCTTTCGAGCTCCGCTCTTTCCTGCGTCACCACGGGCTTGATGCGGAGCAGGATGGCGGGCAGCAGCATCTTGTACTGTTCCCCGAGCTTCATTGTGGCCACGAGGCTTCTCGCCGCCGTGATTGCCTCGGGCGACGTTGTCTGCGCGGATGCGGCCAAGGTGAAGTAGAGAAAACTGCCGGCGATGATTAGTAAACGTCTGCACATGAAAAACCCCACAGAAATGTGCGTCCCAAGCAATTGCCGCCTATTGAACAGCAACTTGCGACCCTTGGATCATGGTTTCTTCGGCGTCGAGCGCGGGTTCACTGGACTCTGTCACGCGGACAAACAGGTCGGGCACTTTCGCCGCGCGGTTCAGAAACCAGGCTATGCCGACCATGATCAGAATGCCGGCGGCACTGACGGCAAGCTGCTCCCAGACACCCTTGGTGTATTGCGTCAGGATCCAGTGCGCGGAAAACGACAGCAGGACGCTGATACAGAAAATCGGCAGCGAGTGCTGACCGCACAGAATCATCGGGCGCAGCCATTTTGAATTCAGTGGCTTCCACTTGCGTGGGATAAGAAGCGTAACGAAGGTGGCGAGCGCCAGGAAGTGGGTGAAGCGCAGCATGTCGAGATCGGTCTTGTCGATGGGATAGATCGCCTTGATCATCCATTTCGGGATCAGCGATTCGAGGAATGCGCTGTGCCAGGTCATGACAATGACAAACGCGAACAGGATCCAGGCCGCGGCTATGGTCAAGGCAGTTTTCGACCAAACCCATTTCGAGTACTTTGCGATCTCTCCGAGACCGCACCAGGCGGCGAACACGAACAGGAGCTGCCAGCAGAACGGATTGAAATACCAGGTCGTACCCGGCGGATAGGACGCGATGTTCCAGTCGAACCAGCGCGACAGAATGTAGAGCACGATCGAGCCAAGCAAGGTCAGGTTCGGGCGGCGCACGAGGCACCACACGATGAATGGCGCTGCGAACACCAGGGTGATATAGAGCGGCAGCACGTCGAGATTGACCGGCTTGTATCGCAGCGTGAGCGCCTGGCCGATCAGCACGTCGGGATGCTGGAGAAAATTGAAGACATTCAGTTCGTTTTCATACAACGGATTGTCTAATCGTCTCGCGGTCCGTGCAATCTGCGCGGTGAAGATCAGGAACAACATGATGTGCGCGACGTACAATTGAGCGACCCGGTTCCAGAGTTGCTTGACCGCTGCCAGCAACAGCCCGCCCCGAACGATCGGCGCATAGATCCAGCCGACGAGATAGCCGGAAATAAAGACGAAGAACTCGGCGGCGTCGCTGAAGCCGTAGTTTCGCAATGTCAGCCATCCCACGACATCGTGCGGGATGTGATCGAGGAAGATCATCCATAGTCCGATCCCGCGGAAGAAATCGAGCCGGAGATCACGTTCGACCGGTCTCAATAGAGCTAGTGTATCCGATTGGCTCATCGTGTGCTTTCTTGCGAAACAAGTTGATAGAATGGTCCCGGTCGTTGATTTAGATCAAGCGAATTCTAAATCGACTTCCGAAACGGGTCAAACGCGCCGTTTTGAACGTCGCCCGGTCATTTCCGGTCTAGCTCCAACTCCAGACCTATCGCTGCACTGCGCTAACTGACGCGATGAGCCAGAGCTTAGGATAGTCGCGCCTGTTGGCCTCGATGCCCGCAGTACTGCGGCGTTTGAATCGTCCTCTTGTTTCTCTCAGCTGCGCCAAACAACTCTGGCCAGCAAGAGATCGAGCTTCACTTCGCAAGAAGCATGCCAATCCTCGAGACCGACGCGATCAAAAGGAAGTTCAAGCGAGATCAGTTGCGTATCTCATCGGCGCGCTGCAGCGACGGCCGGCTCCGCACTGACAGGCTCCGACATATCGGAGATTCTCCAACATGTCGGAGATCAGAATGTCTGCATGATACCGAGTTTTTTCATTCGAGATTCAAGCGTTGTCGGCTTGATATCAAGCTTTTCAGCGGCCCCATGGGCTCCGCGAATACGCCAGTTGCATCGCTGGAGTGCCCGAACAATGTGGGCTCGTTCGGCTTCTTCAAGCGTGCCGTCGGTTGGTTTGACGACTTGCGTTTGAAGCGCCTTATGGCTGAGCTTGACCTGCAATACCGGCCCGTGCGTCAGAATCATCGCGCGCTCGATCACGTTGCGAAGTTCACGGATATTGCCCGGCCACGGATAGGCCAGCAATGCTGACATCGAGTCGCTGGCAATTTTCTCGATCGGCTTGCCCATCGAGTTGCTGAATTCCTTGACGAAAGTCCACGATAACAGCGGAATGTCCTCGGGCCGTTCGCGCAGAGGCGGCAGCTCGATCGGAAACACGTCAAGACGGTAGAACAGATCTTCCCGAAACTTGCCATCGCTGACCGCCTGCGCGAGGTCTCGGTTCGTCGCGGCAATGACGCGCACATCGACCTTGATCGTCCGCGAGCCGCCCAAGCGTTCGAACTCGCCGTCCTGCAGCACGCGCAGCAGTTTCGGCTGTAGTTCGAGTGGCAGCTCACCGATTTCGTCCAAGAAAATGGTTGAGCAGTCGGCAACTTCAAAGCGGCCTGGCTGCCTAGCGATCGCGCCGGTAAAGGCTCCCTTTTCGCGGCCGAACAGTTCGGATTCGATCAGCGTCGCGGGAAGTGCTGCGCAGTTGACTTTGACCATCGCGCGATCCTTGCGCGCGCTTGCATCGTGGACGGCTTGCGCCAAAACTTCCTTGCCGCTGCCGGTTTCACCGAGCAAGAGAACCGCAGTATTGGTTTGCGCGACCTGTCGGATTTCCTCGATCACGGCCTTGAAACGCGGCGAGCGACTCGTAAGTCCGTGCGGCAGCCTTATCTGTGCGACCTGCCGAAGATAAGCATTCTCCTGCTCGAGGCGGTCTCTAAGGCTTCGGACCTCCGCCATCGCGATCGCGAGCTTTTCGTCTGAACGTTTGCGCGCGAGTGCCTGCGCAAATATCTCACCTATAAGTTTGATCCGGGCGATCAGATCCACCGGCCAGCGACGGGTTTCATGAAAAGCTGCAAAGCCAATCAGTCCGACAATACGCCCACTGATACGAAGCGGAATGCCTACATGCGCGCGAAGTTTTATGTTTCGGGCGTACGCGGCTTCGGCCACTGCCTCAGGCGGAAGATCGTCGGGCAACGATTGAAGTATGATCATCTCGCCTGCGAGAAGTCTACGGTGATACCACGTGAATTCTGCTCCAAGTGTTCCAAGCGGCACAGGATCGACGCCCTCGACCGCGTCCGAGGACAGTACGTCGAGCGAACCATTTTCCAGGAATTCAGCCAAGGTGCTTCGATCGAAGCCGAGAAATTCCCGAATCCGCAACAGGGCCGTCTGAGTTGCGATCTCAAATTCTTCGCCGGCAAGGTTTGCGAATTTCGAGGAGAGCTCCACAAGCAAGCGCTCGAATGCCAGGAGCTCTTCGGCCGAAACGTCGGATCCGTGCCTCGTCGTCGCTGGCTTGCTGAACGGTATCGGGTCCACCATGGGCACCTTCTCTCAAAGCGGAAGTCACCAGTGAGACTAAATCTAGACCATCCGTAATTCGAGATGAGAACATCGAGCTGGCGATCTTCGAGCGACGGACCGCCGCAAAGCACGCCTCCCAGAACTGACAGACTGTTCTTACCTTCACTCCGCGTCAAACGCTTGTGTGCCATAATATCGGTTGGTGATGCGGCAAATTGATCCAGATCAAGGAATCGATCGGCTGGTCATCTCTCGAAAGTCCGACGGTTCATGCCACGGGCAAACCAGCTTTACCAAACCACGCTAGACGTTCCTGAACCCCTTTTGGTCGAACACGTCGATGATCGAAGGCGAATCGACGCACTCCAAAAAACCAGTAACCAGAAAGGCAAAATCAACTAGCCTCTTCCACCGCCGGACATCGCGTCCTCCGTCAAAGAAACCCTCCAACTTGCCGATGCGCGTTGACTGGCGGCGGCCAGAAACGCCGGCCGAGCCGATCCGTGCGAATGTTGCTCGATAAATGATGCTCGACCTGCCAAGCGTAGTGGTAACCCAGACGATCACCCGCGTGTTTGCATTTCACGAGATGGGTACCGCGGCCGACTGTGCCCTTCACTCCATTTCGTCGTCATTGAGGCAGAGTAATACCGTGCGCCGTCCTCACCGTCGGCTTTTTGATGTAATCGCGAGGATCTGGTCGGCGATCCCGGGAAGCGGCACGATGATGTCCGCACCACCGCGGGCAATTGCCTCTTTCGGCATGCCGAACACGACGGCGGTGGATTCATGTTCCGCTATGGTCACAGATCCCGTTTGGTGCATTTCCAGCAAACCCCGGGCACCGTCATCACCCATACCAGTCATGATGACGCCGACAGCGTTGCGCCCGGCGGATCTTGCTGCCGAACGGAACAGCACATCCACAGAGGGTCGGTGCCGCGAGACAAGGGGACCGTCCTTTAACTCCACAACATATCCATGACCCCGCCGGCTGAGTAGCATGTGCTGGTTCCCTGGTGCGATCAGCGCGTGACCCGGCAGCACCAGGTCGTTGTGTGCTGCTTCCTTAACAGAGATTTGGCACAACGCGTCGAGGCGGCGGGCGAAGGTCGCTGTAAACCGTTCCGGCATGTGCTGGACGATCACGATCCCCGGACAATCTCGCGGCAGCATTTCTAGCACAACCCGCAGTGATTCAGTGCCTCCAGTGGAGGCACCAATGCAGACCACCGGTTCGGTCGGACTAACCTTCGCCCGCCGGTGGGGCGGGGGAAGGATTGCATCCGCCGTCAACTTCGGCGAAACGGTTTGGGATGGTCCCTGAGCAGGGCAGCGCAGCGGGCGCCGGACGGCCAATTTTATTTTTTCACGGATCGCGCCAGCTGACGCGAGAAGATGCGCACGAGCTCCGATTTTAGGCAAGACGACAACATCCATTGCCCCCGCCTCCAGTATTTCGGTCGCGGCCGACGACGCTACGTCGATGAGCTTGGAGATCACCACCACCGGCAATGGATATTGAGCCATCAGTTTCCGTAGAAACGTCAGGCCATCCATGCGCGGAGTATCCGTGTCGAGAATGATGGCGTCGGGAATTTCGTCCTGAATGCACCGCGCGCCGGCGAACGGGTCTCCCGCGCTTCCCATGACCTCCAGGCTCGGATCTTGCGCGACGATTTCCGCCAATGCTCCGCGAATTCCGGCGGAGCCTGCGATGATGAGAATCCGGAGAGCGCTCAACTTGCCTCCTCACGGACGAATATTGTCGGGCCCACCGGGCGTAGCGGTAGTTTCAGGTCCGCAATGCTGCCTTCGGAATGGCCGAGGAAAAGGTATCCTCCAGGCCTGAGGCAACGGCAAAGGCGGGACAGCACCGTTCGCTGCGTCGCCCTGTCGAAGTAGATCAGTAGATTGCGGCAAAAGACGATGTCCATTGGCTGAGAGGCCGGATAGGGCTCATCCATCAAGTTATGGTGCTTGAACGTCACCTTCCGCCGCAGATCAGGGATAATGCGAACTTCATCACAGCCGGGATCATGCAAAAGGTAGCGCTTGCGCAACGCCAAAGATACAGGACCTATCGCGCTGTGAGGATATATCGCTCGCATGGCCATTCGCAGGACTCCGGTGGAGATGTCGCTCGCGAAGATTTCGAAGCGGAAGCCTGGATTTGTGTGGGAAAATTCCTCGCAGATCATGGCCAACGAGTAGGGTTCGGCGCCGTTGGAACAACCGGCGCTCCAAATACGAAGAGGCAGGTGGCGGCCACCCGAAGAGCCCTGAAAATTCGGCAGGACGTTAACCAAAAATTCGAAATGATGGGGCTCGCGGAAGAACTCGGTCTTGTTGGTCGTGACGGCCTCGAGCAAGGCGGCCTCATCCTGTACCAGGCCGCCTTCTTCGAACAGCCATTTGCAATATTCGTTCATGGTTGCGAACCCGAGTGCACGCAGGTGCCGCCGGATACGACCTTCAAGAAACGATTTTTTAGACGGGGGCATCCTGATGCCCGAGCGAGTATGAACAAACTCCGCCAGCCGGATGAACTCCCGTCGTCCCAGGGGCCCGGATTCTAGAGGCTCCGAACGCGTCATGACGCCCCAGGTATGCTGTCGATCTGGTGGGAGGAGAACAACTTCAGCGGGTCAACAATGATCACGAACTGCTCGCGTAGCCGCCCGATAGCCTTGATGTATTCCGATTCCCACCGCTCTCCGATGTCGGGTACCGTTTGCAAGGCTTCCGTCTCGAATTCTGCGACTTCAAATACCCGTTCGACATGCAGGCCAATGATGAAATCGCGACCCTCGTGGGTCAGGTTGACAATGAGGATTCGGGTATCTTGCGTGGCTGGAGCTGGGGGCAGGCCCAGCTTCACCCTGAGGTCGATAACGGGCACCGTTGCGCCGCGAACATCGATGACGCCTGACAAAAATGCCGGAGCGATGGGCAGACGCGTGATAGGAATGTTGTCAAGAATTTCGCGTACAATTCCCACTTCAACAGCCAAAACCTCTTTGCCGAGTGCCAGTGTGAGGTAGCTGGAGGCGGTCGGCGCACGGATCATTTCAGCGCCTCAATAGCGCTTGAAGCGGCTGTCTTCGTCGTCGGCATGATCAAGCTCCAGTTTGATCCCTCCGCGTTTGTTGCCCCGGGGAATTGCAGGATACTGCCTTCGCGTTGCCGCAATGCCGACCTTTGCGCGGTCTGACCCGGGTGCACTTTTCGCTCGACGAAGGGCAGCGCCGGACGGCCCGACCTGGGCGGCACGCCCAAGGTCGCCGCCAAAGCCAAAGAGATCCAGCGAGTTGAGAACCTGGCTGGCCTGGGCCGACAATTCGTCCGAACTCGCAGACATTTGTTCAGATGCCGCGGCATTCTGCTGGATAACCTGATCCAGCTGTTGGATGGCGGTATTGATCTGACTTGCGCCCACATCCTGTTCACGACATGCGGCACTGATCTCACCTACCAATTCGGCAGTCTTTTTGATATCTGGCACTAGCCGGCCCAGCATGTCGCCGGCACGGTTCGCAACCTCGACGGTCTCGGTCGAGACCGCACTGATCTCGGTGGCGGCGCGCTGGCTGCGCTCCGCGAGCTTGCGTACTTCAGACGCGACCACAGCGAAGCCCTTGCCGTGTTCGCCGGCGCGTGCGGCCTCGACGGCCGCGTTGAGCGCCAGCAGGTCAGTTTGCCGAGCGATTTCCTGGATAATTGAAGTCTTCGACGCGATCGTCCGCATAGCCTGAACCGTTTGCGTCATCGCCGTGCTGCTTTCGTCCGCGGCGTCCGCCGCCTGCTTGGCAATACGTTCCGTCTGGCCGGCGTTCTCGGCGGTTTGTTTGACGTTAGCAGCCATCTCCTCCATCGCGGACGACGCTTGCTCGGCGGCCGAGGCCTGCTCGGTCGCGCCCTGACTCAATTGCTCGGCGGTGGACGAGAGTTGCCCGCTTCCGGCAGACACCGTCCCGGCGGACCGGGTTATGTCCGATACGACCGCGCGCAGGCTGCGCGCAAGATAGAATCCGCCCGCCATCAGGAAGGCAAGCGCGAGGGCGGCGACACCAATCTCAATCATTTTGACCGTATCATAGAGAGCGTTCGCTTCGGCCTTGTTTTCGGCCATACCCTTTTCTGCCAATTCGGCAAGTCCCGTGAGGGTCGCCGCCAACTGGCTCACAAGGCTCCGCGTTTCGCCCTGCGCCAGATTATTGGCGGCGTTTTCAGTATTCTCCATCGCTTTCTGCGCCACCGCTGGGAATGCCTTCTTCCAGGCACCATACCTCGTTTGAAAATCGTCGAACACGCGAACATCAGCCGCGTCATTCAGTAACGCGCGAACCTGAGCCAACAGGTCATCGATCTGCGCTACGTCGTCGGAAGCCAATTTCACCGCCGACCGGGAGCCCGCACTATCCAACGCAATCATGCTGTCGCGCTGATGCGCTATGGCTTCCGCCCACACGGTCGTGATCAGGCGCAAGCGTTCGGCCGCGCGCAGATGCGACGGCGCCGCATCCGCGACAGCGGCCTCGGCGAACAACGGTGCGAGAGCGGCGACCGCTGCGTCGCGCGCTGGAATGCTTTCGGAGGTAATCATCTTGTACGCCTGGGCATTCGACCTTATCTCGCCGACCGCTTTCACCTTGTCTTGGGAGACCATTACTGCCGCGTACTGAGACTCCACCGGCGCCAGCTTCTGGCGCATCTGTTCATCGGCGACTTTGCGCAGATCGTCGATGCTTCTCTGGAAGGTCGCGCGCGCGGCGAGGAAGAGCTTCTCAGACTGATCCATGCCGGCCTGGTCGGAGGCCAGCAGCACATTCTTCAACTCGCGCATCCCATCGTTGAGCGACGCCGTGGCAAGGAGGGTCGCCCGTATCTGAGCAGCAGATTGATCGACCAGATGGTTGATGCGCTGGTCAAGCCTGCTGAGCCCGACGAGAGCAACAGTCATCGACACGGCCATAAAGGCCACGAGCAGGATGAAAATCGTGGTCAGCTTTGTTCTAATTGATAGGTGCATGGTTGCCTCCCAGCCCTTGAATCTCGGGCGTCAATAGCGGTTCGGCGGACGCAAAGATGCGACCGACATCGAGGATCATCACAAACTGGTCGTTCAACCGCCCGATGCACTGCACAAATTCTGGGCGCCAGCGTGTGCCGAACCTCGGCACCTGATCGGTGACGACGGAATCAAGGTGGGTGACCGCGTAGACCTTGTCTGCCAGAATCGCGGCCAGGGTCGGCTCACCCTCGAAGTCAAATTCCAGGACCACGATTCGGTTGTCGACCATCGGCTCGGTGACTGGCAAACCGCAACGCAGGCGAAGGTCGGCCAGCGGCGCTACGCGACCGCGGAAGTTGATCAGGCTGCTGATGAAAGCGGGTGCGTTGGGAACCGGCGTGATCGGCCCGATGTCGAGAATCTCGAGCACGATGCTCGCGGGAATCCCGAAGGTTTCGCTCCCCAGTGCGATGGTGAGGATTTCAACGAGGTTGGGATTGTCAGCCATGTCCGTTTCCATGTCTCATGAAGCCCTGAGCCGGTCCTGGCGGATCTGCCCGTAGTCGATCAGCCGGATCACGTCCAAAACCAGAACCACTTCGCCATCACCCAGGATGGTGGCACCGAGAAAGGTTCGAACGTCGCGGTGCAACGGGCTCATCGGCTTGATCACCGTCTGGTTGTTGCCGAGCAGGCTGTCCACGACGAGGCCAACTCGCCGCTGGCCGGTAGAGACGATCACGATCTTTTCGTAGGGCGGTGGTGCTCCGGCTATGTCGAACAGTTCGCGCAGTCGCAGGAATGGCACCAGATCACCACGCAGGTCGAGGACGTCGCTGCCGTTTGCAAAGGCGGGTCGCGGCGCAAGTTCCACGCATTCCTCTACCGACGACAGCGGAACGCTGTAGCGGTTGGCACCGACGCTTACGACCAGGCACTCGACGATCGAAAGGGTTTGCGGAATGCTGAGCGTGATGGTGGTGCCCGTGCGTGGTTCGGTGGCGACATCGACCTTGCCGCGCAGCGCCTCGATATCGCGCATCACCACGTCCATGCCGACGCCGCGTCCCGAGACTTCTGTAACCACCGTCGCCGTCGATACCGACGGAGCGAAAATCAGTTGCAGCGCCTCACGCTTGCTCAACTCGCGGGAGCCGTCGATGATGCCCTTGCGGCGAGCGGACTGGGTGACCGCCTCCACGTCGATGCCCTTGCCGTCATCCTGGACCTGGATGACGATCAGCCCGTATTGGTGATAGGCCGCCAGCGTGATTTGGCCCTCAGCGGACTTGCCTTGTGCGGTCCTTTCGGCTGGCGCTTCAATACCGTGATCCAGGGCGTTGCGGATAATGTGCTTCAGCGGAGCGCTGATCTGCTCGGAAACCTTCTTGTCGACCTCCGTGTCCTGGCCGGTGACGATCAGGCGGACTTGCTTACCCGTGTCCTTGCAATAGTCGCGGACTAGCCGTTGCAATGGCTCGAAAGCGCCACCGATCGGAACCATGCGAACGTTCATGGCCTGGTCCTGAAGCTCGCGTAGAATGCGCGAACTGTCATCGAGGATGCTTAGTAGTTCCTCGGCAAGTTCTGGGTCCCGGGTCTCGATGGTGTCTTCGAAGCTCTCAAGGCGGGCTTCGACGGTGATCAGGCCGCCGACGAGATTAACAAGCTTATCCAGTTTGCCGATATCGACCCTGATCGAGGACAGCTTCTGTATCGTCTGAACATCTGGTCTGTTTGAAGCCGCCCCGGTGTGCGGCGGGATGGGCTCGGCTGGTACGTCAGGTGGCAGTTCGGCGCCATTGGCCGGCGCGGAAGCCTGAGCGACCCTGTCGCCTATGACGTCCTGGGAAACACCATCGACCGCCGCGTCGAGCCTCGCCTGGTCGGCGGGCGAGTCGGGCGGGACGCTCACTTGATCGATGGTTACACGGTGAAGTGTCAACCAGTCGGCAAGCGCAGCGGCGATCGCGGCCCGGTCCACTGTGGTGACGAGATGGAAGCTGCGCCACAGATAAAATGTGTCGCCTTGGCGCCTGTCATCCGATGGAAGACTCTGTTCATGGGAAATAGTGATCAGCTTGCCAAGCTTTTCCAACGATCTGCTAACCGCCTCAAGTTCCGAGGGCCGGGGGAAGAAGTCCGGCCGGGCAAGAACCTGGATGATGAATGGGTTCTCCTCCGAGGCGACAGCTGGCTCCGGAACGGCCAAATTTGGAGGAGCTGCCGCGGGCGGCGAGGCGGCTACAGCTGGAATTGCAGACAAGCGCGTTCTGGTCGCCGCTGGCGCTTTTCCCATCGAGGCTAGAATCTTGCGATGGCTTTCAGCTACGATGTGGCGATCCAGCGGCCCTTCACCCAGCGCTTCCGCGATAAAGCCCTTGAGGCAATCGAGCGCCTCCAGCAGGAGCGACGCGAGCACCGAGGACATCGCAATACGACCGTTTCGCACCTCGTCGAGCATGCTCTCCACAGCGTGCGTGTAGTGGGCGAGTTCGTCCATGCCGGCTACGCCAGCGCTACCCTTCATGGTGTGCAGATGGCGGAACAGGCCGTCGACAAGCGTGCGGTTGTCGGGCGACGTCTCGAGGTCGAGTAGGTCGCGCTCGATATCCTCGAGAATCTCGCTCGCCTCTTCGAGAAAGACAGCCTGTAGCGCCTTGGCGCTGTCGCTGATGCCGGTCACTTGCGATCCATTGTGAACGACCCATCCCAGTCGTCCGTTGGGGGATTGTTGCGGAAATGGTCGCTGCGCTTGAGGAGCAGAGCCGCGGCAACGTCGCCTGGAACCAGTTCCAGACAGGCGAGGAAGCCAGCGATAGCCTCCGCCCATTCGCGGCGGCGATATGAGCCAAGGGCGGGGGCGAAGGCTTCCGCGAGGCGGCGCGCGCGATCCAATGCCTCGCCTTCGAGGTCTTTGAAGAGTTCATGAATCGCCACTGGCGCCGCGCGGCCTTTCACCGATACCAGATCCAGCTCCCGCGACTCAAACACGGACCGGTCGAGGAACGCCAAAGTGTCGCCGCTGACGATGATCCGGACACCAAATTGCTTGGTAAGTCCTTCGAGTTGCGAGGCGAGATTGACCGCGTCGCCGATCACCGTGGAGTCCATGCGAGTGGTGCTGCCGAGGGTTCCCAGCATCACCATGCCGGTATGGATGCCGATACCCGACGCGATCGGGAAGGCCGGTGGCCCCTTACGTTTGTGGTTCCATTCCAAGAGCCGTCGCTGCATGCCGATAGCGGCATTGACTGCGGCCTCTGCCTGGGCGGAACTCTCCTGGTCGAACAGCGCCATGATGGCGTCGCCGATAAACTTGTCCACGAAGCCGCCGAAATGGTCGATCGGGCCTTGCATTTGAGCCAGGTATTCGTTGAGCAACGCGAATAGGTCCTTTGCGGTCATGCCCTCCGAGATCGTTGTGAACGATCGAAGATCGCTGAAGAGAATCGTGATCCGACTGGCCAAAACGTTACCTGGCTTCAGGCTTTCCAACCCGTCCAGCGCGATCCGCTGCAGGAATTGCTTGGGAACGAACTTCTCGAACACGCGGGTCATCATGGCGACGGCCTGCGTCTCGGCGAGGTTGATCTTCGTCGTCTTCAACTCCTCGTAGGCCTTGCGCTGGGCTTCCAGGGCTCGTTCCAGATTGTGCGTGAGCGCTCGGTTTTGGTCCTCGGCCTTCTTGGCGCGGACCAGGGCCTTTACCCGTGCGATCATCTCGCCGGCATCGAAAGGCTTGGCTAGATAGTCGTCGCCTCCCAAAAGAGTCAGGCCCTTTACCAACTCGGCCTTGTCAGCTTGGGCAGTCAAAAAAATCACCGGGATGGTTTTCCACACCGGATCCGATTTCAGAATGCGAATGCACGCGTCCCCGGACATCCTGGGCATGTTACGATCCAACAGGATGATATCTGGCAGCCTGTGGGTCGGTCTCTTCTCCATAAACTTGAGTGCTTCAGCACCGTCCGCAGCCTCTTCAACCTCGAAGTCGCTTCCTTCCACGGTTTCCAGAATCTTACGAAGGCTGACCCGCACCGTACGCGAGTCATCGACGACGAGGGCTCGCGTCATCAACTCGGCCGGCCTTGGACCTTCGACGCGCAGTGGACCCATGGAAAACTTCCTTCCTTGTTTGCCGGTACTGCTTGAGTGATGACGATAGCGCCACGTCACCCCACTTCGATGGCCCGGACCGCCACGGCGCGCTCATCGACCGGGATCATCGGAAGCTGGCCTGCAGTCTTCACCGGAAAAGCGAGGAGATGATTCACGTTGCGATCGCCAAGATGGTTCTTGCCGAACTGTCCGGTGGCGTAACCGAGTGGCTTGAGCAGCTCGGCAATCGTCGGATCTTCCTTCTGCAACCCGAGCGTAGCGCCGGGCAGACCGACCTTGATCATGCCGGTGCGCAAGCCGGATTGGCCGGTGATGAACGAGGCCCGGCCAGCGGTGCAGCTCTGCTCCGCATAATAGTCGGTGAACATCACGCCTTCATTGGCAACTCGGTCGATGTTGGGGGTCTGATAGCCCATCATGCCGCGCGAGTACACGCTGACATTCGATTGACCGATGTCGTCACCCCAGATGATGACGATGTTGGGTTTTCGTGGCCGCTGCGCCTGCACGGCAGCTGACGTCAATACAGGTGCCGCAAGCGTTATCGCGGCCAAGGCGTACTTCCAGTTTGCTTTCTTCATCGTGCTTCGTTTTTCCCTATCCGGGGACGTTCTGAAGTGCGATCGCGCCGTGACCAGCTAAAGACTTTCAGAAAGATCCATCATCTTCTCCCTGTTATGTTTCGACGCTTTAGGCTTTATGCTCCCGGCTGATACTGAACTCATCCAATTCGACCGCTCGCAACGGATCGGTGAAGCGCCAATGCATCCACACCCTCCTCCCGCTCGACGGTGTCAACGCGAACCACAGGTGCTTCGCTGGAGAGTTCGATCGCCCCGACAATCGCATTGAGCTTGGTAACATCGAGATTACGCTCGAACTGATCGCTCGATTCCCATTCTTCAACGAGCAAAAGCGCTTTTCGTTTATCAAGGTCCGAAAAGAGACGGGCCGAGAGACAACCAGGCGCCACGCGTGTCGGCTCAAGAATTGAGCCAAGTGTTCGCAGCAATGCTGTTCGCACCTGGTCTGACGCCACGATCTCCATTGAGAAAACAATCAAAGCTGATTTCTTTCAGTCGCGGCCGGCAACGTCAGCAACAATTTCGATAGATCACTTCGCAAAAAGCGGGCCAACCGCAAGGCGATTTGTACGCGAACGAAACTGTCCGCAAGATCAGTGGGGTATCGAAATCGGGCCGGGAGCTTTGACGTTCGGCGCTTGGCAGGCGCCCTCCAACATGTCGGAGATTCTCCGAAATGTCGGAGATGGGTGACGCAAGCGGCGGCGCACGGCGCGTTCTCAATACCTCCGAGAATTCGAAGAGGCTCCGGAGGTTCGGAGATCACGAGATCGCAGGCGCGTCCCGCCGCGCGTGAGCGGCAGGACGTCCGCGGAAAGACGCGCCGCACGACCGTCAATACGCTCAGCGACGGACGGCGACACCGCTCCGATACAATCGGAGCGCAAACGGCTCTATTTTTTAACGCGTTTTCTTGGACGACGAACCGGTGCCTACCCGAAAAGCGCGGGGCAGGTTTTCGCTGGAAAACGCTCTATACCCCCGGCAGGACCAGTTCGGCCCGCAACCCCCCGATCGGGGCGTTGCCGAGCGTCAGGCTGCCGCCGTAGAGCCCGGCGAGGTCGACCACGATCGACAGCCCGAGGCCGGAGCCCGGCTTGGACTCGTCGAGCCTCTGGCCGCGGCGCGAGACCTGCGTGCGCTCGGCCTCAGACAACCCGCGCCCGTCGTCGTCGACGACGATCCGCAGCATCGGCGCCGCGCCGGGCTCGACCGGCCGCTCGACCAGCACCTCGATGAAGACGTGCGAGGCCGCCCACTTGCAGGCATTGTCGACGAGATTGCCGGCCATTTCCTCCAAATCCTGCCGCTCGCCGCGAAATCTGGCATGGGAATCGGCCTTGACCTCAATGGCGATGCCGCGGTCGCGGTGAATCTTCTCCATGGTGCGCCGCAATGCCTCGAGCGCAGGGGCGACCTCGGTGACCGTGCCGATGATGGTCACGCGGGCGGCGATGCGGGCGCGCTCGAGGTGGTGTGCGACCTGGTCACGCATCACATCGGCCTGCTCGAGCACCTTGTGGGCGAAGGGATCGGCGCCGTGCGCGGAAGCTTCATTGACGATCACCGACAGCGGCGTCTTGATCGCATGCGCGAGATTGCCGACGTGGGTCCGCGCCCGTTCGACGATCTCGCGGTTGGCATCGATCAGCGCGTTGGTCTCGCGCGCCAACGGTGCGATCTCGACCGGAAACTCGCCCTCCAGCTGTTCGGCGCGGCCGGAGCGGATATCGGCGATCAATTCGGAGATGCGCTTCAAGGGCGCCAGCCCGAAGCGGACCTGGAAGATCGTGGTCAAGAGCAGCACGATGCCGAGGGCTGCGAAGGTGCTGCCGAGGTAATAGTCGAAGGTGCGCGTTTCGTCGAAAATCTCGGTGGCGTCGCCGGCGACGCTGACCAGGAATTTGCCGTCGGCGCCGAGATCGACCGGCCGTTCTACCATCCGCAGGCTCTGGCCTTCCGGGCCCTCGACATAGCCCAAGCGAATGCCCGCCGGCGTCAGTTCGACGCCCTGATCCTCGAGCTTCGATAGCTTCTTGTCCCACAGCGAGCGCGAGGCCCGAACGTCTTGCTTATCGGTGTCGGTGCGGGTGATCTGCCAGTACCACCCCGACAACGGCAGCTCGAACAGCGGCTCGCCGAGCGACTGGAATTGGTGATCGGGCGGCTCGTCGGGGGTCGCGACCTCCGCGATCAGGGTGCGGAGGTAGAGGTTGAGCCGTCGGTCGAAGGCGCGCTCAGTAGCGTCCTTATAGACCGAGGACAGCACGAAACCGGTGATGACCAGGATGACGACCACCCAGGCGCTGGCAGACACGAACAGCCGGATGGCGAGCGAATTACGGCGCATCAGGGCGTGACCCGTACTAAATCGGGGCGCGATAGCGACGCTATCCGCGCTTTGGTTCACAGCATCATGCCCAATTCTAAAGAGCAAACCTCGCGCCCGATCAAGCGCCGGCGGTCGGCGGCGTCAAGAGATAGCCCAATCCGCGCACGGTCTGGATGATGTCGACGTCGAGCTTCTTGCGGATGCGGCCGACGAACACCTCGATGGTGTTGGAGTCGCGGTCGAAGTCCTGGTCATAGAGATGCTCGACCAGCTCGGTGCGCGAGACCACGCGCCCGGTATGGTGCATCAGATAGGCCAGCAGCCGGTACTCGTGCGAGGTCATCTTGACCGGATTGCCGGAGACGCTGACCCGGCCGGTGCGCGTGTCCAGCGACACCGGACCGCAGATCAATTCGCTCTGGGCATGCCCGGTGGAGCGGCGCAGCAGCGCTCGGATCCGGGCCAGGATCTCTTCGAGGTGGAACGGCTTGGCGACATAATCGTCGGCGCCGGCGTCGAAGCCCTGCACCTTGTCGCTCCAACGGTCGCGCGCGGTGAGGATCAGGACCGGCATGGCGCGCCCGTTGCGGCGCCAGGATTCGAGCACGGAGATGCCGTCCATCTTCGGCAGGCCGATGTCGAGCACGACGGCATCGTAGGGTTCGCTGTCGCCGAGATAGTGCCCCTCCTCGCCGTCGAATGCGCGATCGACCACATAGCCGGCGTCGCTCAGGGCGGTGGTAAGCTGACGGTTCAAATCGGGATCGTCCTCAACGACCAGCAGGCGCACGTTTTGCCTCCAAAGGTGAACTGCACAATATGCGCCATCAAGATGATGCTTTTCGGCGTGAACCGTTTATGAACGGAATAACCGTCATAATCTTACTTTTTCTCCACAATGGCACGTCGAGATTTCGGCGGCGCAGCGCGCCGTCGCATGCCAATCCCTTATCAACATAGCTGATTTAAGCGCCCAACGCGCCAAGTCGGAAGCCCCTCGAGCAACCGCGGAGCTCGCGCCGCCATTCCCGCGCGTCGGCTCGCGCTGCCGCCCGTCCACGATCAGCCGCGGAAGAACACGAACCAAATCATGCCGAGGATCAATATCGCGAGCCCGGTCGACACGGCCAACAAAGCGAGCACCGACGGTCCGGGTTCGCCCTGGCGCGCCTCGGTCGGCGTTTCGACGATCTGGTGGTGCTCTCGCGGTGTTGCCATGGCGCCCTCAATCCCTGGGTATCCTCGCAGCGTCACATATCCGTCCCGTGGCAACGCGGAATCGTCGACGATGTTCCGCCTTTCGCTGCTGCGAACCCAACTCGCTGGGGCCGCGCGCCCAACCAGGTGCGGCAGCCCGGCGGCTCTGGGGACGCAACCGACTCCCGGTTAACGTCGTTAAGAGATTCCCGGCCCTTGCCTGTCTTCGGCCTATCTTGGGGTTTGTCTTGGGGGCCCCCGGTGTTATCGTTGCCGGTCCTCTGTCGTTAGCGTTTCGGAGTAATCCCATGGCCCCCCGTGCCAACTGGAAGGGTTTTCTGCGGCTGTCGCTCGTGACCTGCCCGGTCGCGCTGTATCCGGCGACCTCCGACACCGAAAAGGTCTCGTTCAACCAGATCAACCGCAAGACCGGCCACCGCATCAAATACGCCAAGGTCGACGCCGACACCGGCGAGGAGGTCGCCTCCGAAGACATCGTCAAGGGCTACAAGGTCGATACCGATACCTATATCGAGGTGACCAAGGACGAGCTCGATGATATCGCGCTGGAATCGACCCACACCATCGAGATCGACGAGTTCGTGCCGAAGGCCGACATCGACAGCCGCTACCTGATCCGGCCCTATTACCTCGTTCCCGACGGCAAGGTCGGCCATGACGCCTTCGCCGTGATCCGCGAGACCGCCCGCAGCATGAACAAGGTCGCGATCGGCCGCGTGGTGCTCACCAACCGCGAACACATCATTGCGCTGGAGCCGCTGGGCAAGGGCCTGATGGGCACGCTGTTGCGCTATCCTTACGAAGTGCGCAGCGAGAAGGATTATTTCGAGGACATCCAGGACGTCAAAGTCACCAAGGACATGCTGGATCTCGCCAAGCACATCGTCGACCAGAAATCCGCCCCCTTCGAGCCGGAAAATTTCGAGGATCATTACGAGGCGGCGCTGATCGACCTGATCGACAAGAAGCGCGCGGGCGTGCGCGTCGCCGCGAAGGCCGCGCCGAAAACGGGCGGCAACGTCATCAACCTGATGGATGCGCTGAAGCGCAGCCTCGTCGGCGAGAAGCAGGCTGAACCGGCCGCGGTGAAGGCTAAAGGCAAGAAGCCGAAGAAGCGCATCGAAGGCCAGCGCGAGATGCTGCTGCCGATCAGCGGCAAGCGGGCCAAGGAAGAGCCGAAGAAAGCCGAAGAGCCGAAGAAGGCCGAGAAACCGGTCCGCCCCCCCGCCCGGTCGAGGAAGGCGAGCTAGCCGGTCAGCGCCTCAGGCGTGCTAGCTTCGCATCTAACGGCAATCGCGCTTTGGCTCGTCGTTTGAGCATCGAGGGTTTCGCGACGACCTGTGGTTTAGCTGACCTAAAC
The DNA here is from genome assembly GCA_963822795.1 of uncultured Alphaproteobacteria bacterium. Classification (GTDB taxonomy): domain Bacteria; phylum Pseudomonadota; class Alphaproteobacteria; order Rhizobiales; family Xanthobacteraceae; genus Bradyrhizobium. The sequence continues at coordinate 175,762 of CAWGJM010000049.1, forward strand.
GTGTGGAAATTTCACGACGCCACCAAATGTTCGCGTGGTCCCCAGAATTTAGCCCCAATTCACCACGGATACTGGACGCGGGTGAACACGCAGGGGATTAAGAATGGCGTCTAAGCGCACTGAAATTGCTATCGAAAAGATCATCGCAGCCTGTGATGGTAACATCCACGGCGCACTTGAGGCTCTGCTACTCGTCAATGAGTACTTAGAGGCCGAACTTCACCAGCTCTATCAGGCTGTTGGTTCGATCGTCAGCGAAAATCACCGTTTCGACACGATGCACTGACTGGCGTTGCGCTGACTGGCGCGTCCGGTTGGATTGTACCACCGGTTTTCTACCAACGGCTGTGTCATTCCCGGTTCAAGCCCATCTGCTTGAACGCGCCGCTATGCGAAGAGACCGTGCCCAAATAACAAGCCAAGGCGCGATAGCGAAGCTATTTGCGCTTTAGGCGGCGATGAGCGGCTTGATGTGCCAAGCCTCGCCCTAGCTAAGCTAGGTCCGCCCCCGCCGCGTTACTACTTCAGCGACGTGTTCAACGAGGAGTACGAGCCATTGAGCGTAGAGCCGATGCTATTGACGGCGGCAACGATCACGATGCTGATTCCCAGAGCGATCAGGCAGTATTCGATGGCCGTCGCGCCGGATTGATCCGCCAGGAATCTCAAAACCAACCGATGCATGCAAAACTCCTGTCGGGGGCGTTGTTCGGGATTCTCCCACGCCTATGCCGGGCGGGCAATTTAGGATTAGATTGGTTGCTGGCGGATTGAGGAACACGCTGAAAGTTTCGTTAAGCGCAACACCGTTTTCGGCTAGTCCTGACCGCAGGCGGGACACAGCCCGGCGCGTTGCGGGATCGTTCGGCCGGCCCGGTATTCCGGCTGCGATGCGAAAAGCGGATATCAGCACTTCCTGAGGAAAGCGCCACCCGCGCTTTACCGCCTCCCCGATTCCTGATCCAAATGATGGTTCAGGCCGGGCCCAACATCGGCCAGTTCTGGGAGAGACGGCCATGAAACTCGGCACCGCCATTGCGGAAATCCTCAAGCGCGAGGGTATCGAAATTCTCTGCGGCTATCCGGTCAACCACCTGATCGAGTACGCCGCCAACGCCGATATCCGCCCCGTCATGGTCCGGCAGGAGCGCATTGGCCTCCACATGGCGGACGCGATCTCGCGCGTGACTTCCGGCTGCAGCATCGGCGCTTTCTGCATGCAGCACGGTCCCGGCGCGGAAAACGCCATGGGCGGCGTGGCGCAATGTTTCGGCGAGTCCGTGCCCGTGCTGGTGCTGCCGATGGGCTACGCCCGTCGGATCTCGAACATCGAGCCGAACTTCAATTCCAGCCAAGCGATGAAGGCGTTCTCGAAATCGTCCGAACCGATCATTCTCGCATCCGAAGTCGGCAACATCTTCCGCCGCGCCTTCACCAAGCTCAAGAACGGCCGCGGTGGACCGGTCATCGTCGAGATTCCGGCCGACATGTGGAACGAGGAGGTGCCGGAGCCCCTCAACTACACGCCGGTGTTGCGGACGCGCTACGGCGCCGATCCCATCCACATCAAGGAAGCGGCCGCCCTGCTGGTCTCGGCCAAGCGCCCGGTGATCTATGCCGGCCAGGGCGTCCATTACGCCAGGGCGTGGCCGCAATTGAAACGGCTGGCCGAACGGCTCGCCATCCCCGTCACCACGAGCTTAGGTGGCAAGTCGTCATTCCCCGAGACGCATCGGCTGTCGCTCGGCTCGGGTGGATTGGCGGTGCCGCGCGCGGTGCCAAAATTTTTGGGCGAAGCCGACGTGATTTTCGGCATCGGCTGCTCGTTCACGGAGACGTCGTTCGGCGTCGCGATGCCGAAGGGCAAGACCATCATCCATTCGACGCTCGACCCCAACCATCTCAACAAGGATGTCGAGGCGAAAATCGGCCTGATCGGCGACGCCGGTCTGGTGCTCGATGCGCTGCTGGAGGAAATCGGCACGACGGTCACCTCCGATAGCGACGCGTCCGCGGTTGCCACCGAGATCGCCGCCTCGCACAAGGAGTGGTTGGCGAAATGGATGCCGAAACTCACCTCCAACGACGCGCCGCTCAATCCCTATCGCGTGCTCTGGGATCTGCAGCACACGGTGGACATCCACAACACCATCATCACCCATGATGCCGGCTCTCCGCGCGACCAGCTTTCGCCGTTCTGGAAGGCGGTCGAGCCGCTGTCCTATATCGGCTGGGGCAAGACCACCCAACTCGGCTACGGCCTTGGGCTGGCGATGGGCGCCAAGCTCGCAAAACCCGACAAGCTCTGCATCAACGTCTGGGGCGATGCCGCGATCGGCTTTACCGGCATGGATTTCGAAACCGCGGTGCGCGAGCGGATTCCGATCATGTCGATCCTGCTGAATAATTTCTCCATGGCGATCGAGTTGAAGGTGATGCCGATCTCGACCGAGAAATATCGTTCGACCGATATTTCCGGCGACTATGCCGCGATGGCGCGGGCCTTGGGCGGCTATGGCGAGCGCATCACCACGGCGGAAGATATTGTGCCGGCGATCCGGCGCGGCATTCAGAAGACCAAAGAAGGCTTCCCGGTGCTGTTGGAGTTCATCACCAGCAAGGAGACCGAGGTCTCGCGGCCGGGAACCTGAGCCGCCGAAACGCTTCGCCCGCCGCTTGAACTGAAGACTTAGGGCTTGAAGAACGCGGGATCGTTCAGAGCTTTGATCATGGTATCGACCATGTCGGCGGCGCCGTGATCCTCGCGCTCTTCCAGGAGCTCCCACATCTTGCGCAAGTTGGCGCGCATCGGCGCCTTCAGCGAGGGATCGCGTTCGATCAGGGTCCGCGCGATGCAGAAGGCAATGCCTTCGCTGCCCATCCGGATTTGCTCGATGGTGGGTTTGCTCATGGCAGGCTCCTTGTCGATTTCGATGTGACGCGCTGGCGCCGCTGTTAGATCAAATCGCCGCCGATGGATAGCCGAGGGGGCCCGCCGGCGCCGCCGTGCTCGCCCTACTCCGCCATCTCGACCGGCCGCGACGGCGGGCCGGCCAAAGGCTTCTCCGCCATCGCGACCATGCATAGCGCACTGCAGGCGAGGAGTGCCGCGGCGGCGCCAAATACGTAGCGGAACGCCGTGATCATGTCGGCCACCGGTATGGAGCTCACCGGGCCGCTATGCTCGCCGGCGAGCGAGATATCCGCCCCCAGCGCCATCAAAAGGATCGCACTGAACGCCGCCACCATGAAGGAAGCCATCAGCGCACGGAAGAAATTCATCGCACCCGTGATGGTGCCGACCTGCGCGCGCGTCACCGAATTCTGCAGCGCGACCACGCTGACCGGAAACACCGTGCCAAGACCGACTGCGAACATTGACAACAGCGCCAAGAGGCCCCACAGCGGCAGCGTCGTCAGCGCCATTGTGCATGCCAGCAAGGCCGCCCACGTCGTCCCGATGATGGCGACACGCTTATAGTGCTTGGCGCGCGCCATGGTCCGGCCCGCGATCGCGGCGCCGCCGGTTGAGATCGCGGCGAGCGGAATCAGCGCCAGTCCGGCCTCGCTGGCGCTGAGATGGTAGACCACCTCGTAATACAGCGGCAGATGCACGGTCAGGCCCAGCATGGCGCCGAACGCGCACCCGCCGGCCGCCAGCGCGTAGGGCGCGACCGGCCCGCCCATCAGCGACAACGGCAGGAAGGGCTCGTTGGCGGTACGGGCATGCCAGACAAACGCGAGACTCAGGGCAGCGGATGCGCCGACCATGGCCATGATGGTCGGGGACAGCCAGGGATAGCGGTTGCCGCCCCAGGTAAGCACCAGCATGATCACGACCGCGGACGCCATCAGCAGGATGCCGCCGAGCCAGTCGACCTTGCGCCTGCGGTGAAATACCGGGATCTTGCCCATGTTCGCCAGCAGCATTGCCAGCGATATGAGCCCGAGCGGCACGTTGATCCAGAAGATCATAGACCAGTGCAGGTGCTCGGCGAACACGCCGCCGAGGATCGGCCCGCCAATTCCCGCAAGCATCCATACGCCGCTGAAATAAGCCTGATATTGGCCGCGCTCGCGCGGGCTGACCACGTCGGAAATCACGGTCTGCACGACCGGCATGATGCCGCCGCCGCCGAGCCCCTGCAGGCCGCGCCCCAGGATCAGAACCGTCATGTTCGGCGCTACCGCACACAAGATCGAACCCGCGATGAACAGGCCTAGCGCGGTGATAATCATGCCGCGGCGGCCATAGATGTCGCTTAGCGTGCCGAAAACAGGCGCCACCGCAGTCGAAGCGAGCAGGTAGGCCGTGATCACCCACGAAAGATTGGTGACGTCATGGAATTGCCGGCCGATGGTCGGCAGCGCGGTCGCGACGATGGTCTGGTCGAGCGCGGCCAGGAACATCGTCAGCAAGAGGCTCAGCAGGATGGTCCGGACCTCGCGCGGCGTTAGCGGCGCCCGCGGTGCGAGCGACGGCGCATCGGAGATCGCGAGCACCTCGGTCGTGAGTTCCGGCAATTCGGCCGCGATTTCCGCGGGCAACGGCTGACGGTTGGCAGGTTGACGGCTCTGCCGTTCGAACTTGTTCATGTGGAATATTTTTATCCGGAGCGCCGCAGGACGGCGCAGATTCGCTGGGTTGAGGGCTATTTAGAGGGCGAATCCCCCACGCGGCAGCGGGTCAGGCGCATGGGTGGGTCCCACGAAGCGCCTTCGCAAAAACGTGATCGATTATAACCGGTAGTTTCAGTCTTTCGGACGTTTTTTCAGCTGCGCGCGTTTCGGCAGCAGCACCGGCCAGCGCACGATATGGTCCTCCAGATCAGCGGTAGCGATCTCGTTCTCGGTTCCCTGCACCCTTCCCCGCACCGACACGCCGGCATCGTGGACTGTGTTGGGGTCGCCCGAAATGAGGGGATGCCACCAATAGAGGTCGCGGCCTTCGGCCACGAGGCGGTAGCCACAGCTCGGAGGCAGCCAATTAATGGTCCGTACATTCTCCGGCGTCAGGCGGACGCAATCGGAAACCTTCTCAGAGCGGTTTGGGTAATCCTTGCAGGCACATAGCCCGGCATCCAGAAGCTTGCAGGAAATATGGGTGAAGTAGATCTTGCCGGTATCCTCGTCCTCCAGCTTCTCCAGGCAGCAGCGCGCGCAGCCGTCACACAGGCTCTCCCATTCGACGTCGGACATTTGTTCCAACGTCTTGGTTTTCCAGAAAAATCCCTCTTGGATCGAGGGTCGCTTGGGCGGTGCGGTCATGAATCCCGTTGGTTTCGAGTGAGCCGAGGCCCTTCTTAGGAGGAGGTCCGGCCAAGCTACAAGTGAGGCGCTTCCACATAGGCTGTTGCTGGCGTTAGCCCTGCTCCCGAGAATCGCAAGCCGGACCATTGGTTTATAGCCCCTGCTCGGCTAGATAGAACGTGAGTCCCCGAGGGCTGCGAAAGCGCCTTGGGTTTGCCTTAACATTCCCGCAAAACGTCTCGACGGCGCCCGCCTGCGTGGTTGAGCGCGTAGAACCGATCAAGAGCAGCAGTTGCGCAAGATTATCCCAGACGATTTGAAAAGGCGGCTCAATAATCTCCGTCTGGATCTGGACGCGCGGTTCGATTCCAGCCTTTTCTCGACGCTTAAGGGCGCGCGCGAGCTTTATGAGCGCTTTTCGACCTTCATGGACCGTTTCTACGTCGGCCGCTGGAAGCGCTGGGTCTTCATCGAGCCGTTCTCGGAGGCCGCCACCATCGGTCTTGGCGGGCTGATCCTGCTTTTGGCGCTCGCGGTGCCGGCGTTCCGCGAAACCGCCGATGAGGATTGGCTGAAGAAATCCGACCTCGCGGTGACCTTCCTCGACCGCTACGGCAACCCGATCGGCAGCCGCGGCATCAAGCATAACGATTCGATCCCGCTCGAGGACTTTCCGGACAACCTGATCAAGGCTACGCTAGCGACCGAAGACCGCCGCTTCTACGACCATTTCGGCATCGACGTCGCCGGCACAGCCCGCGCGCTGATCACCAACGCCCAGGCCGGCGGCGTGCGGCAGGGCGGCTCCTCGATCACCCAGCAGCTCGCCAAGAACCTGTTCCTCTCCAACGAGCGCACCATCGAGCGCAAGGTCAACGAGGCGTTCCTGGCGATCTGGCTGGAGACGCGGCTCTCCAAGAACGAGATTCTGAAGCTCTATCTCGACCGCGCCTACATGGGCGGCGGCACTTTCGGCGTCGACGGCGCGGCGCATTTCTACTTCAACAAGTCGGTGCGCGACGTCAACCTGGCGGAAGCCGCGATGCTGGCTGGCCTGTTCAAGGCGCCGACCAAGTTCGCGCCACACATCAACCTGCCGGCCGCGCGTGCGCGCGCCAACGTGGTGCTGGACAATCTGGTCGATGCCGGCTTCATGACCGAGGGCCAGGTATTCGGCGCGCGGCGCAATCCGGCCTTCGCCGTCGACCGGCGCGACGAGAACTCGCCGAACTACTATCTCGACTATGCATTCGACGAGGTGCACAAGCTCGTCGACACCTTCCCGAAATCCTACAACGAGCGCGTCTTCGTGGTCCGCACCGCGATCGACATGAACGTGCAGCACGCCGCGGAAGACGCCATCGAAAACGAGCTGCGCCAGTTCGGCCGCGACTATCATGCGACGCAAGCCGCAACCGTGGTCGCCGATCTCGACGGCGGCGTTCGCGCCATGGTCGGCGGCCGCGACTACGGCGCAAGCCAGTTCAACCGCGCGACCGACGCGTACCGGCAGCCCGGCTCCTCATTCAAACCCTATGTCTACACCACGGCGCTCTTGAACGGTTTCACGCCGAATTCGATCGTGGTCGATGGCCCGGTTTGCCTCGGCAACTGGTGTCCGCAAAATTATGGCCACTCCTACTCCGGCTCGGTGACACTGACGCAGGCGATCACCCGCTCGATCAACGTGGTGCCGGTAAAACTGTCGATCGCGATCGGCAATAATCCAAAAAACCAGTGGGAGTCCGCCAAGAGGGGCCGCGCCAAGATCGTCGAGGTTGCGCGCCGTTTCGGCATCAAGGCACCGCTGCCGGATACGCCGTCGCTGCCGATCGGCGCCGACGAAGTCACGGTGATCGAACACGCGGTTGCGTATGCGACCTTCCCCGACAAGGGCAAGTCGGTGACCCCGCACGCGGTCTTGGAAATCCGCACCGGTTCTGGCGATCTGGTCTGGCGCTGGGATCGCGACGGTCCGAAACCAAAGCAGGCCATTCCGGCGAACATCGCCGCCGACATGGCGGGCATGATGAGCCACGTGGTCAGCGAGGGTACCGCGCGCCGAGCTGGGCTTGACGGCATCCCGACCGCCGGCAAGACCGGCACCACCAACGCCTACCGTGACGCCTGGTTCGTCGGTTATACCGGCAACTTCACCTGCGCGGTGTGGTACGGCAACGATGACTACTCGCCGACCAACCGCATGACCGGCGGCTCGCTGCCGGCGCAGACTTGGCACGACATCATGATCGCGGCACATCAGGGCGTCGAGATCAAGGAGCTGGCGGGCGTCGGCATGGGCACGAAGGCGCCGCAGCCCGGCGTGCCCGCGACCATGGCAGCCATCGGCGCGCCCAAGCAGCCGGAAATCAAGCCGGGACCGCCGCCAGTTCTCACCAAGCGCGGCGCGGATGTCCTGGTGCAGGTCGAGAAGCTGCTTGACGATGCTGCCAAGACCGCTGGCAAGACCACGTCGAACGAGCAGGCCACGCCCGGAAATCCGGTATCGTCGAGCGCGCTTGCCTTCCCCGAAAATTACGCGGCGGCAACGACCGGCACTGTGGCCTCTCCCGCCCTTCGCAAGAACTGACCCGCCGAACCGGAGCATTGGCCCGTGCGGCTGATATTGATCACCTTGCTGGCGCTGCTCATCGCCGCCGCCGTCGGCATCGGTGCGACCTGGGTGACGACGACGCGCGGTACCGAACTTGGCACGCTCGCGATCGGCGCCTGGACCGCCCGTCCCCGGACCGGCACGTCGGACGTCGATCCCTATTCGCGCGCCACCATCACCCGCAACGGCGAGTTGCCGATCGGCACCGGCGACGGCGTGGCGTTCACGGCGGCAAGGGACGATCGCAAGAAACCGCTCGACGGGCGCTGCGACGTGGTGGTCAGCGGCGTTACGCCTGCGGCGCGGTTCTGGACCTTGACGCTGTATGACCGCAAGGGCCACCTCGTCGCCAATTCGCTGCAGCGCTTCGGCTTCACCAGCCAGGAGATCGTCCGCGGCGCGGACGGCGCGTTCGAAATCCGCATCGCCTCGCGCTCGCGCTCCGGCAATTGGCTGCCCACCGGCGGCATCGAGCGCTATGAGCTGATGCTTCGCCTCTACGACACGCCGGTTGGCGTCGCGACGCGGACACAGCGCGACGCCCCGATGCCGGCGATTGCGACCGTGGGGTGCCCATGATCCGGTTGGTGTTCACGATCATCGCGGGCGTGCTGTTGGGCGGCATCGTGCATCTCGTCAGCGTGCTGGTGCTGCCCAGGATCGCCACCGAGGACGCCTATTCGCGATTAACGCCGATTACGAAGCTCAACGCCGTCACCCAGCTTGCGCCGGCCGATCCAACCAACGCGCTGATGCCGTACATGGACCCCGCGTTTGCTGTCGCGATCTGCCGCTACGACCTGTCGGGCGGCGCGATCAAGCTCAAGGTTCCGGTCAGCCAGGCCTACACCTCGGTGTCGTTCTATACCCGCAACGAGCTCGCCTATTACGCCATCAACGACCGCTCGGCCGGAAAGAAGGTGATCGAGCTCGATCTCATGACCGAGGCGCAGCATAATGATCTGCCCGAGGACGAGGACGTCACCGCCGCCGACCGGCTGATCATCGATTCCCCGACCGCGACCGGCCTGATCGTGATGAAGGCGTTAGCGGCGGAGCCCGGCCTGATGCCGCAGGCGCAGGCCTCGCTTGCCGCGTCGAGCTGTAACGTGCAGACCGAAATGCCGGCCAAGCAGGCCGAAGCGCCGCAAGCCAGGCGGTAGCCATTTCTTGCAACGTGAGTTGAAAGCATCAGTGATTGCCGCAACGGCAATTTTCATAATCGACCGAATCGTGGCTGTTGACAATCGTAACCTCGCCGCCGTGCGAGGCCTTTAGCCTGCGCAACCGCTCTTGATTGGCTATTCGTGCCGGACGGTCCATGTCGGCGCGGCGCTGAAACAGGCCGAGCAACAGCGGCATTCGCGGCGTCGGCTGCAACTGACCGTGGAAGAAGTAGGCATCGCCCGCATGTAGTAGCCATTTGTCCTTGCCCCGCACGGCGATGCCACAATGACCCAACGTATGCCCGTGTAACGGAATCATCAGGACGTCGCCTTGGCGATCGTCAAGCGCACGCACACCCTCAAATCCGAACCAGTGCTCGCCGCCTTCGCCGTAGAATTTCCAATCCGGTCCGTGCTTCCATTGATCGGTGATATAGCGGCCCGCGGGCGGCGGAATCTGATGGGTGACCGCCATCGCGTATTCCCTGCGATGGACATGCACTTTCGCCTTGGGGAAATCCGGAACTCCGCCGGCGTGATCCCGATCGAGATGCGTCAGCAGGAGATGTCGCACGTCATTCGGCGAATAACCCAGCGCCTTCACCTGTTGGAACGCCGTCTCGACCGGGTCGAGCCGAGGCGCGGTCTGCCGCACCCAGCGGCGGCCGAGGCGGAGCGGCTGCGCGATATCGTCGAGCCCAAGGCCGGTGTCGACAAGAGCGAGACCATCGTTGGTCTCGATCAGCAGACAGTGGCAAACCATCCGCGCCCGCTGCCAGATACCGCCCGTGCCATTCACCAGACGCCGCCTGAGATGGTGGATGCGCATCGCAAGCTCCTTTGCTGAAGACCGACGAATTGCTTGCCATGGTTGTATCCATAGGTAAAATATTGATATATGATATCATCTATAGGATAAAACTATGGAAATCCGGGAACTGCGCTACTTCGCCGCCGTGTACAGCGAACGCAACCTGACGGCCGCTGCCAGGCATTGCTTTATTTCGCAGCCCTCAATCTCGACGGCGATCGCCAGTCTCGAGGCGGAGTTGGGTACAACGCTGTTCATCCGGCACAAGAAGGGCGTCGCACCGACGGCGTCCGCCGAGCAGTTTCATGCGTTCGCCCGGCGCATCATTGACGAGGCGGATGCGGCGCGAAATCTGTTCCGCAAGCCCTTGGCGCGGCCGGCGCTGACGCTCGGGCTGATGCGGACGCTCGATATGCCCCGGACCGTCGCTTTGTTGAAGCCGCTGACCGGCAATTCCGGTATCGCGCTGCGCCTCGTCGGAGCAAACGAGCGCGCGGACGCTCGGATTGTCTCCAGGAACATCGTCAACGCCGACGAACAGTTCGTTCCGCTCTGGATCGAACGCTATGTCGCGGCGTTGCCGCCGTCGCATCCCCTCACCTTGAAGGACCGCCTGCGCACCTCCGACTTTGCTGATGTCGCCATGATCGATCGTTGTCATTGCGAGCAGAGCGAATTGTTCGGCCGCGCCAAGTCGCCCCACAAGCCGGTCGCGATTGCGGAATTGGAAGATTGGGCGATGGCCCTGGTCGCTGCCGGCGTCGGCGTTGCGATCGTGCCTGAAGGCGTCGCGCGCACCAATCCGGATGTCGCCGTGCGCGAGATCGAGGTCAAGGTGAAGCGCCAGGTCGGGCTTGCCTACAGCGCGGCAAGACCTCCCTCGGAGGTGCTGAAGGATTTCATCGCCAAGCTTCAGAAGCAGCGGCGCGCCGCAAATCGCTAGAGTGACCAAAGCTGGTGTAGATGTGTCAAGTTTGCGCGGCGCAACATGGCTCGTCGGTCTGAGGCGATGCCTCGCTAGTTTTTTATTTTGACGCGTTTTCTTGGACAGTGAACCGGGCCCACCCCGGATCAAGTCCGGGGCAGGCTTTCGCTGGAAAACGGTTTAACCGCGCGTCGTGAGCGGCTGCTCGATGACGGGCCGCGCCGCAACCGGCGGGTTGGCGGTCTGTGAGGCCAATTCGCCGATCAGGCGATCGGCATCGGCGGCGATGTTGTCCGGCGCCTGCACCACCATCCGCTCCAGCGCCCAGCGGTAGGAGGAAACCCGCCGCTCCAGGCACTGCTGCACCCATTGCACGATCAGGGAATTTTCCTGCATGCGGGCGACCGCGTCGGCACGCTCGCGCGGCGACAGGTCGGAAACATAAGCGAGGCTGGCGTTGCGCTTCTTGTCGAGCTCGATCACGCGGATGGCTGAGCCAAAGAACGGCTCGAAGCGGGTGATGTCGTCGCGCACGTCCTCGATCAGTTGCTGATAGCGCGACATTTGCGAGCGGTGCGGCTCGTCGATCAGCGCGCGGCCGTAGGCCGTGCGATCGAACGCCACCGCCTGCCGCCAGGGCGCGGCAATCGGCTGGAAATCGCCGAACACGCTCTTCCAGGCGGGCCGCGAATGCGGCGGTTCGATCAGGGGATAAGCGAGGTCGCGAAGCTGGCGCTCGTTATCGGTGAGCTGGTATTGCGACGGACGCATGCCGACGCTTGAGGTCGCCTCGCGGCCGATCCATTTGTGCATGTCGTCGTTGAGGAAATCATCGCGGGTGCGATAGAAGTCGCCGCCGCTGCAAGCACTGAGCGTCACGCCGATCGAAATCAGCAGCGGGACCGGCAATAGAAGCCGGATCGGATAGCACGCCTCCGGCATTTCGAAATGACCGGTTCGTTCAGCGCCGGCGCCGACGGCGACCCGGTGCGGTACCCTCTTCCGGGCCCCGGCCGTCGCTCGTTCCATCGGAATCGCGCTCGATCCGGACGACGGGAAGGATCAGGACCGTTCCCATGCCTTCACAACGAGCGCCATCCGTAGCTGGTCTCAGCCGCCGCGACGCCGCATACGCCGGAAATTCAATGATGGTCCCCATGTCGGTTCTCTCTGGTTGCCCGCTTGCGAAGTCGCGCGACATGGGATCATTAAGATCAGGACGTGGTTAACGGTATCTTAACGCTAGGACTTTGATTTCATTGATGGCGGTGTCGCCCTGAGCCGGCAAATGCGCCGGAATGCTCTTGATTTGTTCGCTGACGTCAGGATGTTAAACTCCCGGCGTGGCATGCGACGTCAAGCCATTCTCAAAGCCGTGGAAGCTGGTCGAGCGCGACGAGTCCCTCGAGGTTCAGGATTTAGCCAGCCGCACGCTCGCCTTTGTCTATTTCTCCGACGATCCCAATCGCATGGCGCAGCTGATCCTGCGGCTGCCGGAGCTGGTCCGGATCGCCCGCAGCATCGATCCAGGTGAGACGTAATTGTCCTGGTCGCGCCGATTCGACGAGCGACAGACTGGAAAACGATTACATCCTCAAAAGCGACGACCGCTCGATCGGCCGGATATGGCACCATCACCAGGATGCCGCGCTGGCCCATTTGCCCCCATCAGCTCGACCGCCAGCGCACGTGAGCAACGGCTCCGGTCTTTCGGTTCCTCTCGGCGATCTCGCCGATATTAGCTGGGAGCCTGGCCCCGCCCAGATCGAGCGCGAGCAGGGTAAGCGCATCATCACGGTGCAGGCCGCTCGCCAGCATCGTCGCCAGGCTCCCCGATAACAAGACATATTTCCGACCCCTCGTATTTTTTGAATCACCAAAGGAAGTTGCGACCCTCCTTCGCCGCGATAACGGCGCCGTGAAGGTCGCCAGAACGTCCCAAAACAGCCGGGACGTAGCTATAGATTCAAAACCTGCATTGGGCGTCTCTTCCTCACACAACCGGCTGACTGATCATCGCTTCAGCTCACACATGGCGCTTCTCCTAAAACCGGCAGCCATTTAGCTGGACTCCGCGCGAGTACGTTCGACAGGAGTCTCGCTCGATCGGGTAGGAAACCCTCAATGCCCGGCTGACCCGGAATATAAGGACGTCAACGAGAGTTTGTTTATCGGAAGCGCTTGTGGGCAACGACGAATGGAGCCACTCGATGACCAAATCCAAGCTTCTTGGCCTGGCAGCAATTCTGTCAGCGGCGATCGCAACGCCTGCACTGGCCTCTGGAGAAACCACAACAGACCCTGGTCGGCGCCGGTAGGGTAGGTCACCGCCAACCGCGCGCTGCGGATGTTCCCATATTTCAAGCGCGCGATCGAGAGCGATTCAAACTACGCTGAGGCCTATTCGGGCCTAGCCGACGCGCACGCCTTGTCTGGCGATTGGAAGTACGGCGTCCTTTCCCCGCAGGAAGCTTTCCCCAAGGCAAAGGCAGCTGCAACCAAGTCGGACTGATCCAGGTGCCGCGATATCGCGTCAGCTCTGAACTTGCTAGCGGCGCGCTAGTCGAGGTGCTTGCCGGCTTTCCGCCATCGCCGTTACCCGTCAATGTCCTCTATTCGCGCACCCGCCAGCTGTCGCCACGCCTGCGGGTGTTCATTGAGTGGATGGCGGAGCAGCTCCGGGAAAGGCTCTCATCCGCTGAATAATACGCCGAGCAGTTCGGCCTTGGTTGCGCGGACATGCAACCATCTCAAATTGCTTTTTCAACCGGTCGCTTAATCGGTTGGAGTTGCCCTCCGAAGGCGAAGGCCACACGTTCGAATCGTGTCGGACGCGCCATTTACACCAGAGCACGCTATCGCGACTTACAGGCTGCCTTTCCACGCTGCCGCGTAGCCACTCTGATTTGCGAATCCGAAGAATCCACACGAAGGTGGACGTCGACCCTGAAGCCGACATCAATTGGATGCGGCTTGCCCCAAATCCCTGCCGGCACTTCAAACAAAATCCGTAGTCCCACACTCCGAGTGCAGACAGATTCGCGACGAGCATCTGATATCGCGCTCGCTTCGCATCAGCGATCGGCCTGCGAACACTCCAATCTCAATGCGGGAGCCGTGCTCCGATCTAACAGCAGGAACAATCCTGGCGGCCGCTTCATAGGCGTTTATGGCTACATGGTCGTAGCCAAGTGTCTTTGGCACGAAGCGGAGAGCCGACTTTAGCCGTTACCTCCGTGCCGAGAGTCCTTTCGACGCGCGGGCGAGAAAGGATATCGACCATGAAGGGGCTATAGGCATCAACCCCGATCGGCGCAGATTAGCAGGTTCAAATCTCGGAGGCGCAACCACCGAAACCGACATTCGCTGGTGGTGGCCGTTTGAAGGGGGCATTCCCCTGTGTCCCGAACGCAGCCAATCCGAAATTCCGACAGAGCCGCTGATTAAGAGGCGTATGATTTGCTTGGAAAATCAACGACCGTTCCGACAAATGCGTCGATAGACTGCATTGAGACCGCAATAGGTTCTCCCTTTGTCGGAATGACGCGAAACCTCAAAGTGCTGAATCTCCAGCAACCTCAAGCTGCGATCCTCGCGGCTGCCCAGATCCTCCAGCGATCCGCGATGGATTTCGGCGCGCGCCGCGGCCAGGGAAGCAGTTGCAGGAGTTTTGGTCTCGAATGGCAGCGTAGCTATGGCTTTGAAACTAAAAAATGCATCGCGTTCGGATCACTCCGAACGCTCGGCAATTCGCTTATCGCGGTATAGCGGCCATCAACCCGATATCGACGGATATTTCAGATGCCACTGCGTGTGATGCTCATATGCATCAGCGACTTTCAGCACAGTGGCTTCATCGAAGGGCCTGCCAATGATCCGTAGGCCGATTGGCATCTTGTCCGTGGAGGTCCCGCACAGTTGCTGATGCCGATCAAACATCGCTGCTCCCGGTGATCGGTACGTCGCCTCCGGTGTACCCCACGCGGGTGGAGAGGACCCCGAGTTGGCGCCGGATCAAGTCCTGCAAGCCCCTGGTGCGTCGGGAGTGCGAGGAGGAGTGGCGCTAGCCCTGCCCGGCCTTCATGGTGGTGCTGCCCAAACGGAAAACAGTAAGTAGGCGATTGCAGCCACGCAGGTGCCGGTTTCGATGGCGGTGATCTCGCCTTTGACCCAGTCGCGCAGGATCGAGTTGACCGCGATCAGCCCCTGATCGAGCGCGGCCCGCTCCCATTGCGATCTCGACACCCGACGCTGCGACGACCGCGGGTTTTTCTTGAAGTACATCGCCGCCCAGCCGCGAGCCGATGCGCGAAGGTGCCAACTGAAGACCGCGATGCGTGAACGCCAGCCGCACGGAGCAATCATCGAAATTGTCCATGAAGCCGACCTGCTCGCAGCCGAAGCCCTGCGGCATCTTCACGATCTCGGCGCGGGCCTTGCCGCGCTTTTTCGACGGCGCGGACAAGCAAGGACCCGATGACAAGATGCATGACGGCGGCGGCGGAGATCATCCGGGTACTGCGAGGGCAGGTTCCCACGCGCCAAGGCAAATCGCCTCACATAGCGGACCCGAGACGAAATCTTCCCCGTCGACTGCCGCTCGCCTTGGTCTCTTTGAGTGTCGGACCTCACCCGCAACGACTACAGGCATTGCAGTTGAAAAAGCGCGCCGCATGCAGATCACTGTTCAGCAAATGCGCACATAGCTCCCCAGAGCTGCGCCTCACATAGCCGGACCGATCCATTTCTCTGCGCAGCTTTTTCAGCATATACGCGGGTTATCACCGACGTCGCAATTTTCCCCGTTCGGAGGCGTCGGAGGAAATGCGCCGACGCGCGGCGCTGAAATGCCGACACGGCCGTCAATATAACGGGCGATGGGGGAGGCGCTCGCATAGGCGTCCATTGCGCGGTGCCGCGAGGTTACATGGCTCGTGCGAGCCACAGCGGGAGTTGCGAACATGGCTGCGGCGATAAGTGCAGCCGACAGAAGTTTAAGCTTAGTCATTCAATTTCTCCATTGTATATGAAAAGCCATGTGCCTGTGTTCGAGCGACATTTTTGCGGCTTCGCTCCTGAGCCGTCGTTGGCGTCTCGAGTGACGACACGGGCAATAGCTCCGCGAGAAGGTATATGATCTTCATCGCTAGTTTCCTCGATTGCGGACTCGCTTCACCGGAGCGCCGCTTGAGTTGCGTTGGTATTGCGCATGTTCGTCTCAAATAAAAACTCAAGCCAGAGTCCGGATATTCCCGCGGCGCTTAGCAGCCTCTGCAAACGCTGCTGATCTTGCGGTCAACGTCCGCATCTTCTTGATCAAGGACAGAGAGTGAGGCCGATGCGGGCACATCGGCAGCCCGCGGCTGGCGGTGGCCTACCGGCGCCGACCAGGGTCTGGTTGCCGTTTCATGTCCGAGCATCGATGAACGGAAAGACTGCGCTAATGCCATCGTATTGGCACTCCCGCGACTGACGACAACTTCTTCTCGTCGTCGAGGTGGCGTAGGTCCGCGTCTTGAATCTCTATTCGGATGGTAAAAAGCATACGAGCCACGCGCTTGGATAACTGCTTGTGCGAGTGCCGGAACGACGAGCGCAGTTGACAGAACTGTCGCTACGCTAAGAAGTGTGAACTTGGTCATCGAGTATCTCCATGCCGCTTCGCGCTTCGCATGCCCCTTCCTGTAAGCAGACCGTCGCCGTAATCCTAAAATTCCCGATCACCAGCTTCACGCCGCTGTTATCACCGCCAATGGCAGTCGCAGCATTACTTGAGAGTCCCCGTACGCTCATGGTTCCTGCCGACCACATGGCGAAGGCTACGCGGGCAGCCTCAGCGCTTGCACGGGTTGAGATGGTTGTCTCGATTCGAGCCAGCTTCGCTATCGGCAACCGCATTTTTGTTTGGGCAGCCACGGATGCGCCCCTCGTCACAAACATCGAGTGTGCGCGTTGATTGCGCGGCGTCACCGACGACGGCGAGGCCGCGACCGCCGGGCTTGAGCGCCAGAAGTATCGACAGCTGCGGGCGGTGCGTCGAGTCGAATGGGCTCGCTCAGGCGCAACTGGGCGAAAATGCGCTTGCCGTAGATCCTACAGTACGGGCTTGACCTCCCAACCGGGGCTTAAGACTGCCTTAAGGCGCACCGCACAAATCGGAGCTCCCTGATGACCGGGAGTGTTCCATGAAATACGAGCGAGGTTGGCACATCGAGTTTACGCCGACGACGTCAGCATTGGACCAGTGGGGACTGCTGGTGCAAAGCAGACTGCCGAGTACGGACGATACTCTTGCCGGATTTAAGCAAACAATCGTTCCTCACCTCGACGAGGCTTACAAGCTCGCGCATCTTCTAAGCAAAGATGCTGACGCGGACTAGGATATCGTACAGGAGGCATTCCTTCGAGCCCATCGAAGCTTTGCTGGATATCGCGGCGAGAATGCTCGCGCCTGGATCCTCAAGATTGTGCGTAATTGCTGTTACAGCTGGCTCGCGACCCGAAGACGAAAGTCGCGGTTGGAGGTCGATTCCCGCGGCGCCGATTACACGGAAGAGCTCATCCTTAATATATCCTCTGATGAATGCACTCCGGAAGCGATGCTGGTGCGGGAAGCAGAAAGACAGACCGTCCGTCTCGTCCTCAATTCGATGCCTCTTCCTTTGCGCGAAATATTGGTGTTGCGCGAATTCGAAGAACTTTCCTATCGTCAAATTTCGGAGATCACGGCCTTGCCGATCGGCACTGTCATGTCGCGTCTGGCACGCGCGCGAAAGGCGTTCGCGGATGCCTGGCAGCGCGAGACAAAAAAGAGTTGTTAACTCGGCGCCGCACCTCTGCCCGCGTTCAAATTGAGACGCCACCAGCAATCGGACGATCCACGCAGGCAGCCACTGGCGATCCGCGTCGCGGCAGTGATCGCTCCTGCACTTAAGCCTGCCTTAAGGCGACGATGATCGATATCCCCGCCGACGCCCTGGGCAATCCCTCTTCACGGCGTCGCCAACCTAAACTCGAAAACGGGAAGTTTGACTATGAATGCACTTGTCGCAAGTTACGCTCGCTTGACCACTCTGCTTGAAGGGGGGTGCTATGCCATCCCGCTGCGACTGATGGTAGGCTACGGCTTCATGGAACACGGCTACGCAAAGCTGGCTCGCGGTCCCGAATCATTCGTGAGCATTCTGCACGCAATTGGGGTTCCGGAACCATCGCTCCTCGGCGGGCTCACGATTCTGGTAGAGCTCATCGGGGGCTTCGCGGTCCTCATAGGGGCATTCATTCCGCTTGCCAGTATTCCAATGGCGGCGGTCCTGCTGGTGGCCATCTTCACCGTTCATCTTCCGTACGGGTTCAGCTCGATCAAGCTGGAAGCGGTGACTGCAGCGGGCGCCCACTTCGGGCAGCCGGGATATGAGACCGATCTTCTGTATCTGGCGGCGCTCTGTGCCCTGGTGCTGGGAGGATCGGGACCACTAGCCATCGATCGGTTCCTGATTCGGAATCACGATCGCAGTTTTGGCGAGTCATCGGGCCGTCCACTGGAGTTCGAAGACGTGTCTCCCGAATGACCGGATTTCTTGCCAAGCGAGAGACGATGGTAGGCTGCCGATCCGGTCGGCATCCTTTCATCACAGAAAACGTCAGTAGCAGCGCTGCGTGCCTGGTCGACCCAACTTTAACGTCACAACAGTGGCCGCGAACGCAAGTGGCAACGTGATTGCAAACCTGTATTCACGCGAATGTTGGGTCGTCGATGCTTGTCCCAGCAAGCGAGGTTCGTCGGAATATCACACTTGCGAGAGCGGCCACCGCCGTCAGCGGGTAGACAGAACCAAAGTAACAAATCTGATCAAGCGCACGTACTTCATAAGGCACTCCCTGTGAGCCGCGAATGTTGATTTGCCGGGGGCCCCTTAAGGCGGCCTTAAGCTTGGGTTGGGAGGCCAAGCCCTACCGAGGGTCTATGGATGCGCATTCTAGTTGTTGAAGACGACCCCGTCCTGTCCGACGGGTTGCGGGTCGGTCTAAGTTTGTTCGGAGCGACGCTGGATACGGTTTCGAGCTGTGCAGACGGTCGCGCCGCGCTGGCCCTGACCGAATTCGATACGCTCGTTCTCGACTTGGGGTTGCCAGATGGCTGTGGGCTCGATCTGCTGCGAGAACTACGCGCACGCGGCGACCGGACACCGGTCCTTCTGCTGACCGCGTTCGACGAGGTTGCCGATCGTATCAAAGGGTTGGATGCGGGTGCGGACGACTACCTCGGCAAACCGTTCGATCTGGACGAATTGGGCGCTCGCGTGCGGGCGATAAGCAGGCGTCGGTCAGGCCGCGCCTCGCCGCTTTTGTCTTGCAGCGGAATTGTGCTTGATCCCGCTCAGATCTCGGTGACCAAGAACGGTGAGTCCGTCAGCCTTTCGCGGCGAGAGTTTGGCGTTCTCGCCGCGCTTATGGATCGTCCCGGTACAATCCGGTCAAAGGACAAGCTGGAGGAACAGCTGTATGGGTGGCAGGAAGAAATAGAGAGCAACACCGTCGAGGTGCATATCCATAACTTGCGTGCAAAACTTGGCAGGCACGTGATCGAAACCGTGCGCGGTTTGGGATACCGAATGAGGGTAGGCGCGTCATGAGCTCTCTAAGGACAAGGCTTTTCATCATTCTGGTCGCCGCGACCAGCTTGATCTGGCTGTTTGCCATCGGCTGGATCTCCGTCGGTACC
Organism: uncultured Alphaproteobacteria bacterium; assembly: GCA_963822795.1. GTDB lineage: Bacteria > Pseudomonadota > Alphaproteobacteria > Rhizobiales > Xanthobacteraceae > Bradyrhizobium. Next base: position 195,253 of record CAWGJM010000049.1, read on the forward strand.
AAACACGAAGTCGAGAACGTTCTCGACTCGCGCCTGGAACAGGCGGCTCGGATGGTTTCCTCGCTTGTCACAAGCAACAACGTTGCAAGTCCATCCGACGACACAGACTCCCCTCATATCTTGGCAGTACCCAACTACGAGCGGCAGCTAGACTGTCAGATTTGGTCGCTAGACGGCCGGCTTGTCGCACGGACGCGCGGCGCCCCGAACACGAGCTTGAGCGATAGTAAAGCGGGTTTCTCGGAACGTTTGATTGACGGCGTCACATGGCGCGTTTTCACCGTGGAAGTTGCGGGAAAAGGGATACGCGTACTCGTCGGCGACAGGCTGAAAATCAGGGAGCAACTCGTCGCCGACCTTATCAAGGGACTGCTGGCCCCGACGGTTCTCATCATTCCCCTCTTGGGCTTTCTTATCTGGGCGAGCCTCAATCGCGGGCTTGGACCATTACGTTCGATGGCTTTTGAGCTTCAAGGCAGAAACGCCGACGACATGAGTCCGATCGAGCCCGGTAAAGTGCCAACGGAAATTCGCCCTGTCGTCACGTCGCTTAATGGACTGTTCTCGAAGGTTGAGAGCGCCCGCCAGCACGAACGTGAGATTACCGCTTTTGCCGCGCACGAACTTCGTACGCCGCTTGCCGGCTTGCGAACGCAAGCTCAAATCGCGATTGCGACGACGGATTCGACTACTCGTGACGCGGCGCTCAGCCAAATCCTCGTCGCGGTAGACCGTACCACGCGACTGGTTCGTCAGCTCCTTTCGATCGCAAAACTGGATGCCTCGGACAACGTAAGAAGGGATGGATACGTAAATGTGGGAGCTGCGGTCGAGGAGATTGTTGACATGCAGCCCATCCGGGATCATCGCATTGATGTGGTCGTGGATCCGGCGCTAGCCGAAACTTTCTTCACCGCAAACTACGAGCTTCTCGTCCTTGCACTACGCAATCTGCACGAAAATGCCGTTCATCACATGCCCAGCGGTGGCACCGTCCAATGGTACGTGAAGCACGACGTACAGAACACGATCGTTTCGATAGAGGACGAGGGTCCTGGAATTCCGGAAGAGGAACTTCCTCTGGTTACCAGTCGCTTTTTTCGGGGGCGGCACAAAAGCGCGTCGGGGAGCGGGTTGGGGCTCGCGATCGTCGAACTTGCGTTGCGTGCGAACGGTGCCAGCCTGAATCTAGCCAATAGGACCGACCGCCCGGGTCTACGCGCAGAGATCATCTGGCCGGCACGCAGTGGATACTTTCAATCCATCCCCACTGGCACATCGGAGCGGGAACGGCACGGGCACATACAGCTGCCTCAGTTGAGGGGTTTCGGCGCGCATTGAGCACGCGATCAAAATGCCTTTGGAGATTGCGATTAAGACTGAGGAATTAATTAGAGCATTGGCTATCTACTCGACCTTACCGCGAAAATCGAATGCCGCTGTAGGCATAGCACTGACGCCCGCCGCTCCGTGGTGGTCTCGACGCAGGGCAAGGGCGACAAGGCCGCGCTGAAGAACGACCACCGACCTGCGTATTGGCGCCAGAGAGCCTTGCGGCAGCAGGAGCGTCTAAGAATTGATTTTCGCGAGATTTCGGGCTTCTTCGATTTTCGGCTTTTGCAACAAAATCTGCCAAACGGCGACCTCATCCATACGACCGCTTCTGAGGCAAACCGGACGCCAGTGGGCCGTGGTAATAGCTTCTTCGTCGGCATAGTCACTTTTGACGATCCGGCCGACGCAGATGTTGGACCTGTTCAGGACGACCTTGATCGCCAAGATGCTGGCGGATGGGCAAATCTTATCGCAGGCTCTCAAACCGGCTTAGCGGTCACTTTTCCTGCCAGGAAGTTTATCGTCCCGATTAGCCGCCCTGGGCCAGTATGAGCAGTACTCACGCGAATGTTAAATCGTCGATACGGATGCTTATCCCAGCAAGCGAAGTTCGTCAGAACAAATCGATCGCCTGTCGAGTCACTTAATTGATGCGGAATAGCGAAGCCATCTCACCGACTCTGTGGCTCGGCAATTGCCGGAAGCTAAGCCCGCAATCAACCGATTCACCAGCTGTTGCACCGCAGCCAGCTCAAACCACCGGAGAGAAGTCATGGATCCCATTTCACGTCGCAAGATGCTGGCAGCGACCGCTGCCGGAGGTCTCCTGATGACAACCACAATTGTGAATGCGCAAACCGGGCCGTTCCAGTCCAAGCCAGGGGACGGGGGAGTTGCGCGAGCAGCGATGGAGTTGCCTGCAGGCGACAAAGTCGCTTACCACGATCCCAAAGACCTGGAGGACCTACCCGATTTCCGCTTTTCGCTCGATGGCAGTCGCCCGAAGGTGACGTCTGGTGGCTGGGCGAAAGAGGCCGCTGTCCACCAGTTCCCCATCAGCAAGGGGATCGCGGGCGTCCACATGTTCCTCGATTCGGGCGCGGCGCGCGAGCTGCACTGGCACGCCATCGCAGCCGAATGGGCCAATGTCATCGACGGCCGCTGCCAGACGGTGGCTCTGGTCCCGTCAGGGACGAGCGAGATCAACAACTACGGGCCGGGCGACCTATGGTTCTTCCCCAAGGGCCACGGTCACGCGATCCAGACCATCGGCGACAAGCCCTGCCACTTCGTCCTCTCCTTTGACAACGGTGCCTTTTCCGAGCACGGCACCTTTTCGATCTCGGACTGGATCGACGTGACGCCCAAGGACATGCTGGCGCTCAACTTCGGCGTGCCGAAGGACGCCTTCGATGCCTTCCCGAAGGGCGAGACCTACATTCAGGCTGGCCCGGTGCTGCCGGCGTCGGAAGCCCTCGATGCGCCCTGGCCCAAGGAGTTGACGCACAAGTTCAGCCTGCTGCACGACAACCGGGCGGTGCGCGACTTCGATGGCGGCACGTTCCGTCTCGCAACGATGGATGAGTGGCCTGTCTCCCAGAGCATGTCGGGCGGCGTAATGATCATCAAGCCGGGCGCGATGCGGAAGCTGCATTGGAACCCGAACGCGAACGAGTGGCACTATTATCTGCGCGGCAAGGGTCAGGTGGCGCTCTTCGGCTCGGGCGGGCGCGGCAAGGTGGCCGAGTTCAAGCCGGGCGACGCTGCCTACATACCGCAGGGCTTCGGGCATGCGATCAAGAACGTCGGCGATGAAGATCTGGAAATCGTGCAGACTTGGGACAACGGCAAGTTTGAAGAGATTGACCTCACTAAATGGGTGCAGTCCAGCCCGCGTTACCTGTTGGCCAACAATTCCGATCGTTCCGCTAATCGTGCTGCAGACTGGTCTCAAGATTTTCCAGGGCCACGAGCAACATACCGAACACGTCGCCGCCAGCACTGAAGTAAGGAGCCTCCGATGACGCCGAGATGGATACTCCCGGTTGCCGCAGCGCTGACGTTAGGAGCGTCTGTATCGGCGCATGCCGCGACCATTCAAATCACGATGGAAAATCTGGTGATCTCGCCGGCGGAAGCTTCGGCAAAAATCGGCGACACCATCGAATGGATCAACCACCCAGCGACGGCGCGAAACGGCGACTGGGACGTAACATTGCCGCTGGAGAAGACCGGCTGTCATTGTCGGAAACTCAATCCGGTTAGCAAGTGAAGTCGAATCGGGCGATGCCCTTGGTTGATGAGAGATGTTTGCAGCCTGATTTGCTTGGCATGATCGGATTGTTCCGGTCGCCAGCATCGCTGCAAGCAGAGATCTTGACGCTTCGTCATCAACTCCAAGTGCGGCGACGACCTTCACCAGCATCGACCGTCTGGTATTTGCCGGGTTGTATCGGCTGGCATCTAGCGTGCCAAGCAGGCGAAGGCTTTTCTGGAGACCGAGACGCTCGAGGCCCGGGTGCGCTAGTGCCACTCCTCCTCGCGTTCCCTCCGCACCGCGTCGCTCTGTGGGTTCTTCGCCTTTAGCCACACCTTCGAAGGCCCGCCGCGATAGGACGCGTCCACCCGCGCAGGTAGCCTTTCGGCAACTACCTCAGATCTTAAATCAAGGTGGCACCGACGGCATCCGCGTGACAATCGGCACGTTACACATGGCAATCCTGGATTTTCTTAAGCTTGACTTAAGCTGAGAGAAGCAATGCCGTACGTGTGCGCTGTACTGAATGGGGCACTAACACCCAAGGCAGGCGCAGCGCATCACGATGAGAAGCCAAGCATCATTGGCTTGATGTCCATGGAGAGTTCGAATGAACATGAATCCCGGCTTCGGATCTTGGCTGATCGGCATGTCGCTCGGCGCCGGCGGCGGGATGCTCGGCATGGCCAGCGGCATGTTCGGCATGTTCATCGTCCTCGCCGGAACGACCTTCGGCGCGGCGCTGCTCTATGCGGTAACCGGTTTCGGCTTCGCTGTCCTCGCGGCACCGCTCTTTCTCTTGTTTACCGACCCGGCACCGGCAATTCAGCTGGTCATCATCATCTCGACGGTGCTGTCGATCGTTGTGCTTCGGGGGCTGTTGCCGGCTATCGCGCCGTGGCTGCTGCTGCGCTTGGCGCTCGGCAGTCTCGTTGGGCTGCCGCTCGGCCTCGTCGCCTTCCGTTATGCCGATCCGTTGCTGGTGCGGGCGGCCGCCGGGGCGATGATCTTTGGCTTCGCCATATTGATGGCGGTCTCCCGCCGCCGGTCGGGTCAACCCGGCCAGGGCACGCACTCGACGGCGTTTGCGATGAGCCCCGGCCTCGATCTCGCCGCCGGGGCTGTCTCGGGCATCGCTGGCGCACTGGTGGGGCAGCCGGGCCCGCCCGTGCTGATCTACCTGCTGCTTGCCGGGACGGCTGCGAGGACCGTGCGCGCGACGCTCCTCACGTTCTTCGCGCTCTCGTACGGAGTGACGCTCGCTTCCCATGCGGCCACGATCGGCATCACTGCCCCGACCTGGCTTGCTGCCGGCATCCTGATCCCCTTCGCCTTCCTCGGCGGCCTCGCCGGCCGTCCAATAGGTGATCGCCTTGGCGCCGAAGCCTTTGCCGAGCTCGCCATTGCCCTCCTTGCGACGGCTGGGGCCTACACCCTCGGCGCCGCGGCCGTAGCCTTTGCCACCGCCTAGGGACGACAGGGCGCGCGGCTCACTCCGAGCGCACGCGACCCACGCTGGCGGTAGGCGATCCATCGGTGTCGCGCGCGCCGTTCGCGGACGCTGCCGAAGCCAGCGCGAAAACGAGAAGGCCCCACATGAAGGCGCCCTTGGTCCCAAAACGGTCGGCGAGCGCCCCTGCCCCCAATAACAAACTCGCAAAAACCAGCGCGTAGCCGTCGACCAGCCACTGCAATGTCACGAGGCCGGAATTGAATTCAGTTCCGATGCGCGCCAGAGCTAAGTTCACAATGGACGTATCCAGCACGATCATAAAGAAGGCGCACCGGTCACGATCACCGGTACCCACCGCGCGACAAATTTCGCGAGCGGTGCCCTCGACTTGGTCACGCTTGTCGATGATCGGTCTTCTTGAGACATAGCGTCGTTCACCTCCTGCCCGGAAATAGGGCTGCAAGATCCTCTCGGATGCTGTCGACGCCAGCTGCCGCACAGACCTCATCCTTGTCGCCACCGGGCGATTCCGAGACACCGAGCGCGGCGACTGCCTGCTTGCCTCGCAATATTCGCTGATTGATCACGAGAACGCACTCCACCATGTTTTCCCGGCCGCACGCGCCAAAGGGGTTTCATTCGTGGTGGGTTCGTCGCTCAACGCCGGGTTCATCAGCGGCAGTCAGCGTTACAATTACGGCAAGGAAAACTACAAGATCCCGCAACCGATCATTGAAAAACGCGAAAGGCTGCGCGAGGCAGCGGCACGGCACGGCGTCGATCTCCGGACGGCGGCGCTGCAATTCTCCGCAACGCCGGATCTCGCCTCCGCCCTGGTTGTCGGCGCCGCCAGCGAGCAGCAGATCGTCGCTGACTTCAGCTCCATGCAGGTCAAGATCCCGGCGGAGTTCTGGGCGGAACTGAAGGAGCGCAAGCTTATCGAACAGGACGCGCCCGTTCCCGCTTGACCGAACTTAGGCGCGCAAGCCCCTAGTTTCAACTATGGGGTGAGCGCCTCTTTGCTATTAGACATCAGCCAGGTATATAATAGGCTGTGGCGGACTTCAGATCGAACAGGAACGTTCTCTTCTCGTGCAAATACCACGTGGTGTTTTGCCCGAAATACCGTAAGCCAGTTCTTAATCCGCCTATCGACGCCAAACTTAAGAAACTAATTCGGCAAGTATGCGACGAGACGCAATCGGCGCTGATTGAAATGGAAGTCGTGCCAGACCACGTCCATCTGCTTGTCGGCTGCGATCCGCAATACGGCATCCACCGGCTGGTGAAGGGCATCAAGGGCCGGTCTTCGCGTGTTCTCCGTCAGCAGTTCCGGGTGCTGCGCAGGCGCATTCCAACATTATGGACGAACAGTTATTTTGTGTCTTCGGTCGGCGGCACTCCCCTCGCGCTCATCAAGCAATACATTGAAAATCAGAAGAGGGTCTGATGGAAAAGCCTCAAATGATTTCAATTGCCGGTCTTAAGGCGCGAGGATGGACACAAGCCCTGATCACGCTCCTTGGGGAACCGGATGTGGTAGGGCGCAATTCTCATTATGCGAAATCAGCGCCTATGCGCCTCTACGACACCGCAAGAGTAGCTTCCTTCGAGGTGTCGTCAGAGTTTCTTGCTGCAAAAGCGAAAGCTGCTCGGCGTCAGTGCGGAGCAAAGACTGCCGTGGAGACAAAGCGCGCGGCACTGATGCAGCAGGTTCTGGAAATGCACGTTTCTGTTGAAACGCGCCCGGAACATTGGGTGAGACGTGCGACGATTGAAGCGTATAACGAATGGTACTGGGATGGAGACGGGACGGCGGAAGATGCACCCGCCAAGTTTCTCGAACGCATCACCGTAAACTTCATCCGGCATAATCTAACAGCGTACGACAGGGTATTAGAGGAAGTCGCTGGTCGGGTTGGCATCGCTTCTGCGGTACAGAGCAAAGATTTACTCAGCCATAGGAGAGCCATAGGAGAGAGCTATCCGGCTTTAGCAGATGAATGCAGTCGGCAATTGATGCGTAGAGGACTGTGATGCCGCGCGTTAAAACCCTGTCCTTCGTCGCCGAGTTCCCGCTTCAGACGACTGCGGCGGATGAGAAGACATTGGATACGCGGCTGAACGCGGCCCGGCACCTCTATAATGCCTGTTTGCAGGAGTGCCTTCGCCGCCTCGATCTGATGAAGCAATCGAAGGCATGGCAAGCCGCACGCGCCATGCCTGCGACAGTGGACAAGCGTCACAACAAAGCGCGCTCGCAAGCGTTCCGGGCCGAACTTGAGCGGTTCGGCTTCACCTCGCGCGAGATTGAAAAGCATGCGCTCTCCTGCCGCAATGCCTGCTGGATCGGCGATCACCTCGGCAGCCACGACACGCAAACCACGAGTTTGCGCGCGTTCCGGGCAGCCGAGCAGTATGCGTTTGGCAAGCGCGGCCGCCCACGGTTCAAATCGTTAAACCGGCTGAACAGCATCGAGGGCAAAGCGGACGCTGTGATCCGCTACCGCGCCGAGCCTGTTCCCGCCGTGCACTACAGCGGCCTAGTGCTGCCGCTTATGCTCGATCCAAAGGACAAACGCGATTGGCAAAGAGAAGCGCTCGCGGCCAGGACCAAGTATGTCCGCATTATCCGGCGCGAGATCAAGGGCCGCGTTCGCTGGTTTTGCCAGTTGGTGCAAGAGGGCTTGCCGCCCGCTACGCACACCACCAAGGACGGTACTGTCGGACTCGACATCGGGCCGTCCAGCATCGCGGCGGTATCAAGCGACGACGCTATTTTGGAGCAGTTATGCCCGAGCGTCGTCGAACCGTGGAACGACTGCCGGCGGATCCAGCGCGCGATGGACCGCTCGCGACGTGCAACCAACCTGGACAACTTCGATGCCAAAGGGCGCGCGATCAAGGGTAAGAGAAGGTGGAACAGGTCGCAGCGCTATCAGGCGCTTGCCGCTTCGAAACGCGAGCGCGATCGAGTATTGGCTGGCGAGCGCAAGCGATCGCATGGCGAGTTGGCGAACCGCATTCTCGGTCAAGGGACAACCATCAAAACAGAGGAGTTGAGCTACAAGTCATTTCAGAAGAACTACGGTCGCAGCGTGAAAGTGCGTGCGCCAGGAATGTTGATCTCGATGCTTCAGCGCAAGGCTGCAAGTGCTGGCGGTGGAGTGATTGAGATCAAAACCCGGCATACACGGTTGAGCCAGTTCGATCATACCACGGGCGAATACATCAAGAAGCCGCTCTCGCAGCGGGTTCATGTGTTCGGCGATGGCAGGACAGAGCCGGTTCAACGTGATCTCTACAGCGCGTTTCTTGCGACATGCTGCGATACGAATTTGCTCGACATTCCCCAAGTCAAGATCGCTTGGGCCAGTGCGGAACCGCTCCTGAGGACGGCGATGTCGAGTGTACTTCAACCTGCAAGCGGGAAGGGCTTTGCCCAACCCCACGTCCGTAATGGCGTTAGAGCGGGTCGCCGGATCAAGAGAGTTGGGCCGGCCGTCGAGGCCGGGGATGATGTAGCGCCTCTGCAAACAGAGACCGCGAGAGCCCCGGAAAGACTGCCTTCTGCCTCTCTCAGAACCCCCTGGCTTTAGCCATGGGGAGGTTCAGGGGCAGGCTCGTGGGGCTCGCAAGGAGAGTTCCACGACCGACGATTTCCGGGTTTTGGCTCGAAGCGGATATGCCGACCGCATTGCGCCATGTCGGCTCCCAGGGGCGAAGCGGAGATCTCGCGGCGGCAGGTGAGAATGGGGTGACGATTTTGCAACACTAGTTCGGTATCCGCAGCGAAAAACAAGATTGCGTTTGGCTTACGATTCAAAACCCTACTAGGCTCCAACTTGCAGCGTCCTCTCGTTCCGCCGGAGGCGACCTTGCATACCAGATAGAGCTTGATGGGTGGCGCCTGCGTCTGTTCCCTGGCTTTCAGCCCGGCGGCAGCAGAGCAGCCCTTGTCCGATTCCGAGAAGATCGAGCGCCTGGAGCGACAGACCGAGATCGCGCAGACGAAAAAGAAGGCCGAGTGGAATCCGGGCAGGCTGGCGACGCGGCGGCAACGCCTGGCGGCAGTGCCGCCAATTCGCCTGAGCTCAAAGCGCCACCGCAACCCGCCGGGATCAAGGTCACGCTGGAGGCCACGGTGCGTTGCTAAGTGGGGACGGCCATGCGCCGGACGGAAGAGTAACAAATCTGACCCGTGGCGCCGGAATCGCGATGCGCTCCGGCGTCGCTCCCTGCGTACTGCTTCGAATGCGAAGGCACCGCCGTTATGTGTGCGCAAAACTCAGCGATTTACCGAGTACAACTATTGCGGTATATGCGCGACAGCTTCGCGACCAATTCTACTCGGGAGGCGGCAGTATGAAAAATGTTGGTGTTTTCGCATCGATGATTTTCGGACTCGCTGGCGCCGCGTACGCGGCGGGTGCGTCGGCCGACGACATCATGGCAGCGAAGGCTGCGCCCCCCGCGACCACGACGGCGCTGCCAGCGACGTGTAGCAGCTTTGAGGACTTTGTCGTCACCAGCTGCCCATTGACCTGGAATGGCATCACGCTCTACGGCACGATCGATGGGGGCGTGACATGGATGAGCCATGGGGCGCCCTTCAATGGCACATCCGCCGTCGGGGCAGATTATATCATCCAGAGGTACAACAATCGCGCGCAGTGGAGTCTCGCGCCGAACGCTTTGAGCAATTCGAACATCGGGATCAAAGGCAAGGAGCCGCTCGCCGAGGGATGGACTTTTATCTTCGATCTGCAGGCCGGCTTCGATCCGTATTCCCTGCACTTGTCCAATGGACCGCACTCGGATGCCCAGAACGCCGGCATTCCGCTCACCAGCCAGGACGCGGCCGCTGACTCGAGCCGTGGCGGGCAATTTTACAATTCCGTGGGCTATTTGGGCGTCAGCTCACCCTACGGCACCTTGACCATTTTCCGGCAAAACACGCTGACTTTGGACGCCGTTTTTGCCTACGATCCAATGAGCGCTTCCTACGCTTTCTCGCAGATAGGCTACCAGGGGATTACCTGCGGCGTGGGCGATACCGAGGACTGCCGATTTAGCACGTCGGTGAAGTATCACGTCGACATTGGCCAGTTCCGGGTTGCGGCGCTCTGGCAATTCGGCGGCTATGACCTGAACAACGCCGCGACCGGCTCCTACCAGCTTCAAGTCGGCGGCGACATTCCCAATTTGGCTGGCGGCACGCTTTCGGTCGACGCCATCGGCAGCTTCGTCCAGGACGCCGTATCGATAGGGCTTGCCGGCAACACGCTGCCGGCGGTGCTGCCGCAGGTTCTCACCGCGACGCTCTCCGACGACAGCAGCGTGATGCTGGTCGGTAAATACACCAACGGGCCGCTTAAACTGTTCGCCGGATACGAATTCATTCAATTTGCGCGCCCCGGCAATCCGTTTGCGCCCCTTACCGGCTTTACAACTATCGGGGGAGACTTCGTTTGCGCCGGCTGCGCCGCGGTCAACAATACCAATATCAACAACACGGCTTTCAACGCCGGCGACAGGTTACTCCATTCATTCTGGACTGGAGTGAAATACGCTGTCACCGACAATCTGGATCTGATCGGCGCTTACTACCATTATACGCAGCCCACCTTCGGTGCATTCGTCAACTGCACCAACCCCTCGGCGTTCTCAAACTGCCATGGGACCCAGGACGCCGTTTCTTTCGTCGCCGATTGGCAGTTTGCGAAGAAGTTCGATGCCTACGCCGGGATCATGTTCTCGCAGGTCAATGGTGGCCTGGCGAACGGCTTCCTCAATCGGAGTACGATCGATCCGACGGTTGGGCTTCGCTTCCGCTTCTGAGAAAGCTGCAGGCGGGGATGAGCCATTTTCCGAGTTGCCATCTCCTGATGGCGACTTGCATTGTGGCGTGAGGCGTCGGATGATCCGATTTTGGTAGCGGCCTAGGCAGGCTGGGCTTCGGGGCTCCGCAACTTCCGCTTCGGAAAAACGACGTCGGCCTGCGCCGCGGAGTGCCGATCGAACCCATTCTCCCGCGTCAGTCTCCCGAGAACGGGAATTTTCGTCATAGTGGCCGGAGACTTTGACGCGCAGAAACTGTTAGAGCATTGCCCATCGCAATGCGAGCGGTCATGCGAATCCTGCCTTCGGCACTATCGTAACCAGCATCTAAAGGAACGCCTGGACCGCCGCGTCGCAGCTCAATTGCTTCGTTACGCTCGCTTCGGCGCGATACCGGCCGAGGAATCAGCGCAAAAACAAGCGGCTGATCTGGCTGCGCTTCAGCGTTTACTCGAACTCGACGGTTATCGTTGCACGGAGGAAGCTGGACCAATCCCCGTTCTTATCGAGAAGGCCGGCAAACGCCTTGCCGTCGGAATTAAGTCGGGCTTGCTCGACGAAACGTGGCAAGGCCACTCCACGCGAGATCCCTACGACCGGCGATCACGTTATCGCCTAACGCGAGTTGGGCTGCTTCATCGACCGCAAAGAGTGCTTCGCCGCGAGGCAACTCGAAGCAGACCAGGAACGCGATGAACGCGATCAACATCGCGATGCCGCCCCAAATCAGGTTGAAGAAATCGAGAGAGGAGATCTCGCTCGCCGCATATGGGGAGACAAATGCCCAAACGACGCTCGCAGCGGAACTCAGCGAGATCAAGCCGAAGACGGGGGCGAGTTTCCAATGCACCCTGGGTGCGGAGCGGTCGCCGCCCTTGTCGGTAACCTTGAACGGGCGCCCGAACGGCTTAACGACAGCGCTGAGGAGCGAGGCGGAAATCGCAAAGGCAGTCACTGCATGTGTCGCTTCCATAAACAGCGGAAGCGTGCGGGACCTTGAAATCCAGGCCATGTAAATGATCTGACTAAGCAGAGCCGGCATTCCATATCGCAGGAACGAGAGATAGTCCGCCTCGAACGCGGGGATACCTGCAAACCAATAGATTGGAGGCGCAACCAGCAGCAGGACCATGAATGGCTTGCAGAGCCAATTCAACACGCCATGCAGATAGCGCCATCTTTGAGTGAGCGTAAATCCGGAGCCAAACAACGGCCCGTCACGAAGCAGAGCCACCTGAATCGTTCCGAGGCACCAGCGAGCCCTTTGCGTAATATATTCAGGTATTCCCTCGGCTGATAATCCAATGCTGAGTTTCTCATTCAGCCACCAGGTTTCGTAACCCCTCTCCAGCATTGTATAAGTCAAATTTATAGCCTCCGAGATCGCCTGGCTCGGAAATCCGCCGATCTCGTTCAAACGATCGCGGCGGACGATAAAGGACGTCCCTACGCAGAACGCGCATCCCCACGCATCCTTGGCCGGCTGAAATATATCAAAAAAGAAGCGTTGGTCGTCGACCCAACTCTGCGCGGCCAGAAGATTGTGCTGGATCGGATCAGGATCGTAATAGAACTGCGGCGTCTGAACTACGGCGACGTCCGGATTTAAAAGCAATCCGACCGTGCGCTTCAAGAAATCGCGGCGGGGGGCAAAATCCGCATCGAGCACCAGAATGACCGGGGCGTTGGTCTGCGCAGCGGTGAGCGCAAGACCGTTGTTCAAGTTTCCAGCCTTGGCGTCCTTGTTGTCGGCCCTCGTGATATAGCGCGCGCCTGCTTCCGCGCAGTATTCGCGGAGCCATCGGCGCCTTGTATCGTCCAAAACCCAGACGGTGGCGTCTGGATAATCCAATGCCAGAGCCGTCAGAAATCGACCTTTCTAAAATCTCCAGTGGCTGGTCATATGTGCAAATGAAAATATCGACGGGAGGGAAATCGCCTTCGCGTTCCATTTTCTTTTGCGCATCGTCGGCCTGCCCGGACCGATCGATACTGCGGAAAAAGAATGACAATCGACATCAACGTGTACACGATAGCGAGTGCTTCGAACGCAAAGAAGAAATATTGCCAGAAATTCTGGACGGAAAATGCGAACGTTGGAAGGGTGTCATGCCAACGCCACAAAGCGTACATGATCAGCAACGATCCGGTGGTCAAACCAAACAAGATCCGATCCCGGGTCAGCAGAGGGGTCAAGCAGCCGCTGCAGGACGAGAAATCCGATCAGCAGTCCAAGATCGATCGACAAGATTGATGAATTGTCCGCAGCGCTTTCGAACATCAGTCAACCTTTCTGCCGATAAATGGATTCCACGCCGTCGCCGCCAGCGTTGCCACATGCGGTCGCTCCCAGATGAGGCCGCCTGAAGTAAAAAAAGTCCGGTTCTGTCCCTGTCCCTGTTGGGTCGATCGAAAGACCCGTCGACACTCGCGTCTCTCGGGTTGCGTAGAGAAAGCCGGATGGTGACCGGTTAGCCTCCAACGTCGTCAGCAATTGCGCGCTCCGGCGAGGATCGCCGGCGATCCGGTATGCCAGCGAAGCCTGCGCGGTCCCTTCGACCCAGAGGCCGTCCCGGTCACCGTTAAAGTCGAAGCCATCCTTCACAGCCAGATGCGTCGCCGCAAAATTGAGCGCCGAACGCCATTGCGCGGGCGCATCCGGGATTGCCATCCATGGCCAGAGCTGCACGTCCAATGCGAGTATCCCGCTATCCCCGAGGCTGCCGTCGGGCTTGGTTCCCAACAGGAAATGGTCCACATCGAAGGTTCTTTCGAGAAACCGCCGGGCCTGAGACGCCGCGTCTGCATATTTTCGCTCGCCTGTCAGACGGAATAGCCAGGTGGCAGCTGCATACACATCGACGTTGTGTTCGGTCGATATCCAGGTGAGCGGCACCTGCTGCGGATCGTAACCGTGGAATCCTCCGCGAAATCCGTTGCCGGAGGAGAGGTTCGCGATCACCCAGTCGATCAGGTGCCGGGCGTCGACCAGAAAGGATTGCTGCTTGGTTGCCTGATGCAGCGTCAGGAGCGCCAAGGCTGCCCAGGCAACGTTGCCTGTTGAGGTGCCATCCTGGGCCGGGTCTTCGGCCCAGATCTTTTGTTTGTCATCCCACCACCCCGGTAACGCCGGAGCCCCATCGCCCACAGGCCCTGGCCGATAGGCATTCCGAACGCGGCCATCCGGAAAACTGCGGTCGCTATGCGCCGCGAGGCTCAAGGCGTTGCCGATTGTGGTTGCACTGGTCACGTCTCCGCACGCAACCAGCGCGATTACTGCGAGAGCGTTATCGTAGACAAATGCGGTGGAAGCCAGACCCGCAGGCAAGCGGCTCTCGTCTTCTCCGCGCTCGTAACTGCGGATAAAAACCGCCTTGGCGCCGGCCGCCTGCGATGCGACTGCGTCGGCCAACGGGGCGCAATAATGCCCCCGCTCGGATTCTGGACCGCCGTTCGCCGCCATGGCATTGCTTATCGTTGCGATACAAACGATGGTGATAACCGTTCGCTTCATCGAGAGACGACAGCATCTGTTGTCTGCGGCATCCAGTCTTTCAGCTCGGCCGACGGACCCACTGCTTGCGAGGCTGAGTGGAACGCAGCCGCGAGCATCGCGAAGCCAGTTTCTAGTCTTCTTTCCTCGCCTTCGTTCGGTTGGACGGAGTCTTTTTTGTTGCTCCACGACGGCACCAGCGTTTCCAAACGCCGCCAGGTAACCGACATGGAAGGAACGATACCGTCATCCTTGGTTACGGTTACCCACTGACCAACGTTACAGGATGTCGGCTGGTCGTGCTGAGCTGTGGCTGCCGCGTGGACCATGCCTGCCGTCCGATTATCAGGCGCGATGATCGCGTACAGTTCCCGCCGCTCCGTCTGCGGAAACGGGACGGCGAAGCGATCGTCGATCTTATCGCTCGTCTTGGGCAACACAGCCGACACGATGCCCGATCCGAAAGAAGCGCCGTCAACCTGGACGCGTGTGCCGACCTTCATGCCCTGCCCCTGCCGATACGAAAAAATCGCTACCACGAAGCGCTTGTCGCAGTCGACGAGCGACGCCACGGAGTCCCCTGCATTCACATGCCGGCCTGGCGTAGCACCGACGTTCAGGATCTCGCCGCCGGTGGGAGTCCGCACATTGGCGCCGGCCAAGGCGTCCAGTCGCTTTTGCTCCCTGTTTATAAGACGCTGGCGAACTTCCAGAACCGCGGAAAGTTCTTTTTCCTCGATTCCCATTCTCTTTTCGTCGAGGTCGATGTCCCGGCGCTTCTGAACGAGGGTACCGATTGCAACGAGATCGTCTCCCACATAAACGCCTTTTTGCAGGCATCGAGCTGTGCGAGTTTCTGATTGAGCTTCGCGTTTTCGGCATCCGCATTATGAAGCGCGGCTGAATACTGCTGCTTGGTTGGCTTGAGCATATAGTTGCTCGCCGCGTCACGTGCGACCATGTCGGATTGCCGATCAACCAATGCCTTCTTTTCTTCACTTAGGGACTCCGATTGCGCCACCCGCGCAGGCAGTTCCATGATCTGCGACTGAAACTGTGCTTTGAGCTGTTCGATCTGGGCCGCGATCTCGGAATCGAGCGATTTCAGATATGCGCGGTCCGATTCCTTATTTGCCTGCGCGGATGCCAGTTTCTCCCGAGCATCGGAAGCCTTATCCTCGAGCGAAATGAGAGTTCCCCGATCCAGCCGGACGTTCGATATCTGCGCCAGTGAATCACCGGCCTCGACTGAGTGACCGGGATTTGCCGCCAGAGAGTTGATTTCACCGTCGATGGGCGACGTCAACAACGTAACCGGTGCATTGACCACCGCCCTGTCGGATTGGTCGGCGACAATCGGTGGAACGACGGCATTTATCAACAAGAGCGAAAGGATACCGGCGACCACAAGCGAAGAAACCCGAAGGATCATAGGGTAGCCACTGGCTCGGGAAGCAGCCTGGGTTTTTCTTGCGGAACTGCTGTCAACGGTCTCAAACAATCTCTGGCTCCCTGGATGGGGGTGTCTCCAGAGAGCGCAGCCTCCAAAAAAATATTCTTGATGATGATGATGATGATGATGATGACAGTTTGGAAAATTGTCACCGTTTTGCAAGTAACAATAATGTAGTATTACCGTGTCTTCGCGTGCGAAGCTCCAATTGCGCAAAAAAACGCGCGCGTGGCGCAGCCAATTTGGCTGAAGCTTGACGAAATCGCGGGCACCCTTGGCAGAATTTACTGCGCTGTCGTCTTATTAAATGTGATTCGTAGTCCGTCGGGCGCTAATGCTTTCCGGGAAAGCCGCCGAGGCCGTTAAAGGTCATATACAGCGAGTAGCCGCTGACCGCGATGGCGACGGCTATTTCGAACAGCAGGACGGCGACGCCGTATTTGTACCAAGGCTCGTGCGGCGCGACACGAATATCAACGTGATTCATTGCATCTCCTGGAGAGTTTCACGACGGCGTCCGTGCAGAGCTCAGGAGCGTTGGCCGGCCAGAGCGCGGCCAAGCAGACCATGCTCCTGCGGGTGCCGCTCGTAACGCGCTGCCCAGAAGTAGAACAGGATGAACGGCGCGAACATGTAGAGCGCGACGTACAGATATCCTACGTGGGCGTTGACGCTGGCAAAGATCAGCGGATAGGCGATGCCGCCGACGGTTGAGATCCCGCCGATGAAGCCGGCAGCAATACCGGGGCGGTCCGGAAAGAGCAGCGGAACCAGGGCGAAAGTGCCGCCGGTGCCGAAAGATACAAAGATGCCGAGCGCCACCAGCACCGCGATCGACAAGGGCAGGAAGCCGTAAAGCCCCGCAACGGTCAGCCCGATCATCGACAGCATGATCAGGATGAGCGCGATTCCCAGCCAATGCAGGCGCGGCGCGTAGGGCAGTTCTTTGGCAATGAAAGGCAACGGCGTCCAACCCTTGCGCTGGAAGAGGTCGGACATGAAGCCGGCGAACGGCCGGAACAAAGACGCGTTGAACGATACCACGGCAGCGAACGTGCCTGCCGCGATCTGAATGCCGGCAACGCCGGTGAAGCCGAGCGCAAGAATCTCATCGTGAAAGCCGCGGGCGAAATAACCCGGCAGCCAGGCGTTCAACGCGATTTCGAGGCCGAACGACATCGCATAGGCCAGCATCAAAGCGATGGCGATATAGCGGGTCCACACGAACACCATTCCGCGCAGGTCGCCGCCGCACCGCACCGCGTCGCGCCGCTCCATGGTCTTGGCGGCGCTACCGCGCCACAGATACCAGGCGGCGACGACGAGAGCGATCATGCCCAGCCACAGAAATGCGCTCCGATAGTCGGTGCCGAAGATGCGCGGCAGCAACAATGCGCCGACCCCGGCGCCGACATTGCCGGTGCCAGCGTAAAGTCCCTCGGCGGTGCCGATCTCGTGGGCGTCGAACCATTGCGCCACGTGCTGGACACCGACGACGAAGGAGACGCCGGCAATGGCGACGACCACCCGCTCGGCGAAAAGCAGCTCGTAGCTGGTGGTGAAGGCCGACGCGATCGAAACCAGTCCGCAGCCGGCAAGGATCGCGGCGAACGTCCGCGGAGCGCCAAATCGATCGGACGCCCAGCCGGCGACGATGCGCCCGACCGGCGCCATCCAGATGGCCGAACTGGCGAGCAGGCCAAGGTCCTTGATCGTGAGGTGATACGTCGCCGCGATGCTCGGGCTGAACGCAGCCGTGGAGAACCACATCAGGAAGCACCAAAAAAAGCCGACGGTCGCTATCCCAAGCTGTTCAACCTTGTGGCCCCGCATCAATGTTTGCTCCGCTGGACGATCTGGAGATCCGTCGCATCCAAGACAAGAAAGAGAGCCCCAAAGGAACAAAGTAGCTGACCGCGCCGCCGCCGACCGAGCCCCAGGTCCCGGTATGGTCGCGCGCCGTCTTTCACGCTTCCACCTCGAGATCGGAGAGGGCAACGCTGCAACAGGCAAAGGCGATACCGTTCTCCTTGCGCCGTCGGTCCTTTTCAAGCTCCGGTTTCTCGGAGAGCGTTCCGGTGAAGCTCACCTCGCACTCTGCGCAACTGCCGGTCCGGCAGGCGTAATCCATCTCGATTCCGTGGGCTTCCGCCAGTTCCAGGAGGGTCACGGCCTCGTCCGTCTCGACCGTCCTGTCGCTCTTGATGAAGTGGACACGATGCCGCGGCTCCGACAGCGCCAGCGGCTTCGGCACACGCTTGCCTCCCCCCGCGACCCGGCTGGATCCGAAACTCTCGCTATGAAGCTTGGCCTGATCAAAGCCCAGCTCCTGGAGGATCCTCCTTACCTCCGCGGCGAAGGGCTCGGGCCCGCACAGGAAGACGCGCCGCTGATCGAGGTCGGGGACCAGCGCATGGATCATCGACTTGTCGAATCGCCCGGTGAGGCCAGTCCAGGATTCGCTTCGCCCGGGCCGGGCGGAGGTCAGGGTGACGGCAACGCGGAAACAGGCATGCCGGGCCGAGATGAGCTCGAGCTCCTTGCGGAAAATGATGTCCGCAGGCGATTTGAACGAGACCAGGAATTTCACATCCACATCGGTGGTTGTGTCGACGATCCAGCGGCTCATCGACATCATCGGCGTGATCCCGCTGCCGGCGCCGATGAACAGCATCTTTGACGCCGGACAATCGAAGCAGCTGAATTTTCCGGCCGGCCCCTTGATGGTCAGCCGCTCCCCTAGCATGACATGGTCGCACAGCCAGTTCGATACACGACCGCCGGGTACGCGTTTCACAGTCAATTCGAGAACATGCGGCCGGGACGGGCTCGATGAGATGCTGTAGGACCGCTCGATATGCTCGCCGTCGATGGTGAGAAGGAGGGTCACGAACTGGCCCGGTCGATAGGAGAACAGGAGCGGCTTTTCGCCGACGAGCCGAAAGGTCTTGGCGTCGGCGGTTTCCTCGATGATGTCCGCCACCCTCAAGCTCGTGACGCCGCCCGACCAGAGCGCGATGGCGGCGCGATCCTCGATGAGATTCGTCAGCACCGGGCTGGAAGGGGGCGGGACATAGAAATAGGAGGGAATTTCCGCCAATTCCTCGGCCTCGACGATCTCCTCCCCTGCGGTGGCCGGAGAATTGGCAAGGCGGATACGCAGTTGATAGCCCGGGATGTCGACCAGGGACCCATCCTGTAGCGGAACCGGCACGCCCGCCTTGATCTTTTTTCGATCGAGAAGCGTCCCGCATTCAAGATCGATCGCCCGGAGATAGAACCTGCCGTCCTTCTTGTGGAAGGCGGCGTGAAACAGGCCGAGCTTGTAGGCCTCGAGTTGTATATGGGCCCGGGGATGTCGTCCGACGACGGTCCAGCTGCCCAGCGGATCGATCGGCACATCTTCGATCTCGACGCCGTTCTGCAGGATAACGATCTTGTCAGGCGAGTTGGCATATGAATTCCTCGCCCGCGAACAGCCGATCGACCCAGGTTTTGCGGCCACGTACGAGAGTTTCGGATTGCGGTGTCGACGATCCGCCGGGACCGTCCGCGACGATGACCGGCGCCGGCAGGCCGGCGAATAGCTGTCCCCAAAATGCCGGTTCCGGTGGGTCCGATTCTGCATTCCCATCGCCATCCCGTATGGTCATGGTGTGCTCCTCACCGCCAGCACTGGCGATCTAAGAGATCCAGGATGGCTTCGCGCGTGGTCTCAATGACCTGCATCACCTCTTCGATCTCCGGGGCGCCGATCTTCAGCTCTTCCAGAGTTTCCTTGAGGATCGCGGATATCCGGTCGAAATGCCGCGCCTCCAGCCCCATTTTGCTGACCAGCTCGACGCCGCTGTACTGGTACGGACCGCCAAAGGCCATGGCGAGAAAGGATTTCTGCTTGAGCCGCTGGGCCACCATATCGACATCGTCGAAGAATCGCCCGACGAGGTCGTCCTCGAGGAGCTTGCGGTGGAATAGATCGACGGCGATGTCCATCGCCTGGTCGCCACCGATCCGGTCATAGAGCGGGATGTCTTTCAGCTGGAAATAATCCCCCTTCTTCGCGGCGACGCTGTCGGTTCCCCAATCGATCGGCCGCTCCAGCTTTTTTAGCAGCGGGATATGCTTGGAGCATTGGATGTAGGCCTCCTCGACCTCGACCATCACCCACCCATTCGGCCGTCTCTTGCCGTCCTTCGCCAACTCGACCAGCACATCCTTGGGCAGCTTGTCGGCAAAGGCTTCGAGCTCGTCGCTCTGCGCGATGCGCGCCTTGCCATTGACATGCAGGCCCACGGAATCTTGATAGAAGTCGAGGATCAGCAGGGCGATGTGCGGATTTTCCGAAATGTTCCCCAGACTGGCAAATACGCCGTTACCGCGGTATTCAGGGTAGAGGAGATGCTTGTTCCCCAGCACATGGATGAAGCCGGGCTCGCCGAATCTCGGGCTGCAATCGCATTCGCCATGACGATCGGCGGTGCCGACGAACATGAACTCCTGCCGGGAGATGAATTCCCGCATCCGCGGGGCGAGAAAATTCAGGACCTGCCGGGCATAAAAGGTATTGGCCCGATCCTCGGAGGCATATTTCGCCTGCAGCGCGTGCTCGCCGTCGGAGCCGGGCAGGAGGCTCGGGGTTTTCAGCTTTACCGGACCGGGCTGGCCCGGCGGGTGGCCAACCCCGGAAGGCGGTGGATTACTTGCTGGGCTGTCAACCAAAGATACTCGATGCAGGTTCATATTTGTCCCACCTCGAACAGCCGCCCATAGAACAGGGCGGCGGCCTGCGATGTCGGTGCAACCAACTTAACGCGCAACCATCCGCAGCGCGGACCACGCATGCCCTCTGCATCGCCATGCGCAAACGCTTCGACATTCAGTCCGCGGGTGAAAGCGGCAGCCTTAGCTAAGACGATCATGGTCTTGCGTAACATTGAGGCGCTCCTTTTCGGACGCGACGGCGTCCATTCGACTGACAAAAAATTCACGATCGCTCGCCTTGGATTGCGAAAATCAGATCCATGCTCCGCCGCCGCTGTAGAGTTGTGATGGACGAAGAATATGTTCAAGAACATATTTTGACTGGCGGTATTGTCGCGCCAGTTGGAGGCGGCCTCGCCGACTCATTCATGGCCGCTTACAGCCATTTCGCTCGGCGTTGTCGCGTCATACCCGACACATCTGCGGTGTGCTCCGCGCTCCGCGCATGCGTGGTCCGCGCTGCGGATGGTTGCGCGTTAAGTTGGTTGCACCGACACCGCAGGCCGCCGCCCTGTTCTATGGGCGGCTGTTCGAGATTGCGCCGCGGTTAAACCCTTGTTACGCGGCGATATGACGGAACAAGGCTGCAAGCTGATGGCGACGCTGGGCGTTGTGGTCAACAGTCTGGGCAATCTCGAAGCCGTGTTGCCAGCTGCGAGCGCTCTTGCCAAGCGACACGTCGACTATGGCGTGAAGGCAGCCGATTACACGCCCGTTGGCGCGGCGCTGCTGTGGACGCTGGAGCAGGGTTTAGGATTACGATGAGCGAACCGCTCGTCATCGTTGGCAACGGCATGGCGGCTGCCTGCTTGTGCGAAGAGCTCGCCCAGCGTGCGCTCGGCCGTTATGCCGTCGCGGTGATCGGTGAAGAGCCGCGGCTTGCCTACAATCGCGTGCTGCTTTCGTCGGCGCTGGCTGGCGAAGCGCGCGCGAGCGACATTTCACTGGGGTGCAGAGCTCAAGGACGGCCACGTGCTTGCGGCCGACACAGTCGTTGTTGTGGTCGGCATCAAGTCGAACGCCGAAGTCGCCGCTCAGGCCGGTATCGCGGTCAATCGCGGCATCGTCGTCGACGATCATCTCGTTACCAGCACATCCGATGTTTTCACAATCGGTGAGTGCGCCGAGCATCGCGGCGTCTGCTACAGTCTGGTGGAGCCCACCAACGAGCAGGCGCGCGCGCCTCGCCGGCCGCGATGCGCGCAACCATCCGCAGCGCGGACCACGCATGCGCGGAGCGCGGAGCACACCGCAGATGTGTCGGGTATGACGCGACAACGCCGAGCGAAATGGCTGTAAGCGGCCATGAATAAGTCGGGGAGGCCGCCTCCAACTGGCGCGACAATACCGCCAGTCAAAATATGTTCTTGAACATATTCTTCGTCCATCACAACTCTACGGCGGCGGCGGAGCATCGATCTGATTTTCGCAATCCAGGTGAACGGATCGTGAATTTTTTGTCAGTCGAATGGACGCCGTCGCGTCCCAAAAGGAGTGCCTACAATGTTACGCAAGACCATGATCGTCTTAGCTAAGGCTGCCGCTCTCACCCGCGGACTGACTGTCGAAGCGTTTGCGCATGGCGATGCAGAGGGCATGCGTGGTCCGCGCTGCGGATGGTTGCGCGTTAAGTTGGTTGCACCGACATCGCAGGCCGCCGCCCTGTTCTATGGGCGGCTGTTCGAGATTGCGCCGGCGGTCAAACCTTTGTTACGCCGCGATATGACGGAACAAGGCTGCAAGCTGATGGCGACGCTGGGCGTTGTGGTCAACAGTCTGGGCAATCTCGAAGCCGTGTTGCCGGCGGCAAGCTCGCTCTCCCCAAGCGACACGTCGACTATGGCGTGCAGCTGATTACGCGCCCGTTGGCGCGGCGCTGC
>CAWGJM010000050.1:0-215622 GCA_963822795.1 uncultured Alphaproteobacteria bacterium
GGCGTGTAGCCTTCGCCCTGCAGAAAATAGAGGTTCAACACGAACAGCATGCCAGAAAAAAGCGGCCGACCCTGACAAGACGGTGAAGACGATCCACGAAAAGACCGGATTTGAGAACAGGAACAGAGTTAGCCTGGGGTGACTTCGACTTGCGCTCGATGATGACGAACGACAATGCCGACAGCACTGAGAGCGTAATCGCCGCCAGAATCGAGCCGTTGCTCTAGCCGGAAGTCGGGCTAGCCGAATTGACCGCGCCCCTCGATCAGCGCGGCGATCAGCAGGATCATGGCGCACGCCGCGCTCGGCTGACCCGGCAAATCAAGCCGCCGGCATCCGTGATCGCCGATTTGACCATTCATCTTGAGCGTCAGCCATACGCCTACAAGACAGATCGGCACGTGGACGAAGACGCTGCGCCAGTCGAACACTGAAAGCAGCAGCCCGCCAACGAGCGGTCCAAGAACCAGGGCGACCCCTCCCCAGCTGCCCACGATGCAATCGCTTTCGCGCGTGCAATATTGTCCGGGTATGCATACGTGATCAGGCAGCGCGCATGGCACCAGCAGCGACGCGCCAACCCCTTGCAGGATTTCAGCCGGCGATGAGCACCGACAATGACGGCGCGCAACCGCTGACAAGCGGTGCCGTCGTGAGCAGGCCAAGTCCGATCAGATAGATTTTGCGTGCGCCGAAAATATCACCCAGTGCGCCACCTGACAGAACCAGGCTCGCGAATACGCTGACATACGCGGTTACGATCCATTGAAGACCGGTAACATCAGTTCCAGCATCCCTTGAGATGTTCTCGAGCGCTACATTGACGATGGACGTATCCGAGATCACGAGAACATAGCTTATGCTCGTTGCAACCAGGGTAATGCGCTGGCGATCCTTATTCATCGATTGTCTCCCGGCCGCGCCTGTTCTAGCAACCGGCCCTGCAAGGACATGTCAGCAGTGATCGAGAGCGCCGAGGCCGGAGCCGTCCGGCCGAGGCTGGGGCCGGTCCTGGGCAAGCCGGAGAAGACAGTCGATCACGCCGCACCGATCAAGCGCGGCTTCTGAGTACGCGTCCTAAAGCGCGCGCGATCGCGCTTGGCGTCTGTTACCTGACGGCAAGCCGGTACTCACCCCGCTACCCAAGTGCGGGGCGGACCTCTTCCGCATTATGCTCTATTGCCGCCCGCCCCGAGAAGGGTTATCGGACATTCATTCCGCCGGACAAGGTTCCGCCTAAAAGAGAGCTGTCCCGGCAAATCACATCGGAGGGAATTCAATGAGGACGATGCTCGCGCGGCATATCGCCGCGCTTATGGCATGCGCGGGGCTCGGATCGGCGGCTCCCGCGCTGGCCCAGGACAAGAATGAAGATCGGCGTGTTCAACGACATGTCGAGCCTTTATGCCGACATCGGCGGCGCCAATTCGGTGGCCGCGAGAAGATGGCGGTCGCGGATTTCGGGCCTGCCCGCCAAGGGCTGAACGATCGATGTGCTCAGCGGCGACCATCAGAACAAGCCGGATATCGGCGCCGACGTCACGCCGCAGTCGATCGACATCGACAAGGTCGATGCGATCGTCGACACTCCGAAGTTCGGCGTCGCGCTCGCGGTGAGCGATCTCGGCGCGAGAAGAACGCGATCCTGCTCAATTCGGCCGCCGCCACCGCCGACCTGACCGGCGAGGCCTGCACGCCGGATACGATCTCGTGACCTACGATACCTATATGCTCGCGCATGGTACCGGCAACGCGCTGACCAAGGCCGGCGGCGACACCTGGTTTTTCCTGACGTCCGACTATGCCTTCGGCCACGCGCTGGAGCGCGACACCGCCGCAGTCGTCACCGCCAGCGGCGGCAAGGTGCTGGGCAGCGTCAAGCATCCGCTCAACACCTCCGACTTCTCCTCGTTCTTTCTGCAGGCGCAGGCGTCGAAGGCGAAGGGGTGGGACTTGCCAACGCCGGCGGCGACACCACCAACGCGATGAGCAGGCGGCGGAATTCGGCATTGTCGCGGGCGGCCAGAAGCTCGCCGCGCCGCTGCCTCTTCCGTCACCGACGTCATTCGCTCGGCTTGCAGACTGCGCAGGGCCTGTCTTTTACGGAATCATGTACTGGGACATGAACGACCAGACTCGAGCATGGTCAAAGCGATTTAGAAGGCGTCACCGAAGGGCACGATGCCCTCGATGACAGTGGCGGGCTATTATGCGGCGTGCTGCATTATCTCAAGGCGCTGGAATGCTCGGTGGCAATCCGCATGACGGCGCCAGGTCGTCGCCAAGATGAAGGAGATCCCAACGACGTCGCTGTTTGGCAAGGGCCCGCCCCGCGCCGACGGCCGCCGCATCATTCCGGCCTATCTGTTCGAGGTGAAGAAGCCGGATGAATTGAAATATCCGTGGGACTATTACAAGCTCGTCGCCACCATCTCGCCGGAAGACGCCGCGGTTCCGATCGAGAAGAAGCGAGTGCCCGCTCATCAAGAAATGACTGCGACACAGTCATTCCGGGATGATCCGATGATCGCGTAGGGGTGGGCAAAAGGCGCACTTCGCGCCTTGCCCATCACTTATCCGCGTCATTGCTCGGAGTTGTGGGCTCGCCGCTTCCGCCTTCGCTCTTTGAGCTACGGCGGACAAGTCGCTTGGCCCACCCCTGGGAATTCGGAGAACGACGAAAGGGGACGTCTCATGTCCGCTGTTCGATCCTCTCGGCCGCTTGAAATCATCGCTCTCCTCTTCTCCTTCTGTATCGGCGATCCCGTTGCGTGCGACGCGGAGCAACATCCCCTCCCGCCGGTCGAGATGATCCGAATTCCGGTCAGCCCGCTGCCATTTGTCCTGCGAGGCTTCCTTAGACGCCCGGAACGCGCGGCCGTTCCCCTGCCGTCGTGCTGCTCCCCGCCTGCGGTGAATATGCCAAGCCGCTCGACGAAGAGTGGGGCGCAAGACTATCGTCCTGGGGCTATGTCACGCTGACCATCGACGGTTTCGGCCCACGGGGAATTCCAGCAGTGCGGCCACAGTGTCACCGCCGACTATCCCGAACTCGCCCCTGATGCATATCGCGGCTTGAATTTTCTGGTCCAGCAAAAGTTTGTCGATTTCAAGACGCGTCGCGCTCGTGGGCTTTGCGTGGGGCGCCTGGGAAACAATTGCAGCGGTCGAGCGCGGCAGCATTGAACAAGCTTATGAAAACAAGTTTCATGCGGCGGCGGCGTTCTTTCCGTTCTGCGACAGCTTCAAGGGCGTTCTGACCGTTCCCACGTTGGTCCTGATCGGTGCGCGCGATGACTTGGCTGTGGCGGAAGCCTGCCGCAAGATGGTCGATGGCGAGGATGACATCGGGATTTCTCGGCAAAAGGGCGAAGGCGCTTCGGTTCGCCTCATCGTCTATCCCGACGCCTATTTCGCGTTCGACCTTCCGCCGCTCAAGTCGCCCACCTGGTATCGCGGCCATCGTGTGGAGTTCAACAAATCGGCCGCCGATCAGTCGAGCGAAGCGCTGCGCGACTTTCTCATGTCCATCATGTCCGCGATGCCAGCGTCCGCACCGCGATGACAAGCGCCAGCACCAACAGCACCGACGCCAACAAAAACGGTGCGCCCGGGAGCTTGATCGAAACATTGGCACCGATGAAATAGGCGAACGTCAGCGTGAACAAAAACGGCCCGACAAGCTGGGACACGCTTTGCACGCTCGAGGTTGCGCCCTGCAACTGACCCTGGCTCTCCGGCGCCACCAGTTGCGTCATCAGCGCCTGCGTCGCCGCTCCCGCGACACCCCACAAGGCCATCACGGGAATGCCGACGCAGAACCAGAGCCCGGTCGGCGCGGCGCCGAAAATCAGAAAGCCTGCCGCACCAAAGGCGAGCCCGAGCCAGAGCGCACGGCGTTCGCCGAAGCGGCGGACGATCGGCCCGATCGCGGTGCCCTGCACCACCATCGAGCAGACGCCGACCATCGCCAGCGTTAGGCCGACGGTCTTCGTATCCCAGCCATAGCGGTAGGTCGCGTAGAGCACGAAGATGGAAGGCAGCACCACATGCGCGAGTTGCGCAAAGAAATTCGTCAGCTGCAGCCCGGTCAGCACCCGGTTCGCGCGCAACAGATGCAGCGACCCGACCGGGTTGGCGTTCTTCCAGCGGAACGGCGAGCGACGATCAGCCGATAGCGATTCAGGCAGGATCAGGAGACCATAGAGCCCGTTGGCGAGGCTCAAGCCGGCCGCGGCCCAGAACGGCAGCCGCGGCGCAATCCCGCCGAGCAGACCGCCCAATGCCGGTCCTAAGATAAAGCCCGCACCAAAGGCGACGCCGATCTTGCCGAACATCGCCGCGCGCCGCTCTGAGGGCGTTACATCGGCGACATAGGCGAAGGAAGTCGAGATGCTCGCCGAGGTGATGCCCGAGATTACCCGGCCGACGAACAGCCAGCCCAGCGACGGCGCCAGCGCCATCAGCACATAATCCGCCGCCAGACCGAAATTCGACAACAGCACCACCGGCCGCCGGCCGAACCGGTCCGACAGCGAGCCGAGGATCGGCGAGAAGAAAAACTGCATCAACGCCCAGGCGGTGCCGAACAGCCCGAAGAGACGCGCAGCAGCCGCGGTGTCGTTGTCGACGAAACTCTCGATCAGTTTTGGCAGGATCGGAATGATGACGCCGAGCGCCAGCGTATCGAGCAGCACGGTGACGAAGATGAACGCCACTGCCGCGCCGTTTCCGGGCGCTATCTCGACGACGCTCTCGGACGCGCCCTCGCTCACGACAGCCGCTTGCGCTTGTGAGCGAACGGATTGGCCTTTTCCCGCAGCGTGATCCGCACCGGCGTGCCCGGCAGGTCGAATGCCTCGCGCAAGGAGTTGATGAGATAGCGCAGATAGGATTGCGGCACCGCATCCGCACGCGAGCAGAACAGCACGAAACTCGGCGGCCGCGCCTTGGTCTGGGTGATGTAGTTGAGCTTCAGCCGCCGGCCCGACACCGCGGGCGGCGGATTAGCGTCGACCGCCTGCTCGAACCAGCGATTGAGGGCCGAGGTCGACACGCGCCTGTTCCACACCGTATAGGCGCCGACGATCGCCTCCATCAGGCGGTCGATGCCCTCGCCCATCAGTCCTGAGACGGCGACGATCGGCACGCCCGCAACCTGCGGCAGCCAGTGATCGACATCGGTCCGCAACGCCGAGATCTGGCCGGATTTGCCGGCCATCAGATCCCATTTGTTGACCGCGATCACCAGCGCCCTTCCCTCGCGCTCGATCAGATCGGCGATGCGCAGGTCCTGCTCCTCGAACTTGTTCTGCGCATCCATCATCAGCACCACGACTTCGGCGAAGCGCACCGCGCGCAAGGCGTCCGCGACCGAAAGCTTTTCCAGCTTCTCCTCGATCCGCGCGCGGCGCCTGAGCCCCGCGGTATCGAACACCCGAAACGCGCGGCCCCTCCAGTTGATCTCGACCGAGATCGAATCGCGCGTGGTGCCGGCCTCCGCGCTGGTCAGTAACCGCTCCTCGCCGAGCAGATGGTTGATCAGCGTGGACTTGCCGGCATTGGGGCGGCCGACGATGGCGACGCGGATCGGCCGGCTGGACCAATCCTCCACACCCTCGCCGTCTTCGTCTGACGATTCCGCTTCGTCCGGCGGCTCCGGCATCAACGCGCGCAGCGCATCGTAGAGCTCGCTGAGCCCCTCGCCGTGCTCGGCCGAGATCTGGATCGGCTCGCCGAGGCCGAGCGCGTAGGCTTCCATCGCGCCGGCATCGCCGTGCTTGCCCTCGCTCTTGTTGGCAACGAGCACGACCGGCTTGTCGGCACGGCGGGCAAAATCGGCAAAGGCGCTGTCGTTCGGCGTCAGCCCTGCGCGAGCGTCGACCACGAACATCAGCGCGTCGGCGAGTTTTATCGCGGTTTCCGTCTGCTCCTGCATCCGCGCGGTCAGCGAGCCCTTGGCGCCGTCGTCGAGGCCCGCGGTATCGATCACGGTAAATTCGAGATCGCCGAGCCGCGCCTCGCCTTCCCGGCGGTCGCGCGTCACGCCCGGCTCGTCATCGACCAGCGCCAGCTTCTGTCCCACCAGGCGGTTGAACAGCGTCGATTTTCCGACATTGGGCCGGCCGATGATGGCGATCGTGAAGGACATGGGTGATCCCTGCGCTGTTTATCAAGCGCATGTCAATGCAACCGGAACTGAAAAATCAGCGGGTAAACGTGCCGCTCGGCACCGGCGCCGGGAATGGCGGCGGCGCTTGCTGTGCCGACTGCGCAGGGTCGGCCGATTGATCCGGCGGTGGGGCGGTGGTGCGCTTGCGGACGATCTTCTTCGGCTTGGGCGGCGGCGGTGCCGCGGCGGTCGCGTCTTCCTCGGGCGTGGTCTCGGCGGCGGGCTGATCCGTGCCAGCGGCCGCGGGCTGATTGGCCTTCGATCTGGACTTCGCGGCGCGCTTGGCCTTGGGCTCTTCGGCGGGCGGCGGAGGCGGCGCGGCCGCAGCCGTCGCAGCCGCTGCGTCGTTCTGCTGCTCCTGCTGCTGCGCGCCCTTGTACAAATCCTTCGGCACGCCCTGTTCGAGGCCCGGCACGCCATCCGGGAATACCGGCTTGCGGTCGCCCGGCAGCTTCTTCTTGGTATCGAGAAAATCGAGCAGGTCGCTCGGATCGAAATTGCCCAAACCGTTGGAGCAGCCGGCGAGCGCACCCGACAGGGAGATCAAGACGGCAGCTGCGATCAAGCGTTGCGAGCGGCGCATGGTCGGTTTCCCGGTCAAATTCTCATCCCGCCGTCAGCTCTTCGCGACCGGCGGCAACAGCGCGAGCAGCGCCTCGGCGCGCGAGCGCAGGCTCGGTGGCGTCTCGAAATCCGAGCCGATCAGATCCAGCCATTTCCGCGTCGCTGCGACGTCGTTGGCGCGGTAGGCCGACAGCGCCAACATCTCGCGAGCGGCATGGCGGAAGGTGGCTCCCGCCGCCGTGTCGGGCTCGAGCCGCTGCAGCATATCCGGGTATGAAGCAGTGTCCACCAAAAGGCCGGCGGCGCGGATGCGGGCCAGCGCCTGCTGCTCGGCGCCGACACTGCGATCGGCCGCAATCCCGTCGAACATCTTGGCCGCCGCTTGCGGATCGCGATGGGCAACCTCGGCGGCAACGCGAAACCGCGCCAGCGTGCGGTAGCCGTACGGCGCCTTGGCAGCGAGATCGGCAAACGCGGCTTCCGCCTCGGTGTGCTTGTTCTGCTCGGAAAGTTCCGTGGCCTTGTTGAAGGCATCGCCGGCCTGGGCCGCCTTTTGGGCTTCGAGATACTGGTAGCCGCGCCAGCCGCCCACCGCCGCAACGATCAAGAGCGCCGCGGCGATGATGTATAGCGAATACTGGTCCCACAGCTTCTTGAGCTGCTCGCGACGTACCTCCTCGTCAACTTCGTCAAATAATTCAGACACTTAACAATTTCCTATCCCGCGTCGCGGCGGCAGCAACCGCACCGCGCGTTCGGACCTAACGCCGGCGTGGCGGCGCGATACCCTATCGGTATGGCGGTGGCAAGGCAAAGAGCGGGATCAAGGCGCAAATGCGGCGTCGGGCGCGATCAGGGGCCGTCAGTTTCGTCCGTCTCGTGCTGCGGCAGGTTATCGGCGAGCATTCCTGGCGGATATCCGCTCAACCCTTCACCTTCATGCCGTAGACATGTTCCGGTCCCGGAAATGCACGCGAACGTACGTCGCGCGCATAGCCCTCGATCGCGGCCTCGATCATCGGTCCCAGTTCGCCGTAGCGACGGACGAATTTCGGCGTGCGCGGCGACAATCCCAGCATGTCCTCCAGCACCAGCACCTGCCCGTCGCAGGCGGCGCTGGCGCCGATGCCGATGGTCGGGATCGGGATGGCCTGCGTGATCTTCCTTGCCAGCGGTTCCGCGAGCGCCTCAATCACCACCGAAAACGCACCCGCATCCGACACCGCTTGCGCGTCGCGCTCGATCTGCTGCCAGCTTCCCTCCTCGCGGCCCTGAGCGCGAAACGCGCCCAGCACGTTGATCGACTGCGGCGTCAAGCCGATATGCGCCATCACCGGGACTCCCCGTTCCGCGAGAAAGGCGATCGTCTCCGCCATCCGCGCGCCGCCCATCGAGCTTGACGGCGCCGCAATGGGTCTCCTTCAATATCCTGGCCGCGGAATGAAAGGCTTGTTCCTTCGAGGCCTCATAGGAGCCGAAGGGCATGTCCACCACGACCAGCGCATGCTCGGAACCGCGCATCACGGCACGGCCCTGCAAGATCATCATGTCGAGCGTCACCGGCACGGTGGTCTCGAAGCCATGCATGACGTTACCGAGGGAATCTCCGACCAGGATGACGTCGCAGTGCCGATCGACCAGCGCGGCAGTATGCGCATGATAGGATGTCAGCATCACGATCGGCTCGCCGTTCTTGCGGGCGCGAATATCGGGCGCGGTCTTGCGCTTGATCTTGGACTGGACGGACATCTCAAGCTCCGATCACGGGCACGCCGATCACCACGGGGTGGAACGCAAACGCCAGTGCCAGATAGGCGACAATCCCGACCGCCACCGCGATCAAATCGTTGGTGATGCCGCCGACGGGAATCGGCGGCCCGCCGGTATCAGTACGGCGCTTCAGCGAAATCCGGTCGAACACCGCCCAGCCCAGGAACGAGCCGAACAGGATGATGCCGCCGAGATCGCCGTTGGCCAACAGGTGCCCGAACGCCCACAGCTTGACGCCCGAAAGCATCGGATGTTTCACGGCGGTATAGATGCGGCCACGGATGTAGGCCGCGACCACCAGGATCACGGCCGGCAGCATCAAGGCGTCGTTGAGATGTTTCAGCGCCGTCGGCGGCGACCAGACCGGCCGCATGCCGGCCGCCCGGTAATGCGCAAAGCCCCAGACGATCAGCGCCAGCCCCACCAGCGACACCACCGCATAGCCCGCTTTGTAGCCGCCCTCGCCCATCGAGCCGATCAGCCGCGCCCGCAACTCCCGCTGCGTCGTCAGCGTATGGGCGCCGAGGAACACCACGAGGCCCAGGATCATCACCAGCAGTCCCAAAATGTCCTCTTTTGCAAATGAGCCTCGGGGATACCTCAGCGGAACGTCTGGTCTAATTGGTGAAAGCCTTCTCGGCGGCAGAGAGGATGCTGTCGCTGGGCTGCTTGGAGCAGTATTGGGACAAAGCTTTGGTTTTTTCGGTAAAGCCCGCGGGGTCCAGCACAGGCGAGTTGTTCTTGTGCCCGAAATAGCCGCTCAGCCAAAATAGAAATGGGCCTCTGTCGTTCGGCGTGGTTTTCTCCCAGAACTGTTCGCAAGTCATTGTCGAAAAATCGACCGCCGGCAGCGCTTTCGCCTGTGCTTTCGCCTCGTGGAGCGAGCACACGAATATGACCGAGCACAGTGCGGCGACTGATTTCATGAGGTTTCCTTCTGACGTTTTCTCTTGACATTTTCTGATGACGCTTCTCTTGGAGTTTGGCCGATCCACCGGCGCGAGCGCACGCCGCGGCACCATAAACTTACCCATGCCTTGCCTTTTTGCTAGCCCCTTGGCGGGCGGAGCCGGCGCGTGGCCGTCAACCGGCACGATGTCGGAACTGCACGTCACGGCTTTCCCGCCGGCGTGCCCAATTCGCGATTATCCACATAGCGGATCGCGATCGGCCGGCCAGCGAGAGCGCCGCCGAGGCCGCCGGTGAATTTCAGGGGTATGCAGGCGCTCAGCGAGTCGTTGATCGCTTTCAGATAGGTATCGCGGGTGTCGGCCGGCACGCCTGCGGTGGCAAAGGTCACGCGCGGCGGGCCAATCATCTCGCCGGATTTCTTGAAGCTGAAGCGCACCGACATCTGCATGCCCTCGTGCGCGGCGTCGAGAGACGGCGGCGACCAGCAGGAACGCAATTCCGCGAAGAGATCGCCGATGGTGTCGAGATCGTGGTCGGGCCGCTGGTATTTGGCCTCATCGTCCTTTGGCGGCACGGTCTGGATGGTGAGCTGCAGGTTCTCGCCGTAGGGATAGAAAATCTCAGGGATGCACGGCCCGTGGTTGAAGACGCTGCAGTATGTCGGCGTGCAGGGCTTGCCAGACAGCACGCTGCACGGCTCATGCGCGAACGGCGTAGCGTTGATGTGATGCTGCTGCCGCGCCTCGGCCGGGCCGGCGATCATGATCGTGGCTGCAACGATGATAAGACCAATTACGATGCGCCGCAGCATGCAAGGACACCTCGAAAGCGACACGCCACTACAATGATGCTCCGAGCGGGCAGCATCAAGGCTGCCGCTATTCACATCCGCGCGTTCATGGCCGAGAGTTTCCTGTTGCCTTGCCAGTCACGCTCGTGTCATCGCCCGGCTTGACCGGGCGACCCAGTACGCCGAGACCTGTCGATCAATCAGGGATGTCTCTGGGATACTGGTCCCTCGCCTTCGCGGGGGATGACGATCTGAGCTAGAAGAAGCCGTCCGCCCTACCCCTTCTTCTTCACGTCCTTGACGCTTGCGAACGTGATCCCCTCGGCGCGCTCTCGCGCATAGCCGAGATAGAACTCGTTCTTGGCCAGGAACACTGGATCGCCGTCGACGTCGTCGGCGACGCCGGAACCGTTGGCAGCGATGAAGGCTTCGAGCTTCTTGCGGTCGTCGGAGGAAATCCAGCGCGCGAGCTGGAATTCCGAGACCTCGAATTCGACCGGCAGCGAATATTCGGCGTCGAGCCGCGCCTTGAGCACGTCGAGCTGCAGCGGGCCGACCACGCCGACCAGAGCCGGCGCGCCGTCGCGCGGGCGGAACACCTGCACCACGCCCTCCTCCGACATCTGCTGCAACGCTTCCTTCAGCTTCTTCGCCTTCATCGCATCCGTGAGCCGCACCCGGCGGACGATTTCGGGCGCAAAGCTCGGCACGCCGACAAAGGTCAGGTCCTCGCCTTCGGTGAGCGTATCTCCGATCCGCAACGTGCCGTGGTTGGGAATGCCGACGACGTCGCCGGCAAAGGCCTCATCCGCCAGCGCGCGATCCTGGGCGAAGAAAAACTGCGGACTGGAGAGCGAGATGTTCTTGCCGGTCCGTATCAGCTTCGCCTTCATGCCGCGGGAAAGTTTTCCCGAGCACAGCCGCGCGAACGCGATGCGGTCGCGGTGGTTCGGATCCATATTGGCCTGGATCTTGAACACGAAGGCGCTCATGCGCGGCTCGGCCGCTTCCACCTTGCGTAGATCGGATTCTTGGGCGCGCGGCGGCGGCGCGAAACGGCCGAGGCCCTCCAGCAAATCGCCGACGCCAAAATTGCGCAGCGCGCTGCCGAAATAGACCGGCGTCAGATGGCCCTCGCGAAAGGCTTCGAGCTCGAACGGCTTGCAGGCTTCGGTCACCAGCGCCAGCTCGTCCTTGACGGCGGCCATGTCGAGATTGGGATTGTGGGCGCCAAGATCGGCGATATCGATTTCGAGCGCAGCACCGGTCTTGGCGCCGCCACCCTCGAGCAGGCGAATGCCGCCGCTCGTGACATCGTAGGTGCCGAGAAAATCCCGGCCGCGGCCGACCGGCCAGGTCATCGGCGTGGTGTCGAGCGCCAGCGTCTTTTCGATCTCATCCAATAGGTCGAAGGTGTCGCGGCTTTCGCGGTCCATCTTGTTGATGAAGGTGATGATCGGAATGTCGCGCAGCCGGCAAACCTCGAACAGCTTCCGCGTCCGCGCCTCGATGCCCTTGGCGGCATCGATCACCATCACGGCCGAGTCGACAGCGGTCAGGGTGCGGTAGGTGTCTTCGGAAAAGTCCTCATGGCCCGGCGTGTCCAATAGGTTGAACACGAGGCCCTCGAACTCGAAGGTCATCACCGAGGTGACGACCGAGATGCCGCGCTCGCGCTCGATCTTCATCCAGTCGGAACGGGTGTTGCGTCGCTCGCCCTTGGCCTTGATCTGGCCGGCGAGATTGATGGCGCCGCCGAACAGCAGCAGCTTTTCGGTCAGCGTGGTCTTGCCGGCGTCCGGGTGCGAGATGATCGCAAAGGTGCGCCGCCGCGCCACTTCGGCTGCGAGCGGCGAGCGGGACGGCGATTCGGTCGTGACGGCCAGTTCGGTCATGGGGGTGAGCGTTTGGCAGGGAAAATGCTGGGAATCAAGGGATACCCGTGGCCCCTGATATAGGAACTCAGCAGCCGGACTCCAGCCGCGACTACTGCCCATTACAAAAGCGCCGCCGCCCAATAGGCCAGCGCGGCGACGATGGCCGACGCCGGTATCGTGATCACCCAGGCATAGACGATCGAGCTTGCCACGTTCCAGCGCACCGCCGACATGCGCCGCGCCGCGCCGACCCCGACGATGGCGCCAGTGATGGTGTGGGTGGTCGATACGGGAACCCCGAGAAAGGTTGCCATGAAAAGCGTCACGGCACCGCCGGTCTCGGCGCAAAAACCCTGCATCGGCGTCAGCTTGGTGATCCGCAAGCCCATGGTGCGAACAATCCGCCAGCCGCCCATCAAGGTGCCCAGCGCCATCGATGCCTGGCAGGCCAGCACCACCCAGAACGGCACGGCAAACTCGCCGTCGAGATACCCTTGGGAATAAAGCAGCACCGCGATGATGCCCATGGTCTTCTGCGCGTCGTTGCCGCCATGGCCGAGCGAATAGAGCGAGGCGGAGCCGAATTGCAGGATCCGGAAGGCGCGATCGACCGCGAACGGCGTCGAGCGCACCGAGGCCCAGGAGACGATGGCAACCAGCACTATCGCCAAGAGGAAGCCGACCAGCGGCGACAGCACGATCGCGGCAATGGTCTTCGACAGCCCACCCCAGACCGCGGCTGAAAGTCCGGCCTTGGCCATGCCGCCGCCGACCAGACCGCCGATCAGCGCGTGCGAGCTTGAGGACGGAATCCCAAGCCCCCAGGTGATCAGGTTCCAGACGATGGCGCCGACCAGCGCTGCGAAGATCACGCGGGCATCGACGACCGAGGGTTCGATGATCCCGGTGCCGATGGTCTGGGCGACGTGAAGGCCGAACACTCCGAAGGCGACAAAATTGAAGAAGGCCGCCCAGAACACCGCGTATTGCGGCCGCAGCACGCGGGTCGACACGATGGTCGCGATCGAATTGGCGGCGTCGTGCAATCCGTTCAAGAAGTCGAACAATAGCGCAACCGCGATCAGGCCGACCAGAACGGGAAGACCCAGGGTAACTTCCACAGCGGCCCTGCCCTATACCTGTTCGATCATGATCGAGTTGATCTCGTTGGCGACGTCGTCGAAGCGATCGGCGACCTTCTCAAGATGGTCGTAGATCTCCGCGCCGACGATGAAATCCATCGTGTTGGCATTGCGGTGCTTCAGGAATAGTTCCTTCAGCCCGATGTCGTGAAGATCGTCGACGCGGCCTTCCAGCTTGGTCAGTTCTTCGGTGATGGCGGTGAGCATCGAGACGTTCGGGCCGATCGATTGCATCAGCGGCAGCGCGCGGCCCACCAGGCTCGCGCATTCGACCAGAAGCGTGCCCATCTCCCGCATCGGCGGCTCGAAACTGGTGACCTCGAACAGGATCACCGCCTTCGCGGTCTGCTGCATCTGGTCGATGGCGTCGTCCATCGCGGTGATCAGGTTCTTGATGTCGCCGCGATCGAACGGCGTGATGAAGGTGCGGCGTACCGCGGTGAGCACCTCGCGCGTGACATTGTCGGCGTCATTCTCGAGCTGGTTGACGCGCTGGCAGAAGACCAAAGTCTCCTCCCCGCCCCGCAGCACGCCCTGCAGCGCCAGCGCGCCTTCCGCCACCGTCTGGGCATGGCGGGCGAACAGATCGAAAAACCGCTCTTCCTTCGGCAGAAAGGCGCGAAACCAGCGCAGCATGGGGCAAGTCCATCGTTTCGGAACGGGAGCCGAGGCAACCTGTCACAAAACTGTCATAGATGGAAATGGGTCAGAAAGCCCACAAGCGCAGGCGCCAAACCGGGTCATCCACCGCTTTGTCGACCTTCGGACACAGAGCAAGCGTTTGGGCTTAAAGCGACCGCTTCAGATAATGCGCGATCTCGCCGACGATGCCGCGGCGGAACGTCAGCACGCAGGTGACGAAGATCGTGCCCTGGATCACCGTCACCCACTGGCCGAATCCGGCCAGATATTGCTGTGTCGCGACGATGATGAAGGCTCCGACCACAGGGCCGAATACCGTACCAAGGCCGCCCACCAGCGTCATCAGCACGATTTGCCCCGACATCGCCACCTCGACGTCCGACAACGAGGCGTTCTGCGCGACAAATACCTTCAGCGAGCCGGCAAATCCGGCCAGCGTTCCCGACAGGATGTAGGCGAGCAGCTTGTACTGATCGGTCTTGTAGCCGAGCGATATCGCGCGCGGCTCGTTCTCGCGAATGGCTTTCAGCACCTCACCGAACGGCGAGTTGATGGTGCGGAAGATCAAGAGGAAACCGAACAGGAAGCCGGCGAGGACTGTGTAATAAAGCACCGTCGGATTGGCGAGGTTGAAAATTCCGAACAGGTAGCCCTGCGGAATGCCCTGGATGCCGTCCTCGCCATGGGTGAACGGCACCTGCAAATAAATGAAATACAATAGCTGCGACAGCGCCAGCGTAATCATCGCGAAATAGATGCCCTGGCGGCGGATCGCGACGACGCCGGTGATCACGCCGAGCCCGGCCGCGGCGGCGGTTCCGGCGAGGATGCCAAGCTCGGGCGGAACGCCCCAGACCTTCAAGGCATGGCCTGAGACGTAGCCCGCGGTCCCCAGGAACATAGCGTGGCCGAACGACAGTAGCCCGCTATAGCCGATCAACAGGTTGAAGGCGCAGGCGAGCAGCGCAAAGCACAGCGCCTGCATCACGAAGAACACATAGATGCCCGTCCACGGCACGATCACCAGCAGCGCCGTCATGATGCCGAACGCAATCATCTCGTCGTGGATGGTGCGCGCCGTCACCGGTATCGTATCGTCGGTCATCGCCGTCATGTCAGGCCGCCCGTCCCGTCAGTCCCGTCGGCTTCACCAGCAGCACCAGCACCATCAGGACGAATACCACGGTGTTGGAAGCTTCGGGATAAAAGTATTTCGTCAGTCCCTCGACCACCCCGAGCGTAAAGCCGGTGATGATCGACCCCATGATCGACCCCATGCCGCCAATGACCACCACCGCGAACACCACGATGATGATATTTTCGCCCATTAGCGGCCGCACCTGATTGATCGGCGCCGACAATACCCCGGCCAGCGCGGCAAGGCCGACGCCGAGCCCGTAAGTCAGGGTGATCATGCGCGGCACGTTGATGCCGAAGGCGCGCACCAGGGTCGGATTTTCAGTCGCGGCGCGCAGGTAGGCACCGAGCCGGGTGCGCTCGATCAGATACCAGGTCCCAAGACAAACGATCAGCGAGAAGATCACCACCCAACCGCGATAGATCGGCAGGTACATGAAGCCGAGATTCATGCCGCCCTTCAGCTCGTCGGGTATCGAGTAAGGCAGGCCCGAGGAGCCGAAATAATTCTGGAACACGCCCTGGATGATCAGCGCCAGGCCGAACGTCAGCAACAGCCCATAGAGATGGTCGAGGCCGGCGAGCCATTGCAGCATGGTGCGTTCGAGGATCATGCCGAAAATGCCGACCACGATGGGGGCGATGATAAGCGCCGGCCAATAGCCGAGGCCGGTGAGGTTCAGTAGGAAATACGCGGCGAACGCGCCCATCATGTAGAGGGCGCCGTGGGCGAAATTGATGATGTTGAGCATACCGAAGATCACGGCGAGCCCGAGACTGAGCAGCGCGTAGAACGAGCCGTTGATCAGTCCCACCAGAAGCTGTGCGTAGAGAGCCTGCATGGATCTACTCTTTTGCGCTCAATTCCTTGGC
Source organism: uncultured Alphaproteobacteria bacterium (assembly GCA_963822795.1). Taxonomy (GTDB): domain Bacteria; phylum Pseudomonadota; class Alphaproteobacteria; order Rhizobiales; family Xanthobacteraceae; genus Bradyrhizobium. The sequence goes on from CAWGJM010000050.1 coordinate 15,880, forward strand.
GCGTTTGCTTGGGTTAAACGCCGAGATAGGTGTGAAGCTTGTCCATATTGGCCTGCAGCTCGGAATTGGCAAAACCGTCGATGATCTTGCCGTGCTCGACGATGTAGTAGCGGTCGGCAACGGTCGAAGCGAAGCGGAAATTCTGCTCGACCAGAAGGATCGTGAAACCTTCCTTCTTCAATCGCGCGATGGTGTGGCCGATCTGCTGGATGATGACCGGCGCGAGCCCTTCCGTCGGCTCGTCCAGCATCAAAAAACTCGCGCCGGTGCGCAGGATTCGCGCGATCGCCAGCATCTGCTGCTCGCCGCCCGACAATTTGGTGCCCTGGCTCTTCAGCCGCTCCTTCAGGTTCGGGAACAGCTCGAAGATCTGCTCCAGGGACAGCCCGCCGGCGCGCACGACCGGCGGCAGCAACAGGTTTTCGCGCACGTCGAGACTTGCGAAGATTCCGCGCTCCTCCGGGCAGAACGCGATCCCCATCCGCGCAATCTTGTCCGAGGAGGTGCGGATGATCTCCTGGCCGTTGAAGCGGATCGAGCCGGTGCGCTTGCCGATGATGCCCATGATCGACTTCAGCGTCGTGGTCTTGCCGGCGCCGTTGCGCCCGAGCAGGGTGACCACCTCGCCCGCGTTCACGCTGAAATTGATGCCGTGGAGAATGTGGGATTCGCCGTACCAGGCCTCGAGATTCTGCACGTCGAGAATCTTCCTGCCCGTCGCCTCTTGCGACGTGGGTTTCGTCGCCGCGGTAGCGTCGGCCGGCTTCGCCTCAGGCATGACCGGCCCCCAGATAGGCTTCCTTGACGCGCTCGTCCTTGGAAAGGTCGGCGTAATTGCCTTCCGCCAGCACATGCCCGCGGGTCAGAACCGTGATGATGTCGGACAGATTGGCGACCACGCTCAGATTATGCTCGACCATCAGGATGGTGTATTTCGCGGAGATGCGCTTGATCAGCGCGGCGATCTTGTCGATGTCTTCATGGCCCATGCCGGCCATCGGCTCATCGAGCAACATCATTTCCGGATCGAGCGCCAGCGTGGTGGCGATTTCCAGCGCACGCTTGCGCCCATAGGGCATCTCGACCGCCGGTGTATTGGCGAATTCGCTCAAACCGACGTCGTTCAACAGTTCGTGGGCGCGGGCATTGAAACGGTTGAGTACCGACTTCGAGCGCCAGAAGTCGAAGGAGTGGCCGTGCTGGCGCTGCAGCGCGACCCGCACATTCTCCAGCGCCGTCAAATGCGGGAATACCGCCGAGATCTGGAACGAGCGGACCAGGCCGAGACGCGCGACGTCGGCCGGCGCCATCGCCGTGATGTCCCGTCCCTTGTAGAGAATGGTACCGGCGGAGGGCTGCAGGAACTTGGTCAACAGGTTGAAGCACGTCGTTTTCCCGGCCCCGTTCGGACCGATCAATGCGTGAATGCTGCCACGGCGGACTTTAAGTGCGACATCGCGAACGGCTAAGAACCCCGCGAACTCCTTGGTCAATCCGTGGGTTTCGAGAATGAACTCATCGGTCAAACAAATTCCCCCTGCCGCGCGTGGCTTTCCGCGCATGGATCACTTATTTTCCCAGCCGGCGTATCTATTCGGGACGTCCTGGAAACCGTCCCGACCCGCCGCCTCCGGGGCGGAATATGCCGTCATCGGAGCGTGTTAGGCAAGGTGGAAAGCTTAGGCAATCGGCCGCGCGTGCGTGTGGCTCATTCGCCCTTGGTCGAACGGTCGCAGGGGCAAGCTCGTGCCGGTTCGCCCGGCAGGTCGGCCTAACCGCTCCGACCGCGCCTCAAGCCGTCGTCAACGCTGTTTGGCTTGGCAAGCGTCCTTTCATAGAAAATTCTCCTCTTACTCCGAAGATTTACGGGTTTCGATCAAGCATGGATTTCCCCTCTTGGATTTCGACAGCGCCAACCCATGGGTCGTCAAATCGATCACGCAGTGCGATCTCCTGAACACGTGGCTCAGGTTTTACGCGCTCGACCTGCGGATACCGCGGATCGAGGAATACCGGCCGGAGCGGCTAACTGACGAGTTGCCGGACCTCGTTTATTAAATCGTCGATGCCGCAGAGCAGCCGCCGCGCCTGACGATCCAGAGCGAGGGCACACGGATGTCGTCGGCCTACGGTCACACCGGCAAGGGCCGCTATCTCGACGAGTATCTTGACCCATGCCTCGCTCCGGCGGTGATGCCGGTCTATTATGAATGTTTAGAGCGTGCGCCTCCATCTACAACCATCGCTCACATCGATGACCTTTACGGGCGAATTGTTGCTCATGAGCGGCTGTTGATGCCGTTCTCCGAAGCGGGAGCGGTGACCCATGTGATTGCCTCGCTGAAGACGATCAGCGAAGACGGCGGATTTGAGATCAAGAATCTGATGCGCGGAAAAGACACCCAGCCCCGGCCGAAGCTTCGCACCGTCATCGACCGCGACCTGTTTCATCGCGTACCGGGTCGCATCGCAACCTATGACGTGATCGAATTTGATTGAGAATGGAATTCGTTAGCGCCAATCCCTCGGTGGTCAGGTCCATCAAGCAACGGGTTCTCTTGAATGCGTGGCTGCGCGTGCTGCGCATGCCAAAACCCCTGCCCGCGATCTCTGATTTCCAGCCCGACGGCATCGGCGACGAGCTTGCCGACATGATGGGATTCAATGTCGAGCACCAGGGCGAGGCGGCGCGCTTCTTGAGGAAGGATCGAGGCTCACCGCAACCTACGGCAACGATCACATCGCTCCGGAGCAGCGGACCAACCGCTACCTCGATGACGCGATCGGACCGGACCGTTATGCGCTGGTGCCGCCCTGCTATCGCGAATGCCTGGCGCGCCGGCGGCCGACCTACTCGATTTCGAGGGTGGAGGATCCGGACGGCAAGGAAGTATCCTGTGAGCGGTTGCTGCTGTCGTTCGGCGAGGACGACAGCGTCCGCCAAATTGTCGGCTCCTACAAGGCGATCAGCATCGACGGCGGTTTCAAGGTCGACAATCTGATGGACGTCAAAAGGGGTGTGCCGACCCGGATCGTCAACGCGGCGATCGACCTCGAGCTCGCACCCCAGCCCGCGGGCGTGCGCGCCTGCGACGATATCATTGTTACCGACACTGGCCGATCTTGCCTCGCCGGCACCTTCACGTGCGCTTCATGCTCAAACATCGAGCGATGCGCGAGACCCATCATCCCCGGCAGCATCGGCGGGTTTTGGCATTGGCGGCGTCGGCTCCGTCGACACTGCAGCCCGTGCATTATCGTAAAACCGCGCCATCCCCTACCCGTCCGCGACCTCACTTCTTGGTTATGCCCGGAACGGCGGCGCAACAGCAGACGTGTCGTAACATCCGCATCGGGCCAGACATGCTCGACGAGCGGCCGCCGAATTACCACGTATAACGCAGTGTGCCGGTGCCCGCACAGGTCTGCGAGCCCGGCAAACTTCACCGTCGAACTTGTGGCCATCAGCGACCAATTGGTGTTGATCTTGAGCTCGGCCCCGGCCGAGGTGAGCGCCGAGTATTTCGGGAGCGGCGCACCGTCCAGCGCTCGCCGGTACTTTCGCTTGCTCCCTCACTTGCGCTTCACCTCCTTGGCGTAGATTTCCGGCTTGAAGCCGACCACGCGCTTGCCGCCGAGGTCGAGCACCGGCCGCTTGATCATCGAGGGTTGCGCCAGCATCAGGGCCAGCGCCTTCTTCTCGTTCAGCCCCTCCTTGTCGACCTCGGGCAATTTGCGAAAGGTCGTACCGGCGCGATTGAGCAGCGTCTCCCAGCCGAGCTCGTCGCTCCATTGCTTGAGCTTGTCCTTGGCGACGCCCTCGGCCCTGTAATCATGAAAATCGTAGGCAACGCCATGACCGTCGAGCCAGGCCCGGGCCTTCTTCATGGTGTCGCAGTTCTTGATGCCGTAGATGGTGATGGTCATTTTGGACTCTAAAATCTCGTGATCTCGGCGTCCCCACCTGCGAACGCCACTTTTCAAGCGCCCGCGGCGAGAGCCGTCGTGACTTTCCGAAGTACGGCGGTCATGAACAAGCGCTGGGACCAGCCTGTCCCCGGATATTTCAAATCTCGGCGAGCGGCCACCCGTTCCAAGACGGTTCATCTGGGTTGGCCTACGATGGGTTGGCGCAATTGCTGGAAGGACTGTTTGCATGAAGCCCCTCAGCCGGCGGCGGGCGATCAAGCTCGCCTCCTCGTACCTCGCGACGGCCCCCCTGCTCGGCAGTGCCAGCCGGGCGCAGACCGCATCCACCACAGGGGCGACTGTTTTCGAAATGGCGAATTTCTTGGGCCCCGGCGTCGATGCCGATACCGCCTTCGCCAAGGCGCTTGCCACTATTTCCAAGGCGGCCAGCGATGCCGCCAAGGCCGGCGGACCAGCTCATATCGTCTTCAATCTCGGCAAGAACGCCACCTATCGGATCAATCGCCCCCTCGCGTTCAAGGGGCTCCATGGTTTCGAGCTCAATGGCAACGGCGCGCAATTGATCAACGCCGCGCGGGGATCGACGATGACGATCTCCACTTCCAGCCATGTCACCATTCGCGATCTCACCATCGACCATGACCCGCTGCCGTTCACGCAAGGAACCATCGCCGCCTTCGACAAGGCCGCGCTCCAGATCAACGTCAAGGTCGACGCCGGGTATCCCGACGATCCAGCGTTTCTTGCCACCATCACCGACGGCTTTTTCAAGGTCATGGACCGCAAAACTAAGGCGCTGAAAGCGGGCGCGCGGGATTTTCTTACCCCCGCCAAGGTCGAGTGGATTTCGCCGGGGCTGATCAAGGTTCATTTGCGCTGGGGGGCGAACGATTGCTTCCCAAGCCAGCTGCCGGTCGAGGTCGGCGATCCGGTCACGATCGCCAACGGCAACGCCCACGCGATCGTCGTCGACGACAGCGCCGCGACAAGCTTCATCGACCTAAAACTCCTGGCCTCGCCCGGCATGGGGATCCTGGAAAACGGCGGCGCGGGCTCGATGATGCTGCAGAAGGTGTCGGTCGTTCCCGGCCCACGACCCAAGGGCGCGACGACCGACCGGCTGGTGTCGACCAATTCGGACGGCTCGCATTTCATCACTGTCGAGCAGGGACCGACGATAGAGGACTGCGCCTTCGCCAACACCTCCGACGATGCTGTGAACGTGCACGGTTTTTATTATTACGTCGTCGAGAAGCCCGCACCGCGGCGCTACCTGCTCACTCCCAAATGGGATATCGGCCTGGCTCTGGGAGACGAGATCGAAAGTTGCGATCACGCGAGCTTCCGCTCGCTCGGGCGGACCAAAATCGAACAGTTCACCAAGCGGCACGCGCCCGAACTCAAGGGCAAGATCGCGCCGATCTGGAAGAACAAGAGCCCGACCACCCAGCCGGACCTGGTCTACGACGTGGTGCTGCAGCAGGACCTGCCGCTCAAGGTCGGGAACTCCGTGACCTCGCTGAGGCGGATCGGCGCCGGCGCTGCGATCCGGCGCTGTAGCTTTCACGCCTGCGGCCGTGTCCTCGTCAAGGCGCCGAACGCGGTCGTCGAAGACTGCCAGTTCACCTATTCCTCGGCGATCGCGCTGCAGGCCGGCAGCGACATCGGCTTCTGGTCGGAGTCCGGTTTTGCCGAAAACCTCGTGCTGAGGGGTAACCGTTTCACCCACAGCATCACCGGCGCCAACGAGCTCACCGGTGGCAGCGGCGCGCTCGGCACCATCTATGTCGGCATGTCATTACCCGAAGGCGCGAAGGGTTTTCAAAACAATTTCCAGAACCGCAACGTGACCATCGAGGGTAACCACATCGACGATTCCTACATCTACGCGATTTTCGTCAACAATGCCGACGGCGTCAAAATCATTGGCAACTTAATCGGCCAGACATTTATTCGCGGCACCGCGTTCGACGCCGGCCAGCTCTACGGCATCAAGCCCGACAGCGCGATCTTTGTCGGAAGGTCGAGGAATGTGCAGATCGACAACAACACGATGGCGCGGGGAAAGGTGGCGAAGACCGCAGTCGCGGTCGACCCGACCTGCGACAAGGGTTCGGTGCGTGTGGGCAATAACCGGTTGACGTGAGCGGGGCGTCCGCGCTGCCTCGTGTCAACGCCGTTCGGGGCGCTTGGAAGGTCCCTGCGCCGCGTGTTCGCAACCAGACCTGCCCATGCTCGGCTGACCAATCCAGAGCTGGTTCAGCCACCGCGTGGTGAGGGAAAGCCGGTTACTCCCATTCATGCGCGCCTTCGCCTCCTGATAAGGGCCGACCGTGCGGAGCCGGTCGGGGAGCAAAGGATAACTGCGCCCCATCCAAGTAAGCGCGCGGCTCGCGCTCCGACGTTCCGCTTCGCCGAGTGGCAGTTCGTACGCCACCCGCAATCGAGCGGGCAGCATCTGGGCGGTCAGGGCCCGATACCACATCGGCGGCCGAATTCGCGTGGCGGCGCCAGAGAAGATCTGCCGCGCGATGTCGCGGGCGGCAGGGCTGACGGTGAGGACATCGGATTCGGTCATCGCTTCACGATAGGCCGAGAAAGACTTCCAATCTGGCGCGAGGCTGTCTGGAGGGATGCCGAACAGGGCTGCGTACAAGCGCGCCTCGGACCAATATTGTTCGCGCGCGTCATCCGAAAGCGCTGGCAACACCAGGTCATGGGCCAACAGCGCCGTCTCCACCAGCGTCGCATGGACCCAGCACAGCGCCGAGGCTTCGTTCGCGTGGTACGGCGAGCCGGTAGCAAACGGCCCGGCTGCCGCGGTCAGAACCCCAACCACCATCGCATGGCGCCGGTAAAGCCTTCGGGCGACCGCAAGCGCCTGCTCGGGCGTCCCAAAGACCATTGTGAACATCACATTGAATGTCCGATGGAAGCGTCCGATCGGGTCGGCAAGGACCGGCGACTGATCGGCGATGGCGGCGGCGACCCACGGATGCGCCAATTGCAGCAGCAAGGCGCGGCCGGCGCCGAGGAAAACAGCCGCTTCCCGATCGACCCGCCAGGTCACCGAAGCAGGGCCAAAGATGCCCTCGCGCGGTCCCGCGGCGTTGGCGCGAACCCTATCGAGGCTTCGTTCGAAATCCTCTGCGGAAACGAGCATGACGCCTCACATGTAAGCGCGCCGGCCGAGACGTAAGGCGGCCTGCGCGCAGTTCGACTAAAGATTAAGGCCGCTTCGGAATCTGCAAGCCCCGTTGCACGGCGGGCCGTGCAAGCCCGCGTTCCAGCCAGGCCGGGACGTGCATGAGATTGTCGAACGCGACGAGCTCGCGCGCCTCGTAGAAACCGATCAGGTTGCGCACCCAGCCGAGCATCGAGATGTCGGCAATGGTGTACTCATCGTCCATAATCCATGGCCGCCCGTCGAGCCGCGCTTCGACCACGCCAAGCAGGCGCGTCGATTCCGCGACATAGCGCTGCAGCGGACGCTTGTCGTCGATCTCCTTGCCCGCGAACTTATGGAAGAAGCCGAGTTGCCCGAACATCGGCCCGATCCCGCCCATCTGGAAGTGCACCCATTGGATGGTCTGGTAGCGGCGCGCCGCGTCGGACGGCAGTAGCTTCCCGGTCTTCTCGGAGAGATATTGCAAGATCGCGCCCGATTCAAACAGCGGCAGCGGTTTGCCACCTGGGCCATCGGGATCGATGATCGCCGGGATCTTGCCGTTCGGGTTGAGTGACAGAAATTCCGGCGTCTTCTGGTCGTCCTTATTGAAGTCGACAAGGTGCACCTCGTAGGGCAGCCCGATCTCCTCCAGCATGATCGAGACCTTGACGCCGTTCGGCGTCGGCAACGAATAGAGCTGCAGCCGATCGGGATACTGCGCCGGCCAGCGTTTGGTGATCGGGAAAGCCGAAAGGTCGGACATCACAACTCTCTTCTACTTGTCTACGATCCGGTTAACGTACGGCCGTCACCGGGCGTGGCAAGGGGTATCACGCCCGCCGTTGCAGCACCGTCACATACAGACACCGGCGGATTTCCATGCCCTGCTGCCGGTAGAGCGCGATCGCCGAGCTGTTGTGCGAAAACACGTGCAGGAACGGAATCTCTCCCCGCGCCACGATCTGGCGGGCCACGGCGCCGAGCAGGAACTGCGCGTAACCGCGACCGCGGTAGTCCGGATGCACGCAGACGGCCGTGATCTCGGTATAGTCAGCGGGCTTCATCCGCTCGCCCGCCATCGCCACCAGCCGTCCATCGATCCGGATGCCGAGAAACGTCCCCAACTCGTGCGTTCGTGCGCTGAACGGACCGGGTTTTGTCAGTTCAGTCAATTCGAGCATCGCGGGAACGTCGGCAGCGCCGAGCGTGATGGGTTCGACGTCGGGAAGCGGGCTTTGGGCAGGCGTTCCAAGCATCTGCTCGCCCGGCTCGGCGAGCAGAATCTTGAAGTCGTCGGGCGGGTTCACGGGGTCGGGCGTGAACAGCACGGCGATGTCGGAGCGCGACATCAGCGCGCCGAGGCTGGCGAAACTTTCCGCTGACATGTCGCTGATGGCCGCGAACGGCGCAATAACAGGCGGATAGCGCCGCGCCAGCGCGCCGCCTTCGGCTAACGCCTGTTGCCGCGTCGTCAGCGCTGTCCAGATGGGGTGATCAAGCGGATGCATCGGTGGACCGGAATGGGGCATGCTGCGCTGGCATCGACTAGCCGGACGTGACGTCGTCCAGACTGACGATCACGGCGGCATTGGCAATGATGATGGCGTCGCCGCCACTCTCGGCGGGGATCTCGAGCCCGCCTTTGACCGCGGTGACGGTCACCGTTCCATAAGGCAGCTCTTTCGCGACCGCCGCGGTGTCGACCGAGCCGGGGTCCGGCACGCCGATGGTGACGTCGACGAACATGTCTTTCGCCGTCTTGCCCACCATCCGGGGGAACCCAATGCTGGAGTGACGGATGGCGTCCGAAACCGCGCGCCTCGCCGCCTTTGTGGCATCTCGCCCATGAACATCAACGCCCATGCCCATTTCAGTGATACAGCGCACGCGTGCCATCGGGTTTCCTGCAAATCGTCAGGGGTGCGGGGAAGCAAGCGATCTTCCGTGATCGTCGTCGTACCGGCCGCCCAATTTAAAAGTCAGGGCATTCGCATACTGGAGACTAATTAGCTTAGTCAGGCCCGATATGAAAGCCTTCGAATCCGGATCGAAACGTCGTTACCCTCCGGGCACCTCCAACGGTATCCGTCGCAGCCCATTCGGCAATTTCAGCATCGCGGCGCCCAGCTCTGTCGTCGATGACCAAGAATGCGCGCGGCGGTGCGGAGCTGGTCGGCGAACCCCCTCGCCTGCTTCGAACCATCGGCTATAAGCCCGTCGATCACTGCATCCAATTCCCGAGCGCTGCGATCGGCGCGATCCGGCGCCTGACGATACGCGATCGCGCGGTAGCCGTCGGCAAGCAGCACCTGCAATTGACGCGAAGGCGTCGCGCGCCTGTCCGAACGACAGCAGAGAGGCATTGGTTCTTCCGGCGGCGAGCTGAAGCGCGCCGACGAGCCAATGGGCGTTGCCGAGCTGATGGGGGCCGAGCGCCAATTCCTCGACCAATCGCAGCGACAGGATCGCGAGCTCAAGCCCCGCATCGATATGCGAGGCCTCGATGACCACGCCCTCATCGCCCCAGCCGGCCAGCAATTGGCGGCCACGTTGCACGCCAGCCTCTTGGCCGCGGTCTTGAGCTTGAGAGTTGCAGCGACGTTGCGCTCCAGCTCCGATCGCCTCAGATGGTAGCGGACAGCGGCCTTGCCGACGGCGGCCATGTTCGTCACATCCTTGTCCTGAGCGTACAAGATCTTGATCAGCTGCGCGTGGTCAGCGCTGACCTGCTCGGCTTCCCCGTCCGATTCCACGCGGTCGATGGCTGACGTCAGATCGCCTCGTCGGATCGACTCGAGAGCGAAGTTAACCGTCGCCCTTGGTTCCATGTAGCGAATCCTCCTTGGCGGGATGGGAATCCATCGCCGATCGCGCGTGGGTCAGGCGCGCATCCCAATCGCCGGCCGAAACGGCGGATCGTCGTCGGTGAGGTTGGGAGGCGCTTCCGCGTAATGGTCCAACTGCATCGTGAAGGTTGCGCGACCCCCGCTCATTGAGTGCAGGTCATTCCCGTAACCAAGCGTGTTCATGAGCCGCACCATCGCGTGGATGACGTTGGTGTTGTCGCGCACGTCCTGACCCAGGATCAGTGCGCAGCGCGAGTTGAGGTCGCCGATGACGGAGCCGGCATAGTCTTCCGGCGTCACCACTTCGACCTTCATGATCGGTTCGAGCAGGACCGACTTGCCCTTCTGCAGCGCCGCGCGGAATGCCGCGCGCGCAGCGATCTCGAAGGCGAGCCGCGAGGAGTCGACGTCATGATACTTGCCGTCGACCAGTTGCACCCTGACGTCGACCACCGGGAAGCCCGCGACCACGCCCGAACTCAGCACGCTCTGAAGGCCCTTTTCGACGCCGGGGATGTATTCCATCGGCACCGCGCCGCCGACGATCTCGGACACGAACGCGTAGCCTTTACCGGGCTCGTTCGGCTCGACCACGATCGATACTTCCGCGAACTGGCCGGTACCGCCGCTCTGCCTCTTGTGGGTGTACTTCGCCTCGGCTCGCTCGGTGATGTGCTCGCGGAACGCGAGCTGCGGCGAGCCGACATTGGCGTCGACCTTGTGGATCCGGCGCAGAATATCGATCTTGCCGTCGAGATGCAGTTCGCTCATGCTTTTCAAAATGGTCTGGCCGGACTCGGCGTCGGTCGAGACGCGGAACGACGGATCTTCGGCGGCGAGCTTTGCCAGCGCAATGCCGAGCTTCTCCTGGTCGGCCTTCGACTTCGGCTCGATCGCGATTTCGATGAGGCACTGCGGCTGTCGGCCGTCAGGTTGATCCGTGGTGTCCTCGATGCCGATTTGCCTCACTCCCGGCCGACCCTGCTCCGGGACGTTGGACATGACGTGATAAATCATGCCGTCGCCTGAAGCGGTCAAAAGATTGAGATCGTCGATCGATATTGTTCCGGGCACTCCGACGGCGAGAAGCCGTTTGACGCAGCCATGATTTCAAATCGCTGCACTTTCGATGTCTTCTTCCCGGCGCACCGTCAAACCTCCGTCGTCGATGCTTAATATAGCGCCCCGACATCTTGCATCTTCCTGGACAGACCGCGTCCGGCCGCATGAGGCAGGCCGGTGAACAGGTAGAACGACATGCTGACCGACGCGATCCTGCACGTTCTCTACACCTTGGCGCGGTGGCGCTTTTTCATGATGCCTGTCTTCATCCTGGGGCCGTTCATCGCTGTGTGGGTCAATCACATCAGCCGACAAGCAGGCTGCCTCCGGCTATTGGTGGTACTTCTTGCCGTTCCGCTCGGGATGATCTTTGGCGCGGTCAATCTCGTTTTCGGCCGCAACTTTCCGCCGAGCTAATCCACTGGTTCGGCGCGGAGGGACAGGCGACCGTCACCGGATCGTTCGATACCGGCATTTCCTACAATGATCGGCGGGTGATGGGACACAACGTCCTAATCAAGACGGCTGACGCACGGACGATTGAGACCAGTTTTGATTATGACGACTTCAACGTCTATCCGCCGAAAAATGGCGTCTACTATCCGCAGGAAGGCGACGCGTTCAACGTCAGCTAAATCGAACGCTTTCCCGCAGGATTTCATCATCATCATCAGCAGCAGCAACGATGACAGCCTGTGGGCAAAGAGCCTGCGCTGCCACGAGCTAAATTCAGCTGTGCGCGAGGCCGACAACAAGCAGCAATTCGCGCCGGACTCATCGGACTTCCGCAAGGCTTACGAGGATGCCGTGCAGGCCGCCCGAGCCGCGGGCTGCGATCCGGCCGGAATCAACTAAGCTTCGGCTCGCCTTGCGAAGCGGACACGCGAGCGCTACGGATGCGAAATCATCATTTGAAGAGTGGATCATGAAGCCCACGGCGACGAAGACCGCCCACGCAATCCTGATGCGAGAGCATGGCCCTTCGGACGTCCTGACCTATGCCGAGGTGCCGTTCTCTCCGCTCGCGCCGACGAGGTTCGGATCAGGAGCATCGCGTCGGCCATCAACCACACCGACCTCGAGATCCGAGCCGGAAATTGGCCGGTGAGGAAGCCTCAACCGTTCCCCTATGTTCCCGATGTGGAGGTTGTCGGGGAGATTGAGGAGGTGGGCCATGCGGTCCAGGAGTTTCGCCGCGGCGATCGTGTGATCACCATGATGCAGGGCCTTGGAGGGGTTCGCGCCGAGCGGCCTGGGGGATATGCGGAGTATGTCACCGTGTCGGCCAGCGCGGTCGCGCCCATCCCCTCCGGGTTCGATTGGCATGAAATGGCGGCGATCGGCCTGGTTGGGGTAACGGCCTTCGAAGGCCTGCACAGGATCGCCGCGCTTTCAGGGCGGCGGATCGTGGTGACGGGCGCTGCCGGCGGCATCGGACCGGCGGCGACCGCGATTGCCCACGGCCAAGACGTGTCGGTGATTGCCGTGGTCAATCGAGCGGACCAGGTCGATTAGGTTCGCTCGCTCGGCGCGGAAAGGGTGATCGTCGCCTCAGATGCGAAGCATGCATCGATATTGGACGCGCAGAGTGTCGACGGCGTCCTTAATGCCGTCGGAGGCGAACTATTGCGCCCCTCGTGGCGGCGTTGCGGCCGGGGGGCACGCTGTCGCTCGTCGACGCGGTCGGCGGTAGCGACGTCAGGTTCGATGCCTTCGAATTGATACGGCCGGTGACGCTCACCGGCTACTCGTCGGAGACTTTGAACGGCGAGCAGCTTCGCGCCGCGATAACGGCGCTCGCCAATTGGATGATCCATGATCGGATCAAGGCGCCGGCATACAGGACGATGCCGCTAGCCGAAGCGGCTCACGCCCATGCCTTGATGGAGCGACGCGGATTTACCGGCCGGCTGCTCCTCGTCCCGTAGCGTCTGAGCGGCCGCTCGAAACCGCGAATAGCGTTCAATGTACGGATCGCATTCGCGCTGACGGCAGCCGTCTTTAGATGTCCAACCACATCTCGAATCCGCCGTAAATCAATCGCTTGCCATCGAACGGCATGTCTCCCTTGAGGCGGGGGTCTGCCATGACCTTCCCGTTGATCTGGTCGCGCTCGGCCCGCGACCGGTAGACAATCCATGAGAAGACGACGATCTCGTCATCCTTCGCCTGCACGGCGCGGGGAAACGAGGTCAAGGTGCCATAAGGCACGTCGTCACCGATGCATTCGACGAAGGCGACCGCGCCATATTCCTTCCAGATTTCGCCGGCCTTCCGCGCCTGCGCCTTATAGGCTTCGATTTTATCCCTGGACACCGGAACCACAAAACCATCGACATACGACATGGGAACCTCCTTGTTTCGATCTCGAGCTCTAAGGACGATCCACGAGAGGGGAATCCGACATCGTCTCTCCAAAAAGCTATCATTGGAAGGAGCGGCGCAGCCGCGCGCCCATCACCGCAGCCGCTCAACGCATGCCACTGCGCCGTAGGGCAAAGCGACTTGTCCGCCGTAGCTCGAACAGCGAAGGCGGAAGCGTGCCCACCATTTCGCTTCGCGATTTGGTAGAAACAGCATTATTGATTCCGCCGTCCCGTCCTCACAAGAGGGGCGGCTCGCGATCGTCACGGACATTGAGGCGGGATGCGGTGGACGCGGCGGCGTCGCTAGACGAGCGACGTTGAAGCGGACAGCGAAGTCGTGTCGTCCTGTCGTCCCGACGCTGGCGCTAAGGTCGTAGGACACGATCCTGCGAACGACGGTGGCAAAAGAGCCCGGTCACCGGGGAGCACGAAATAAGCTGTTAAAAACCATCGCGCAGGGAATGCCGGTTGATTGCGGCGTACCTGTGGTTGCTAACGCGTGTGCTTTTAGTTGCACACGCGGCCGCGGGTGCAACGCGCACCCGGTATTCCCTGCGCCCTCTTACTTCTCGAGGGTGGTTCGCACAACACCTCGGGCGCTATCTGCGTCGCGGGAATGCGAAGCACTGTCTTTTCTCCTTCTCCCCGTTCTTACCGGGAGAAGGTTGGGATGAGGGGTCTCTCCACGGACTATGCGCGTGGCCCTCACCCGCCCGGCTTTGCTGCGCTTCGCGGGCGACGTCTCCCCGCAAGAGCGGGGTGAGGTGACTCAAAACGCTTCGCGCTCGGCTTTTTGAAATTTGAAACAGGAATGGGCGCTCGTCGCGCGCCCTTCTTGCACGGCGCGCCACCGTCAATGCGCGGCGCCATCGTTCCCGGGCTCGACGTCCGGCGCCAGCACCAGCTCGGCGTCGTCGACGACGTAGCGGACATAGCGGTAGTCGCGGATGAAGCTGATGCGGCCGTCCTTCCATTCCAGCCACATCAGGTAACTGGGCTTCGCGGCTTGCGGATCCTCCCAGACCGCGATCACCTCGCGGCCCTCGAGCCAGGCGGGCGCGAGCCGCACGCCATCGATCTTGGCGTAGATGCCGAAGAACATGCCGACGTCGGCGGCACCGGCGCGCAGCGGGTACGTCGACTGGATCAGGTGCACGTCGTCGGCCAGCATCGCGCGCAGCCCGTCCCAGTCGCGCCCGTTGAACAGCGCGACATAGCGGGCCACGTCTGATGACGGCGCGCGCGGCGCGGGCTTAACCTGCGCTCCAATGTTGATGGCCTTGAGCCGGGCTCGCCCGCGGGCGAGATGGGCTTTCACCGCGTTGACGGTGAGGTCGAGCATGGCGGCGATCTCTTCCAGGGACTGGTCAAGCACGTCCTTGAGGATCACCACGCTGCGTTGCGTGGTCGGAAGCTCCGCGAACCGCGACACCGCTGTTTCGACCGCCTCCCGCCGCATCATCACCTCCACAGGATCGGGGCTTTCCGGATCGACGACCTCGTGGGCCGCCTCGATGGGTTCGGCTGCGCGGATGGCGCGGCTGCGCAGCAGATCCAGCGCGCGGTTGTGGGCGATCCGAAACAGCCAGGCGCGGAGCGGCGCGCCCTCCTCCAGTTCGTCCAGCGCGACGAAGGCGCGGGCGAAGGTGTCCTGCACCACATCCTCGCCATCGATCACCGAGCCCATCAGGCGCGCGCAGTAGCGGTGGAGCTCCGGCCGCAGTTCGCTGGCCAGCGCGACGAGTTGGTCGTGGCGCGCCGGCGGCGGCGAGGATGAGGCTGCGCTCAAGCCGCCTCTCCTTCGAGGACCGTGATCCCGCTATCGCCCTTGAGCCCGAAGGCAAAGCCCTCGGCATATTTCGGGTCGTCCAGCACGGAAACAACCTTCTCGCCGAAATCCCGCGGCGGCATCGGCGGGCCGAAGCGGGCCAGATATGCCTTGACGTCGATGCCCATCGCCCGGGCATAGGCATTAGCGCCGGCGTCGCCAACCCCGGTGCCGCCGATGATCTGCTGCGGTACGATCGCCTGGAAGCGGATCCCAAGGTTCTTCTGCTCCGAGACGCCGTTAGCATATTTGGCCATGAACCAGAGCATGCGCTTGGCGCCGGCATAGCCGCCCGACATTGGCGATCCGTTCATGGCCGCGCCGCTCGATCCCACCAGGACGCGGCTTCCCGGCTTGAGCGGCAGATTGAGCGCCGCCTGCAGCCAATGGAGTCCGGCCTTGACGTCGGTCTCCCAGGTCGCGGTGAAATCCTCCCAGCTCACCTCGTCCAACCGACCCATGCGCGGCTTCCCGCCGGCGTTCAACACCAAAACGTCCGGGCGGGCTTCGGCAAGGATGCGCTGCGCAGCGGTCTTGTCGGTCACGTCGGCGGCGATCGTAGCGACGCCCAGCCGAGTGCGGACGGACTTAAGCGCATCGGCATCGCGGGCGACGACCGTCACCCTGGCGCCGTGCGCGACCAGGGCCTCGACCAGTCCCAGGCCAAGGCCACGGCTTCCGCCGGTGACGACAACATGTTTGTCTTGGAGGCTCATCGTTCTGCTCCGGTGTTTAGGTTTCCACTGTAGCCAGGACGATCGAGACACCGAAAAGGAGTCAATCAACGCTCAACGCTGCGGCTGGGGGCGGCTATCCGGGCCCGGATCGCCGCCGGCGGCGGCGACCGTGAGCCTCGCGAGGTAATGCGTCCAGCCCCATGCGTGGAGGGCACACTGTTCCGCGTCGGGCAGGCCTGTGTGGGTCATGCGCAGCAACGTGCCGCCATCCTGGTCGATGAGGTCGATCTCGATGAGGCTCGATCCCGGGGGTACCTTTTCACGGCCCTCCCAACCGAAGCTGTAGGCGAGTTGGTGCACCGGCACGACCTCGCGAAATGCGCCGCGTGCGGTGCTGTCGCCGATGCCGTTGACCAGATAGAGCCCGCCGGGATGCGTCTCCATCGTCGCCTCGGTGCCCATCCAGCGGATGATCTTCTCAGGATCGGTGAGAAAGGCGAAGACGGTGGCTGGCGGGGCCGTGATGTGGGTTTCGCGCCGGACCACGAGCGGTTCAGTCATGGGCAGCCTCCTTGGGATCTTCGACGGAGCGCATGGCATCCATCCCTCATTAGAACATATCGTCGCCCGGAGTTGGACTTGCCCCAGGACCGGTTCAAGACCGGCTGGTGACAATGCCGCGCCGCGGCCGCATGATCGAGGCATGCAATTGCCCTCGACGCTCGCTTGGCTCGTCGACGCCGCCGGCGCTTTGCCGGGCGCCGACCGTTTGCTTGCGGAACTCGGCGCGCGCCTTGTCGTGGATGGTGTGCCGCTCGCCGGCGGCGCCCTGACATTGGCCGTGCCGCACCCGATCATCGCTCACCGCACCTGGCTCTGGCGGGCCGACACCGGGGCGGTGATCGAGGCCCTCGGATTCGCGGCGAGCGGCATATCCGGCGAGCCGACGGATCCGCCCGGGGGCGCGGGCCGCAGCTGGCTCGCCGGGCTCGGGGCCGGGCCCGTCCACGAGAACATCGTCGGGCCGGAAGAGGACGGGCCGGCGCTCGCCTGGATCGCGTCGCGCCCGTTCACGCCCGAGGAGGCAGACCAGCTGCGCCAGGCCGGGCGTTTCGCCGCAGCGCCGCTTGCGGCGCTTGCGGCGCGTGCCGCCTTGAGCGCGGTGCTCGAGGCCTATCTCGGCCGGCGTAGCGCGGCGCGAGTGCTGGCGGCGCCGCTGCGGCGCGGTGTCGGCGAGACCATCCATGCCGCGCTGCTCTACGCCGATCTGCGCGGCTTCACCCCGCTCTCGGAAGCAGGCCCCGCCACCGCGGTCATTGCCGCGCTCGACGCCTGGTTCGACCGCATCGCCGGTGCGGTCCACGCGTTCGGCGGCGAGGTGCTCAAGTTCATCGGCGACGGCATGCTGGCGATCTTTCCGGTGATCGGAGATGACTCCGCGAGCGCCTGCGAAGCAGCGCTGCGCGCGGTCGCCGCCGCCCGCGCCGGAATGGCGCATCTCGACGGGACGCGGCGACAGCAGGGATTGGCGCCGCTGCCCTTCGGCGTCGCCCTCCACCTCGGTGAGATTCTGTGGGGCAACATCGGCGCCGCCGACCGGCTGGATTTCACCGCGATCGGTTCCGCCGTCAATCTGGTCAGCCGCCTCGAAGGGCTGTGCCGGCCGCTGAAGCAAACGGTCCTCGTTTCCGGCGCGGTCGCCGCCGCGACCGCGGCACCGCTGATCCCGCTCGGCGTGCACGTCTTGCGCGGCATCGCGACACCCTGCACCGTCTTCACTGTGCCGGAGAGCTGACGACATCATTCCCAGCCGTCGAGCTTGATCTCGTTGGGCCAGAGAGCACCCTTCCCGGTTTCGAGAAGCGACTTCAAGCTTAGGAGAAACGCCCCCCATTTGGTGCTGCAATGGTGCATGAACTCGACCGGCTCCTTCCAGCCTTGGTGCTTGAAGAGGACGATGGTCCAGTCGCCTTCCTGCTTGAGATCGAAGCTGATTTTTGTGCCGATCCATTCTTGCGGCCCGTCGACCACTTGCCACAGCACGCGCTTTTCGGGTTGAAGCTCGAGCACCTTCATGTCGAAACCGCCGGCGCCGAAGCGGAACTGGAGCACGCCGCCGACATTGCTTTCCCCTTGCGTGGTGGTCGTCCACCAGGCGGAAAGACCCTCAAGCGTGGTCCCTTGTAGACATCCTTTGGGGAGGACGATTTGATTCCGACTTTGTGTAGAATATCGACCATATGCGATCTCTCCTTCTAATATCGGCTCCTGCACGATAAGGACCCGGACCGGCTCACGCCCAAGGTCACAGTGTTCAGTTGCAGCTAGAACGATTGAGACAGGGAAAAAGAGTCAATCAGCACCGCCCGCCGCGGCGAGACAGTTCTGGGTGGCCGCGCGATCTCGGGGCGGCGCCCGCCCAGCCGGCCTCAGACGAAATCCTGCTGCGGCTGCAAATCCCGCCTGCCCCGCATCAGCACGAAAACCGCCGCGGGTATGCCCGTGAACAGCAGGGCGAAGGGGGCGAGGAACAAGGTCACGGCCCAGGGCGACCAGAACGAGGCGAGTTCGGCGTGCTCGGGGTTGGCGGGGATCGTAGACGATCGTCACGCGCTGGCGGTCGACATACGGCTGGTGGTAAAGCCGATGCCCGCGACGAATGCGACCTGGCGGCCGTCCCGGGTGCGGAAGCTGAACTGCCGGTAGTAGAACGCGCCGCCGTGACTGCCACCGCGCCTTACTTTGCTTCCTGCGAAACTCGCCTGAGCCGTGGTCGTGCCGGCGAGAAAGCGCGCCGTGGAGATGAAGCTGACGGCCGTCGCGGCAAGAAAGATCGGGCCGATCGCAAAGAGAATAGCGATCGGGATGAGGGAGCGTGCGGCCATGGCGATATTCTCCCACCGGCTCCACGTTCCTTCAGCCCTCCTATGAGGGCGTCACTCCAGCCGCAAAGTGCAGGATCACCGCACCCTGCGCCATGATTGAAATCGCCTCGAGGGCCGGTCGGCATCGGCTAACTCGGATCCATCGGCGCGCCAAATGCAATTGCTCTTCCGTGAGATCGCCTGCTTTCTCGAAACGCAGGGCTTTTGGAATGAAATACGCGAAGGACCAGGCGCGCGTGCCGAAATGCACAACCAGGGCGACGATGATCCATGAGCGGGCATAGCTATCGCTCCATACCATCCACGCGCTGACAAGGAGCGCGACCTCGTACAAGGCGTGAATGGGTCCCCAGAACAGCCCCCGATTGAGCCCTCCGCGGCTCGACTGAATGATCATCGGATGGTCGGGCCAGACTCGATCGACCAGAAGCGTTTCATAAATGCCGCCGCCGAGACCGATTGCGCCAAGGACAACAGCGAATAGAACGAATGCGACGGCCGGCACGACCGTGAAAACTGACGTCACGCAATGAACCTCTTGGTTTATCTTAATCGCCACGTATCTTTGTTTTTGAGATATTTTGTTGTCAAGATACATATATCCCCAGTAGGCTGACGCGAGTTATGCGAGGCGGCGAAGCAAGTCGTTGATGCAGGCCGTCCTCAGTAGTTGATCTCCATCCGCAGTCCGCGACCGTCCACTTCGCTGCCGCCAAGCCGTGCATTGCTGTCGCGCGCAGCGACGGCGCACGCACAGGCGTCGATCAGATCGTCGCGTCCGATACCGGTTCCGTAGCGCTGCGTCAGCCAGGTCGAGATTTTGACAAAGCCCCGGTCAGCTAGGAGCTTGATGCGTTGATCGCGCCCGCCCGCCGACTTCTTTCCTTCCAGGCGAACATGATTGGCGAGCTTCAGGAAGATCAACTCCGGATGCGCCTCGCCGATGGTCGCCTGCCGATCCGGCGTGATGAAATCGTCAACTTCCTTGATTTTGTCTCTGATATTCCAGAGCTGGCAGGAGATACCCATTCTTGGGCCTTCATGCTCCCAATAATATCGATTGGCGGAAGCCTGGTCCGGAAATTCCCAGAGATTTCGGCGAGCGCCCAGGAAGACGGAGGAGCCGACCAGCTCACGCGCGCTGACGTCGCATTTCCTGTGGCCGGACATTTTCAGGCCGATCGGCATATCGATCATGGCTCGGCTGTGCGGGATAGAGACAAGCCTGCTCAGGTCGGATGAATAGTCGAAACCGTGGTTGCCCCGATCATCGATCCAGGCCGCCACCCAGCCTCCGCGAAATCCGTCGAGCCCGAGATATTCCAAAATCAGAGACCGGTTGTGCGCAATCGCGTCATCCGCCCCGCAGGTTGTTCGCAAACGCCGAAAGCGCATCGGCAAGTTGTCTCGCGGTTTCCGGTGGCGGCAACGGGATTTTGAAATTTTGCGCGCCGGTGGCTGGATCGCGCTCAATCCAGGGATGCGGCGGAGCGCTCGGATCGTTGGCCGCCACAAGCGCGCCAACGAACTGCGCACTAACCTGTACCAAGGTTTGCCACAGATCGGGATTAGCACCCGGTGGGGGTGTTCCACCCCCCTCAGTCCGTGCGATCACCATTTCGCTTGCGCGGGTGTTTACCTCCGCGTTTTGATCTTCCGCGGATACGGGGTCATCGGGAGTGACGATATTGCTGACTTCCTCAGCCGGTGTCACGGCCTCGCCCTCGCCCATCCGCCCGGTGACACTTTCCACGTCCTTGATGAAACGGTTGAGACGCGAACCGCCGAGTGAAATCTCGCTACTGTCGCCGTCGAGAATTCCCGCGGATAAGGAGCGTTTGAACGCCAGCACCGAAAGCATGCCCTCTTCGATGGTGCCCTTTGCCACGAAATTGATAACCCGCACCGGCCGAGTCTGACCCATGCGATGAATGCGCGCGATGCGCTGCTCGAGGATCGCCGGGTTCCACGGCAAGTCCATGTTCACCAGGGTCGAAGCATGCTGCAGATTGAGACCCGTGCTGCCGGCATCGGTGGACAGGAACACGCGGCAGGCGCGGTCGTCACGAAACCGCTCAATCAGCGCCGGCCGTTTTTCCGACGGCACGCCGCCGTGAAAGCTGACATAGCCCAGCCCTCGTGCTTCGAGACGGCGGATGACAATATCATGGGTCCGTGTCCATTGCGAAAACACCACCGCCTTGGCATCGGGGTCGACAAACAATTCATCGAATAATGCCGCCAGTTCGTCGGCCTTAACGCCATGGTCGGTTTCCTGGTCAAGCAGATAGGTGCTGTTGCACGACATCCGCATGTTCTGCAGGGCAATCATCAACCGTCGCTGATCCTTGTCCGACAGAAACCTGGTCTTGCGCCAGCGCCGGACAACCTTCGCCACCTCGTCGGCGTTTTCCCGGTGATAATCCATCTGCATCTCGGTCATCGGCACCAGCAGGTTCTGGTCGGACCGGCTGGGCAGTTGACGCAGCACCTCGGATTTTCGCCGGCGGATCATGACCGGCGCCAGCGTTTGGCCGATCTTCTCCAGGCAGGTATAGCCGGTGACGCGGCCGGCTTCGTCCTTGACCTGATGCTCGTGCAGCAGCTTCCAGGTTGGTCCCAGCCGGTGCTGATCGACAAACTGGACGATGGAAATCAGCTCTTCCAGCTTGTTTTCCAGGGGAGTCCCGGTCAGCACGATCGCGTAGGAGCTATCGATGCGTTTCAACGCGCGCGCCGCAATGGTATTCCAGTTTTTCACCCGTTGCGCTTCGTCAACGATCACCAGTTCGGGCGCCCAGCCAGCGATCAGGTCAAGGTCTGGCTTGAGCTTTTCGTAATTTGTGATCTTGCAGAAATCGTCCAGGGTAAAGTCGTGCTGCCGCTGCGCCCGACCTCCGTTGATGACGCGCGCCGCCTTTTCGCCCTGACGTCCCGCAAAACGCATAATCTCGCTTTGCCATTGGTATTTCAGCGAGGTCGGGCAGATCACCAGCACCTTCGAGACGCCAAAATGCCGAGCCAATATTTCGGTCGCGGCAATTGCCTGTATGGTCTTGCCTAGTCCCATATCGTCGGCGATCAGCGCCCGACCGGCCCGCACCGCGAACAGCGCTCCCTCAGCCTGATAGGGATAGAGCGGTACCTTCAGAAGCGCCAACAGCTTGGGATCTGCGGCGCCACGTGGGAACAGTTGCTTGAGCGTTGAGGCCCGCCGCTCTGCGTCCCGTCTTCCAGCGATGAAATCAAGGGCATCGTCATAGGCACGAAACTCGTGACCGCACTTCGAGGCCGTAGCCATGAAATGCTCAAGATCGCCAAGACGCTCCTCCGGCAGCATCCCGTCGTGTTCGGCGTCGAACAAACCGGCGGCGGCCTCGATCAGCGTCGGCGGGCAATCCGTTCCGGCGCGAAAATGCACGCGGCGTTTGCCGTCATTGCGCAGATAAAGCTCTGAAAACGCAGGCTGATAGCCGCGCGCAAACGCCGTCCTGGCGCCACGCTTTTTCTCCAGCCGGGAAAGCGTGAATTCGATGTGCTTGCAGGTGCCCAATTCGGCGGTGGCATAGTCGGGGCACGAGCAGAAATTGCCGCCCGGCCCCAAGCCTCGAATCGCCACGCGGTAACTGGATTTCGAAACGGGGTTGCTGACCCGAAACTCGGAGAAAAACGGTTCGGTGCCCAGATTCTCGAGCCCGAACGGCTGTTCGCGGCCGAACTGGCGGCGTAAGCCACGTTGCCAGTCCAACAGCGAAAGATCTGATGGCGCATGGGTGCGCGCCAGCTTGGGTTCCTTGTTCGGCTTGGGAGGGGAGTTAAGGTTTCGGCGCGTGGATTCCATCGAGATACATTCCGTTCGGTCAACGTTGGCAACGCTGGCTGACCAGTGTCTGCCAAATCGACGATCACCACATCACTGTTTCACCGGTGTCCACTGGTTTTATCGGACGCGAAACGCCGCGGCTTCCAGTGAGAAATCTCGGTACGCGCCGCCGTATGCTATGCAACGGTCCGGCAACGACAGCGCGCCGGGAGCGCTGACATACTTCGCCGTGCAGACGGTAGACGTCGGCGCTCACCAGGCTGTAAGGCTGCTGAACGTCCGCCCTACCGGCGCGCCAGCTGGGTGATTTGAATGAGGTTGCCGCAGGTGTCGTTCAGCTGGGCGATGGTCGAGCCGGTTACCTCGGTGGGCGGCATGGCGAACTCTGCGCCGCGCGCTTTGATGCGATTGTAGTCGCCCTTGACGTCGTCGGTATAGAACATGACCGCGGGCTGGCGCTGCTGGAATATGGCTTGCTGGTAGGCCTTGGCCGTCGGGTTGTTGTTGAGCGCGAGTTGCAGTTCGGTTCCGTCCGGCTCGTCGGGTGAGGCCACGGTTAGCCAGCGAAACGGCCCGTTGCTGAAATCCGCCTTCTTGGTCAGGCCAAGCACTTCGATGTAGAAGCGCAGAGCCTTTTCCTGGTTGTCCACGTACACGCTGGTCAACTTGATCTTCATTGGTAGTTCCTCCGTGTGTCACGTTCGCAATGTGCCGCTCTGTAAACAGGACCTGGCTTTGAATTGTGCCGGCAGACTTCAGTCTATCCGCGCCAAGATCTGCTCCAGGTTTGCAAAGAACCGCTGCCACCCGTATTTGGCGCCCTGGTAGGCCTGCTGCTGATCCGGCCGGAAGCCCGACTGCTCCATGCGCAGGTGGGTCCCCGTGCCCGTAGGGGTGAGAGTCCAAGTGACGACACTCTCGAGACCCATGGCCGCCCACGTGTAGGACAGCGTTTTGTTCGGCTCGAGTGTCTGGACCTGGCAATCAACAGCGCCCCAGTCTGCGCGAAGATTGAAACTGTGGCCGACGACAGGCTTGAAGTCGTTCTTCATGAGCCATTCCTCGATCAGGTGTGGTTGCGTGAGCGCGCGCCAGATCTTTTCCGGCGGAAAAGCTATCTCCCGTTCGACAATGACGGAGCGCGTTTCCGTCGCAGTACTGGTCATTGGTTCATCCTTTTGAGTAGATCTTCGAGGTGGTCGAACCGGCTTCACGACGCTACTCAAGCGCTCGTTGGTCTCTTAGAGCGGACGGGGCGAGCGGTAGCCCGCACCGACGTGTTCAGTGCCACGGCGGCACGAATGAGCGCCTGCAACGCCTTTTCATCAATCTTGTCGCCCTCATGGAAATCGATGGCACGCCTGGTGTTGCCTTCGAGGCTGGAGTTGAAGAGGCGTGAGGGGTCCTCCAACGAGGCGCCCTTGGCGAAGGTCATCTTCACGACATTCTTGTAGGTCTCACCGGTGCAGATTATTCCGGCATGCGACCACACCGGAACTCCTCTCCACTTCCACTCCTCGACCACGTCGGGGTCGGCCTGCTTGATGAGAATTCGGACCCGAGCGAGCGTCTCGCCCCGCCAATCACTCAGCTCCTTGATTCTCGCATCGATCAGCTGAGAGGGAGAGTCTCCTGCTTTTCCTTCCCTCGAGCCGCTCCCTCTCCTCTGCATTCTGGTTGTCGATCTTTTGGCAACGACGGAGAGCGTTTCGGTCGCGGGTTTGCTCATTGGTCCATCCTTTTGAGGAGATCTTCGAGATGGTCGAACCGGCTTTGCCAGAAGCCGGACATTTGGCTCGTCCAGTCGATCAGCGGGGAAAGCGCGCCGAGCTGCGCGCTGTAGTGCGTCTGGCGACCTTCGTGGCGGTCGCGCACCAACCCGGCTTGCCTCAGGACCGCAAGATGCTTCGACACGGCCGGTTGCGAGACCCCGGCCCGAGCCGTCAGGGCCCCGACCGTCTGCTCTCCTTCGCGGCATAGCCGCTCGAAGATCGCCCGACGGGTCGGATCGCCGAGTGTTCTGAAAAGGATATCGTGGGGCTCCGGCATCGCAATTGATAACTCGTTGGTTATTGATTAATATCAATAACCGGTCAGCTATATGAGTCAAGAAGGAGAAACGGAGGTCGAGGTTGATCCTTGTCACCGGCGCCACCGGGATATGTCGGCAGCGCAGTCGTGCGCGGAGGCGGTCGGCGACCGAACCCTGCTCGCATTCGGCCATGCCATCATCGGGCCTTGCTTCGCGCTCAGTCGCAGCTTCGCGGTTCATCGCATGAGAAACACCTCGACGCGGCGGTTCTTTTGCCGACCGAGCTCAGTGTCGTTGCAGGCAACCGGAAGGACCTTCCCGAATCCTTCCACCTGTACGTCCCTGGCGTAGCGTTGGGCGCCGAGCGCGACCAGCTCGCGACGCACCGCGTCAGCCCGCTTCCGGGCGAGTTCAACATTAGCGCTCGCGCTGCCGATATCATCGGTAAAGCCGGCCAGCAGCAGCTGGCGCGGCGTTGGATCTTTTTGCAGATAGCGCGCAAGACGTTGGATATCCTGTCGCGCCTTGGTGTCGAGTTCCTCCGAACCGGGCGCGAACCGGTAGGTGATCGACAAGCGTTCGGTCTGCGCGGCCATATCGGCGAATTTGCGTCGCGCCGATGGATCGGCGTCGGTCTCTTGCACATGCTCGCTTCCAACATGATCGTCCCGCGCGGTCTCAATCTGCTGGTCGGTCGCGCTGTGCGGAACCTCCGCTCCCTCCTCTCCGCCGGAGCCGGGCAGCGGCAGAGCCAGTGCGGCATCGGCGCGATCGTCTGCCTTGATGAAATTCACCAGCCGCCGCGAATAGCCTTCGAGCGGATAGGGCGCGAAGATAAACAGGCGTCGTGAGAGTGGATAGTCCTCGGTCTTGATGCTGAACGAGTTAGCGCTCTGCTCGATGCCGCAGCCCCCTCGCAGCCGCAGGGCCTTCACGTTTGTGGTGACCAAAGCCTCGGGCGCGAAGCCGATACTCATGTCGTCGGCAGCGACGGCCGCAAGCAAAGCGGCGTAGGCTCCGTGCGAGAAGGCAATCGTGCGTGCCAGTTCGACCCCACAGGCTTTCAGAACGAGCGTCCGAAACGTCTCGAAGGTGCCAGACGGCCCAAGGCGAACTTGCAGGTTAATCGCTCCTGGCCGCCCGCCGAGCTCACGCCAGTTGCGAATTCGACCAGCAAAAATCTCGGCGATTTGGCACAAGCCTAGAGCGCTAACCGGATTCTGCTTGTTGACGACGACAACAACCCCGTCGAGCGCCACAACCTGTTCGATCTCGCTGCGTGCAGCTGGCGCGGCGCCTGCGGCCCTCGCGAGCACTTGAATCTCGCTGTCCGTGTAGACCCGCGACGACATGCCGATCTCTGCTACCTTGTCGACGATCGCATCCTTGGCGGTGTCTGACCCTGTCGAACGTACGGTGATACGAAAGCACACAGCCTCAGACTCGGTCCCCTGCAATTGGTAGGTCCGCGTTTGCGTTTGGGGATCGCTGCTGCGGGTGACCCGCATGCCATTGGCATTGGCAAAGCCCTGTATCAGGAACGGCATGACGCCGAGACCGACGGTGCCGGAACCTTGGACGGCGAGGTCCTCGACACTCCGGCAAGCGGCGACCGGTGCATTCGGTGCATTCACGGGTGCAGCGGCGGGACGTGGCGAGGTGCAGTGACCGTCCTGCATGGTCTGGTTCGCCGGACAAGCGCAGCCGGACGGACCAGGCTCCTGCCCGGCCGGGCAAACAATGCGCTGACCACAGTCCTGGACGTCCGCGCGCCGAAGAGTGATCTCGCCAAAGTCATACGTGAATACCTTGTAGTAAGTCGTACTGTCGTTGCCGACCAGTGTTCCAGTGATCGGAGCTGCGTTCGGATTGGCCTTCGAGCAGAACGTGACCTTGAGACCAACAGGGCCCTGCGCCGCCGACGGCACCGCAAGCAGCAGAACCAAACAGGCCGCCATCACGATCGCATTTACCAACGATGATCTCATCGGTTCATCTCCAACTCGTCAGGGTGAGTGCTTGCTTTGCAGCGTGGAGTCGCAAGCATCCAGGCTCGCATTGGTGCCGTTCAGCACGGCCGCGATATCGAATTCGGCAAGACGGATTTCGAAACGTGCCTCCGGTGGAGGCGGGGTCAGCATGCGGTCGATGACCCCGTACGAGGTATCCAGCGCCGTTGTCATTTTCAGCCATGCCCGGAAGCGACCGTCCTCACCGACAAGCGGCGGCGTCGTCAGGTGGCGTTGCGTGAACACAATCGATGCCGTTGCCGAGTCATGTCCAGAGACGGCCAGCGGTGCGAACAACTGGCGGTGCTTATCGTCAAGGTTCTCCACCGTGAAACGGGCGGCGAAAGGCTTCGACTGCCCGCCCTTGCTCGCCGTAAGCTCAATGTCGAGCACGGCACCAGCGCGCGCACCATGATTTGTGACCGTAACCGGGACGACGAAGAATTCGTCATAGGAGCCAGGTCCTCGGCCATATTCCCAATTGCAGCCGGCCAGTATCTGCAGGCTAGGCTGCTTGAGAACCGTTTCGTAGAGGCTAACGCCTGAGAAGGCGAGCGATATAAGAGAAATAGACAACGCCGCACGCTTGAGCACGGCAGAATAGCGACGCAGGCGCGAAACCACCAAAACTGCGGCGACGGAGATTGCCGCCAAGATGCGCCGTCTCGGCGCCGCTCCCTTGCCTTCCTCGGTCGGTTGCCCCGGGGCGGTCACCGCAATACCCTAACCACTTACAACACCAAACAGCATCCTAGATCAATTGAGTGACATCATCGTCACGTACGAGAAAAAGGGCGAGGTCGATCGTCAACAAATGACATCGAGCCATTTTACACGTCACTTCAATGAGTTGAGGAAAAGTCCGGGATACTCTGGATATCCTCGGATAGGCTCAAATCATTCCCACTCGATCGTCCCCGGTGGCTTGCTCGTCACGTCATAAACCACGCGATTAACGCCCTTGACCTCGTTAATGATGCGGGTCGCGGTCTCGCCGAGGAATTTCATATCGAAGGGATAGAAGTCCGCGGTCATGCCGTCGGTCGAGGTCACCGCGCGCAGGCCCACGACGTATTCGTAGGTGCGGCCGTCGCCCATCACGCCGACGGTTTTCACGGGCAGCAACACTGCAAAGGCCTGCCATATCGGGTCGTAGAGACCGGCTTTGCGGATCTGGTCGATATAGACGGCGTCGGTGTTGCGTGATCGCCGAATATGTCGAATGGATGAAGGGCTCGGAACCGAAAAGCGATGAGCCCCGAAGAAGGTCATGGGGCAACGTCGCGAGCTATCTGCGCCGCTATGTCGGCACGCGCCTCGGCCACATGATCGCGAATGAGGTCACCAACAAAGACATCGCGATCTTATCGGACGATATCCTCTTTGGCAGGTTCAAGGTAGATGGCAAGATTGGCAAGCGCTCAACGGCTTGCGCCCGCCACATGCGCACCGCCGCTTCGGCGATGTTCAAATGGGCGGCCGTCCCGCAACGCGGTTATGTCACCACCAACACTTGCAACAATCTGGACGAACTTCCCGAGGAAGAGCCGGGCACGCGCGTGTTGACCGAGGATGAAATCCGAACGCTTTGGCATGGCCTCGACCGCCCGGACCTTCCCGGGGAACCTCGCACCCGTCTCGCAATCAAGTTCGCGTTGGTCACCATGCTGCGGTCTTACGAAGTGCTCGGCATTCAGCGGGGCGAGCTTAACCCTGCGGAGGGCACGGTCGACATCCCGAAAATCCAGGTCAAGGCGAAGCGCAACATCCAACAACCGCTTTCCGATCTCGCGTGGCAGATCATCAAGGAGGCGATGGGCGATAACGAATATGCCTTCATGGGTCGGTTCGGTGACTCTGCGGCGGACAAAAAGGCCATGGCGACCGCACTCCGAGGCGTCAAGGTTGGGGGCAAGGTGAAGGTTCCGGGCCTCTGCGATCTGCTCGGCATCGCGCATTTCACGCCGCATGATCTTCGCAGGACGGCTTCAACGATGCTCGGCGAGCTTGAGGACGTTTCGGATTATGGCATTTCGGCTTGCCTCGATCACCAAACGGGCAAGGACAAGGACGGCAACAAGATTCCGCCCGTAACCACCAAGCACTATAACCACGCCACGAAGAAGCGAGTGAATGAGAAGCGCAAGGTGCTCGACCGGTGGGCCGTCGAACTGCGGCGGATCATCGCCGAGCCGGCGGCAACCGAACTGCGTCTTGCCGCCTGACCTTTCTCGGAAGACGGTGCCAACGTCGGACGGCGGGAGGGCACCCTCCCGCCGATGCAGATCGCCCGAAATGGGCACGGAGAGAACGATGATTGATCCCGAGGAGAAAGAATTCGCAATCGCCGTGGGAATCCTAGAGGACAGCCGAAAACTTATTGCGGCTGGCAAAATCCAGAGATGGGATGTCGTCAAGTGGAGCGTTACGGTCAACATCGCCTTGGCTGTTGTAGCAGCAGCGGCCCCGGCTCCGGCAGTGTTTTTCCGCCTTTGTCTGTTGGTTCTCAGCGCGGGCGTCCTGGTCGCAAGTTGGCGGCTTGTCGTTCACTACAATCGGCGAATGGAAGGCGCACAGGATCAAGCTGTGACGATAGTTTCCAAATGGCTTAAGCCCAGGGGCGTCGACTATGACGCCATCGCTGGCGGCAGCGTCGAGAAAGAATATTCGGTCCCCAGGGAGAAGTATGACCTGACAGAATTTCGCATATTCTTCGCGATATTAGCGGTCTCACCCGTCTTAGTTTTCTTCTCATTGTTCCTACACCATCCGTCACCGTGATATTGTGACCGCGCCGACGATCCGGACGTCGCCGAGATCACGGCCTTGCCTAGCCCGGGCGGCGGCGCTTCAATAGGTGGCATGTCCGCCCCCGAAACCCTAACCCTCCGCGCCACCGCAATCGCCGGCCAGCGCTACCCTGATGATTACGCCGTGATCTGGCGCGGCATGTCAGTCGGCCGGATCATGCTCGGCAACGGGGCACCGCACGCCCGGCCGCAAATGGATATGGTCCTGCCACGTCCACGGCCGACCGCAGGGCCCTGCAGGAAAGCGGAAGCTGAAGAGGGATCGATCACAGGCTCAGAGCCAAAGTGAAACCTTAGCGAGCCCGCTCATGGCTTCTCGCAACGCGCGAACGTGAATTGACTCGGAACTAGGGACTTGTCTCCTTCATCTGAAAATCCGGCTGAGGCCGGAAGGGGAGGACAATCCACAAGGGAGGTTCTGATGCGTCTTCTGGCCTTGGCGATTTTTGCGATCGGGACGGTGTCAATAGGGCCGGCGGCGGCCCAGAGGTTCGATCCGGCGTATCCGGTTTGCCTGCACGAGTACGGCAGGGGAGCCAACTATTACGAATGCGCCTACACGACGCTGCCTCAGTGCAACGCGTCTGCGTCGGGCCGCTACGCACTATGCGAGATCAATCCATATTATGCGGGTGCCAGGGAGCCCACGGGTTATCGCCGGCATCGCCGCGTCTACTAAAGAATGAATGCATCGGGCGCCGCGTTGCCTGATCGCGATTGGAAGCGAGCCTTCGACGAACCGATCCAGCTGCCGGACGGTGGCGAGCTTCGAACGGTTCTCGACGCCGGGCGCTATGTCGCCGCCCTTCCTGACGGCATGCACGAACGCGAAGAGTGGCAAGCGGTGATGGAAGTCCTGCTAACGGCGGTTGAAGGCCATGAGCCGGTGAGGCTGCTACAAGTCGTCCTGACTTTGGCCTTGCAGGAAAGCAAACAATGAGGAGAGTCGAGGCGACAAAAAAATGGCCGCCACACTTAACGCCAACGTCGGGGCGTCCCGTATCGCCCGTGTCAATACGGTATTGCCGAGCCGTTGTGACGGCGCTTCAATAGGGGGCATGACGCGCCTCGCGCCGCTTGAGCACAGTTCCACCGGCGCATTGCTGCGGCACCGTGAGTTCGGCAACCGCTGTCTGTACGATATCCACGGCTGCGAGTTCGGCGATGATGTGCCGCTGCTTGGCGGTCATCGGATGGACGAACTGCTAGGCCATGTCACCGACGTGTGGGTCGAAAACTTCGTGGTGAAGGGAGCGCTGCGCTTTACCACGCCTGAGGGTCGTCGCGCCTTCGAACAGTTGCCGACCGGCGTCAGCATGGGCCTCTATTACGATCCTGACAATGTGGTGGTGGTCGACGGCGATGGCCGCGAGCGCGATTTCGATCTGCAAGAGTGGCGCACATTCCATCAAGACCCGGCGGCAATATTGCACGTGAAGACTTGGGAAGTGGTCGAGGTCAGCTTGACCGATCAGCCGATGGACCGTGGCGCGATTGCACGGCCTTTCAACCGTGAAGCTCGGCGGGTCCGCCGGCTGATGGAAGCGCGCTCGATCGGGATGATGACGATGACGGGTCGCTGATGTTGCGGGCGATCATGCCGCGATCCGGAACGGTCCTTCACGGAGCACCTGAACCGCTGCAGGTCCTGCAAGCCGAAGATCGTCGGCTCGTTTTCTATGACGATTGACGAACCCGGTGACGCGATCGCCGGAAGCTCGACCGTTTTGGCTGCTTTTCGGTCGAGGTCTCGACGGCGGCGGTTGGTATCATGAGCGCCAACCGCCGCCATTTCTTGAAAGGAGTAGACTATGCCAGGACAAGAGGACACGCTTCGTCTTTGCCGCCGAGCGTTAACCCGCTAACCACGGCGGTGTGGTTTAATTCCCTTTTTTCGGCGAATCACTCGATATCCAAGAAACAGACTATAGACCCTGCTGATGGCTTGGTCGTCTCCGAGGTCGGAGAGTGGGCGCCCGAGAAGCATGCGCGCGTGCAGCGGTACATTGAGATCGCGAGTAAGGCACGAGCCATGTACGTGCCACCGCCAGCTTGGCGCGGCGGGGCCGGCTACATCGAACTTTTTTCCGGTCCTGGCCGGTCGATCATCAGGGGCACCAAGCGCTTCATAGACGGAAGTCCGCTCGTCGCGTTCAAAGCTGCACAGGGCAGCGGCGTGCCTTTCACCGAAATACATATAAACGATTCCGATCCGGCAACGTCGGCGGCTGTCGACCAGCGAATTCGGGCGCTTGGTGGTGCCGCCGTTTGTTACAATGACCCGGCCAACGCCGCCGTTGAGAAGATTGTCGCAGTGGTGAATCCGAGCGGACTCCATTTTGCCTTCTTGGACCCGTACAATCTCGAAGGATTGTCTAAAGAGGGTCGACATGCTCATTCATGTCAGCGTGCAGGACCTTCAGCGGAATCTTGACGACTACAGCAAGCCCGGCGGCGTTTTCGATAGCTTTGCTCCCGGTTGGCGCGACCAAGTTGACCCGAAGCAAGCAATAAATTCCTTCAGTGCGGCACTGATGGAATATTGGTTGGGTGAGATTCGAAAGCTCGGCACAATACCCGCCAAGGGCGTAGAGCTTATCGTAGGGTCGAAGAGACAGCGGCTATATTGGCTCGTATTTGTGAGTGCGCACGACCTCGCGCAAAAGCTATGGGAAGCAATCCGCGATCCCATGAGACAGACATCGATGGATTTCTGATGGCCGACACCTCAATCGAGTGGACGGACGCGACTTGGAATCCGGTCGCCGGCTGCACGGTAATCTCTCCCGGCTGCACGAATTGCTATGCAATGCGGATGGCGGCTCGGCTGGATGCAATGGGGATGAAGAAATATCGCGCGCTGACCCGCAAGAGCGGCAAGCGAGCGGTCTGGACCGGCAAGGTGAGGCTTGATCGGGAGGCGCTTGGCATACCGGCGGGTTGGACAAAGCCGCGTCGCATTTTCGTAAACTCAATGTCAGACCTGTTTCACGACGCCGTGCCGGCAGAGTTCGTTGCCGCCGTTTGGAGAACGATGCAGGCAACTCCGCAGCACACGTTCCAAATCCTAACGAAGCGACCGGATCGGATGGCGGAGATCACCGCATCGCTGCCCGTGCTGCCGAACGTATGGCTCGGGACGAGCGTGGAAAACGCTGACTATCTCGGGCGTATTGACGAACTGCGAAGGGTCAATGCAGCGGTCAGGTTTGTCTCGTTCGAACCTTTGCTTGGGTCCGTGGCTAGGGCTGATTTGAGGGGAATCCAATGGGCAATCGTCGGCGGCGAAAGCGGGCCGCGTTCGCGACCGATGGCCGAGGAGTGGGTCGGCGAGATCGAGACGGCATGCCGCAAGGCAAGTACGGCATTTTTCTTCAAGCAGTGGGGCGGGGTTCGAAAGAAAAGTACCGGTCGGCACTATCGCGGACGCACTTTCGATGAGATGCCGGGCAGTGTTGCATTGCGGGTCGAAACGTCCACGACGGCGGCATAGGCTGGGCGTGGCCCGTGAGGGCATTCCAGCGGCCCGCCGCCTCAAAGCCTCTCGGTCTCCTTTCGCCGCACAGGCGAGCCTTGCGCGGCCTTGGCGATCACGCTGGTTCACGTCGGCAGTCGGGGGCATAGCGGACATGGCCTAAAGGGCCGGGTACTTCGGTTTTTGACCCACTTCAGACATGCGGTCCTGTAACGTCTCAATTGGAGAGAAGAGTAGAATTAGGTCGAGGCGCGATGCCAGTCCGAGCAACCATTGACTGGCTGCGCGCGCTCGGCGATGATCCTGTTTAGCTCAGCATGGGGGGAAGCCGGCCATGAAGCTCGCGCCACGCGCCGAAAATTTAATGGAGCGCATTGCGCTCATGGCAAATCTCGTTCCCCGTCCGCTCCTCGATACACAATAATCTGGGCATGAATATACGTCATCACAACCTACCCCAGCGTCATCGGAGCCCTGCGGCCGCGCCAACCCAAAGGACGCCAACATGACCACGCAACTCGACACGCTGATGGAAAAGCTGCGATCGGTCGAGGCCGAGATCGAGGTCGAAATGGCCAAGCGGCGGGAGGAGATGCGCTTCCACCTTGAGAACCGGAAGATCGTGTTCGAGCAGGAGGCGTCGCAGCTTCACCGCGAGATCAAGACCAACGCGATGCGTTATCTGATCGACGCCGGTCCGCTTGTCATCCTGGTGGCCCCGGTGATCTATTCCTTGATCATCCCGATGGTGCTGCTCGATCTCGGCGTGATGGCCTATCAGGCGATCTGCTTTCCGGTCTACCGGATCCCGAAAGTGCGCCGCCGCGACTATCTCGTGTTCGACCGCCATCATCTCGCCTATCTGAACGCGATCGAGAAGGTCGGCTGCGCCTACTGCTCCTACGCCAACGGCCTGGCCGCCTTCTTCCGCGAGGTCGCCGCGCGCACCGAGGTCTGTTGGTGCCCGATCAAGCACGCCCGCCGCGTGCTGGGGCCGCATCCGCATTACCAGGGCTTTGCGGATTTCGGTGACGCGGACGCCTATCGCGCGAAGATCGATGCGATGAAGGAAGGTGTGCGCATCGAGGACCAGCCCAGTGGATCGATGCCATGAAGCTCATCGTTCCAGGCCAATGACCTGATCCTGAGGGGCAAGCCGTCGCCCTGAGGGCGATGGCTTGCGTCTGCCTCGTTGAGGGATTTGTGGGGCACGAGACAAGTTTATGGATCTTCCTCCTGCTACCTGCGGCAAGTCAAACTCTTGTCGTGGTCGCGGGGTTCTTGCGCGGGACTCTTCGACACGACCCCCCACCACGTAACACGCTGGGTTATCAGGACCTTCATGCTGCTCCAGATTGTGGGCGCCGCGTACATCGTTTGGTGGTCGGAAGGCGCAAGGTGGCCGGCGGCAGCGATAGCAATTTTCACTTCATCATATGCACTCTTTGCGGCCTTTGTTGCCGAAATGGCATTTCACGACAGTTGGCTCTGACCATTGGGGATGGGGGCGCACTGCCCAATTAAATTCCAAACTCTGCGAGCCGATGGCGGTCGATGTCAGTTCCTGTGCAGGTTTTCGGACGCCGGCATGAGGAGGCTATCCACGCGCTGCGGCGGCCGGCGTCCGAAAAGCGCCAATGCACGAAGTCGCGGGAGTGTGGCACCCGGCAGTGCAGCGAGTGCTATGGGGATCGTATGTTGGTGGCGATCTCGATGGTGGACGCGGCGCGAGCAGAATGCTTCCACAACTTCCGCGTTTTGGCATGAACGTTGCACGAGTGGATTTTTAATGTTTTTGGCTCGTGTAATTTCAAATGGTTGCGCGTGGCAGAAACAGCACATCCCACAACCATTGCGCGATTGATCGGTCGATCGGTGTTCGGTGGCATGGTGCGGATCAATTTCTTGCGAGTAGAAATATCCACGGCACATTCAAGCAAACTTGGTTTGCGCTATTCGTCAAGACAACTTTGTCATTGCGTGATGGCGGGGTCGATGTGACTCGCCGCATCAGGGTGCCGGCCTGCCAGATGATCCTTGCTGTTCTTGATCATGCGTTGCACGCCGACAATACATGAGCTGATCGTGTTGACCTTGCCACCTCGCCATCGCTGTCCTCTCGACCGGCTACCGGCCTCTCGGCTCTTGCTCCCGCGCAGCGGGCTGGAGCGCAGCGACTTCGTGCGTTGGCACTTTTCGGACCTAGCGCGATGTCCGAGTTGAGTCCGTAATCGGCGGCAAAGCGGGCCACCCCAAGCTATGTCGAATCGCTGACGTGCTTGGAAATGAGCAGAAATGCCAAAAATGTCTCCCAAATAATTTGGGCTACGCCAGCCGCAAGGTGAGCTGGCGATCCGGGCCAACGTGCTGATCGACGAAGGCCTCTATCGCCGCCCGGCAAATCATCGCCGGCAACATCAAGGCGGCGCATGATTTCGCGCGCGATGTCTTCCGAGACGTCGGCCGACCATCCTTCAGCGGTGTTGTAGGCGACGACGCGCACCGGTCGGTCGTACTGCCCCGTCATCAGATCGGCGATCGTGGTTTCCAGATCGGCGCGTTCTTCGCTGGTCTCGGAATAGGCGCGGCCATAGCGGCCGAAATCATTGAGCACGAGATAGACGGTTGGCTCTTGGCCGTCCGGCACAATCGAAGGCATGACGCAACTCCGGCAACACGGGCGACGGGATTTAAGCGCGGAATGGGGTTCCTGCCAAAAAACAAGGTTCCGGAACCGCCGCTCTCCGAGGCCCGCGCAGCCGCCAGGGTACATCCGCCCGGTCGGCGCCATGTCCGGATATTGACATCGCTGGCGCGGCTGTCAAACCGCTGCGATCATCAACCGCACCCCGATCATACCGCGCCAACGCCTCGGCGCTGATCTCGGCGACCCGGCGCGCGTGTGCGATCTCGACCTCGGATAGGCCCGCGCGTATCCGGGCCCACGCCGCCCTGAATTGCCGATGCTGATGCGAGCGCCGCGCGATCGTTATCGCGCTTCATTGGCATCATCTTGCAGTCGAAGAAGTCGACACCGGTCCCGCGCTCATCGCTGGCCTGCGGCCGGCCCGGCAGGTGACACGACCACGACCATTGCGGGCGATCATGCGGCGCGCCGGCGCCGAGGAAGATGCGGCCGATCGACATGCCGCGCCAGATCACCGCGCGAAGTCGTCGGCGTGGCGCTGGCGGGCGATGACGGTGACGCGCATGGTGAGGGATTCGGAATCGTGCGTCATCCCTCATTTTTCCAGATCGTGCCGGAACCGGCAACCGCGAGCTATCTTGTTCTACTGGCCATGTCTGTCCCCCATGGCTGACACGGCCCGCGCTTCACCCTTCCCCGAGCTTGCAGGCGGGGCCGTGTTTCAGCGCTTTGACGGCCACGCGCGCCGGGCGTAATGCAATGCGCCATCTCTTTCGCGAGGTGGCCCATGCTCGACGTTGTCGCTGATGCTCCCATCGTCACCGCAGACATGTCGGCGCCGAGATCGCCGAACACGCGGGCCGCACTCAAATATTTAGAAGCGAGCGGCGTCAGGGCGATCTCAATCACCTCCGGCGCTGGCCATGTCGTGATCCATGTCGGCTACAAGGTTGACGCCGTTATCGCCTATTGGTTACCGGCGGTCTCGGCGCGACCGGTCGCGGCCAGGGCGCGAAAACTTGTCGGCGACGGCACCGACAACATTGGGGACGTGGTCGCAGCGGTGCAGGCGGCGGCGGTGCAGCTCCATGTTCGGCTGACCGAGCATGACACCGCGATCTCGCGCGCGACCGCGATGGCCGAACGGCTCGACGCGTTCCTCGATCATCTCAAGGACTCGGGCTTGCTGCGGGACTTCCGGAAAATCTACCGGCAACGGCGGCTCGCGGCCAAGGCGCGCGGCCGGGGCTTCATGAACTTTGGGGTCGCGGAATTGCGCCTGAAGCAGGCGTTGATCCCGTTGTTGCAGAATGGCGGCAAGCCGGCGGTCGGCGCATCGCTATTCCGCGAAGTGTTTGGCATGTAGCACAGCGTCGAGTTGCGGGTGCCTGTAAGGTTTTCAACACCCATGGCGAAATCGTGGCTGGGGAAAAGCCGCATGACGGTCCGCAATGGTCGTCGGCCAACTTGACACCATCGGCGCGCAGCACATCTCATCCCGTCTCACGCTGCTAACAACTTTCATGCAAGCGATAGTGACGGAACCACCGAACTTTCAAATTTCCAATGGCCGTTGATCAAGGCAACCAGTGACCGAGAATTTGAAATTTGAGCGGGCCGACTGGACCAGCTTCCGCACCATCGAGGGGCTGCAGCAAAAGGCTGGCGTGGTGCAGAGCAAGTTGCGCCGCTTGGTTCTGAAAGAGCTGGCCGACAACGCGCTCGACACCGGAGCCCGAGTCCGCATCGGGCAACTGCCGGATGGCGGCTACTTCATCGAGGACGACGGCAGCGGGATCGAAGGTCAGCCGGAAGAGATCGCCCGGCTGTTTAGCATCGCGCGGCCGATGATCTCGACCAAGCTGCTGCGGCTGCCGACTCGCGGCGCGCTCGGCAACGGCCTGCGAGTTGTTGCTGGCGCCGTCCTCGCATCAGAGGGCTCTCTTGTCGTCACTACCCGCAATCGCCGGATCGAACTTCGCCCCGAGCGCGACGGCTCGACCACGGTCGTCACCGTGACGCCGGTCGACTTCCGGATCGGCACCCGCGTTGAGATCGGTTTCGGCCCGGCTATCCCGGCCGACGCGAACGCGCTCCAATGGGCGACCGTGGCGCTACAGATGACCGGAGGTGAATCCTACGAAGGTAAATCGTCGCCGTGGTGGTACGACGCCCCGCAGTTTCACGAGTTGTTATCGGCGAGCGGCGCTACACCCGTGCGCGAATTGGTGGCACGCCTCGATGGCTGCACGGGCGGGAAGGCTGGCGAGATCGTTGCCGAGGCCGGGTTGGCCCGCATGGCCTGCAACGCGCTCAGCCGCGAGCAGCCATCAGACTTCTGGAAGTCGCGCGGGATAATGCGCGAGTGGTCAAGCCGTGGCGGCTCGGCGAGGTCGGTCCACTTCGCGACTCGGCCTATGGCGTGTCGAGCGGAGTTGCACTGTTCGGCGCCGCCAGACCTTGGGCCGAGATTCCCTTCGTGGTCGAGGCTTGGGCCGTAGAGACCAGGGCCATGCAAATCCTCGTCTGTGTCAATCGCACACCGATCACTGGCGACATCTATGCGAACCGCGACAAGCGGGAGATCGATGTCTTTGGATGCGGACTCGCGCATACCGTCGCCGAAGCGCCGATAAATTCGAACTTCGTCATCCGGCTGAACATCACGACGCCCTACATGCCGATCACGTCGGACGGCAAGGAGCCGGACCTAGAACCATTTCTTGATGAGATCAGCACCGCCATCGCCAAGGCGGTGCGCAGGGCGCGACGCCCCGATGCCAAGGCCAATGGCACGTCGCAGAAGGACATCGTTCTCGACAATCTCGACGATGTCATCGCCGCCGTCAGCGGCGAAGAAGGCTACCGGTTCAACGCGCGACAATTGTTCTATGCCTTGCGACCCATCGTCATGGACGAGATCGGCGAGGAATTGAAGATCGACAATTTCACAGGAATCATCACCGACTACGAACACGAGAACGGCGAAATCCCGCTGATGTACCGCGAGCCTCGCGGCAGCATCACTCATCCGCACCGCAACGAAACCTTCACGCTCGGCACCTTGATGGTCGAGGGGTACGTGCGCCCGGCGTGGAATTTCAACAAGGTGCTCTACATCGAGAAGGAAGGCGCGCAGGAGGCGCTCAAGCAGGACCGCTGGGGCGAGCGGCACGACTGCATGGTGATGTCGTCGAAGGGCTTCTCGACGCGCGCCGCTCGCGATCTGATCGATAAGCTGGTCGAGCACGACGAACCGGTCGAGGTGTTCTGCGCAACTGACGCCGACTCGTCCGGCGGGATGATCTACCAGACCCTCCAGGAGGAGACGAAGGCGCGCGGTGCGCGCAAGATCAAGATTATCAAACTCGGTTTGGAACCGTGGGAAGCGGTCGCGATGGGGCTTGAGGTCGAGACCGTGGAGAAGACGAAGCGCCGTAAATCTGTTGCCGACTATGTTCGCAAGCGAGAAGACGGACTCTACTGGGAAAACTGGCTGCAGACCCATCGCGTCGAATTGAATGCGATGACGACTCCGCAACTGATCGAGTGGCTTGATGAGAAGATGGCCGCGTTCGGGAGCGGCAAATTAATTCCGCCGCCGGATGTGCTTGAGCAGGATTTGGCTGACCGGATCGAGAGCAAGGTCCGCGCGGCGATCACCGAAGACATCCTGCGCGAGGCAAAGATCGGGGACCGTGTCGCCGCCGCCATCGCCGCGATCGGGACGCCGGACGGTGAGGAACTCGCGCGCGATATCGAGGAGCTGTTCGAGCAAGAGTCCGACCGGGAATGGCGTGACGCCATTGAGGCGGTCGCAAGCCGACTGACGGCCCAATGACGCGCGCGAGAGCTTCACCCATGCATCAAACCCGTCCGGCCGATGCCGAGCAGCCCGGCGCCGGTAGGCCACTCGGCGTGGCTCGTAAGAGACACGGAAAAAAGAAAAAAAGGAGAGCGTCATGAGCACAGAAGAAGATCGTGCACCGGCCGAACCCCGGCCGCGCCGCATGTTGAGCGAACGGGAAGTTTTGGAGATCGTGCCGGTCTCACGCGCAACGCTTTTTAGAATGGAAAAGCGCGGCGCGTTTCCACGGGCGACCTACATCTCGGCGAATAGGCGAATTTGGTTTGCCGACGAGGTCGTGAGCTGGCAAAATTCTGTTAACGAATACAATCCGAACCGTGGCCGGGGCAAAGGGCGGCGCGCGCGCTCGGCCAACCCGACGACGGCGAAACCCTGAAACACGCTGAACAACGGCCAATTAACGGCCCGCTCATTTTGGGCGGGCCTTTTACTGTGATCGCCCCACTGCCACAAGCGCTTGTTTTATATGCGGTTTTCCCAATCAAAAAAATAAAAAATAAAGTGTTGGACGCACTGTCCACACGACTTCCCTGTCCGCTCGAGCCACGCTCGTCAGTCGTAGCTCCCGCGTCCACTGCATCCCACCGCAACGTTCGTGACGATCGCGACCCGCCCCTCTCTTGGGTGAGACGCGCGGAGTTAAACCACTGATTTGCCCGCCGGGTTAAGCGAAATATTTTTGCGCGTGGGGCTGGACAAGGGGTTTCGAAAATCGGGAAGTGATTTGCCCGTCGGGCAAATCGGGACAACGATACGGCGCAAATCTACGGAGCTTTCCGTCATCGAGGCTCACGCTCACCATTGTGCGTACTCGGTGCACAGACTGCGATCACCGGCAACGGCCCGGAGACATTCACCGACATATGACAACAGATCGTGACTATCCGTCCGATTCTCCGTTATCCCGACTCTCGGCTTGCGCTCCCGGCGCAACCCGTGACCGTGTTTGACAGTGCGCTGCGCGACCTGGCGAGAGACCTGATCGAAACGATGCACGCCGCGCCGGGGATCGGGATCACGGCGCCGCATATCGGCGTCTCCCTGCGCGTCGTGGTGCTCGACCTCGACCCCGTCGATGGCGCGCGGACCTATGTCAATCCGGAGATCATTTGGACATCATCAGAGACGATCCTGCATCCGGAAGGCAGCGTCTCGATGCCCGGTGTCAACGACGACATGACGCGTCATGCGCGCGTCCGGATCAGCTATCGCGACATCGACGGCAACCTGCAGACCGAGGAATTGGAGGGCTTGCGCGCCGTCTGCCACCAGCATGAGATCGATCAGCTGAACGGCCTGTTCTGGATCAAGCGGCTGTCCCGCCTCAAGCGTGAGCGCCTGATCAAGCGCTTCGAGAAGGTGTCGCGGGACTGAGATCAATGCGGCCGGGTCCACTCATTGCGACCCGCTCTGTGATTGTCATGCATATCAATATGCGCTAGCACCACGCGGATTTTCGGCTCGGCCCGGGCCCGGACGACAGATAATCAGTGGAAAAGAGAATATGGCGCGTAACATTCTGATCCTTGGAGCCTCGTATGGCTCATTGCTGGCGACGAAGCTATTGATGGCAGGTCACAACGTGACCCTGGTTTGCCGCAAGAAGACCGCAGACCTCATCAACCGCGACGGCACGGAAGTTCGCATCAAGCTGCGTGACGAGGCGATGCACCGTGCGATTTTCTCGCGCAATCTGCCCGGGACCCTGGACGCGGCCACGCCCGCCGACGTCGACCTGTCGCGTTATGACCTGGTCGGTCTTGCCATGCAGGAGCCGCAATACACCAACCATACGATCCGGGTTCTGATGATCAAGATCGCCGAGGCGAAGCTGCCTTGTCTTTCGATCATGAACATGCCGCCGTTGCCCTATCTCAAGCGGATCCCGGCGCTGGCGGATATGGATCTGGAAGAGGCCTATACCAATGCCCAGGTGTGGGAGCGGTTCAAGCCGGGACTGGTGTCGCTCTGCTCGCCCGATCCGCAGGCCCTCCGTCCACCGGAAGAGGCGGCGAATGTCCTTCATGTCGGCCTGCCGACCAACTTCAAGGCGGCCGCCTTCGAAGACGAGAAGCACAACCGGCTGCTTCGCGAGCTGGAAGCTGATATCGACGCGGTGAAGCTCGATGGGCTGGACGTTCCCGTAAAACTCAAGGTGTTCGATTCGCTGTTCGTCCCGCTGGCAAAATGGTCGATGCTGCTGACCGGGAATTATCGCTGCATCACGCTGCACGAGCCGCAACCGATCCGCGACGCCGTGCACGGCGATCTGAAACTCTCGGAGTTGATCTATGACCATGTCGACGCCATCGCCCGGCGTCTCGGCGCCGACCCGCAGGATCAGGTTCCCTTCGCAAAATATGCCAAGGCGGCGGAAAGCCTGCTCAAACCCTCGTCCGCCGCCCGCGCGGTCGCCAGTGGCGCGCCCTTCATCGAGCGCGTCGACCTGCTGGTGAAACTGATCTCGCATCAGCTCGGCGTGCCCAATGCCGAGATTGATCGCACGGTCGAGATCGTCGACCAGAAACTGAACGAGAAGATCGTGGCGGGTGGTTCCGGGGTGGGGTGAGGTGTTTCACACCAGCCTCGTCGAACTCTCGGGAGATCGGTTGTGTGGTGAAGGCGGCCGGCCTGTCGCGCACGAGCGCCAGGAGCGCATCCATCGCTGCGACGGACAACCGACAAATACGTGATGGCAGTCGTACGACCTTTTAAATCGGTTCTGATGAGGCAAAAATGCACCTCAACCCAGAGTCCCTCAGCTTTGCGCTGTTGATTTCAGATCTCGGCAGCATCGCCCGCGCCGCCAATATCCTTGGCATGAAACAAGCGACTCTGAGCCGAAAACTCACGGCCCTTGAAAGTCGGGTCGGGGTTCGCCTCTTCGACCGATCGACTCGCGGAGCCGTGCCTACCGTCTCCGGGGGCCGGGTTTCTGAATCAAGCGCGCCGGATCGTGGCGGATCTGGACACACTCCTCACCTCGAGTCGCGCAGCGGCAAGTGGTGAGGAAGGGAAGTTGGGCATCGGATTCTCGACCTCGTTGGCCGCGGGGGGCATGCGGTCGCTGATCCTGGAGCTCATCCAGACCCTGCCCGGCGTTCAACTATCTGGCTTCGAACGCGGACGTCGAAGGCTGTCTCAGGCGCTCTACGCCGGCACTATCGACTTTGCGGTTCTCAGCGGGGGATTTGGTCCCATGGAGGGCATCGGATTGGCCGTCGCCCGCGGGCTTCACCTCGTCACAACACTAGAGCGTTAGGCGACCTTCCGCTGTGGTGCGGCTCACGCGCCGGCCTTGCTGGCCCAGGCTTTCGTCTATGATCGATATTGTCCGGCTCGCTGGCTGATTCGAATCCCAACACTTGGCGAAGATCCGTGTCTGTGTCGCGGACGTCGTGGGGCTGCTGAGCATACGCTTATTATAAGACGCGCCGCGGCACACGATTAGGCGGCAGAATGCGCACGAACTCATAAGAACCGCTTATAGGTTTCATTTGCAGCGGCCAAGCGCGAGATCGAGCGATGCTTGCAACTACTACGCTGCTCTACCCCACTCTACTCCGCAGTCCCCCTCACTCCCACTCGATCGTCCCCGGTGGCTTGCTCGTCACGTCGTAAACCACGCGATTAACGCCCTTGACCTCGTTAATGATGCGGGTCGCGGTCTCGCCGAGGAATTTCATATCGAAGGGATAGAAGTCCGCGGTCATGCCGTCGGTCGAGGTCACCGCGCGCAGGCCCACGACGTATTCGTAGGTGCGGCCATCGCCCATCACGCCGACGGTTTTCACCGGCAGCAGCACCGCGAAGGCCTGCCAGATCTGGTCGTAAAGGCCGGCCTTGCGGATCTGGTCGGTATAGACCGCGTCGGCGTTGCGCAGGATGTCGAGCTTTTCTTTTGTGATCTCGCCGGGGCAGCGGATCGCAAGGCCGGGTCCAGGGAATGGATGGCGGCCGACGAAGATTTCGGGCAGGCCGAGCTCGCGGCCGAGCGCGCGCACCTCGTCCTTGAACAATTCGCGCAACGGCTCGACCAGCTTCATGTTCATGCGCGCAGGGAGGCCGCCGACATTGTGGTGGGACTTGATGGTCACCGACGGGCCGCCGGTGAACGAGACGCTCTCGATCACGTCGGGATAGAGCGTGCCTTGCGCCAAGAATTCTGCGCCGCCAATTTTTTTTGCCTCGGCGTCGAACACATCGATGAACAGGCGACCGATGGTCTTGCGCTTCTGCTCCGGGTCGCTGACGCCGGCAAGTTCCACCAGAAATTGCTTCGAGGCATCAACATGCACCAGCGGGATGTTGTAGTGATGCCGGAACAGGTCGACGACAGTTTCGGCCTCGTTGAGCCGCAGCAGGCCGTGATCGACGAACACGCAGGTGAGCTGGTCGCCGATCGCCTCGTGGATCAGCACCGCGGCGACGGCGGAGTCGACGCCACCGGATAGGCCGCAGATCACCTTAGCCCGGCCGACCTGCTTCCTGATCTTCTCGATCGCCTCCTCGCGGAAGGCGCGCATGGTCCAGTCGCCGGCAAGTCCGGCAACCTCGCGGACGAAATTGCGGATCAGTTTGGCGCCGTCGGGCGTGTGCACCACCTCGGGATGGAACATCAGCCCGTAATATCTCCGCTTCTCGTCCTGGATCACCGCGAACGGCGCGTTGGCCGAGACGCCGGCGATGACGAAGCCCGGCGGCATTTTTGTGATGCGGTCGCCATGGCTCATCCAGACCTGGTGCCGCTCGCCCATGCTCCAGGTGGAATCGAACAATCGGCTCGGCGCCTTCACCTCGACATCGGCGCGGCCGAATTCGCGGTGGTGGCCGCCCTCGACCTCGCCGCCGAGCTGGGCCGCCATGGTCATCTGGCCGTAGCAGATGCCGAGCACGGGGACGCCGGAATCGAAGATCAGTTGCGGCGCGCGCGGCGACCCCTCTTCGTGCACCGATTCCGGGCCGCCGGAGAGAATGACCGCCTTCGGCTTCATCTCCCGGAAAGCCGCTTCGGCCTTCTGGAAGGGCACGATCTCGGAATAGACGCCCTCTTCGCGTACCCTTCGGGCGATCAGTTGCGTCACCTGA
Organism: uncultured Alphaproteobacteria bacterium; assembly: GCA_963822795.1. Taxonomy (GTDB): domain Bacteria; phylum Pseudomonadota; class Alphaproteobacteria; order Rhizobiales; family Xanthobacteraceae; genus Bradyrhizobium. The sequence goes on from CAWGJM010000050.1 coordinate 60,395, forward strand.
CTGCCGAAATCGACAATCAGAATCTTGTCATGCGCCGAGACCAGGGGGCGCATCGACTCGCGGGCTTGCTGTGCTGCTGTCATGGCAAGCAGATACGCGACGGGGGGCGGGCTCGCAACCCTCGAAGGGGCGTCGTGGCAGGGCTAATCCGAGCCATCCACGCCTTTTGGGGTCGTAGGTTGGGCAAAGCGCCGCCGTAGCTCGAAGAGCGAAGGCGGAAGCGTGCCCACCATTCCAAGCATTTTTGAGGGCAGATGGTGGGCACGGCGCAAGGGCGCCTTTGCCCATCCTACTGTCCGTACGCCTTTTGCCTCCGCAGAACCGACACGAAAAACCCGTCCGTTCCGGTCCGGCGCGGGGTCATCAGCCAGCCCTCGGGCGACCGCAGGGCGGCGGCGGCGAAGTCGTCCGCCTTGCCCCACAGCACGGCCGCGGTCTCATCGGGCGGCACGGCCGAAAATTCGGGATGGCGCATGACAAACGAACGGACCTGCCCGGCGTTTTCCGGCGGTAGCACCGAACAGGTGACATAGGCGATCCGGCCGCCGGGTTTGACCAGGGCGGCCGCGCGATCAAGCACCTCGATCTGGTCCTTCAACCGGATTTCGAGCGCGCCCGGGCGCATCCGCCATTTGGCATCAGGGTTGCGTCGCCAGGTGCCGGTTCCCGTGCAGGGCGCGTCGATCAGCACGAGATCGGCGGATGCCCTGATATCGGCAAGCGGATCGGCCTCGCCTTTCGGCGTGCGAATGTCGGCATTGTGCACGCCGGCGCGCGAAAGCCGCTCATAGATCGGCGCGAGCTGGCGCTTGTCGTGGTCGGTCGCGATCAGCCGGCCCTTGCCTTGCATCATCGCCGCCAGCGCCAAGGTCTTGCCGCCGGCGCCGGCGCAGAGGTCGATCACCTGCTCGCCCGGCTTTGCCGCGGAGAACAGCGCCGCCAACTGCGAACCCTCATCCTGCACCTCGACGAAGCCCTTAATAAAATCCTCTTCCGAGTGGATACCGGGGTTGCGGGCGTCGGCGCCGAGTTCGATGCGCAGGCCGAGCGGCGACCATGGCGTCGGCTTGGCGGCGAGATGACTGAGCGAAGCAAGAACCTTCTCGCGCTTGGCCTTCAAGGTGTTGACGCGCAGATCGAGCGGCGCCCGACTCGCCAGGGCGGTCGCCTCAGCGATGCGGTCCTCGCCGAAAGCATCCGCCAGATACGGATCAAGCCATTCCGGATAGTCGCCGGCGACCGGCGCCGGCGCCTCGGTGAGCGATCGCGTCAGCGCGGCGCGCTCGGCCTCGGTCAACGGCTCCGGTGCAAACCGGCTGCCGTCGCACAGGGCGGCGATGGCATCCGCATCCATGCCGCGCTCGAGCTTCAGCATGCCGAGCAAGCGCGCGCGTGCGGTGTCCTCGCCCATCAGCCAGGCGCTCGAGGCGCGCCGCCGCAGCACGTCCCAGACCAGGCCCGAAATCGCCGCGCGGTCGCCGGAACCGGCAAAGCGGTGCGCCGCGCCCCACTCCTTCAGCGCTTTCGCCGCGGGAATGCGTTGCGCCTCAATGGCATCGATCAGCTCGATCGCCGCGGACAGCCGGGCAGCGGGGGTCATTCAAGACTTTCGGTTTGAGAGCAAATAGAGGCTTTAGCTTACGATCTTTTCGGAAAACCGGTTCCCACTTTTCCGGATCATGCTCTTAGATCAGCAGCAGAATCTTCAGCGCGAAATAGACCCACATCGCGAGCAATACCAGCACGCCGGCGAACCAGGCGATCGAGCGCTGGCCGAGATCGTTGGAACTAACAAAAATGCCGGCATGGACGAAGCGCGTGATCACGAACACCCACGACAACAAGACGATGACGAAATCGGCGTGGCGGACCGGCAGCGCCAGCGCGATCAAGACGTAGAACAGCACCGGGATTTCGAACTGGTTCTTGAAGCAATTGCCGATCTGGGTGGCGCGGACGGGCCAGTTCGGCTGGCCGAGCGCGATGTTCTTGATCTTGGTTTCCCCGCTGACCAGCGTCTGCCGGCGGACGCCGGCCATCCACAACAGCAGCGCGAAAGTGAGCCCGATCTGGACGAAGACCGGCAGCAAAACCATTTGAACCGACATTGGAATTTCTACCTGACCTCGAGCTGCAACCCCTTAGAGCTATTAGCCGCCCAGCTCCACCCTGACAATCGGCTCTAGATTTTTGATCGAGCACGAGATACGCGACGCCGCCCTCGCCCATCTCGGCATCAACCCGTCAAAGCCCGCGGTCGAATTTGAAATTGGCTTGCCGAAGGACGGCTTGTCCGCGTTTGCCGACACCCAGGTTGAAGGGAAATTCTCGACCGCGGAAAGGCGCGGCGCTGTCCGCGTCACCCGCAAGAGAGAATTCAGGGGCGGCGCCCGAATTCGTCTTCGTAATCCACAGTTTGAAACGCTGCTTAAAGCATCCAACTCGGACAACGATGCCCCAAGCGTCATGAATCCGATGCCGGCTCCAGATATAATCGGGCCGAAAGGATGATTGCATGAGCGAATTCCGCCTGACCCAGATTTCCGACACCCACCTTGCCCGCCGCCTGCGCCCACTGATCGCGAATTTCGAGCGTGTCAGCGAGTATATCGACGCAACCCGCCCCGACCTCGTCGTCAACAGCGGCGACATCGCCTTCGACGGCCCGACGCAGCCGAGCGACCTCGAATTTGCGAGGTCACTGCACGACGCCCTGCCCGTCGCGTGCCGTTATCTGCCCGGCAACCACGATATCGGTGACAACCCGACCCAGATCGGCCCGGCGCCGTCGCAGCCCGTCACCGAGAAGGACCGGCAGGCGTTCATTTCCACGCTCGGCGACGACCGCTGGCGCTTCGAGGCCGCCGGCTGGTGCTTCGTCGGCCTCAATTCGCTGGTGATGATCTCCGGTCTCGTCAGCGAGGCCGAACAGTTCGACTGGCTCGCCTCGGAACTTGCCTGCGCCAACGGCAAGCCGGTTGCGCTGTTCCTGCACAAGCCGATCTACCTGAACGCGCCCGACGATCCCGAGCTGGAAGCAAGCGCGATCCGCTACGTTCCGATGCCGGCGCGGCGGCGCCTGGTCGAGATGCTGCGCTCGGTCAACCTACGGCTGGTCGGAAGCGGTCACGTCCACCAGCGCCGGGATTATACCTTTGGCGGCGTCAGGAACATCTGGGCGCCGTCCGCGGGTTTCATCATCTCCGACGCACGGCAGGAACGGATCGGCGTCAAGGAAGTCGGGCTGGTGGAATACCGCTTTCAGCCCGACAGCTTCGAGGTCCGCCACGTCAAGGCGCCGGGCCAGGTCGATGTCGACCTGGACCAGCTGCTCCGCTCGTAAAGTTAAGGCGCGATCCAGACCGTCTCAGGTTCGCCGTAATAGGCGTAGGACCCATAATAGCCGGACGTGTCAGCCCAGGGTGCTGTCGCGAACGCGCCGACCGGCGGGTACAGCCGATATTGGTTCCAACCGTAGTCCCGCGGGTAACCCCGGTACTGATAATAGTAGCGCGGTCCCGGCGTCGCCCTCACGCCATATCCGCCGGTCATGTAGAAGGTGTTTGGATAATTGTAGCCGAATACGCCGGGCTCCTGGGTTGCCTCCTGCGCGATCGCCGGAGTGATCAGCGTCGCGCCGCGATGAAACCGGCCGACAGAATTCCAAGCTTGGTCATTGGCCTCTCCATTGAACGAGAAAAGCCAACGACAGCTTGATGAAGACCTTCCCGTTCCTTCTCAAGGACGCGTGAGGCCACAACGGCTCGCGGAGTGACGACGAGTTCCGCAATCGTCGCCCACGCAATCAAGCCTTGTCCGGTCCCACGCGCACCAACTGCTTGCCGAAAGGTCCGACAACGCCGCTGTGTTGAAAACACGACGGTTTTTTTTCGTCTGTTTGCATTCTGTTCACGGGTTTCCGATGCATTGCTGGTACGAAACTGGTACGGAACGGCCAATGAACGGACGCATAAAACGGCCCCGGCGAGCCGGGGAGCCTGCCGAGGCCGCCAACCCTAATGGAGGCTTTCTTCCGGTTGGGGTTTTGGAGGCGTCGCCGGAAGGCGTTCATTATGGCTGCAATAAGAGTTGGGGGAAGCGAGAAGAACATGCATATGACCCGTCCTGTATGCAGCACTTACCTGACGGTCGCTGTTTCCCTACAAGGAAAGCCCCGGTTCGGCCGGGGACAGTGCTGGGCTGCTGAACGCCACACAGTGGGGGTGCAACTGTGCCAGTTTATAAGCATCGACCCGCAATGTCAGACGATACGCCCGTTTGGCGCCATCTGAGCTTGAGCGCGGTTATTGCGACCATCAAGACGCGGAAACTTCAGCTAACTCGCGTCGATAAATTCCACGACCCCTTTGAGGGTTCGGTACCCAAATCGCAGATTGACTAGCAATTTCTGCTTTTAACTGGTGCAGCGTCCGCGCGAGTGATGATGCAGGCGCCCCCACCAGATGAGGAACCATGGACCCGAATAACGCGGCTTCGACGGGCGCTGACTCGTTCGGCGCATGCGAGCTGCTGGTCGGCTGGCGATGAGTTTGAGTTACTATGGCGACTGTACTGTACCAACGAGGGTTGCCAAGGGGTCGGTGTCGCTCTCCGAACGACCTTGGCTCGCCTTGAGGCGTCAGTAGCGGCCCATGACCTCTACGTTAGTCCGATCACGTATGTCGTGTATCATCAGGCGCCGCCGTTTACAGACGAGATGGACTCGCTCCTGCACAAGCGCCACGGATTCGCTGCCGAACACGAACTACGCCTCTTGAAGTTCGATGATGCGCAGTACGGCGCATTGGTTCCGAAGGACGCATCGGTACCTGAATTGCCGGAGCACATCTTTGTGGATTGGGGCCCTCACGATGTGATCGAGGAAATTGTCATAAGCCCGTATGCTGGCGAGAAATACGAGGAATTGGTGCGCGCCGCCATTAACGAAACCGATCCGAACCTTGATGATCGAGTGATGCTGTCAGTAATGAATGAGCGGCGAAATCCCGCTAATTTCTAGCGGATAGAAGCCCAGGGTTTCAAAACCAGTCTGCGGCTTGCTGTATATCCCTCGCTCACGTTATCCATGGGCATTTTCGCGAAAAAAGCGTGCAGTTCCGAAACTCGACACTCCCCAGCGACGGCGACGTGAGCAGGAACGACAATTTAAGCCATTGGCTCAGGAAATAGGCTGGATTGCTTTCGAGTGGAATAGACTGGAAGAGGCGCTCGCTGAATTGTTCGCTGACGCAATCAGCGACCACCAACGCGCGCTCGATTTCCGGCTGCTACGTCAATCCCAACGCAATGTGTCCCGTCTGTGGCCGATGCAGTTTACTTCTACGCCAACGAGCACGGCAGCCGAGTGTTCTCGACGATCTCGGGCCGCCGTGGCCACAGCACGGTGTACCGACAATCCGCGCGAGCCCGACGCGGCTTCGCTGGGAAGCCCGACGCGGCGAACGCGCGGACCGATGCAGGAACTCATCACGGCGGCAAATGTCGCCGGCCTGTTTAAGAACAAGGTCTTCGGCCGCAGGACCCCGGAAGAATGGACCCTCCTGATCGTCGTCTCCGTCGAGAGAGGGGGCGAAGAAGGCACAGTGACGGCCGAGTTCCTAGATTCGCAGAACGGCGAAACCACGCAATTCAAATGCCGCTCCGCCGAACCAATCCTCGAGCTCGGCGACTTCGTCAGCGTGAAGGGTAATGAGATCTCGTTGGTCCACAAGCCGACGCTGATACCCATCAGGTTCATAGTTGGCGCCTTGATCGTCATTCCGCAGAAGACCAACGTGCCGCCACCACCTCCGCCCCGTCCCGCCGTACAACCGTTCGGCGAATGGGGAAAAATCTTCCCGGATCAAACCATGACCTTGGCGGCGATCGATCGTCTCGTCCACCATGCCACAATCCTCGAAATGAATGTCGACAGCTATCGCCGAAAATAGGCTGTCGATAAAGCCCGCGGAGCCGGACGCCCACCAACGCGTGCGACAATCAAAGGCTCATCCTGATTGTCGCTCCACGACAATCAACCTCACGGGTCACGCAAATATCGCTTGCGTTATCGTCGGGCCGCGACAATCATCCCGTCGCCGCGACCGCCGAAATGGCCATCCTGATTGTCGCTGTGTTCTCATCCAGATGGTCGCTGGTGCGGGTTTGGCTGGCGGGCTCCTGAAGGCGGGCTGATCACCGCCACCGCATGGCCTGCGTCGATTCCTCGCGCCGCCGTTTAGGACCTGTAGCTCAAGGTGAGCGTTGAGCCCGTAGGCAGCGGGCTTCAAGCCTGTGCCGGCGGTGTGAGCGGGGGTTGGGATTTGAGATGCCCCATGAGCAATGCGCGCGCGGTCCGATATCGCAGACTGGCCCTCGCCGAAGAGGACAGGGCAAAGGCGGACTTGCTTCTTAAGCTCGCAGATGAATCCGATCGGGGAATTCTCTGCACCGCCGAATGGCTTTCGGCCCGGCCATAACGCAAAATTGAGCAGCCGCCAAATGCACGAGACGCCAAGGTGCGGTTTGAGTGGGACCCGCACAATTGACCGACCTTGAAAACCTATCCCAAAAACGGGCCGCACGAGGCGGCCCCTTTCTCGCTTGGAACGTGCTGACCTGCACAGTTCTCCCGAAACCGAAAGGCGATCATCCCCGTACTTGAGGGCAGGTCTCGGGCGGGGCTCTCTCATGACACAGCAGGATCGCCGGTGGCTCGCTATTTCGATTGTATGGCTCTTCCTCACGCTGGGGATGCTGCTCTACGTCGGTTTCGCATGAAAAGACCGCCCCAGCTGGCGGCCTCTTTCATTTAGGGCGCCGGCGATGATTGGCGGAGCCGCTTTGGCTAAATCTTCGTCTTGCGAGGCCGCCTAGCTCGACTGCCCTCCCGCCTCACGGCGCAGATTCCCTCCGCCGTGCAGTGCAACTAAGCTTCCCCGCCCTTTGATCTCCATCGGGCGGGTTTTTTATTTATTCGAATGTTCGAGGATTTTCGAAGGGGCCAGATAGCCCTTTGCTGAGTTCTGGCGAGTTCGCTGGTGCGCGTTCCGGCCCGCGGGCGGGCAATGGAGCCGCCGCAGGGTGCGCCGGGCGTTGGCGGGCACGAAACCGTTACTTCGGGTTGATGAAGCGGGGTCTTGGAACTAACGCCGGCCATCAGACGTTTCCCAATAGTGTTAAGTACGGATGCGTCAAAATGACTGAAACCGTCGCGTTAATCATGGGTCTGTTTTGCGCTGGCATTTTTGTGGCTCATGCGGTTGACGCTTATCTCGCGCACTAAGGGCCGGCGACTGATAACCCACTGCACGAGGCTACGTAGCCCGCTGGTGCGGGTTTGGGCGGCGGGCTCCGGAGTGCGGCCGGTCTCTGAAAACGAATCCAGGGCCCGTACCGATCAATTCCCCCATTCGATTTGTGTGGACTCCAGGCTGGCGAGGGAATCTACTTCCGAAGATCACCGGTAGGTCCCTGTGGCATCGTCGGTGATGAGAACGCCAGTCGCGCTCCCGCCCGATTTGAGTGGAGCTGCGCCATGCAACAGCACCCACAAACGCCCTCTCTTGACGAACGGCTCATCAGAGATTCGCAGAACTTGCGCAAGCAGGCAGAAGGCATGCCGGCCGGCGTTGCGCGGGATGATCTGTTACGGAAGGCCCGCCAGGCCGAAACCCGCGTCTCCACGGTCCTCGAGTGGCTCTCGTCGCGGGGCCTGCGGCCGCCGAAGTAGACGCCCCTGGGGGGACCTCCAGACGCTGCCGGTTACGCTTCCTGATCGATCGGCGCCAGCGCACGGGCTTGCGAGCGGACAGCCCCCGCGGCAAACCGCGGCCCTTAGCTGATCGGCTCGGGGCGTGATAAGACATGCTCTTGCCGGGCCGGCTCAACTCTATGGCCATTAGGAGACAACCCCCATGATCCCCCAGGTCCTCGAATTGCTCGCCGAGGTCGGCATCGAAGCCGAGGCTGGGGAAGTCGCGGCAACAGCAGCGGAAAAAGGCTTCAGTTCGCTTCTGGACTTTCCGATTCCGCTACCACTCAAGAAATCGAGATGCCTCGCCAGCGCAAGCTACGTGCCGCGCACCGGCGAGTTGACCGTCATCTTTCACACCGGCGAGTCCCTGTCCTACCCTGATGATCCGCGCCGATTCTGCCGGCAGATACTACAACGCTTACACTCGAGGTAGGGAAGGCTAAAAGCCGACCGTCTCACTGGCCGCGATAGCCCTTTGCTGAGTTCAGAAAGGCCGCAGGTGCGGGTTTGGCCGCGGGCTTCCAAGGCCGGTCGATCGGCGCCAGCGCATGGGCGCGCCCCGTTCTTGAATCAACCCAGTGGCCTAATTTCACTTTGCGCATTATCCCGGCCACCATGACCCAGACGGATGCAGACAAGTTCCTAAAACAAGCCGAGGAATGCCTCCAGCAGGCAGAGAGGGCGATCAGCACGCGCGATAAAAGAAGAATGGCCGCGGCTCGCCGAAGAATGGATGAAACTCGCGCGTACTGCCAAGGAAAAGGGGCAGATAGAATAAGGCCTCTCACCTCGGTGGCCTAATTTGAATTTCGCAGTGGCCTGATTTAAGAAAATGGCTCCGATTGTCAGGAACCGTACCGACGTTTTTTCATTTTTATGTTTCGTTAAAACCTTGCGTTAAAAACCTTACACAGGGTGGGGCCATGCAAGAGTACCGCGCCTACTTGATAGGCCCGGACGGGCATATCTTTCAACGCACCGATCTGGTCTGCGCCGATGACGAGGCCGCCAAAGAGAGTGCCGAGCGGTTGGTGAACGGCCATGATGTAGAGCTGTGGCAGTTGGATCGGAAGATAGCGATGTTCACTCACAAGCAGTAAGGCCGCCTCAGCTGGCGGCCTCTTTCATTTGCGCGGCAGGACCGGGCCGTCCGGCACGACGCGAGGGCGGCCGGGCGGCTCGGGTTATCGGATAACCCGAGGAGTTTGCCGCAACGAAAACCCGGCAAGAAGGCCGGGTGATCGAGAATATGCATTGAGACGAATGCCGGCAGTTGAACGCAGATCACTCCTGCGCGTCTGTCCAGTTCGTAACACTGGAACCAGTCAGTATGAGGAATCGCGGGGACCGAAGCCCCGCGCCCTTGTTCTCATGTTGCGTTTTTCGCACCGCTTATCCACAGGCTGCGGCAACAGACCGGCCACGAAGCATGAACATGACACGGGGCTGTTAGTCCCGCGTACTCTCTCGTCACCTCTCCGTCACCCGTGATCGAGCTGGCCCTTGATCTCAAAGCCAGCGTCTATCGATCGCTGGATGACGATTTCAGCCGCTCGTTCGGGGTCAAGAACCTCGGCCGGGAAGTCGGCGCTGCCGAAAAGGTCGGCCAGAACCTGCTGCGGGGTGAGCTCGGACGTGGCGCGCTTCATAGCGGGAAGTCCAAGGCGTAGTAGTCCGCCACAAGCTTTTCCATCTTTTCCGCGGTCTGATGCACAACAAAGTCATGCGGGTCGCGGTCGTGATCGAGTGAGAGTTGACCGGCTAGCCGCGCCAGCTTCTCGCAATCGCGAAGGTTCGGCTCCATGCGGAGGTAGGCCAGCGCCCGCTTCTGAGCGATCTCGCCGTCGACGGCTTTCGGCGCGACCTTTCTTTTTTGCCTTAGACAATGCGCGACCTCGCCGCCACTTGGTGCCTATACAAAACCGGGAAATATTGCCGCCGGACAAACCGTCGTAATCGAAACGCCGGAAGGTTCAATTACGTGCACAGGTGGCTCCAACAGAGGATACACCGGCAAATATGGTCCCGAAGGCGGGCTGAAACGTGAGCATAGCGGGCGAAGCTGCCACTTCAATTTTAACGCGCGCGGCCCGAAGCCATCCGCCGCCTGGTCGAGCTCGGGCTGAAGACGAAGGGGAAATGACCGGGCCTCGTCCTACAGTCCGGCCATGGACGCCTGCGGACGATGACATGCTGCGCGAGCTACTGGCTTCGGGAATGAAGCCGCGGCTGATCGCTCTAAACCTAAAACGCTCCATCGGAGCCGTTCAATCGCGAATTTTTCTCTTTAAAAGCCCCGCAAACGGCTTTCGCCGAAACGCCCCTGATTTGCCGATTTGACAATTCCCCACCTTGGGGAAAGTGCGCGCGACCGGGGGCCAATGGCGTAAGTGTAGCTCGCGGCTGGGGACAATCGCGCTTGGGCGCAGGACTCGCCGGTCCGAATCGTGATCGCATCGTGAAGCCGTGGGCCTTGACGGTGAATGGCATCCTCAAAGCCACGGCTGAGCGCGCGGAGGCCGCAACATGAGCCAGCGCCTGCACATCCCGTTCCAGGACTTGGCCGATTACTACGAGGCCGGATGGATGCTGTATGGCCCATCCGACACGCCGGGCTTCGTGACCGTGGCCTGGAAGCGCACGCGGGCGGCTGTGGTGCCGTTTGCGTGCGTGGCTGATGTCATGATCAGGCGCGATATCGAGCGGCTGCAGATTTCGGGAGACGGCGCTCGAGCGGCTGAGGCCATCAAGGCTAATCCAAGCAGATCAGATCGGGCAATCGCTGCCGACATTGGCGTGAGCCCTGGGGCATCGACACGGTGGTCCCTATGAGAGAGGTGGACGCCGAAGGCACCGGCAAGGATCGTCAGGACTGCATGCGGCAATTTCGAGCAGCGTGGGAGCGGTTCAGCTCGGATCCGGCGCGTTCTCGAAATGAAGCGGAAGCGGCCCCGATGAGCTGGTCCCGCCCCTTCGATGAGCCGATTCCGCTGCCGGACGGCGGCGAGCTTCGAACGCTCCTCGACGCTGGGCGTTATGTCGACGCGCTACCTCGCAGCATGCACGAACGCGAGGAGTGGCAAACGGTGATGGAAGTCCTGCTATCGGCGGTTGAAGGCCGGGAGCCGGTGAGCTTGCTGTGAATTGCTCTCACGCTGGCCCTGCAGGAAAGCGGAAGCTGAAGAGGGACCAATGAAATTTGCAATATTTGTCCGACTGGATGGCAAACAAGTTTATATCAATCCGAAGCTAGTGACCGCGATCGTCCAGAAATTCGACAGGCTGAGCGAGATTCATATCGTTGGCGGGAGTTCGGTGGAGATAGAGCTGCCTGCAGCTCAGGTAGTTGAGGAAATTGAAAAAGCCTCGGACGCCGATTGAAGCATTCGCTTCAGATCGAGGTCGAGGCTGAAGGCGAAGAAATGAGTGAGCCTGAGCCCGCCAATCCGGCAACTAGAGGGGACGACATGACAAAGGTCATCCTTGCTGCAGTCCCGTTGTTATTGTGTTTGGCGACGGCGCCAGTGTTAGCAGACCAAGTCCTGTATTGCGTGGATACGGACGTTGCAGGATTCATATGGGACAAGAGCGGCGCAGCGTCGTTGAGGAAGTTCACTACCAGTCGCTATATTGTAAAGATGGAGCCAGCCACTGAATACGGGCTCAAACAATCGAGAGTTATTACCGACACCACTTGGGGTGCTTGGCCACTCACTTCAATACAAGTCCAGGGCTAACCTCCTAGGGCCGTCGGACGTCGCGGGGATCCCGGATATTTCATTGTCGCCGCTAGTGTGCGATGAACCTACCGGCACTGAGCCGTGGATATTTTTTCCGGGCAACGCATACACACACGCCTTCCTTCAAGGAGGGCCGCTCAGTAGTGGCCGAGACCCAAACATCTGGATTGCCTACGGCATCTGTACGCCCTTCTAAGTGATGACCCGTCAGCCACCAGCAGCATTCAAGTTGGGGTTTCTCTCCGCATATCGCCGCGGGCGGGCGGTAGCGACCTGGGCAACTCGCCGCGTGGATCGCCGATTGGCCGACCGGTGGGCAACTCCGGCGCCGATACCACAAGCAGCACTACAAACCAGCAAGTACTACGAGAATACCTTATAGTACCTGATGTTTTACATTAAGAGTAACTTACTGTAAAAAATATATTTTCTGACTTTGTTGGCGCCCGGAGAATGTCTCCGATCGTCCCCTGGGATGACCGAGCGAGAAGCAACCGATCTCCCGGCGCAAAGTAGGTCGTGGCTAGATACAGTTGCTTTTTTGATTTGAAGTGAGCGCGTTGAGCGGCAGCCTGGTGAGCTCTGCGAGAAAGACCATGCGATAATGTGGGCGGTTAAATCGCTTTCGATTAAGTCTGATTGCAATGCGGCGGATTTCCTGGATTGACCAACGGATCAGTTGTGGGGCGGTTAGGTCCTGGCTTTTGCTGGGGACCGCCGTTTCTTTTTTGGCGGTGGAGGATTAGCGCGATGTCGGATCGCGGCCATCATGGCGAAGGCAAGCATTACCAAGGACACATGACGGTGCCAGCATGCCAGGATCGGCTCTCGTTGTGATCGAGCCGAACTCGTTTTTCGCGGTTTCAAAGCTGTCCTCGATCGCCATCGGTGGCCTTCAACTGCGACGAGCGTTTCAATGGTTGTTCCTGCTGGGCACCAAGTGGTGAAGAAGGCGAGGTCATCATCGGCGATGCGACGACGGATCAGTAGACCGCGTGTCCACAAACCATCATTTGCAGCGTTGAACTGCCCGGCCTCAAGATCGGCCAATTCGAGATAACACCAATCGTGCAACCGCGGTCCTTTGGTCCCGGCTCCGCCGACAGGCGCTTCCAGTCGGATGCGGGCCGCGTCCGGGCGATGTCGGCAGCCGTCCCGGCGACCGGCGGTCGCTTGCCCCAGGAATGGAAGACATGAGCGCTGCTGACCCCGAGTACATATCCTTTACCTGCTTTGCGTAGTTGCTGTTCGGTATTGCCAACACCGTAGACAGTATCGCCAGCGACCCACTTGAATGGGACAGACGCGGCTATGGCGCGTGCAATCATTCTCGTCGCAAGCTTTGGTTTGGTTGCAAAGCCAACGTCGGTAGGCACGTATGTAGCTTCCAGACGATCTGGATCGTCAGTCCATTCCTTCGGAAGATACAACGCACGATCGATGAACGCATGACCATGAACGCGAAACGTAGAGTAGCAAAGACGCCGATCTGGCAGTTCGTAATCTTCCCTGCCGAACCAGTGTATTGCCGCGCCACTCCGCATGACGCTTTGCCCTGTTTGAGAAAACCGGTCATCGTCGATCACCAGCACCGCATCGTCGTCTGCCAAATGCTCAAGGACATAGTCGCGCACGATATCGCGCAAGGCATCAGCGTCCCAGTCTCCACGACCAGAATTCGCCTGCTGCCGCCATGGGCCAGGATCACCAACCGCCTCCGCGCGCGTCCAACCGGTCTTGCGCTGCTCATCTCCGAGCAGACCTTCCACGAACAGACCAGCATTCTTCGCAACACGCTCTTGCGTGAACAACGGACGTATCCGTTGCTTGATCTCTCGAAGCGACGCCGCCACAACGCAAGCGTCTAACTTCTTAAAAATCGACGCTGTTTGCGCCGCCATGACATTTCGAATATATGGTTGCCCATGGATTCAGAAGTCCCAGGAAAGCTGGCCCTAGGAAGGCCGCTGGTGAGTTCCACCGCGGCTCCCGGTGTCTGATGAGGCGGAGCGCCGCCAGCGAATCCACGGCCCGTTTCTGAGTTTGCGCGGGTGCGGGGATAGCCACGCTGCCGTGCTTGAAACCATCTTTGGGAGAGCGTTTGATCATCGGTAGATCCAACCGAGGACGTAGGTCGGCGGTGGGAATGGCCATGGAGTTCAGCCGCGTCATTAGTCCCGTCGCGGACATGGAAATATGGAGCGGGAGCAGCGATGGCTTTTCGTTCGTGATCAGCTATGAGAACCGCAGCGGTCCGGCTTTCACGGACGAACCGGCTTCGTGGCGTCCTGGCGTCCGATCCATCATCAGAAAACGAGCGCCATCACGATCGGCGGCTCGCCCTTCAAAACGCTGGCTGAGGCCGAAGAAGCTTGCCAGGCCATGCTGAGCCACCTGAAGAGATAGGGCATTCCTGCCGCGCTCTCCCGTCTACCTTGGGGCCTCGGCCCATCTAGTCCCAAAGGCCGCGGCTGACGGTATCGGCCACGCGTGTACGGCGACCGCTCCCTTGACGCTCCGCTATGGCTGACATCGGAACAAGGCCGGCCACCAAGCTGCAAAGCACGCTGCCCCCACCGACATTTCCGCTATCCGCAAGTAGCCGCCGCGTTAAAAATCCATCCCCTTTCGGGGCGCTTTCGTGCGTGCAGTATTGCCTTCGCGCTCAGGTTGCGCTTGGATGGCGGCTGACCTGGGGGGATCACATCATGCGCAATCTGGGAATCGTGGTGCTGGGCGCCGCGCTCGGCGGCTGCGCCTCGTCCGCTGCGGATATCGCACCTGCGTACGTGTCGCCGGTCGCCTACCAGAGCTATACCTGCCAGCAGCTTGCGCTCGAGGCGCAATCTATTTCGAGCCGGGCGGCGACGCTGTCCGGCGCCCAAGACGAGCAGCGCACAAACGATGGATTGGCGACTGCGGCGGCCGTCGTCGTCATCTTCTGGCCGGCGGCATTCTTCGTTGGTGGCGACAAGCTAAGTCTCCTCGCCGGTGACGACCGTATGAGCGCTGACGGATCCTCTTGGCCGGCTGAAGCGGCGCCTGGGCGCCTCAATGGATCGCGATAACTAAACAAGGAGAAAAAATATGAACGACGCTGAAATCGGCTGGATTGCGGCAATCATCATTGGCGGCCTTGCTGGTTGGCTCGCTGAAATGTTCATGAAGAGCGGGACCGGCATCCTCACCAATATCGTGCTCGGTATCGTAGGTGCTGCAGTAGCCAATTTCCTGTTAGGAATCTTTGGCGTCGCGCTCGGTGGGTGGCTCGGCTACCTCATTGCTGGCTTCATCGGAGCCTGTATTCTGATTTTTGCGTGGCGCGCAATTAAGGGGCGCACCTGATCGGCGCACCGCCGCGCGCAATGGCAGGCGACACGCTGCAGCAGAATTTGAACCCGGTCGGACGTCTTTACTACGCTGGCTCGACCATGATCTGCCTGCCTACCTCACGATCTCAAGAAGTCGGCGCAGCTCTCGGTGCACAGGCGGGTGAAACAAAACTACGCGAGGTGATCCACAGCGGCGGGTTCTCCAGCGTGCGTCGGGCTACGGAGACGCCTTTCAACATGATCCTAGAGGCGCGACCGTAGGCAGCCAATTGCGGTAAGTTTCCGGTCCGCGGAAAGGCCAGGTGATAGCCTATCGACCACACCGAGCCCCCTACACGCAATCGCCTGGTTGAGCGTATTGGCGGCGCGCAAGCGAAGTAATAGGGTTCTCGGGCGGCAACAAATCACAGAAAAGATAGCGAGTAGGGCTGAAACGGCACCTACACAAGGGAGGATCGCGATGTTCTTCTTTCAAGAAGGCTTCACCTATCGAAATTTCCTGATGGATATGATAGCGGTGTTCGCATTTGTCGTGTGGTTCTGGCTTCTCGTTGTAATCTACGGCGACCTGTTCAGACGTCACGACATCTCCGGTTGGGGTAAAGCGCTATGGGTGCTAGCGCTGGTTCTAACCTCCTACTTCGGCATCCTTGCCTACTTAATTACCCAAGGGAGGGGCATGGCCGAGCGTAACGCTCAGCAGGCTCAACAGGCACGCGATGAATTGCGACACGTCGTTGGCTTTAGTGTCGCAGACGAAATTACTAAGCTTGATCAGCTAAAAAAGTCGGGATCAATAACCGACGTCGAGTACGGACTTCTTCGCGCCAAGCTGGTCCAGTAAGGGTGGACTTGGCCGTTCAGCAATCGGCCTAGACGAGTTGGTGATCAACCCAAAAGTCTTCGGCGCACCGGCGCCGATTGGCTCAGTGAAGGCTTGTCCGCTGTTGGGGTAGCCCGGAAACATTTGCTCGCACTGAGTTCTTCTCAGTTTGACCCGGAGCAGACATGCGCCTGGGGCTTAGTGAGTATTGCGCCTGCGCTGGCACGCCCGCCTTGGTTCATCGACGCCATTGGTGCTGCTGCCATATTTTCTCGCCGATCAAACAGGGAACCCGCGGATCGCTCTGGACTCGGGGACGATCCGACGCTCTGTGGTCTGACCCGCAACCTCAAGTATGAGTTTGATCCGGATCGCCTCCTTGAAATCGTTGGGGTGCTGGACCGACACCACGAACGAACCTGGTCCTCCAATCACGCAGTCCTTGTAATAGAGATCGAGATTGTCGATATTCATGATCGAATAGGATGAGTTCTCCATCATGATCGGTAGGCCGTTGATGGTGATACCTCTTTCGAGCGCCGCGTCACGCGCACCCGCGACGGGCGCGCCATCGCTATTAGGTCCGTCGCCAGAAATATCGATAACGCGCCGCAAGCCGCGATAGGGATTTTCGTCGAACAGCGGCATCGCGAAGCTGATCGCGCCGGAGATCGAAGAACTTGAGCCCTGCCGCACAGGCGTTTTCATGATCTCGCGTGCGACAGCGTCGGCCGTTTCCGGGCCATCGATCACCCGCCAGGGAATGATAATCTTCTGGTCACTCGGTGCGGACCATTCGAAATAGGTCACAGCCAACTTTCTGTTAGGACCGGTCTTTAGCGCCTGAAGGAATTCCTTGGAGACGATGGCCTGCGCATAACCTTCGCGCTGGACTGCTAGTTCGTGTATCTCCATCGAATAGGATACATCGACTGCGATAACGAGTTCGACATCGACGGAAGCTTGATCCTTGGTGTCGGCCAATTGAGATCCGGGGACGGCTAGTCCAAGAACCGCCGCACCGGTCGTCATCAGCAAGATTTTTCTTGGGGTCAAGTTGACCTCCCATCGGAGGCTAGGTGTCGCCCTTTTTTACTTCAGCTAGAACAGCGAGTGAGATCAACCCGATCAAGGCGGGGAAGCCGCTCACCGATAGCGAGAACCGATTGAACAGCGAACCATGATCCGGTCAGCAGTAAATTCAAGACAGTGGCGTTGTCCGTTCATGGCACGAACCGGACCAATCGGGCCGGTCCAAAACGATACGCGGTACGGGCGTGCCTTCGCGCGCTACGCTTTGCGCCACCTTCACAAACCGCTTATAGCGTCCCAGCGGCGTCGTTCCAGCACCGCGGCCGGCTTTCGGACATTACCGCGATCCGCCCTTTTTGAATCTCAGAGGAGCCTAAAATGGCAGGAATGCGATCTGGGCTTGTTATATTGACGACACTGCTGCTGTCAGGTTCTGTCGCCGTGGCACAGCTGGCGCCCAAACCCTGCGCCGGCGATATCAAGACGCTGTGCGCCGGCATTCAGCCCGGCGAAGGCCGGATCAAGGCCTGCATAAAATCGCATTTGACCGGCCTGTCGCCAACCTGCGAGGACCGCGTGCTCACGGTGGCGATAACCGGAAAGGTGTGCAAGACCGATGTTACGAAGCTGTGTGCCGGTATTGTGCCGGGCACCGGCGGTATCAGAGCCTGCATAAAATCGCACATGGCAGAGATGAGCGATCCTTGCAAGGATGCGATGTCCCAGGCCGCGGCGGGCAAGAAAATCCTGGGCGGCGGGGATCTTTAGAAATCATTGTCCGCGAGCGCCATCGTCCGAAGTCAAAGCCAGCATAGATGCCGCCTGATGCACGATAATCAGAATTGAGAGCCGCCTGCGGGCGGCTTGTTTTGGGCGACCTGCACGTTCGATGTCGCATGTTGACCCATTTCGGACATGGGGTCGCAGTGTTTGGGGTCGATTGCTTGCCCTTTGTCCTTCGCCGCCCTGTTGCAAAGTGCTAGGCTCCAGACGTTGGTGAGGCATTTCCGGTGGGGAGCTCAACGAGCCGTCCCTTGGACACCAAGGAGGTGCCGGCCCTAGCGCTTGGCGTTCCGGTTATCGCGCTTCTGATTGTGTTGCTTCGTTGCGAGACGCAGCGCGCGATCGGCTAGCCGCACGACGAGGGCGATTCACGTGAAGCTATCGTCATTTCAGCAAACGAAATGGACGCGGCTCTTTCCGCCCACGAGCTGGCTTGCCAACTACCGCCTTGCCTGGCTTCCCTCGGACGCGATTGCCGGGATCACACTCGCTGCATACGCGATACCGGTGTCGCTCGCCTATGCGGGGCTCGCCGGCTTGCCGCCGCAGGTTGGAATCTATGGCTACCTGCTTGGCGGCGTCGGTTACGCCTTCCTTGGTTCTTCACGTCAGCTTGCGATCGGACCCACTTCTGCCATTTCCCTTATGATTGCCGGAACGGTGGGGGAAATGGCCGGCGGAGATATGCAACGATACGCGCAGATTGCCAGTCTCGCTGCCTTTACCGTGGCGGCGCTCAGCTTGCTTGCATGGCTGTTGCGGCTGAGCGTGCTGGTGAAATTGATCAGCGATAGCATCCTTGTGGGTTTCAAGGCCGGTGCGGGATTGACCATAGCTATGACCCAAATGCCGAGCCTATTCGGCGTGAAAGGCGGCGGTCACAATTTTTTCGAGCGCGCGTTTCTGCTGGCCGGGCAGCTTGGTCAGATGCAGTACCTCGTTCTTGTCGTCGGCATCATCGCGATCGGATTGATCGTAATCGGCGAGCGCTTGTTGCCGGGAAAACCGGTTGCGCTCGGGGTTGTCATGTTGGCGATCATTGCCGCTACCCTACTGAGGCTTCCTGCGCTTGGGGTGCCAATAACAGGAGAGATTCCGGCGGGCTTACCCACCTTGGCAGGCCCGACCCTCAGGTTACGTGACGTGGAGGGAATAATTCCGTTGGCCGCTGGCTGTTTGCTCCTAGCCTATATCGAAGGTGTCTCTGCTGCTCGCACTTTCGCAGCGAAGCACGGATACACTCTGGACCCGAGGCAGGAGCTTCTGGGCATCGGCGCAGCGAATTTCGCAGCGGCTATGGGGCATGGCTACCCTGTAGCCGGCGGACTGTCGCAATCGGCCGTGAATGACAAGGCGGGCGCACGCACTGCGCTGGCGCTTGTCTTTGCCTCGGTGACGCTTGCGCTTTGTCTGCTCTTTCTGACCGGCTTTCTCGAAAATCTCCCGAAGGCGGTGTTGGCAGCTGTAGTGCTGACTGCGGTATATGGACTGCTGGATTTTTCGGCACTGTTCCGTATGTTCCGGGTGAGCCGATTGGATTTCTTGGCTGCGGCCCTCGCGCTCGCCGGAGTGCTGCTTTTTGGAATACTTCAAGGCATCCTGCTCGCGGCACTGGCCTCGATATTATTGATGCTCGCCCGGGTGTCGCGCCCGCATACTGCGTTTCTTGGTCGCGTGCCCGGCACCAACTCCTATTCCGACCTGGATCGCCATCCGGAGAATGAGCCGCTGTCCGGTGTGATCGCTTTTCGTCCCGAAGCATCGCTGATTTACGTCAATGCCGACACCGTACTGGACTCGGTCTTGGATCGCCTACGCGAGGCTGGCCCTGCGGCCGTCCGTCTGGTCGCCTGTGATCTTTCCGCCGCGCCATATATTGATCTCGCCGGCTCCCGTATGCTGCACGAGTTGCATACTGAGCTTACGCGTCACGGCATTGCCCTGCGCATTGTTGGCGCCCATGGATCGGTGCGTGATTTATTGCGAGCCGAGGGGTTCGAGGAAAAAGTCGGCGGACTCCGCACTAAAACGTTGGACAGTTTACTTCGGACCGATAGTTGAAGGCGTATCCTGCTGAGCAGCCGATTCGATATCAACCGGGGCGCGCCGGAAGCTTTCGTTCCGTCGGCTGCTGGTCAGGGAACGATGCCGCGGCAAGCCCAGGCGACATTTGCGAATGACCTCGGGCCATCGGGCTGGCCGGCCTCGTAGGCATCGCGCACGGCGACGTCGGTGCGCACCCGCTCCGCTGTGTCCAGCGTGGCCATATATTTGCCCAGCGGACCTTCGCCCGCGGCAATCGGCGCCCAATAGTCGCTGAAGTTCTGATAGTCCATGCGGATCATCAGCTCGGTTTCCGTGACATCCGCAAGCCCTTGCTGGATAAAGGTCCGCTTCATTTCGCCTGGCTGCATCATCGGTTGGAAGCAATAGCGGCTGCGTAACTGACGCCCGCCTTCGCTGAGGACCGCTACCGTGTCTATCATCATGCGCATGGCGGGCATGCCGCCAAGATGGTCCCACACGATGGCCGCGACCACGCCACCCGGCCGTACGACGCGGAGCATTTCGGCCACGGCCTTGCCGGCATCCGGCACAAAGTGGAGCACGAGTAGCGCCAATGCGCGGTCGAACGCACCGTCCTCGAAGGGCAAGGCGCAGGCATCCGCCTGCTTGATCTTAATGCGCGGATCGATATTGCGCCGATTCGCCGCCTCTACGAAAACGGGCGAATAGTCGATGGCACTGATCTCGCCGAGATCGGCGGCCTTGGCCAGCGCGAAAGTCAGGCTGCCAGTGCCGCAGCCGACGTCAAGAATCTTTTCGCCGTTGGCAAGACCCGCGAATTTGATGAACAGGGGCGCGAGTCTTTGGCTCCAGCGGCCCATGAGCTGCTCATAGCCGGCCGCATCATGGACGTTGAAGGTTGAAGTCATCGAAGTCTCCACACGCTGCACAAATGGTAGCCCTCGATAGAGGACTCGGCAAGGCACGAGAGCAATCACCGCCGTGGGATGGGCACTGACGAAAGGCCGCCCAGGACCCCGGGACGGCTTCGAAGGAAGGTTTGGGTCCGCGATCGGCCGCAGCGCGAAGGTGGCCATGGAGAACGGCACAGAAGGTCCGGAACTGTGCAGGTTTTCGGACATAGCACGATGTCTGACTTCAGTCCGCAATGCGCTCAAGAGCGGACGTGCATCCAACACCACGGTGGGACCAAATCCAACACGAGACACCGCAGCGTTCGGCCGATCATCATCGAGCGTAAAGCCCCGAAGATTTTGAAGTCGCTCTCAGGAAATCTTGGGAATTTCAGGCCAGAAGTAGGGCCCGTTTCAGAGACTGGGTCTATGTCGATACAAGCAAGGAAGTCGGCGACGCCGAGCATCCCAAGGTGTTCGCCGATCAGGACGCTGCGCAGGCGGGGGGCGTGCATTGATCCGCACGGCTACGATGCGGGCAAGAAGCGACAACGAAGACGTTGCGCTGAGATCAAGGGCAAGAAGCGGCACATTCTTGTCGACACAGTAGGTCTCCTGCTCTACGCCATCGTTCATCCGGCCGACATTCAAGATCGCGATGGCGGCGTTCTCGTGATGTCGACGCTGTTCGGCATGTTTCCATTTTTGAAGACGGTGTTCGCCGACAGCGGATATCAGAGACCACAATTTGCGAAAGCGCTTGCAAAAGTTCTTCCGCATCTCGACATTGAAATCGTCAAGCGCTCCGATCAAGTCAGCGGATTTGTGGTCTGTCAGCACAACCGATGCTTCTCTCTCATAGCGGTTGGCTAGTTCCAGGCACTTGCACACGCAAGCGTTTGCGAATTCGATCTGCGAACCGAATACGGTCGATGCAAGAATGCTGAGGAAGAAACTCTAAGGTGCAAGAATACTCTGAAAATGTGCCGGCTGTGTTTCGTGATTAAAGTGTCGAACGCGCCTGGGCTGGAGGCGATGAACTCCCTCGGTGCCCAGACAGCAAGACGCGTGAAGCGTCTAGCCGCCCGAAGCGTCGGCTGCATCATCCGGCTTTTCGCAGAGGACGCGGCCGACGCAAACGGCCGCCTGCACAGGTGTCAGGTAGAGTCGGAAAGGACAGTCGGCCAGAGCCATCTCCGGTCTATGCTGTTGAGCCCTTCGTGGCGCTGGCTGGAGATCGCAATTACTGGCTAGTTTAGGTTAGCCGGCGCGCGATCTGGCACCCGCGTAAACGCACGTAATGCGGTCTACAGGCGTCTGGGACTCGGTCCGCCTTGGCCCGCCTCTCGATTTTCGGATTTGGCCTTCACGACCAAGGCGGGAGCGGCACACGCGTGCTTGGCCGGCATGTCTAGCCTGAACGCCTTCAGCGTCGGACCAGCTTGCCAGCATGGCTCCACAAGCTGAGCAGTTCTTTACTCCGGGCGAGCCGATGGCCGCTTCCAACTCGGCAACCCTATAAATCGCGCCACAGGCAGAACAGGTAATGCAGCACAGCCTCATGATCCAACTCCACTCGCAATTCGACCATGATTTCATGTCGGAAATAATTCGGTTTCCCGCGCGATGCCCTTGCGGCAGGCCTAGCCTGGCTCTTGCCCGCCTCAAGGCGCTTCGTGGCTTCATCAATCTGATATTGGGTTAGCTTGGGTTTCCGGCCGAACTTCACTCCGTTGGCCCTCGCCCGCTGTCTGCCCTCATTGGTTCTGGAAAGGATCAGGGTTCTTTCAAATTCCGCCAGCCCGCCGAGGATGGTGATCATCAGCTTGCCGTGTGGCGTGGTGGTATCGGCCCAGGTATCGGCCAATGAGCGGAAGCCAGCCTTTCGCTTGGAGATTTGTTCCAGCGTGTTCAGAAGGTCTAGGGTTGATCGCGCCAACCGATCAAGCCGACTGACCAGCAACATGTCGCCCTTATCCAGAGCGGCTATTGCCCGCGGCAGTTCCTTTCTATCGGTCTTAATACCGGATTCCTTTTCCTTGAATACCTTCACCGCACCAGCGGCCTTGAGGGCATCAAGCTGGCTGTCGAGTTCTTGCCCGTCAGTTGAAACGCGGGCGCAGCCGAATGTCGTCATCTGCAGTTCCTTTTGGACTGGATTTTTGGACGGCACTTGAACGTGCGTTCATTGGGCATTTCCTCGGCTGCCCATGACTTTCGATTTTTGGACAGCGCAAGGCAAAAAAGGGGGACGGCCGAAACCGCCCCCATCGTCGTGTTCTAACGCAGGATACGTTCGCGCCGGGCCTGGGCCTCTTCCTGGCTGATCAACGGCGCGACGATATACTCCACAAGAAACCGTTCGCCGTAATCTTCGGCTGCTTGTTCCGTTTCGAACGGCCCGGAAAATTCAACGCCGTCAACGATGTCTCCTTCGATCACGATGTATTTCATTGTTGCGCTCCCGCCTCGGTGATCGAAACGATCTTGGCCTTAGCGGCGGCAACCCGTTCATCGTTCTTGGTCTTAAAGCCGGCCTTTTCTTCTGCCGTTAGCTCTCGGCATTGGCTGCGATGAAATAAGCGCAGATTGGCCACAGGGACCGAGTGTTCGCCTTCCTTCGGACGCAACCCATTTGCTGAAGGTCAGGACATCGATCTTGGGTTTGACGATTCGAAAACCCTTTTTCTTGAAGGCCGAGATCGCCTTCAATTCGTTCTGGGTGCTCTGATCTGACTTACCGGGCTTAGCTGCCTGCTCTGCCCGCTGAGCATTGAGGGCTGCCTACACAGCCTCCGCGACCATCGCCAGGATCAGCGGGTGGTTTGGACCGAACGTAACGGGTGGGCTAGCGGGAACTTCGGGGGTCGTGGTGCGCTTCGCCATGGTGTCCTCCGGACGGTTGGCGGTGAATGGCGAGCCGATCCCGGCGTCGCCTCGCCTCCCATTCGGGCGCCATGCGATCCCGCATCGCGGGTGTTACGCGCGGCCGGACGAACCCGTCAGCGAAGCTGACGACAACGTGACTTGACCCGGCCTTCCTGCGGAGCGCGTGGCATCACGCGGGCAGGCGCGTACATGCGTTGGCTTGAGCGAACTAGCCAACACCGCAGGCGCCCAAGACAGGGCGCGCTACTCTACAGGGCTTCTGAGAGTCGTGGGGCGTGGGGTGGGGGTGGACTATGATGATCAAGCTTGATCGCGGCGACGACGACGATCAATCAATCGATGCTGTTCTTCTGCCGGATCGTGCACCTGCTTGCGCGATCTGACCTTCAGATTTGAATCGAGCATTGGGTGTCTGGGTCCAACACCCGGGGGCGAAGTTCCCGCCTGCCCGCGTGGATCAGATCGATTTCCCGGTGAAGCCTTGCCTAAGGCAAAAAAAATTTCAGAGAAAAAATTCGGCCAAACCCAAATATGGCAAAAGGGCGAAATCCAGAGATCCATTTCGCTGGCTTAGCGAGTCCGTACAGCGCCTTTCCTGACGGGGCTGTGGAAAAACTCGGCGACTGCAAAACCCTCTGTACGAGTTTGGCAGAGTCACTGGAGGGCCATTCCGCGGGCCAATCTCTCGGCGCCGATAGTCGATAATGCGGTCAGCGCCCCTTTGCGAATGGATGCCGCCTCGGTATCGCCTGCGGCTTCACGGCGCTTTAGTTCGGCAAGGACGCCTATCATGTCGGCGATGATGCACCTGACAAGCGTGCCTTGTTCATCAGGCGTCAGGTCTTCGCCATCAAGGAAAGCCTGCAATTGTTCAAAATCAGTCAGTATCATTTCCATCTCCTGCAAATCACTTCAGGCAGAATCTCAGATTTGATTCTCCGATGTCAGGGGGGCGAGGATTTAATTTCGGGGATAGCGCCTTGAGCCATAACCGAGCGACGCCTTAAGGCGTCGCGTTCATTCGCCTTCCCGTGCTTCTACAGCACGCTCCATCGCCTCCTCGATCATGGGCATCAGACCACCGCAAACTACTGCCCGATCTTTTTCTTTGAGGCGTGCAAGCACGTGGCCGATTAGGAGGATGCAGGCGGCCAGCGCCTCCAAAGGCTGCGGGTTCCGTTTGAACAGAACTTCCATCAAATCATTCGCCACGGCGACAGAGAGATCGCTCATTATTAAACTCCCTTGGTGAGTCGGCGGCTCAAATCAAAATGGCCCTATCCGTCTTGAGCCATAAACCGAGCGACGCTTAAGGTGTCGCTTTCCTTGAACCTTAAACACCACGAAAGAAGGTTTCGTCCGCCACGTGGCGGTCCATTCGCTCTCAAACCGGTGTTTTTTTACGGACTGAAGTCGGCCCGATTATCTGGTCCAATTGGATGAGAGCCATAAAAACTTTTTGGGTGTGTGGCCCTCCATAGGTCAAAGACGGCCTGCGCATCAGCTCTCTCGACATACCATCCGTCGATAACGGCATGGAGCCCGTCGGAGTCTTCGGTGTCGTCACCGAAGTTGTAGCGAACTATGCCCCATGCCGGGGGCCTCGTCAGTCTTGTCGTTCGTATCCTTGCCCCTCTCTCCGTTATACGGGTCTCGCCCGAGAGCGGCGGCACTCGTCGTCCAGCGCTTTTTGCGCTGCTTCAGCGAGTGTTTTTCCGTCGTAAAGGCAGAACGAATGGTGGTCCAGCTCGGCGACGCCTATCGCCTGGCAGCGCCTTGGCATCGGCAGGCATTCGGTCATCGAACATAACGGAAGGCCCATCAGCCGCCTCCGGAAGGGCTGGGATACGGTTGTAAACAAAGCCGGGCTTGCGACCGATGATCCCAAGATGAAAGTCGTTCAGCACACTCTGAGGCATACGGCAATCACATGGTATCTGGCCGGGGGTGTCGATATCGAAACCGTCTCTATGTATTGCGGTGTAAGTCCCGCTACCATTCGCAAGGTGTACCGCCATGCGATGCCGGGGACGTTCAACTCTATTATGAATGCCGCCCATCATTTTGGGCGTTGATATCGTCTAAATGCAATCAACCCGCCCCTAGTCCGGGGACGGTTTTTTGTTGGGCAATCTGGTACGGAAACTGGTACAGCCAAAATCCAATGGCGATTATGCCTTGTCCGGTCCCACGCGCACCAACTGCTTGCCGAAATTAGCGCCTTTCAGGAGCCCCATGAATGCGCCGGGCGCGCTGTCGAGCCCCTCGGTGACGAACTCCTTGTACTTCACCTTGCCCTCGCGCACCCAACCCGACATGTCGCGCAGGAAGTCGCCATGGCGCGCAGCGAAATCGCTGACGATGAAGCCTCTGATGGTCAGTCGCCTGGTCAAAACCGCCCGCATCATCGATGCCGCCCATTTCGGCGGCTTCGCCTCGGTGTCGTTATAATGCGCGATCAGGCCGCACACCGGAACCCGCGCGAACGCGTTCAACAGCGGGAACACCGCCTCGAACACGGCGCCGCCGACGTTCTCGAAATAGACGTCGATGCCCTTGGGGCAGGCGTCTTTCAATTTGGCCGCAAGATCCGGGTCGCGGTGATCGAGGCAGTCGTCGAAGCCAAGTTCGTTCTTGACGTAGTCGCATTTGTCCTTGCCGCCGGCGATTCCGACC
Organism: uncultured Alphaproteobacteria bacterium; assembly: GCA_963822795.1. GTDB lineage: Bacteria > Pseudomonadota > Alphaproteobacteria > Rhizobiales > Xanthobacteraceae > Bradyrhizobium. Next base: position 86,347 of record CAWGJM010000050.1, read on the forward strand.
GCGCGGGCGCCCTTGATCTTCGCGATCTGCCCGACCGCCGAACCGACGGCGCCGGATGCGGCCGCTACCACGACGGTTTCGCCGGCCTGCGGCTTGCCGATGTCGAGCAGCCCGGTATAGGCGGTCATGCCGGGCATGCCGAGCACTCCGACCGCGGTCGAGATCGGCGCGAGTTCTGGATCGATCTTGGTCAAGCCCTTGCCGTCGGCGAGCGCATGCGTCTGCCAGCCGGCGCGCGCCAGCACGATATCGCCCTTGGCAAGCGCGGGATGGTTCGAGGCGATCACCTCGTTGACCGTGCCGCCCTCCATCACACCGCCGATCGGTACCGGCGCCGCGTAGGACGGGCCGTCACTCATGCGCCCGCGCATATAGGGATCGAGCGACAGCCAGATGGTGCGCAAGAGCACTTGGCCGTCGCCAGGCGTCGGCAGCGCATATTCCTCGAGGCGGAAGTCGGACGGTTTCGGCTCGCCGACAGGACGGGAAGCGAGCACGATGCGTTTAACCTGGGGCATGGTTGTTTCCTCCGGTTTTCTGGATTGGTCATTAGGGCGCATACTATCCCATAAGCCTATCCCATTTTGCGCGCGCCCGCTGGAGCAACGCACTACGAACACTGATTGTCACGAACTCTCACATTCTTCGCTTCAACATCCGGCCTAGGCGCTGGCCCACCACGCCCGGCCCGGCCCCGCTTCATGACAGCGGTTACCACCGGGGCGGCTTGCGTCGCCGCTCTCGGACAGGCGGGCTCATTGAACCCGGACACGTCCATGGTGAGGGCCGGATATGCGGATGGCAGTCACCGATTTCGTGGAATACTTCGCACATGCATGTCGCGCTTCGTGAAATGACACAGCTCGGCAGATGGCGGCGGGAGTTCGCCGTGCTGCTCGCGATCGGGGCGATCCTGGGCTGGCTCGGCGCGTACGGGACCCATGGTTGTCTCGGTTTGCCGGATACGCACAAGCAATCCAGCTTTTTTTCGCTCGCAAATCACACCCCGCCCGGATAATTCGGCGCTTCCCGCGTGATGGTAACGTCGTGGACGTGGCTTTCGCGCAAGCCCGCGCCGGTGATGCGCACGAACTGCGCCTTGTCGTGGAATTCGGCGAGGTTTTTCGCACCGACATAACCCATCGCCGCGCGTAACCCCCCGGCGAGCTGGTGCATGACGTTGGCGACCGGGCCCTTGTAGGGCACCTGGCCCTCGATGCCCTCGGGCACCAGTTTTAGCGTGTCCTTGATGTCCTGCTGGAAATAGCGGTCGGCCGAGCCGCGCGCCATCGCGCCGACCGAACCCATCCCGCGATAGGCCTTGTAGGAACGGCCCTGCCACAGAAACACTTCGCCGGGCGTCTCGTCGGTGCCGGCGAGCAGCGAGCCGACCATCGCGATGTCGGCGCCGGCCGCGAGCGCCTTGGCAAGGTCGCCGGAATATTTGATGCCACCGTCGGCGATCACCGACACATCGGCTTTTTTCGCCGCTTCCACCGCATCCATGATCGCGGTGAGCTGCGGCACGCCGACGCCGGCGACGATGCGCGTGGTGCAGATCGAGCCCGGGCCAATGCCGACCTTAATCGCGTCGGCGCCGGCATCGATCAGCGCCTGCGCGCCTTCCTGGGTGGCGATATTGCCGGCGATCACCTGCACCGCGTTGGACAATCGCTTGATACGGTTGACCGCCTCCAGCACGCGCGAGGAATGGCCATGCGCGGTATCGACCACGATCAAATCGACGCCGGCGTCGATCAGCCGCTCGGTGCGGTCGTAACCGCCCTCGCCGACCGTGGTCGCCGCCGCCACCCGCAAGCGCCCCTGCGCATCCTTGCAGGCCAGCGGATGGGCGACCGCCTTTTCCATATCCTTAACGGTGATCAGCCCGACGCAGCGGTAGCCGTCGTCGACCACCAAAAGCTTCTCGATGCGATGCTGGTGCAGCATCCGCTTGGCCTCGTCCTGGCTGACGCCCTCGCGCACCGTGACGAGGTTTTCGTGCGTCATTAGCTCCGATACTTTTTGGTTGGGATCGGTGGCAAAGCGCACGTCGCGGTTGGTGAGGATGCCGACCAGCTTGCCCGGCACACCCTTGCCGCCACCGGTGACCACGGGAATGCCGGAGAAGCCGTGATCCTTCATCAGCGCCAGCGCGTCCGACAGTTTCGCGTCGGGACCGATGGTCAGCGGATTCACCACCATGCCCAATTCATATTTCTTCACCTGCCGCACTTGGGCAGCCTGCCCTTCCGGATCGAAATTGCGGTGAATCACGCCGACGCCGCCGGCCTGCGCCATGGCGATCGCCATCCGCGCCTCGGTGACGGTGTCCATCGCAGACGCAATGATGGGGATATTGAGCGGGATGGCGCGGGTGACGTGGGAGCGGATGTCGACATCGCCCGGCAGGACATCCGAAAGGCCGGGTTTGAGAAGCACGTCGTCGAACGTGTAGGCTTCTCGGATCCCTTGCAGTCTCTGCGCCATCGTCAACTCCTTTCGGCGGCCGTCAGCCGCGACAAGATTCAAGGATGAACGTCGTCTTCGGCGAAGCTATCGGCCTCGCCGTCGAATCGATGCCCATCAGTGGGGTTGACGGCGGTCGATAGCATGGCAGGGCACCGAATCAAAGCGCCAACCAAAGACTTTTCATGGCCGAGTTGCGTTCTTGTGGGGCTCTTGTCGACTTCTCGGGGCGTCAGCGCGGATAGCCCGGCGGCGGGCCGTGCCGGCGGATCGCCTCCACCACCTCGCGGTGCCGCCGCTCTTCCCGCTTCATGTGAACCGCAATGATGGCGTGCGCCGACGGCACCAGCAGCAGAACGTGAAAAACCAGCCCGAAAATCAAGCAAAACACGATCAGGACAAGGTTGAAGATCGCCGAAAACGGCTGCCCGTTCAGCAACAGGCCGACCGGCGGCAGCAGGGCTGCGAGGACATAGATCATGGTCTGATCTCCGGCGCCCGGCGCGGTAATTCGGGGCGACGCTCTCAGGATTTAGGTGGCTTTCGATCCGGAGCAATAGCCGGGACGGCCCAAATCTGTGGTCGCGCTGACCTTATTCGACCAAAAGGTCCAATGGCACACCTAGTGCACGGGCAAACTTCTTCTGCAATTCTGCAGGTCCTTTGCGGCGGCCCGTTTCGATCTCGGACAGATAGTTCTGGCTGATCCCGACCGCTGCGGCCAGTTCGCCCTGAATCATGTCGCGCCACTCGCGGATGACACGTACCGCGTTTTCGCCGCTTGCGAGGCGATCAGCCACGGCTTTCGGCAACACGACTTCGCGACCTTCCTTGAGGGCGCGCATCAAATTGCGGACGATCCGGCTTGCACCCGCGTCCTCCTGCGCCTCCGCGGCGAGGGCGACCAGCCGGTCATACTCGTTGCGCGGCAGCACGGCGAGATCGTCACCGCCGGGAGTACGGATGAACTGGACATTGCTCTTCGCACTGCTGGTCTTTGCCATGGTTCTCTCAGTCATAAATATCGCCGCGGTGTCCGACCGCGTGAATTTGCGTGGTGTCGCCCCTCATCGTGAACAAGATGGGCCAGTCACCCGAGCGCAACCGTATCCCGGCGGCACCCTGAGCGCTTTCACATCGCCGATACCGGATTTCGCGAACGCCTTCAGTTTGGTGTCGATCTGCGCGCGCGTTGTAGCTATGAGTTTGCGCAACTGGCGGACGGCGGTGGATGTGAACTCGATCTCTTTCATGAACCACTCATCGCACAATGCGATTAAAAAATCAAACTAAGAGATCGCACAGTGCGATATGGCACGAAACGGCTCTATGATTGAGCGGTGACTGCGCGAACCGCATGCGAAAACACGGGGGCACACAAGAGTTAGCGGTGTAGCCGGTTCCGCAATAGCCTGTATGACAAGAGGATGATACAGCCCCCTCTGCCGCTCCTCATCCCCTCCGCCAGTTACGGAATTTGATGAACAAGCAACGCCTGATCCCGCTCATCGTGGCCACCGCCTTGTTCATGGAGAACATGGATTCCACCGTCATAGCGACCTCGCTGCCGGCGATCGCCGCCGACATCGGAACGAGCCCGCTGACGCTGAAGCTCGCCATCACCTCGTATCTGTTGTCGCTGGCGGTCTTCATTCCCGCGAGCGGCTGGACCGCCGACCAATTCGGCGCGCGCATGGTGTTTGCGATCGCGGTTGCGGTGTTCATGGCGGGATCGATCGGCTGCGCGATGTCCTCTTCCGTCACCGATTTCGTGATCGCGCGCATTCTGCAGGGCATGGGCGGTGCGATGATGACGCCGGTCGGCCGGTTGGTGCTGCTGCGCTCGATCGACAAGAGCGCGCTGGTCAATGCCATGGCCTGGGTCACGGTGCCGGCGCTGGTCGGACCTGTGATCGGCCCGCCGCTCGGCGGCTTCATCACCACCTACTTTTCCTGGCACTGGATCTTCCTGATCAACATCCCGATCGGGCTCGTCGGCATCTTCATGGCGCTGAAATATATCGACCCGATCAGGAGTGAGGACCCCGAGCGCTTCGATCTCTATGGGCTGTTGCTAGCAGGCATCGGGCTTGGAGGCATCGCCTTCGGGCTTTCGGTCGCGGGCCTCAATCTGCTGCCGTGGACGGTGGTCGCGGCACTGGTCGCGATCGGTACGATCTCGATGACGCTCTATGTGATCCACGCGCGGCGAACTGGATCGCCGGTGCTGGATTTCTCGATGCTAAGGCTCTCCACCTTGCGCGCCGCCATCATCGGCGGCTTCATGTTCCGTCTCGGCATCGGCGCGCTGCCGTTCCTGTTGCCGCTTCTGATGCAGGTCGGCTTCGGGCTGTCGCCGTTCCAGTCCGGCCTCGTCACCTTCTCCTCCGCCGTCGGCGCGATGGGGATGAAGACGCTGGCCGCGCGCATCATCCGTACCTTCGGCTTCCGCAACTTGATGACCGTCAATGCCGTGGTCAGTTCGGTCTTCCTCGCCGCCTGCGCCCTGTTCACGGCGACGACGCCGCTGCTGCTGATCATGATCATCCTGGTGGTCGGCGGCTTCTTCCGCTCGTTGCAGTTCACTTCCATCAACACCGTCGCCTATGCCGAAGTCGAACCCGGTCAGATGAGCCGGGCCACGACGCTCGTCAGCGTCAACCAGCAACTGGCGGTGTCGGCCGGTGTCGCGGTCGGCGCCTTTTCGGTGGAGACGACGTTGTGGTGGCATCATCAGACCGAGCTGACCACAACCGCGTTCGCGCCGGCCTTCCTCGTGGTGGCCTTGATCTCGGCGGCCTCGTCATGGTTCTTCTGGCAGATGCCCGATGATGCCGGCCACGAAATCTCCGGCCGCAAGGCGCTGGCGATTTCCAGCCGCAAGGAAGCGGCAAAGGAGGCGGCTCTAGCTGCGAGCGAAACCACGGAGGACGCGCGGGATCAGCGGCTGGGGTAGATTAACGCCTGCCGCACCAGAAGCGTAAGGCCGCTCAATGCCGCGATGCCGAGAATGATCAGGCGAAGCCGCTTGCCGTCGATGTGACGGGCGAGCAGCGGGGCGACAGCGAGACCGATCGCGACACCGGGCAACAGGATCGCGGCGCGGACGAGGTGTGGAATGCCAAACAATCCGAATGCCGCCAGCGCTGCGACGGCGCCCAGATAGGCAACCGCGAAGAAAGCACCGAGCATGGCCCGAGCAACGCGCGGCTCGGTGTTCTGGAACACAAGCGAAATGGGCGGTCCGTGGATGCCGACCATGGGCTCCCATGATGCCCGCGGCACCGCCGGCAACCGACAGCGAACGCGGCGTGACATTGAATTTGTAGCCCGACACGCTGATCAGGATCGCCAACAGCACCAGCCCTCCAAAGGTCTTGTCGAGATTGGGGCCGGATACGAGCTGGAGCGCCAAGGCGCCAACGATGGTGCCGATGGCAAGTCCAATCAGCGAACTGCGCAATGCGGCGACGTCGACTGCCGTCCGCTCTCGATAAGCGGTCAGGAGCGCGAGCACGACGCCGGCGAGCAGCATCGGGCCAGGAATGAAGCTTCGATCGACCAGCGCAAGAACGGGAACCACAAACAGCGCAAGCCCTATTCCGATGGACGCCTGCAACGCAGAACCGATGGCCATGATTGCGACAGCGATGGCGATGCTAGACGATTCGAGCGATGGTTCGATCATAGGTCGAGGCTAGCTGAAGTCGCTTCGCCAAGCTCACCCGAATTCCGCATGGGGTCATTCCGATCGCTTGCTCCGCAAAACCGATCGAAGGCGCGTCGTCCGCGCCCGAGCCGCGCAGATGAGCGCGGGCTTGCCAGCCGTCCTTTCAGAGCGAAAGCGATGTTACTCCACCGCGCCCAGCGAGCGCAGACAATCGGCCATCTGCGGCTTTCCTCCACCGCCATGAATCGCCCAACCGAGCGGTGTGCCGTGCCAGATGGTGTCGCGGATATCCAGCCGCGCGCCGCGCTCGACCAGCAGCCGCACTACGGTGTCGTGGCCGCCCAGCACAGCTTGGTGCAGCGGCGTCGCGTGGGCATGCACGGGGCTGTGGCGGTCGGGATCCTCGCCGACGTCGAGTAGCAGGCGGACGATCTCCGCATGTCCGTGCTGCGCAGCAAGCGAGAGCGCCCAATGGCGAGCTTCGGAGTCCGCTGATGGAAGCAGGCGGGCGGCATCGTCCACGAGACCTAGCCCGGCCGCGGCGGGCAGATCGACACGTGCCCCACGTCTCGCCAAAGCCTTGGCGGCATCGCTCATTCCGAATACCAGCGCGGTGACGAGTGGCCCGCCCCATTTCCTGGTGCCCCGTCCTTCGATGGTGGCGCCGAAATCCAGCAGCAGTTCGACCAGCGGCGCCTGGAGGCTCGCCTCAGCCGGGTGGCTGCTCGACACCAGCATACTCATGGTGGTGCACTCGGCGCCGTACATGTCGGCAAGGGCGTCGGGCTCGGCGCCAGCCTTGAGTAGCGCGCGGGCGATCTCGACGGCATTCGGCGGCGTCTTCTGACGATAGGCTTCGACGCCATTGGCGGCCACATAGTGCAATAGCGTGGCGCGGTGCACCGGCGGGTCGAAAGCGCAAACGCGGCTGGAGTGGGCGCGGACAAGAGTTGGATCGCGGCGGAGCGCATCCTGCAGCGCCGCGAGGTCACCATTGACCACGGCTTCGACCGCGAATTCGAATTCGAAGACGGCGCCTTGCTGTGAGACGGCTTCGACGTGGGCGGCGAGCGAAGGCCAGTCAAAGAAGTCATAGTAGCGGGCGATCGTGAGCTGGGCATCGTCGAGCGAGAGGGCGGCGTCGCGGATTTCGGAGTCGGGGATGAACTTCGGACGCCACTTGATCTTCTCGTCGAGGAAGTCGGGGTGCTTGCGGTGGAACAGATCAATGGCTGCGGCATCGGCGGCACGGTGCCCGGCGAGCAGACTTTCCGCCTGTCGCTCGTATCCGGAAAGCGGCGAGCTGAAGTGGACTGGCTGCAAATCCATCCGGTATGACGTCCCATCGCGGGAAGGAACTCTTGGCGAGGCGCTGAATCCACGCTGCCATGCCTTTGTCCGCTTGGGGGGCGTTTTTATGACGTTGGCGGATGCACGTCGCGCGAATGCGCGCTCGATGGCAGGTTCCGCGAGGCAAACAATGACGGCCGGATCCTAGGCTTACGGCTCCTAGGCTGACGTCTTGGGCTGACCGCGAAACCCCGTCGCCAGCACGTAGCGCTCGGAAGAGTCCTGCCGGCTCGCGGCCGGCTTCACATGACGCACGTTGGCAAAATCCCGCTTCAACTGCGCCAGCAAGTCCGCGTCCGCGCCACTCTGAAACGCCTTGGCCAAGAAACTACCGCCGGGATTGAGCACCTCGCAGGCGAACGCGGCGGCACTCTCGACCAGGCCGAGAATGCGCAACTGGTCGGTCTTGCGGTGACCGGTGGTGTTGGCGGCCATGTCGGACATCACCACATCGGCGCGGCCGCCCATCATTGCGATTAGTTTTTCCGGCGCGTCCTGCTCGAGAAAGTCGAGCTGCGCGAAGCTGACGCCGGCAATCTCCGGCATCTCGAGGAGATCGATGGCTACGACCTTGCCCTTGCCGTTCGCCGCGCCAACGCGCCTGGCCGCGATCTGGCTCCAGCCGCCGGGTGCGGCACCCAGGTCGACCACGGTCATGCCGACTTTGAGGAAGCGATATTTGTCGTCGAGTTCGATCAGCTTGTAAGCCGCGCGCGAGCGGTATCCCTCGCGTTTGGCCTGCGCCACATAGGGATCATTGAGCTGCCGCTCCAGCCAGAGTTTTGACGACAGCTTGCGCTTGCCGCCGCTCCTGACCGTGACGTGCAGCCGGCCCGTGGTGTCCTTTGCCATTGCTAATTCACCAGATCCCGAGCGCGCCGTCCTCGCGCATCATCTCGACCAGCATGCCTTCGCGCAGGCCGCGGTCGGCGACCCGGAGCCGCGGCAGCGGAAAGGCGTTGCGGATCGCGTCGAGAATGGCGCAGCCCGCCAATACCAGATCGGCGCGCTCGATGCTGATGCAATTGTTGTCGGCGCGCTCATGATAGCTCATGCCGAGCAGGCGGTTGACGGTCGCGGTGATGTCGGCATCATTCATCCAGACGCCGTCGATCCGGCGCCGGTCGTAACGGACGAGATTGAGATGGATGCCGGCCAGCGTCGTCACGGTGCCGGAGGTACCGAGCAGATGCATGTCGTGGAGATCACCGCCGTGCTCGGCGGCAAACGGCGCGACATGGCGGGCGACCTCCTCGACCATCCGCGCGTAGCTTTCCCTGGTGACGTCCTTGCCGCCGAAATGCTCGGCCAGCGTGACGACGCCGAGCGGGATCGACATCCACGCTTTTGTACGCGGCTGGGCGTTCTGCACGTGCGGATCGCGTTCGATCCGCACCAGTTCGCTCGAGCCGCCGCCGATATCGAACAGGATGGCGCCGCGGCCTCTGGGGTCGAGCAGCGGCGAGCATCCGAGCACCGCCAGCGCAGCCTCCGTCTCGCGGTCGATCACCTCAAGCCGGATGCCGGTCTCGGCGGCCACCCGATCGCGAAACCCTTGCGCGTTCGAGGCCGCCCGGCAGGCCTCGGTTGCGATCAGCCGCAGCCGCTTGGCCCTCTTCGACTGGATCTTGTCGCGGCAAATGCTGAGCGCGGCAATAGCGCGGTCGATCGCGGCCTCGCTGATGCAGCCGGTCGTCGATATTCCTTCGCCCAGCCGGATGATCCGCGAGAACGAATCCACCACGCGAAACCCGTCGCCGGAGGGACAGGCGATCAGAAGCCGGCAGTTGTTGGTCCCGAGGTCCAGCGCGGCGTAAACGGAGGAGTTTCCGGGGGTCGGCGAATGGTTCGCTCCAGACACCCCCAGGCCACCTGCCGGAGCCGGCCTTTGCACGTCCCCGCGCGGCGAAAGGCCGTCGCGGAGCGGCGTATCATCGTTCATTCAAAACTGTCTTTCCGCGGCCATTTCCGGCCGGCCTGGAATTCGCTTTTCATGGAAACTTTAGCAGCGAAGCGGCGCGGTGCAACAACCCATCACATAGGACTATGCCTAATCTGCCGTTGTCGCGGCCCGATCCCTGCGTTATGTGGTTCACAAAGCCCTCGAAATCGCGCACATCCAGGCGTTTTACATGCAAGACCATACGTCGCCGGCGTCCCTCGAAAACGCTATTGCACTGCAAAAATACGGCGTCGGACAGCCGGTCCGGCGCAAGGAAGACGACACGCTGGTCCGTGGCAAGGGCAAGTATACCGACGATTTCTCGCTTCCCGAGCAGACCTATGCCTGGATCGTCCGTTCCAGCCACGCCCACGGCATCATCAAGGGCATCGATACCTCAGCCGCCAAGACGATGCCGGGCGTGCTCGGGGTGTGGACCGGCTTCGACCTCGCCTCTGCCAACTACAACCCCTTCACCTGCGGCCTGCCGCTGAAAAGCCGCGACGGCACGCCGCTGTTGCAGACCAACCGCGCGGCGCTGATGACCGACAAGGTGCGCTTTGTCGGCGACCCCATCGCCTTTGTCGTGGCGGAGACGGTCGCGCAGGCGCATGACGCCGCGGAAGCCGTCGAACTCGATATCGCCCCCCTGCCCGCGGTGACCAACGCCGCCGAAGCCGCCAAGCCCGGCGCGCCACAGCTCTACGACCACATCCCGAACAACGTCGCGCTCGACTATCATTATGGCGACACCGCCAAGATCGAAGCCGCCTTCGCTAGCGCCGCCCATGTGACAAAACTCGACATCGTCAACACCCGCGTTGCCGTGGTGTCGATGGAGCCGCGTGTCGCGCTCGGGCATTACGACACGATGACCGAGCGCTACACGCTGCAGGTTCCGACCCAGGGCGTGTCCGGCAACAAGGCGATCCTGGCGAAACTCCTCAATGTGCCGCCGGAGAAAGTCCGCATCCTGACCGCCAATGTCGGTGGCTCGTTCGGGATGAAGAACCTCAACTATCCCGAATATACCTGCATCATGCATGCGGCGAAGGCGCTGGGACGCCCGGTGAAGTGGACCGACGAGCGCTCGACCAGCTTCTTGTCCGACAGCCAGGGCCGCGCGCAGCTGATCCATGCCGAGCTCGCGCTCGACGCCGAGGGAAAATTCTTGGCCGTCCGCCTTTCCGGCTACGGCAATCTCGGCGCCTATATCACCGGCGTCGCGCCGGGACCCTTGTCACTCAACACGGGCAAGAATCTGGCCAGCGTCTATCGCACGCCACTGCTCGGCGTCGACATCAAGACCGTGTTGACCAACACCACGCTGATGGGCGCCTATCGCGGCGCCGGACGGCCCGAAGCCAACTATTACATGGAGCGCCTGATCGACCGCGCCGCCGATGAGATGGGCATCAACCGGCTCACCCTTCGCAAGCGCAATTTCATCAAGCCTGCGCAACTGCCGTTCGCGGCCGCTTCCGGCGTCACCTATGACAGCGGCGATTTCGCCGGCGTCTTCAACAAGGCGCTGGAGATTTCCGACCACGCCAATTTCGCCAAGCGCAAGAAGGAAAGCCGCAAGGGCGGCAAGCTGCGCGGCATCGCGGTCGGCTCCTATCTCGAGGTCACCGCGCCGCCGAGCGGCGAGCTCGGCAAGATCACGTTCGAGCCGGACGGCTCGGTAAAGTTCACCACCGGCACGCTCGACTACGGACAGGGTCACGCCACGCCGTTCGCGCAGGTCTTGTCGGCGCAGCTAGGGGTGCCGTTCGAGAAGATCACGCTGGAACAGGGCGACAGCGATCTCGTGCGCTTCGGCAATGGCACCGGCGGCTCGCGCTCGATCACGGCAACGGGGACGGCGATCGTCGAATCCTCCGCGCTGGTGATCGCCAAGGGCAAGCAGGCGGCCGCGCATTTCATGGAAGCCGCCGAGGGCGATATCGAGTTCGCAAGCGGCCGCTTCACCATTGCCGGCACCGACCGCAGCATCGGCATCATGGAGCTCGCCGAGCGCCTGCGCGAGGGCAAGGTGCCAGACGGCGTGCCCTCCTCGCTCGACGTCGATCACGCCACCAAGGACACGCCGTCGACCTTCCCGAACGGCTGCCACGTCGCCGAAGTCGAGATCGATCCCGAGACCGGCGTGGTGCAGGTCGTGCGCTACACCGGCGTCAATGATTTCGGCACCATCGTCAATCCGATGATCGTCGCCGGCCAGTTGCATGGCGGTGTCGCGCAGGGCATCGGCCAGGCGCTGATGGAGGAAATCAACTACGACGAAAGCGGCCAGCCGATCACCGGTTCGTTCATGGATTATGCGCTGCCGCGCGCAGGCGACATTCCGCTGATGACGGTCGGCGACCATCCCTCGCCGGCAAAATCCAATCCCTTGGGCACCAAGGGTTGTGGCGAAGCCGGATGCGCCGGCAGCCTGATCTGCATCGTCAACGCGGTGCTTGACGCGCTGTCCGAATACGGCATCAAGCAGATCGACATGCCGCTGACCCCGGAACGCGTCTGGCGGGCGATCCAGGATGCGAAGGTGAAAGTGGCGTAAGGCGGGGATCGCGACGGGCCATTCTTACCTCTCCCCGCAAGCGGGCGAGGTAAGAAAGCTACGCCGCCGCCTGCTCGCGCGGCTGGTAGATCGCGATGTGCCAGCAGTGCGCCACCGGCGTGGTGCCGTTGGCAACAACCAGCGCGTCGAGCTCGACGAAGCGGTGGCCCTTCTTCTCGTAATTGCCGATTACCTTCGCGCGCGCGGTGATCTCATCGCCGGCCTTGGCCGCCGACAGCAGCTGCATGCGACTGCCGACATGAATCCACGGGCCGAGAATGGCGTTGTCAACCAGCACCTTGTTCATCACCCGCTGCAAGACGCCGGGATGGCCGAGTTCTTCGCGGGCATAGATCGGATCGGTTTCCCGGATGTCGGTGAGATATTCGCTCGCCGCCGCGCCCGTCCAGTCGCGCGGGACGGTGCCGAGCCATCGGCCGACCTCGTACGAGCTCGCGCTCACCGGCTTGCGCTCGCTGACGGCGCCGACCGCGGTGAAATCAGCGAGCGCGAACGACGGCGCGGACACGGGCAGCGACGCAGTGCCGGTGGCGCAAATTTCCCCACGGCTTTCCACCTCGATCGACAGCACACCTTCGTTCTCGACGGCCCTCACACCAACGGTTTCGCCGTCATAGACCGGCTTGACGAAGCGCGCCTCGATCAATCCGTGCTCGAGAAAGGCGCGGCCCCATTTCGCCACCGGCATGTGCATCATATAGGCCATCACGTCGACGCCCGGCACCAGCCCGCCGGAAAAGCCGAACCGCTTTGCCACGGTGTCGTCATGCATCTTGTTTTCCGACAATTTCGCGGTGTTGTAGGCCTCGACGCGGTAGATTTCGAGCCGGCTGGTCATGCCTTGATTCCCCGATGTCGGTCGTCATCCCAAGGATGATGGTACGCCAAGGAACCGCCGAGGCAAGCCGTGTTTCCCTCGCATTTTTGCAGGGGATGGAGTACACGCTGGCCAGCGAGCCGCGCACTGAGACCTGATGACATCAAGCCAGAATACCACCCGTATCTATGTCGATGCCGACGCCTGCCCCGTCAAAGACGAGATTTATCGCGTCGCTATCAGGCATGGGCTGCCGGTGAGCGTCGTCGCCGGCCAATTCATCCGCGTACCGCAGGACCCGTTGATCGAGCGGATCGCCGCGGGCTCCCGGATGGACGCAGCCGATGACTGGATCGCGGAGCGCGCGGGGGTGGGCGACATCGTCATCACCTCGGATATTCCGCTCGCCAGCCGCTGTGTCAAAGCCGGCGCCGAGGTGATCGCGCCGAACGGAAAGCCATTTTCGGAGCAATCGATCGGCATGACGCTCGCGGTGCGCAATCTCATGACCGACCTGCGCTCGTCCGGTGAAGTGACCGGCGGTCCAAAATCCTTCGCGAGCCGCGACCGCTCGGCGTTCCTGTCGACGCTCGACCAGACCATCCGCCGCATCCAACGCCGCCGCGCCGATCAACCCGCGCCGACCCAGAGCTGAACCATGACGCCGCCGCTGATCCAGTTGAAGGACATCGCGCTGACGTTTGGCGGCACGCCGCTGTTGTCGGGCGTCGAATTGTCGGTATCGCCGGGCGAACGCGTCTGCCTGATCGGCCGCAACGGCTCCGGCAAATCGACGCTGCTCAGGATCGCCGCCGGCCTGGTCGAACCGGACAGCGGCAGCCGCTTCGTGCAGCCCGGCGCGACCATCCGCTATCTGCCGCAGGAACCGGATTTCTCCGGCCACGCGACGACGCTCGCCTATGTCGAGGCCGGCCTCGGCCCAGGCGACGACCACTATGCGGCGCGATATCTCCTGGAGCAGCTCGGCCTGCACGGCGACGAGGACCCCGCAAACCTCTCCGGCGGCGAGGCGCGCCGCACGGCGCTGGCGCGGGTGCTTGCGCCCTCGCCCGATATCCTGTTGCTGGACGAGCCGACCAACCATCTCGACCTGACGACCATCGAATGGCTGGAGGCCGAGCTCGACAGCCGCCGTAGTGCGCTGGTCCTGATCAGCCACGACCGGCGTTTCCTCTCGAATCTCTCGCGCTCCACCGCCTGGCTCGACCGCGGCAAGATCAGGCAGATCGACCGCGGCTTTGCCGCGTTCGAAGCCTGGCGCGACGAGGTGCTGGCGGAAGAAGAGCGCGAGCAGCACAAGCTCGACCGCAAGATCGTTAACGAGGAGCACTGGCTGCGCTACGGCGTCTCCGGCCGCCGCAAGCGTAACGTCAAGCGGCTCGGCAATCTGCATGCGCTGCGCGATCAGCGGCGGAATTATCGCGGTGCGGCCGGGAACGCCAATCTCGCCGCGGCGGAAGCGGAGAAATCCGGCCGGCTGGTCATCGAAGCGAAGAACATCGACAAGTCCTATGGCGACCGCAGAATCATCGATCATTTCTCGATCAGGCTGCAGCGCGGCGATCGCGTCGGCATCGTCGGGCCGAACGGCGCCGGCAAGACCACGCTGGTCAATCTTCTGACCGGCGCGAGCGCACCCGACAGCGGTAGCATCCGGCTGGGTGCCAATCTCGAGATGGCAACGCTCGACCAGCACCGCGAAAGCCTCGACCCGAAAACGACGCTCACCGAGGCCTTGACCGGCGGTCGCGGCGATCACGTGATGGTCCGCGGCAAGCCAAAGCATGTCGTCAGCTACATGAAGGATTTTCTGTTCGCGCAGGAACAGATGCGCACGCCGCTGGAAGTATTGTCCGGCGGCGAGCGCGGTCGGCTGATGCTGGCGCGCGCGCTCGCAAAACCCTCCAACCTCCTGGTGCTGGACGAGCCGACCAACGATCTCGACCTCGAGACCCTCGACGTCTTGGAAGAGATGCTCGGCGACTACGAGGGCACGGTGATCCTGATCAGCCACGACCGCGATTTTCTCGACCGCGTCGTGACTTCGGTGATCGCGCCCGAGGGCAACGGTACGTGGATCGAATATGCCGGCGGCTACACCGACATGCTCGTCCAGCGCGGCGCGGATTTGAGGCGCGAGGCGGCGAAGGCGCCTGACGACGAAGAAGAGCGGAAATCGAAAGTTGCGGCGCCTGCGGTGGCGCAAAGGCGCCGGCTCAATTTCAACGAAAAGCACGCACTGGAAACGCTGCCGAAAACCATCGCCAAGTTGCAGGCCGAGATCGCCAAACAACAGCGGCTGCTTGACGATCCCGATCTTTACCGGAAGGATCGCCGAAAATTCGACGACGCCTCCGCCGCGATCGCCAAGGCGCAGCAAGAACTGGCGGCGGCGGAAGATCGATGGCTGGAGCTTGAAGTTCTCCGTGAAGAAATTGAACAGGCATAAAATATGACCACTCCCCTCGCCGCCAAAATCGCCCGCGAATACGGCACGCCCGTAGCCGTCATCGACATGGACAAGGTCGAGCGCAACATCGCGCGGATTCAGGGGGCTTGCGAGGCAGCCGGTGTCGCCAATCGCCCGCACATCAAGACCCACAAGAGCCCGCTGCTCGCCAGGATGCAGGTCGCGGCCGGCGCTCGCGGCATTACCTGCCAAAAACTCGGCGAGGCCGAGGTGATGGCAGAGGCCGGGATCGACGACATCCTGATCAGCTACAACCTTATCGGCGAAGAGAAGATGGCGCGGCTGGCGGCGCTGCAGGCCAAGGCCAGCATGACGGTCGCTGCCGACAATTCCACCGTGATCGCAGGACTGCCGCAGGCAGCCGCCGCCTCGGGCCGGCCGCTGTCCGTCGTCGTCGAATGCGATACCGGGCGCAAACGCGCCGGCGTCGAGACACCAGCGGAAGCCATCGCGCTCGCGCGACAGATCGCGGCATCGAAGGGGCTCACATTCGCGGGCTTCATGCTGTATCCGACCGAAACCGGCTGGGACGAGGCGCAAGAATTCTACGATGAGGCGCTGGCCGGCGTTCGCGAACTCGGCCTCGATGCGAAAATGGTTTCCACCGGCGGCTCGCCGAACATGAAGAATGTCGGTAAGCTCAAGGGCGCGACCGAGCACCGGCCGGGTACCTACATCTATAACGACCGCATGCAAGTCGCTGCAGGGGTAGCGACCTGGGACGATTGCGCGCTCAACATTTATTCCACCGTCGTCAGCCGCGCCGCTTCCGACCGCGGCATTTTAGACGCTGGCTCGAAGACGCTCACCTCCGATCCCGGCGGCGGGCTCGACGGATACGGTCTCATCCTCGAACATCCCGAGGCGAAGATCGCGCGCTTCGCTGAAGAGCACGGCTTTCTTGATCTCGCCCGCAGCAACACAAGGCCCCAGGTCGGCGACGTCGTGCGCATCGTGCCCAATCATGTCTGCGTCGTCGTCAACATGATGGACGAAGTGGTGATGGTGCGCGGCGAAGACATCGTCGGCGTGCTGCCGGTCGCGGCGCGGGGGAAGTTGAGGTAATCTCCCTCGTCCTGAGGAGCCGCGCTATTGCGCGGCGTCTCGAAGGATAAGCTGCACGGGGCCTATGGTTCGAGACGCGCAGCGCTGCTGCGCTCCTCACCATGAGGGGTTAGTTAGCCACCTCAACGCGCCCTTGCCCGCCGCCGCTCCCGTCGCGAACGACGCCTGCAGCAGATAGCCGCCGGTCGGCGCTTCCCAGTCGAGCATTTCGCCGGCGGCAAAGATGCTCGGCAGGCAGCGAATCATGAAGTCCGCGTCCAGTTCGTCGAACGAGATTCCGCCCGCAGTCGAGATCGCGCGCGCGATCGGCGCCACGCCGGTGAGCTCGATCGGCACGGCGTTGATCAAGGCAGCAAGGCTGACCGTCGGGAGTGAGGATAGTGCTACGGCGGACCCCATGGCCGCTTCCTGCAACAGCCCGATCGCGATTGGCGAGAGCCGGACAGCCTTGCGCAGGAAGTTGGAGAACGACTGTTTTCCGCGCGACGTGGATAGCTGCCTGATCAGATCGCCGGTTTCGAGATCGGGCCGCAGGGCGACGTGCAGCATCGCCTCGCCCGACATCGCGATCGCCTCGCGCAACTCCGCCGACAGCGCGTAGACCGCCCCACCCTCGATACCGGCGCGTGTGATGACGGCCTCGCCGCGAACGGTGTGTGGGCCGAAGGTCAGCGCGATGCCCTTGAACGGCTCGCCCTCGAAACGGTCGCGAAAAATCTCGGACCAGCCGACCAGAAATCCGCAATTGGCCGACCGCAACGGCGATATCGCGACGCGCTTGGCGGCGAGCGTTTCGACCCACTCCCCATCGGAGCCGAGCCGCGGCCAGCTTGCGCCGCCGAGCGCCAGCACGGTCGCCCGCGCCCCGATGGCGCGCGGTCCATCGGGCGTCTGAAACAGCAGATGGCCGTTTTCATCCCAACCCGTCCAGCGATGGCGGAGCGCAAATTGCACGCCGGACGCATCCAGCCGCCGCAGCCAGGCTCGCAGCAAGGGCGAGGCCTTGAACGTCCTGGGAAACACTCTCCCGCTGGAGCCGACGAAGGTCGCCTGTCCCAGCGCCTCGCTCCATTGGCGCAGAGCCTCTGGAGGAAATGCGTGAATCGCGGCGTCAAGGCGCGGCGTCGCTTCGCGGTAGCGCGCCAGAAATTGCGGCAGTACTTCGCTATGGGTCAGATTGAGTCCGCCGCGCCCGGCCATCAGAAACTTGCGCCCCGCCGACGGCATCGCGTCATAGACGGTGACCCGCGCGCCGCCTTGCGCCAGCACCTCGGCGGCCATCAGGCCGGCGGGGCCGGCGCCGATGACAGCGGCGTTTACCTGTAAGCTTGTCGCGCCAGCGGCCAAGTAGCGCTCCCTCGCGGCATACGAGACCTCATCCTGGGGAGCGGCCACTTGGCCGCGTCTCGAAGGATGAATTGTGCACCCTCATGGTTCGAGACGTGCGAAGACGCGCTCCTCACCATGAGGCCACCACTGGTCCGGTCCTGGGATTAAAGCCTTATCCCTTGCCGCGCCGCGGCCTGGGCGATGTATTTCTGGGTCTGCTGGAACGCGCCTTCCAGCGCTCTTGCCGTCGACATGTCGCTGATGTCAGCAAAATGCGCGGCCACCGCGTCCGGCGTCCATTCGGATGGGGCCAAGTTGATGCCTTCGGTCTCCACGATCTTGATCACCGCGAACGAGCCGGCGCCGGCGCCCATGATGGTGCGGGTCGGCGCGTCCTCGCTCAAGAGATATTCCACCGCCGGCGTGATCGCTTCGGGCTTCATGAGCGTCAGCGCCTGCGGCGGCAACAGCTGTTCCGTCATGCGCGTCGCGGCCGTCGGCGAGATGGTATTGACGCGGATATTGTTCTTGCGGCCCTCCTCCGCCAGCACGTTCATCAGTCCGACCATGCCGGATTTCGCCGCGCCGTAATTGGCCTGGCCGAAATTGCCGTACAGGCCCGACGACGACGTCGTCAGCACGATGCGGCCATAGTTGCGCTCGCGCATGCCGTCCCACACTGCCTTGCAGCAATAGAACGTACCGGTGAGATGCACGTCGAGTACCTTGGCAAAATCGGTGGGCTCCATCTTGCCAAAGGACTTGTCGCGCAAGATGCCGGCGTTGGCGCAGAGCAGATCGACGCTGCCCCATTTTTCTCTGGGGCGCGACACCATCGCCTTGACCTGTTCGAAATTGGAAACATCGGCGCCATCAGCCATCGCGGTGCCGCCCGCCTTTCGGATTTCCTCGACCACGGTTTCCGCCGGGGTCAGCGATCCGCCGGTGCCGTCGCGGGCGCCGCCGAAATCATTGACCACGACCTTGGCGCCGCGGCTTGCGAGCCCCAGCGCATGCGCGCGCCCGAGACCATTGCCCGCACCGGTCACAATGGCGACGCGTCCGTCAAATCTGATTGTCATGAGTTGAATTCCTGGACGTTATGAATTCCTGGACGTTACAAAGTCAATAAAGCCTTTTCTTCCCTTCTCCCCTTGTGGGAGTGGCGCGGACTTCGTCCGCGCCGGATGAGGGGTCTTTCGCCGCGGAGAGAAACCCCTCGCCCGGCTTCATCTCGCTTCGCTCGATTTCGCCACCCTCTCCTACAAGGGGAGACTGCCCGAGCATCCATCAAGGGATTGATGTTTTTGACCAGTGATGGATTGCCGGGTCAAGCCCGGCCATGACGGAGTGAGGGCTGGGCATTCAAGCGAAATAGATCAATCCGATCCAGTCGGCGACCAGAGCGGGCTTTTCCTCGCCCTCGATCTCGACCGTGACGTTGGTGCGCGACTGCAACTCCGTCGGCTTGCGCAGCTTGGCTTCCGCCAGCACAAAGCGGCCGCGGACGCGCGAACCCGCACGCACCGGCGAAATGAAGCGCAGTTTATCAAAACCGTAGTTGACGCCCATGGTGGTGCCCTCGATGACCGGCATCACCTCATAGGACATGATGCTCATCAGCGACATCGTGAGAAAGCCGTGCGCCACTGTCGAACCGAACGGCGTTTCCTTCTTCGCCCGCTCCGGGTCGATGTGGATGAACTGATGGTCCTCGATCACGTCGGCATAGACGTTGATCCGGCTTTGATCGACCAGATGCCATGAAGACACGCCGACCTCGTGGCCGACCATGCTCTGATAGGCGGCAAGCGAAATCGGCGGCTTCTTCCAGACTTCATTCATCCATCAACTCTCCGATCCGGCGGTCCGCACCTTCTGCAGCTCCGGAAATTCTTCTTCGCGAAATTCCTGTCCGCGTAGCGAATCCGCGCGGTCGTTGTCGTGTTCGAGGCGCCGCAACTGCACCCGGCGGATTTTGCCGGAAATCGTTTTCGGCAATTCGGTCACGAGCTCGATACGCCGAATGCGCTTGAACGGCGCCAGGCGCGTGTGCAGGTGCAGGAAGATGGAAAGCGCGGTTTGCGGCGAGCGCTCGACGCCCGCCGTCAAGAGCACATAGGCCTTGGGGATCGCGAGCCGGATCGGATCCGGACTCGGCACCACGGCAGCTTCCGCAACCGATTCGTGCTCCAGCAGAACGCTCTCCAGCTCGAACGGGCTGATCCGGTAGTCGGAGGATTTGAAGACGTCGTCGGAGCGGCCGACGAAGGTGAGATAACCCTCGTCATCGGCAAACACCACGTCGCCGCTGCGATAGAGATCGCCGTCGGCGCCGCTCAATTTGCCGTCCTCGCCCTGATAGCCCTGCATCAGGCCGGCCGGCCGGTCGGCGCCGAGCACCAGCGTCACCTCGCCCTCCCCAGCAACGTGGCCATCGCCGTCGGTGATCTGCACGCGATAGCCGGGCAGCGGACGGCCCATCGAGCCGACCTTGACCTTCTGCCCCGGCGAATTGCCGGCGAGCGCAGTGGTTTCGGTCTGGCCATAGCCGTCGCGGATCGTCAGTCCCCAGGCCGTACGCACCTGGTCGATCACTTCGGGATTAAGCGGCTCGCCGGCGCCGCAGACCTCGCGAAGCGATACTTTGAACTCCGATAGCTTCTCCTGAATGAACAGCCGCCACACCGTCGGCGGCGCGCACAGCGTCGTGACGCCGCAGTGGCCGATGGTCGCCAAGAGGCCCTTGGCATCGAAGCGCGATTGGTTGACCACGAACACCGTGGCGCCTGCGTTCCAGGGCGCGAAAAGGCAGCTCCACGCGTGCTTGGCCCAACCCGGCGATGAAATGTTCAGGTGGACGTCGCCCGGCTGCAGCCCCAGCCAGTACATGGTCGACAAGGCGCCGACGGGGTAGCTGCGCTGGCTGTGCCGCACCAGTTTCGGCTTTGCCGTCGTACCTGAGGTAAAGTAGAGCAGCATCGCTTCGTCGGCTTTGGTCGGGCTGTCAGGCGCGAAGGATTCCGGAAAATCGGCAGCCTGCTCGAAGGGAAGCCAGCCCTCCTGCTTTGCGGTCGCGCCAACGACGATGCGAATGAGATCGTTGCCGCCGAGGCCTGCAAACTTGCCGACCTGGTCTTGGGTAGCCACCACCACCCTGGCGCGGCCGCGATCGAGCCGGTCGCCCAGTTCGTCAGGCGTCAGCAGCGTGGTCGCGGGGATCACGACGACGCCGAGCTTCATCGCCGCCAGCATGGTCTCCCACAGCGGCACGACATTGCCGAGTAACAGCAACAGATGGTCGCCGCGCTTGAGCCCCTGCGCGCGCAGGAAATTCGCGACCTGGTTGGAGCGGGCCGACAGCGTCGCAAACGAAAGTCTTGTCTCCTTGTTGCTGCCGGCATCGACGATCCACAGCGCGGCGCGATCGCGGCTCACCGGATCATGCGCGAGCTCCGCGTCGAACCAGTCCAGCGCCCAGTTGAACGGCACCGGCTCGGGCCAGCGGAAACCCTTCACCGCGGCATCGTAGTTGGTACGATTTTCCAAAAGAAAAGCGCGCGCTTCCTGGAAAGTGGTCATCGCTATTTTCCTGCGAGGCTGCGGACGTGCTGGATAATCCCCGAAAAATCCCTCCCGCCGTTACCTGCGGCATCGAACGCCTGATAGATTTCCTGCGCGTGCTTGCCGAGCGGGGTCGCAGCGCCCGCGGCTTTGGCAGCGTCCTGCGCGAGCGTCAAGTCCTTGACCATCAGCACGGAGGCAAATCCCGGCTGGTAGTCGTTGTTCGCCGGCGAGGTCGGCACCGGGCCCGGCACCGGGCAATAGGACGTCAGCGACCAGCATTGCCCCGACGAGGTCGAGGCGACGTCGAACAGCGCTTGATGCGACAGCCCGAGCTTTTCCGCAAGCGCAAATGCTTCGCTGACCGCGATCATGGAGATACCGAGGATCATGTTGTTGCAGATCTTGGCCGCCTGGCCGGCGCCGGCGCCGCCGCAATGCACGATCTTCTTGCCCATCTTCTCCAGCACGGGTTTTGCCGCCGCAAAGGCCTGCTCCTCCCCGCCGCACATGAAGGTCAATGTCGCGCCCTTGGCGCCGCCGGTGCCACCGGACACCGGCGCATCCACCGAAGCGACACCGTGCCTTGCCGCAAGCGCATGCGCGTGCTTGGCGCTTTCAACGTCGATGGTCGAGCAGTCGATGATCAGCGTGCCCTTGCCCATGGCCGGCACGACGTCGTTCCAGACCGACGTCACGTGCTTGCCCGCCGGCAGCATCGTGATGACGGTATCCGCACCCTTCACGGCTGACACCGAGCTTTCAGCGATCGCAGCTCCGTCCGCTTTGGCTTGATCGCGCGAGGCCGCGACCAGATCGAACGCGATTACCTTGTGCCCGGCCTTGACCAGGTTGGCCGCCATCGGTCCGCCCATATTGCCGAGGCCAATGAACGCAATCGTTGCCATCGCAATTCCTCCGCTTGCGGCCGCTTTTTGAGCCGCGCTTCTATTTTGTCGGGCCGAATACTAGTTCATCGGCACCTATTTGCGCAAAGTATGGCGCGACCATCTCGGGCGTCACGTCCTCAATTCGAGGCGGCGACCATTTCGGGCTGCGGTCCTTGTCGATCACCGCGGCCCGCACCCCCTCACGAAAATCGTCGCTTCTGAACACTTCCAACGCGGCACGATACTCCCGCACCAGGCACTCTTCCAGCGACGATGCTTTCCGCGCCAGCCGCAGCAATTTCAGCGTCACCACCATGCCGCGCGGCGATTTTTCGCTCAGGGTTTTGAGGGTGGATTGCGCAAGCTCCGAGCCATCACCGCGGAGGGCAGCGACAAGATCTTCCATCCGGTCATGGGCAAACCATGAATCGATCTGGGGCTCGATCGCGGCCACCGGCCCCGATGTCTCGCCAGTCGCAAAGCCGCCGATCAGAACCTCGATGTCGGCCGACGTCGTCCCTGGGCGTGTCATGGTGAGAACTCCGCGCAGCGCGGCCAATTTTGCCGACGGCACGACCGCATCGGCAAACCCTGCACGGATCGCGTCAGGGCCGTTCATGGTCTGCCCGGTCAGTCCGAAATAGGTCCCGATCTCGCCCGGCGAATGCGACAACAGCCAGGTGCCGCCGACGTCGGGAAAGAAGCCCAGGCCCACTTCGGGCATCGCGAGTTTCGTCCGCTCGGTGACGACGCGATGGCGGCTATGCGCCGACAACCCGACGCCGCCGCCCATCACGATGCCATCCATGAAGGCGACATAGGGTTTTGGGAATTTGGCGATGCGGGCGTTGAGAATGTACTCGTCGCGCCACAACACCTTGCCGAGATCGCCGGATACCTTCGAGCTCTCGTAGAGCGCGCGGATGTCGCCGCCGGCGCAGAGGCCGCGCTCGCCCGCGCCTTCCAGCACGATCACGGCGACGGCCGGATCGGCCTCAAACTGGTCGAGAGCCTTGTCGATGTGGCGAAACATTTCCAGCGTCACCGCATTTATGGCTTTCGGCCGGTTGAGCCGGATGATGCCGGCAAAACCCTCGCGACGGGCGATCAGGTCGGGTTCGGCTGTGACGGCGGCGGAAGTCGTCATCGCGCGTCCTCGATCAGCTTGCGCGCCACGATCAGCCGCATGATCTCATTGGTGCCTTCGAGAATCTGGTGCACGCGCAAATCGCGCACGATCTTCTCGATGCCGTATTCGCTCAAATAGCCGTAGCCGCCGTGCAATTGCAGCGCCTGGTTGGCGACATCGAAACCGACATCGGTGCCGAAGCGCTTGGCCATTGCACACAACATGGTCGCATCCGGATCCTTGCGGTCGAGCGCGGCGGCCGCGCGCCACACGAAGGTACGCGCCGCTTCTAGTTCAGTCGCCATGTCGGCTAGGCGGAACTGCAGCGCCTGGAACTCGTCGAGGCGCTTGCCGAACGCCTTGCGCTCTTTCATATAGGCCAGCGACATGTCGAGCGCGCTCTGCGCCCCGCCGAGCGAACACGCCGCGATGTTGATGCGGCCGCCGTCGAGACCGGCCATGGCGATCTTGAAGCCGATGCCCTCCTCGCCCAGCCGATTGGCGACGGGCACGCGGGCATTCTCGAAAATCACCGCGCGCGTCGGCTGCGCGTTCCAGCCCATCTTGCGCTCGTTGGCGCCGAGCGAGAGCCCGGGCGTGTTGCCCTCGACGACCAGCGTCGAAATGCCGGAAGGCCCCTTGCCGCCGGTCCGCACCATCACGACATAAAGGTCTCCGGCCCCCGCGCCGGAGATGAACTGCTTCTGGCCGCTCAGCACGTAATGGTCGCCATCCCGCACCGCGCGGGTACGCAGCGCCGCCGCATCCGATCCGGAACCCGGCTCGGTCAGGCAATAGCTTGCGAGCAGCTCCATGGTGCAAAGTCTTGGCAACCATTTCCGGCGCTGGGCGTCGTTGCCGTAGGCATCGATCATCCAGGAGGCCATGTTGTGGATCGAGATGAAAGCCGACACCGTTGGACAGCCTGTCGCCAGTGCCTCGAAGATCAGTGCCGCATCAAAACGGGTCAGCGCCGAGCCGCCGACGTCGTCGCGGATGTAGATGCCGCCGATGCCGAGCTTGGCCGCCTCGCGCATCACATCGACCGGAAAATGCTTCTCCTCGTCCCAGCGGATCGCATGCGGCGCGATTTTCTCCGCGGCGAACTCCCGCGCCATGTCGCGAACCGCAATCTGGTCCTCGTTGAGAGCGAACTGCATCTGCTGGCGATGCTAATTCATCGTCGGAATCGAGAACTCGGCGCCCTCCTTGACGCCGGACGGCCAGCGTGAGGTGACCGTCTTGGTCTTGGTGTAGAAGCGGATCGAATCCGGGCCGTGCTGGTTCAGATCGCCGAAGCCGGACTTCTTCCAGCCGCCGAAGGTGTAGTAGGCGATCGGCACTGGGATCGGCACGTTGATGCCGACCATGCCGACGTTGACCTTGGCGGCGAAGTCGCGCGCGGCGTCGCCATCGCGGGTGAAGATCGCAACGCCGTTGCCGTAGTCGTGCTCGGACGGCAGCGCCAGCGCCTCCGAATAGTCCTTGGCGCGCACCACCGACAGCACCGGCCCAAAGATCTCTTCCTTATAGATCCGCATGTTCTTGGTAACGTTGTCGAAAAGGCAGCCGCCCATATAGAAGCCGTTCTCGTAGCCCTGCATCTTGAAGCCGCGACCGTCGACCGCAAGCGTCGCACCTTCCTTGATGCCGATATCGACATAGTTCCTCACCCGCTCGACCGCCTCGCGCGTCACCAGCGGGCCGTAGTCGGCGGACGGATCGATCGAGGTGCCGATCTTCAAGGATTCGACGCGCGGGATCAGCCTTTCCATCAGCCGGTCGGCCGTGGTCTTGCCGACGGGAACTGCGACCGAGACTGCCATGCAGCGTTCGCCGGCCGAGCCGTAGCCGGCGCCGATCAAGGCATCGACCGCCTGATCCATGTCGGCATCGGGCATCACGATGGCGTGGTTCTTGGCGCCACCGAAACACTGGCAGCGCTTGCCGTTAGCGGCCGCTCGCTCGTAGATATATTGCGCGATCGGCGAGGAGCCGACAAAGCCTACCGCCTTGATGTCGGGATCGTCCAGGATCGCATCGACCGCTTCCTTGTCGCCGTTGACGACGTTAAGGACGCCCGCCGGCAGGCCGGCCTCGATCATCAACTCGGCAAGCATCATCGGTACGCCGGGATCGCGCTCCGAGGGTTTTAAGATGAACGCATTGCCGCAGGCGATCGCGGGCGCGAATTTCCACATCGGGATCATCGCCGGAAAATTGAACGGCGTAATGCCGGCGACAACGCCCAAGGGCTGCCGCAGCGAATAGATATCGATGCCGGGGCCGGCGCCCTCGGTGTATTCGCCCTTCATCAGGTGCGGAATGCCGATGGCGAATTCCACAACCTCGAGTCCGCGCTGGATGTCGCCCTTGGCGTCCGGAACGGTCTTGCCGTGCTCGCGCGCCAAAAGCTCGGCGAGCTTGTCGTAGTCGCGCTGGGCGAGTTCGAGGAACTTCATCATCACGCGGGCGCGGCGCTGCGGATTGGTCCCCGCCCACTCCACTTGCGCTAGCTTGGCATTCTCGACCGCTGCGCGCACTTCGGCTTTGGACGCGAGCGCCACCTTGGCCTGGACATCGCCGGTCATTGGTTCGAAAACGTCTGCCGTCCGTCCCGAGGTGCCCTTGACCTCACGGCCGCCGATAAAATGTCCGATTGTGCGCATGTGATCCTCCACAATTGACCGAACGTCGGTTTTGGGGCGGCATCTTGCAGTCTTTGCCGCGTTTGGGAAGGGTTTCCACGCGCAACGGTTTTGCGAAAATGGGGTATTGCCCCGCACCACGAGGCCATTCGACCAAGGGCGTAGGCCGATACCCTGGGACGCCCGGCTCAGTGCCGGGCAGCCGAAGCGGCCTTCCGAGAAGCAGCCTTGTTCGTCGCAGACCTTGCCTGTGCCGCGCGCCCCAGCACCGCCTCCCGTCCGGAGGCCAGAATCTCGTCGGAAAAATCGCCGGTACCCGCGATGCGCGCCAGCACCAGCGTGCCCATCATGGTCGCGAGGGCTGCCGCCGCCTGCTTGCGCGCGGCCTTGCGTGGCAAATCATGGATCTGGTCGGCCACCATCTCGATCATCTGTTCCAACTTGGCGGCGAAGGCCTTGCGAGTCTTCGGACTCTCGCGAGCGATCTCCGCGGCGAGCGAGGGAACCGCGCAGCCATGGCCGGGATCGTCGCGATGGACTGATGTCAGGTAGGTATCCACGATCATCGCCAGCCGTTTTTCCGGCGAGGTCTGTTCAGCGATCTTGCGCCAGCGCTCGGTCGAGCGGTCCATCGCATAGGCAAAGGCCTCGATGACCAGCGCTTCGCGGGAATCGAAATGGGCGTAGAACCCCCCATGCGTGAGCCCGGCCTCCTTCATCAGGTCGGCAACGCCGATGCCGTGCGCGCCCTTCTCGCGAAGCCGCACCGAGGCCTTCTTCACGATCCGTGCGTGGGTTTCCTGCTTGTGTTCCCGCGAGTAGCGCATGGGTGGTCCTATGAGATGTTTGCAGTCATATAATAGCAGTTTCCGGCAAAAATACCCCACTTAATTCGGTTGTGGCATTGCGAAACGAAATCGGCTCGGTCCCGCCGCCGCTTCGCCGACGCCCTTGACAAGATCGCGCCCAGTCCGGGAAATGATTTCCCATCACTCCCTAAACACCGGCCGGGAGCTTTTCATGCAAATGCTCAACCCCCATTGCGGCGTCGACCGCGACCCGCGCGGCGTCGTGCGGCTTACGATCTGCAACGCCGGTTCGCTCAATATCCTGGGCTCGGCCGTCATCAATGGCGTCCACGAGGGGCTGGAGACGCTCGCGGCGGATCGGAACATTCGCGTGCTCGTGCTCGCCGGCGGAAGCGAAAAGAGCATGGTCGGCGGCGCCGACATCAAGGAAATGGCGACGCTGGACCAGAAATCCGCGGAAGCCTTTATCACCCGCCTGCGCGATCTCTGCGAGGCGGTACGGGCGTTTCCGGCGCCGGTCATCGCGCGGATGCCAGGCTGGTGCCTCGGCGGCGGGCTCGAAGTCGCAGCCGCCTGCGATTTCCGCATCGCCGCGCACGACGCCAAATTCGGCATGCCCGAGGTCCGCGTCGGCATTCCCTCGGTCATCCATGCCGCGCTGCTGCCGCGGCTGATCGGCTGGGGCCGCGCGCGCTGGCTGCTGATGACGGCGGAAAACATCGATGCTCCTACCGCACTCGCCTGGGGGCTCGTCGATGTGGTCGCACCGGAAGCCGGCCTCGACGCCGCGGTCGAGCACACGACAGCTGCGCTGCTCGAATGCGGACCGGAGGCGCTCCGCTCGCAGAAGGCCCTGCTCCGGCAATGGGAAGAACTGCCGTTGAAAGAAGCCGTCGATCTGAGTATCGGCGTGTTCGGGAAATCATTTCTGACCGATGAGCCGAAACGCCTGATGCAGGGGTTTATCGACCGGAAGCGGTAAGCCGGAAGTGGCAATAGTCGTCACGCCCCGCGCAGGCGGGGCATCGAGTACGCCGTGACGATCGTCGGAATCGAGCCGGCTGCGTTTACTGGATCATCCGCTTTCGCGGATGATGACGGTTGTATTTGCGGCGCCGCCTTGCCTACCTCACGACAAAGTTTAGGCCCTCGCCGCCATTGCAATTTTTCCGGCGCATCATATGATGATGATCATTCAACCATGCCACAGCCCGCTTGAGGAGCACCGCCATGGCCGCAACCTCCGATCCCGTCGTCATCGTTTCCGCCGCCCGTACCCCGCTTGGCCGATTTATGGGGGATCTCGCGCCGTTCAGCGCCCACAAACTGGGTTCCCACGTGATTGGCGAAGCGCTCAAGCGGGCGAAGCTAGCGCCCGATAAGGTCGACGAAGTCTTCATGGGCAACGTGCTGCCGGCGGGACAGGGCCAGGCGCCGGCCCGCCAGGCCGCGCGCGGCGCGGGGCTACCGGATGCGACAGGCGCCACCACCATCAACAAGGTCTGCGGTTCCGGCATGAAGGCGACCATGCTGGCCCACGACATCATCAATGCCGGTTCCGCAGATATCGTTATTTCCGGCGGCATGGAGAGTATGACGAATGCGCCCTATCTGCTAGCGAAAGCGCGCTCAGGCTACCGCGCCGGGCACGACCGGATCATCGATCACATGATCATGGACGGTCTCGAAGACGCCTACGAGACCGGCCGTTCGATGGGCGATTTCGGCGAGGCCACCGCAGAAGCCTATCAGTTCACCCGCAAGGACCAGGATGCTTACGCGATGGAGACGCTGACGCGGGCCCGCAAGGCGGTCGAAAGCGGGGCGTTCAAGGCCGAAATTGTCCCGATCGCGATTGCCGAGAAGGCGGGGCCGCGGATCATCGCCAATGACGAGCATCCGCTGAAGGTCGATCCTGCAAAAATCCCCGGCCTGAAGCCGGCGTTTCGCGCCAACGGCACCATCACGCCGGCGGCCTCTTCGGCCAATGCCGACGGAGCCGCCGCACTGGTGTTGGCAAAACGCTCGCTCGCCGACCGCAAAGGCCTGCCTGTGTTCGCCGAGATCAAGGGCCACGCCACCCACAGCCAGGAGCCGCAATGGTTCACGACCGCGCCGATCCCGGCGATCCGGAAACTGCTCGAGAAGGTCGGCTGGAGCGTCGGCGATGTCGACCTGTTCGAGATCAACGAAGCCTTTGCGGTGGTGGCGATGGCCGCGCAACGCGACCTCGCGATTCCCGGAGAGAAGCTCAACATCAACGGCGGCGCCTGCGCGCTCGGCCATCCCATCGGCGCCACCGGCGCGCGGCTGATCGTGACGCTGTTACATGCGCTTGAGGCTCAAAACTTAAAGCGCGGTGTGGCCGCGCTCTGCATCGGCGGCGGCGAAGCCACCGCCATCGCCGTTGAGCGCATCGTGCAGTAAATATCCCCCGGCCAAGCCGGGGGCTTATATGAGGCTGCCCAAGTCAAGAGTTTTTCGTGGAGTTTTTTTCGCGGCATTTTCTTTCGGACAATTGCCTTTGTTAAGGGCGCCGTACGTGCGGTTGAACAATGCAAGGCGTATGTCTGCATTCATGGCATGATAGCCCCTCTTTGCTTGGCCGCGCCGAGCGGTCAACCCCCGAAGCCCGCAGGGTCGCGCCGTAGGCGCGAGGGGTTGACGGCGAAAGCGCGTGCCGAGCACGGGATACTTTCTCGGTATGCCCGCCTCGACAACCATTCAACTTTTTCTGCGACCCTTGGACTTGGACAGCAAATACCCCGTGATACCTACATCCCTACTTTGGGGGCAGCGGTTTCAAGTTGTCCATCGTCAAACTTCCTTTCGTGCGTGGTGGCTCACGATCTGACGTTTCGACGATGGGCGACCGCTGTAAATGTCAAACTTATGCTGCCTCCCGGCAAGAGCCGGGGGTCTTCCGGTCATGCTAGGATCTGGACCCAGTGGGTCCACCATGCGATTGCGGCGGCCTGAAGAATTGCGGCTATGGTCTAAATTGCGGCTATGGCCTAAATTGAGGGAAATATGGCATTTCAGACAGAATGCGACCATGCAAGATCGCCGAGGCCAAGCAAGCTTCGAAAGACTAACGCTTGACTCATCACACCTCATCGTCATCCGGAATTCCGGCAAGGAACTTCATGATCTCAAACTGGCTGTCAGCCGCCCTCGCCCGCCGGAACATCCATTACGGCTGGGTGATCGTCGCCGTAACCTTCTTCACTGCGCTGATCTCGGCCGGCACGGTGGGCGCGCCCGGCGTATTCATCGTGCCGCTGCAACATGAGTTCGGCTGGACCATCGCGGAAATTTCCTCTGCGCTGTCGGTCCGCTTCATCCTGTTCGGCCTGATGGCGCCGTTTGCCGCGGCGCTGCTCAACCGCTACGGCCTGCGCAACGTGACGCTCGTGGCGCAACTGATCGTGGTCTCGGCGCTCGTCGCCTCGCTTGCCATGACAAAAGTCTGGCAATTGATGCTCTTGTGGGGCGTCGTGATCGGCATCGGCACCGGCATGACTGCGCTGGTGCTGGGCGCAACGATTGCTACCCGCTGGTTTTCGGCGCGGCGGGGGCTGGTGGTCGGGATTCTCACCGCGAGCGTCGCCACCGGCCAGCTCGTATTCCTGCCGCTGCTGGCAAGCCTGACCGAGCGGTTCGGCTGGCGGATCGCGCTGGCGCTGATCTGCGTCATGCTCGGCATCTCGGCCTTTGCCGTGCTGCTCATCATGCGCGACCGGCCGAGCGACATCGGCTTGAGGCCGTTCGGAGACGCCGGCACCGAACCATTGTCGGCGCCACCTACGAACAACGCGCCGATCATGGCCGCTGCACTCGGGACCTTGCGCGAGGCCGCGAAGACGCGGGTGTTCTGGATCCTGTTCGCGACGTTCTTCATCTGCGGCGCCTCGACCAACGGCCTAATCCAGGTGCACCTGATCCCGATGTGCCTCGATTTCGGCATTCCGCAGGTACAGGCCGCAAGCCTGCTCGCAGCCATGGGAGTGTTCGATTTCTTCGGCACCATTATCTCGGGCTGGCTGTCGGACCGCTACGACAATCGCTTTCTCTTGTTCTGGTATTACGGCCTGCGCGGCCTATCGCTGGTATTCTTGCCGTTCACCGATTTCTCGTTCTATGGGCTGTCGCTGTTTGCGATGTTCTATGGGCTCGACTGGATCGCGACCGTGCCGCCGACGGTGCGGCTCACCGCGCAACGGTTCGGCTCGGAGCGCGCCAACCTCGTGTTCGGCTGGGTGTTTGCCGGCCATCAGCTCGGCGCCGGTACTGCGGCCTTCGGCGCCGGCCTGTCGCGCACGATGCTTGCGACCTATCTGCCGGCATTTTTTGCCGCGGGCGTGCTGTGCATCATCGCGTCGCTGATTGTGCTTGCGATCGCGCGGCAGCCGAAGCCGGTGGTGGCGTAATCCTCTTTCCCTCGCCCCGCTCTTGCGGGGAGAGGGTCGGGGCGAGGGGTTCTCGCCGCGAGTTCAGCTTGCGGAGAGTCCCCCTCACCCGAAATTCGCTATCGCGAATTTCGACCTCCCCCCGCAAGCGACCGCAAGCGGGGCGAGGTAAGAAGACTACGGCCTGATCGTCATATTCGCCGCAAGGCCCGGCGTGCGCAGCGGCTCGGCGAGGCGTGCGAACTCGCATAGCAGCGAACGGGTTTTTCGAGGATCGATGATCTCCTCGACCCAAAACTTTTCGGCCGAACGGAACGGCGAACGCAGCTTGTTGAGGCGGTCTTCGATCTCCTTCAATTTCGCCGTGGAATCGTCGGCCGCGTCGATCTCTGCGCGGTAGGCGGCCTCGATGCCGCCCTCCAGCGGCAGCGAGCCCCAATAGGCCGACGGCCAGGCGTAGCGCATCGAGAAGCGATCTGCCGGCTGATGCACCACGCCGGCGACGCCGAAGGAGTTGCGCACGATGATGGTGCACCAAGGCACCGTGGTCTGGTTGACCGCGGCCATCGCGCGCACGCCGTGACGGATGGTGGCGGCCTTCTCGGCTTCCAGTCCGATCATGAAGCCCGGGCAATCCATCAGGTAGACCACGGGCAGATGGAAGGTCTCGGCGAAGTCGACCCAGCGCACCACCTTCTGGCAAGCCTCGGCGGTCCAAGAGCCGCCATAATGGAAGGGGTTACTCGCCAGCAACAGCACCGCGCGTCCCTCGAGCCGCGCCAGGCCCACGATCATCGGACGGCCGAAATTGGCGTTGACCTCGAAGAACGAACCCTTGTCGACGACGGCCTCAATGATGGGGCGCATCTTGTACACCTGGCGGCGGCTGCGCGGCACCGCCTTGATCAGCGCTTCCTCGCTTCGTTCGGGATCGTCGTTAGAGGCAACGGTCGGCGGCAATTCGTAGACCGACTGCGGCAGATAGGAAAGAAAGCGCCGGGCGCGCGCAAACGCTTCCTCCTCGGTATCGACGGCATCGTCGACGCCGCCGGCGCGGGTCTGGATGTCGGCGCCGCCAAGCTCCTGCTTGGAGAGATCCTGGCCAAGGCGCTTCACGACCGGAGGCCCGGCGACGAACATTGCGGAGTCTCTGGTCATGATCGAATAGTGGCTCGCCGCCAGCCGCGCCGCGCCCAGACCCGCGACCGATCCGAGGCCGAGAGCCACCACCGGCACCCGCGCCATGTTGGACGTCGTGTACCAGTACGAGCGCGTGCCGCCGATGCCACCGGGCAGATTGGCCGCGCCCTTGGTCTCGATGGTCTTCACCGAGCCGCCGCCGCCCGAACCTTCGATGATGCGGATGATCGGTAGGCGGAAATCATGCGCCATCTCCTCCGCCATCAGGGGCTTGGTGGAGATCGAGGCATCCGCGGAGCCGCCACGCACGGTGAAATCGTCGCCGACCACCACCACGGTGCGGCCGTCGACCTTGCCGCGGCCGAACACGCAATTGGCGGGCGTCAACTGCTTGAGCTCGCCGTGCTCGTCATATTCGCCTATGCCGGCGATCGCGCCGATCTCATGGAAGCTTTTGGGATCGACCAGCTTGTCGATGCGTTCGCGGACGGTGAGCCGGCCCTGGTCGCGTTGCCGCTTGACCTTCTCAACGCCGCCCATCTCGCGCGCGAATGCTTCGCGCCGAGCGAGGTCGTCGAGTTCGGGCTTCCAAGTCATTCGTCTCCTCCGCCTTGATCGTATTGTTATTATTGTTGTTTGTGCGTACCGAAATCGCCTTTCGCTCCAGCCGGTTGTTGAAGATGTCGCCTTCGGCGCCCTCTAGAAGTCCGCCTACCGCTGCGCCCAGCGCGATCATCCGCGGCGCGACTTCCTTGTGCAGACGCTTCTCGTCATACATCGCCGACAGCAGGCCGATCGTGACCACGACGAAGGTCTGGTATTGCGGCGACCATAGCGGCACCGCGAGACCATTGATATGCGGGCTCCACAGCCCGCAGGCAACGACATAGCCGTGTTCGCGAAGGAAGCGGCGGTTGTTCTCGAGGCGCGGCTTCAGCGTCTTGGCAATTTGCGGAATCTCGCGCTCCATTTCCGCAAGCAGCGCATCGCCGACTTCGACGTCGAGTGCGGCCGTATAGGCATGGCCCGCGGCCGTGGTCGCCATCGCGATGCGGCTGCCGGTGGTCTCGTGCAGGCCGAGCGCGTTCGCTGACCGGGCGAATTCAAGATAGACCAGTTGGTAGCGGTCGGGAATCACGAAGCCGACGGTGCCCGGCAGTTGCTCGGCGACGTCCTGCAGCCGCAGCCGGATCAGATTGCGCAACTGCAGGCCCTTCATCATCGAGGTGCTCATCGCCACCGCGCTCGGACCGATGCGGTATTTCTGGTCACGCGGCAAATAAACAAGTTGCCCCATCCGCGTCAGCGTGTGCGTCAACCGCGACACCGTGGATCGCGGCAAGCCGCAGCGATTCGAGATTTCGAGATTGCCGAGCCGCGCCTCGTGGCCCTCGAAACATCGGAGCACGTCGAACGCGCGCGACACCACCTGAATGACGTCCCCGTCGCCTGATAGATCGCTGGCGAGCATTCCCTGCCGGCTCAGCCGCTCCGAGCGTCGTCCCATGGCTGTCCACCCATTCCGTGCTGCGGAATAATATTCCACTTGCAGATCAGGCTACCTCAGGCATTGTGCCGCCACAACAACAAGCGAGTTGGTATGCCAGATATCAAGATCGTCACTGAGGTGGCCGGGCGCGTTTGTGCACTGCCGATCGAGATCGGAGGCAACCTCGGTGATGGCGACGACATCGCCTTCGTCGAAGCCATGAAAATGGAAATACCGGTCGCCTCCCCGGCCGCAGGCAAGCTGAAATCCCTGCTGATCGCCATCGACGATGTCGTCGCCGAAGGCCAGGTGATCGCGATCGTCGAGACCTGAGGCGCCCTCGCCGCTCACGGCCAACGCGCAAAAATATTCTCATTGCCGTGCCAAAAGCCGGACCGGACCGGTTTCGGCCTTGTGCGATGCGACGTAACATCGCACATGATGCCAGAGCGTTTTCCAGCGGAGTGGGCCCCAATTCGCTGTCAAAGAAAAAGCGTCAAGACAAAAAACTAGAGCCTCCATTCCGATTCAATGGAAATGGCTCTAGCTCACTTCGGGATACGACATGAATACGATGCGATCGGCACCGGCGCGGCATGCCGGCAATTGGACCGCCTCCCTGCCGCCGTTGCAGCGGTTTCTGACCGCTTGCCATACGGATTTTGCATCCGACCATAGCGGCGAGGTCGCCCACTACATCCCGGAACTCTCCAAGGCCAATCCCGATCATTTTGGCATCAGCCTCGCGACGCTGGACGGTCATGTCTACGAGGTTGGCGACACCAGCGAGCCCTTCACCATCCAGTCGATGTCGAAGCCTTTCGTGTTCGCATTGGCGCTCGACACGCTCGGCGCGGAGCGGGTGGAAAGCGTGATCGGCGTCGAACCATCGGGCGACCCCTTCAATTCGATCCGGCTCAATGCCGAGAACCATCCGTTTAACCCGATGGTCAATGCCGGTGCGATCGCCTGCGCCGGCCTCATTCGCGAAGCCAAGGGCGACGGCGCGTTCGAATATATCCGCTGCGCACTCGGCCGCTTTGCCGGCCGCGACCTCAAGATGGATGAAGCCGTGTTAGCGTCAGAAAGCACAACCGGCGACCGCAATCGCGCCATCGGCTATCTCTTGCGCAACTCCACCGTCATCAGGCAAGACGTCGGCGCGGTGCTGGAGGTCTATTTCCGGCAATGCTCGGTGCTAGTGACGGCGCGCGACATCGCGATCATGGCGGCGACGCTGGCCAATCGCGGCGTCAATCCGGTGACGGGCGAACAGGTGATGACGCCGTATGCGATTTCGCGGACCCTGTCGGTGATGACGAGTTCGGGCATGTACGACTATGCCGGAGAGTGGATCTATCGCGTCGGCATCCCCGCCAAGAGCGGCGTCGGCGGTGGCATTCTGGCGGCGCTGCCGGCGCGGCTCGGCTTAGGCAGCTATTCGCCGCGGCTCGACAGCCACGGCAACAGCGTCCGCGGCATCAAGGTCTGCGAGGCGCTGTCCGCCCACTACGACCTGCATATGCTCAACCGCAGCGACGATTCGCGCAATTCGATCATCGCCGACTACAATATCGGCAAGAGCGCCTCGCGGCGCAGCCGCAGGCCGCACGAGCGTAAAATCCTCTTCGCACACCATCACGACGTTCGCGTCCTCGAACTCGTCGGCACGCTGTCGTTTTCCAATGTCGATTACGTCTCGCGCCAGCTTGCAGGCAGGCCGC
This sequence comes from uncultured Alphaproteobacteria bacterium, assembly GCA_963822795.1. GTDB lineage: Bacteria > Pseudomonadota > Alphaproteobacteria > Rhizobiales > Xanthobacteraceae > Bradyrhizobium. Next base: position 121,866 of record CAWGJM010000050.1, read on the forward strand.
GGCCGCAATTCGTCATTTTCGACCTGCGCCGCGTCGCCGCCCTGACGCCGGCCGGCGCGCGCCTGCTCGCGGAAGGCTTTCGCGAGCTTGCGGCCCACCACGTCACGGTGATCCTGTCGGGTATCCGGCGCTCATCGGCGGAATGGAAAACGCTGGCCGAACGCGCCGGCGACCTCTCCAATGTGCGCAACTTCTACCTGCTCGACACCGCCATCGAGTGGGCCGAGGACCAGATCGTGTACCGCTACGGCGGCACGATCGATTTTCACGATACCACCGAACTCTCCGAGCAGCCATTGCTTGCGGGCCTAACGCCCGAGGAGCTCGCGGAACTCACCTCGCTCGCGGGGTTGCGCACCTATCAGCAAGGCGAGAGGATCGTCACGTCAGGCGAAGGCGCCACGTCGCTGTTCTTTCTCCGCAGCGGCGTGGTCCACGTCACACTGGCGGACGGCATCCGGCTGGCGACCTTGACCGCCGGAATGGCGTTCGGGGAGATGGCCCTGCTGGAGCCGCACCGCTCCGCCGATGTGTTCGCCGACAGATCGGCAACGGCTTACGAAATCTCGCTCGCCGATTTCGAACGGTTCCGCGAACAGCATCCGCGCGCCGGCGAGCGCATCATGCGCAATCTGGCGCAGCTCCTCGCCGACCGGCTGATCGTGGCCAATAACCGGGTGAACCTGCTGTCGGCGAATTAGGGCGTGATGACTTTTGATTGAGTTGGTCTGCCAACAGGTCCACTGCACCTCTCCCGCTTGCGGGGGAGCATAGGCCGCCGTCGGCGGCCGTCCTAAAATACGCCGAAGCAGAGCTTCGGCCATGGCGCTCAAGAGCGCGGCGGGTGGGGGAAGGTCTATCCGCTCGACCAGCCCGTTTTGCGGAAGCACCCCACCCTCCCCCGCGAAGAGCGGGAGAGGGAGCGCACTTCCGTCGGCGAGACAACTCAATCTAATCTCATCCCGCCCTAGCCAATGCCGCTCACGTCACCGGACCCGGCGTGCACAGGGTTAGGTTGTTGTGAATGCCCCAGCGGTCGGACCATACTTTGGTTCGCCCGCTCGCAACATCCAGGATCAGGCGGAACAGGTCCCAACCGGTTTCCTCGATCGTGGCTTCGCCGGTGGCGATGACATGCGACCGTCTATCAAACCACTTCCGACACCGGCTGCATGTCGATCCCGAACGTTTCCAGGAACTTCGAGGTCATGATGTAGAATCCGACCGCGAGCTGCAGTTCGACCAGCGCGCTCGGCGTCAGTCTTGACGCGATCGCATTGAAGGTCGCATCGGTCGGACGGCGCAACGTGACGATCTCGTCGGTGAAGGCGAGCGCGGCGCGCTGCACGTCGTTGAAACAGGTCGCCGATTTCCAGTCCTCTAATGCTGCGTTCTGCTCGTTGGTGACGCCGACATTCTTGCCGATGCGCTTGTGGGCGACGATTTCGTAAGGCGCTTCGCAGAGGATGCCGGTACGCGTGATTGCGAGCTCGCGCACGATCGGATCTAGCTCGCCCTTGTGGCGGATGGCGCCGCCAAGTCGGCAATATTGTTCGAGGTGGCTCGGCGAATGCGCCATCATCCGGAAGATATTGGCGTTGCGGTTCTTGCTCAGGAGCTCGCGGGTGCGGTCGTTGGCCTTGGCGGGGTCGCTATAATCGATGCGGGCCATGATTCACCTTGGGTTTCCAAGCTTGTCGTTAGCTATCGCGGGCCAATCAGTTGCCAAAACAGTATCCGCAGACCGACGCAAGGGCAACACGAGTGAGCCAAATTGCCGCCGCAATACTGGTCGACCTTGGCACAGTCGATATTCGCCGCGTGGGGACTTCAGTACTGGCGGGTACTCGTCGAGGGGTGTTCCGAGTAAAATTCTGACGGTCGTGCGCATGCTTCGCGCAACGATAAGTCGTGCCCAGGTTTAGGGAGAAAGCGGCATGAACGATGCCACTAGGAGGGCGACCTCGGAGGCGCTCGTCCACATGCTGGCGGTGACGGCAATGCTCGTCATCGCCAGTGTACTGTTCTACGTGAGGTAGAAGTCGTCACTGCGAAAAGCGAATACGACGAGGCAATCCCATTAGTTGCGCGTTGTGGATTGCCTCGCGTAGCGTGCCATCGGGCGCATTCAAGCGACCCGTTGGCTCGCAACGACGTTTCTACTCATCCCGCCTTTCAAAATATGGCACCAGCCGTCCGGCGAATGGGACGAACCGCACCGTGACGCGATCGCCGATGGCGAGATCGTTGTCGCCATGGGCCATCATGCGAAAGCCCTCGGCGGTGTCGACCAGCACGATGTTGTAGGGCACGTGCGTGCGAGTCTCCGGCGTCGCGGAGCGGCAGACCAGCGAGGTCGCGTAGACCGTCCCCTCGCCGCTGGCGCGTTGCTCGGCGAGTTCCGTCGCGCCGCAGGCCGCGCAAAAGCCGCGACGGAAATATTGCACGCGTCCGCAAGCGGCGCAGGATTGATAGCGGATGACCGCCTCGCCGCTGGTCCAATCCGCGAACTTTGCGCTCATCGCACTCGCTCCAGGAACATGCTGACATGCGACGACAGCACGCCGCCGTCACCATGCAACAGCGCGATCGAGGCGTCACGCACCTGACGGTTGCCTGCGCGCCCCGTCATCTGCAAATGGGTCTCGACCAGGTGCGCCATCGCGCCGCCGACGCCGCAATGGCCGTAGCTCAAGAGCCCGCCATGGGTGTTGAGCGGCATCTCGCCGTCGCGGCTGAAATAGCCGGACCGGACGCGCGCCGCCGCCTCGCCGCGCGCAGCTAACCCCAAATCCTCCAAAAGCATGGCCAGTGTGATGGTAAAGCTGTCATAGACCGCGGCATAGCGCACATCGGATATCGCTACACCTGAGGCGGCCTTCGCCTTTGCAATCGCGATCTCGGCGCCGAGTTCGCTTAATGTTGGTGCTGCGGTGACATGCTGGTGGGTGTGCGCCTGCGCGCAGCCGCGGACGCGCACGCGCGCCTCCCCGGTCGGTCCACGGCTGATGACAAAGGCGGCGCCGCCATCCGATACTGGGCAGCAATCCAGAAGTTTCAGCGGCAAGGCCACTGGCTTGGAGGCCATCACATCGGCGACCGTGATCGGGTCGCGGAACTGCGCCCCGGGATGGGTTGCCGCATGCGCGCGCATCAGCACCGCGAACTCGGCGAGATCTTGCTCGGTCAAGCCGTATTCGTGCATGTAGCGCGAGGCGACGAGGCCGTAATAGGCGGGAATGGTCGGACCCAGCGGCACCTCGTAGTCGGGATGGCCGACCTGCGCCAACGCTGCGATCGAAGCATCGCGGCTCTGCCCGGTCAGGCGATTTTCACCGCCGACCACGAGCACATGGCGCGCGACGCCGGCATCGACCAGATGGTGCGCGAGCATCGTCATGGCGAGCCCGGTGGCGCCGCCGACCTGCACGGCGTGCGCGTAGGACGGACCGATTCCAAAATGCTCGGCGAACACGGTCGCGAGCATGATGTGCGGCGAGACGGTGGAGTAGCCGCAGAGGATGCCGTCGATCTCGGCGCGCGTGAGTCCGGCATCCGATATCGCAAGCGCGGCGGCCTTGCTCATGAGATCGAGCGAGGATAAGCCCTCATGCTTGCCGTAGGACGTGAGGCCGACGCCGGTGATGAAGCTCATGTCAATACGACTTCGGCAGGCCCAGCACCTTCTCGGCGATGAAACTGAGAATGAGCTGCGGGCTGATTGGGGGCGATGCGCGGGATCAGGGATTCGCGCAAGTAACGCTCGACATGAAACTCCTTGGCGTAGCCGAAGCCGCCATGGGTCATGACCGCCTGCTCGCAAGCGTGGAAACCCGCTTCCGCCGCGAGATATTTCGCGGCGTTGGCTGCCGCGCCGCATGGCAGCCTCTTGTCATATTGGCGGCCCGCCGACAACGTCATCAGCCAGGCTGCTTCCAATTCCATCCAGTTTTTCGCGAGCGGGTGTTGGATCGCTTGGTTCTTGCCGATCGGACGATTGAACACGATGCGGGTCTTTGCATAGGCACCCGCGCGCGACAGCGCGAGCTGGCCGAGGCCGACGGCTTCGGCCGCGATCAGGATGCGCTCCGGATTCATGCCGTGCAAAATGTATTCGAAGCCGCGGCCCTCTTCGCCGAGCCGATCCTCAACCGGGATTTCAAAATTCTCAAAAAACAATTCGTTGGAATCGACCGCCTTGCGGCCCATCTTCTCGATCTCATGGACGGCGATCTGGCTACGATCGAAGTTGGTATAGAACAGGCTCAGGCCGTGGGTCGGGTTCTTCACCTCCTCCAGCGGGATGGTGCGCGCCAGCAGCAGGATTTTTTCGGCGACCTGCGCGGTCGAGATCCAAACCTTCTGGCCGTTGACGACATATTTGTCGCCAGGGCGCACCGCGCGGGTCTTCAGTTGTGTGGTATTGAGCCCGGTATTGGGTTCGGTAACCGCGAAGCAGGACTTTTCGGTGCCGTCGACGATTCCCGGCAGCATGCGCCTGCACTGCTCCTTGGTGCCGAACAACACCGGATTGAGCCCGAACACGTTGATATGGATCGCCGAAGCGCCCGACATGCCGGCGCCCGATTCCGCAATCGTCTGCATCATGATCGCAGCTTCGACAATGCCGAGACCCGAGCCGCCAATACCTCGGGGATGCAGATGCCGAGCCAGCCCGCATCCGCCAGCGCCTTATGGAAATCGGCGGGGAAGCCGCCCTCCTTGTCCCTCTTCAGCCAGTAGGCGTCGTCGAAGTGCGCGCAAATCCTTGCAACGGCGTCGCGGATGGATTCCTGGTTGGCGGAAAGCGCGAAATCCATCGGTCACTGGTCCTGTGCGGCGGGCGCGGGCTTGGTCACGCCCTCGCGCACCAATGTTGCAATCTCATGGGCGGTGAAACCGGCTTCGCGCAGGATTTCCGCGCCGTGCTCGTTGAGGCGCGGCGCCAGCTGCACCAACTCAGCGGGGGTTTCCGACCAGGTCGCCGACACCTTCATGTTGCGGATCGGCCCCTCGGTCGGATGCTCGACGACCGGAAAGAAACCGGTCGCGACCAGATGCTCATCGTGCAGGATGCTTTCGAGATCGTGCATCGGCATGACCGGCACATCGGCCTTGGTCAACAGCTCGGTCCACTCGGCGGTGGTCCGCGTCTCGAAGATACGCGCAAGCTCGCCATAGACCATATCGATATTCACCGCGCGCCCGGCGAAAGTCGCAAAGCGGGAATCCCCGCGCAAATCGTCGCGGCCGGTGGCCTGAAAGAAGTTTTCCCACTGCTTGTCGTTATAGACGATGACGCAGATGTACCCGTCGGAGGTCTGGTACGGCCTGCGGTCGCGCGACAAGTGCCGCGCGTAGCCGCCCTTGTCGAGTGGCGGCTCGTAGGTGAGGCCGCCCATGTGATCGCCCATGACAAAACTCGCCATGGTCTCGAACATCGGGATATCCAGCCGCTGGCCTCTCCCGGTGCGATCGCGATGCACGAGGCCCGCGCAGATTGCGCCGACGGCGGTCAGGCCAACGATGCGGTCGACCAGGGCGTTCGGCACGTAGCGCGGCACGCCGTCGCCGGTCTGCGCCATCAGCGCCGGCAAGCCGGTGGCGCCCTGGATCAGATCGTCATAGGCGGGTTTTGCGGCGTAAGGTCCGTCCTGCCCGAAGCCGAACACGCCGGCATAGATCAGGCGCGGATTGACCTTCGACACCTCCTCGTAGCCGAGCCGCAGCCGCGCCATCGCCTGCGGCCGCACGTTGTAGACCAGCACGTCGGCAGAAGCGATCAGGCGCAACACCGCGTCGCGCCCGGCCACTTTCTTCAGGTCGAGGCAGATCGAGCGCTTGCTGCGGTTGGTGTTGAGGAACACCGGCCCCATGCCGGGATGCCGGGTCGGGCCGATCAGGCGCGTGACATCGCCCTCCAACGACTCCACCTTGATGATGTCGGCGCCATAATCGCCGAGCATCTGGGTGGCATATGGCCCCATCAGCACCGTCGTCATGTCGATGACCTTGATGCCTTGCAATGGGCCCATGGTTCGTTCGCTCCCAATATGTTCTCGGGCCAACTAACGGCAGGGCGCAGCCGAGATCAAGGGCGCCCGGGGTATGGGCGTATGCGTGGAGACAGGCACAACCCGGTATTTTCTCCACGACGGACAATAACAAGCCTGGCGCAAGATTCTGCAAAAACCAACAGGACACGCGTCAACCGTCTCGGCCCGCTTCCACGCCCGAGTTTCTGAAGAACAAGGCCCCCGAAAAACAGGGCGCAGGGAAGGCCGGGTGCCCACCGCAGCCGCGGTCCGCGTGCAATCAAAAACGCACGCGGCGGAACCACAGGTGCGGGCGGATCATCCCGCCTTCCCTGCGCAATGGTTTTACGGGTTATACGTGATCTCCCTGGTGACCGGGCTCCTTTGCCACCGTCACTTTCGCGAATTGCCTCCGCGAAAACTTAGCGCCAGCGTCGGGGCACCAGAACCACACGATTTCGCCGTCAGCTTCAGCTGCGTTCGTCAACGCGCCGCCAAAGCGTCCACCTCATCCGCTTCCAACGTCGGTGACGATCGCGATACGCCCGTTGTGGAGGCGGGACACGCGGAAGATGGTGCTGATTTGGGGTTTCGGGCAATACCGGCCGCCTGCGGCACAATGGCACGACGGGCGATCCACGCATGACGCATATGCGCGATCTGCCCGACCGTGCAGTTGCTCTTTCGGAAGCCTGGGAGGTGCATTCCTCTCACCCCTCAACGGAATCGCACCCGAAATCAGGCCGTGCACCGTCATTCGCTCGACGGGCAAGAGTGTGCATTGTCCGGCCTATTACGGACGCGCTGTTGACTCGGTCCGATGTCGCCGTTGTGCCAAATGCTTCCAGGTGGTTAGGCAGCTGCGATAACGCGCCGACGAGACGAACCGATTGATGAGCGGACTGAACGTCGCGGCGCGACAAACATCGCCAAGAGCAGGTCTATTGCCGGCATTTTGCTATGGCTTTTCTGAGTGAGCGCGACAATGCGGCGCGCCTGGCGCGGTTCAATTGGCAAGCAGACGACCGAGCGAGTTCCGGCAGGGATTGCGAGCCGAGGCATGATCGTAACTCCCAGTCCTTGACCGACCAAATTGGTGAGAGCCGCCGGGTCGCGCACACGAAACGCAATAGGTGGATCTATCTTTGCCTTTTTGAACAAGCGCCGGATGGCGGGCTCGCAACCCGATGTGGACATCAGGAACGGCTCATGCTTGAGATCCGATAGCCGCACCCCGCGCCGTTTGGCGAGAATGTGCTTTGAGCCGACAACGAGAGCAAAATCATCCTTGGCAATTACCGTAGGGAGCAGGGTTGGTGTCGTCTCGCCGGACAGACCTAGATCGACGATTTTGTTTTCGACCCATTCACAGACCTCTGAGTCGGTCCCTTCAATCAGGTCAACACTGATCCCAGGATAGAGCCGTCTGAACTCGGCCAAAGGTCCGGGCAGCAAGCGGGCGGCGACGCTCGATACGCTGCCGATACGAACATGGCCCGATTGCAATCCCTTCGCAGCGCTACACCTTTGCCGGAGGCGCTCGATGGCCTGAAGGGCTGCCCGAGCATCCACAAGCGCCGCTCTGCCAAGATCAGTGGTCGTGACACCATCGCGATGTCTCACGAGAAGCCGCGTACCAAGCACCGCCTCTAGTTGCTTGATGCTTTGGCTGATGCCGGATTGGGTGATACCGATTTCTTCCGCAGCAGCCGAGAAGGTGCCGCGTTCGACGACAGTGGTCAGCACGCGAAGATGAGCTACGGAGACATTAGTTATGGTCATGTATAGCCGCTATGGAAGTTGTTTTACTTATATTACGCGCATGTGCTTTGACAAGCCACCCTCAACCGGAGAGGTGAGATGACCCAGGCGATATCTGTAGCGTTGGTGGGCGAGTTCATGCCGTCGTTTCCGCCGCATGCGAAGACCAATGAGGCAATCGACCAAATGCAGTCGCTGCTTGGGCTGCGAATCTCGGCCGAGTGGATCTCGACTTGCGCGCTGGAGACGGCCGTAGGGTCGTATTTGGAGGGCTTTGACGCATTCTGGATCGCCCCTGGAAGCCCATACAAGAGCCTGATTGGTGCGCTCAATGCGATTCGCTACGCCCGCGAGCACGATTTACCGCTTCTGGGTACCTGCGGTGGGTGCCAGCATGTCGTCATCGAATACGCCCGAAATGTTCTAGGCTTCGAGGACGCTGCGCATGCAGAGTACGACCCCTACGCTTCGAACCTCTTCATAACGCCGTTGTCCTGTTCACTCGTCGGACAAAAAATGGAAGTGGAGATCGAGCCGGACAGCCGTGTCGAGGCCATCTACGGCAGCAAATCGGCGTTCGAGCAGTACTACTGCAATTTCGGGCTGAACCCGGAGTATCAGCAGAGGTTGCACGAAGCAGGGCTGCGTATCGTTGGCCGGGATGCGAACGGCGAAGCTAGGATCCTTACACTCCCGAAGCACCGATTTTTCGTAGCGACACTGTTCGTTCCACAGTTGACGTCGAGTCCCGACCATCCTCATCCGATGATCCGGGCTTTCTTTAAGACAGCAGCCGGATTTGTCCGCTGAGCGAGGCGCAACGGTACCGATGGGCCAGGCGTTGACCTCCGGGCCGATGTCTCTTGTGGGTCATTCGCGTCAATTTTCGTGCGTCTGGGCCGCCTCCGGTTGTCGGACAGTATCAGAACAGCGTTGTGAGCGTCGGCATTGGCGTTACTCAATGTTACCGGGACCGGCGTTTCGAAATTATTGCGCAGTAAATTCACGGACCACGAACGAACGGCTATCAAGCCAATACTGTCGAACAAGGTCCTACGTTACGTTCTTCGCTCAACATTGGTGGGGACGGCGCAAGTGCGCCTTTGCCCTACACGGCTGGATGCCCCGCATGCGCGTGGCATGACCACCGGAAATTATTTCTTCGACAACGCGTCGCGCGCGTTCGTCAGCTTTTCGAGCTCTTCATTCTGCTGGTTGATGCGGTCGGCGATCCGCTCCTGGTTTGTTTCGCCTGAAGCGGCGGCGGCCTGCTCGATCAGCTGCCTGATATTGTCCCGAAGGATCGCGATCCGATCGTTGAGTTCCGACAGTGAGAGCGACGTTTCATTGCTCATCATGCATCCTCCGGGAGACTGCGTAGTGTGGACTAACTAGGCAAAGCGAGCCCACCGCGTCGCACTCACTGGTGGGCACGGCGAGAAGCGCGCCGGTGCTCACGCTACGCTCCATCCTACTTCGCGGGCTCCAGCACGGAGACGTAGTTCGCAACCGCGGCCCCGCCCATGTTGAAGATGCCGCCAAGCTGCGGACTCTTGAGCTGCATGCCCTCGGGCGCCTGGCCTGCGAGCTGCATCGCCGTCATCACATGCATGGAGACTCCCGTTGCGCCGATCGGATGGCCTTTTGCCTTGAGCCCGCCGGATGGGTTGACCGGAAGCTTGCCGTCCTTCTGGGTCCAGCCTTCGAGGATAGCCCGCGCGCCCTGCCCCCTCGGCGTCAGCCCCATCGCCTCATATTCGATCAGCTCGGCGACGGTGAAACAGTCATGGGTTTCGACAAAGGACAGATCGGAGAGCGCAACGCCGGCCCTTTGCAGCGCGCGCTGCCAGGCCACCGTGCAGCCCTCGAACTGCAGGATGTCGCGCTTGGACATCGGCAAGAAGTCCTGCGCATGCGCGGTGGCGCGGAAATTGACCGCCTTGCCCATGGTCTTGGCGGTCTCGGAATCCGTCAGCACCAGCGCGGCCGCACCGTCAGAGACCAGCGAGCAGTCGGTGCGCTTCAGCGGGCCCGCGACGTAGGGGTTCTTCTCGCTCTCCGAGCGGCAGAACTCGAAGCCAAAATCCCTGCGCATCTGCGCAAACGGATTGGCGACGCCGTTCTTGTGGTTCTTGGCCGCGATCATGGCGAGCGCGTCGGACTGGTCGCCGTATTTCTGGAAATAGCCCTGCGCAATCTTGCCGAACACGCCAGCAAAACCACCAACCGTGTCGCCGTCCTCCGGCAGATAGGACGCCTTCAGCAGGTTGCCCCCGATTTCCGCCGACGGCGTCCGCGTCATCTGCTCGACGCCGACCACCAGGACGACCTTGGCCGCACCGCAAGCGATCGCCCGGATGCCCTGATGCACCGCGGCCGAGCCGGTGGCGCAGGCGTTCTCGACCCGGGTCGCCGGCTTGAAGCGCAGATTGGGGTCGGCCTGCAGCACCAGCGACGCGGTAAAATCCTGTGGCGAGAAGCCGGCGTTGAAATGCCCGAGCACAATCTCATCGACATCGGCGGCGGCAATGCCGGCGTCCGCGAGGGCCTCGTTGGCAACCCGGACCACGAGGCTTTCGACGGTTTCGGTGTCGAGCTTGCCGAACGGCGTATGCGCCCATCCGACGATGCTGGATGTCATGGCTGTCTCCCTGAAACTGCGGCGAACCGACTAGAGCGCGATGAGATTAGCTTGAACCATCATCGCGCTCTAGGTTTTTTTGATTGAGCATGATCTTTCCGGAAAACCGGAATCCGCTTTTCCGGATCATGCACTAGTCGACGAACTTACCACCAAGTTCGTCCTCGATGTGAATCCGGATGATGTCGTCAAAAGTGTTTTCCGCGGTGGTGAAACCGAGCTGGCGGGCCCGCTTGGCCTCGAAATTGCGCGGCCAGCCGTCGACGATGCCCATGATAAAGGAATCCGGCTCGCGCTTGATCCGCGCCGCCACCCGCTCGCCCGCCACCCGCTTCAAGGCCGCGATCTGCTCGCCCACGGTCGCGGTCAGGCCGGGCATGGTGAGGTTGCGGCGCGAACCGACCGCCGCAAGATCCATGGTCCCGGCATGCAGCAGGAACCCGACCGCGGAGCGCGGCGTGGCGTGCCAATGGCGGACGTTTTCCGATACCGGCAGCACCGCCTCCTTGCCGGCCAGTGGCTCGCGCAGGATGTTGGAGAAAAATCCCGACGCCGCCTTGTTGGGAAGGCCGGGACGGATGCAGATAGTCGGCAGACGGATGCCGATGCCGTCCATGAAGCCGCGACGCGAATAATCGGCCAGCAGCAACTCGCCGATCGCCTTCTGGGTGCCGTAGCTCAAAAGCGGCGTGTGGAAGAACTCATCCCCGATCGCATCGGGAAACGGCGCACCGAACACCGCGATGGACGAGGTGAACACCACCCGTGGCTTGTAGCCATCGCCTGCCAGCCTGACGGCGTCGAGCAACATCCGCGTTCCGTCGAGGTTGATCCGATAGCCCTTGTCGAAATCAAGCTCGGCCTCGCCCGAGACGATGGCCGCGAGATGGAAGACCACGTCGGGCCGGCCCGCGACCAGTTTTTCGGCAGCGCCCGGGACGGCGAAGTCGCCAGCCACCACATCCACCGGAAACCCGGCTGTCTCAGGCTTCGCCGGTGCCACAACGTCGTGCAGGGTCAGGCGGGTGATATCGTCCTTACCGAGCCGCCCGTCGCGCAGCAGCCGCTCGGAAAGTTTGCGGCCGACCATGCCGGCCGCGCCCAGAACCAATACGTGCAAGAGCCAACTCCTCGTTATCTTTTCTTACGCGCGGGCCCGTTTTTGATTGTGCATGATCTTATCGGAAAACCGGTATCCACTTTTCCGGATCATGCTCTACTCCTTCACGGCTCCCGTCATTGCCGACACATAATGCTCGACGAAGAAGGCGTAAAGGATGACGAGCGGCAGCGAGCCGGCCAAGGCACCCGCCATCAGCGCCCCCCAGCGGTAGATGTCGCCGTCGACGAACTCGTTGACGATCGCGACCGGCACGGTCTTGTTCTGGGTCGATTGCAGGAAGGTCAGCGCATAGATGAACTCGTTCCAGCACAGCGTGAAGCAGAAGATGAAGGCCGAGATCAGGCCGGGAATGGCGAGCGGCAGCACGATCTTGATCAGGATCTGCCAGCGGCTCGCACCGTCGATCAGCGCACATTCCTCGAGCTCGAACGGAATGGTCTTGAAGTAACCCATCAACAGCCAGGTCGAGAATGGAATCAGGATGGTCGGATAGGTCAGGATCAGCGCCAACGGCGAGTCGAACAGGCCGTACTGGAACACAACGGTCGCGAGCGGAATGAACAGGATCGAGGGCGGCACCAGATAGGCGAGGAAGATCAGCCCGCCGACGAGCTGCGCGCCCTTGTAGCGCAGCCGAACGATGGCATAGGCGGCGAGCACGCTGGCAAAGATCGACAGCACGGTGGCGCCGACCGCGACATACATCGTGTTCCACAGCCAGTGCGGATAGTAGCTTTCGAACAACAGCTTATGGAAATGCTTTAAAGTCGGATTCCAGGTCCAGAACGGGTTGTATTTGTCGAGGTCGAGGAGCTGGTCGTCCGGTTTGATCGCCGTCAGGCCCATCCAGTAGAACGGAAACAGCAGGATGATGACGATGATCGACAGCGGCAGATAAAGCGTCACCAGCCTGCGCGGCAACGAGTGCAGGTAGCTCATGCCCTCGCTGTTATCGACCCTCGCCGAGGTCGACAGGATCGTCTTAAGGTCGAGTTTTGAGGCGGGGAGATCAGTCATTGTTTTCTCCCTGCTGCCACTTGCGGCAGCGCGCGCGAGGCCTGCCCCGTTCGCGCAAAAAATAACGCAACGCCGCGGGGATCAGTCATTGTTTTCCCCCTGCTGCCATTTGCGGCGCTGCAGGCCGAACCAGGAGACCATGATCGCGGCCAGGAGGAACGGGATCATGGCGCTGGAGATCGCGGCGCCCTCGCCCAATTGGCCGGCGATGATGGCACGCTGATAGGACAGGGTTGCCATCAGATGGGTGGCGTTGACCGGGCCGCCGCGGGTCATGGCCCAGATCAACTGGAAGTCGGTGAAGGTGAACAGCACCGAGAACGTCATTACCACGGCGATGATCGGGGTCAGAAGCGGATAGGTGATAAAGCGGAACATCTGCCAGCGCGTCGCGCCGTCGAGCGTCGCTGCCTCATACAGCGAAGGCTGCACCGTCTGCAAACCCGCCAGCAGCGTGATCGCGACAAAGGGCACGCCGCGCCAGATATTGGCGAAGATCACGCAAGCCCGTGCCCAGGTGGTATCGCCGAGGAAATTGATGTTCTGGGTGATCAGGCCGAGATGTTTCAGCGACCACGAGATGATCGAGAACTGCGAATCGAAGATCCACCAGAATGCCAGCGCCGACAGCACGGTCGGCACGATGAAGGGGATCAGCACCATCGCGCGCAGCATCGCCTTGAACGGCATATTCTCGTTGAGCAGCAGCGCGAGATAGAGGCCAATCGCGAATTTGAAGGCGCTGGCGACCGAGGTGTAGAGCAGCGTGTTGGTGACCGATAGCCAGAAAATCGAGTCGCCCCACAGCCACTCATAGTTTTCGGTGCCGATAAATGCCCCGATTCGCCCGATCCTGGTGTCGGTGAACGACAGCCAGATGCCAAGCCCCAACGGATACGCCAGGAACAGGATCAGGAACCCCATCGCCGGCAACATGAACCAGAAGCCGAGCCAGTTCTTGTTATGCTGGAGCTGGTCCCACGCGGTCGCTTCGCGGATTTGCGGCTTGGCGCGCTGGGGGGCGAGTGCAAGGTCAGCCATGGCGATATCCCGATAATAGATCATGACCCGATCGGATCATGATCTCATCTATTTGTTTTGAGCATGATCTCTTCGGAAAACCGGTTGCCACTTTGCGCTAACGCGGCCATCGGCTCCGGATCATGCTCGCGAAAGAAGCGGGCAGAGGCGCCCCCTGCCCGCCTACCTCGATGTCAGCGATAGATCCGCTTCAATTGCCGCTCGGCGTCCGCGACGGAGCTCTTGGCATCCTTCGCGCCGGTGGCGTAGTTGGCGAACATATCGACGACGATGAAATCGGCGATCGCGGTTGCCGCCTTCTCGCCCGGCGTGCCGATGCCGGAGGCCGGCAGCGCGCGCTTGCTGGCCTGGGCAAACACCGCGTTCTTGGGGTCTGCCGTCCACACCGGGGCCGAGTCGTAGGCGTTCAGGGTGTGGGTCAGATAGCCCCGGGCACCCGACAGCCACTTCTCGAACTGATCCTTCTCCAGCATGAAGGCAATGAAGGCCTTCGCGGCGTTCGGATACTTCGTGAAGTTGAAGGCGAGAATCGGAACCGCGAGCTGCAATTCGGTCGGATGGCCGACCGGACCGACCGGCATGAGCGCGTGATAGGTGTCTTCGGCGAGTTCCTTCTTAGTCGGATCGTCCTTCGCCGCCACATAGATCGAGATGCCGTTGGCGGTGCAATAGAGGTCGCCCGCCAGAAACGCCTTGTTGTTGGACGAGTCGTTCCAAGACGCGACGCCGGGGATGAAGGCGTCGGAAAGCGCCTTGCAATAGTCCAGCGCCTTCAACGTCTCGGGCGAATTGATGGTGACCTTGTCATCCTTGTCGACGGTATAGGCGCCGTGGCCCCACAGCACCCAGTGCAGCCAACCATTGGCATCGCCGGTGGCGTGCCCGAGCGCGAAGCCGGCCGGCGTGTTGTTGGCCTTCAGCGCCTTGCACATCTCGAGGAAGCCCGGGAAGTCGGTCGGGAACTCCTTGAAGCCCGCCTTGTCCAGCGCTGACTTGCGATAGGTCATGTAGCCGCCGATGGTCGCGACGGGAATGCCGAGCCAGTCGTCGCCGTGCTTGACGGTCTTGGCCGCCGCATCGGTCCAGCCGCCGTATTTCTTGCCGAGATAGTCCGCGACGTCGTTCATCAGCAGAACCTTGGTCGGGAACAGCTGCGGCAAGGTGTGCAGGCCCCAGGCGAGATCGAGGCCGGAGCCGGTATTGGCGGCAACCGACGCCTTCGGCTGCACATCCTCGAAGGATTCGCTGAACACGTTCATCTCGGTGCCCGTGGCAGCCTTGAACGCTGCCACCATGGCGTTGAAGGCGTCGTCTTCTGCCGGCACGAAGCGCTTCCAGCGCATCACGGTGAGCTTGGCGCCGGGCTCGGCCTTCCACGGCGCGGTATCGGCCCAAGCCTTGGCAAAGTCGAACAACGCCGGCCCGGTCAGCGCGCCGGCAGTCGCCAGCACGGTGCCGCTTTGAAGCAGAGCGCGGCGGGTAATGTCATGCATTGTCGTTTCTCCCTGTGGTCTTTTTGATCGTCTTAAATTGATTGTGTTTAAGCGTTCAGTCGTTTGCCCGTCGTCTCGTCGAACAGATGGACGAGCGACGGGTCGGGTTTCAGCCGGATCTTGTCGCCCGGACTGAATTGATGACGTTCGCGGAACACGGCGACGACCTGCTCGCCGCCAAGCTTGGCGAACACCTGGGTTTCCGAACCGGTCGGTTCCACCACGATGATCTCCGCCTCCGCCCCGTCGTCGGCGATGGTGAAATGTTCGGGCCGGATGCCGTACACCGCAGGCCGGCCGTCGGAATTGGCGGGCGCCGATCTGAGCGGCAGCTTGACGCCGTTCGGGCCCTCAAAGCCGGCGCTGCCGTTGGCTTTCACCTTGCCTTTGAGGAAATTCATCGCCGGCGAGCCGATGAAGCCTGCAACGAACTGGTTCTCCGGCTTGTCGTAGAGTTCGAGCGGCGAACCCATCTGCTCCACAACGCCGTCATGCATCACCACGATCTTGTCGGCCATGGTCATGGCCTCGATCTGGTCGTGGGTGACGTAGACCGTGGTGGTCTTGAGCCGCTGATGCAGTTCCTTGATCTCGGTGCGCATCGCCACGCGCAGCTTGGCGTCGAGATTGGACAAGGGTTCGTCGAACAGGAACACTTGGGGATCGCGGACGATGGCGCGCCCCATCGCCACGCGCTGGCGCTGGCCGCCGGACAATTGCCGGGGGTAACGGTCGAGCAGCGGCGTCAGCGCCAGGATTTCCGCGGCGCGCGCGACCCCCTTCTTGATCTCGTCGGACCGCGCGCCGCGCAGCTTCAGCGAAAAGCCCATATTGTCGGCGACAGTCATATGCGGGTAGAGCGCATAGTTCTGGAATACCATCGCGATGTCGCGTTCCTTGGGCTGGACATTGTTGACGACGCGCTCGCCGATCGAAATCGTCCCGGAAGTGATGTTTTCCAGACCTGCGAGCATGCGCAACAAGGTGGACTTGCCGCAGCCGGAGGGACCCACCAGCACGACGAATTCGCCGTCCTCGATCGGGATCGACACGCCGTGCAGAACCTCAAAATTACCGAACGATTTCCGCACGTCGCGAATTTGCACCGACGACATCAACTCCCTCCCGCTCACGAAATAATGCCCCGCAGTTGCCACCGCGGTCTTGCTTTTATTGATCAGGGTCTTACCAGACTTTTTTGGCAATGTCGTCGGATCAAAGGTCGTAAGGATTGGGGCTTGAAATTTGGGACTTGCGGCCGCGATTGCGAACCTAGTATTGCCGTGCCAACATCGGGCGAAAATGGCGCACAATGATAAGGCGTGTGCGCTGCGGGAGAAAACATGAACAAGCCGCTCACCGGCGTCACCAGGCGCAAACTCCGCTCCAGCGAATGGTTTAACAACCCGCATAACCCGGGGATGACCGCGCTCTACCTTGAGCGCTACCTGAATTACGGCCTGACCCGGCAGGAGTTGCAGTCCGGCATGCCGATCATCGGCATCGCGCAGACCGGCAACGACCTTTCGCCATGCAACCGCCACCATCTCGAACTGGCCCACCGGGTCCGCGAGGGAATCCGCGCCGCCGGCGGTATCGCCATGGAGTTTCCGACCCACCCGATCCAGGAAACCGGCAAGCGCCCGACCGCGGCGCTCGACCGCAACCTCGCTTATCTCGGCCTGGTCGAAATCCTGTTCGGCTATCCGCTCGACGGCGTGGTCCTGACCACGGGCTGCGACAAGACGACGCCGGCCTGCCTGATGGCGGCGGCGACCGTGAATATGCCCGCGATCGTGCTCTCGGGCGGCCCGATGCTGAACGGCTGGCACAAAGGCCAGCGTACCGGTTCGGGAACCGTGGTCTGGAAGGCCCGGGAAGAGCTTGCCGCCGGCGAGATCGACTATGAGGAGTTCATGAATATCGTGGCCTCCTCGGCGCCGTCGGCCGGCCACTGCAACACCATGGGCACCGCCTCGACCATGAATTCCTTGGCCGAGGCCTTGGGCATGTCGCTGCCGGGCTGCGCCGCCATTCCCGCCCCCTACCGCGAGCGCGGCCAGATCGCCTACGACACCGGGAAGCGAATCGTCGACATGGTCTGGGAAGACTTAAAACCTTCCGACATCCTGACGCGCAAGGCGTTCGAGAACTGCATCGTGGTCAATTCCGCGATCGGCGGCTCGACCAACGCGCCGATCCATATCAACGCACTGGCCCGCCATGTCGGTGTCGAGCTTTCGATCGACGACTGGCAGACATACGGCCACGCCATTCCGCTGTTGGTGAACATGCAGCCGGCCGGCTTCTATCTCGGCGAGGAATTTCACCGCGCCGGCGGCGTGCCCGCGGTGGTGGGCGAACTGATGAAGCACAAGCGCATCCACGAGGACGCCGTCGCCGTCAACGGCCGCACCATGGGCGACAATTGCCGCGAGGCGCCAAAGCCCGATGGCGACGTGATCTTCAGCTACGACAAGCCGCTGGTGAAGGACGCGGGCTTCCTGGTGCTACGCGGCAACCTGTTCAATTCCGCCATCATGAAGACCAGCGTGATCTCGAAGGAATTCCGCGACCGCTACTTGAGCAATCCGAAGGACCTCAACGCGTTCGAGGGCCGCGCCATCGTGTTCGAGGGTCCGGAGGATTATCACGCGCGGATCGACGATTCCTCGCTGGATATCGACGAGCACTGCGTCCTGTTCATTCGCGGCACCGGCCCGATCGGCTATCCCGGCGGCGCCGAGGTCGTGAACATGCAGCCGCCGGCGGCGCTGATCAAACGCGGCATCCTGTCGCTACCCTGCATCGGCGATGGCCGGCAATCCGGCACCTCGGGCTCGCCGTCGATCCTGAACGCCACGCCGGAAGCCGCCGCCGACGGCGGGCTGGCGATCCTGAAAACCGGCGACAAGGTCCGCATCGACCTCAACAAGGGCAGCGCCAACATCCTGATCTCGGAGGCGGAACTGAAAAAACGCCACGCCGACCTGAAAGCCAAGGGCGGCTTCCCCCGCCCGGCCAACCAGACGCCGTGGCAGGAGCTCTATCGCAACACCGTCGGCCAGCACGCCACCGGCGCCTGCATGGAATTGGCGACGCGCTATCACGACATCGCACGCCAAGTCGGCGTCGCGCGGGATAATCATTAGTCACTCCCGTCATTGCGAGCGAAGCTAAGCAATCCGTAAGGCCGCAAATCCGGTGAGATGGATTGCTTCGTCGCTCCACTCCTCGCGATGACGAGACACCAGCGAGGAGAAAAAAATGTCAGACCGGCTCAAGGGCAAGCGCGCTTTCGTGACCGCCGCCGCTGCCGGAATCGGCCGCGCCTGTGCGCTTGCGTTTGCGCGCGAGGGCGCCATCGTATTCGCGACCGACGTCGACGAGAAAGGTCTCGGCGCCCTCAAGAGCGAAGGGGTAGCGGATGTCGCGCCGCTCGACGCCCGCGACAGCGCCGCGGTAGCCGCGATGGCCAAACGCGTCGGCAAGGTCGACATCCTGCTTAATGCCGCGGGCTTCGTGCATCACGGCACAGTGCTCGACTGCTCCGATGAGGACTGGGATTTTTCCTTCGACCTCAACTGCAAGTCGATGCACCGCACGATCCGATCGTTCCTGCCCTTGATGCTGGAAGGCGGCGGCGGCTCGATCGTGAACATCGGGTCCGCCGCCGGCGTGTTCAAGGCCGCGCCCAACCGCTATGTCTATGGCGCGACCAAGGCCGCGGTCGCGGCGTTGACGCGTTCGGTCGCCGCCGACTTCATCAGCAAGGGCATCCGTTGCAACTGCATCTGCCCCGGCACTATCGAGACGCCCTCGATGCTGCAGCGGGCTGCCACCGCCGGCCCCGGCGGTCGCGAGATGTTCGTGTCACGGCAGCCGATGGGACGGCTCGGCACGGCGGAGGAAATCGCGCTACTCGCCGTCTACCTCGCCAGCGACGAAAGCGCGTTCACCACCGGCGTCGCCCATGTCATCGACGGCGGCTGGACGCTCTGAACTTCACCTCTCCCCCGCTCTTTCGCGGGGAGAGGTCGGATCGCATCGCCGATGCGATCCGGGTGAGGGGCAAGGCACAATACCTCCGCGCTGGAAACACTTGCCGGACCGCGAGAGCACCATAGCCGATGCTTCGCATCGGCGTTTCTGTCAAGGACGGCGGCCATAGGCCGCCTACGCCTCTCCCCGCAAAGAGCGGGCGAGGGAGTAGACCTCCGCGGCCGCAAGAGCCGATGCCAAATTGAAATGAAAGGACCTTCCCCATGAACAAGATCGATCTCAATGGCAGAAGCGCCGTCGTTACCGGCGGCGCGCAGGGGTTTGGGCGCGCGGTCGCCGAGCGCTTTGTGGCCTCCGGCGCCAAGGTCGCGATCTGGGACCATGACCAGCCGCTGGCCGAGAAGACGGCGAAAGAGATCGGCTCCGCCGTCACCGCGTTCAAGGTCGACGTGACCGACTTGGCCGCGGTGGAAAAGGCCCGCGACGACACGCTGAAGGCGCTCGGCAAGATCGATATCCTCGTCAACAATGCCGGCATCGCCGGCGTCAACAAGTCGGTATGGGAGACCGATCTCGAGGAGTGGCGCAAGGTGCTGCGCATCAATCTCGACGGCCCATTCATCTGCTGCAAGGCGGTCGTGCCGGCGATGCTCGCCCAAAAATACGGCCGCATCGTCAACATCGCCTCGATCGCCGGCAAGGAAGGCAACCCCAACGCCGCGCATTATTCGGCTTCAAAGGCCGGCCTGATCGCGCTGACGAAGTCGCTGGGAAAGGAACTCGCGCAGCACGACATCCTCGTCAACGCGGTGACGCCAGCCGCCGCCAAGACCGCGATCTTCGACCAACTGACGCAGCAGCACATCGACTTCATGCTGTCGAAGATTCCGAAGGCGCGCTTTGTCCTCGTTGAAGAACTCGCGGCGATGGTGGCGTGGCTGGCGTCGGAAGATTGCGCGTTCTCGACCGGCGCCGTGTTCGATATTTCCGGTGGCCGCGCGACGTATTGAGAGGCCCTATGAGCCGGGAAGGCGGATGCCTGTGCGGAGCTGTCAGGTTCAGGGCCGAGGGCGAGCCGGTCAATGTGCGGATCTGCCATTGCCGCAACTGCCAGAAGGCGATGGGCACCTTCTTCGCTCGCGCGCTGTTCGACCAAAGCGCGCTGACGATCGAGGGCGACGCCGCCCGCTTCGCCTCCTCTGAATTGCTCGGCCGGGTGTTCTGCACGACATGCGGCACGCGGCTGTTCGCCTGGCGCAAGGTCGGGACCATGGCCAGCATCGCGCTCGCCGCCTTCGATGACCGCAGCGCTTTTGTGCCGACCGCGCATATGTGGGTGTCGGAGATGATGGACTGGGTAAAGCTCGACGACGGCTTGCCGCAATATCCGCAAGGCGCGCCCTAGCCAAGCCGCAGCATTAGGCTTAGGTCATACTAGATCATGATCCGATTCAGGTGAATCGGTTCATGATCTAGTCTCTTTGTTTGAGCATGATCTTTTCGGAAAACCGGTTCCCACTTTTCCGGATCATGCTCTACCGGCGCCATCTGGAATCAAAGTCTTGAATATCACCGCTTATGGCCTGTCGGTTTGGGTGCTGCCGCTGGTCATCGCCATCACCTTCCACGAGGCCGCCCACGGCTTTGTCGCGCATTATTGCGGCGATGACACCGCCTGGAAGCTAGGCCGGGTCAGCTTCAACCCGCTGCGGCATATCGATCCCTTCGGCACCCTGATGCTGCCGGCGATGCTGTTGTTGTCGCACTCCCCATTCCTGTTCGGCTATGCCAAGCCGGTTCCAGTCAATTTCAGGGCCTTGCGCAATCCTCGGATCGGCATGGTCCTGGTGGCGCTGGCGGGCCCCGGAACCAATATCATCCTAGCCCTTGTGTCGGCGCTGGCGTTCCATCTGGTAGCGTTTTTGCCACCCGATGCGGCGCAATGGGTCGCCGACAACCTGAAGAATGCGATTCTGATCAACGTCGTGCTCGCGGTCTTCAACATGATGCCGATCCCACCGCTCGACGGTGGCCGGGTGGCGGTCGGCCTACTGCCCGACCCTCTCGCCAGACCCCTGTCCCGGCTGGAGCCATTCGGAATGCTGATTCTGATCGGAATTTTGATCCTTCTTCCCTTGGCGGGCTCGCAGTTCGGTCTAAATCTTGATGTTATCTCTGCAATTCTGCGGAATGCGACCGATTTCATCATCCGGCTCATTCTTTTCTTTACCGGTAATGCATAGTCCGTCGTAAGGATTGAAAAGACCCCGAGGCCATCTTGGTCAAAGCTGCCGACATGCTGATCGCGCGACGTGCCGACACGCGGGCGCGCGCTGATTTTGCGACCTGGAAGATGATGGCCAAGCTGAACGGCGCCTCCGCGCTGCCCGCCGAGGCGCAAAACTTCCTCGCCGCCTACAAGAAGCTGATCGGCGAGATGGCTGAGGCCGATGCCACCGAAGCCACCATCAACCTGATGTACAAGGCCTATTACAAGGAGATGGGCGGCGCCGGGACGCCGCCCGACGTTCGGCCCCGCCAGAACGAGCAGGTCTCCGACAACGTCACGGCATTCCGACGCCCGCAGCCGAAATCGGCGCCTTTCGGGTCGGGTATGAAATTGGGGTCGAATCAAAAGCCCCAGCTTCCGGTGGCGCTGATCTTTGCCTGCCTGCTCGTGGTCTATGTCGGGATCAGGTATTTTTGGCGCTGACGACAACGCATTGGTTTGATGCGTTCCTTATGTGAGCGGTTATCTTCTTCACTTCAAAGGGCTTTTAGCGATACCCTTTCAACCGGCCCCACATCTGTTCCAGCGATACCCGCAAGTCGCGGCAGATGAAGATCGGCCGGTTATTCTCGTAAAGCATGGCGCAGGAATTGTCGGTCTTGTCGACAACCTCGACGGAACCGCAAACGCGTCGCCAGCGCTCCGGATCGCCGCCGATATGCATGACGAGCGAGCCGTCATAGCCGCTGCGGCCCCTACAGCCAATATTGGTTATGGCCGCTCAACGCCCGCGGCGTCGGCGCTGCCATAGACGTCGATGGCGGCGGCTTGCCCGTAATTCGAAGCCAGTATCGCCGCGCGTTTTTGGTCGTCAGGCGATAGCTGGTGAAGGACCGCGGCGACCTTCTGCTCCAGTTCGCGCCAGCCAAATTCGTCCGACAGGCCTTGCGTCAGCGGCGCGCCGACGCCTGCCGCCTCGATCGGTGCGGGCCTAATGCCGGCCGCTTCCATGTAGTTCTGAACCCGCGCCGGCGCGAGGATGGGGGGCACTATCGGTGCCGAGAATGCGCTGACGACAATCGCCGCGGCAATCCAGCCGCGCGCGACCCAGACACTGAGCTCCTGGCAAGCGATGGAGCCGACGACGAACATCGTCGGATAGACTGGAAACAAATAGTAATTGGTGCCACGCTGCAGAAAATAAAACGCGGTCGCGAGCACAAAGCCCAACGACAGAAAGCGCGTATCGGCAAGGCGGCGATCGACGAACGGCCCGCGCATGCCGGCCGCGCACAGCGGCGCCAGCAACAGGTTCGTCGACATCGCCTGGCGCCACTCGAACAGCCAGAATGGGCCGGTGAAATTCCTCTGGCTGTCGAGGTGGGGCAGGATCACTTCGAAGAACGACCAGCCATGCTGCCATTGCCAAACCAAATTCGGCACGAACAAGGCGGCCGAGATCGCGACGCCGGGCCAGAGCTGCCACCATGACAGGATGCGGCGCGCGGGCGTCGCGAGCACGCCGACGCCGAGCGCGACCAACCAGACCGCGATACCCCAATTGGCCTCCATGGCGATCCCGGCCGAAACGCCCGTCCAGATCAGATCGGACCGACGGTCCCGCAAGATCGCCCGCGTCAGCAGAAAGGCGGCGCCGGTCCAGGCGATCGGCTCGAATGTCGAGGTTGTTAGATGCGAAGTGAACCCGGCAATGCCCGGTGCAATGCCGGCGGCGATCGCCGCTAACGCGGCCGCCCTGGCCCCGCCCCCGAGCAAGCGGGCAAAGCTCTTGGCGAGAAACACCAATCCCACCGCCGCGATCGTTGCCGGCAGTCGCAGCATCCAGATGTTGACACCGAAAACCTGCGTGGCGGCCGCGATCAGCGGCACCAGCGGCGGCTGATCGACGTAACCAAAATCCGGATGCCAGCCGCAAGCGACGAAATAGAGTTCGTTGCGCTGCGCGTCGTATTGACCGGCGGTCGCGGCATGAACGAGCGGCGATTGCTACTGCGGTGAGCCAAACCGCAGGCTCACGACCGAAGGTGGTCTCGAGCGATGCAGCCGCAGATGCGGTAGTCAAACCGGCTTGATCCGTGAAAATCGGACAGAAGTTGCGTTTGGCCCACAATAGGGGCCGCTCGTCACCCAGCTAGTGAATTCGCCGCAAGGTGATGTCGTTGCCGGTACGAAACGCAATCAGCTCTTGCCCTTGACCTTGAAGATCACCGGCAAGGTGAAACTCAGCCCCTCATCAGCCACCAGCGGCGGCGGCGGCGGCACCGGATCGGAGCGTTTGACCATGGAAAGCGCCGCCTCGTCGAACGCCAGATCGCCCGATCCCTTGACGATGCTGGTCGACAGCACATGTCCCATGCGGTCGAGCACGAAGCCCACAACGATCTCGGCGCTCTTTTGCGCGCGTTCCACCGGGTAGCGCTTGTGCTTGTCCAGATGCGCCACCAGCTCCTTCTGCCAGGTCGCCCGCACCCGCCGGGCACTCTCGCCGGACCCTTGCGCAGGCGCGATCGAGCGCGGTCCCACAGGGGCGTTGTCCAGGCTCGGCGTCGCCGTGGCTTCCGCCGCGGCTGATTCCTGTGAGGCCTGTGTCTGGACCGTCGCAACCTTGGTTTCGTCTTTGACCGGTTTCTTGGCCTCGTTCGGCGTCACCACCCGATCGGGATCGTCGGTTTCGGTCGGCGTATCCTTCGGCAGCTCAGTCTCCCTGGGGTCTGCCTTCTGCTCGGCGAGCGCGGCCGACGCAACTGATGCATCGCTATCCGGCCCCGCCGGCAGGTTGGTCGCCTCCTGGCGGGGCGACGTCAGTTCCAGCCCGATCTCAATCGCCGGGGCGCCCAGGGAGTCGTCCGGTTCGTCGCTCGCCAAATGCGACACCGCCAACGCCGCGCCACCGATGTGAAGCGCGAGCGCAGCGATGGCGGCCGTGATCCACAACCGCTGCGAAGTCTTTTGTCCAGTGTCGAGCTCGGTCATCGCGATCGGCCGCTTCTTTAAGGTTTCGCCGCGTCCGGAACCGCCTCCAGCGCCACCAGCTTGATCTTCGCGTAGCCGCCGGCGCGCAGGATTTCGAGCACGCTCATCAGCTCGCCATAGGGAACGGCGCGGTCGGCGCGCAGAAAGATGAAACGGTCCTTGCTCGCATCCGCCACGGCATCGAGGATGCGCACCAGATCGAGGCGCTTGACCGGGGTTTCTCCGATCGCGACAGCGAGATCTGGCTTGATGGTCACATAGGTCGGTTTGTCCGGCTTCTTTTGCGGCGCGGCGGTTGACGACGGCAAATCGATCGGAAGATCGACGGTCGACAGCGGCGCAGCAACCATGAAGATGATCAAGAGCACCAGGATCACGTCGATGAATGGCGTGACATTGATCTCATGGGTCTCGGCGAAGTCGCCGTCGTCGTCGAGGGCGCTATCGGTGTCGCTATCGGTGATCGAGATACCCATCGCCTATTCCGCCGCCCGAGCCAGCGCGCCGCCGTGACTGCGATCGAGATCGCGCGACAACAGCCGCGCCGCCGCGCCCGACGAGCGGCCGACCAGTTCGAGATAGGCTTTGGTGACGCGCGCGAAGTGGTTGTAGATGATGACAGCGGGGATCGCCGCGGCGAGACCGAACGCAGTCGCGAGCAGCGCTTCGGCAATACCGGGCGCGACGACGGCGAGATTCGTCGTCTGCGATTTCGAGATGCCGATAAAGCTGTTCATGATGCCCCACACCGTACCGAACAGCCCGACGAAAGGCGAGGTCGCGCCGATCGTGGCGAGCAGTCCCATGCCGATGCGGATACGGCGCGCTTCGGCGCGCACAATCTCGGCAAAACTCGATGCGGCGCGTTCCTTGATGCCGCTGTCGCTGGAAATTCCCGCCGACAGCCGCGCTTCACGCATGGCGGCAGCGAGCAATGATGACAAGACACTGTTCCTGGCACCGAGCGCGAACTGCGCCTCCGTCAGCGACCGCGCTTCGGCGATCTTGCGAAGTGCCGCACGCAGCTTGCGCTGAACGACCGACAATTCGATCATCTTGGCGATGAAGATCGTCCAGGTCACGAGCGAGGCAAAGGCAAGACCGATCATCACCGCCTTGACCAGGATATCGGCCGACAGAAACATCGACCACGGCGAAAGCTCGCGCAGCGTCCCAGTCGCCGACTTCCGCGGCGGGATGTCGCCGTCGGCAGAAACCGCCGTTGCGTCCGTGGCCGCCGGCGCGGCGGCCGGTTGAACTACCGCCGATGGGCCCGGTGCCGTCGGCACCGGCTGGGTCAGCGCGGGAGCCTGCAGCGGCGCAGGCGCCGCACTCTGCTGGGCGCGCGAAGGCTGTGCCAGTGCCAGCATCGCAAGCGCGAAGACTGCAGCAAACGTATCGCGGCAAGGTGACTTTTTCATATCTGTGCCCACTGCGTATGCGGTTACGATCGTTGGATTCCTGGCTAGCTACAGCTTTTGCGAGACACCGACGTAGAAACCACGGCGCTGACCGAACTGGGGTGCAAACACCCCGATGCCCGACCCGTCCCTGATGGCGTAGATCTTGTCGAACAAGTTGACGACGTCGAACCGCACCGTGAGCGGCTTGGCGCCTGAGAAAGCCTGGACTTCGTGCGCTGTTCCGAGATTGGCCGTTACATAGGGCTCGTTGAATGCGGAGTTGGCGAAGCCGGTAGGCAGGCCGCTGCCACATTTCATGATGATGGAGAATAGCGTCTGGTTCCAGCGGAAGGACGCGCCGGCCGATCCCGTGAGCATCTGCATGTCGTCGGTGTAGTGATAATGGGTCAGCAGAAAGGCGAATTCATCGGGGTCGAGCAGATACTGGTTCGAGACCGGGTCGACCGCGCGCGTGATGTTGAAAGCAAAGTTGGCGTAGGCGCTGAAATTGCCGTTCGGATATTTGACCTTGGCTTCCGCGCCTTCGCTATATCCCCGCGCCCAGTTGAACTGGGTAAGCACCACCGCCTGGCCAAATTGGCCGTCGTCGATCAAATCGGTGGCGATCTTGTAGTAGGCATCCAGCCCCACTGTGAGACCGGGAAGCAGTTTCTGGTCCACGCCGACGTCGAAATAATTCGAGCGCTCCGGGAGCACCGGATCGTTATTGGGAACAGCCGGCTGGTTCGTGGTGTTGGTGAACAGCGCGAGGTTCGATTGCGTCGCCTGCGCCTGCATCGGCGGGGTGAAATAGCAGGCGTAGCCGGCGTGGAAGGTCGTTCCGTCGAACGGCTTGTACACCAGCGCGGCGCGCGGGCTGAACTGGTTGGCATCGACGAACTGATACAATTGATCGAAGCGAATCCCGTAATTGAGGGTGAGCTGGCTGGTCAGCTTCCACTCGTCCTGGACGTAGGCGCCGAGATTCCAGCCCAGCAGCGAATTGGTATCGTTGACGGTGAACGGCGCAGGCGAAATCGCCCCGGTATTCGGATCGACCGGAAGCATCGTTGAGATATCGGAAACGTCGGTCTTTTCGGCGGTTATCATGAAACCCGCCCGCAAGGTGTGCGCGCTGTTCAGCTCATCAGACGCGTCGAACTGGGTGCCGTACATCTGGCTGGCGCGAGTGACGTCGGAGGCGACATCATTGAACACGAGATCACCAACGATGTCGGGAATGAAATGCACCTGGGCATAGCGGGAGAACACCGAAAACTGGGTGTCGACAGCATCGCCCTTGGTCTGAACCGCGACGATGTTGTAATTATACTGGTCGATCTCGTTTTCGTTCAGTGTCGACGAGTCGTAGGTAGCAGGCCCAAAATCGCCGAGCGGCGTCTGATTGGGATTGTTGGGGATCTGGAATTTGCCGTAGGGAGCTCCCGAAATCACGCTGAGGCGCGTTGACTCGTCGAGCAGTGTCGACACGTAGGCGAACAGCTTGCCCTGATCGGTGTGATCGTGAATCGCATTGACCGACGAGGTCGGGTTCTCGATCCCGAGATTGTTCCAGTTGCCGCGTCCCGAGAAGAAATACTGGGTATCGCAAACGCTGCCGCCGTAATCGAAGCTCGGCGTGATCGTGCCCTGGCTGCCGCCATAGATGCTGACGCTGCCACCGGGCGCGGAGAATGCGCGGCTGGTGATATCGAGGACGCCGGCGGTACGTAGTCCGTACTGGGCCGGCAGCGTGCCGGTCAGTAACGACAGGCTACCGATAAAATTGGTGTCGATCACCGGGCCCAGACCCGAAACGCCTTCCGGCAGCACCAGTCCGTTGATCCGCGTCTGGACGTTGGCGTATTCGCCGCGGACGTGGAAATTGGGATTGGACGCGGCGGAATCGTAGTTCACGCCGGGCAATTGAAGCACCAGCTTGTCGACGGGCGTGTTATCGCCTTGCGGCATGGTTTCGATCGCGGTCCGATCGATCGTATAGGACGAAGCGCCGAGCTTGGTCAGAACATGGTCGCGCGATTGATCGAAACCCTGCATCTTGCGATCCAGCGCCGCTTGCGCAGGCGTAGGAGCGCCTGTTCCCGCCGCTGGCGCCTCCTGCGCGGTCTGGCTGGTGCGGTTGGCGCCGCGATTTGAAACTGTCCGCGCAGAGGCCGAGCGTTTGGCCGGCGAGCGCTTCGGATTTTCGGTCGGGGCGGTGACCTCAATCGGCGGCAGCGCGGTGGCATCGTTCGCCGCAACATCCTGAGCCATCGCGGGGGCCGGATCTGCGATGCAAACCAGACCCGCTGCCATCCCCGGCACGAGCACCACCGCCGCACGGCGCAGTAGAACGCAACATCGTTGAGAAATCCGGTGACGATCACCGCAACCACCTCGTCGACGCAAAAAGCTCCTCGACGTTGACTCATTCATCCCCAAGCACCCTGAGCCGAATTTCCCGTTCGCTGCTGCGCTTCGTTCGCGACAACAGGTGCAGCGTGAAGTATCGGGCGCAGAAACTCGGGTCAACGCGAGGGTTGCTTAAATCCATCCAAACCAAAACAATTCTAAACTCCAGTTTAAAGTCGTTCTAAAACGTAGTTTGAAAGGGTTCTAAACTGGCGAAGAAATCGCCTGGAAAATAGCGACCTCGCATCCATCCCTTCAACCGGTGCCGCGTGCAGAATCAGCTTCAAGCGACAGCCACCGCACCAGGGGAGCGCGCGTCTACACCTCTGCCCAGCAGCGAATGAGGTTGTGATAGATGCCGGTCAATTGAACGGTTTCAGGATCATCTCGCCCAAGCCTTTCCACCACAGCCTGAATCGCAGTGTCGAGATCGAAGATCAGGCTGCGGGCGTGGACATCCCGAATCATGCTCTGCAACCAGAAAAAAGATGCAACCCGCGCGCCCCGTGTGACCGGGGTAACCATGTGCAGGCTGGACGCGGGATAAAGGACGAGGTCACCGGCCGGCAGTTTGACCTGGTGCGAACCGTAGAAGTCCTCAATCACCAATTCACCGCCGTCGTATTCTTCGGGTTCGGATAGAAACAGCGTGACCGACAAATCGGTGCGAATGCGTAAGCCGGTGAGCCGATCGCCACGAACCGCGTTGTCGACGTGGATGCCGAAGTGATGCCCGTCTGCGGCCGCGTATCGATTGAACAGCGGGGGGAAGATATGCAGCGGCACCGCCGCGGAAAGAAATCTCGGATTGGACGTCAGCGCCGAAACGATACGGTGACCGAGCTTGCGCGCGACCTCGCCGTCTGGCGGTAATTGCTCGTTGCGTTTGACCAGCGCCGACTGCGCGCCCGCGGTCGAACGGCCGTCTTCCCACACGCAGCCGTCCATGACGCGCCGGAAATCCGCCACATCGGCCTTGTTGAGCACCTCCGGAATGCAGATCAACATCGCGATCGACGATCAGAATCTTGCCGAGATCACCAGTGACGCCGAGCGCCCCGGCGCTTCCAGAACGAATGGCGCCGAACTCTGGTACAGCGCATCGTAATAGAGCTTGTTGAAGATGTTGTTGACGAACAGCTTGACCCTCCAGTTGTTGTTGATCTTGGCTTCGGCGAACGCATCGAAGCGCCAGTAGCTTGGAAGCGAGGTGCCTTCGTTGGCGGCAAGCAAGGTGCCGCCATAGATTTTTGACCGGTAGACCGCCTGGCCGCCGAGCTCCCAGGTGTCGTTGAGCTGGTATTTCGACAGCAGGCTGAACGATTGGTGCGCGATGTTGGCGAGCGGCAGACCGACATTCGAGCTGTAAAGCAAGGGATCGGCTGGCGCCACCAGCGACTTCGTCACCACCGATTGCATCAGCACAAGGCCGCCGAACACGCTCCATTTCGGAGTGATCTTTCCGCCGACTTCGAGATCGATGCCGCGAATGCGATAGGCAGCGCCCGCGCTGATGCAGGGCACTGTGCCCGTCGTCCCGGTCGGATAGTGGCAGGCCGCCGTCGCGGTCGCGGCCGTGACGTTTTGCAACTCCCGCGCATTGTCCTTTTCGGTCTGGAACAGCGCGCCGGTTACCAGCAAATGTCGATCGAACAATTCCCACTTGTTGCCGATTTCTATCGCCTTGTTCTTCTCCGGCCCGAAGATCTGGTTCGAGGCGCCGTTGACGACCGGCGCCAGACCGCCGTAGTTCGCGCTGGTGCCGTCGAATTCGGAACCGACCGGATCCGAAGACGTCGCGTAGGCGACGTAGACGCTGGTGATTGGCAGCGGCTTCAGCGTGAGGCCCAAATTGAAATTCGGCAGGCCAAACTCGGCTTGCTGTACGCCGAAAACGTTCGCCACGCCGTTCACCGCGCCGTATCCGGACGTGTTGATGTTGTAGTCGTCGAAACGGATGCCGCCGTTGAGGATGACGAGATCGCGGTAGTTGGCGCTGTCGAGCAGATAGGCGCTCTTGGTGTCGATACCGATCTTCGTTGGCAATCCGGTCAACGTGGGGGTGGTCGAGAACGGTACGCAGGTATATTGCGGATTAAACACATTGACGCCGGTCAGAGAGCCCGAACCGCTGAATCCGCCCGGCAGCGCTTCCGAACTCAACTCGGCATATTTGTCGATGCTGGAGGTTTCCTTCGATATTTCGACACCCGCGAGCGCGGTATGTCGCCAGCCATCCGTGTCGAATTTGTAGGTCGCTTCGGTCTGATTTGCGAGAACGTCAGTCGGTTGGTAACGACTCTGCGGATTGGCGCTCAGCGTCGACGCCGAAAGTGGCGTGGTGAGAACTGGTGATTCCGGTATCGTGCCGATGTAGTTCAGGACCGAGCGCGAAGCCCGCATCTTGTCGCTGATGACGACATCGGGGGTGACCTGAACCTCGGTGTTGATCGTCCCGATGTCCTGCTGCACCTTGAAGAAGTCGCGATTGACAAAGCCGTAGAAATTGTTGCGGTTGGCGCCGAAGTCCGGGAAAGGCCCGCCGGCCGTGGTAGCCAAGCTCGGCCGGTAGTACGGCACGCCGAAATCCGGTATGCCATGCACGTCGGTGTGCACGTAGTCCGCGGTGATCTTCACCACGTGGACCGGCTTCCACGTCAAGGCGGCGAACCCGCCGTCGCGATCGTCGGTGGTATAGTTGCGGCCAGCGACGTCGGCGTCCTGGAACAATCCGCCGGCCCTGATCGCAAGCGTCGGGCTGATCACCTGGTTGACGTCAAGCGTGACGCGCTTGGTCTGGTCGGTGCCGAACGCGGTGTCCATGTTGTAGAAGCTTTTCTCGGTCGTCGCCTGCTTGGTCACGATGTTAATCGCGCCGCCGGTGGTGCCGCGGCCGGCAAAGGACGAGCCTGGCCCGCGCAGGATTTCGACCTGTTCTGTGAAAAAGTTTTCACGGACGCTGACGCCGGAGTCGCGCACACCATCGATGAAGACGTCGTTTCGTGCATCGAAGCCGCGGATGAAGAAGCGGTCGCCAAAGGCGTTGCCGCCCTCCCCGGTCCCAAGCGTGACACCCGCCGTGCTAAGCACCGCCTGCTTCAGCGTGGTGGCGTTCTTGTCCTCCAGCACTTCCTTGCTGAGCACCGTGACGGTCTTCGGCGTGTTCAACAGCGGTTCCGGGAATTTGCCCGACGCCTGCACGTGATCGACCTTATAGGGCGCCGCGGCGTCGGCGTAGGGATTGCGGTCCGCGCGCAGCTCGCCGGCGTTCGGAAACGGCACCGGCGCGGCCTGCGTGGGCTGCGCACTTCGCGTAGCCCGCCGCAGCGCATTTCGCGCGCGGACTTGATCGGGGGTGGGTTTGGACGCAGCCGGACGTGGGCGAGCGACCGGGGCTTCGACCGTCACCGGCGGGAGGTTTGATTGGGCTTCGGCGCCCGAGAACGATGCCACGGCAATCAGCCCGGCAACGGTCGTAACCTTCCTGCCGGAGTAACTCTCGCTCTTTTCGTCGACCGCATTAACTGCCGCGAACGAGCGCAACGATCGCGGTGCTATTGCCTGCCCCATATTCCACGCGCCCCATGACTAGAATTCCAGATCGCACCTACCGCATCATTTGCGTGAGCGACGATGAGGTTGGTACCGAGCGCAAAATGTAGGGTCAACGCGATCGACGCGCGGAAGTGTTTGAATAGGTCCAGATCAAAACGATTCTAAAATCATGCTTTGAAAACGTTCTAAAGCTAGTTTGTAGAAGTTCTAAACTGATCGCAGAAACTCCCTTCAAATAGCGCTTTTCCATCAATCGCTACTGGGCGGTTTCATCAGCGAGAACAACTCATCGACGGTTTGCTGAGCCACCAGTCGCACGCGATCGGTGTTATCCATGCCCGCGATATTGACGCCCTTGACGACCGCCCTGATCTCATCGCGAAAGTCGGTGAGGAAACGCAGGGGATCGCGCAATTCGTTGGCGACGCGCGCAATCAATCCCGTGATCAGGATCTGACATGCGATCATCTTTCCGTTCAACTCATCCATCACTCGCTCCCGATCGGCCGTTGATCGCGGTGGTATGGATGACGCTCAAATCGCTGACAATCGAACCTGGCGCGCCGGAATTTAGAAAAGGACGAAGTTTGGAAAATCGTACACGCCAATGGAAGCCCGGGATCGCCGCGAGCCCTACTTGGCTGCGATGTGACCGGGAGGATCGGACAGCGTCTTGATGCGGTCCTTGATGTCGCGTAGCGCCGCGAGGCTGGTCTTTATCGCATCGTCGGACAGATCCTGCAGAACATCGGTTGCGATGTCGTCGCGCAGGCTGTCGAGATCGTCGACAAGCTGCCGGCCGCTGGCCGTCAAGAACAGCCGGTTGGCGCGCCGATCATTCGGATCATGCCGCCGCTCGAGCAGGCCGTGTTCGACCAGCCGGTCGAGCAGCCGCACCAGCGAGATCGGCTGCAACTCGAGCACGTCGGCGAGGTCGACCTGGGACAAGCCTTCCTGCTGCCGCAAGCGGAACAGCACGATCCACTGCGCGCGCGTCGAACCGCGGACCTTGGCGCGATGGTCGATGTGGTTGCGCAACAGCCGCGAGCTTTCGACAAGTTGCGCAATCAACTGGCGTTTGAGATCGAGCGACATGACGGACTTATACGTTTCCCAAAGCTTTCTAATTGTTTAGGATTCTTCAAGTTATAGTGTGTTTACACATAAAGTGCATGCATATTATAGTTGTGTGCGCTGGGAACTGTTTTGAAGACCCATTATTCTCTTTTTTTCAGCGTGTGAGCCGACATGAAGAAATCCCGGGCGATTGGTTGGGTCTTGCTGGTCGCGGCCATTGGCGCCGCCGGCTATTTCGGCTGGGACCGATTCCAGGCTGCGGGTGCTGCGAAAAAAGCTCAGCAGTCGGCAGCGCGGACGCCCGCCGTTCCCGTCACGATTGGGCCCGTCCAAAAGGCCGATTTTCCGGTCTACTTGACCGGGCTCGGCACGGTTCAGGGCTTCAACACCGTCCAGGTGCGGACCCGGGTCGACGGTCAAATCGACAAGGTCGCTTTCAAGGAAGGCCAGATCGTCAAGGGAGGCGACCTCCTGGTCGAAATCGATCCGCGACCGTACCAGGCGGCACTCGATCAGGCCAAGGCCAAGAAGGTGCAGGATGAGGCAAATCTCGCCAACGCCAACCTGGATTTGCAGCGCTTCACCAAGCTCGGCGAGTTCGCGACGAGGCAGCAGACGGACACCCAGCGCTCTACCGTGGCGCAATTGACCGCGCAGATCGCAGCCGACGATGCGGCGATTGCCACCGCGCAGACCCAGCTCGACTATACCCAGGTCAAATCGCCGATCTCCGGCGTGGTCGGCCTGCGTCAGGTCGATATCGGCAACATCGTCAACGCCTCGACGCAGACTGGCATCGTGTCGGTGGCGCAGATCGAGCCGATCGCCGTTATTTTCACAGCGCCGGAAGAACAGTTGCCTTATATAAATGAGGCCCAGACCGTGAGCCCGCTCAAGGTCATCGCGATTACGACCGACGGCAAGAAAGTGCTGGCGGAAGGTAAGCTGGCTGTAATCAACAATCAGGTCGATACCACCAGCGGGACTATTCGGCTCAAGGGCGTGTTCGACAACAAGGACCATATGTTGTGGCCGGGCCAGTCGGTCTCGACGCGGCTATTGGTGAAGACGCTGAAGGATGCCACGGTGGTGCCCGACGACGCGATCCAACATTCGACCGACGGCCTCTACGCCTACACGGTCGATCAAAACAACAAGGCCGTGTTGCACAAGGTCAAGGTCAGCCAGTCGATCGACGGCCGCTCGGTGGTGGATGAGGGGCTGGTGCCGGGTGAACAGGTGATCACCGCCGGCCAGTTCAAGGTCCAGCCCGGCACCCTCGTCACGACGGCGGTGGCGAGCACGGCCCCGGTGCAAGGTAAGGTTCAGCAGGAATGAGCGGCGACGGCGGCGGGATTTCGGCACCTTTCATTCGCTATCCCATCGGCACTTCGCTGTTGATGGCGGGGATTTTGTTTGTCGGCCTCGTCGCCTATCCGCTGTTGCCGGTGGCGCCGCTGCCCCAGGTCGACTTCCCGACCATTCAGATCACCGCGACCCTGCCGGGCGCGAGCCCAGAAACCATGGCCTCCTCGGTGGCGCAACCGCTCGAGCGGCAGTTCGCGCAGATCCCCGGCATCGCCCAGATGACGTCGACCAGCTACCTCGGAACGGCGGCGGTCACGATCCAGTTCGACCTCAATCGCAGCATCGACGGCGCCGCCAACGATGTTCAGGGCGCGATCAACGCCGCCAGCGGCCAATTGCCCAAGAACCTCCCCTCGCCGCCGACCTACCGCAAGGTCAACCCGGCGGATTCGCCGATCCTGTTGTTGTCGGCGACCTCGGACACGCTGCCGCTGACAACAGTGAGCGACGCGGTCGACGCCCAGCTTGCGCAGCAGATCAGCCAGATCTCCGGCGTGGCGCAGGTCATCATCGGCGGTCAGCAGAAGCCGTCGATCCGAGTCCAGATCGATCCCGCCAAGCTGGTGGCCAAGGGATTGTCGCTGGAAGACGTGCGTAACCAGATCACGCTGACGACCGTCGATAGCCCCAAGGGCAATATCGACGGCGACAAGCGGGCCTATACGATCTATGCCAACGACCAGCTGCTGGATTCGAAGGACTGGAACGACGTCATCATCGCCTACCGCAATGGCGGGCCGTTGCGGATTCGCGACATCGGTCGCGCCGTCACCGGACCGGAAGACGCCAAGCAGGCAGCCTGGGCCAATGGCAAGCGCGGTGTGTTCCTGGTGGTGTTCAAGCAGCCGGGCGCCAACGTCATCGATACTGTCGACAAGATCAAATCGCTGTTGCCGAGGCTGGTGGCCGCGATCCCGCCGGCGATCAAGATCGAGCTGATCAGCGACCGCACCCAGACCATCCGGGCCGCGGTCGAGGACGTGCAGTTCACGCTGCTGCTGACCATCTTCCTCGTCGTCATGGTCATCTTCGTTTTCCTGCGCAGCTTCTGGGCGACCGTGATTCCGACCGTGACCGTGCCGCTCGCGCTGCTCGGCGCCTGCGCGCTGATGTGGGTGTTCGGCTATACCTTGGACAATCTCTCATTGATGGCGCTGACGATCGCGGTCGGCTTCGTCGTCGACGACGCCATCGTGATGCTGGAGAACATCACTCGCTACATCGAGGAAGGCGAAAGGCCGCTCGCCGCCGCCTTCAAGGGCGCCAGCGAAATCGGCTTCACCATCGTCTCGATCAGCATCTCGCTGGTGGCGGTGTTGATCCCGCTGCTCCTGATGGGCGGCATCATCGGCCGCCTGTTCCGCGAATTCGCGGTGACGCTGGCGATGACGATCTTCGTTTCCATGGTGGTGTCGCTGACGCTGACGCCGATGATGGCCTCGCGCTTCCTGCGCGCGCACGGCGAAACCAAACATGGGCGGTTCTACCAATGGAGCGAGCGCTGCTTCGATGCGATGCTGCACGCCTATGAGCGCGGACTCGATCTCGCTTTGCGCTGGAGGCGGACGACGCTCACGATTTTCTTCGTCACCCTGGCGCTCTCGGTCTACATGTTCGTCGTCATCCCCAAGGGCTTCTTTCCGCAGCAGGACAACGGCCTGATCACCGCGACTTCGGAAGCCTCGCAGGATATTTCCTTCGCCGCCATGGTGAAGAAACAGGAGGAGCTCGCCAAGATCGTCCAGGCCGACCCCGCCGTCGCCACCACCGCGATGGCGATAGGCGGCAGCGGCCGCGCCGGCAACAACGGCAATCTGTTCATCACCTTAAAACCGCGTAGCGAGCGCACCGCCTCCGCCCAGCAGGTCATTGCCCGACTGCGTCCCAAGCTTGAGAAGGTCGAGGGCGCCCGCCTCTACATGCAGGCGGCGCAGGACGTGCGTCTCGGCGGCCGGCCGACGCGCACGCAGTTCGAGTTCACGCTGCAGGACGCCGACCTCGACGAATTGAACCAGTGGGCGCCGAAGATCCTGGCCAAGATGGCGACGCTGCCCGAGTTGCGCGACGTCGCCACCGACCAGCAGACCGAGGGCACCACGCTGGTGCTCAAGATCAATCGCGATACCGCCTCGCGCTACGGCATCTATCCGCAACTGATCGACGACACGCTTTACGATGCGTTCGGCCAGCGCCAGGTGACGCAATATTTCACCCAGCTCAACAGCTACCACGTCATCCTGGAGATCCTCCCAGAGCTGCAGGGCAAGCTCGATACGCTCGACAAGCTTTACATCAAGTCGCCGACCACGGGCGATGAGGTGCCGGTGTCGACATTCGCGACCTGGACCAGCGTACCGGTCCGTCCACTCTCGATCAGCCACCAGGGCCAGTTCCCGGCGACCACGATCAGCTTCAACCTTGCGCAGGGCGTCGCACTGGGACAGGCGACCGACGCGGTCCAGAAGTCGATGGCTGAGCTCGGCGCGCCGCCGACGCTCAATTCAAGCTTCCAGGGCACCGCGCAGGCGTTCCAGCAATCGCTCGGCACGGTGCCGCTGTTGATCCTCGCGGCGCTGGTCGTGGTCTATCTGATCCTCGGCATTCTCTACGAGAGCTACATCCATCCGATCACGATTCTCTCGACGCTACCGTCGGCCGGCGTCGGCGCGCTCGCGATCCTGATGGCGTTCGGTTACGACTTCAGCTTGATCGCGCTGATCGGCATCATCCTCTTGATCGGCATCGTCAAGAAGAACGGCATCATGATGGTCGATTTCGCGATCGCGGCCGAACGCGACCAGCACAAGTCGCCGGAGGAATCGATCCGGCAGGCGGCGATCCTGCGGTTCCGTCCGATCATGATGACGACCATGGCGGCGATGCTCGGCGGTGTGCCGCTTATGCTGGGCACCGGCACCGGATCGGAAATCCGCCAGCCGCTCGGCTATGCCATGGTCGGCGGCCTAGTCGTCAGCCAGGCATTGACGTTGTTCACGACTCCGGTGATATATCTTTATCTTGACCGGCTCTCCAACGCGTTCGCGGGCTGGGGCCGCTCCAGAACTGCCGACGATGAGCGCGACGCTGCCGCGCACAGCTCGGTTAAGGAAGCCGCCGAGTAAAGAAAAGCTGCCGAGTGAAGACGCCCGCAACGCTTGCCGTTCTCATCGCTCTCACGGCTTTGGCGTGGCCTGGTCAGGGTTTGTCCCAGCAAGCTTCGAAATCCAAGACCCCTGCCCATCCGCCGCAAACGGTGCCTTCTGCCCATCCAGCGCAAACAGCGCCTTCGTCGGCCGCGCCGGTGGCCCAGGCCGAGCTGGCCGCCGGCAACGCCGCGCCGCCCTCGCCGGGCTGGGCCGCGCGATGCACCAGCGCCGGCCGCGACGCCCCGCTGGAATGCGTCATCGAAGAGACCGCGGTTCTCACCAAGACCGGACAGTTGATCGTGCTGGTCAATGTTCGGGTTCCGAGCGACACGCACGCGCCGGTTGCACTGGTGCAACTGCCCCTCGGGCTGAACCTGCCCGCCGGCGCAAAGCTGCAGGTCGATGACGGCAAGGTCATCGACCTGCAGATCCAGACCTGCGAGAACAGGGGCTGCTACGCCAACACGCCGGTCTCGCCGGAGCTTCTGGCCGCGCTCAAATCCGGCAAGCAGCTAAAGGTCTCGTTCCAGAATCTCGGCAAGGAAACCATCACGGTTCCGATGCCGCTGGCCGACTTCTCCGCCGCTTACGACAAAATCAAATAATGTAGCTTGGCTCGTCTTCCGCACGAGCATGTCCCGGATCGCCCAAAAACGAGGATAACTCGGGGCAGGGAAATACATTTTCGACGAAGCGGACCGCCAGACGGTCGGCTCAGGTCGCCCACGTCACAAACGCCGAGCCGACCTCACGCAAAACCGCTTCTCGAACATCCATATTGAGCTGGGGCGCATCATAATGGGGCCGCCACGAGCAGAGGGGCGCGCGCCGCGCGCAGCCGGCTTCAATCCAGGCTTGGCAGCAATTATCCAGCCTTCGAGGAGCTGACGGGATTTCGCACTCAACACATCACCCAGGAGGATTTTACGAACAGAGCCAACGATCGCTTGCGGCGTCGTGGTATCCAGAACGGCATTCGATTGGTTCGATTCCGGTTCAAACCGGTCAATCCGGGTGATCGTATCGTCAAGGCTTCGAACGAAGCGTGTCAGCCCCTCTGGGCCACCTACGTTCCTCATCAAAAGGACCACCGCCGTGTTGTCGCTGGCTTCCATCATAGCTTGACAAAGGGTCTCGACCGACAAGGCACCTTGTCCGATACCGGCTTTCGTTACCGGAGATGTAAATACGAGGTCTTTCTCGGTGTAGGATACCAGACGCGTCAAGCTCTCCTGCCCCGCATCCACACGCGCAAGCACGTGTGCCGCAAGCAGGCCTTTGAAGGTGCTGCACATCAGAAACCGTTGATCGGCGCGATGAGCGAACGTCCGTTCGGATCCGGTATCCACGGCGAACACGCCAACACGTCCGCCATAACGTCTTTCGATCTCGGCGATCGCGGGGTCAGCGGCCTGGAGGGCCGGCGCAAAAAAACAGACATCCCAATGGTGATGGTCCGACGAGTTATCGATACGGTCAATTCTAGCTCTTGATCTAGGCTTGAGCCCTATTTCCCGTACCTTTGCAAAGAACCGGATCAAACAACACTCGGCTTCATTGCCTCGCCATCTGGGCGTTGCCGACGGCCTCGCCGTCGAGCTTCTGGTCGTCATGCATGGTAACCGTCACCCGCGAGAGGCATCCGGTGAACTCGAACGGCGCCTCATAGTGCGATATCGGACTGCCGCGATCGCGGCCGATGTCGAGGCCCGACCAGGAGATGAGCGTGTGGAAGCCGAGATTTGTCTGCATCGAGCCCGCGGGCTCGCCATCGATCAATAGCGTGTATCGGCTGACCCCGGTGCGGGCGCCCTTGGCCGGCTCGACCTGCCGCACCAGGCGTTCGACGCGAACGCCGAGCCGGTGCGCGCCGGGCAAGACCCTGCGGTCAGATGTCACGATCTCGTGGCCGCCGCCGATATTCAGGTCGTGAAGCAAAAAGCCGCCCTTGAGGTACAGGCTGTAGCCTGACGTGGCATCGCCATGCGCGATCAGCACACCCTCGGCGCCCATCTCGTCGATCTCGACATGCGCCTCGATGGTATAGCTACGGCTGCGCACGTCGGGCGCGACATCGGTCGGCACATGGCCCATACCGGCGTGAAAAGTGAAATGGCTGCGCGCGCCATGGAAGCGCGCCGCATTCTCCGCAAAGCGCGGACCGAAACGGTCATCAAGCGGCAGCACGTGGTGCATCTCGGCCTCGCCCCACCACAGCTTGACCATGTCGGCGAGCCGCTGCGGCTCTTTCGCCGCGAGATCGTCGACTTCGGAGAAATCGCGGTCGAGATGAAACAGCTCCCATTTGTCGTTCTCGAACGGCGTGCCCGGCGGATGATAGGCGACCGCCTTCCAGCCGTCGTGCCAGATCCCGCGATGGCCGAACATCTCGAAATATTGCGGCGAGGATTTTGACGGCGCCGATGCGTCCGTGATCGAGCTGACAAAACTTTCGCCCTCGATCGACAGCTGCGGACAGCCCGCGATGGTGTCCGGGGCCTCGATGCCGACGAGGTCGAGCAAGGTCGGCACCAGATCGCAGGCGTGCACGAATTGATGCCGCACCTCGCCCCTCGCCGCGATGCGCTTCGGCCACGACATCACCAGGGGATCGCGGATGCCGCCGCCATGGGTGTTCTGCTTGTAGCGGCGCAGCGGCGTATTGGAGGCCATCGCCCAGCCGTGCGGGAAATTGGTGTGGGTGTCCGGACCGCCGATGTCGTCGATCCGGCGCAGCTTTTCCGGGATCGGCTCCGGCCTGAAATTGAACGGTCCCATCGCATTGATGAAGCCGAGCGGCCCGCCCTCCTGGCTCGCGCCATTGTCCGACAGCACCAGGATCAAGGTATTGTCGCGCACGCCCGCAGCTTCAAGAAAGTCGATCAGCCGCGCCAGATGCCGGTCGGCATGATCGAGCATGCCGGCAAAGGCCGACTGCAGGCGAGTGAACACGCGCCTCTCATCCTCGCTATACTCGTCCCAGGCTTTCACGCCGTCGTTGCGCGCGGGCATTTTTGTGTCCGACGGCACCAGGCCCATCGCCTTCTGCCGCTCAAGGCGCTGCTCGCGCTCGACGTCCCAGCCATGGGCGAACATCGGATCGTAGCCCTTGATGATATCTGCCGGCGCCTGATGCGGCGCGTGGCAGGCGCCGAAGGCGAGCCATGTCAGCCACGGCAGATCGGGGCGGTCGGCGATGTGGTCGCCGATGAAGCGGATTGCTTGATCGACCAGGTCCCAGGTCAAGTGA
This sequence comes from uncultured Alphaproteobacteria bacterium, assembly GCA_963822795.1. Classification (GTDB taxonomy): domain Bacteria; phylum Pseudomonadota; class Alphaproteobacteria; order Rhizobiales; family Xanthobacteraceae; genus Bradyrhizobium. The sequence goes on from CAWGJM010000050.1 coordinate 162,414, forward strand.
TAGTCATCCGCATAGGTTCCCGGAGGATCAATGTGTGCGTTGTCGGAGACGAGCTCCGGCGCATACTGGTCGGTCTCGGCGTCGAGAAAACCGTAGAAGCGGTCGAAGCCGCGGCCGAGCGGCCAGCCGTCGAAGGGTCCGGTCGCGCCGCTTTCGGTCAGCGGCGTGACGTGCCATTTGCCGACCATGTAGTTGCGATAAGCGTGCGGCCGCAGCATTTCCGCGAGGGTCCCGGCCTCGCGCGCGATCTTGCCACGATAACCGGGATAGCCACTGTCGAAATTGGCAAGGCAGCCGACGCCGACGGAGTGATGATTGCGCCCGGTCAATAGCGCCGCGCGCGTGGTCGAGCACATCGCGGTGGTGTGGAAACCGCTATAGCGCAGGCCTTCGGCCGCGAGCCGGTCGATGGTCGGCGTCTTGATCGGCGATCCGTAGCAGCTGAAATCGGAGAAGCCGACATCGTCGAACAGCACGACCAGGACGTTGGGCGCGCCGGCCGGCGGCTTTTGCGCCGGCGGCCACCATGGCTCGGAGTCCGCGATCGTCTTGCCGATGGTGCCGCGAAAGGACCTCTCGCCCCTGCCCATGCATCCCTCTCCGATTTTTGGAGCGACGACCGCCAATCCGCCGCTCGTCTCGCCCCGGCCCCGCAGAAGCCGGTTGCGTGAAATGATAATCCGAATTATCATTATGATTATTGAACGGGAGATGCAAGGCCGCATGCGGGTCCGAGGCTGGGTTCGCTCCCAGGTCCAAGATCGGGACAAAGTCGGGGAAGTCGATCTTCCCGGTGTTACGCCGTCGCGGCAGAAGCGAAGCCGCGAGATGACGCTTGCGCTCTTGCAGGCCGGCGCCGAAATGCTGCGGACGCACTCTCTCTCGGAATTGTCGATCGAGGCGTTGTGCAAGAGGGTGGGCGCAACGGTGGGCGCCTTCTACAGCCGGTTCGAAAGCAAGGAGGCCTATTTCAACGCCCTCATCGAGCTCGCGGCACGCGACGGCGACCGCGCGCTCTGGCTGATGGCCGAGAAGGAGCTATTCAAAGGAGTCGACCTCGCCGGGCTCTGCGGGATTATGGTCAGCGGCATCGCGACGTGGACTCGAAACCACGAAGGCGTGCTGCGCGCCACGCTCCAGCATGGCGGCACGCGGCCGGACCGATGGACGCCGTTCAAGCACCGGGGGGGCGCCATGACCGAGCGCGCCACGCCGCTGCTGCTTGCTGCGATGGGCAAAGGCCGCGAGGCCGCCAAGAAGCGAAGCATCGCCTTCGGCTTCCAGCTCGTGTTCGGAACGCTGGTCAATGCCATCCTCAACGATCCCGGCCCGATCTCGCTCCGCGAGCCTGAGATAGAGGTGCGGCTTGGCCGCTGCCTGCTGCAGACGTTGCAAGCCGAGATGACGCCGCCGCCGGCCCGCCGCGAACGTCACGCACCGAGATAGGCCTTCTGCACCTGCGGGTCCTGCGCCAGCGCAGCCGCAGTGCCGGACAGCACGCTCTTTCCGACCTGCAGCACGGTCGCGAAGTCGGAGACTTCCAGCGCGAGCTCGATCGATTGCTCGGCAAGCAGGATGGTCAGCCCTTCCCGGTGCAGCCGGCCGAACGTCTCGTACATCGATTCCACCACGGCCGGCGCCAAGCCAAGCGACGGCTCGTCCAGCATCAAAAGCTTCGGATCGCTCATCAGCGCGCGAGCGACCGCGAGCATCTGCCGCTCGCCGCCGGACATGGTGCCGGCGCGCTGGCCGCGCCGCTCTTTCAGTTTCGGGAAAATCTCATAGACGCGTTCGAGCAGATACGCGGTGCGCGCCCGGTCGCGCAGCGGTGTCGCGCCCAGGAGCAGATTATTCTCGACGCTTTGCTGCACGAACAGCCGCCAGCCCTCCGGCGACAGCGCGAGCCCCTTGCGCACAATCGCAAACGCGTTCTGCCCGCCGATCTCTTCGCCGCGAAAGCTGATCGAACCGGAGTGCAGCGGGATCAGGCCTGCGATGGCGTTCAGCGTCGTGGTCTTGCCGCCGCCATTGGAGCCGAGCAGCGCGACCACGCTGCCCTCGGACACATCGAGGGAAACATCGGAGACCCCGATCAGGTCGCCGTAGCGAACCTCGAGATGCTCGAGCTTAAGCAAGGGCCCGGTCATGTCACGGGCCCGCCCATCAGTTCGATCGGCGTGTGGCCGGCCGCGGCTTTCGCGGCGCGGGTGCCGAGATAGGCCGCGATCACGTCAGGATTTCTGGTGACCTCGCGCGGGTTGCCGCGGGCGATCTCGCGGCCCTGGTGAAACACCACGACCCGGCTCGCCAGCGACAGGATCACTTCCATGATGTGCTCGACGATGACGAGCGTGATGCCGGAACGATGGATATCGCGCACCAGCTCGATCGCAAGCTGCACCTCATGCAGGGTCAGGCCCGCCATTGCCTCGTCGAGCAGGAGCACTTTCGGTTCGGTCGCGAGCGCACGGGCAATCTCAAGCCGCTTGCGGCCGGGCGTCCCGAGCGAGCGCGCCGGCGCATCGGAAAGCCTCGCCATGCCGACGCGCTCCAGCACCGCCCGCGCCCTTGCCTCGGCCTCGGCGCGATGCGGGGTACGCAGAAACGCGCCGATCATGACGTTCTCGAGCACCGACATACCCTCGAACGTCTGCGGCACCTGGAACGTGCGCGCCAGCCCGAGCTCCGCCCGCGCTTCCGGCGGGTAATGCGTGATATCCAGGCCGGCGAACATCACCCTGCCCGATGTCGGCATGAGATCGCCGGTCAAGCAATTGAAGAAGGTCGACTTGCCGGCGCCGTTCGGCCCGATCAGGCCGAGGATATCGCCCTGCTCCAAGGTCACGGAGGCGGCATCGACGGCCTTGAAGCTGCCGAAGGCTTTGGTGACGTCGTGCGCTTCAAGGAGCATGGGGCGCTGCTCCCGCTTCCCGCGTCGCGTTGGCGGGCTTGCCGCGCCGCGCCCAGAGACGCTTGGCCAGCGCCAGGACGCCGCCGGGCTGGAAGCGTGCGATCAGGACGATGATCGCGCCGTACACCACAAAGGTCAGGCCGGCGCCGCTGCCGCCGAGCAGGTTGTTGGAGATTTCCTCCAGCGGCACCAGAATCGCCGCCCCCACCAGCGGCCCGAACAACAGTCCGGCGCCGCCGAGCGCCGCCATGATCAACAGTTTGACCGAGATGAGGATGCCAAGCCCGGACTCCGGATCGACGAAGCCGAACATCATCGCGTAGAGCGCGCCGGCGACGCTGGTCAGCCCCGCGCTGAGCATGAAGGCGTAGAGCTTGGTGCGGCTCGCGGGTGCGCCGAGGGAACGCGCCGCCCGCTCGGAATCCTTGATCGCGCGCAGATAAAATCCCATCCGGCTGTTGGTCATCCACCAGGTGATGAGAAGCGTGAGGGAAAGGATCGCGAGGAACAGGTAGTAATATGGCAGCGCCGAGATGAAGGAGAGATCGAAGACGTTGCGCGGCACAGTCGGCCCGCTCAAGCCTACGGCGGCGCCGAGATAGTCGGTGTTGGTGACGACCAGCCTGACCAGTTCGGCGACCGCAATCGTCGCCATGCTGAAATAGTGCCCGGACAGCCGCAACGTCGGCACGCCGATCACGGCGGCAATCGCCACCGCGAACACGGCGCCGGCGGGAATGCCGACCAGCGGCGACAGCGCGAAATGCGCATACGCTCCCATCGCAGCATAGGCACCGCAACCGAAGAACACGACGTGCCCGACCGAGACCTGCCCGGCGTAGCCGCCGACGATGTTCCAGGCCGATGCCGCGATCGCGTACAGCAGGACCAGCGCGCCGAGCCGCTGGTGGAATGGTGTCGAGAACAGCAAGGGATAGGCGATCGCGGCGGCGAGCAGCACTGAAGGCCAGAGCAAGCGCCGCATCACATCTTGCCCATCAGGCCTTGCGGCCGGAACCAGAGGAAGGACAAGAACAGCGCATAGACCACGATGTCCTTGTAGACCGCGCCGATCAGGTAGGCCGAGAGCGATTCGATGACCCCGATCAACAGTCCGGCGACCAGCGCGCCCGGCACGCTACCGAAGCCGCCGAGCGACACCGTGACGAAGGCGACGATGCCCAAGGTCTCGCCGACCGTCGGCACGATGTAGAAGAAGGTCGCAATCAGCGCGCCGGCTAGCCCGGTCGCGCCGGCGGCAATCGCCCAGGCGATCGCCTGCATGGTGTCGGGCCTGATTCCCATCAGTTGCGCGGCGGTCGAATCTTCCGCGACCGCCAGCATCTTCGAGCCGAGCGAGGTGCGCGTCAGCAGCAGGTGCAATCCGAGTGTCACCAGCAACGCGACCACGCCGGCCAAGAGCCGCGAGGCCTCGATGCGCAGGCCGAACACGGCAAAGGTGCCGCCGACGATATTCTGCGGCAGCGATAGGAAATTCGCGCCGAACCACCAGAACACCGAATAACGCAGCAACAACGCCAGCCCAAAGGTGCCGAGGATCTGCGCCAGCATCGGCCCCTTCATGATGTCGCGGATCAGGCCGAAATAGACGATGACGCCAAGGGTAGCGAGCAACAGCGCCGCGATCGGCGCGCCGGCGAGAGGGCCCGCGCCGAACAACGTGTAGACCATGAACGCCACATACATGCCGAGCATGACGAAATCGCCATGGGCGAAATTGACGATGTTCATCATGCCCCAGACCAGCGTCAGCCCAGAGGAGAACAGCGCGTAGACGGCGCCGAGCAGAAGTCCACCGACAATCACCTGAACAAGAACAAAGGACATCAAGCCGCGCGCCGTTGCGAGGGAGTGGTTGCCGGAGGGATCAATCTACGCAGCAAGGGCGGAAGTTTTGTCTCCCACCCTCGACGCACTCACCAGCCTTTATAGGGCAGGATCGGCGCCTTGACGGCGTTCACCTTCGGCCACACCGCGACGTAGTTCTCGCCGTCCTGCAGCTGAATGAGGATGGCAGAGGCGAGGATGTTCTGGCCCTTCTCGTCGAACTTGACGCCCTTATAGCCCATCATCAGCTGGTTAGGCTTGAGATCGGTGGCCTTGAGCGCGGCCTGGATTTTCGCCGGCTCGGTCGAGCCGGCGCGATCGATCGCATCCACCAGCACGAGGAAGCCCTGCATATCGCGCGCGGCGGTATCGTCCATCTCGTCGCCGCTCTTCTTCTTGTAGAGGTCGGCGATGAGAGCGGTCGGCGAGCCCTCAGGGCCAACGCTCCAGGACGAGCGGTTGAACACCCCTTGCGATATCTTGCCGACGGTCTTGAGGAAGGACGGGTCGGAATAGCCCGCATCGTCGGCGATTAGCATCGGTGGCTTATAGTCTTGCGCCTGCATGGTCTTGGCAAACAGGATCGCATCCGACGTATAGCTGATCATGATCACCACGTCGGGCTGTTTCTCCTTGAGCTGCAGCACCTGGCTCTGCACGTCGGTGGCATTGGACACGTAGGCGACGTCCAACACGTTGAGGCCCTTTTCCTTGAAGCCGGTGGCAATCGTGTTCGCGACCGAGGTGCCGTATTCGGTGTTGTCATGGACCAGCGCGATGTTGTCGGTCTTCGCGCCCTGGGCCTTCATGTCGGTCAGGAAATCGTAGTAGACCTTGACGAAATCGGTCGCGATCGGCGTGGTACGGAAGAACCATTTGAAACCGCGCTCGGTGAGATTGGCCGCGACCGACTCGGGCGTCAGAAACGGAATTCCGTATTTCTCTGCGATGGCGCTTGCCGTCAGCGTGACGCCCGATTGATACGCGCCGACGAGCGCGACCACTTTTTCCTCGGTGATCAGCCGCAACGCCTGGTTCTGCCCGGTGGCCGGGCTGCCCTGATTGTCGGCAAACACCACCTCGACCTTGGCGCCGCCGAGGCCCGCCAGGCCCGCATTCTTGGCCAGCGGGAAATCGCCGAGCTCGGGATGGGCGTTGTTGATGATGTCCATCGCGACTTCGATGGCGTATTTGGCGTGGAGTCCGGCGCTGGCGGCGTTGCCGGTCAACGGAAAGATCGCGCCGATCTTGACGACCTTGTCCTCGGCCGACGCCTGGCCCGCGAGCCCTATCGTTACCGAGGCAGCGCAGAGCAGCCCGAAGAGTAGTCTCAATTTCATCTGATGGTCTCCGAAACGTATCCCCGATGTCGGCTTCTTGCGGCGGAACGCGCCAAAGCGCGCCTCTTTTTGTTGTTTGGCACAGCAGCATTACATGGCCGCTTGGCGGCGGCAAGTTGCGGGAACCGCCGCCTCCGCGTCCGAGAGCTAGACAGTTTGTCGATGCTGCCGAGACCATTGCCTGTGGGATAGGCAAGTGACGCTCTTCCGAGATGTCGTCGTCAAGGGAGGATCGGCAGCTTGCAACCACAGTCATTGGTGTTCGGCGGCGCTCATCGTGGAATAGTGCGGCCGCGCCTGCCGAGCGAGCAATGGCCCGCGCTGGAAAATCCGGGCGCGCTGGCCGAGAGCGCCGCGAAAACCGCCGCGCAACCGCGCTTGTCAACTCCCGTCCCCAGCGAGTAGAAGGGCGCACTGCATGGAGCGCCGATCTTCTCAAAGTCGCGCTCGCGGATAACTGCCGGAAAATTCCATAACCTATTGAATTCGTTCTGTAATCCGTTGAGGAATGGTGTAGCGGTGGCACAACGGCTTTCGGGCTAACCTTTGAAATCTCTCGCCTGGTTTTGCAAACCCTATATTTTGATCCGGCTATTTCCGGCTGCTTCTAAGACGTTTGCAAGACTCCTGCCCTGGCCCGTCGCAGCACGCTCGCCGCGAACGCGATTAGCTTACCCGGCGACGCGAGCGCGGCCAATGGGCCGATCGGTCGCTGATTGGTATCCGTCGCAACCGCCTGGTCCGGCTTCGCCGCCTCGGTCCGACCGCCTGCTTCGGCATGTTTCGCCGCCACGCTTTCTGCTCCTCCGCCTTGGCCTCGGCTTCAGCCTTGGCGCGCGCGGCTTCCGCGGTTTCGGCCTCGGCAAGCACCCTTGCCTTCTCCTGCGTCAGCCGCTCGAGCGTTCCCTTCGCTTCGCGACCTCGTCGCCGGTGTCGGCGTCCACCCTCATGTACTTGATGCGGTGGCCGGTCTTCTGATTGAGCTGGTTGAATGAGATCTTCTCGCTTTCCGAGCTGGCTAGGTACAGCGCGACCGGACAGGTGACGAGGGACAGACGTAGGAAGCCTTTCCAGTTGGCGCGCGGGGCCATGTACGCAGAACTCCGGTTCGGGGGCGGCTAGGCTTCGCACCCTGGCCAGAGGTGGTCATCGACAAGGATGTGAACCTCTATGATCTGCTGCCGCTCTTTCGTCTCAACCGCGGCGATGGCGGCTAATTCATTGACAAGGCCTGCACCATCAGCCGCGATCTTGACGACTGGGACACCGATAATGTCGAGAACGTCGGAATATATCGCCTGCAGGTCAAGGAGCGAAACCGCCTGGGAATCCAGACTGTGCCGCAGCATGAAATCGCGATTCACATGGCTCATGCGGAAGAGCGTGGGAAGACTTGCCGGTCGCGACCGCGCTGGAAACGAGCCCATAATTACGCTGTGGGCGCGACGCCGCTGCTCTACGACCAGCTTGAATACAAGATGGCGGCCGTGATGCAGGGTACGCCGTACCGGGTGGTCAAGACCGCCAAGGGTCTCGATGTTCCTGGGGGGCCGAATACCTGGCTGGAGGGTCGCGTGCTTTGCGGACAGCGCGAGACCGAGGGGCCCTTCGGAGAATTCCCCGGTTATTATTCAGGATGCCACAAGTATCAGGTGATTGAGATCGATCGGGTATCGCAGCGCAAGGACCCGATCTATGACGCGGTCTATGCAGGGGCGGCCCTGGACCGAGATGCGTAGGTCATCTTCACGTGGCGCGGAAGCGCGATCCAGAAGTGCACCAGCGCAAGCTTGTCGAGAATCAATTAGGCGGACTCGATTCCGAAATAATTTCAAGCATTGAACATTCGCCGTCGATCCGACCGCATTCTTGCTGTTGAGCAAGGGGTGATTCTCATGATCAGCTAAGCGGGCCCATCGGACGCACTGATGTGGCGCGCACGCGCGGGACAGGCCCGCCGAGTTGCCAGCATGTTGTCTCCACGAGATGCCGCGCTGGTCGAAGCCTACGCTAGAGAATGTGATGACAGTGCCCGCGCATCCTCTATCGAAGGCGCAAGGGTCGATACCCGTCGATCAGTCGATATCCAATGTAGGGATGACCGAAGCTTTAGGGCGCCAGCCAAAAGTCGTCAGCCAAATCAAGCCGCATGAGTTCGCGGACTCACCGAAACGAGCCGCACAGTTCTTCTGCCCGAGCGGCACTAACTCGGTCGTCAAGCAAATGGTGCCCGCGTCCCGAACGCAGTGAATAACCTGTAAGTATGATGCGGGTGGGTGGCGGGCTGCGCCCGGACCCTGAAGAGCTCGGGTGTCGAGGAGACCCTAAGGCATTTATAAAAGGTGAATTAACCTTTTGAGCCTTAAATTTTCGCTTTGCCGAACTCGAGTCAGCGTAGCCGGCGACTCACCCGGGCGACGCGTTCTCATGCTGCGGCGGTTGACATATCTATTTCTTTCAAGCGCCAGCCAGCTCAACGAATACCAGATTGACGTTTTTCGACGATGTCCTCGCTGAGAAGCTGGGATCGACCAAGGAAGCCTTGGCGACAGGGAGAGCCGTTTGATGAAGGGGGAGAACAGAAAGGCGCTCCGCGTTCGGATCGAACATCGCTATCCGGTCAACCTCATGGGTGTCGACGGCACCTGGCGACGAAGCTGCCTTCTCCTCGACGTTTCCGAGACCGGTGCCAAGCTTGAGGTTGAGGGTCCCGTCAGCGTGCTGCAGGCTAGAGAGTTTTTCCTGCTTCTATCCTCCACCGGCCTAGCATTTCGGCGCTGCGAACTGGTCTGGATCGATGGCGCGCAAGTCGGAGTCCGTTTCATCGCAAAAGACAAAAGAAGGGCAAAACCGGCCAATGCGAAATCAGGAGGTTAGCTGCGCCTTAGTGACGTCCAATGACTCGTGATTTCTTATGCAGATGATCTCCTCAAGGAGGATCAATGCTTCAGGGCAAGAGTTTTTATTGCTAAGTCGAGCTAAAGGTTTGCACTCACAAATTTGAACCGCGAATCAAACGTGGGATGATTTAGTTCCTGCTGTGGTTCAGGACGCTCATGACATGAATCCGTCTAGAGTGCGGAAATCTTTAGTGGGCTACTAACTTCATCGATCTTTCACGCGTCCAGGAGCGACGATATGCCGACTAATACTGCAGCACCAAAGAAAACGCCACGGTGCTCCTTCTCGAGGGAGTGAATGATAGCGCCATCGAATTGTTCGTCAGCTCGGGGCTTTCGAATATTGAGCGCTTGCCCAAGGCACTCGATGCAAGTGCACTACTACAGGCTGTCGGGGGTGTTGACCTGCTGGGAATTCGTTCTCGAACGCGACTTACCTGGGATATCCTTTCTAGCGCCGATCGCCTAGCCGCTGTCGGATGCTTCAGCGTGGGGACGAATCAGGTTGATCTGAACGCGGCCCGCCAGCGCGGCATTCCGGTCTTCAACGCTCCATTCTCGAATACCCGCAGCGTCGCGGAACTGGTAATCGGCGAAATCGTCATGCTGCTTCGTCGCATTCTTCCGCGCTCGGCGACGGCTCATGAAGGGGGATGGGATAAGTCCACTGCAGGCAGCCATGAGGTTCGAGGTCGTACCCTCGGAATTGTGGGCTATGGCAACATTGGGTCGCAGCTCTCGATGCTTGCGGAAGCGATGGGCATGAAAGTGATCTACTTCGATCAAACCGACAAGCTTCGTCACGGCAACACCGAACCCGTCGAGAGCCTTCAGGACCTTCTGGCGCAGAGCGATATCGTCAGCCTGCACGTCCCTGAGACGCCGATCACTTACGGCATGATCGGAGAAATGGAGCTTCGCATGATGAAACCGGGCTCGTATCTGATCAACAATAGCCGCGGTACGGTTGTCGACATCGATGCGCTAGCAAAGGCGCGTAGAAGCGGTCACCTCGCAGGAGCCGCGCTCGATGTTTTTCCAGTCGAGCCGTCTTCAAATTCTGATCGCTTTCAAAGTCCACTGCAGGGCCTAAAGAACGTGATCCTGACCCCTCACATTGGCGGTTCGACCGAAGAGGCGCAGGATCGTATCGGCAGGGAGGTGGCCCGGAAGATGCTCGAATACTTCGGCAGCGGTTCGACGATGGGTGCCGTAAATTTTCCGCAAGTCCAATTGCAGGCGCACCCGATCGGCGCCCGATTCAGCCATGTTCACCGGAACGTCCATGGAATGCTGAGACGGCTGAACGAGATATTCCTGCAGCGCGACATCAATATAATCGCTCAGTATCTGGAGACCGACAGCGAGGTCGGTTACGTTGTGCTCGACGCGGACCTGACCGAACACGACAGTCACGAGCTTCTCGATGACCTTCGCGGCCTCGATGGCACGATCAATGGCGAGACTGGTCTACGAGAACTGACCCCCAGAGCGAATATTGCTTTGGGGAGATCACTCGACCTCTAGGCGGCCACTGGCTGCGCAGGCTGGCTGGGCTGCTTGATGCCTTCCAATTCGCGCTCGGCTTCCGTCTTGGCGGTCTTGAGGATTCGGACAGCGTCGGTGATGTTCTTCTCCGAGTGATTGGCCATCACTTGCATCCGGATGCGCGCAGCTCCTTTGGGGACAGCCGGAAATTCAACCAGATTGGCGATCAATCCGAGTTCGGGCAGGCGTTTACTCACGAGGCGGGCGAGCCCTTCCGATCCCATTTTGACGCAGACGATTGCGGATGGATCGCCGTAATAGTCGAGGCCCGCCCCACGCAGCTGATCACGAAGGGCCAGCACGTTCGTCATCATTTCCAGACGCAGCGCGCGTCCTTCTACTGATTCCACGACCTCGAATGCCTTTAGAATGGTTGCCGCCTGCACCGGCGACAGCGCATTCGAGAAGGTAGCGGGCGCACTATAGAAGCGGAGATATTCCTTGACGGCGCGGCTCTTGCAGGCCACGAAGCCGCCGTTCGACGCGAAGGTCTTGGAGAAACTGCCCATCACGATGTCAATCTTGCCCAGCATGTCCTGAATACCGATGTGTCCGCGACCGTCATGGCCAAGGTTACCCAGATCGTGTGCAACGTCGACAACCAAGGTTGCATTGAATTGGTGGCAGAGCGCCTGAAGCGCTGCCAGATCCGGAGTATCCGAGTCCATCGAGAAAAGGCCTTCGGTAACGACCAGAATGCCGTTCTCTTTGTCCTTGGCCCTGATCTTGGTGAGGATATTCTGGCAGTATTCATTGTCGAGGTGGCGGAACAGATGAATATTGTTGGTGGCGGCGTTTGCTCCTTCCTGAAGGCAGGAATGCGACAGCATGTCCATCACCACATGGTCGGCCGACCGTACCAGGCCCTTGATCACACCGAAACCCGCAGCCCAGCCGGTTGGATAAAGTACAACTTCGTTCATTTTCAGGAACTCGGCGATCTTGCGCTCGAGCGCGAGAGAGTAGGACGTGTTGCCGACCAAGGCTGGTGAACCGGCGCTATGCACGCCACAGCGTTCGATCGTCTGCTTGGCGGTTTCCTTGATTCCGGAATGAGACGACAGGCTGAGGTAGTCCTGCGAGGCAAAATTGACACCGCGCATCTTGTTGCCGCTATCGTCCTGCGCCCAGCAAACCGTGTTAGGGCCGTCCTCAGTCGCGCGAGAAAATGGCCAGAGGCCGTTCTGGCGACGCAGGTCTTGCCACTTGAAAAAATTTTCGGTGCGTCCGAGCAGGTCCGCCCCGCTGGGCACACGAAAGTCTCTCATGCTGCCGGTCAATGCGGCGGGCGCAATATGGGCGTTGGTAATATCTGACATCGTTATCCCTGTTCAACGTTTTTAAATTCTTTGCCGTTTGGGAGAACGATGATGCAGCGAAATTAACATCAGATGTTTCTTGGTTCCTCCGAAGCGCTCTGATCGCCCATTCAGGATCAAAACTGGGTCCGTGGTTAGCTAGTTGCTGAAGGACGCGGTTCAGAACAGGTTAAACCGCGCCCACGGCTACGAGGATCGGTATCCGCGTGCCTCGGTAGTCGAATAAATTACTTTGAAAATTCTTAACCCAACTATGTTCAAATCCTCCCGCTCACGCACAGGATTAACGGTAATGAAAATCTGGTCATTTGCAAAGCGCGCGTTCATGAGCTTCTGGTATCCTTACGTAAGGACGCTGAATTCAATTTGGCCGTCCATAACGATTCAAGGAAAGCGATTGGTCATATTTCCCGACGTCTATAAGCCGTTGGAGAACGAGTATGCTTGTGCCGAATACTGCCGAGACGGTGACAGAATGCTGGACCTGGGTTGTGGGAGCGGCGTCGGCGCCGTGTTCTGTGCACCCAAAGTGCGTGAGTTGGTAGCCGTCGATATCAGCCCGTCGGCAGTCAAGAACACCGCGGAGAATTGCAGGCTTAACGGACTAAACAACGTCGCGGTCAAGCAAAGTGACATGTTCTCTTGCGTGGAGGGGAAGTTCGACCTGATCCTAGCGAACCCACCCTATATCGAGGCGGAATTCGAAAATGACGAAAAGCAGTTCGCCACGTCAGTCCGCTACCTTCCCACGCTTTTTTCGCAGGCCGGCAGGCACCTCACGGAAGATGGCCGGCTCCTTGTTCAATTTCCGATTTGGTTTCGGGGGCGGATCGAAAGACTTGCGTCGGGGCAAGGCCTGAAATTGGTGGCTGTGCGCCGCATGCCGCTGAAATCGCCTGGTCTCTTTTTCCTAAGCCTAGTTTATATGCAAGTTGGTTTCCGGTCGGCCTTCTATTTGCTGCAGCCGATGTCAGCTGGACGAGATAGCGCCCGGTTGGGTTGATTTCAGGCCCGTGCAGGCTTTTCGACGTTGGCGCAAATCGGTCCGAAATGACAAGCACAAGACTAGCCTGTCCAGCCAATTTGCCGGTTCTTGACCATGGCAGCACTAACGCTAACGAGCTAGCGACCTACCGGCGTCGTTTGACCCCACAGTCAGGCTACGGCGCTTTTGCGGTCGGTGGCGGGTAGCCAGGCTCGAATTTTTCCCAGCAACCGCTGCATATCGACCGGCTTGGTATCGAAATCGGAACATCCGACCTCGACGCTCTTGTCGCGATCGCTGGCCAACGCGTGGGCCGTCAACGCAACGATCGGGATTGTCGACGTCGCGGGATTAGCCTTGATCAATTGGGTCGCTTCCCAGCCATCCATTGCGCCCAACGCGACATCCATCAGGATCAGATCCGGCATCTCGCTCGCGGCCATCGCGACGCCTGCGACGCCGTCGTGGGCACAACAAACCGAGAAACCGTGACGCTGCAGGCGCCGCGTCAGCATGTCCCGGTTCATCTCGTTGTCTTCAACAAGCAAAATTTTATGCATTGGCCGCTTCCGCAACTGACTGGGGACCAAATTCGGAGGCCGCAGGGACGAGCGTTGCGGAAGCAAAAACATTCTCTTGCTGCCGGCCATTGAGCAGCTGCATCCGGATTGTAAAGCGGCTTCCTTTTCCGACCTCGCTCTCGACGAAAATCTCGCCGCCCATCAGCTTGCAGAGTTTCTGGCTGAGCGCCAACCCCAGCCCCGTCCCCCCGTATTTGCTGGTGCTGGCGTCGTCGGCAACGGTGAATTTTTCGAAGAGGTTTGTGATCTGATCAGAAGCGATGCCGATACCGGTGTCGATAATATGGATCACAAGTTCATCACTCGGCCCATCCAGCAGGCGCTCGGCAACAAACTCGATCTTTCCGCTATGCGTGAACTTTGCTGCATTATCAAGCAGCTGCCCAGCCATATTACGGAACTTGCTGGCGTCACAGAGAGCCGTTCCTAGATTCGGAGCGATGGCAGAGATAATTTCGTTGCCGTTTTTCCTGGCCGCCGGTGTCGCTGCTTTAACGATCTCGCCGAACAATCCGGCCAGATCGATCTGCTCCAGGTCCAGTTCCATCTTGCCCGCCTCGATTTTCGATAGGTCGAGTACCTCGTTAACGAGCTTGAGGAGGTGCTGGCCGGCGGTGTGAATCTTATTAAGATCCGCGACGCTTTCGCTGTCACCGTCATCCTCGGCGTCTTCAAGGAGGATCTGGCTGTAGCCAATGACGGCGTTGAGGGGAGTCCGCAGCTCGTGGCTCATCTTGGCGAGGAATTCGGCCTTCGCGGCGCCCGCCCGCTCGGCTTCCTGGGTGGCTAGGCGGAGCGCCGCCGCGGTCGCCATATGCTGCCGCATTTCGCTTTCAAGCTCGGTCTGCGAAGCCTGTATCTTCGCATAGTAGAGCGCCATCATTGCAACGTAAAGTGATGCCGCGACGGTCGAGACTAGTCCCAGGCCCTGCATTGCCGCTATCGGCAGCTCGTTCTTTATCGGGTAGCCAAACAAGTAAAAGCCACTGAAGATCGCCAGGTTCGCGGCGAACATGGCCATCACGATCAAGCGAAGCGATTTGGACGAACCCAGGTAGAAGAACGCGAGCAGCGGAATGACGAGCACCCACGGTAATGTCGGCGAGGTCACGCCACCATAGAAGTAACAACTCCAGAGAATACAGAATATCAGATTTTGGATCGAAACCAGCGCTAGCGGATTGTAAGGGGCGCCAGCTCGCAGCACGAACGGGAAGATCCAGAACGCCGTGATCGAGACGGCCAGCACCGCAACTTGGTATCCTGGTGCCGGATCAAGCACGTAGAGCGCTAAAGGAACGACGTTTCCAATGAACGGTCCCAGAATATGGCTAACCAAAAACACGTGTGCCCGGTTTCGGGCGTCGCGGTCGGCTGCGATCGCGGGTGGGATGAAGTAGTTCACAAGGCGATCAAGGCCCGCAATTAATTTTGCAAATCTGACTCTCATGAAATTCGCGCCGCCGTCCTAAGAGATTCGCCGTCGTGATCAGTTCTTGGAACACTGTTCGTGGGGTAACGAACAAATTGCTAATACGTCGCCAGATTTTCAGGTTCCGCTTAAAGGCACGTTAATCGACGGAATTATCACTTAAACCAAATTTTAAAGCCACTTACGCTAGGCTCTCCTTTTGACAAAAGTCATTGGGAGCGGCGGCAGATGCTGATCTGGGATCAAGTTGTCGCGTTGATCGACTGGTTTATCCCGACCGCAGCGAAAGCTGAACGCTCGGAACGCGGGCTCGCGCAAAATTTCGTCTTCACGCACCTGTTCGGCCCCTTGCTGTCGCAGTCGATCGCCCTGTTTCTCTATCTCAGCGACCCGCATCCGGGCGTATCGTGTTGGACCGTGATCATTTGCATATGGTTGTTCTGGACGCTGCCGTTCGTTTACAGGCTGACTGCTAACTTGCAATTGTCAGCGCTTATTTCAGTCGAATTGCTCGCCTTCACCTCGTTGTTTGGAGCCTATTATTACGGCGGAGTGAGCTCGCCGTTTCTGCCGTGGCTGATTATCGCCCTTCTGCTCGGCTTCTTCTATCTGTCCGAACGACCGATCCTTGTGGTCGGATTGTTCACTATGAACATTCTAGGCTTTTGTTCGGCTTACCTTCGGTGGGGATTTCCCGAGCTTGTTCCGCAGCAGCAGCTTGCGACGGTCGGCTGGATTTCCATTCTGTCGGCGACGATTTATATGTCATGGATGGCAATTTACTACGCCAATATGATTGCGATGCGATCCAGTCTCGAATGCGAAGCGGAACGGCATCGCGAGACCGCAATCCGCTTGCGTCAGGCCAAGGACATGGCCGATGTAGCCAATCGCGCTAAGTCGATCTTCCTTGCCAAAATGAGCCACGAATTACGAACGCCGCTAAACGCAGTGATCGGATTCAGTGAAATTCTCCTGGAAGGGGTCGACCTCGATGGCAAGAACAGCCACAAGAAACTTGACCTTGAGCGCATCAATTCGGCCGGAAAGCACCTGTTGTCGCTGGTAACCGACGTGCTGGATTTATCGAAGATCGAGTCCAATTTCATTGACTTGAAGATCGAGCAATTCGACCTCAGTGAGATGGTTCGCGAGGTGATCGCCAATGTCCAGCCTATGGTTGCTGAAACAGGCAACAAGCTGGTGGTCAAATGCCGCAACGACCTTGGGATCGTATCGACTGATCAAACCAAGTTGCGCCAGGCGGCGCTAAACCTGATGAGCAACGCCGCGAAGTTCACGCAAGACGGAACGATCACACTGTCGGTGCAGCGCCGCAAGAGCCAGGCCGGAGACTGGATCCAAATTCAAGTGCAAGATACCGGAATCGGCATCGCTCAGTCGGATATCGGGCGTCTGTTTCAGAATTTTGGCCAGGCCAATCGTGCCACTTCAAGCAAATACGGCGGAACGGGCCTTGGTCTGGCTTTGAGTCAAAAATTATGTGCGCTTATGGGCGGCGCAATTTCCGTCACGAGCGAGCTTGGTCGTGGATCGTGCTTTACGATCCGCGTGCTCGCTTGGATGAGCGAACAGCGAAGCGCCGATGACGGCTATTCCGGAACGGTTCCTCAATTCGCAAATGCACCGGCGGTCTGAAAGATAAGTTGATGTCAACATCGAACGCCCAAACACCGCGCGTCACAATGCTGCGATCGGAAGTTGATCGATCCGGTGCGACCGACGACAACGAGAGTGCCCGCCCCCGATTGCTGATCGTGGACGACATCAGTGATAACCGCACCATTCTGACGCGGCGTTTTCTGCGTCGTGGCTTTGAAGTGGTAGAGGCAGACAGTGGGCTTACCGCGATCGAGTTGATCGGCAGGGAATCGTTCGACCTCGTGCTTCTTGACGTCATGATGCCGGGGATCGACGGCATCGAAACCCTCAAGCGAATCCGTATCCAGCAGTCCGCGTCCGTTTTACCCGTGATCATGGTGACGGCAAAGTCCGAAAGCGATAATATAGTCGATGCGCTCGAACTTGGTGCTAACGACTATGTCACGAAGCCCGTCGACTTTGCTGTCGCACTCGCCCGCGTCAACACGCAGATTGGCCGTAAACGCGCTGAGCAACAGGTCGTGTTGGCGAACGAGGGGTTGCGCAAGGCCAATGAAGATCTGGAACGCCGAGTGGAAGAGCGGACTAGTCGTCTCAGTGACGCCAATCAAAGACTTAAAGTGGAGATCGCCAACCGTGAAGAATCACAGGCCAGGTCGCAATACCTTGCCTATCACGACTCTCTGACCGGACTTGGCAACCGTCTTTTGTTCAAGGAACAGCTTGAGGAAACGCTGAAAGATGTTTCGGTAACGCAGCGTCCCCTGGCGGTGCTGTTTTTGGATCTCGATGGCTTCAAGGCAGTTAATGATACTTTGGGTCATTCCATTGGCGATTTGCTTTTAAAATCGATCGCAACCAAGCTCCGCGACATTCTTCAGCGAACAGATCGTATTGCGCGACTCGGCGGTGATGAATTTGCGATTTTGCAGCTATCAGTCCCCCAGCCGGGCTCGGCTATCGCATTGGCGGAAAAGATCATCCAGATTGTCGGTCAACCATGCAACATCGACGGTCACGATGTAACGGTAGGGGCCAGCGTTGGAATCGCCGTTGCGCACCCCGGCGATATGGATACAGAGAGATTCCTGAAGAGCGCGGACCTCGCGATGTATAGCGCGAAATCCGATGGTCGCGGCACCTATCGCATGTTCGATCCTGAAATGGATGCGATCGTTCAGGCACGTCGCATCCTTGAGCGTGAAATGCGAACCGCGCTTGTGCAAAATGGTTTCAAGCTATTCTATCAACCACTGATCAATCTGCAGACCAAGAAGGTGACCGCCTTTGAGGCATTGATGCGATGGCAACATCCCGAGCGAGGCTATGTGCCTCCCTCCGAATTTATCCCAATTGCGGAAGAGATGGGTCTGATCGTCCAGCTCGGCGAATGGGGGTTGCGGCAGGCATGTGCGGAAGCGATGGAGTGGCCAGAAGAAATTTGCGTTTCAGTCAATTTGTCGCCGTTGCAATTTTCCAAGGGCAACCTAGTTTCCACGGTAATGAACGCCTTGGCTTCGTCTGGACTGCCTGCATCCCGTCTGGAGCTTGAAATTACAGAATCGGTATTACTGGAGAAGTCGGAACGCAACATCGCGGTCCTCAATCAGCTACGAGACCTTGGCGTTCGAATATCGATGGATGATTTCGGTACCGGCTATTCCAGTATTGGTTACCTTCGTAGTTTTCCTTTCGACAAGATCAAGATCGATCAGTCGTTTGTCCGAGACTTGCTCGTCGACGAAGGAAGCCTCGCAATTGTGCGCGCCATCGCGGGTCTTGGAGTGAGCTTTGGCATGACAACGACCGCGGAAGGCGTCGAGACTGAGGAGCAAATGCGTTGCTTGAACCTCGAAGGCTGCATTGAGGCCCAGGGATATCTATATAGCAAGCCTGTGCCAGCTGATGAGATCGTTGGGCTTCTTGAGAGTTTGGCCAATCGAGGATCACGAGCGGCCGCGCTCGTAGCGATGCGACAAGAGGTTTCTCGAGTAGCTGCGGCGACCGTTCCCTCTCGGATCGACGAATGAGACTTTGCTGGCAGAGGCTTAGTTTTCTTGCGGCATGACATCGGGGATTCTGGAGAGCTGAGATCATGACTGATGCTAGTCTCGAAGGCATCGACCTGGACTATGCGACGGCGTTGGCGGATCAAGCCAACCGTTATATGATGCAACACGGCGTGGCTCCCACACCGGATAATTTTGCGGTCTGGTTTAGCTATTCGCGCGGCACCGTTCCCGAGTTAAAACGGACGATTGATATTCTGGTTGCCGGCAAAAAGCGATTTGATGCACCTACGAACCGAGAGTTATTCTCAAATTATCTGGCCCCCAACTCTGCTGCTGCAACTGTCGGCGATGTCCCAGACCAGTTGAAGTCTGTTCTGACGGACGCGAGGCGGTTCGTAACAGACGCGATCGCCGACAATCGCACCCAGATTCGGGCAATTGGCGATGTCGCGGAGCAGGCTGAAAGCGGTTTCGATCCGAAATCGTTGGTCGAACGTTTAATGGACGAACTTACCAATGCCGCCACGCGCGCCTCGAAACTTGAAATAAATCTTAGCGAGACCTCGCGCGAGCTGGATGCAATCCGCGAATCTTTAAACAAGGCGGAACAACGTGCCAATACAGATACGCTCACTGGTCTTCCTAATCGACGGGCTTTCGACGAATTTCTGCGCGTTTCGCAAATTTCCGCGATGGAAACGGGAGAGCCCCTCAGCGTGTTACTGATCGATATCGATCGCTTTAAGCAATTCAATGATAATTTTGGACACGGGGTTGGAGATCAGGTGCTCCGGCTGATGGCGAACGCGCTGCGGGAGCGTGTACGCGAGCAGGACCTGCCTGCTCGATATGGTGGGGAGGAGCTGATCGCAGTCCTTCCTGGCGCGGAGTTGGCTGTTTGCGAGGCCGTAGCCGAACGAATCCGTCGGTCAGTTGCAGAGTGTCGGATCAGCCGTCGATCCACTGGCAAGCTTCTTCCAGGGATCACAGTATCGATTGGTGTTGCTCAATTTCGGCCAGGGGAATCAACCGCTCAGTTGATCGAACGTTGCGATGGCGCGCTGTATTTGGCCAAGCGAACCGGGCGGAATCGTGTTGTCACGGAAAAACGCCTCGAAGGCCGTTCTATTGCTTAGAGGCCTAATGCCAAGTGTTGATGACGAGCAATTTACGGAGTGGTGTTCCAATTACTGTAAACCATGGATTAAAGCGGACGGCATCCAGAGTGCGCATCCTAAAGGCCGGGTCGATTGAGTTCGGCGGCGTTCGCGACGGCGGCGTTGCCCATTGCGGTTGCCTGGGGTGCGTCCGCGAGCTCGGCGTCGGCGGTGAGAGACGGTGCGCGGTCCTCGATCGGCACTGCGCCAGTGTTCTCGATCCCGCTCGAACCGCAGCCAGCAAGCCAGGCGACGACCCAGCCCGCGAGAGCGACCGTTGCGCACAACGGCGCCGCCACTGTCGCAAATCGCCGCGGGTTCATGATCCCATCGTCCAAAGGCTCCGCCTGAGCCACGCTGCACAGCCCCTGCACGCGACGAGGTGTTTTTCGGATCAAGACATGCACGCGCAATGACGCAAACTGCGGGTCATCAGTTTTTCCAAAAAGTGTTCCCCGAATGCAACGCGTCGCAGGGAAGCAATTGCTGTGCATTCCCCGACGTAGCGTGTAGGGGGAGTTTCGGACCTGCCATCACGCCGACGCTGAGTTACGACGGCAGCGGTCACGAAAATCGCGCGCGGAAGATGGCAGCATCATGTAGCGTAAGCGGCCGATTCGGGGCGAGCCCGCCATGATTATGTCGGACCAACAGGCGCGCTTGAGTGGCCGTAAGCGCGGATGCCAGTCCTATCGTTAGCGATTTATAAGATCTTCTGAGCGAACCGATCCCATTGCCCCAGATCAGAGCGCCCGTCGCAACGGCAACTCACACCGTACATTGAGCGCCCCCGCCGATCGGCGCGACGGCTGTTTCCCGATCATCTTCTTCCAGCAAATCGGCCTCGTAATGGTGAATATCGTCCAATTTTCGACCCACTGCGACCAAATTTGAAAGAGAGCCTACGGTGGGCAAAGCCGCGTTTTGCTTGGACCTCGCATGTAACTTTACTGCATGAGGTACTCAATGAGGAAACAAACTCTATTAATCGCTTTCGCCGCTTGCATTGCTACGCTCTCATCAATCGGGATACCAACTGCGCAGGCGAAGCAAGAATGCATGACCGCGATGCCATCAAATCCGCACGGGTATTGGTTCTGGCGTCTGATTGACGGACGAAAATGCTGGTACGAAGGCAAGCCCATGCTTTCGAAAACATTGTTGGAGTGGCCTGCGCAGGCTTTAGGACAACCAAATTCCGATGCAGAACTTACAAGCGTTCTGCCAGAGAAGCCCGGCAATCCGTTAGATTCACAAGCGTGGGCACCGAATGACTCGGATACTTTCGAAACGCGGTGGCGTGCTATCGAAATGACGCATTAGGCGTCGGTTTCGCCGGCATCGTCTCGAAACGACGGCATTGCGCCTATGGAACCGGGCGATGTCCACACGGGAATTGCCAGCAATGCGGTACGAGGAAACGCCTACACAGTGCCGTGAGCGCGCCATGTCTGCACCTGTCTCCGGGCGCGTCAACATCGGATCCATCCACGCGATAACAATGGCAGTATTCGCCATTTTCATGCTCTCTGCGGGGATTGCACACGCTCAGTTTCAGTTTTGGCCCCAGTACACGTTCTGGCCAGGGCATTACGCTCCGTTCAAACACAAGCACCACCACCGGCAGACAAACTCTGAATCGGCGAAGAACACTCGGCCCGAGGACCCCCCGAAGGGCCCGCTCCAGATCATCATCTCGATCGCGGACCAACGGGTTTCGCTTTTTGACAACGGAGCCCCGATCGCACGCTCTTCGGTGTCCACGGGAACTCGGGGGCATCCTACGCCCCTTGGCGTGTTCAGCGTGATCAGCAAACAACGATGGCACCGTTCAAATATCTATAGCGCTGCCCCCATGCCCTACATGCAGCGCATAACCTGGTCAGGGATAGCGTTGCATGCTGGTGTCGTGCCTGGGCATCCGGCGTCACACGGCTGCATCCGTTTGAAAAATGACTTTGCCATTCGACTCTGGCATCTCACGAAGCGCGGCACGCGCGTGATCATTGCGCACGACGATGTCCAGCCGGTCGAGATAACCAATCCGCACCTTTTTAAGCCGAAAGCCGTTTCCGGTTCGCCGGAATTTCAGACTGCCACAGTCGCGGGTAAGACAGTCGCGGCAACGCATGGATCACCAGTGTCCAACGCCGAGACTCCAGAAGCCACTAGTCTTCAGGTTCAAGGCTCGGCTCCCGCTGGAGGCGCACCTAAAAAGATCATCCCGATCTCCGTCTTCGTGAGTTGTAAGTTGAGCAAGCTCTTCGTGCGCCAGGGCTTCTCGCCGTTGTTTGACGTCCCGGTCAAGATCGAAAATCCGGAGGAGCCGCTGGGAACGCACGTGTTTACCGCAATGGAATTCCAGAACGAGGGAGCGGCCATTCGCTGGACCGTCGTGTCGATTCCGGAAGAATTTCCTCGTATGTCCGAGGGTGCCACGAAAGAGCGCGAAGCGCCCGCGAAGCAGGCCGCCCTATCGGTACTGTTGCCCGAAAAAGCCAACGCTGCCCTCGACCGCATCGAAATACCCCAGGATACGGTTGAGAGGATCTCCGAACTACTGACGCCGGCCTCTTCATTGATTATTTCCGACAACGGATTTAGCCACGAGACGGGAAAAGACACGGATTTCATCGTGGTAACGCATTGATGCGGCGGCGCAAGCCACCAACACACGATGCCACTGCGCAAGTCCGCGTTTCTCCACGGGTTTAACCGAGCTTCCTGAAATTTTAATGAGCCAGTCGCGTTGCCCCGCGGCGGCGAATCTCGTCACGCTGAGGATGCCGGCACCTACATCACGAAACTCCGGGGGGCGATTACACCGGAGTGGGCAAGCGGCGATGGAAGCCGTGATCCTGGTCGCAACGAGAAGCGGACCGACAATGCTAGCGCCAATCGGCGCCCTGCGCACAACGTCACCGGGTATCCGAAAGTTTGAGCGCTATCCTGGGGCTACATGACTTTCTCTGATCCAAATGTGCCCATGGGTCAGGCACGATCTCGCCGAGCTTTATCGTGTGGAACTTGCGGGCCTGAGCTGAGACCAGGGCCACCGGCCGGTTCCAAATTAAATTAGAGCATTACCCCGAATGAAACATCGGCGTCATTTTGGGATTGCGAATGGCGTCGGGCCAATAGGAGTGGCACGGATCGATGCATTAGTTAGCGATCTCGATAGACGCATCCAGGTTCTCGACTGCGACATTGCCGCCGAAGAGGAACACGCGCTGGTGTTCAACCACGCTGGCTATCCGATCGTCGCTAGAACGCTGGCGGCGCGACGAGACATAAGGCCACCATCGCCACGCTCGAGAAGCGACTTGTCGGCCTTCAGGAACGGGCCGACAAATTTCCGGCCTAGTGGCATTGGACCTTGCTGCCGCCCCGGGGCGACCAGGGCAAACAGTTTCTCCCCCATACCTATGGCCGGCTGCGTTTCACCTGACCATCTATCTGCCCCAAGCGCCACCGACGTAGTTTTCCTAACGTCCGCTTTGTGCCAGCGGACCCATGCATCGCATGCGCGCACGCGATATAGAGTGTCGCGTAAAATCACTGCAAATGGCGGAGATGCCGGTCGCCAACACGATCCCACCGAGTTCGAACGGGGCTAGCCGCCTCGATCGTAATGGTGGTGACGGTCCTAGTTCAAGGCGGCGTCGGAACCATGGGCCCATAGTAGGTGCCCGAGCGGCCCCACACATCGCGGCGCCCGTATCCGATCGATCCGCCATGCAAACCGCTGGCGCCGTTACCGTAACCGCTATGACCGCCACCTGGAGTACCACCGCCGCTAAAGTGATGGCTGCGAAACCTGTCACCTCCGCCAACGCGCCGGGCGTGATACTCGCATTGGCGTCCTCCGCGAGGTGCCGCGAGGTTACGTGGCGCTCGCGAGCCACAGCGGGAGTTGCGAGCATGGCTGCAACGATCCGTGTAGCCGACAGAAGTTTAAGCTTGGTTATTCAGCTTTTCCATTTGATATGAAGAGCCAACGGCGTCTGGCTCTTCTATGCAAACGGTGAAGCGATTAGACCGATAAAGGGAACATATCCTCACGTCGTTTCAAGGTCGCGCGCATACAGCGTGATCGGGAGTTACCCCAGGATCATATCGCCCGGCCAATCTCTGTCTGAATTAGTTGACGGACGACCCGCGCGGGCGGTCGCGCCGGATGTTTTTGCTGTCGGAACATGACTCGCCTTCTCGTACGAAAGATGGCCATTTTCGAAATGCGGCGTCGGCCTTGCTAACGCGCACGTGCTACCGAGTATGCTAAATGCAAGGCCAACGTGATCAACTTGTGACTGATGTTCATGTCTCGTGCTCCGGACCCGCTCGATCAGCCAGTACGGCCGACGACCGGGTCATTCGTCCTGCTTCGCGTTGAGTTTTGTTCAATGCCCTGACGAGGTGACTGAACCAGCAACAGCTTTGTTCCCAGGGAGCAAGACGAACTGATTACCCTCGACAGAGCTGGTGCTGCACTTGATCTAGGCTCGCGGGTCTCTTCGCACCATTAAATAGCGTTTCAGGATTGGATGGCGCGCCCCAGAATGCATCGGAGCCATTCACTACCTCGCGCAAGCTGGCGTCGCCAAAGATCGGCCCTAGCGGAACTCCTTCTCCGGCTTCACGACGATCAAAGGTGATCGCGTATGGCCGATAAAAATGTGCTCTGTCCGGCAATCGTTCCAACGGATAATTTCGCTTGGCGTTCGTCGACGACGAGTTCCACCGCCTGTTTCGACGCACCTTTGAGCGAGCGATCGAGATGCGAGAGCAATCATTTTTTTATCATGCGGCAGGCCTTGGCGCGCGTGCTTCGCGGACGGTAGCCGGATTCGCCCTATGCGGAGACGAGCTAGATTCCCAACACGCCTCCGATGCTTCCCGTCAAGCCGTGAGCGCATCTTGACAGTGAGCTGCGAGAAGTCAGGGCCGCTCGGAAGCTGACAGGTTCTCTAGCGTGGTGCGAAGGATGCAAAAGTTCCAACATAAGCTTTCGGCTTCGGAAGCGCGTAGGCTCCGATTTTCGATGTTTTGAGACCCAGTGCGCCGAGAGCTTCGCCCCGCTTGATGGCGCTTGCGATCCCGTCGATGACGGGAAGCCCATGCCTTTCCGAAAGACGTGCGGCCAAGTCAGCCATGCCGGCACACCCGAGAACGATCACTTCGGCCCGGTCCTCTTGCTTCGCGAGCTCGATTTCCGTGCCGATCTGTGCGGCTGCATCTGACGAGGGATCATCCAGTGAAAGAACCGGCAGTTCGGATGCACGCACCCTGCCGCAGCGACCAGCAAGCCCGTATTTCGACAGGTTGTTTTCGATGGCAGCGATAGAGCGCGAAAGTGTCGTGACGACCGAGAAGCGATGGCCCAGCATCGAAGCCAGATGGAATGCCGCCTCGCCAATACCGATGACGGGCGCCAACGCGACGCTGCGCGCTGCCTCTAGGCCGGTGTCATCGAAACAGGCAATGATGTGCGCGGAAACCCCGAGCGTATCGCCCTTGGCGATTTCGGCCAGAAGTCCCGGCACTGAAAACGCCTCGTCATAATAGCCTTCAATCGAGACCGGCCCATCGGCGGGATTGACGACGATGAGCTCCGTGCCCAAGGCCGCCGCTGCGCGTCCGGCTCTGCCGATTTTCTCGGTCATGGCGGCGGTGGTGTTTGGGTTGACGATGAGAATGCGCATCGGGCCGGACCCTAGACCATTCCCTTGCCGGCATCCGACCCATGTCGCCGTTGGCGGGCCTGGAGCACAAGAATGACGACCAACGCCAGGAAAATGACGAGAAAGGATACGGCGCTCGTCAGTGTTCCAAGCGCATATATATCCGGCTTTGTAACGGTTGTCGTCAGTCCCTGCAATTCAAGCGGCAAGGTGTTGACAGAGCCGATTGCCTGGCTCGAACGCGCGAGTTCGTCCCAAGACAGTGTAAAGCCAAACAAACCAATGCCCACGACAGACGGCAATATAATTGGCAGCACAACATGCCGGAATGTTTGCCACGGCGTCGCCCCCAGATCCCGTGCCGCTTCTTCCAGCCGTCCGTCGAACCGGTTGAAAATCGCAAACATGATCAAAAGGCCGAAGGGCAAGGTCCAGGTGAGATGGGCGCCTAGACCTGAGGTAAAGAGCCCCATCGCCGTAGTCCAATCCTTGGCGCCGCTTTTGATGACGAAATCGTCAAGCAGGCGGAATTCCAATGCGATACCGAGCGATGTGATGATCGATGGCATGATCAAGCTGGCGATCGCCACATAAAACAGGAATGTTGCGCCGCGGAATGATCTGCGGAA
Organism: uncultured Alphaproteobacteria bacterium; assembly: GCA_963822795.1. GTDB lineage: Bacteria > Pseudomonadota > Alphaproteobacteria > Rhizobiales > Xanthobacteraceae > Bradyrhizobium. The sequence continues at coordinate 188,380 of CAWGJM010000050.1, forward strand.
AGCCATGCCGGCCGAAACCGAGAGCACGACTGTAAGCACCATGACGACCAGGCCGAGCTTGAGCGACCGCTTGAAGGCGGCCCCGATGTCGACGATGCCTGTGCCGGAAAACACCTTGCCAAACCAAGTCAGCGAGACGCCGTTCATCGGAAAGGTCAAGCCCCCATCAGGCCCCTGAAACGAGAGGATATAGATCGCAAACATTGGTCCATACAGAAACAGCACATAGGCGATGAAAAATGCTGCGAGAAAATAGAAGGAACGTGGTCGACGCTCGCCCACTTCACAGCTCCTTGCGGATATCGACGATCCGGGTCAGCGCAGAAATAATCAGGATCGTGATGCCCAGCAGGATAACCGCATTGGCGGCGGCGGCCGGGAATTGCAGTGCGTTGAGGCGTGCTTCGATAATCTTCCCGGCTGATGCGATCTGCTGGCCACCCATCACGCCGATGGTCACGAAATCACCCATGACGATCGTGATCACAAAGATCGAGCCGATGACAATGCCCGGCTTGGCGAGAGGAATGATGACGTTCACCAGGGTCTGCCAACCCGTAGCTCCCGCATCACAGGCGGCTTCGATCAGCTTCTTATCGATCCGGATCATCGAGTTGAAGATCGGCACCACCATGAAGAAGGTGAATAGATGAACAAGTGCCAGCACGACGGAAAATTCGGAAAAAAGCAACCATTCCAGGGGTTGGTCGATTAGTCCCATACCCTCGAGGCCCTTGTTGACTAGACCGTTGCGGCCAAGAAGGGGAATCCACGCGATCATACGGATCACATTCGATGTCCAGAATGGAATGGTGCAGAGCAAAGTGAGCACGATCTGCCAGGTCTTGGATCGAACGTGAAACGCAAGAAAATAAGCAACCGTAAAGCCGATCAGAAGGGTCAGGCTCCAGGTCAGCACGCATAATTTCAGGGTCTTCACATAGGTTTTCAGGATAGTGCACAGGTCCGGCAGATCGGCGATGCACCCATCAAACGTATCGGTGTAGCCGCGCAGGCTGAACGCCGGGATCATTTCGTATTCGTTGTAGTCCCAGGCGCTGACGATCGTCACAAAAACCAACGGCAAGAGAAAGAACAGCGCGAATATCAGCATCATCGGCGCAGCCTGAACCCACGCGACCAGGGACTTGCGGTCTTGAACCATGGAACGGCCGATCTCGGTCACACCGGAGACGGGCTTGCCGCGCGCTTTTTGCGCGGCAAGCGCTGAGATAGCATCAGGCGGCGATGAATTCATTCCACTTGCGTACCATGTAGTCGTTCTCGTCCATGACAGCGTTCCAGCAGGCAACGGCTCCCATGCGGTCGTCATAGGAGCCGCCGTCGCGCTTGGCGCCGGCCTTCTCCAGGACGGTGCCGTCCGGCGCCTTGATGTCGCCGACAGCTGCCTTGCCTTCCATCCAGTAGCCCCATTCATCAGCCGTCATATTGGCCTCGGCCGTGGAGAGAACGGCGGAATAATAGCCTTGGCGATTCAGATAGGCGCCGGCCCAGCCGGAGAGATACCAGTTCACGAATTCATAGGCCCAATCGAGTTTTGGTCCTGAAACGGCCTTCGATACGCAAAAGCCCGAAGCCCATGAGCGATAGCCTTCCTTGAGCGGCTGGAAGGTGCAGGCGATTCCCATTGAGCGGACCTTGGTGACCGCTGGGGACCACATCGACTGGATGACGGTTTCGCCTGATGCCATGAGGTTGACGGATTCGTTGAAATCCTTCCAGAACGCGCGAAATTGGCCGGCCTTCTTGGCTTCGGTCATGACCTTCATGGTGAGATCGATCTCGGCCTTGGTCATGTTGCCCTTGTCGGCATATTGGTGCTGGCCGGTGGCTTCAACGACCATCGCGGCGTCCATGATGCCGATCGACGGAATGTTGAGGATCGCGGCCTTGCCCTTGAATTCGGGGTTGAGCAGTTCGGCCCACGACTCGATCGGCCGCTTGATCAGGTCCGGTCGAATCCCAAGCGTATCGGCGTTGTAGACGGTTGGGATCAGGGTGACGAATTCGGTCGGCGTGGTGGAAAAAGTCTTGGAGTTCGGACCTTCAAGATAGAGCACCTTCCATGGTGCGGTGCCTTGATTGCCGATCTTCTTGCCGTTCGGTAGCTGGCCTTTGGTGAAGACCGGGGTGATGTTGTCGAATTCCTTGATCTTCTTGGCGTCGAGCCCGAGAATATTGCCAGATGGCACCAGCTTCTTCAGCGAGAAATATTCGGTATCGAGCACATCAAATGAATTCGGCTGGGTGATCACGCGCTTGGTCACGTCGTCGGTTGTTGCCGTGATGTACTCGATCTTGATGCCGGTATCTTCGAGGCATTTCTTCGAGATTTCATTGCCTTCGTTTACCGCTGTTCCAAGATAGCGCAGAACCTTCGGCTCGGCTGAATGGACGTTTGGAAATCCGGTAATCGCGCCCGAGCCTACGGCAAGTCCAGCCGCTCCGGCAGCGCCCTTGAGTAAATTGCGACGGTTGATGCTGTTGATCATTTTCAAGCGATCGGTCATGGTCCATCTCCAAAAATATCAGGCCACCATTTCGGGCGGCTTCACGGTTGCAGAACTGCTGGTCTTCAGTGGGCTTGCGATGGCGGGGTCCCAGGTGGCGATAACGCGATCGCCGACACCGTAGTTGGCCTTGTCGAATTGGTTTTCGGTAAGTTGAGCGGAGATCTCGGTTCCCCCCTCGGCGGCAATCGCGACGCGAACATACGTGCCCTGGTATTCGACCTCACTGACGGTTCCAGCGATGGAGGGACCATCGACGGCTTCGCCTGGATTCTTGAGGGTGAGACAATCATTGCGAACGGCGAAGGTCTTGTCGCCCACGACGATGACATTATGGCCGCCGATAAATTTTGCAGTAAATTCCGTCTTGGGATGGTTGAAGATTTCGCGCGGAGAGCCTTGTTGTTCGATCCGTCCCGCATTCATCAGGACCACAATGTTGGCGAGCGCCATCGCCTCATCCTGGCCATGCGTGACATGGACAAAGGTAATTCCGAGTTCGCGTTGAAGTTTTTTCAGTTCCGTTCGCATGCGCAACCGCAAAAACGGATCGAGCGCGGAAAGCGGTTCGTCCAGCAACAGGATCTGGGGCGAGGTGATCAAAGCCCGGGCGAGCGCCACGCGCTGCTGCTGGCCGCCGGAGAGCTGCCCGGGAAGTCGCGCGGCATAAGCCTGCATATCGACAAGTCCGAGCAATCGTTTTGCCTCGGTGTGACGCTCCGTTTTGGCGATGCCTCTCATCTTCAGGGCGAAGGCAACGTTGTCTATGACGGAAAGATGCGGAAACAAAGCGTAAGACTGGAACATCATTGCCGTGTTGCGTTCGGCCGGCGGCAGATCGGTCACATTTTTCGGACCGACAATGATATCCCCCGACGTCGCGGATTCATGACCGGCAATCATGCGCAAAGTTGAGGTCTTGCCGCAGCCGGACGGTCCGAGCAGACAACAATAGGAGCCCGCCGGAATCTTGAGGTTGATCGCTTCGACGGCGGTGACATTGCCGAACCTCTTCGTCAATTGTACCAGTTCCAGCGCCGCCGTGGTCGTCATCCGCATAGCCCGCATAGAGGATCCGAGCGATCTTGGCGCCTCGGCACGCCTTAAAATAGATGCAACAGATGTGCCAAAAAGCGGCAGGCCCGGTTGGTTGGATGAAATTGGCGCGTTGCCGCTATCCAGGCGCTGCACGACGTGCCGCCGATGGCAACGCTGCCCGGATTTTGTGCCATGGCCAGAGCAGTTTAGATTAGGCTTTGATTGAAAATGTGCCCCTACCAAAGGGACTTTGGCGGTCCTCGTCGGATGGGGACTGCCCCGCATGGCGGCGAGCGTTCATGCGCTGGCGCCGGCGCCGGCCGGCGCATCCGCCGATCGGGGCGCCCTCGCTCCGATCGAAAACGACAATCGCTCAGAGATCGAACCGGCGCTGCTCAGCCGTCTGGAGCGTCTGATGACGGTCGAACGCGCCTATCGCCGCGAGGGGCTGACCATCGGCTCTTTCGCCGCGCTCATGCGCCTGCCGCAATATCGGCTGCGCCAAATCATCAACGAAGGTCTCGGCCATCGCAATTTCAATGCTTTTCTGAATCCCTCTCGGATCGACGAAGCCAAGACGGCTCTCGCTGATTGCGGCCAAAAAGACGTGCCGGTCTTGACGATCGCCATGGACGCCGGCTTTCGGGCGTTCGGCCCCTTCAACCGTGCCTTCAAGGCCGACACCGCCCTGACGCCGACCGCGTTTCGCGGTCTCGCTCTCACTGTGTGGCCTCCGAAACTTGGCGCAACATCCGTCGGCAGAGCTGCCAAAGCTATGTGCCTGAACCTCCCCATGGCTAAAGCCAGGGGGTTCTGAGAGAGGCAGAAGGCAGTCTTTCCGGGGCTCTCGCGGTCTCTGTTTGCAGAGGCGCTACATCATCCCCGGCCTCGACGGCCGGCCCAACTCTCTTGATCCGGCGACCCGCTCTAACGCCATTACGGACGTGGGGTTGGGCAAAGCCCTTCCCGCTTGCAGGTTGAAGTACACTCGACATCGCCGTCCTCAGGAGCGGTTCCGCACTGGCCCAAGCGATCTTGACTTGGGGAATGTCGAGCAAATTCGTATCGCAGCATGTCGCAAGAAACGCGCTGTAGAGATCACGTTGAACCGGCTCTGTCCTGCCATCGCCGAACACATGAACCCGCTGCGAGAGCGGCTTCTTGATGTATTCGCCCGTGGTATGATCGAACTGGCTCAACCGTGTATGCCGGGTTTTGATCTCAATCACTCCACCGCCAGCACTTGCAGCCTTGCGCTGAAGCATCGAGATCAACATTCCTGGCGCACGCACTTTCACGCTGCGACCGTAGTTCTTCTGAAATGACTTGTAGCTCAACTCCTCTGTTTTGATGGTTGTCCCTTGACCGAGAATGCGGTTCGCCAACTCGCCATGCGATCGCTTGCGCTCGGCAGCCAATACTCGATCGCGCTCGCGTTTCGAAGCGGCAAGCGCCTGATAGCGCTGCGACCTGTTCCACCTTCTCTTACCCTTGATCGCGCGCCCTTTGGCATCGAAGTTGTCCAGGTTGGTTGCACGTCGCGAGCGGTCCATCGCGCGCTGGATACGCCGGCAGTCGTTCCACGGTTCGACAACGCTCGGGCATAACTGCTCCAAAATAGCGTCGTCGCTTGATACCGCCGCGATGCTGGACGGCCCGATGTCGAGTCCGACAGTACCGTCCTTGGTGGTGTGCGTAGCGGGCGGCAAGCCCTCTTGCACCAACTGGCAAAACCAGCGAACGCGGCCCTTGATCTCGCGCCGGATAATGCGGACATACTTGGTCCTGGCCGCGAGCGCTTCTCTTTGCCAATCGCGTTTGTCCTTTGGATCGAGCATAAGCGGCAGCACAAGGCCGCTGTAGTGCACGGCCGGAACCGGCTCGGCGCGGTAGCGGATCACAGCGTCCGCTTTGCCCTCGATGCTGTTCAGCCGGTTTAACGATTTGAACCGTGGGCGGCCGCGCTTGCCAAACGCATACTGCTCGGCTGCCCGGAACGCGCGCAAACTCGTGGTTTGCGTGTCGTGGCTGCCGAGGTGATCGCCGATCCAGCAGGCATTGCGGCAGGAGAGCGCATGCTTTTCAATCTCGCGCGAGGTGAAGCCGAACCGCTCAAGTTCGGCCCGGAACGCTTGCGAGCGCGCTTTGTTGTGACGCTTGTCCACTGTCGCAGGCATGGCGCGTGCGGCTTGCCATGCCTTCGACTGCTTCATCAGATCGAGGCGGCGAAGGCACTCCTGCAAACAGGCATTATAGAGGTGCCGGGCCGCGTTCAGCCGCGTATCCAATGTCTTCTCATCCGCCGCAGTCGTCTGAAGCGGGAACTCGGCGACGAAGGACAGGGTTTTAACGCGCGGCATCACAGTCCTCTACGCATCAATTGCCGACTGCATTCATCTGCTAAAGCCGGATAGCTCTCTCCTATGGCTGAGTAAATCTTTGCTCGAATAGCTTGTACCGCAGAGGCGATGCCAACCCGACCAGCGACTTCCTCTAATGCCCTGTCGCACGCTGTTAGATTATGCCGGATCAAGTTTACGGTGATGCGTTCGAGAAACTCGGCGGGTGCATCTTCCGCCGTCCCGTCTCCATCCCAGTGCCATTCTTTATACGCTTCAATCGCCGGAGGCGCATAGGCGCTAATTTCGCATAATGAGAATTGCGCCTTACCACATCCGGTTCCCCAAGGAGCGTGATGAGGGCTTGTGCCCATCCTCGCGCCTTAAGACCGGCAATTGAAATCATTTGAGGCATTTCCATCAGACCCTCTTCTGATTTTCAATGTATTGCTTGATGAGCGCGAGGGGAGCGCCGCCGACCGAAGACACAAAATAACTGTTCGTCCATAATGTTGGAATGCGCGTGCGCAGCACCCGGAACTGCTGACGGAGAACACGCGAAGACCGGCGCGTGATGCCCTTCACCAGCCGGTGGATGCCGTATTGCGGATCGCAGCCGACAAGCAGATGGACGTGGTCTGGCATGACTTCCATTTCAATCAGCGCCGATTGCGTCTCGTCGCATACTTACTGAATTAGTTTCTTAAGTTTGGCGTCGATAGGCGGATTAAGAACTGGCTTACGGTATTTCGGGCAAAACACCACGTGGTATTTGCACGAGAAGAGAACGTTCCCGTTCGATCTGAAGTCCGCCATAGCCAATTATGTACCTGGCTGATGTCTAATAGCAAAGAGGCGCTCACCCCATAGTTGAAACTAGGGGCTTGCGCGCCTAAGTTCGGTCAAGTTCAGCAAAATCGATCATGGAGTCCGGTGAAGCTATCCCCTCGGAGCCGCCGGCGCTCGCTCGCTCCAGCGCACCGCCGGCGAGCGAGGCGGCGGAGAGCGGAGCTCTCCGCACAGTACGCCCGCTGCAACCGGCTTTGTTGGATCGTACGATGACAATCAGTAGCCGGCAGCCAGCCCGCTGTCGTGGCGCGGGTCGTTTGCCCCGTAGAAGCGATTGGTGCCGACCGGCTTGCCCGTCAGCGACGGCGCGCCGATGATGATTACCGCCAGGTGGTTGGCCGGTTGCGGCGGACCGAACTTGTGGCCCTTGCCCTCCAGGATCTTGCGGGTGTCCGGCGACAGCGCGTAATTCTCCAGATTGGTCAGGTCCGGGAGCCACTGCTGGTGGAAGCGCGGCATATCGGCGGCTTCCTGCGCGTTCATGTCGTAATCGATGGCGTTGATCATCGTCTGCAGCACGGCCGTGATGATGCGGCTCCCGCCCGGGGTGCCCACCACCATCACCGGCTTGCCGTCCTTGGTGACGATGGTCGGGCTCATGGAGGACAGCGGACGCTTGCCGGGCGCGATGGCGTTGGCCTCGCCCTGTACCAGGCCATAGAGGTTCGGTACGCCGATTTTGGCGGTGAAGTCGTCCATTTCGTCGTTCAGAAGCACGCCGGTCTTGGCCGCCGTCACCCGGGCCCCAAACCAGTCGTTCAGCGTGTAGGTGACCGATACCGCGTTTCCGTCCTTGTCGGCGATCGAATAGTGCGTGGTGTTTCTGCCCTCATGCGGCTCGACGCCCGGTTTGATGTCCTTGGATACGGCCGCCTTGTTCGGGTCGATCACGGCACGGATCCTGGCCGCGTAATTCTTGTCGAGCAAGCGGTCGAGCGGGTTTTTCACGAAGTCCGGGTCGCCGAGATAGCTGTTGCGGTCGACGTAGGCGTGGCGCATGGCTTCGATCTGGTAGTGCACGGCCTCCGCAGAGTGGTAGCCCAGCTCCTTGAGCGGATAGCCCTCCAGCACGTTCAGGATCTCGCAGATGATCACGCCGCCCGAGCTCGGCGGTGGCGCGGAGACCACGTGGTAGCCGCGATAATCGCATTCGACGGGTGCCAGCTCACGGGTCTTGTAGCCGTCCAGGTCCTCCTGCGTGATCAGGCCTTTGCCGGCCTGGCTCGATGCCACGATGGCGCTGCCGACCCAGCCCTTGTAGAAGCCGTCGGTGCCGCGCTTGCTGATTTCGCGCAAGGTCTCGGCGAGCTCATGCTGCGCGAGCTTCTCGCCCACCTGGAACGGCTTGCCGTTGTTGAGGAAGATGGCGGCTGACGCAGGATCCTCCTGAAAATCCTTGGTCGCCGTGAGCAGCATGTCGACGTCGCCCTGGTCGAGTGCGAAGCCATCCTCGGCCAGTTGGAGGGCCGGCGCGATCAGATCCGCGCGCTTCATGGTGCCGTACTTCTCCCTAGCGTATTCCATGCCCGAAACTGAGCCGGGTACGCCGACGGCGAGGTGCCCCTGGGTGGACAGGCCCTTGATGACGTTGCCGTCCTTGTCGAGGTACATGTTGGCGGTGGCGCCCTTGGGCGCCGTCTCGCGGAAATCCAGGAACGTCTTGCGGCCATCGGCAAGCTGGATGGTCATGAATCCACCGCCGCCCAAATTGCCGGCCGCCGGATAGACCACGGCGAGCGCATACCCAACCGCTACCGCCGCATCGACCGCGTTGCCGCCGCGCTTGAGCACATCCACACCCACCATCGTGGCCAAGTGCTGGGCGGAAACCACCATCCCGTTTTCGGCGGCGACCGGCGCCACGGACGCGGCGTGGCCGGGCGCGAAGGCCGTGATGCTGATCGACGTCATCGCGGCGACCATCCACCGCACGCCTGTTCTGGGGTTTTGCATGGGAGCTCCTCGGAAACGCCGGCCTTCGCAGGCTAGGTTGTTATTGACGACATAAGTCTATCAGGGCGCGCGCCCGCGCACCATGGGGTCATCCCCGCTCGGCGAACAACAACGAGAGTCGGTTAGCAATCTGGCGGTTCCTGGGCGCGACGCGCTCAGTTGGGTGATCTGAGGACCGCGTAGACCACCTTGCCACTGATCTTGTCGATCATGACGCGCTCGACCGATCGATCGTCTGCCCGTCACACGGTCGTGCCCTCGACCTTGTTGCTGGCGATCAGGCTTGCGGTTTTCGAATTTAAAGTGCTCGGAGCCGAGATCGCCTGTGTAGGCAATAATCTACGCATGAACATGGCAATAATCTACGCATGAACATGAATGAGCTTCCGTCGATCGTCTGACGTCTCTTGCCAGCATGCTCCACATTAAGGTGCACCTCGAGCATGCCTGGAATCAATCTAAGGGACACAGCGGATCTAGATGTGATCACCAGGGTATCGTACTGGTTCAAGAGCGCCCTCTCGCTAACTTAACTTAGGAATATCTGGCAGTTCTAGAAGGGTGGATACGAATAGTTCATTCTCCTCCTTCAACCCCGACCGCAATATCGCCGCGACATTCAAGGCGCTGCCCGGCGGAACCTGTGTCGTCAACGGCGCGGCGCAGGCGCACGACTCTGCTCTGACCACCACCTCAGTGGAGATGAAATGGCTGAACGGCTGGTCCGCCGCCGCCACCTTCGAGGGCGAGTTCTGGTGTTCGCGCCAAGGCAATCTCCAAGGCGTCCGACCCGTTCTCGACCGTTCGCAAATTCACTGATCTCCGCAGTGAGACGGAATATCTTGCCGGGGCAATTGACGACGCCCATGAAGAATTTTGGGGTGGGTTCAGCAACAGGAAGATGCTGCGCAGGATGCTCGCGGCCGATGATGGCAGCACCAGTCGCATCCCCTTCCCGATTTCGGCTCAATATCGAAGTCAGCGAAATGATCACGTGGCAGCGATCCAACATTCAGGCAGCAGATATGCTGGAAGCCATACTTTGCGGAATTTTCTGCGGCGAGCTTCAAAGCCGCTGCATATTGGCACGGGTCCACATCTGAAGAGTGAACTGTCATGGATGAGAACCGGAAAAGCCCTGTCCGCTCGTCGCCCAGACGCTGGCAACCGTCGTAGGCATGGCCGGCCGCTATCATCTGGTCAAAGAAGATGACGGCGAGCTGCGACCCAAAAAAGACACGTACTCGAACCTGTGCGACTGCTTGCAGTATGGCTGTTTGTCACTGGGCGAAGGCCGCCGCATGGTGGGGCTGAAGCCAGCAAGCGAGGCGCGACCCGTGCGATATGCCCGGCCATTCCGATCCTTGCGGCGGGTACAGGCGTGAGCAAGAAGCGCGGCCCGGGCCGGCCCCGCAGGCCGGAACGCCTGAAGAAGGCGCCAGGCGAGCCCGTTGACCATCGGCTGACGCCGAAGAAGCGCGTCGCAATCCTCGCAATCGTGGAGGACAACAAGTCGCCTGCTGAGGCCGCGAAGGTGGCAGGCTTGAATGGTGTGCCAAAGGCTCTCGCGCCGCGATCGGAAGCGGATCGAAATGGCTGATGATCTAGTCGCTGGTGGCGCGTATTCTTGCGCTGGACGGTAATCGACGTCAGTTGCTTGGCAGTGTTGATGTTGACGAAGACGGTTTTCATTTTATGATCCTGTAGCCCTTGGCGCGTTTGGCTCGCGGCCCCATCTCTTCTTCCGATGAGAATGCCTGGCCGGGATGCGGCCCAACCATGGAGGTAACATTGAGGAACCTTTTCGTGGCAGTTCTGTTCGCCGGTAGCCTCTCAATCTTCAGCGCAGCCAAGGCCACCGATGGATGCGGCCCTGGCTGCCATGGCGCACCCAACGGGGGATGTGTCGTCGATGGCTGGACTGCCGGCGCAGTTCGCAACGAATGCCCTGCCGGGGCTCGACCCCGTCGCCCGTGCCCACTTGGCATGAACTGGCGATTCGGGGCCTGCTTCGACAAAGTCACAAAGGACGGGTAGGCAGGCGCTTGCGACTTCCCCAAAGATGCTTTTTTTAACCGACAATTCGAAGACACGTTCGACGTGACAACTCAGTGCGCGCATGACGCCGATCCGCGCTAAGCAACGTCGGACCGCCACGCTCGGCTACCAGGATCAAGGCTTCCGTCGCTGCCAGCCATTCCGCCGCCTCGTGCTCGGCCTTGGGTAGCTTCGTGATATAAGTGCCGGCATCCTCGAGCTGACCAGCTCGCGGCCATCGGGAAGAGAGATCGGATCATCGGACGGACATCGATGACGACGATGTGAGTGACCGTAAAGCCGCTACAGCTTGAGGAAATGGTCGGTGCAGCTCATATGATTTGGCATACTTCATCCCGCAGAGCATCTGGAGTTGGTTTCATGCGCCAAATTCTATTCGCAGGGCTCTTGATTGCTGGCGTAGTTGCGATCGCGAGCCCAAGCTTCGCGCGTACTCGCGTGCGAGCGCCGGCCGTGGCGGCGGCCTCCACACCGGATCGGTACTGTCTACAGGGAAGAACGTGGGGCTATCCCGGTAATTGCCAATTCGCAACCTACAATCAGTGTGTGTGGACCGCGTATGGTACAGGCTCCTACTGTGGTGAAAATCCGCAATACCTGTTTGCGGAACCGCAGCGAGGCTACTTGCCGCCCCGTTGATGTCAGTCCCGCATTGGGATCGCGGCGGTTCGGTGGTGTTGCAAATCCAATGGCAGGCCCCCGCAGCGCGGGCATGTCATCGTCTATGGCTTGGTGGGATGCCGCGTTCCCAAAGCTTCTTTTCGATCAGACTTTGCCGATAGTCCGGATCCCTGATGTAACGCTCGGCGAGCGCCTTGCTCTTAGCAGGATAGTGCCGCACGGGGATGCCATTGCAGATCACGGTCCAGAAGTCCCCAAGAAAAGCGGGCCGATGAGAAACAATCTCATAGGCCTCGTTCGCATCGCAGCCGGGGATAGTGTCGGACATGCCCCATGATTCCGTCGATCGGGCAGCGAATGAAGCCGCTACAGCTTGGGGCCGCGGTCACCCGTGCGCACATGATCAGGGTGACCAGGAAGTCGGAAAACGCAGCGTAGTGCCCCTGACGGCTGATTATGCACTTCGCAAGACACTCCGCGTGTGAATCTGTTAGGTTGAGCAGAAGTTATTCTCTCAACCGAACCTCTTATGCCCGCTAAATTCGTATTCGCTGACGAGGCTGGATGCTTCACGTTCAAAAAGCGCCAGGAGGAAAGCGAATATGCTCTGCATCCTGATGACGACGGTTTCGCAAGTTCAACCTATGCTGCGAACTGAATTGCGGCAACCACCGTCTCATCTTTCAAGCACGGCTCTCGTCCATGTGTCTCGATAGGCGTGCAGACCTTCAACCGTGCAAGGTGGCGCCGCGATCAGCGGCGGCGGTTGAAAGTTCCGCGGGGGCCATTGCGCCAAGAGCGCGGCGCCCCGCGCGGTCCCGGCGGCGTCGGAGCCTGCGAAAACCTGCTGCGATGGACGGAACGCAGCGAGCAGCGCAGCATAGGCGGGGTTGGCGGCGAGGCTGCCTTCGATGACAAGATCGCCGGCGATAACGCCGAGACGCGTCAGCATCAGGTCGCTCATCAGCGCAACATAAAGCGTCGCAAGCGCCAACCGATCGGCAAATGCGGTTTCCCCACGAATTTCACCCCGGCGCGAGGCGAACGGGCCGCCTCCGCCCTGCCCGGCAAAGCATGGCAGCGCCATCGCGCCAGATGCGATCACACGCGCCAGCGAAGCCGGGTCCGGGTTGCCCGGCGCCCCGGCGATTGCGGCATATTCGCGCCCGCCCATGAAACGCGCGGTGGCGACTGGACGGCCTTCAACATCGACATTGGCCAGCGTGTCGTCAGCCGGATCGAGCCCCTTCACGCTCAAGCCTGGCGCCATCAGGATCACCCAGGTGCCGGTCGAAATAATCGCGAATGGCGCCCGGCGCGAGCTCAGATGCGGGAGCAGCGAGGCGTTGGAGTCATGGACGCCGCAAAACACGCCGACGTCGCGTCCTAGCCCGGCCGCGGCGGCGATGTCGGGCTTGATCGGCGCAAGGCGCTGGTAGGCCGGCAGCAGCGGCGGCATCAATCGGCACAGATCGAGTGCGGAGACCACGCTGGAAAACTGTCCCTGCAGCGGCGCCCACAGATCGGAATGAGCCCCCAGCGAGGTGACTTCAGCCGCCGTTACGTCTGAAAGTTTCCATGCCCAATATTGCGGATAGGTGAGAAGATATTTTGCCCGCGCGAACATTTCGGCAAAACGCCGCTGCTGCCACGCCAATTGCCGGGCAAGGTTCAGGCCCACGGGCAAGGCGGGCGAGAACGTTTGCGAGAACGGTGGGCGCAGCGGGGCATAAAATGGCTCGATCTCCTCGACGCCGGCGAACTCGTAGTCCATCACCGGCAGCACCAGGCCAGAATCGTCGATCAGCGCGGCGGCGCAGCCGTGGCTCGTCGGGACAATGGCCGCAATCCCATTGACCTTCTCGGCTTCCGCAAGGGCGCCCAGCAAAAACTCCCAGATCCTCTCGACATCCGCATGAGGATAAGGTGGGCCGGGCACCATGCGATTGGGCATGGTGCGCTGCCACACGAGCGCACCATCGCAAGCGAAGGTCGCGACCTTCACATTGGTCTTGCCGATATCGAGAACCGCGGTGACACCGTTCATCCTGGATCCCCTTTCGGACGGCGCGCGTCCGATCCGACGCCTATGGCAGATGAAACATCTCAGTGAGCGGGACCGAGACCGGTGAGCCGTCGGGATGCGTGCGCATGATGGCCCTCATGTGATCCCCACCAGCGGCGCATCACCGGTCGGTCGGGCAGGTGCTTCCATCCGATGGTCCTCACCGCGCTCCAGAAAGGCGAACAGGATCGAGGTTTCCTGATCGAAATGAATCGAATAATTGGCGACGCCGGCCTCGGTGAGCAGGCACACGAGTTCCGGCCAGATCACGTCATGGCGCCGGCGATGTTCCGCGGCGCATCCCGGGTTAAGGAACATCTTGAAGGCGTAGCGCCCGGTCATGGTCGATGCCTAGGCCGAGATTTGCAAATTCAAGGGGTTCAGCCTCGTGCCGTTGCAGGCGCAAACCTCGGCCGCAGCGCCGGCCCCTCCGCCACGAGAGGCCGGCACGAACCGCGATCAGAAATCAAAATCCTTGATGTTGTCCTTGGTGAAGATGAACGGTGAACCCAACAGAATTTCGCTGCCATTGATGACGTTGAGCTTGCCGAGCTTGCCGGCAACGACCGAGGTCGCGCCGGGTTTCAGCTTGCCGTCGACCACGGCGCGGATCGCATAGGTCGCGGCATAGCCGAGATCTACCGGGTTCCACAGCACGACGGACTTAACGCAACCGGCATTGACATAGGGCTTCATCGCATTCGGCGTGGCGAGGCCGACGACGGCGAGCTTACCGCACAGACCAGCCTTGGTGACGGCTTCGGCCGAAGCGGGCGTGGCGACCGACGTCATGCCGAACAGGCCGGAAAGCTTGTCGCCATATTTGTTGATCAGCGTGGTGGCCTGGTTGAACGACAGCACGTTGTCCTCCTGCGCCTCCACCGTTTCCAGCCATTTCAGTTTGGGATGGCATTTGGCGGCGTAGGCAGACATTTCGGCGATCCAGCGCGCCTGATTGGGCGTGGTGAACGTGCTGGTGACGATGGCAAATCCCTTGTCCTCGCCGGCTTCCTTGGCCATCGCATCGACCATCGCCTTGGCGATGCCGTTGAACTGGGCCTGATTGATGAACCACTGGCGCGCATCGGGCTGCGAGTTGGCGTCATAGCCGACCACGTGAATCCCCTTCGACAAGGCCTTCTTCAGAACCGGAGCGATTGCCACCGGATCATTGGCAGCGAATAGGATGCCGTCGACGCCGCGGGTGATGTAATTGTCGATGAACTTGATCTGCTCGTCGATCTTGGCCTCGGTGGGTCCGTCGGTGGTTACCTTGACGTTGCCGATCTCCTTGGCGGCGTCCTGCATGCCCTTGGAGGTGGCGTTGAAGTAGCCGATGCCGATCAGCTTCGGCACATCCACCAGCGTGATCGGCTTGCCGGCCTTGTCTGGCGCGCCGGTGGTCTGGCCGCCGTCATAAGGTTTGGCGGCCGCCGCGGCTGCCGGGCCCGCGTCGCATGCGAGCGGGCTGGTCGGAAGATCGTCGCCGCCATCCCACTTGTCGGCGGCCACGGCGGAGCCGCCCGCCATCGCAACGCCCAGGATCACGAGCGCGACCGTCTTCATCATCCGATGTTTCATGATCTGTTTCATTATGGTTTCCTCCCTAAAACGCCGCTGTTGCGGCTTATCACCCCATCAGCCCGCGACCTCGCGGCGCCCGTGGAGAGAACTTGCGATCAGCGTGGACGCGATCAGGACCGCGCCGATGACGATGATGGTGGCGTCGCCTTTGACCCCGGTCAGCGCCAGCCCGTTCTTCAACAGCTGGATCATGACCAGGCCGACGACGGTCCCCCAGATCGTCCCAACCCCGCCGAAAATGCTGGTGCCGCCGAGAACCACGGCGGCGATGACGTCGAGTTCGTAGCCGCTTCCCATGTCCGAGCGCGTCGTGGTCACGCGGGAAACCAGCACCCAGGCCGACAGCCCTGCGGCCAATCCGGACAGCGTGTAGACCACGAGCTTGACCCGATCGACCGGCAGGCCCGAAAATCGGGCGGCGGTCTCGTTGTTGCCGATCGCATAGAGCGTGCGGCCGAAGGTGGTGCGGTCCAACGCTATGCCGGCCACGATGATCCCTGCCAGCAGGATCCAGAGCTGCACCGGCACTCCGAGCCATTCCCCTTGCCCGGTGAAGAAGAACCATTCGGGATAGTTGCGCACCGATCGCGCCTGACTGATGCCTTCCGCGAGTCCCCGATAGAGCGCCAAAGTGGCGATGGTCATGATCAGCGGCGGCACCCGGACGCGGGTGATCAGCAACCCGTTGATAAAGCCGGCGATGCCTCCGACCCCGATCGCGAAGGCGATCGCCAGCGGCAACGGGAAGCCAAGGTCTTTCCAGGAATAGCCCAGCATGATCGCGCACAGCCCGACGATCGATCCCACCGACAGGTCGATGCCGCCGGTGATGATGATGAACGTCATCGGCAAAGCGAGCAGACCGACCTCGGTCATCAGGCGGCCCTGGTTCAGCAGATTGTCGATGGTCAGGAAGCGCTCGTTGAACAGGCCGAGGATCGCCAGCGCGACGACCAGAATCGCCGCCAGCAGCGTCTCGTGGCGGATCAGCCAACGCGGCGCGGCCGATCGAACCTCGGGTGCGAGCACCGCCATAAGGATTATCCTCCCACCTGAGGGCGCCGGCGCCGCAGGATGTCGGCGACCACCGTGACCAGGATCAACGCACCCTGCACGGCGTGAATCCAATATGGCGAGACGTTGATGAAGACCAGCGCACTGGCGATCTCGGCGATCAAGATCGCCGCCAGCGTCGATCCAACCACGGTGCCGACACCGCCAAGGATGCTGACGCCGCCGACCACCGCGGCGGTGATCACCGTCAGCTCGAGGTTGGGCGGTACCGTCGACTGGATCACCTTGAGTTGGGTCGCGAACAGCAGCGCCGCGATCGCTGCGAACAGCCCATGCAGCGCGAATACCATCACCACCGTGCGCCGCGGCGACACGCCACACAGCCGCGCGGCTTCGGCATTGCCGCCGGTGGCATAGATCGCGCGACCACTTGCCGAATAGCGCATCCACAGCGCGGCCAGAATGGTCGCCGCCACCATGATCAGCACCGGCATCGGCAATATCCCGAACAATTCGATATCGGCGAGATGGAAGCTTTGCGGCAGGTCGGTGATCCATCGACCGCCGGTGACGCTGATCAGGCCGCCCTTGAGGATCGACAACATCCCCAGCGTAACCACGATCGCCGGAATCCGTAAGTAGGCGATCACCGCGCCTTGCAGCATCATGACGAGGATGCCGACCACGAGCGGCGTGAGCCAGACCAGAATGATCGGCACACCCGCGACCGCCAGCGATCCGCTGATAGTGGCGAGGACGCCGATCAGGGAACCGACAGAAATATCGATATTGCCGGACACGATCACCATCGACATGCCGATCGCCGCCACCGCGATATAGGCGTTGCCAAGCACGATGTCGGCGAGGTTTCGCGTCGCCAGAAAGCGCGGGTTGTAGAGGCCGACCAGGATTGCAATGCCGATGATCGCGAAAGCCAGCAAGGCCTCCTGCGAGGCGAACAAGCGAAGCGCGCCGGCTTCCCGGGGACGCAGGCGTGCAACCACCATGGTACTCACGCCGCCCTCCCCGCATCGGCGCCCTGGCTGCCCATCATGGCCGCGCCGACCCCTTCAGGCGTGGCTTCCGCGCGCGAGAATTCGGCGACCAGCCGGCCCTCGCGCATCACCAGCACGCGGTCGCTCATGCCGAGCACTTCGGGCAACTCGCTGGAGATCATCAGGATGGCCAAGCCTTGTGCGGCGAGTTCGCCCATCAGTCGGTGGATTTCCGCCTTGGCGCCGACGTCGATGCCGCGGGTCGGCTCATCGAGAATGAGCAGTTTCGGCTGGTTGGCGAGCCACTTGCCCAGCACGATCTTCTGCTGGTTGCCTCCGGACAATCGGCCGACCACCTGGTCGAGCGAACCCGTCCTGACGCGAAAGCGGGCGACCCCCGTTTCGGCCAATCGCGTTTCTGCCGCGGAATCGATGAAGCCGAAGCGCGCCACTTTGGCCAGGCTGGCCAGGGAAAAATTCTCGCGCACATTCATGGGGCGGACCAGGCCCTGGGTGGCGCGGTCTTCGGGGACATAGGCGATGCCAAGCGCGCGCGCCCGGCCAGGCGAGCGAATTTGCACCGGCTCGCCGGAAACCAGGATCCGGCCGGATTCGGCGGGCGTCACGCCAAAGATGGTCTGCGCCAATTCGCTGCGCCCGGAGCCGACCAGGCCGGCGAGGCCTAGGATTTCGCCGGCGCGCACGGTCAGGCTGATACTCCTCGTCATCGGCCGCCGTACCAGATCCCGCACTTCCAGCACCGGCGCGCCGACCGTCGCCGCGACCTTGGGGAACAGGCTTTCGATTTGGCGACCGACCATCATCTGGACCAGTTCCGCCGATGACGTCTCCACGACTCGGCGGGTGCCGACCTGGGCACCATCGCGCAGCACCGTCACCCGATCGGCCAGTTGAAAGATCTCGTCCATGCGGTGGCTGATATAGATGATGCCCACACCGCGCGATTTGAGGCGCCGCACGATGTCGAACAGCCGTGTCACGTCATATTCGGTCAACGCGGCGGTCGGCTCGTCCATGATCAGCAGCCGCGCATCCTGCGACAGCGCGCGCAAGATCTCGACGCGCTGGCGATTGCCGACGCTGAGCGAGCCAACGACCCGGCTCGGGGCCAGATCGACAATTTCGAGGGCCGCGAGCAGCGCCTCGGTCTTGGCCGCCATCGCCTTCCAGTCGAGCCGGCCGCCGCGGCCGCGCGGTGCGTGGCCCATGAAGACGTTTTCGGCCACCGTCAGATCGCGAAACAGCAGCAGTTCCTGGTAGATGGTCGCGATCCCGGCGCGCCGCGCGTCGTCCGGAGAATCGAAACGAAGCGGCCGTCCGTCGACATGAACGGTGCCGGCGTCGGGCTGATAGACCCCGGAGATGATTTTGATCAGGGTGGATTTGCCGGCGCCGTTCTCGCCTAGCAACGCGTGTACTTCGCCCGGCGCGACCTCGAACGAGACCCCCGACAGCGCGCGAATCCCGGGGAAGGATTTTTCGATGCCGGCTACCGCCAGCAGCGGCGCCGCTGGGCCGCCCTCTCGCACGGGTGCGTTGCAGGCGTCGCTCATGCGG
Organism: uncultured Alphaproteobacteria bacterium; assembly: GCA_963822795.1. Taxonomy (GTDB): domain Bacteria; phylum Pseudomonadota; class Alphaproteobacteria; order Rhizobiales; family Xanthobacteraceae; genus Bradyrhizobium. The sequence goes on from CAWGJM010000050.1 coordinate 207,005, forward strand.
CCGCGACCTCGTCGGGAGTTTCGGTCGAGATCATCACCTCGACGCCAGCGTCGCGAAGCATGTCGAGTGCTTCCTTCGGTGCCTGGGCGTCGGTGATCAAGGTCGAAATTCGCGACAGCGGACAAACCACCAGGCTGCCGCGCGGTGTGAATTTGGAGCTGTCGGCCAGCACCACCAGCTTCTCGGCGCGCTTGAGCAGCTTGGTCTCGGCGCGGGCGATCAAGGGATCGCCCTCGATCACGCCGAGCGGACCGATCGAAATCGCGCTCATGAACATGCGCGAGGCCGAATAATGCTGGATCGCGTCTTCCTCGAACGGCGAGACAATCAGTTTCTGTTCGCGGTAGACCTCGCCGCCCGGCAGCGCGACGCGACAGTTCGAATGGTGGATCAACGTCTCGGCCAATGGATAGGAATTGGTGAGCACCTTGAGGCGGCGCTCGCGCAGGAATTCGGCCATCTCGAAGGTCGTGGTGCCGCCATTGATGATGATGGCGTCGCCGTCGCTGCACAGCGCGACCGCAGCCCGGGCGATTGCCCGCTTGGCGGCGACATTGAGTGTCTTGCTGATCTCGAAGGAGCGGGTCGCCAGCGCCGGCGCGTCGCTCGACGTCAGCTGCGAACCAGGGATCGCCTCCAATCCGCCGCGCACCCGCGTCGCCGAACCCATTTCGGCAAGCCGGGAAAAATCGCGTCGCACCGAAGCTTCGGAGGCGCCGGTGGCGCGGCAAACGTCGGCGATATGAACCAGCAGCTGCTGCTTCAGCATCGCCTTGATAACCTGCCAGCGCTCGCGTTCGTGCACGGCCCGCTCCTCCCAACGTTCATAACTAGTCACGAACCTTTTGGACGGTCAACGCGAAACCCTCATATTCCGTCAATTTCGCACTGCATCAATCATGCCGTCGGGCAATATCGCTCATATCGTGATTGACCGTGATCGGTCACGATCCTATGGTCCGGCAAAAGCGCATCATGACGGAGACGAAGTTCATGACCAAGGCTGCGGCCGGGCCACTTCCCGGTCTTTGGAACGACGCCCATGCGGCGGACCTGGATGAGCCGGGCCTGTTGCTCTACCGCTCCAATCTGCTCGGCAGTGATCTTCGCATCACCAATTTCGGCGGCGGCAACACCTCGGCCAAGCTCACAATGACCGATCCGCTGACGCAAAAACCGATCACCGTGCTGTGGGTCAAAGGCTCCGGCGGCGACCTCGGCTCGATGAAGCGTGACGGCTTCTCCACCCTCTATCTCGACAAGTTGGAAAGCCTGAAACAGCTCTATCGCGGCATCGCCTATGAAGACGAGATGGTGGCGCTGTTCAATCACTGCACCTTCAATCTCAACCCGCGCGCGACCTCCATCGACACCGCCTTGCACGGCTTCGTGCCGCACCCCCATGTCGATCATGTCCATGCTGATGCGGTGATCGCCATCGCCGCCTGCTCCAACGCCGAGGAATTGACGGGAAAAGTGTTCGGCGGCGCGATCGGGTTCCTACCCTGGCAGCGGCCGGGCTTCGACCTTGGCCTGAAGCTCGGCGCGATGGCGGCCCAACATCCCGAATATGTCGGCGTGGTGCTCGGCGGCCACGGTCTGTTCACCTGGGGCCCGACATCGAAGGCGGCCTACCAGACCACGTTGCGCATTATCCAGCAGGCCGCCGACTGGCTCGCGGGACATGAAAAACAGCCCGCCTTCGGCGGTCCGCGCTGTGATGCTGCCGCGCCTGAGACGCGCCGCGCCGTCGCGGCGGCGCTGATGCCGCTGATCCGCGGCAAGATCTCGCACGACGAGCGCAAGGTCGGGCATTTCACCGACGCGCCGGAAGTGCTGGAGTTCGTCAATTCGCGCGCGCTGGATAGACTGGCGCCGTTGGGAACATCCTGTCCCGATCATTTCCTGCGCACCAAAATCCGTCCCCTGGTGCTGCCCTACGATCGCCAAAGTGACAATGGCGATAGGCTTGCCAATTCGCTCGACGCGCTTCTTGAGGCCTATCGAGACGATTATTCCGCCTATTACCAGCGCTGCAAGCGGCCGAATTCACCGACGATGCGCGACGCCAATGCGGTGATCTACCTGGTGCCTGGCATCGGCATGTTCTCCTTCGCCAAGGACAAGGCGACGGCGCGCATTGCGTCGGAATTCTACATCAACGCCATCAACGTCATGCGTGGCGCCTCCGGCGTCAGCGCCTATGTCGGCCTGCCGGAACAGGAAGCCTTCGATATCGAATATTGGCTGCTTGAAGAGGCCAAGCTGCAGCGCATGCCGAAGGCGAAATCGCTGGCCGGCAGAATCGCCTATGTCACCGGCGGTGCCGGCGGCATCGGCGGAGCAACGGCGTTGCGACTATCGGGCGAAGGCGCCTGTGTCGTGCTGGCCGACATCGACCAGGAGGCGCTCGACGCGCGCATCCAAACGATCGTGCAAAAATTCGGCCGCGACAGCGCGGTCGGCATCCCGCTCGACGTGACCGACGAGGCGAGCGTTGTCGCGAGCTTCCACGAGTCCATTCTCGCCTATGGCGGGATCGATATTGTGGTCTCCAACGCCGGCATCGCCTCCGCCTCGCCGGTCGAGGACACCAGCCTGGCGCTTTGGCAAAAGAACATGGATGTACTCGCCACCGGCTACTTTCTAGTGGCGCGCGAGGCGTTCCGGCTGATGCAACGGCAGCAATGCGGCGGCGCGATTGTGTTCGTCGCCTCCAAGAACGGGCTCGCCGCCTCGGCCGGCGCGTCGGCCTATTGCGCGGCCAAGGCCTCGGAGATCCATCTGGCGCGCTGCCTCGCGCTGGAAGGCGCGCCGCACGGCATCCGCGTCAACACCATAAATCCGGACGCGGTGCTGCGCGGCTCGAAAATCTGGGCCGGCGAATGGCGCCAGCAACGAGCCGCCTCCAACAAGGTGTCGGAAGGCGAACTCGAAGAGGTCTATCGGCAGCGATCGATGCTGAAGCTTTCGGTGTTGCCGGAGGACATCGCCGAGGGGGTTTATTTCTTCGCCAGCGACCTTTCGGCCAAATCGACTGGCAACATCCTCAATGTCGATGCCGGCAACGCGCAGGCTTTCACGCGGTGAGACGCCAATCGCCGGGAGACAATGATGACCGACTTTTCCATCAGCGAGGATCTTCTCCAGGCTGAGAACGCCGCGCGAAAAACCGCACTCGACGAGGATTACGCCGCCTTGTCAAGCGCGCTGGGCCGCCGGGGCATCGACGGTGACGCGCTGACACGAAGGGTCATGGCGTTCGGCGTCGCGATCCCGACCTGGGGCGTCGGCACAGGTGGCACCCGCTTTGCACGCTTTCCCGGCCCCGGCGAGCCGCGCCATCTGTTCGACAAGCTGGAGGATTGCGCCACTATCCACCATTTGGTGCGGGCAACACCGACGATATCGCCGCATTTTCCATGGGACGCGACGAGTGACTACGCTGCCTTGCGGGAAGTCGCCGCCAAGCATGGACTCGCGTTCGATGCAGTGAACTCGAACACGTTTCAGGATCAGCCGAACCAAGAGCATTCGTACAAGTTCGGCTCGCTCTCCCATGTCGAACCCGCCGTGCGGACCCAAGCGATCGCGCACAACATCGATTGCATCGCCATCGGCCGCCAGCTCGGCTCAAAGGCGCTGACAGTGTGGATCGCCGACGGCTCGAATTTCGCCGGCCAATCGAACATGACCTTGGCGCTCGATCGCTATCTCGATTCAATGCGCGAGATCTACGCGGCGCTGCCCGCGGATTGGCGGGTGTTTCTCGAGCACAAGCTGTACGAGCCAGCGTTCTATTCAAGCGTGATTTCCGATTGGGGAACCAGCTTTGCGGCGGCGCAGGAGCTTGGACCGAAGGCGCAATGCCTGGTCGACCTCGGCCATCATGCGCCGAACGTCAATATCGAACAGATCGTCGCCCGCCTCGTGCGCTTCGGAAAACTCGGCGGCTTTCACTTCAACGATTCGAAATACGGCGACGACGATCTTGACACCGGATCGGTCGAACCGTTTCGCCTGTTTCTGGTGTTTAACGAACTGATTGACGCTCGGATGCGCGGGGCAGAAGGCTTCGCCCCGGCCTATATGCTCGACCAATCGCACAACGTAACCGATCCGATCGAGAGCTTGATGCAATCGACGATCGAATTGCAGCGCGCTCATGCCCAGGCGCTGATCGTCGACCGCCCAGCGCTGGCCGCGGCGCAAGCGGCCAACGACGCGCTCGGCGCCCATCTCGAACTCAAGCGCGCCTACACCACCGATGTCTCGCCGATCCTGGCCATGGCACGGCTGCGGGCCGGCGGCGCCATCGCGCCGATCGAGACCTATCGCGCCTCGGGCTATCGCAAGCACAAAGCCAAGGAGCGACCGCCGGTGGCGATGACGTCGGCGGGGATCGTTTGAGGGAAGCAAAGCCCGCGCGGGGCTCCAATGTCTCAGGCGAGAGACGACGCCGTCCGAGCGGCGTTCGTTAAGCTGATGGCAATGCAGTTAGTATTTTCTAACCAGTTCGAGGCTGGGTAGTTTTCTTCTCATTCCTCATCACTCACGGAATTGCAGCGTTCGAACGGCCGCTTTGCGCCGATAGCAGCCCAATGCATGCTCGCCGCCTCCAGGAACCTGTTGTCTCCAATCAGGGTCGGCCGGCGCGTGGCCGCAGCCATCCCATGATCACGTCGTGCGGCGTTCGGCGACAGCGCGGCAGGCTGTGCTGTTGGATCGCGGCGTTTGCAAAAGCCAGTGCCTGCCGGCCGGACTGTCGTTTCTCGCGCGCAAGTGCCATCCACTCGCGAATAATGGCGCGTCGCGCCTTCGTCTTGGCCATCTGGATTTCCTTTTGAGGCTATTGCGATCATCGGATGGTGCGTTACGCCGCCTTTTGCACCGGATAGTCCTGCGATCGTCGCGCCAAAAGCGCGCAACCGCATTCATGCACGGCACCGCGCACGATCGCGAAGCCGCGCTTCGTCACCGAGGTGCGAAGGCTGTCGTTCGCTGCTGGTTTCTGTGCGTCAACCCAAACCACCAGCACAGCGCGAGGGTTGAGGAAATTCATCAGCCAGTCCATCGTCGGCTCAAGCGAGTGAAGCGTGCGTCGCCGCCAATCCACAAGCGCAACGTCGTACTGACCGGTTGGACGGCCGCAATTGCCCGCCGCTGCCGCCAGCAGATATCCACGCCGGTGCAACTCCAGCATCAATTCCATACTCTTTGAGCCGGCCAACACGATGCGTTGGCGCGTCGAGCAGCCCGCGAGCGCGATCATCGGATCAACAATTCTGTCGCCAGTGGCAATCTGAGGGGAAGCCATACCATCACCTGTTTCGTTCGTTCTCGCCGTCAGGCGCGGACCGGAGCCTCGTGGAGATCGACCATTTGCGAAGCGGCAAGGCTTCCATGCTGTCGATTGCCCCCGTTCGTCGGTCTGCAGACGGACGTGTCATGCGAGATTGCTTAACTCACGTGGGCCAATATCTTCCTGACGAGATTTAATTTCGAGAGCGCTGCGGCCTAAGTCTTATATGAGCCGCATAGGATCGCCATGAGCATGGCCTTCGCCACAAGCTACACCCGGCTTCGGAGGGATATCTGCGGCTGGGCGGCACTATTCGGCTTTTAGAAAAAGACAAAGCGCCCCCCTCGAATTCACACACTCTCGCGGTCATCTTCCGGGCAACCATTCACTGATCGTGGCGTGCCTCCGACAAATGCTCGGCGTCCTGATCGCGCAGTTGGCGTGTTCGCGTCGTGCTGCGCGTGGGAATTCCGGAAATTCGCCAATGAGGCAGTTCGCGCTATTTGGAGGCCAAGATGCCGGTCTATTGCGCATATATCGTTGGGTTACACGACCGAGCCATTGGCGTGGTTCGATTGGACTGTATTGATGATAAGTCCGCCATCAAATCCGCCAGGCGGCTCGTCGACAGCCACGATGTGGAGCTTTGGCAGACGGATAGGCCTGTAGCCAGATTCGACGCCCGGTCCAAACAGACGTGCAAGAAATAGTGCCGGCGATGAATTCGTTCGCCTGTGCCGCAAATTTTCGCCGCCCATTTACCAGTCACCTGGCGGGAACCGAACGAAATAGCTTCGATGGCTCTACAAGGCAGAAAATACGTTCGACATAGATTACGCCTCGCTACGTGCCGCCCGGGGATAACTTCGGCACAAGTTCCTCCGCACCTGGGCTGGGATTGGCGATATCGCGCAACTTGGCGGCAAGATCCATGCTCACGATCCGAAGAAGGTTGGCGCGGAGTTCTGGTCTGCTCGCTGTGAATTCTCTCACGTGCCGCAGGTCCCACTTTGCGAAAATCCCGGGTCCGCGTGCCACTACGTCCGCCGGACTGGCCAGGCCGCTGTAGGCGCTCACGTCCCCGATCAGCTGACCGGGTCGAAGTGCCATTCTGGTGTTGCCGCTAACAATGGCTTCGAGGTCCCCTTCTATGACGACAATGGCCTCGGATATGTGCTGCCCCTTTTCGAGAATAACTTCCCCGGGCGAGCAGTCGACCCACCGGGCAAGGCTGACGAGCTTCAAGAACTCTCGCTTGTCGATCGAGCCGAATGCGACGCGGTAGAGCTGTTCTTCCTTGTCGCTGAGAACTACCGGCCGCCGCTCCAAAGCTGTCGCCACGATGCGGACCGCGTTGACGAGCATGAACGCCACGCCCCAAACAATCGGCGGCCACAGTTTTTCGCCTTGGAAATAGTAATATGGCAAGGTCAGCCCCTCACCGACGATGGCCAAAATGCGCAGCCAGAGGACGTCCCGCACTGAGAACGCCACGAGAAACACAATGTTCGACAGGTTAATCAGACCGCTGATCCCGAGAACCTGGTCGGCCACGCACTCGTACATAAAGACTCCCACGACGTTTTCAGATGCGACCATGCATGGCACGAACCAGTTCGAACAAGGGTAGGACGCGAGAGCGGCTGACGACGTCACCGATGTCGATGGCCAACGTCCGATATGCGGCGCATCGGGCATCCGATCTTGAGTCGGGTCCCACCAGCACAGATGATCGATTAGGCAAAGATGCCTAGGCGTCAGACCCGGCCGCGCGCAGGGCAATAAGGACAATCGTGTATAGAAATTCAATATGAGGTTCTGGCCGCCAAGCTAAAGAACCCATAAATGGCGACAGGTGCAGCGGTCGCCGCCAGATTGGTGCGGTGACATGCCATCCTCGCGGGTTCGAACTTTGTTACCTCTTGCAAACTGGTGCGGTGCAAGCGACTTGTCGCCTGCGCGAGGAGGGATTGCGGCTCGCTGAATTAGATTTCGCAGCCGCCTAAATTCAAAGCCTTCCGCAAGCCACCAAACGCGCTTAGCCGACAGGGCTGGGTGTCGCTGGCGGCCTTTGAACGCGCGGGAATGGTAGTTCGCTTGATATCGGTGGTCTTTGGTTTCGACTTGGGAAGGGCAGCAGTAGTGACCTTCTTTGACTTGGGATCGTGCCGATGGCGGCTGCTAATCCTCGGGGCCTCCGAAGACCCGATAGCGGTGGGTTCCGAAGGAGGAATGCGTTCGTTGACGAGAGCAGACTGCGCTGGCGTCTCGCCTTTCGCATATGTCGTTTCGAGTTGATCAGCCTTCGCCAACACACCACGTGAACTCGGAAATGCCTACGGTTGTCTCGGCAAGGGGCTGAACGACCGCTGCTGCCGTGCGCGGTGGAGTTCTAAGTTCCATTGCCGCCAGTGCGCCCACACCCAACGGGATGAGGAGGCCCAACAACACCATTCTCAGCATGATGCTTCTCCGGCAGGATAGCGCCGGTGCAAATTCTCCAATCTAATGAGGCAACTTGGCGGCGGCCCACGTAGCAACCTGACCCACGTACAGGGTGTTTGCCGAGAGGGTTAACCGTCTACCGATGCCGGCCTTGCCGAGAGTATCAGCCGATCAAATGAATTGTGGGCGCTCCCAGCACACCGGCCTTTTGCATCGCAATCTTCAAATCATCACTCGCCGTCCAGGCGCGCGCCTTGGCCAAGTCCGACACGTTGGCTACGATTACAACGTCGTTAGGGTCTTCCGCGTTGCGGTAGACGCGGCCGTCAGTGATTCCAGCCGCGCTCCGGCTCGATTCGTGGGCGTCATAGCCCGGACGCCAGGCAGAATAGTCACGGACTCTATGATGGATAATCATCGAAGCCATCGGTCCCTCCCGCATGTTGTTTTCCAGCTAACGGCTGCGCCAATCGCCGATGAAGACCGTAAGCTCTTTTGCACGTGGCGTCTAATTGATGGCCTGCTACACCGTAATTGCGGGCTGAAGAGTACGATCGCAAACGCGCCCCAAGCCAACGGATAGCCGGCTCCATTCCAATTGCGTAGTGGAAGCGTACCTCGGTACGGCTGGACCATACCTGCGTGCAATGGCGTCAGCCGGCGCTCGGCGCTGCCAATCAAATCGATCCAGCAAGACGGAATGCAAAGCAACGGAACCGGACCCGCGAACCGGCAGTTGCGAGACAGGGTCGGCGGCGTAATGCCCGCCGGCCTTTTTCTTTTGATCGAGCGGCGAGATGAACTTCTCGCCATCGTGCCATTCGTGACGCGTTCTTGATTGCTTGCAACGAATGCCCGCTTTGCGCCAGCA